>NZ_JADKSI010000001.1:171980-1321240 GCF_015350715.1 Plantibacter sp. VKM Ac-2876 | reverse complement strand
ATTACTGACTTGCTTTGTTTTGTTTAAATGTTTTCCAAAGGAATCTCTTACAACATCAACCAACCGAAAAGGAAGGCTTCAATTGCACGAGGTTTTTGGCATTTGACATTGTGCACGCTGTTGAGTTCTCAAGGATCGGATGCTCCTGCCTTTGGCCATCACGACCGCCCTGCAGGGCAACTTCTCTATCTTACATCTTCCCGGGTTGTTGTCAACTCGGCGTTTCAGCCGCTCTGCGAACAGAGTCATGCTGAGCACGAGTGACACCAGGAGGAAGTCATCCAACCGAGACTTGAAACGGTAACATCGAAATGTTCTCGCTTTTGGCTGGGGATTGTCCCCGCTTGAGGCCGAGAAGCTCTTCCGCTTCCCGCACCTTTGGGGTGACGAGTGATTACTCTACGTGTGTCTCGGGATCGTGGCAAATTCCGCTTGCATCCCGGGCGTGTCGCCCGGAATCACGCGGTTTTCGCCGAGGCGGCCGCGAACGGGTCGGCGCAGGGTCACTGCGCGACACCCGTGCCTGCGCACCAGGACAGGTCGAAACCGGCCTGCGTCCCGACCACCTTGCCGGTGCGGGCGTCGACGACCTCGATCTCGGGACCATTGGGCATCGGCGCGTTGGCGTACCCGTCGAAGCCGGCCTTCGCGAAGTCGGGGACGACGACGACCGCGACGTACTCCGCGTTCGGGCTCGCGCACAGTGACCAGATGACGGCACCCGCGTCAGGTCGATAGAGCTCGGCGGTCGCGCCATCCTTGATCGCCAGTACCCGCTGCTCCGTGGTCCCGGCGGCGCGGTCGTAGTCGGCGTAGATCCTGGCCGACAGGGACTCGGACAGTGCGACGAGTTGTCCGGGGATCTCGGTGGGTGCCACCGAGGGCAGGACGAACGGTTCGCTCTTCCCCGTCGCGAGATCGAGCACGACCACACCGTCGACCTGCTCGATGACGACCTTGGTGGTGCCCGGGATGTAGCTCGAGATGAGGGAGGCCCGGCCGAGCAGCACCGGGTCGGTCGTCGCAGCAGGATCGAGCAGCTCGAGCGAGTTGTCCACCGTGCGGACGAGCATCGAGGAGGTCCTGGGCACGAACGACCACTCCGCCGCCTGGACCGCGGCCCCGTCGATCCCGCCGACCCGGGCGGCCTCCGTGGGTTTCCCCTCGCGCAGCTCGAACGAGTACAGCGTGAGGTTGTCGCCCCCATCGCGGCCGAACGACTGTTCCGTGAACAGGAACCCCACCCGACTCTGCGCCGGAGCGGTCTGCAAGGAGGTGATCATCCCGCCCATCGGGAGGGCCACCTCCTGGGTACTCCCATCGGTCGTGTCCACGACCACGATGCGACCGAGCCCGCTCGTCTCCTGCTCCACGACGATCAGGGAGTCGCCGATCGTCGCGAACTCCTGGATCTTCGCCGCTTCGTACGCGGTCTCGGGTTCACCACCGCCGATCGAGAGGCGCACGATCCGGTCGTCCGCCTTCGTCGCCGCCGAGCCGCCGTCCTTGACCGGACTCCTCACGAGCGAGAACCCCTCGACGGGCGGCGTCGAGAACGACGTCGTGAGCGTGGCCGCCGGTCCGCCACCCGGTGCGGTGACCCCGTCGACCGTGATCCGGTAGTCCGTCGCGTAGGCGAGCGGCTCGGGGAACACCAGCGTGATGCCGCCGGCCCCGGTACTGACGTCGAAGTCGGCTGCCGGCTCGATCCGCACCCGGTCCGACCCGAGATCCGCGATCGGTTGGTTCACCGCCAGGACGACCCGCTGGCCCCAGGACTCCACGAGTCCGGTCGGGTCGACCACCGTGCGGACGAGCTTCGGCCCCTGGGTCAAGCCCACAACGGCCGCGGCGCCGCCGATGACGACGAGCGCGATCAGCACGATCGCGACCAGTCGGCCGAAACCGCTCCGGTCGCCGGCCTGCGTCGACCGGCCTCGTGCAGCATCCCGGCGATCAGTAGTCATACGGGTCCGCCGGCTCCTCGACCTTGTCGACCTTCGCCGTCCCGACCACCAACGGCAGATGCGAGGCGTCGCTCGCGGTGAGCGCGCCCGAGACCTCGACCCAGTCGCCGGGCTTGAGCTGTCGATCCCAGCCGTCGAGTTGCACGGGCACACCAACCGGCTGGGCGTCCACGGCGCAACAGTTCACGACGAACCGCGAGACGTAGAAGACGTCGGCCGCGTCCGGATCGGCGATCACGAAGCCGACCCCGGTGAAGGCGCGCCCTTCGAGGTCGGCGGGACGCGTCGTCTGACGCAACAGCGTCGCCCAGTCCTTGATGCCGAAGGTGCTGAAGTCCGGGTTCGAGGTCAGCACCGTCTGGGCGTCCTGCCCCTGGACCTCCCCCGCGAGCGTGCCGGAGTTCACCGCGCGCTGGTCGGCCGTCGCGACCGAGAGCGTCGACGGCGGGAGCACCACCATCGCGCCGACCACCGCGAGACTGCCCACGACGGAGGCGAGCTGCAGCGCCGTCCGCCCGCGACGCTTCGGCACCTCCTCGACGTCCACATGGACGAGGACGCTGACGATGCCGAGCGCGACCGCGATGAGCGCCATGATGACGGTGAAGACGAAGTAGCGCGGATGGATGTACAGCCCGAGGCGATCGGTCAGCGCGAGCCAGAGGATGCACACGGCGGCGGTGACGAGCAGCAGCACGCCCCACCATCGCTGCCGGAGGCGTTCGAGCAGTGGGACGCGACGATCGCCGACCGTCGACGTCTCGGTGTGCACGTGTCCGTGGGTGGCGTTCTGATCAGGCAAGGGCGTTCACTCCGAATCCGAGGGCCGCCGAGAACAGCACGGCGACCGCGGTGATGATCACGAGGGTCCTGGTCGTGTAGGTGGTGCGCATGAGTGCGAGCATCTTGACGTCGACGACGGGGCCGAGGACGAGGAAGGCGACGATCGAGCCGGGCATGAACGTCGATCCGAAGGACAGCACGAAGAAGGCGTCGACGTTCGAGCAGATCGAGACGATCACGGCGAGCGTCATCATCGCGAGCACCGACCAGACGGGGTTCGCGCCGAGGGTGACGAGCACCTCGCGTGGGACGAGGACCTGCACTGCGCCGGCCACGGCCGAACCGATGAGCAGCGCCGGCATGATCGCGCGCGCTTCGGCGACGAACTGCTGGAGGCTGCGCTCCACCTTCGTGTGCTCGTGCCCGTGCTGCTCGGTCACCTCGCAGCTGGCCTGGAAGGTCGGCGTGAGCAACGAGCTGGGGTCGGGGTGTTTGCTGAAGAGCCACCCGATGAGGTTCGCGAGCAGGAACCCGCCGACGAGCCTGGCGACGAGGATCCCGCCGTCCCAGCCGAAGGCCTGATGCGTCGTGACGATGACGATCGGGTTGAGGATCGGCGCCGCGAGCAGGAAGGTGATCGACTCCGGCACCGTGAACCCGCGCACGATGAGGCCGCGGGCGAGCGGGACGTTGCCGCACTCGCAGACCGGCAGGAACATGCCGAGCAGCGAGATGCAGGCTCGGCGGAGGATCGGCTGCGTCGGCAACCACCGCTCGAGCCAGCCGTCGGGAAGCCAGATCTGCACGAGGATCGACAGCACGATGCCGAGCACGACGAACGGCAGCGACTCCACCACGACGCTGAGCGTCAGGGTCACGAAGTCGCGGACCGCGGTGGGCGGGGTGAGCGCCTCACCGAGCGGCATGAGCGCCCGGAGCACGAAGAGCCCGACCACCACGAGCAGTGCGACACCGATCAGGAGCGGTGTCCGCAGGTTCCGTGGATCACGCCCCTCGGTGCGACCCCAGTGCTCCGCGCCGTCGTCGTCGGGCGCGGTCCAGTCGTCGTCGACCCCGAGGGTGCCGGTCGTCCTGCTCACTCCGGCCTCACGCGCGCTGGGCCGCCGCCGAGCAGTTCTCGCAGAGCCCGAAGACGTCGACGACGTGCTTCGCCTCGGTGAACCCGTGCTGGGACGCGACCGAGCGCGCCCAGGCTTCGACCTCGTCGGCCTCGATCTCGATGGTGAGAGCACAATTGCGGCAGATGAGGTGGTGATGGTGGGTGCCCGGCGTGCAGGCACGGTAGAGGTTCTCGCCCTCCGGCGACTGCAGGGAGTCCGCCTCGCCCTCGACCGCGAGGTCGGAGAGGGCTCGGTACACGGTCGCGAGCCCGATCGGCGAACCGGTGTCGCGGAGCTCGGCGTGCAGACCCTGGGCGCTGATGAATCCGTCGTTGCCGCCGAGGGCCTCGCGGACAGCTTCTCGCTGCCAGGTGTTGCGCTTCGCCACGGGTGCTCCTGCCTGTCGCTTCAAGGGTACCCGGGAACCGCTCGGAGGACGCTCCGAAGCAGCTCCACGCGGACGCGGTGCACGGTCCAGGATCATCGCGCGACCTGGGCGTGCCGCGTCTCGCCGACGGGTGCCCGACGACCACGTCGCCCGGACGCGGTGCGCGGCCCGACGATGCGGCAGACGAGGTAGATGAGGAAGGAGATCGTCGTGATGTAGGGGCTGATCGGCAGCGATCCACCGATGGCGAGCAGGATGCCGCCGACCGCCGAGACGAAGCCGAACAGCATGCTCAGCACCGGGACGAGCACGGGCGACGACGACACCCGGAGCGCCGCGGCCGCGGGCGTCACCAGCAGCGCGAGGACGAGCAGCGCACCGATGATCTGCACCGACACCGCGACCGTGAGCCCGAGCAGCACCATGAAGGCGAGCGAGACGAACCGGCTCGGCACCCCGCGCGCTGCGGCGACGTCCGGGTCGAGGCTGTCGAAGCTGAGCGGTCGCCAGAGGAGGAGGAGGGCGACCAGCACGACGATGCTGATGACGATGAGGAGGCCGAGCTGCGGGTCGTCGACCGAGACGATCTGCCCCGTGAGGAGCCCGAACTTGTTCGCACTCCGGCCCGGATAGAGCGCAAGGAAGAGGATGCCGAGGCCGAGGCCGAACGGCATGAGCACCCCGATGATCGAGTTGCGGTCGCGCGCTTTCGAGCCGAGCAGGCCGATGAGGATCGCGGCGACGAGGGACCCCGCGAGGGACCCGACGACCACGTTGGCCCCGAACAGCAGCGCGCCGGCAGCACCGGCGAAGGACAGCTCGCTGATCCCGTGCACCGCGAACGCCATGTCCCGCTGCATGACGAACACGCCGATGAGGCCGCCGACGATGCCCAGGACCGCGCCGGCGATGATCGAGTTCTGCACGAGTTCCAGGAGTGCGCCGTAGTCCTGGAAGTTGAACAGGCGTCCCCAGAGGTCGTCGGTGTTCATGCGCCGACCCCCACCGCACCGGTGTGCGGATCATCGTGGTGATGGTGATGGGTCTCGCTGTCGGGGATGCCGACCACGACGACCCGGCCGTGGCTGCGGAGCACGTCGACGGGCGTGCCGTAGAGCTCGGACAGCACCTCGCTGCGGAGCACTTCGTCGGGGGTGCCCTCCCGGAACCGCCCGCCCGCGAGGTACAGGATGCGGTCGACCATGGGGAGCACCGGGTTCACGTCGTGGGTGACGAAGACCACCGCCGTGTCGTGCTCGCGTCGGCGACGGTCGATGAGCTCGCTGACCCCGCGCTGATGCTGGAGGTCGAGGCTGAGCAGTGGTTCGTCGCAGAGCAGGAGGATCGGGTCGTCCGCGAGCGCCTGGGCGACGCGGAGCCGCTGCTGCTCACCGCCGGACAGAGTGCCCACGGCGCCGTCGGCGTAGGCGGTCGCGCCGACGGAGGCGATCAGCTCGTCGACCCGACGCTTCGTCGCCGCGGTGCGGATGGGGAGTCCGAAGCGGTGACCGTCGAGGCCGAGGGCGACGAGATCGCGACCGCGCATCGGCGTGCCGGCGGGGATGAGCTTCTGCTGCGGGATGTAGCCGATGCGGCGGTCACCACGGTGCACCGGGCCTCCGGCGACCCTGATGGTCCCGCGGTCGAGCTGCTGCTGCCCGAGGATGGTGCGCAGCAGACTCGTCTTGCCGGAGCCGTTCGGGCCGAGCACGGCGAGGAACTCCCCCGGTCGTACCGAGAGGTCGAGGCCGTCCCAGAGCGTTCGTCCGCCGAAACCGAGCTCGGCCCCGGCGAGCGCGAGGACGTCGACGGGGCCTGAGCCGTTGGTCGGACCGCTGGTCATCGATCCAGGGCGTCCGCCACGGCGTCGACGTTCTCGGTCATCCACGAGAGGTAGTCCTTGCCGTCCGGGAGGGTCTCGGTGAATGACAGCACCGGCACGCCTGCGTTCTCCGCGGCGGTCTTGACCTGCTCGGTCTCGCCGCCACTCGTCTGCTCATTGTAGGCAAGCAGCGCGACCGATCCGCCGCCGAAGAGGTCGAGCGTCTCCTTGAGGACGGTCGGTGACACGTCGGTGCCCTCCTCGATCGCCTCGCTGAACGCCTCTGGGGTGCGGTTCACGAGTCCGGCGCCCTCGAGCAGGTAGAGCGGGACGGGCTCGGTGATGGCGACGCCCTCGCCGTCGTGCGCGGTCTTGATCGCGGCCTGGGCCGTCTCGATCGTGCCGAGGGAGTCGGTGAAGGCCTTCGCGTTCGCGGTGTACGTGGCCGCGTTCGCGCTGTCGAGTTCGCCGAGCTCCTTGGCCAGCTCGTCGGCGAGCTTCGCCATCGTCGGGAAGCTGTACCAGACGTGCTCGTTGAAGCCCTCGATGTGGTCGTGGCCGTCGTCCTCGGCGTGCGCCTCGTCCGTGTGCTGCTCGTCGGCGTGGTCGTCGTCCGGCGCGAAGCCCGACAGGTCGACGACGTTGACGACCTCGACGGACTCGTTCTTGGCGGCGTCGAGGAGCGTGTCGACGAACGGGTCGTAGCCGCCGCCGTTCTCGATGACGAGGTCGGCGTTCTTGATGGAGAGCTGGTCCTGGGTGCTGGCCTCGTAGGAGTGCGGGTCCTGGGCTGCCGAGGAGATGAGCGAGGTCACCTCGACGTCCTTGCCGCCGATCTTCGAGGCGATGTCGCCGTACACGTTCGTGGAGGCGACGATGTTGATCTTGCCGTCGTCGGCCGCGCTCGACGCACTGCTGCCGGAGCAGCCCGCGAGGACGAGGGCGGCCGCCGGGACGATGGCCAAGGCCGGGAGCAGGGTGCGAGCGCGCATTGATGAACCTTCTCGATCGGGGTGAGAGCACCAACGCTACGCCTATTGATACTGATTCTCAAAATCGCCCGGCTGAAAGGTTCCTGGGCAGGCGTACTCAGTCGAGCAGCAGCGCCGGCTCCTCGATGATCGACGCGACGTCCGCCAGGAAGCGGCTCGCGACATCGCCGTCCACCACGCGGTGGTCGAAGGAGGCGCCGAGCGTCGTCACGAACCGACTGCGCACCTCGCCGTCGACGACCCACGGCTTCTGCTTGATCGTGCCGAGCGCGACGATGCCGACCTCGCCCGGGTTGAGGATCGGGGTGCCGGTGTCCATGCCGAAGACACCGATGTTCGTCACCGTGATCGTGCCGTTCTGCTGGTCGGCCGGCGGCGTCTTGCCGTCGCGGGCCGTGAGCGTGAGGGTCTCGAGGGCGCGCGCCAGCTCGAGCAGGCTCATCGCCTGCGCCTCCTTGACGTTCGGGACGATCAGTCCGCGCGGTGTCGCGGCGGCGACGCCGAGGTTCACGTAGTGGCGGACGATGATCTCCTGGTCGGTCCACTCGCTGTTGACCGTGGGGTTGCGGCGGACCGCCCAGATCATCGCCTTGGCCATGATGAGCAACGGCGAGACCTTGACGCCGGCGAAGTCCGTCGAGTTCTTCAGGCGCTTGACGAACTCCATCGTGCGCGTCGCGTCGACGTCGACGAAGAGGGAGACGTGCGGCGCGGTGAAGGCACTGCGGGTCATGGCCGTCGCGATGGCCTTGCGGACGCCCTTGACCGGGATGCGCTCCTCGCGCTCGTCGGCCCACTCCGGCGTCTCGATGTTGCGGAACACGCTCGCCTGGCTGGCCTCACGGATGACGTCGTCGCGGGTGATCTCCCCCGCGAGCCCGGTGCCCTCGATGGCCGTGAGGTCGACCTCGAGGTCCTTCGCGAGCTTCCGGATCGGCGGCTTGGCGATGACCGGCAGCGCGGACGCGGCGGGGATGCTCGACGGCGGCTGGCGGCGCACGGGCGGCTGCGGGGTGACGGCCGGGCTCGCCGGCTCGACGACCGGCGTCGCGCCACGGCCACGGCGACGGCTCGAGGTGGTGCCGGCGCTGCCGTATCCGACGAGCACGGCGCCAGGGCGCGGCTCTTCGGCAGGAGAGACGCTCGCCGCGGTGTCGGCGGCCAGCGTGGCCTCCTCCGACTCGACGACCGACGGTGCGGACGCGGTCGGCTCGGCGGTCGCTGCCCCACCACCGGTGCTCACGCTGATGATGGGCGTCCCGACGTCGACGGTCTGGCCCTCCTCGACGAGCAGGGCGCCGACAGTGCCGGCGAACGGCGACGGGAGTTCGACGAGCGACTTCGCGGTCTCGATCTCGACCAGCACCTGGTTGACCGAGACGGCGTCGCCCGGCGCGACCTTCCATGCGACGATCTCGGCCTCGGTCAGGCCTTCGCCGACGTCCGGCAGTTCGAACTGGAGATCACTCATCGTGGTTCCTCGTCTTCCTTCGGTGTTCAGTACGCCAGCGAGCGATCGACGGCCTCGAGGATGCGGTCGGCATCCGGGAGGTAGACGCCTTCGAGCTTCGCCGGCGGGAACGGGGTGTCGAACCCGGACACCCGCAGGACGGGTGCCTCGAGCGAGTAGAAGGCGCGCTCGGTGACGGTCGCCGCGATCTCCGAGCCGACGCTCGTGAAACCGGGCGCCTCCTGCACGTAGACGAGGCGGCCGGTCCGGCGGACGGATTCGACGAGCGGGTCGTAGTCGATGGGCGACAGCGAGCGCATGTCGACGACCTCGACGCTCGTGCCCTCCGTGGCGGCCAGTTCAGCCGCCTGCAGCATGACGCTCACGATCGCGCCGTGTCCGGCGAGGGTGACCTCCGTGCCGGTGCGGACGATGCGGCTACCGTGCAGTGGCGCGGCCGAGCCGTCGAGGTCGACCTCGCCCTTCGGCCAGTAGCGGCTCTTCGGCTCGAGGAAGACGACCGGGTCGTTCGAGGCGATGGCCTCCTGGATCATCCAGTAGGCGTCGTTCGGGGTCGACGGGCTGACCACGCGCAGGCCGGCCGTGTGGGCGAAGTACGCCTCGGGGCTCTCCTGGTGGTGCTCGACCGCGCCGATGTGTCCGCCGTAGGGGATCCGGATGACGACGGGCATCTGCAGCTTGCCCTCGTGCCGGTTGGTGAGCTTCGCGAGCTGCGTCGTGATCTGGTTGAAGGCCGGGAACACGAAGCCGTCGAACTGGATCTCGCACACCGGACGGTAGCCGCGCATGGCGAGACCGATCGCGGTGCCGACGATGCCGGACTCCGCCAGCGGGGTGTCGAGGACGCGGTCGCCGCCGAACTCGGCGTGCAAGCCCTCGGTGACGCGGAAGACGCCGCCGAGCGGGCCGATGTCCTCGCCCATGAGCAGGACCTTGTCGTCCTCGGTCATCGCCTTCCGGAGGCCTGCGTTCAGCGCCTTGGCCATCGGCATGGTGGTCGTCGTCATGCGTTGCCTCCTTCGAGCGAGGCCTCGTAGCGTTCGAGCCAGGCCTGTTGCTCGACCATGAGCGGGTGCGGTTCGGAGTAGACGCCGTCGAAGATGAGCTCGCGGCCGGGCGCTTCCAGAGCGAGTGTGCGGACGCGGGTGTCCTCGGCGAGCGCAGCAGCCTCTTCGTCGACCTCGGCGAAGAACGCGTCCGAGGCGCCGAGCCCCTGGAGGTACGTCTTGAACCGGACGATCGGGTCGCGGGCGATCCAGGACTGGAGTTCGTCGTCGGTGCGGTACTTGGTCGGGTCGTCGCTCGTGGTGTGGGCGCCGACGCGGTAGGTCATCGCCTCGATGAGGCTCGGGCCGTGGCCGGCGCGGGCGTCGTCGAGGTGCTTCGCCGCCGTCGCGTAGCTCGCGAGCACGTCGTTGCCGTCGATGCGGACGCTGTCGAGGCCGAAGCCGGCTGCGCGCTGATACAGCGGCTCGCGGGCCTGACGGGAGACGGGGACGGAGATGGCCCACTGGTTGTTCTGGAGGAAGAACACCTGCGGCGTCTGGTAGCTGGCGGCGTAGATGTAGGCCTCGTTCGCGTCACCCTCGGAGCTCGAGCCGTCGCCGAAGTAGACGAGCACGGCCGTGTCGCGGTCCGGGTCGCCGGTGCCGACGGCCTTGTCGAAGTTCAGGCCCATGGCGTAGCCGGTCGCGTGCAGGGTCTGGGCGGCGAGCACGAGCGTGTACAGGTGCATGTTGCCGTTCGACGGATCTGCCGGGTCCCACCCGCCGTGCGTGTTGCCGCGCATGAGGCGGACGATGTCGATGGGGTCGACGCCGCGGATCATCGCGACGACGTGTTCGCGGTAGGAGGGGAAGATGTGGTCCTGGGCTCGCGCCGCACGGGCCGAACCGACCTGCGCCGCCTCCTGGCCGTGACTCGGCGGCCACAGCGCCATCTGGCCCTGGCGCTGCAGGTTCGTCGCCTCGATGTCGAAGGCGCGGACGTTCGCCATGTCGCGGTAGAACTGCTGCAGGTCGGTCTCGGTCAGACGATCGAGGAACGGCTGATAGCGCTCCGCGTGTTCGTTCGGCGCGAAGGTGCCGGCCGCGTCGATGAACTGGACGCTGGGCACGGTGGGGTCGTCTCCGGAACGGCTCATCGTGAGCGCACTCCCTCTCGTGTCGGGTGGTCGGCCGGCAGTCCGGCGAGGATCTCTGCAGCGGCGGCGAGGAGCGGTTCGATCGACTCGGCTTCACCGATCGAGATGCGGACGCCGTCGCCGGGGAAGGCGCGGCCGACGATGCCGTGGGCGAGGAACGTCTCGTTCGCCGCGGCCGTCTGCTCGCCGAGGCCGAACCAGACGAAGTTGCCCTGTGCCGCGGGGATGAACCAGCCCTGCTCGCGGAGTGAGGCGGCGAGGTCGTCGCGTCGTGCGGTGATGACCGCGACGCGGGCTCGGATGTCCTCGGCGTTCGCGAGTCCGGCGATGGCCGCCTGCTGCGCCGGCGCGGTGCTGGAGAGCGGGATGGCCGCGTTGCGGGCGCCGTCGAGGACGAGCTCGTGGCCGATGGCCCAGCCGACACGGAGGCCGGCCAGTCCGTAGGCCTTCGAGAAGGTGCGGAGCACGACGAGGTTCGGGTGTTCGTCGAGGAGCGGGATGCCGTTGACGGCGTCGTCGTCGGTGACGAACTCGCGGTAGGCCTCGTCGAGGAGGACGAGCACGTCAGACGGCACGGAGCGGAGGAAGGCGAGGAAGGCGGCGCGTTCGACGACCGGCCCCGTGGGGTTGTTCGGCGTGCAGACGATGACGACGCGGGTGCGGTCGGTGACGGCTGCGGCCATCGCCTCGAGGTCGTGGGAGCCGTCGGGCCGGTTCGGGACGCGCACCGACGTCGCGCCGGCGACGGTCACCAGACCCGGGTAGGCCTCGAAGGAGCGCCAGGCGAAGACGACCTCGTCTCCCGGACCGGCGGTCGCGGTGATGAACTGGCTGAGGAGTGCGACCGAGCCCGCCCCGATGTGGATGCGTTCCGGCGTGACGCCGTTGGCTTCGGCGAGCGCCGTGCGCAATGCGAGTGCGGCGCCGTCGGGGTAGCGGTGGGAGTCCGCAGCCGTGTCGGTGATGGCCGAGAGGACGGCGTCGAGCGGCGGGAACGGGACCTCGTTGCTGGAGAGCTTGAAGGCGTCGGGTGCGGCCGGCTTGCCCTGACGGTAGGGCGGCAGATCTGCGATCTCCGGACGGAGACGGACCGGGCTCCGGCCCGGCTGAGCGGCCGGCTGGGCGGTGGTTGGCAGGTTGTCACTCACTCGACGAGTCTAGGCCGCGAAGGATACCTGCGGCGGAATGCAGTGCGCCGGTCCGAATCGGCCCTTTGCCCGCTGTGGCAAGGGTGGGAGGATTACCGTCATGGGACGTTTTCTGCTGAACCTGATCGTCAACGGCTTCGCCATCTGGGTCACGACCCTCATCGTCGCCGGTGTGAACGTGACGCCGTACGCGCCCGGCGGCACGCTGGAGACGATCCTGACCTTCGCGCTCGTCGCGCTCATCTTCGCGGTCGTGAACACCATCATCGGTTCGGTCATCAAGGTGCTCGCGTTCCCCCTCTACATCCTCACCCTCGGTCTGATCGGGCTCCTCATCAACGGACTCCTCCTCCTCATCACCGCGGGCATCAGCGGCTGGTTCGGCTTCGGCCTGACCGTCGACGGCTTCTGGTGGGGCGTCCTCGGGGCGATCGTCATCTCGATCGTGAACTGGCTGCTCGGCATCGTCATCCGCCCCAAGGCGAAGGACTGACACTCCGCTCCACCACCCGGTCACGGGAGGACCTTGTCGGCCCGGTACATGATCCGCTCCCCTTCATCGGCCAGTCCGTCGAGCGGACGAAGGGCATCTCTGACGCCCGGGTCGCTCGAGCCGTCCAGCAGTCGGGCGGTGTCGAGGTAGTTGCGCGCCAGATGCGCCGGGACCGGTTCGTCGACTCCGTCGGCAGGAGGCGGGGGCGGCCCACCGTCGTACAGTGAACGCCGCGCCACTCGCCCACCGTCGACCGGTTCCGCTCGTTCCCCGGACAGCGCCGGGACCGGATCCTCCTCGTGCTGCACGTGCAACGCTGGGACGTCCTCAGGGAGATCGATCGTCTCGACGGGCGCCCCGAACGTGACGACCGACGAGTCGTACTGGCCTGAAGCGCCGATGGCCGCCGCGACGATCCCTCCCTGGGAGTACCCGACGTGCATGACGCGCGCTCCCTCCGGGATCCCGGCCTGTCTCATGGCTTCCATCGTCGCTTGCACGCTCTCCGCCGCCGCACCTGCGACGGCGTTCAGGTTGCTCCGAGCGTCCCATGGCTCAGTCGAACCCGGCACGGGGAGCATCTCGACGGTTCCGCCGGACCAGACGATCCAGACGTCTTCGCCGTTCTCGTCGACGTGGTGTTCGATCCTGATCTGCGGGGCGCCAGGAGCGTTCCCCGGCATCCGCTCCATGAGTTCGGACGGGCTCCGCGGAGGCCCCATGGCCGCCCATGGTTGAGCTGCCGGCGCTCCGGCCGGCGCCGTCCATCCGGGTGGACGGATCGGCTTGACGTCGACCGGTGCCGGCGTGAAGATCCCGCTCGTGTCTGCTCCACGGGCGATGAGCAGCGCGACACCGGCGACCCCGCCGGACGTCCGCGGGTCGTAGTCGCGCAGGAACGGGACGGGTGCACCAGCGGCTCCGGTCAGCGCATCGTCGACCGAGGAGACGAACGTCCGCAGCAGACGCGCAGTGGCAGCAGAGGATCCCAGGTTCCGCAGGGTCCGCTGTGCCGTCGCCTCGAGTGCAGGCCAGACCTTCGGGTTGAGCGAGATGAGGGCGAAGGCGGCCACGGCCGGCGCCACGAACGGAACGAGAAGCGACCGCCCCCAGGTGACCGCCATGTCCTCCATGAACTGCGCCTCGCCAGGCGCCACCTGCTTGTCGGTCTCATGGAACCGCACCACCGTGCCGACGACAGCCCCGAGGACCCACGCACCCGCGCCCGCGATCGACTCGAACAGTTCAGACACCCCGCGCTCGAGTGCCCCATACGCTTCGGCACCGAGCGTGAGCTGCCCGCTCAGACGTTCAGCATCGACCGCGGCGTCCCGCAGGGCGGAGGCAGCGCGCATCGCAGCCTCCCCGCCCGCACTGGACGGTGTCGAGGACGACGAAGGGTCGAGCCACGGACGCGCGAGCGCAGTCGGGATGTCGGCGCCGGTGTCCGCCGAACCGGCGACCGCCTCGACCTGGGAGGCCGCGTCGAGACACCACTCGGCGAGGGCGGCGGTGACCCGCGCGAGATGCAGCTGGTCGTCGGTCGCCACTGCCGTGGAGCCGCCTCCGCTCAGAACGACGTCGTCGCTCATCCGCGTCCGTCCGCCACGGCACTCGTCGCGGCCCCGCGAGCGATGCCTGCACCGACATCGAGCGCGGCTGCAGCAGCACGCAGGTGCTGAGCGAGCTCATCCGCACTCCACCCGAACACTGTGGCCGCAGGGCCCGACCACCGCGCCCCGGCACGCGCGTCCCCCAGCGTCGTCATCCAGACCTCGAGGTCGAACATCACGGATTCGAGACGAAGCGACCGCAATTCGAGCACGGCGACCGACTCCTCGAGGCTCTCCTCGGCCGAGCACAGCCTGATCCCATCGTCGTCCATCCCCACCATCCCGTCTGTGCTGATCCCGTGCCAGCCACGGCTCTCGACTCTGCCGGTGCACCGCCGGTCGCCAGAGCCGGCGTCCGTTCGATGTGGAGGGGATGTCGCTCGCGGGGACTGTGGAGCGGAGTCAGCTGAGAACGGTTCGACGGCTCGGGCGCGGTCGGCCAGAATAGACGCATGAACACCCTCGGGGAGGCCGACCCCGGCACGACCCCGTTCCGCGTGTGCTTCGTCTGCGCGGGCAACATCTGTCGATCCCCGATGGCCGAGAGCGTCTTCACCGACCTCGTCGCGGCCGCCGGGCTGGAGCGGGTCGTGGAGGTCTCCTCCGCCGGCACCGGCGACTGGCACGTCGGCGAGCACGCCGACCACCGCACGGTCACCGCGCTGCGAGCGCACGGCCACGACGCCACCGCCCACCGGGCCAAGCAGTTCGACCCCGACCGCTTCGAAAGCTACGACCTCGTCGTCGCCCTCGACCGCAGTCACGAACGCATCCTGCGGGCCTGGGCGGGCAACGACGCCGACCGTTCCAAGGTGCACCTGCTCTTGAGCTTCGACAGCACCTCCGGGACCCGCGACGTGCCCGACCCCTATTACTCGGACGCCCAGATGTTCGAGACCGTCCTCGGCATGATCGACCATGCCTGCAGATCCCTCTTCCACCAGCTCGAACCAGCACTGACCCAGGGAGCCACCCCATGACCGAATTCCCCGCCCAGCCGCTCAGCCCGCTCGACGGTCGCTACCGCCCCGCCGTGACGGCGCTCGGAGAGTACCTCTCGGAGGCCGGCCTGAACCGCGCCCGCGTGCAGGTCGAGGTCGAGTGGCTCGTCTACCTCACCGAGCACTCGATGTTCGGCTCCTCCCCGCTCACCCCGGCGGAGATCGAGCAGCTCCGCGCGCTCTACCTCGATTTCGGCCAGGCCGACATCGACTGGCTGGCCGAGAAGGAGGCCGTCACGCGTCACGATGTGAAGGCCGTCGAATACCTCGTGCGCCACCGCCTGTCCGAGCTCGGTCTCGACCGCATCGCCGAACTCACCCACATCGCCTGCACGAGCGAGGACATCAACAACCTCTCCTACGCGCTCACCGTGTCGCAGGCCGTCCGCGCCATCTGGCTCCCGAAGCTGCGCCTCGTCCTCGACTCCCTGCGCACCAAGGCCGTCGACTTCCGGGCCGTCCCGATGCTCGCACGCACGCACGGCCAGCCGGCGACGCCCACCACGATGGGCCGCGAGCTCGCCGTCACCGTCTACCGACTCGAGCGCATCGCGCTCCAGATCGAGGCGAACGAGTACCTCGGCAAGTTCTCCGGCGCGACCGGCACCTTCGCCGCCCACGTCGTCGCCGATCCCGACGCGGACTGGCCCGCCATCTCGCGCGAGTTCGTCGAGGGACTCGGGCTCGACTGGAACCCGCTGACGACGCAGATCGAGTCGCACGACTGGCAGGCCGAGCTCTACGGCAAGATCTCCCACGCCAACCGCGTGCTGCACAACCTCGCCACGGACATGTGGACGTACATCTCCATCGGCTACTTCCGGCAGATCCCGGTCGCGGGCGCCACCGGCTCGTCGACCATGCCGCACAAGGTCAACCCGATCCGCTTCGAGAACGCCGAGGCCAATCTGGAGCTGTCGAGCGCGATCCTCGACTCCCTCGCCGCCACCCTCGTCACCTCGCGACTCCAGCGCGACCTCACCGACTCGAGCGCCCAGCGCAACATCGGTGTCGGCTTCGGCCACTCGCTGCTCGCCCTCGACAACATCCTCGGCGGCCTCGGACAGATCGACCTCGCGGAGGACGTGCTCGCAGCGGACCTCGACCACAACTGGGAGGTGCTCGCGGAGGCCATCCAGACGGTCATCCGCGCCGAGGTGACCGCGGGTCGCTCGAGCATCGAGGACCCCTACGCGCTCCTCAAAGAGCTCACGCGCGGCAAGCGTCTCGGCCAGGCGGAGCTCGTCGAGTTCGTCTCCAAGCTCGACATCGGCGACGCCGCGAAGCAGCGCCTGCTCGAGCTCACGCCGGCGACGTACCTCGGGCTCTCAGACGACCTGGTGGACTACCTGCCGTAGGTCGCCCATCGACAGGCTCGGGGAACGGGAGACCGGTCACCGAGCCTGTCGGCGTGCGCCCTTCGACAGGCTCAGGGACCGGAAGGAACGCTCAGGGACCGGATGCGGCAGTCAAAGACCGGGCGAACGCCCAGGGCCGGAGGGACGAGACGGTCAGTGGCCGGAGGGGCGCGGCGGACGCTTGTCGTCGCCGTCCTGCTCATCGAGGTCGAGCTTCTCCTGGAAGTCGGGCTTCACGGCGAGCGCCAACATCGCGAGGACGACGAGCGAGGCGATGAACGCGATACCCAGGCCGATGAGCGCGAGGACGATCTCACGGGTCGACATGAGGACGACGACGCCGGTGAAGACCCCCATGACGCCCGAGAGCACGAGGAGCTCGATCGGCCGCAGGACGTCGTCGCGGTTGGGCTTGCTCATGATGCGGCTCCAGCCGTGCCGGTGGTGTCGTCGGTGGCTGCGCCGGTGACCGGGCGCTTGCCCGCCCACCGCAGCGACAGTCCGCCGATGACGAGGTAGACGCCGATGATCGCGGCGTATGCTCCGACGAGGCCGACGACGACGATGTCCGCACGGAGGACACCCTCGACACCTCCCGGGGCGGCGAATCGCTGCTCGAGTCCGGGCGGGACGAGGAGCGTCGCGATGGCGAGCAGCACCGTGAAGGCACCGACCGCGGTCCAGTCCTTCGCTGCGGCGAGGCGTCCGCGCCAGCGGATCCCGCTGTACAGCTCGAGGAATCCGGTGAGGGCCGCCCACAGGGTGACGACGTAGAGGAAGATGCTCAGCCCGCCGCCGCTCACGACTAGCGAGAACACGCCGGTCACGACGCCGATGACGCCCTGGCCGAGGAAGAAGGCGCGCGTCACGGTGTCGGAGAAGTTCGGGAAGGCGAAGGCGCCGACGATCGCGCCGGACAGCAGCGTGAAGACCCCGAAGACCACGAGGCCGAACTGCGAGGAGTGGCCCTGCGTGAAGGTGACGACCCCCGCCGTGGCGAGCGCGATCACCGCACGCAGGATCGGGACCATCCAGTACCGATCGTGCTTGGCGCCGTCGAACGGAATGCTGGGCACGGTGAACGTCTCATCTCTTGCAGGAAGTCCTCTCCAGCTTACGCGGTCCTGCGGGGGACGCGGACCGGGGTCAGGTTGCCCTGGGTGGGACTGACAGGCCCGCGGCGAGTTCCGTGAAGACGGCCTCGGCATCGGCCCGATCGCGGGTCAGCAGTGACGCCTGCCCTGCCCAGAAGCCCTGGAGGTCTGCGACGCCCCGCTCGGAGGCGACGGTGCGGAACCGCCCGGTCAGCCAGTTCTGGACCGGGAACGGGGCGACGACCCCCGACGCCTCGATCTCGCGCAGCACCCGGTTCGGGACACCCCGGCCGAGCCTGCCACTCATCGCGCGAGTGAGGACGGTGCCGTCCGCGGGCGTCGAGACGATGGCCGCCCGATGCTCGGCCGTCGCCGCGGAGGCGCTCGTACGGAGGAAGGCGGTCCCGACCTGCACGCCGGCTGCGCCGAGCGCCCGCGCGGCGGCGACACCACGTCGGTCGGCGATGCCGCCGGCGGCGATCACCGGGACGTCCAAGGCGTCGACGAGCTGCGGGATCAAGGCGACCAGACCGACGAGGGAGTCCTCGGCCGCTCGCAGGAACGAGACGCGGTGGCCGCCGGCCTCCATGCCCGTGCCGACGACGACGTCAACGCCGCCCTCCTGCAGGGCAAGTCCCTCGGCAACCGTGGTCGCCGTCCCGACCACGACGATGCCCCGCTCGTGCGCCGCGTTGACCACCGGCCGCGGCGGCACCCCGAAGACGAAGCTGACCACGGCGGGCCGCGCTTCCAGGACGGCCTCGATCTGCTCGTCGAACGACGGCACGTAGCGGGCCGGGCGATCGGGCAGCTCGAGCGACAACTCGTCGAACACGGGTCGGAGCGCCTCGACCGCGGCTGCGAAGGACGCCTCGGAGTCGTCGGGCGACAGCTCGTCTCCACGCGGAAGCCACAGGTTCAGCGCGAAGGGCGCCGCGGTCCGCTCGCGGAGCGCCGTGACCGTCCGCTCGATGCGCTCGGCGTCGTAACCGTACAGACCGAAGGAACCGAGGCCGCCCAGCTCACTCACCGTCGCGGTGAGCTCGACGGAGGACAGACCTCCGAAGGGGCCGAGCACGATCGGGACGTCGACAGGAAGGGCACGCACGCCACCAGTATGTCCCTCGCCTCTTGCGGGTGAAACCGGATCGAAACATGATGGACATCAAACAACTCACTTTGAGCTGTTTACTGAGTGCATCGACGCACGCCTGTAGAGGAGCTCCACCGCCATGACCCTGACCATCGCCGGACTGCAGCACCACGGCGTCCCTGGAGACGTCGAGGCGAACCTCGCGCTCGTCGCCGACGCCGCCAGACAGGCATCGGATCGCGGCGCGGATCTGCTCGTCACCCCCGAGATGTTCATCACCGGCTACAACCTCGGCGACCGCCTCGCCCCGCTCGCCACCCCGGAGCTGGTCGACCGGGTCGCCGCCATCGCCGGCGAGACCGGGATCGCGATCCTCGCCGGCCTCCCCGAACCACTCCCCGGCGGAGCCGTCGCGAACGCCCTCGTCCTCGTCGGTCCTGACGGGACGGAGCTGCTCCGGTACCGCAAGACACACCTGTTCGGCGAGCTCGACCGACAGCTCTTCGTGGCCGGCGACACCCTCGCACCGACCGTCGACCTGGGTGGCGTCCGCGTCGCCGTCCTCATCTGTTACGACGTCGAGTTCCCCGAGACCGTCCGCGCGGCGGCCCTCGACGGCGCCGACGTCGTGATCGTCCCCACCGCGCAGATGGAGCCGTACGCGCACATCGCCGAGCGGCTCATCCCGGTGCGCGCCTGGGAGAACCAGGTCCACCTCGTCTACGTCAACCGCGTCGGCTCCGAAGGAGACCTCACCTACGTCGGTCGTAGCAGCATCGTCGGCCCGGACGGCGTGGTCCTCGACGCGCTCGACGCGGACGCCGTCGGTCTCATGATCGCCACGATCGATCCCGAGGCCACCAAGCGCGCCAGGCAGGAGAACCCCTACCTCGCCGACCGCCGCGCCGAGCTGTATTGAAGGATCCCGTCCTTCCCCCCCCTCCCCCTCCGAGTCCCCCGACTCCCCTGGAAAGTGACCTCATGACCGTGAACCCCATCGCCGAGCCGCGTCAGCGCCTCGACGGCCAGCTCGGTACCGGCTCCATCGTCTTCATGGTGATCGCCGCCGCCGCACCACTCACCGTGATCGGTGGCAACGTCCCCATCGCAATCGGCACCGGGAACGGCGCCGGAGCCCCGATCGGCTTCGCCCTCGCGGCCGTCATCCTCCTCGTCTTCTCCGTCGGCTTCGTCACCATGACGCCGTTCGTCCGCGAGGCCGGCGCGTTCTTCTCCTACGTGACGGCGGGACTCGGCTCGCGCCTCGGTCTCGGTTCCGCGTTCACCGCGCTCGTGGCCTACACGGCGATCCAAGTGGGCGTGTACGGCTACATGGGGTGGGCGCTCGACGACCTCGTCACGTACTTCGGCGGCCCGAGCCTGCCCTGGTGGCTGTACTCCTTCGCGACGATGGCGATCGTCGCGGTGCTCGGCTACCGACACATCGACCTGAGCGCGAAGGTGCTGGGCATCGCCCTGACGCTCGAGATCCTCGTGGTCGTCGTGCTCGACGTCGTCATCTTCGCGACGGGCGGTGCGGACGGCATCGCGGTCGAGACCTTCGACCCCGCCAACATCTTCACCGGTGGGATCGGCGTCGCCGTGCTCTTCGCCCTCACCGGCTTCATCGGCTTCGAGGCGACCGCGGTCTTCCGGGACGAGGCGCGCAACCCGGAACGCACCATCCCGCGGGCCACGTACCTGGCCGTCGTCATCATCGGCGTGTTCTACGCCATCTCCTGCTGGGCGCTCGTGACGGGCGTCGGCGCAGGGAACGCCGTCGCGGTCGCCCAGCAGACGCTCGCCGGCGAGGGCAACCTCCTGCTCGACACGACGACGACCTACCTCGGCCCGATCATGCGCGATGTCGTCCAGGTGCTGCTCATCACGAGCCTGTTCGCGTGCGTGCTGTCCTTCCACAACGTCATCGCGCGCTACCAGTTCACGCTGGCGCAGAAGTCGGTGCTGCCCGCCCGCCTCGGCCGGCGTCACCCCGCACACCACTCGCCGTCGACCTCCTCGATCGTGCAGACGGTGACGGCGGCCATCGTCCTCGCCGGGCTCGCCCTCGCCGGCCTCGACCCCCTCGTCGGGGTCTTCGGATCCATGGCCGGGGTGGCGACCGTCGGGATGGTGCTGCTGATGCTGACGACCTCGGTCGCCGTCCTCGTGTTCTTCGCGCGCCGACCCGAGCTGGTTGCCGGCCGCGTGTGGGGTGCGCGGGTGTTCCCGATCCTCGCGGTGGTCGGACTCGCGTTCGCGCTGTGGCTCGTGCTGTCGAACTTCACGCTCGTCACGGGCGGGAGCGTCACCGTGAGTGTCGTGCTCGCCCTCATCCCCGTGGTCGCCATGCTGATCGGTATCGTGTTGGGGAAGCGGTTCCCCCTGGACGCCGAGCCGGACGGCGCGGTGAGCGAGGCGACCGCCGACCAACCGACGGCCGGCTGAACCAGGGTCGCGGAGTCGATCAGCGACGAGACGAGGGTGCCATGGATCTGGGTTCGCCCTCACTCGGAGCGATCCGCCGCACGACCGCCGTCGACACCGTCCGCGCGCGCATCTCGCTGGCGCTGGAGCTCGGGATGCTGGTGCCCGGCCAACGGCTCCCGGCACCCGAGGAGGCGGCTCGAGCGTTCGGGGTCAGTGAGATGTCGGTGCGGCGCGCGTATCGGGCGTTGAGCGACGAGGGCGTCGTCGTCCGGCGGCAGGGCAACACGGGTGGCACGTTCATCGCGGACGCACCCGCGGTGGGCACCGTGCCCGAGATCGCCGCCTACCGCGAGGACGCCGTCCACGTGCACGCACTCATCGACCAGCGCGCGACGCTCGAAGCCGGGCTGGCGGCACGGGCCGCCGCTACACCGGAGGCGTCCTCCCTGCATCGACTCGACGACCTCGTGGCGACCATGCGGACCGAGCCGGACTGGAGCCGGTTCCGCGAGGCCGATGCGGCGTTCCATGCCGAGCTGGCGGTGTCGGCAGGCGTGCCGGGCGCGGCCGATCTCCACGACCGCGTGTCCCGCGAGCTGTACTCCTACTTCATCCCCTACCGGATCGAGTACCTGCGAGCGTCGAACGATGAGCATGCTCTGCTCGTCGCCGCGCTCCGTGACGGCGATGCGGCAGCCGCGAGTCGCCTCGCCTTCGACCACGTCGCGGAGCTCCACCGCTCGATGTACGTCGGCCTCGCGGGCCCCGCCGACGGCGCGCAAACCGCGCCCTGAAGCGCCTGGAGACGGCCGAACGAGCACTCTCGGCGAAGCGTCACGGCTGGGGCCGGAAATCCGACATGCGCCGTACTAAGGCATAGTGGGGACGGGTTCACCCCCGCCGCGAAGGAGTGAGAGCATGATCGACAAGGCCTCGATACAGGACTTCCCGCCGATGACGGCATCGCTGCTGGCGGACAATTCCGGCGTGTTCCGCGTCGGCACCGCCGAGCAGTACCTGACCGCCACCGACGCGGGAACGGCCCGCCGCCAGCTCGTCGAACTGATGCAGGCGGAGGCCCGGAAGTCGGGTCGACCGATCCGCGTGACGGTCGACGACCCCACGAGCGTCACCGTGCTCCTCATCGGTGTCGACGGCGAACTGCAGGAGGAACCGCAGTCCGCAGCGCCCGCGCGCACCGCTCAACGGACCACACCGCCACCCGCTCCCGTATCCGCGCAACGGGTGCCGCTCATCCAGGCGCCACCGCCCACGCCCTCCCAATCGGCACCAGCGCGCCCGGCCCCTGCTCAGCCGCAGACACCGCCCCGCGCCGCCCCCGCCCAGCCGTCGACACCTGCGCCGGTCCCGGCGCAGCCCACGCCGCCGGTCTCCGCGAACCCGCAGGCGACCACGACACCACAGCCCGTCCCGCCGCAGCGTCCGTCCGTACAGCAGCCTGCGTTCGGCACACCCCCGTTCCAGCCGGTCTCGAGCCAGCCGAACGCGCAGCAGCCGGTGCCGGCGCAGCGGGCGGTCCCGGCCCAGCAGTCGGTGCAGGCACCGCCGGCCGCGCCCGCTCAGCAGCAGCACCCGGTCCCACAGCAGCAGCAGGTTCCCGGCCAGCCGGCCGCCCCGGCTCGCCGCGATCTGCGCGATGCGCCCTCGTTCCTCGCGCCGCCCACGATCGGCCCGGCGCAGCACGGGCTCGCCGGCCTGCTCAACAAGCTCGGCTTCTCGGTGCCGCCGTCCGCGAGCGAGCGAGCCGAGCGCGACGACGTCCACGCCGTGTCACGCCACTTCCCGAGGCGTCGCACCATCTCCGTCGCGAACCAGAAGGGCGGCGCCAACAAGACGCCGACCGTCGTCAACCTGTCGTCCGTCTTCGCCCGGTACGGCGGTGGCGGTGTCGCGGCCTGGGACAACAACGAGACCATGGGCACGCTCGGCTGGCGGACCGAGCAGGGCGGGCACGACTCGACCGTCCTCGACCTCCTCGCCGCGGCGGGCGACCTCCTCTCCCCCGGCGCCGAGCGAGCCGACCTGTCGCGGTTCGTCCACCACCAGCCGGGCGACAAGTACGAGGTGCTGCGATCCGCGGCCGACGGCGAGCACGTGGTGACCGCCGACGAGGTCGACCTCGTCCATCGCGTCCTCGCGAAGTACTACCGCCTGATCGTCATGGACTCGGGCAACTCGGCCGGCGCCCCCAACTGGCGCCGCATGGTGGAGCTGACCGACCAGCTCGTCATCCCGACCACGACGGTCGAGGACAAGAAGGAGGGCGCGCGACTCACCCTCACCGCCGTCAGCCGAGTGAGCGAGCGCGGCGCGGAACTCGCGCGCAACGCCGTGGTCATCGTCTCCGAGGCCGAGGCCAAGGACACGTCGATCGCCAACGCGTACGCCGAGGACTTCCGGCCCTACGTGCGCGACGTGGTCGTCGTCCCCTTCGATCCCGCGTTGAAGAACGGCGTCATCCGTCACGACGCCCTGCGGTCGAGCACGCAGCGGGCCTGGCTCGCCGCGGCAGCCGCTGTGTCGCGCGGACTCTGACCGGGCCATGACGCAGGGAGGATCGGAGACCGGGATCACGCGGGCGGCCGCGCTCGGCGACTACCTCAGGGCTCGTCGAGGACTGGTCCGACCGGAGGACGCGGGGTTCGTCCCGGAGGACGGGCGGCGGGTCGCCGGACTCCGACGCACCGAGGTGGCAGCCCTCGCGGACGTCAGCGCCGACTACTACCTCCGCCTCGAGCAGGGGCGGGATCAGCGCCCGTCCGAGGAGGTGCTGGCGGGCATCGGTCGGGCCCTTCGACTCGACGAGCACGCTGTGGACTACCTCTTCCGGCTCGCCTACGACGTCGACCTGTTCCCGGCCGAGCGCCGACCGTTGGACACCGGCACGCCCGCACCGGCCGGACGATCCATCCCCGACACGACACTCCTCGACCACTGGTCGGACACCGGGGCGTACATCACCGACGGCAACCGGGACATCGTCGCGTCGAACGCGCTCGCGCGACGCATCGGCGGTGGCCTCCTCGACGTCGGGCGGAACGACGTGCTCGGGTACTTCGACGATCGGGTGCGGTCCATCGCTCCGGAGTGGGAGGTGAGCGCCCCGGCCGTGGTCGCAGCACTCCGCTTCAGCAGCGATCCGAGCAGCCCTCGGTTGCAGACGATCGTCGAGGACCTCACCGCCCGGAGTCCGCTGTTCGCCCGCCTGTGGGCTCGCCATGACGCCCGTCCACTCGCCGGCGGTCCACTTCGGGCCTCGATCGACGACTTCGGGACCGTCGAGCTGCAGTATCAGCACCTCCTCGTCCCCGACTGGCCCGGTCATCAGTTGACGACGGTCTTCGCAGAGCGCGGCTCCCCAGGGGCCGCGGTGCTCGCGTACCTCGCCGCCCGGGCCGACTGACCGCCATCCGGAGGGACCCCTGGCGCACGCCGACGCCGGTGGGGCCGTGGGCACCGGAGGGGTAGCCGACGGCGATCACAGCGCCTACCGTGGACCCATGATCGCGAACGAGGGCGTGCGTGAGCGCCGGGACCGGATCAGGGACTTCATCGACTCGTGGCGAGAGGTGCCCGTGGTCCTCTGCGACCGCACGCTGGAGGTCCTCGAGGCGAATCCGGCGGCGGCACGCTTGACGCCGGCGTTCCACACCGGCGTCAACCTGGCGCGCTTCGCGTTCCTCTCCCCCGACCGGGTCGTCGGCGATCCGCTGTGGACCCGGATGTCGGAGACCACCGCGGAGCTCCTCAAGCGGTCGATCGAGGAGCACGACGCGGATCGTCCCGCGGCTCGGATCATCGGCGAACTCTCCGCGAAGTCGCGCGACTTCGCCCAGACCTGGGCCTCGGGCGACGGGCACTCAGGGACGTCGGGGCCCATCGTCTTCCCCACGCCGGCCGGGGAGGTCCGCATGGTCTACAACGTCTTGAACGCGCCCGGGCCCGAGGGCGATCTGCTGTTGGTCTTCGTCCCGTCGGGAGCATCGTCCCGGGCGCGGCTGAAGCGGCTGTCCGAGGCGGTCTCGCCGGACGAGCCCTCCACGTCGAGCGATCCGGTGCCCTCCCGCTGAAGCGCGTCCCGGGCTGCGAGGTAGGCGATCGCCGCCGCAGCAGCTGAGCCTGGCTCGTCGAAGAACACGGTGAGGAACTGGTCCGTGTGCGGGACCTCGAAGGTCTGCGACCGGAAGTCGACCCAGCCGAGGGGCTCGATGAACGTGCGCGTCCGCCGGGACATCTGCGGTTTGACGAGGTGTTCCGCCCAGATCGTCCGGAACACGGGGTGCCGTGCCGAGAGCATCCCGACGATCTCCTGGAGGCGCGGATCGTCCGGTCGGCCGTAGTAGCGGAGGGGGGCGGTGAGGTCGCGGAGGGTCCCCTCCCACTCCCGGTGCATGCGGTCGTACTCCGGTGCGTCGGGCGACGTGGTGCCTCGGAAGTCGGCGTACTGCTCGAAGGCCGAGACGAGCAGGTTGACCCCGGGGTCGAGCATGCCCTGCGGCACCCACGCCCGCGCGAGCGCGTTCGCGGCGACGACGTACTGATTGTCGTCGCTCACATACGCGGGCGTACCGGACCAGTGCGCGAGGAGCCGGGCGACCCGGTCGTCGAGTTGCGTCGACCGGTCGTCGACCGCGCGCATGAACGGCCTCGGACTCGCCAAGCGGAGCAGGTATCGGCGTCCACTGTCGTCCAGCAGCAGGGCACGGGCGAGGCCGAGGAGGACCTGCTCCGACGGCCGCCGCACACGACCCTGCTCGATCCGCAGGTAGTACTCGGGGCTGATGCTCGCAAGATGCGCGACCTCTTCGCGGCGCAGGCCCGGCACCCGCCGGGAGGCATCGGCGCCGATGCCGACCTGCTCTGGCCGCACGAACTCCCGGCGCGCGCGGAGGAACTCGCCGAGAGCATTCGACAGCCGAGTTGGTGACATCGCCGCGTCCTCCGGAGAGCGAGTGGGATCGACGCCAATCCTTCCGCAGCACGCTCGGATGCATGCACCCTTCCGCGGCCGATCATGGGTCGTTTCTGGACATGTCGACCGACCATCGGTCGCTTGCTGAGCCTGACCCTGCGCGTCCCACCCGGTCGCTGCCCGACGTCACTATCGTGGTCGCATGGTTGAGCTCGGACCCGCCGATCGGCTCCCTCGGGACCTGGTCGATCTCGTCGACTCCTGGTCGGCCGTCCCCGCGTTCGTCCACGACCGCCACTTCACGGTGCTGCACGCCAACCGCCTCGCTCAGGCGCTGTCGCAGGCCTTCCGGCCAGGAGCCAACCTGTTGCGCTCGACCTTCCTCCGCCCGGAGATACTCCAGGCGAGTCCCGATCCCGGCCTCGTCACCGAACATGTGGTGGGCGAGCTCCGGAGGTCGCTCGGCACCCACGAGTGGGACGAAGTCTTCGAGGACCTCGTGGACGAGCTCCGCTCCGGGAACAGCCGCTTCGCCGAGGCCTGGACCGGGCTGGGACCAGGCCTCCGACCCGATGCGGCCGAGACGTTCACCTTCGACCGCCCGGATCTCGGGCGTCTCGAGCTGCGCTACCTCCAGCTGGAGGTCCCCGAGCACTTCGGCTTGAGTCTCGTGATCTGGCGAGCGTGCGACGAGGCTTCGGCACAGCTGCTCGCGGTCCTCGCCGGGCAGTCCCCCGATCGAACCTGACGAGCGGGCCGCCACGATCCGACCACCGCCGGGCACGATCTCGTCATCCGTCGGAAGGGTTGTCACACCGTCCCTGCTGGGCTGGAGACGATCCAGGCCGCAGCGCGGCGCAGCGAGGAGGAACACCATGGATTCGACGGACGACACCGTCCCGCACCACGAGACCCCGAGTCTGGGCAACCCGGACCTCCCGCCGGAGGGCGAGGTGAACACCCTCCGCCACCCGCAGAGCACGCAGATGACCGGCCCGCAGAACCCGGCAGTCGCGAGCCAGTTCCCGAACCAGATCGACGCTCCGGGAACCGACATCAGTACGCAGGCGTTCTTCTGGTCGTCGTTCAACATCTCACCCCGCCGTGTGCAGGACGGTGGGTGGGCGCGCGAGGTGACGAAGCAGGACTTCGCGATCTCCGACGAGATCGCCGGCGTGAACATGTACCTCGAGTCAGGCGGCATCCGCGAGCTCCACTGGCACCAGACGGCCGAGTGGGCCGTCATGACCCGTGGCAGGTGCCGGGTCACCACCCTCAGCCGATCCGGGATGCCCAGCGTCGAGGACGTCGAGGAAGGCGATCTGTGGTTCTTCCCCGCCGGAACGCCGCACTCCCTCCAAGGGCTGGGTCCCGACGGCGCCGAATTCGTGCTCGCGTTCGACGACGGCGACCAGTCGGAGTCCAACACCCTGCTCCTCACCGACTGGTTCGCCCACACGCCGCCGGACGTGCTGGCGAAGAACTTCGGGGTGGCCCAGGAGACCTTCGCGGACATCCCGCTCCACAACCTCTGGATCTTCCCGGGCGACGAGCCGGGCCCGCTGGCGAAGGACCAGGAGGACGCCGGTGTCGAGTGGGGAGCCTCGGAACCGATCATCTTCCGACTGTCGCGGTCCAAGCCACTCCACCGGAACAGCGGCGGGAGCATCCAGATCGCGGACAGCACCAACTTCCCACTGTCACAGTCGGTCGCCGCAGCGCTCGTGACGGTGGAACCCGGGTCGATGCGCGAGCTGCACTGGCACCCCAACGCCGACGAGTGGCAGTACTACCTGCGCGGCTCAGCACGCATGACCGTGTTCAACACCGGTCCCCACGCGAACACGACCGACTTCCGCCCCGGCGACATCGGCGTCGTGAAGAAGAACCTCGGACACTACGTGGAGAACACCGGCGACGACGTGCTCCAGTTCCTCGAGGTGTTCCGCACGGACCGCTACGAGGAGGTCTCCCTCGCGAACTGGTTGGCGCACGTGCCGCCGTCGCTCGTCGCCGCCCACCTGAACATCGACGAGACGACCCTGGCGACCTTCCCCCGGGAAGCGCAGGGGATCACGCCGCTGCGTCCGTGATCCGGGCAGGGTGGCTCTCGGCGGGCCACGCTCGCCCAGGGCCATCCGTCCTAGCTTGAGCGGGACACCACTCGTTCAACCGCGCGGAGGCACCGATGAACAGCGAACGCAGCACGATCGAACCGGCCGAGGGCTCCTGGTCCATCTCGGACGACCGGGCGTTCGTCCTCATCGACATGCTCAGCGACCACCGCGATCGGCGGCGCCACGCGCTCAGGACCGCGCGTGCGAGGCGCTGGCTCGACTCCTACGGTGAGGTGGTCGTGCGTTCGGTGCTGCTCGGGACCACGAGCACGATGGAGCGGGACGAGTATGCGCGGGCCCTGCGTCACGACGGCCGTGACCACACGCTCGTCCTCGATCATGTCGGCGGTTTCGTCCTCGTGACCTCCGAACGACGCGCCGCCTCGCCCGTCGACGAGTGGGTCCGCTCCGTCGCGCCGGCCGGTGTCGGCATCTCCGCGATCGGTTCGGCCGTGCTGCATGCGGACGAGGACGACCTGCTCGGCGTCGTCGACGAGGCCCGCACCGCGGCCGAGATCGTCGGTCAGGTCGGGGACGCTCTCGGGTCGACCCGCGCGGAGGATCTCGGCGGGTGGCGACTCCTGCACGCGATCGGCGGCGGGCCGCAGCTCGTGACCTCGGCGTCGCCGGCGGCCGACGAGCTCTGGCACGCCGATCCCGTGCGTCGGGAGACGGTGGAGACCTACCTCGACGCCGGATGCAACGTCGTCGTCGCGTGCGAGCGGCTCCACATCCACCGCACGACGCTCTACTACCGGCTCGACACCATGCCGGAGGTCGTGCGCGACGCGCTGGCCGACGGCTTGAAGCGGAGCACCCTGCACCTGTCGCTGAAGCTGCTCCGCCTCTGGAACGACGTCCCCGCCGCGTCGGAGCGGTCGTCCGCGTCCAGCCGACGCCGACGTGTTCCGGAGACCCGTGCCGTCGCCCCGGTGCGGCAGCTGCACCCGCAGTCCGCGGGCACCGAGTAGGAGGGCGACGTGACCAGTTCAGCGCGACGCGTCCCGATCGAGCCTCAGGCCGTGGACGCGCCGCTCAGCGGGACCGCCGTCTTCCTCGTGCTCACCGTGCGCGACGCTGCCGGCGCGATCGACACCGTCCGCAGCACCCTGGCGGGTGTCGCCGACGTCCTGAAGAACGTCGCCTTCCGCGACCTCGACGCCGCCCTGTCCTGCACCGTCGGGATCGGCGCGCGCGTCTGGGGCGAGCTCACCCGCGGTCCCGCGCCGAGGGAGCTCCATGTCTTCCCCGCGGTCGTCGGCGACCGGCACACCGCACCCTCCACGCCCGGCGACGTCCTGCTCCACATCCGTGCTGCGAGACGCGACCTGTGCTTCGAGTTCGAGCGGCAGCTCCTGGACCTGCTCGGCGACGCCGTGGAGGTCGTGGACGAGACGGTCGGCTTCCGGTACTTCGACGTCCGCGACCTGCTCGGGTTCGTCGACGGCACGGCGAACCCCGTCGGCCAGGACCTTCCCGACGCCACGCTCGTCGGTGACGAGGACCCGGCCTTCGCCGGTGGCAGCTACGTCGTGGTGCAGAAGTACACGCATCCGCTCGACCGCTGGCGCGCGCTCACGACGGAACAGCAGGAGGCGATCATCGGCCGCACGAAGGCCGACAACGTCGAGCTCGACGATGCGGAGACCGGCCAGAAGTCGCACAAGACCCTGTCCACGATCGTCGTCGACGGTGCCGAGCACGACATCCTCCGCGACAACATGCCGTTCGGGAGCCCGGCCGGCGGCGAGTTCGGCACCTACTTCATCGGGTACGCCCGACGACTCTGGGTCATCGAGCGGATGCTCGAGCGCATGTTCATCGGTGACCCACCGGGACTCCACGACCGACTCCTCGACTTCTCGACGGCCCAGACCGGCTCCGTGTTCTTCGCTCCGAGCGCCGCCTTCCTCGAGGCGATGGACGACGATCCGGCCCAGTCCGGCCCCGCTGATCCGGCGAGCGCCGTCGTCCCTGCCACGCCGCCCTCGACCGCCGACGGTTCCCTCGGTCTCGGCTCGCTCCGCACCGCTCCCGAAAGGACGTGATCATGAACAACCATCTCTTCCGACACCTCGCACCGATCACCGATGACACCTGGCAGATGCTCGACGACGAGGCCCGTGCGCGCCTCACCCCGGTGCTCGGCGGCCGACGCGTGGTCGATTTCGCCGGCCCGCTGGGTTGGGAGCACTCCAGCACCGACATCGGCCGTGTGGGCGCCGTCGTCGACGCCCCGATGGACGGGGTGATCGCCCGACAGCGCACGGTGCTTCCCCTGACGGAGGTGCGTGCCGACTTCGCGCTGGTGCGCAGCGAGCTGGACAGCGCGGCCCGAGGCGCACTCGACGTGGACCTCTCCCCGCTCGACGACGCGGTCACCCGCTTGTCCACGGTGGAGAACGCGGCGATCCTGTCCGGCTGGTCCGCGGCCGGGTACACGGGTGCGACAGCTGCCTCGCCGCACCCACTGTTGACGCGGGACGACGACCCGACGCGGTTCGCACAGGTGGTCGCCACGGCGGTCGAGACGCTCGCGCGGGCCGGGGTCGGCGGCCCCTACGCGTTGGCCGTCGACGCACCGGGCTGGGTGTCGGTCACGGGCGGCAACGACAGCGGTGGTGCGCGGCTGTCCTCGCACATCGAGGCGATCCTCGGCGGGGAGATCGTCTGGACGCCCGGCATCGAGGGAGCCGTCGTCCTCAGCCGACGCGGCGGCGACTTCCTGTTCGAATCCGGTCAGGACATCGCCCTCGGGTACGCGACGCACTCGGCCGAGTCGGTGAGCCTCTATCTGGAGGAGAGTTTCAGCTTCCGCGTGGTGACGCCAGAGGCTGCCGTCGCGATCCGTTAGTGCGGGAGCGCGGCTTCCGTGGATGCCGGCCGCGGTGGCTCCGACCGGCCCGGGTAGGTCCCGGCACCGGTGGTGCGGAAGCGGCGCTGGTAGGCGGAGGGCGTGGTGTTGTAGCGTGCGGCGAAGGCGCGGCGGAAGGCGATCGGGCTGGGGTACCCGGCTGCGGCGGCGACCTCTCCCACCGGGTCGCCCGCTTCGAGCAGGCCGAGTGCCAGATCGAGTCGGATGGAACCGACGTACTGGATCGGCGTCATGCCGAGTTCGTCCTTGATGACGCGGTTGAGGTGACGTACGCCGACGTTCGCGTGAGCGGCGATGTCGGCCAACGAGCCCGCCCGGGTCGGATCGCCGTGGATGTAGTCCGCGACGGCTTTCGCGACGGACGTCCGCGCCGGCTTCGCGCGGACGGAGGCGGAGAACTGCGACTGCCCACCGGACCTGCGCATGTAGACGAGCAGCAACTGCGCGATGGAGCGCGCGACGTCCGCTCCGTGGTCCTCCTCGACGATCGCGAGCGCGAGGTCGATCCCGGCGGCGACCCCGGCCGAGGAGTAGGTGTCGCCGTCACGGACGAAGATCGAGTCGGGACGGACGTCGACGGAAGGGTAGGTGGTGGCGAGCGCGCCGGTGAACTTCCAGTGGGTCGTCGCCGACTTGCCGTCGAGGAGCCCGGTGATCGCCAGGGCGAACGCCCCGCTGCAGATCGATGCCACACGCTCGGCTCGGGCCGCGAGGAGCCGGACCGCTGCCTGCACCTCCTCCGGGCGGTACACCTGTGGTGCGGACTCGCTCCCCGGGACGATCACGAGGTCGAGCGGTCCGCTGTCGGCTGCTGCGGCGTCCACGCCGACCCGGAGTCCCATCGAGGTGACGACGTCCTGGCCGTCGTGGGAGAAGAACCGGACGTCGTAGCCGTCGACCCGCTGGTTCGCCTCGGTGAACACCTCGGCCGGGCCGACGAAGTCGAGCGTCTTCACCTGGTCGAACAGGAAGATCCCGACGCGGCGTCGTCGCGCGGGCTTTCCGAGGGTGGGCTGCGGTCCTGGCACCTGCTGGGGCGGGCTCATCCCCACATCCTGCCCGACGAGAGCGCCCCGGCCAACGTCAGATTCGACTTCTGTCGCACCTGCCGCCGACGAACGTCCGAAGACTCCGGCCCGACGTCGGCGTAGCCTCGGTCGGACCGGGCCGCCGCCTGGGATCCGGCCCATCCACTCCACGATGCCCAAGGAGATCCGCTCATGCGACTCGAACGCGCGGGGACCATCCCCCTCGACCTCACCCACCGCACCGCGCTGGTGACCGGCTCGACGAGCGGGATCGGTTATGCCATCGCCGCGCGGCTCGTCGAGGCGGGGGCGGATGTCATCGTCAACGGCCGCGACGCCGACCGCCTCGAGGCCGCCGTCCTCTCGCTCGACACCGAATCGGTGGAGTCGGTGCGCGGGATCACGGCCGACGCGACCACCCGGGAGGGAGCTGAGCGGCTCGTCGCCGAGGCCGGCCAGGTCGACATCCTCGTCAACAACCTCGGTGTCTTCGAGGCCGTACCGCCGCTGGACATCACCGACGAGCAGTGGCGGACGATGTTCGAGGTCAACGTGCTGTCGGCCGCTCGCCTCACCCGGCTCCTGCTCCCCGGCATGTCCGGACGCGGCTGGGGTCGTGTCGTCAACATCGCCAGCGACTCCGCCGTGGTCATCCCCGAGGAGATGATCCACTACGGCATGTCGAAGACCGCACTCCTCGCGGTGAGCCGCGGCTTCGCGAAGGCCGCCGCCGGGACGGGCGTGACGGTGAACTCGGTGATCGCCGGCCCCACCCACACGCCGGGCGTGGAGACCTTCGTCCGGCAACTCGTCGGCGATGAGCTCGAGTGGGACGACGCCCAGCGGGAGTTCATGCGGCTGCACCGCCCGCAGTCACTGATCGGCCGCCTTCTCGAGCCCATCGAGATCGCGAACCTCGTGGTGTACCTCGCCTCACCGCTCGCGTCCGGCACCACCGGCGGCGCGCTCCGGGTCGACGGCGGCTACGTCGACTCGATCCTGCCCTGACGTCGACACCGACCGAGAGCCGAGCGACCCGATGACGACCTCCCCCGTTTCGACCCGATCCCGCGTCTCCCACGGTGCCGGGTTCTGGATCGTCGCGACCACGTTCCTGCTGGTGATGGCCTACTCGACCGTCCCGACGCCGCTGTACGCGCTGTACCAGGCGAGGGACGGGTTCCCCGTCTCGACGATCACCGTCATCTTCGCCGCCTACGCCGTCGGCGTCGTGTTCAGCCTCTTCTTCGTCGGCCACATCAGCGACTGGGTCGGGCGGCGGCGGATGCTGCTCATCGCGATCCTGATCTCGGCGCTCTCCGCAGTGCTGTTCCTCCTCTGGAGCAGCGTGGAGGGGTTGATCGTCGCGCGCGTCGTCAACGGCGTCAGCATCGGCGTGCTCACCGCGACGGCGACCGCTCACCTCGGCGAGCTGCGCGCGGTCGCCCGGCCCGACGAGAACTCGATCGTCGCGGCATCGGTCGCCGGGGCCAGCAATCTGGGCGGTCTCGCTCTCGGACCGCTCATCGGTGGACTCTTCGCCGAGTTCCTTCCGAACCCGCTCGTGCTCCCGCACGCGGTGTTCCTCGTCGCGCTCGTCATCGCCGCGATCGTCATGGTCTCCGTGCCCGAGACCGTCGAGCAGAGCGAGCCACGGAGGCGCTACCGACCACAGCGCCTCGCGGTCCCTGCGTCGTCGCGAGGGGCGTTCATCGCCGCGGGGTTCGGGGCCTTCGCCGGCTTCGCGCTGCTCGGACTGTTCACCTCGCTCGCGCCCACCATCCTCATCGGCACCTTCGACGCACCCGACCACCTGCTCGCCGGTGTGACGACCTTCTCGGTGTTCGGAGCCGCCGCGCTCGGTCAGGTGCTGCTCGCCCGACTCCCGCTGCAGCGCCAGCTCCTGATCGCGACGGTCAGCTGCGGTGTCGGACTCGCCGCGGTCGCCGCGGGGGCGGTCCTGCCGCAGCTGGGGGTCTTCCTCGTCGGCGGTGTCATCGCCGGACTCGGTGTCGGCGTCCTGTTCAAGTCGGCGATCGCGACCGCCGGATCGCTCGCCGACCCCGCCCGCCGGGGCGAGACGCTGTCGCTCGTGTTCCTGATCGCCTACTGCGGCCTCGCCCTCCCGGTGCTGGCCATCGGCTTCGCCCTCACCTTCGCACCGGAGATCGACGTGTTGCTGATCTTCGTCTCGCTCGTGCTGGTGACGACGGTGCTCGCCGGTGTCGCGATGACCCGGCGAGCGGCCGGACGCCCCTGACCGGGCCCGGCTGCCACTGAACGGGCGGTGTCGGCTTCGGCCTACCCGAACGTCTCGGCGAGGTAGCGATGGACGAGGGAGACCGCCATCGCACCCTCGCCGACGGCCGACGCGACCCGCTTGATGGAGTTGGCGCGGACGTCACCGGCGGCGAACACGCCTGGCTGGTTCGTCTCGAGGTGCAGGGGCTGACGGCGGAGCGGCCACGCCGACAGGTGCTCCGGCAGCAGGTCGCCTCCGGTGAGCAGGAAGCCGCGAGGGTCCAGTGCGACCGCGGAGTCGCTGGCCCAGGCGGTGTTGGGGCTCCCGCCGATGCAGATGAACAGGCGCGACGCAGGCACGTCGGTCGTCGCCCCGGCCGAGTCGACGGTCAGTGACTGCAGGCGGTCCTCGCCGTGGAGTGCGGTGACCGTCGTGTCCACGAGGATCTCGACATTGGGGGCCACGAGCAAGCGGCGCAGGAGGTAGGTCGACATCGTCGACGAGAGGGAGGGGCCGCGGACGAGGACGGTGACCCGCTCAGCGTGCGCGGCGAGGTTCATCGCCGCCTGGCCCGCCGAGTTCGCGCCACCCACGATGTAGACGTGCTCGCCGACGCACGAGGACGCCTCGCTCGTGCCGGCGCCGTAGTAGACGCCGGAGCCCTCCAGCTCGTCCTCCTTCGGCAAGCCGAGGCGACGCCACTGCACCCCCGTCGCACAGACGACCGCCCGCGCAGAAAGTCGCGAGCCGTCCGCGAGCTCGGCCTGCATGTGATGGTCGCCGAAGCTCCGGCTCAGGCTGTGGCGCATGACGAGCAGTTCGGCGCCGAACGCGATCGCCTGTCGTCGCGCCTGCTCGGCAAGCTCTGCGCCGGAGATGCCGTGCGCGAAGCCGAGGTAGTTCTCGATGAGACTGCTGGAACCGGCCTGACCGCCGACGGCGTCCCGTTCGACCACGGCGACATCGAGTCCCTCGGACGCCGCATAGACCGCGGCCGAAAGCCCGGCCGGTCCGGCGCCGTAGACGAGCACGTCGTACTCGCTGCGCTGCGGTCGCTTGATCCAGCCGAAGTGTTCGGCGATCTGCGCGGGCGTCGGATCGGCGAGCCGGGTGCCGTCGGGGAAGGCGACGACGGGGAGCCGGGCCTCCGCCAGCCCCGAACCGAGCTGCGCCCGACAGTCCTCGTCCGTCTCGACGACCACCGTCTGGAACGGGACACCGCTGCGGGTGAGGTAGTCGCGGATCGCGAAGGCCTCGCGACCGAAGGACCGCTCGAACACGAGCAGTGGCGCGATCGCCACCTCCCCGACGACGGTCATGAACCGAGGAGTCGTTCCCACTGGGCGGGGACACGATCGTGCGGCCCGGGGACCGTCTGCGAGCGTGGGTGACTGAGCGGGGGCGCGAGGGTCGGACCGACGAACGACTCCTCCGTGCCGTAGTCGTAGAACCAGTCCTCACCCGGCTCGTAGCTGCGGATCACGCGATGGCCGGTGGTGGTCGCGTGCTTCGTCGCGTGCTTGTTCAGCGAGTCGTCGCAGCATCCGATGTGCCCGCAGAACGTGCAGCGGCGGAGATGCAGCCACCAGCTGTCGGTCGCCTCGCACTCGACGCAACCGGGCCCGGACGGCGGGACGTCCGGCTTGATGTACTGCTCGACGTCGTCCATGGTGTTCTCCTCCTGATGAATGTGCGGTCAGAGCTGCAGGGAACGAGCGATGCGACGTCCATAGTCGCTGATCGCCCGCGCGACCGGGAGTCGTTCGGCCTCGTACTGCGCGAGCGCCGCCTCGACACCGAGCCCCAGGTCCAGGCCCGCTGCGAGCGCGAGTGCATCGCCGGCCGCTTTGGCGGCTCCCCTGGCGGTGTGCGGGCGGACCACGGCTGCAGCGTCTCCGAGAAGCACGATGCGACCGCTCGTCATGCGCGGCGGCACGTAGTCGTAGATCGCCTGCATGAATGGGCGCGGCTCGGCTGCCACCGCTGCGGCGAACGGCGGTGGGAGGAGCTGCTCCGCCTCGGCGAGGAGTTGTTCGCGGAGCTCGCTCGGCAGGTCGCCGGGCGCGGTCGAGGAGCTCCCGGCCGGCCGGTGCGTCAGCCGCATGAGGTCGGCGAGTTCGTGCTCGGACATGCTGCGATACCAGACCCAGCTGTAGCGGCGTGCGCCGGGCTCGGTCTCCCCGTCCGCGCCGGGGACGAGGTACCCGAGCATGTGCACCCCGGGACCGGAGTAGAAGGCGAAACGTCCGAGCAAGGTGCGTGCGGCGGCGGCTGGGAGCTCGGCTTCGGGAATGAGGCCGCGCCAGGTGATGTACCCGGCGTACCGGTTGCGGTCGTCGTCGGGGGCGACGACATGCCTGGTGACGGAACGGAGTCCGTCGGCGCCGACGACGAGGTCGAACGCGTGCAGCTCTCCCGTCGCCGTCTCGACGGTGGCACCCTCGTCGCGGTCGTGCACGGTGGCGACCGCCTGTCCGAGCCGGTACCCCTCGGGCGGGACGAGGCTGCGGAAGACCGAGTAGGTGTGGTCCCAGGAGACTTGGATCTGCGGTGTGGGGTCGCTCGTCAGGACCCGGCCGTCTCGAGCGAGGGTGATGCGATCGGTGGCGACCACGCCGACGCGGGCCTCGGCGTCACGGCCCACCGCGTGCAGCAGGTCGTAGAGCTCCTGCTGGGCGACGAGCCCCGCGCCGCGGCGTTCGAGCCCGGTCCTGGACCGCTCGAAGACCGTCACGCGATGTCCGCGACGCGTGAGGAGGGAAGCCGCGAACAGGCCACCGAGGGAGCCGCCCACGATCCCGATCAACAGGCGCTCTCCAGCAGGTGTCGCTCGCATCGCGCCCCCTTCTGATGGTCTGCTTCCACCGTAGGTCGGGCGGGTCACGCCTCGTTGCGACGTCCGTCGGAAGTCCGGTGCCGAGCCATGAGCGCCGCTCGCCGCTGGAAGACCCCGCGTCACCGACGCGCCCGCTGCACGATGGCGTCGAGGGCGTCGAGGTAGGACTCGAAGGCGACTCGCCCCTCCGTCGTGAGTGCGATGCGGCGGCCGCGGCGGTCCGTGTCGCTCTTCCCGACCTCGATCACCCCGGCGTCGGCGAGCGCCGAGAGGTGCTTCGAGAGCGCCGACTTGCTGACGCCGGTGATGCGCAGGAGCGAGGCGAAGTCGGTGTACTCGGCGGGCGCGAGTGCGGACAGCAGGGCGAGGCGGGCAGGCTCGTGGAAGAGCGGGTTCAGCGCCCGGCGGCTGACCGCGGCGTCCTCGGCTCCATCGTCGTCAGGCATCGCGCGACCCCGACCGTCCGCGGAGCGGCGTGGAGCCGTTCGCGAGGCGCACCAGTGCGGGCAGACAGGCGGCGAACACGACGACGGCTGCGACGACCGCGGACACCGTGTTCGGTACGGAGACGCCGGCGGAACGGGCGATCCACTGGGTCACGACGTAGCCCACGGCGACCGCCACACCGCTCGCGGTGAGCAGCAGCACGCCGGTCCGGTCCGACCAGTCGAGGCGGAGCTTCACCGGGCGCGCGAGGGACAGGGCGACGAACCCAATGGCGACGAGTCCGAGCAGCCAGACCATGTCGAGGTCGACGACGACCCCGAGCGCGATGATGAGTACCGCGGTGAGGATGGCGGTGGTGAGCGCTCCCTGGCGTGCGGAGCGGCGCGAGGCGTCTCGTGCCTGGTTCAAGCGGTCCTGTGCGTCTTCATGATCCATGATCGACCTCCAGTCGTTGCGTCTGAAGAAACTATCACAGTGTTTCCCCAAAGGAAACAACCAACGTCGAGCTCACTGCGCTCGAGGTCGCGGTGGCGTTGGATGAGGGCGGCGGGAGCTCCGCGGCGACCCCATCAGGACGACTCAGCCTCCACCACACCGGCGAGGGCACTGACGATCGGGCAGGGCACCGACGGATCGACGCACTGGGCATCGAGCAGATCCGAGATGGCGGAACGCGTCCGTTGCAGGTCGGCGACCTTCTCGTCGATCTCCTGCAGCTTCTGCGCGGCCGCGGCGGCGACGTCACCGGCGGAAGCGCCGCCGCTCCGCGCCGCTTGAGACAGCCGGTCGAAGTCGTGGAGCTCCGCCAGCGTGAACCCGAGCTCCTGGCCGCGACGGAGGAACCGGAGGCGGACGACATCGGTCTCCCGATAGTCGCGATAACCGCCGGTGGTCCGTTCGGGCTCGGCGAGCACACCGGACCGTTCGTAGAACCGGACGGTGGACACCTTCACCTTGGCCAGCCGGGCCAGCTCAGCGATACGCACAAGCCGACCCTAGGCCAAGGCCGCCCGACGAGCCGACAGCATGACGCCGCACTGGACGACCGCCCACAGCAGCTCGAACACGAGCATCCCGAGGACCAGCAGTGAAGCGCCATGCAGCAACGCGGCCCCCATGCCGAGCGAGAAGAGCAACCTCCCGGCTGTGTCGGCCACACCGGCCGCCCACGTCGGGCGCACCAGGCGGAAGGCCGACCAGACCACCACGAGCGAACCCATGAGGTTGGCGAACATCACCGCGAACACGTCTCCAGGGTCGGGAACGACCCCGGGAAGTGCCAGTGCGGAGTGGATGACGCCCAATCCGGCGAACAGCGTCGGTGCGGTGAAAGGCAGGGCGAACCCGGCGGTGACGACGAGGTCGTAGAGGGCGGACAGGCGCACGGTGCGACGCACGATCGAGGAAGTCATATCCTCACTGTCGACCCTGCACCCCGGTGCAAGGTCAAGGCCTACCCCGCACACTCCAGCGAGAGCTCGGTGATGGGCCATGAGCTCCGGAGACAGCTGGCGGCACGCCGTCTCGGCGATCAGAGGTCGAGGGACAGCCGCCGACCGAGCGCTTCGATCGCAGCCTCGTCGCGCTGATAGTGCGACCACTGGCCGATCCGGGTGCACGTCACGAGGCCGGCACGCTGAAGTGTCGCCATGAACTGCGAGGCGGTCGACTGTGACACCTCGGCCCTCGCCTGGATGTGCTTGAGGCATACGCCGACCTCGGCCGCCGGCTGATCCTGCGGCGGGAACGACTCAGGATCCTTCAACCACCCGAGGATCGCGAGGCGAGTCGGATGGCCGAGCGCTTTGAAGATCGCCACCAGGTCCAAGTCGTCAGCGTTCGTCATACGTCGACCATATCGCAATATCGCGATTCCACGATGTTGTGCAACACTGTGGATCGGTAAATCGCGATCTAACGATGGAGATGTCATGACGCAACACACAGCACTGGTGGTCGGAGCCCGCGGAGTGATCGGCGGGAACCTGATCACCCACCTCGAGGGGCTCGGCTGGGACGTGATCGGGCTGTCCCGCCGCGGCGGTACCGACCGGGGATCCGTCAGGCACCTCGCGGTGGACCTGCTCGACCGCGACGCGACCATCCACCAGTTGCAGGGTTTGTCGGAGGTGACACACCTGTTCTACGCCGCCTATCAGGACCGCCCCAGCTGGGCCGAGCTCGTCGAGCCGAACCTCGCGATGCTCACCAACGTCGTCGATGCCGTCGAACCCGTCGCGCCGGGCCTCGAACACATCAGTCTGATGCAGGGCTACAAGGTCTACGGCGCACATCTGGGGCCCTTCGCGACACCCGCGAAGGAGTCCGACCCGCCGCACATGCCGCCGGAGTTCAACGTCGACCAGCAGCAGTTCCTCGAGCGCCGACAGCTCGGGGCGGCCTGGTCATGGTCGGCGTTGCGGCCGTCGGTCGTCGCCGGGATCGGACTGGGCAACCCGATGAACCTGGCGATGGTCATCGCCGTCTACGCGTCCATGAGCAAGGAACTGGGCATCCCGCTGCGATTCCCCGGTAAGCCCGGCGCGTACACGAGCCTGATCGAGATGACCGATGCCGATCTCCTCGCGAAGGCCACGGTGTGGGCCGCGACGCACGAGGCCGGACGCAACGAGGCGTTCAACATCACGAACGGCGACCTGTTCCGGTGGTCGTCGATGTGGCCGAAGATCGCCGCCTTCTTCGACCTCGACGTCGCGCCGCCACTCGAGATGAGCCTCGCCGAGGTGATGGCCGACAAGGAGGCCCTGTGGAACACGATGGTCGAGCGGCACGGCCTCGCGCCCACCAGCTACGTAGAAGTGTCGTCGTGGGCGTTCGGTGACTTCGTCTTCGCGTGGGACTACGACGTCATCGCCGACACGTCGAAGTCGCGCCGGGCCGGGTTCCACGAGTACGTCGAGACTGAGGCGATGTTCCTCCGGATCTTCCAGGACCTCCGCGATCAGCGACTCATCCCGTAAGCGTCGGAGCCCGGCTACTGCTCGGAGGCGGCGAGCGCGACGCTCGCCGCCTCCGCGACCAACGCGTCGTCGTACTCGGCGTCCGGGTCGAGTGTGTTCGTGAGGATGGTCAGGACGATCGGGTCGCCGCCCGGCCGGTCGATGATCGCGATGTCGTTCCGGATCCCACCTGCACCCCCGGACTTGTCGGCCACCTGCCATCCCGCCGGAGCACCGGCCCGGATCAGCGTGTCGCCCGTCGCGTTGCCGCTCATCCAGGCGAGGAGCGTCGCCCGGTCGGCGGGCTCCAGGTAGGAGCCGTCGGCGAGGCGGGTCAGGTCGTCGGTGAACGCGGCAGGGGTGGTGGTGTCATCGGTGCTGCCCGGTTCGATCACGTTCAACAGTGGCTCCGCGTTGACGACCTCGGTCACCTCGTCGCCGAGCGTGACGAGGGCGGCGTCCAGCGCGGCCGGCCCACCGATCCGCGCGAGGACGAGGTTGAGGGCCGTGTTGTCGCTCCGCCGGACGGCGGCCTCGGCGAGCTGGGACAGGGTCAGGCCGGTCTCGACCTGTTCACTCGTCACCGGCGAATAGCCGGCCGCCTCGACATCATCAGCCGACCAGGTGACGACCTCGTCACGCGCCGAACCGCGCACCTCGTGGAGGAAGACCGCCGCGGCGAGCGCCTTGATCGTCGAGGCGTACCCGAAGCGCTCGTCCGCGCGGTAGGACAACCGGGCACCGGTCCCCGTGTCGAGGGCACTCACGCCGACGCGCGCGCTGAACTCAGCCTCCAGGGCTTGGAACTCGACGGACAGGTCCGGCATCGGGGTGGGCGGCGCCGACGTTGGCGCCGAGGTTGGGGAGCTCGGCGCCGCCGAAGGGGACGGAGGAGCGGAGGCGCACCCCACGGGCCCGAGCACCAGCCCGCCAGCGATGGCGATGGCGACGACGCCACCGGTGCTCCGCGTCATCGACGAACGCCGGCCTGCCCAGCGACCTGGTGATCGAGGCGTTCGAGGTCCGCCTCGACCATCGCGATGTCCCGCGCGAACGCGTCGTCGTCCAGCTCGATCTGGCGCACGGTGAACACCACCTCGGCACCCTCCGGATGCGCCAGCACGCGGACCGGGTTGGTCACGACGGTCCCGGACGGCAAGGTGACGTCGTGGTCGAGCACGCCGAAGCGGTTGCTCTCGACGAACCGGACCTCCACCCGACCCATCGGCGACTCGACGAACAGCGAGTCACCTTCGCGCACCACCTCGGCCTGCGCGAGCCCGGCCGCCCACCGCGGGAGGTTGTCGACGTCGGACGCGTACTCGTACACGGCATCCGGCGATGCGCCGATGACCCGGCTCACGTGGTGACTTCTCATGGACGGCATCATGCCACCTCGGTGCGGGAGCCGTCAGGCACGGCGACGGCCGCAGCGAGCCACGCTCGCGGTGAGGCGCCGACCCGCTGGGAGAAGGCGCGGGAGAAGGCGGGCGCGCTCGCGTAGCCGAGTCGCGAGGCGGTGAGCCCGACCGGCTCACCGGCGCGGAGCATGCCCTGCGCGAGCGTCACCCGCCAGGTGATCAGGTATTCGGCGGGCGGCACACCCACCAGTGAGGCGAACCGCGCCGCGAAGGTACTGCGCGAGAGGCGCGCCTCGTCGGCCATCGAGGCCAGCGTCCACGCCTCACCCGGAGCCTCGTGGATCGCGACGAGGGCTCGTGCCAGCGCGGGATCCGCCAGCCCGGTGAGGAGCCCCGCCGGCAAGCCGACCTCGTCCGTGTGGTCGAGCATCCAGCGGAAGAGCTGCATGAGCACCACCTCGAACAGGCGATCGACGATGACCCGCTGCCCGCAGGCGCCGGCGTCGACCTCGGAGAACAGCAGGTCGAGGGCGGGCCGGAGCGTCGCGACAGCGTCGAGCGGGATCACGACGACGGGCGGCAGCGCCAGGAGCAGTGGGTGCGTGGCCCCACCGTCGACGTCGATCGTGGCGCAGGCGAAGTCGGAGTCCTCAGTGGGCGCGTTGTGGAAGGCGTGCTCGAGCGGCCTCGGGTAGAACAACAGACTCGGACGATCGACGATGACGGTCTCCAGCCGACCGTCGGCCTGCTGGTGGGTCACCGACATCTCGCCGTCACGGAGCACGTGGAGGAAGCCTCGTCCGGGCGACGCCGCGAACGTCGTCACGCCGCACAGCGGACCGGCGTGGAAGAGGCTTGCACGGATCCTGAAGTGCTCGAGCATCGACGACAGGCGGTCCACGGGTGGCATGCGGACAGCATCGCAGACGATCTGCACTGAAGTCTAGACGAAATGCATCGAATCGTCCGACACTGACGCGCAGGATGGAGTCATCCCCGGAAAGACCGGGGCCAATCAGGACAGGAACCCCTCATGTCACTCATCCCCCTCGTCGACCGCGAGACCGCGACCGGTACCACCAAGGAGCAGCTCGACCAGATCCACGCCGCGTTCGGAACCGTGCCGGCGATGTTCGCGACCGTCGCCAACTCGCCCGCCGCGCTCACGAGCATGTGGTCGGCCTTCGGGGCGTTCGGGTCGAGCAGCTCGCTTGGTGCCGCGCTCGGTGAGCAGATCGCCGTCGCCGTCGCGAATCGCAACGCGTGCGAGTACTGCCTCGCCGCCCACTCCGCCCTCGGTCGCAAGGCAGGCGTCAGCCGTGACGCGATGTCCGCCGCGCAGACGGGCCAGTCGGACGACCCGAAGACCGCCGCGATCCTCGCGTTCGCCCTGCGGCTCGTCGAACTCCGGGGTCAGATCCCCGCCTCCGACGTCGAAGCGCTGCGCTCGCACGGCGTCACCGACGAGCAGATCGTCGAGATCGTGGGCCAGGTCGCCCTCAATCTGTTCACGAACTACCTCAACGTCGCACTCGAGGTGCCGGTCGACTTCCCGACCGTGCCGCTCCGTCGCGTCGCCTGAGCTCGACCGGAACGACAGGCACCGACATGTCCGAATCCTGGCTCCCGAGCCTGCTGACCCCGACACCCGAGGAGGGCTACGCACTCGCGATCAAGCTCTCGAGGACCGGCGTCAAGATGACCCAGCCCGACGCGGACGTCCGCGCACGCCTGCGCGTCGCTTACGCCGAGAACCCCGACAGTCTGATGGGCGCTTCCCAGGTCATCGCGATCAACTTCCAGACCGTCGCCGCGGCGAACGGCTACTGGCGCTGAGCGACACGACGAAGCACCACGATCCCGCCCGCGGCTGATACTCCGCGAGCGGGATCGTCCTGCGGGCTGACGATTCGAGCATCGACGATTCGTAGCCTGGAGGCATGCCCGGCATCACCCGCAGTCGACCGCCCTTGCCATCACCGGCCCCCATGGAACAGCGACGTCGTCGGCGTCGGCGTGGCCTCATCGCCACCGTCGTCACGGCATCATTCCTCGCGCTGGTGGTCGGCGGCGCCGTCGTCGCCGCGCCGCTCCTGCGGTCGTACGGGATCTACCTCGTACCGCCGTCGCCGCAGACGTATGCGGAGGTCGCGCTCGACGCCATGCGACAGGGTGTCGCGGCCACACCGGACCGCTATGCCGAGGTGCGGGCACGGGCCATGGCCGCCGTCGCGGACGCCTCCGACTACGCCGACACCTACGGGCCGCTCGAGGAGGCGGCGACCGAGTTGGGCGGTCCGCACACCACCTTCAACGATCCTGCGGCTGCGGCCGAACTGTTCGGCCCGTCGTCCGGGTCCGAGGCCGCGAACGAACTGCCCACCGTCACGACCGCCGACGGTGTGACGACCATCCGGCTCCCGACACTCATCGGTGGCGGCTCCGGGAGCGACTCCTTCGGCCAGCGATACATCGACACGGCCGTCGACGCGATCACCGCCGCCGCGCCCCACACGTCGGCATGGGTGGTCGATCTGCGGGACAACCATGGCGGCAACGTGTGGCCGATGTTGGCCGCCGTGGCGCCCCTGCTCGACGACGGGACCGTCGAGACCTTCGAGTCCGTCGACAGGTCGACGGTCGTCTCGGTGTCGGGCGGCGGCGTCTCGTCCGGCGGCAACCGACAGAGCGCGGCGACGAAGCCGCAGCCGAAGGTGGACGGGCCGATCGCCGTGGTCATCGACGGGATGACCGGCAGCTCCGCCGAGGCGGTCGCCATCGCCTTCATCGGGCAGTCGGACGTGCGCGTGTTCGGACAGCCGAGCTACGGCTTCAGCACGGCCAACCAGCCGGTCCGCCTCTACGACGGCGCGGTCGTCAACCTGACCGTGGCCGTCGACGCCGACCGCACCGGCAAGCGCTACGGCGTCCCGATCGAGCCCGACACCGACGTCGAGGACTTCACGCAGCTCCCCGCGGCGATCAGCACGTGGCTCGCCGACCGCGGCTGAACGACACGTCCACCGAGAGTGCCCGTTCTGCCCGTCCGAGCACCACCAGCGAGCAGAACGAGCACTCTCGGCCGCCCGGAACTGGACGTCTGCGGCAACCGGTTTGGACAGGTGTCGGGACTTTCGACAGACCAGCGAAACGGCCGTCGCGCCGCGTTACCGTGGTCGCGCTCCCACATTCCGTGGAAGCGGAATTCGCGAGAGTCGTTCCGAGCGCGGCTTGGCTCGACATGAGCTTGGAGGTCAGTCATGCCATTCGTGACAACGGACGACGGCACGGAAATCTACTACAAGGATCTGGGCGACCCGGCGGCGCAGCCCATCATGTTCCACCACGGGTGGCCGCTGTCGTCGGACGACTGGGACGCGCAGGTGCTCTTCTTCCTGTCGAAGGGGTACCGCGTGGTGGCCAGCGATCGGCGCGGACACGGGCGGTCCTCGGAGATCGGTTCAGGCCACGACATGGACCACTACGCCAGCGACGTGTCGGCGGTCGTCGAGCACCTCGACCTGCGCAACGTCGTCCACATCGGGCACTCGACGGGTGGTGGCCAGGTCGCGCGGTACGTCGCCAAGTACGGCGAGCCGCAGGGTCGTGTGGCGAAGGCCGTCCTGGTCTCGTCCGTGCCTCCGCTGATGGTGCAGACCGACGCCAACCCCGAAGGGACGCCCATCTCGGTCTTCGACGGCTTCCGGAGCGCGCTCGCTGCGAACCGGGCGGAGTTCTTCCAGGCCGTGGCTTCGGGCCCGTTCTACGGATTCAACCGAGACGGTGTCACCGTGTCCCAGCCGGTCATCGACAACTGGTGGCGTCAGGGCATGACCGGCAGCGCCGTGGCGCACTACGAGGGCATCAAGGCGTTCTCCGAGACCGACCAGACCGAGGACCTCAAGGCGATCTCCGTGCCGGTCCTCTGCATGCAGGGTGACGACGACCAGGTCGTGCCGTACAAGGACGCCGTCATCAAGCAGGCCGAGCTCCTCAGCAACGCGACCCTCAAGGTCTACGAGGGCTTCCCGCACGGCATGCTGACCACCCACGCCGACATCATCAACCCCGACCTCCTCGCCTTCATCGAGCAGTAAGGGAACCACCACCGGAGACGGACGGCGCACCCGGGTCAGCTCGGGTGCGCCGTTCGCGCGATGGCCGAGTCCGGCCGTCGCAACGCCCGGCGATCGACCGATCAGCGGCTGGGCCGTCGCTCGAACGCGACACGCCCAGACTCCGCCCAGTTGGCGAGGAGTTGCATGCGGTCGGCGGAAGCGGATCCGGGCTCGGCGGAGAAGACGAGCATCTGCAGGCCACGATCTGAGGCCAGGTCCATGCTCTGGTAGTTGAGAGCGAGATCGCCGACGATCGGATGGTGGACGTTCTTGGACCCACCGCGGTGCTCCCGGACGTCGTGGGCACCCCAGAGCTTGCGGAACAGGTCGCTGCGCGTGGACAGCTCGCCGACGAGGTCGCTGAGTTCCCGGTCGTAGGGTGAGCGGCCGGCTTCGGCGCGGAGGATCGCGACGATCTGATGAGCGTTGCCCTCCCAGTCTTGGTAGAAGTTCTGGGAACGCTGGTCGAGGAACACGAACCGCGCCGCGTTCACCGGTGGGCTCACGTCGTCGAACATCTCAGAGAACAGCGCCCGACCGAGCGTGTTGGTGGCGATGGCGTCGAGCCGCCCGTTCTGCACGAAGACGGGAACCGTGGACATCGCATCGATGGTCTGTTGCATGCCAGCCGTCAATGTCGTCATACGGGTCTGTCGCCGCTGCGGACGAATTCCGGCGTTCGCAGTGCGGATGAGCCCGGCGAGGTGCGAGTGCTCCGCCTCGGTGAGCTGCAGGGCGCGGCTGACCCCGTCGACGACGGCTTCCGAGACCCCGGTGGCGTTTCCTCGCTCGAGCCGCTTGTAGTACTCGGCGCTCATTCCTGCGAGCAGGGCGACCTCCTCGCGGCGGAGCCCGGGCACTCGGCGCCGACCGCCGTAGTCGGGCAGTCCGGCCTGCGACGGCGTCAGCTTCGCCCGGCGCGAGGTCAAGAACTCGCTCAGGTCGTCGTGGATGTCCATGCATCGACGGTACGCCGGCTCACCGCCGTGAGAGGGGCCCTCCTGGTGCACCTGTAGACCGGGCCTCGCTCACCCGAGCGCCGAGCGGTTGACTCGGAGCATCACCCCTCGACAGACACCACCGGCGGCGGGCTCGACGACGACGAATCCGTCCGCACCATCCACCGCGCCCTCGAACTCGGCGTGACGCACATCGACACAGCTGAGGTCTACGGGCCGTTCCACAGCGAGGAGGTCGTCGGACGAGCCATCGCGGGGCGTCGCGATCAGGTCAAGCTCGCCACGAAGTTCGGGCTCGTGTCCCATTCCGGCAAGCAGGGTCGTGTCGCCGACAGCTCGGCGGCGAACGTGCGGGCGGCCGTCGAAGGGTCGCTTCGGCGACTCGGCACCGACCACATCGACCTCTACTACCAGCACCGCGTCGATCAGCACACGCCCATCGAGGAGACGGCGGGCGCCGTCGCCGAGCTGATCGCTGAAGGCAAGGTGCTGCACTTCGGGCTCTCCGAGGCTTCTGCTGAAACGATCCGCCGTGCGCACGCTGTGCAGCCGGTGTCGGCGCTGCAGACCGAGTACTCCCTGTGGACTCGCGAGGTCGAGACCGACATCCTGCCTCTCCTCCGCGGGCTCGGGATCGGGTTCGTGCCGTACTCCCCGCTCGGCCACGGCCTCCTCACCGGGCAGCTGCGTTCGTCCGACGACATCCCCGAGGGCGACTGGCGCAAGACGAACCCGCGGTTCACTCCCGAGAACTTCGGTCGCAACCTGGCGATCGTGGATGAGGTCCGGGCCATCGGCGCTGAGATCGGTGCCACGCCGGCCCAGACCGCGCTGGCCTGGCTCCTCACCCGCGGCGACGACATCGCGCCCATCCCCGGAACACGACGGGTCTCACGGGTCGAGGAGAACACGGCCGCCGATGCCGTGCAGCTCAGCCCCGAGCAGGTCGAGCGGTTGAGCACCCTCACCCCTGCGGCCGGTGCTCACCACGATGACGCCAACATGGCCTCGATCGACCGCTGAGCACACCGTCGCGAGACGTGTTAGACACGAGGCATCCGCCTCGTTTCCGCAGAAGGAGTTCCCAGATGAGTCAGCGCTCCAAACGCTCCACGAGACAACGCCGAGACGAGGAGCGGCGCGCGGCTGAACGCCGTCACCGGCGCCGCGCCTGGCTCATCTTCGGTGCCGTGGTGATCGTCGTGCTCGGGGTCGGAATCGCCTTCGCCATTGTGTCGGGAGAGCTCGGTTTGATCCTCAGCGCGGCCATCGGTCTGCCTGCTCTCGCCGGCGTCGCGGCAGCGATCCAACATCGGCTCCTGCAGGGGGATGACGCCGAGGACAACGACCTCTACGCCGCAGGGAACACGTGGGTCGGATGACACGAGACGCGACCGATTTCCCACGAACCCACTACCTCGGCCGGATCGATGTCGTGACGCTCGACGACATCGCCGCCTTCAGCCAGGACGTCGCACTCGACATCGGGCAGGTGCAGGCGGCATGGCCGGCGTTCGAGAACTCGTTCGACTCGCTGCAGGGCCGCAGGATGATGGGCCTGATCTACGGAGGAAGTGACAGGTACCGCATGGCGTCCGCGCGGCTGGACCGGGATGCCGACAACCCGCTCGGCCTGGACGAGACTGTGATCCCCGGCGGCGACTACCTCAGGCTGCGTCTTCGCGGCGAGGCGCCCGGCGTCTACGCCCGGATCGGCGACGCCTTCGACGTGCTCTTCGACCTCGCCGATCACGACGAAGACCGCCCCCACATCGAGCACTACCGGCGCGAGGGCGAGGTCGACTGCCTCGTTCCGGTCAGGTCGCCCAGCTGAGCTGTCGGCTCAGCCCACCAACGGGAACCAGTGTCGGTCGCGCAGCTGATGCTCGTCATCGTCGAGTCGCACCCATGTGCCGTGAGCCTTCGGAGTCGCGTCCGAAGCCCACACGCCGAAGTGGGCGACCGGTGCCGGCCAGTCGTATCCGTCGGCCGGTGCCTCCACGACGTTGCGTACGGCGCCGATGAAGTGCGTGCCCGTGTGCTCACCGGTGATGCGTTGCGCCAGTTCACGAACGGCCGCCGTGCCGTCGACATCATCGGATGCAGCCTCGAGCATCGGCAGATCGAGCCGCCCTGTGCCCTGCCTCGGCACGCAGAACACCTGGTCGGAGTCGCGCAGGAGCAGGCGCACGACCGCCATCGGCCGGGGTGGCGTCGTCCGGCGGACCACCTCGGCCCGGCCTCCGGGAGGAAGCCACGGCGCGTCGTGCGTCACATGGACGAGCGTCTCGTCTTCGTTCACGCCGCGAGCGTACCCGAATCGAGGGAGCGTCCTCCGACCCCCGCCCGCGCATCCCGACCGGCGGCGTTCACGAGCTGTCGGGCGCCGGACGTCAGCGGAAGTCGCCCAGCTGGCGCTCGACCGGTACCGTGCCCTCGACGATCACGTCACCGGTGTGCGCGGTCGTGACGGTCTCGATCAGGACGATCTCGACCTCCTCGTCGGCGATGGGATTGTGCTGCACTCCCCGCGGCACGACGAAGAACTGGCCCGGCGTGAGCACGACCTCCTCATCGTCGGGGAGCTGGATACGGAGCGTGCCCGAGACGACGAGGAACATCTCGTCCTCGTTCGCGTGGTCGTGCCAGACCAACTGACCGAGGAGCTTCGCGACCTTCACGTATTGATCGTTGACCCGGCCGACCACTCGAGGAGTCCAGTGGGCCTCGACCTGTCGGAGTTCGGCGGCGATATCGATTCCGTGGAGAGGGGTCATGCGTCCATCCTCTCCCGGCTGGAGTGCGCGTGCGGACGTCCCTCTTCAGCAGGGGCACCGAGCATGGGCGTTCTGGCGACGACGTCACGCCGGCCGATACCGCATGGCGACCGCGCCTGAGCGGAACTCGCGGCGGTCCACGAGTTCGAGCTCGATGCGCTCACGCAGCCCTGCGAGCAGGGTCGGCCCACGCCCGGCGAGCACCGGCTGCACGAGGAACTCGTACTCGTCGATCAGTCCCAGGTCGGCCAGCGCGAGCGGCAGGGTCACCCCGCCCACCCACAGGCCCTCGCCCGGTTCCTGCTTGAGCCGCCGAACCGCCTGGTCGAGGTCACCTCGGACCAGCTCCGCGTTCCAGTCGGCGTCTCTCAACGTGCTCGAGACGACGTGCTTCTCCGCCCGGTCGATGGTCTCCGCGAAGGGCACCTGCCACGGCTCGACCCAGTCCGGCAAGGTGCCGGAGGCCGGGCTCCGCCAGGCGGACTCCATCATCTCGTAGGTCACCCTGCCGAACAGGAGGGCGTCCGCCCGCGCCAGCTGCGCGGTCCAGTACTGCATCGACTCCTCGTCGGGCGGGAGTCCGGCCTCGTGATGACAGCACCCGTCGAGCGTCACGTTGATCGAGTATCGGAGTGGTCTCATCGCACTGCGCTCCCTCACGGATCGACGGCCTCCCGACGCTGGGAACCCGTCTTGCCAGCGAACCACGTCGCTGATCGGATGTCGATCACGTGTGTCTCGTCGCCCTGTCAGACTGGCGTCGATGATCATCCGCACCGAACGAACCACCCTCGAACCGATCTCACCGGCGCTCGCGCGACGCATCGTCGAACGCGACGAGCGTGACGGTGACGCCTGGCACCCGGAGTACCCCTTCGCCGATGAGCTCGGCCCGCTCCGCGGTCTCGCGGAATCGACCGTCAGCGACCCGATCTTCACGATGTACCTCATCCGTGATGCCGACGGTTCGGCCATCGGTGGACTCGGCTTCTTCGGGCCGCCCGACAGCGACGGTCGCGTCGAGTTCGGCTACGGTCTCGTTCCCGCCGCTCGCGGGGTCGGACTCGCGACGGAAGCGGTCGTCGGCGCGCTGTCGTTCGCCGCAGCGCACGGCGCAGAACGGGCGGCCGCTGAGACCGACGTCACGAATGTCGCATCCCAGCGGGTCCTCCTGAAGGCGGGACTCGCAGAGACCGGACGCACGGCCACGACGGTGTCGTTCGCGCGCGAACTCTGAGAGGAGATGCAAACCATGGTCGAGGCCTGATGCCTCCACTCGCCCGCGCGACGTGAGGAGACCGTCGGGGTTCCGGGGATCGACGTATGGATCCCGTGAGGACCGCGACTCGAGCGGGTGGCGAGGCGTAGACCGGAGGTCATGACCCTCACGACGATCCTGCCTTCACTCCGCCGCAGCATCCCGGACCCGTTCGTCCCCGACCGCTGGCCGGCACACACCCACCTCAGCACCACGGACGTGATCGTCGACGACGTTCCGATGCTGCGCCTGGTCGAGCAGTTCGGAACCCCGTGCGTCCACTCGGCGACAGCGGTGATCCCCGGCACGGGTGGATACCCCTCGCCCGTCGAGCAGACCTCCGTGGTCGTCATGCGCGTCGTCGGTGCGACGTTCGGCGAGGACGGCCATCACCTCATCCTCGACGCCTGCCTCTCAGACGTCGAACCGTGCTGGTCGGAACTCCGGCTGATCGGGCGAGCGTCGACGACGCACACGGTGTCGTTCCACCTCGACAGCGCGGCAGGAACCGAGCAGCGCGTGCTACTCCCCCGCGACCTCGCGCCCGGCGACCTGCTCGCCGTGCCGTGTCGCGGCGAGGTCGCTCAGTCGGTCGGCTCGGCGTCGGGCTTCATCCAGAACGGCGAGTAGTGGTACCCGTCGGGGTCGTCGAACTGGCGCTGGTACATGAACGGGTAGTCGTCGGTGTCGCCGATCCGTCCGCCTGCGGCGCCGGCCCGCTCCACGAGCTCGTCGACCGCCTCGCGGCTCCCGAGGTCGAAGGAGACCGTGACCTTCGAGGGCGTGTCCGGTCCACCGATCAGCTCCTCGGTGCCGCCGACGCTCGCGTACATCTCGCGGCTGCCGAGCATGACGTACTGCTCGGGCGCGATCTCGAAGCAGGACACCTGGTCGGTGGACATCGCGGCGTTGCGGGTCCAGCCGAGGGCGTCGTAGAAGGCGGTCGCGCGTTCGACGCTCTCGACCGGACACGTGATGAAGAGGCTCATGCGGTCAAGCTACGCCCGGCGTGAGCGCGCCCACAAGGGCGTTCTTCCGAGGTTCACTCGGACGGCGCCCATGGCACGGTCGGATCGATCGCCGTCGCGATCTTCGCGCTGATCTCAGCCAATTGCCCCACCTGCGCCTCCGTGAGCGAGCCGAAGACGAGCTCCTCGACCAAGGCGTGGTGCGCGGGCGTGGACCGGGCGACGTGGGCGTGGCCGCCGTCCGTGAGGACGGCGAGGGTGAACCGACCGTCGGTCGGGTCGACCTCGCGTCGCACCCAGCCCTGCTTCTCCAGCCGCGAGATCGCGCGGGAGAGCCGAGAGAGCGTGCTACTCGCGTACCCGGCGAGTGTGCTCATCCGGAGCGTATGGTCCGGGGCTGTGTCGAGCGCGAAGAGCAGCCCGTGCTCGTAGTGACTCAGTCCGCTGTCGCGCTGCAGCTGGGCGTCGAGCGCCGCGGGAAGCCGCTCCAGCAGGGTGGCGACGGAGGCCCAGGCCGCGAGCCGCTCGCCGCCGAGGGCGGGACGTTCGGCGGAATCGGTCATGGGGCAAGCCTATTCGACTTGCTTGAGCAAGTGAACCGACCTAGAGTGACTTGCCTGAGCAAGTGAATCAGCGCATCGCCGATAGAGGGAGACGACATGGACCTGCAGCTTCGAGGCAAGACGGCCTTCATCAGCGGATCGACCGGTGGCATCGGCGCAGCCATCGCCCGGTCACTCGCCGCGGAGGGCGCACGGGTCATCGTCAACGGGCGCTCCGAGCAGGCGGTGGGCGACATGGTCGCCGAGCTTCGGCGCACCCACACCGATGCCGGCCACGACGGGATCGTCGCAGATTTCGCCGATCCCGCCTCCGTCGAGCGACTGCTCGGCGACCTCGGCGCTGTGGACATCCTCGTGAACAACGTGGGCCAGTTCGGTCTCGCGGAATTCGAGTCCATCTCGGACGACGAGTGGTCCAACGTCCTCGAGGTCAACCTGATGAGCGGCGTCCGGCTGTCCCGGCACGCCCTGCCAGGCATGTTGGATCGAGGCTGGGGGCGCATCCTCTTCGTCAGCAGCGAGTCCGGGGTGAACATCCCCGCCGACATGATCCACTACGGCGTCACGAAGGCGGCGATGATCGCCCTCGGCAACGGACTCGCGAAGCGGACCCGCGGCACCGCGGTGACGGTGAACACGATCCTCGGCGGCCCGACATACTCCGACGGCGTCGCCGAGACGGTCGAGTCCATCGCCGCATCCCAGGCCGCACCGGTCGACGCCGTGAAGGCCTCGATCATCGGTCGCAACACCACCACCCTGCTCGAACGGTTCATCGAACCGCAAGAGATCGCCTCACTGGCGGCCTACCTCGCGAGCCCACTGGCATCGGCGACGAACGGTGCGGCCCTCCGGGCAGACGGCGGAGTGCTGACCGGGATGCTCTAGGCGCAGGCCGGTCGCGATGGCAACCCTCGCGGTCGACGAGCTGCTGTGCCGAGGGCCCGGCACCGACGTCACTCGGAGGAACGACGCTCCCGAACCGCGTCGAAGGTCCGCTGCAGCGCACCGATGGACGCCTCGGAGTCGACCTGGGCGACGCCGATGAAGAGGCAGTCGACGACCATCAGCTGTGCGATCCGACTGCCGAGCGCTCCCGAGCGGAACGCCGTCTCCCGCGCTGACGTCTGGAGGACGATGTCCGCGTTGGTCGCCAGAGTCGACTCCGCGTGGTTCGTGATCGCGATGGTCGTCGCGCCGGAGCGGGCCGCGAGCCGGAGGTAGTCGACGGTGTCAGCGGTCGCGCCGGAGTGCGAGATCGCGACGGCGACCGCCTGCTCGTCGAGGATCGCCGCAGCGGTCCAGGCGGCATGCGGGTCGGGCCATTCGAGCGCCACCCGTCCGATCCGCGAGAGTTTCCGCTGCAGGTCGACGGCGACGATGGAGCTCGCTCCGACACCGAAGATGTCGACCCGGCGAGCGCCGGCGACCGCGGTGACCGCACGCGTGAGGGCTGCCGTATCGAGGGCCTGAGCGGTGTCGGCGATCGAGAGGGATTCGTTCGCGGCGACCTTCGCGACGATGTCGTCGAGGCTGTCTCCGGCGACGATGTCGGGCGACTGCACGTTCGTCCCGGCGAGCGCGAGCCGCTCGCGGAGGTTCTCCTCGGTCAGGTCGTGTCGGAAGTCCTTGAAGCGGTCGTAGCCGATCTTGCGCGTGAAGCGCACGACCGTCGTCGCCGACGTCGACGCCTCTTCGGCGATCTCGGCGACCGACCGCGTCGCGAAGGCGCCCGGGTCGGCGAGCAGCGATTCGGCGATCCGCCGCTCGGAGGGACGGAGCTCGTCGAGACGGGCGCGCACCTCGGTGGACACCGCCCGTGATGTCCGGTGGACGTCGGCTCCCATCGGTGCTCCTCTCGACCGTCAACACTGTACCGCCGGCACCCACCGGCCGGATGTATGGAAATTACCATCCATCATTGAATTGTGTATGTTTGTTGCACCGACTCGCGACCAGTGCCCTCCTCAGGTGCGGACTGGCCGACACGTGTAGCGGAGTACCGCGGGTGCTGCCGGCATGCACGATCCAGGAACCAAGGGAGGTCCCGTGACCAGCTCCACACCACGCAGCGACGTGATCAGCAGCACCGCCCGACGCCGGGCGATCGTCGCCGGCAGCGTCGGCAACTTCATCGAGTGGTACGAGTTCGGGATCTACGGGTTCCTCGCCACGATCCTCGCCGCGCAGTTCTTCAGCGACGGCCAGCAGACCGGCTTCGAGTCGCTCATCGCGACCTACGCGTCCTTCGCGATCGCCTTCTTCTTCCGCCCGGTCGGGGCGGCGCTCTTCGGCCGGATCGGCGACCGGATCGGGCGGAAGCCGACGCTCATCCTCGTCCTGGTCATGATGTCCGGGGCGACCGCACTGATCGGCATCCTGCCGACGTACGCCTCGATCGGCATCGCGGCACCCATCCTGCTCACCCTCGTGCGCATCCTGCAGGGCCTCTCCGCCGGCGGTGAGTTCGGCGGCGCCGTCTCGGTCATGACCGAGTTCGCACCGGCCGGGAAGCGCGGCTTCTACGGATCGTGGCAGTCGTTCACCGTCGCACTCGGACTCCTCGGCGGCGCCGGCACCGTCGCGCTGCTGTCGTCCCTGCTGTCCGAAGCCGATCTGGCGGCGTGGGGCTGGCGGATCGCCTTCCTGCTCGCCATCCCCCTCGGCGCGGTCGCCCTGTTCCTCCGCCTGAAGCTCGAGGAGACCCCGGAGTTCCAGAAGGTCGCCGCCGCAGACACCACCGACGTCGCCAAGCCGGTGGTCGTGCGTGCGGGTGCTGCAGAGACCGCCAAGGCGATCCTCCTGGGGATCGGTCGCCTGATGGGCTGGTCCGCCGCGGGTTACACCTTCCTCGTCGTCATGCCCTCGTACCTCCAGAGCAGCCTCAACGCGTCCTTCCAGGAGGCGCTGATCTCCACCGTGCTCGCGAACGCCGGCTTCGCCGCGACGATCCTCCCGGCCGGCTGGCTGTCGGACAAGATCGGTCGGCGCTGGGTGATGCTCGCCGGCACCGGGCTCATCGTGATCCTGGCGCTACCCCTCCTCAACGTGCTGCAGAACCCGGACCTCGGCGTCGGTGTCCACGGCCTCGCCGTGTTCGTCGCCGGAGCGGTCGTCGGCCTGATCGCAGGCCCAGGCCCCGCCATGCTCGCCGAGATGTTCCCCACCTCCGTGCGGTACACCGGTCTCGGACTGTCCTACTCGATCTCGAACGCGATCTTCTCGGGCAGCGCCGGCCTCATCATCACCTCGCTGATCGCCTCGACCGGCAACGTCGACGTCCCGGCCTACTACGTGATGGCGACCTGCCTCGTGAGCGCGATCGCCATCGCCACGCTCCGCGGGACCGCCCACCGGACGGAGCTGCGCAAGTGAGCCGCCCGATGCGCGTCATCGGTCTCATGTCCGGCACGTCGCACGATGCGATCGACGCCGCCGCAGCCGAGATCAGTGCGGACGGCGACACCCTCGTCGTCCGCCCGCTCGGGATGCTCACCGCCGGGTACGACCCGGAGCTGCGAGCCGCGATCACCGCCGCCCTGCCACCGGCGACCACCAGTGTCGACGACGTCTGCCGGTTGGACACGCGGATCGGGCAGGCCTTCGCGGATCTCGCGGTCCGAGCGGTCGCTGAGCTCTGCGACGGTGACGCCGACCTGATCGTCTCCCACGGGCAGACGATGTACCACTGGGTCGAGGACGGCCGGGTCGAAGGCACGCTGCAGCTCGGCCAGCCGGCCTGGATCGCCGAGCGCACCGGTTGCACCGTCGTCGCCGACCTGCGTTCGCGTGACGTCGCGGCCGGTGGGCAGGGTGCTCCGCTCGTCAGCATGATCGACGCGCTCTGGCTGGGCGGTGAGACCGCTGCGGCCGTCAACCTCGGCGGCATCGCCAACGCCACCATCGTGCGGCCGGGCCAGGACCCGATCGCCTTCGACAGTGGACCGGCGAACGCGCTCATCGACGCCGTCGTCGCCGAGCACACCGGCGGCGCCCGGCAGTTCGACGCCGACGGCGAGCTCGCCGCACGTGGCACCGTCGACGAGGAGACGCTCGACCTCCTGCTGCGCGAGCCGTACTACCAGCGGCCCGCCCCGAAGTCGACGGGCAAGGAACTGTTCCACCTCGACTACCTCCGCGAGCAGCTCGCCGGCCGCCCGACGCTTCTGATCGAGGACCTCGTCGCGACCCTGACCGAGCTGACCGCACGGACCGTCGCCGACGCCGTCCGCGGGGTGGAGCGCGTCATCCTCGCCGGTGGTGGAGTGCGCAATCCTCAGCTCGTCGCGCGCATCCGGGCTGCACTCCCCGAGGCCGACGTCGTCAGCAGTGACGACGCAGGCCTCCCGTCCGATGCAAAAGAAGCGCTCGCCTTCGCCGTCCTCGGCTTCCTGACGGTGAACGGCCAGGCGGGGTCACTCCCCTCTGCCACCGGCGCCTCGCACGGCAGCGTCCTGGGCGCGATCGTCCCCGGACACTCGCTCCCCGCGCGGACGCTCGACGGGCCGCCTCGCTCGCTGCGGTTCGAAGCATGACCGTCGACAGCCCCACGGACCACCACGACGGCGTCAGCCCGTCCGACCCAGAACGGAGGGCCGTTCGTGCCTGAAGCATCGAGTACCTTGGCAGCGCTCTCCACCGAGGGACGCAACCCGCGCACGGTCGACCTCGACACGCTGGACACGCTCCGGCTGCTCGAGGTGATCAACGACGAGGACCGACTCGTCGCCGACGCCGTCCGTGCGGAACTGCCGAGCATCGCGCGCGCCGTGGAGCGCATCACGGAGGCTCGCCGGCAGGGCGGGCGACTGATCTACCTCGGCGCGGGGACGAGCGGCCGGATCGGACTGCTCGACGCGGTCGAGTGCCCGCCGACCTTCGGCACCGACCCCTCCGAGGTCGTGGGGCTCATCGCCGGGGGTGAGCACGCGTTCGTCGTCGCCGTCGAGGGTGCCGAGGACGACATCGAGCTCGGCGCCTCGGAACTCATCGCGGCCGATCTCCGCCCCACGGACGTCGTCGTCGGTCTCGCGGCCAGCGGTCGCACCCCGTACGTCATCGGCGGCCTGCGCTACGCACGCCACCTGGGCGCGGGGACGATCGCGGTGTCCTGCAATCGGAACGCCAGGATCAGCGCCGAGGCGGACATCGCCATCGAGGTGATGACCGGCCCCGAGGCGCTCACCGGTTCGACCCGGCTGAAGGCCGGCACCGCACAGAAGCTCGTGTGCAACATGCTGTCCACCGCGTCCATGGTGCGCTCGGGCAAGGTCTTCTCCAATCTGATGGTCGACGTGAAGCCGACGAACGAGAAGCTCGTCGACCGCGCGCAGCGGATCGTCGCGGACGCCACCGGCGTCGAACGGTCGATCGCCGACGCCGCCCTGGAGCAGGCCGGCTCGCACGCCAAGACCGCCGTCGTCATGCTCCTCGCCGACGTGGACGCAGCGACGGCCGCCCGGCTGCTCGAATCGCATGACGGCGACGTCCGCTCGGCCGTGGCCGCGGCGAGCGCCTGAGCAGGAACGAGAGGACACCGTGGAGATCATCATCCTTCCCGACGCCGCCGAGGTCGGTCGCGTCGCCGGCGCGAAGATCGCGTCGATCGTCGCCGGGCGGCCCCAGTCCGTCATCGGGCTCGCGACCGGGTCCAGCCCGCAGGGCATCTATGAGGAACTGGCCCGTCGCGTGCAGGCGGGCTCGCTGTCGTTCGCCGAGGCCCGCGGCTTCGCGCTCGACGAGTACGTGGGTATCCCCGCCGACCACCCCGAGTCGTACGCCAGCGTGATCGCGCGCGAGGTCGTCGCCCCGCTCGGCTTCGACCCCTCACGCGTCCGCGTCCCGGACGGCCGCGCCGCAGACCTCGCGGCCGCCGCGAAGGAGTACGACCGGGCCATCGCCGAGGCCGGCGGCATCGACGTGCAGATCCTCGGCATCGGGTCGAACGGGCACATCGGGTTCAACGAGCCGACGTCGTCGTTCGCGTCACGCACGCGCATCAAGACCCTCGCGCCGAAGACCCGCCAGGACAACGCCCGCTTCTTCGACTCGCCCGACCAGGTGCCGACCCACTGCATGACGCAGGGACTCGGGACCATCCTCGAGGCGCGCGAGCTCGTGCTGGTCGCCCAGGGTGCTGGGAAGGCCGACGCCGTCGCGGCCGCCGTCGAAGGACCGCTCAGCGCGTTCGTCCCCGGGTCGGCGCTCCAGCTGCACGAGCACGCCACCGTCGTCGTCGACGAGGCAGCGGCATCGGGGCTGCGGTTGTCGGACTACTATCGCTACACCTACGACAACCGGCCGGACTGGCAACGCTTCGAATGAATCGGCCGGGCGATGGCCGACGACGCCCCATCCTCTGAGGCGTCCGGCCACCGCAGCCGCAACCCAGCACCCCGCTCCCCTGCACCCCGCTGACGCCCGCATTCGAGAAGGAAGCCTCGTGGCACACCCGACCACCGTCCCACCCCTCATCACCGAAGCCATCGGCGAAGCCGTGGGTGACCCCTCCCGGATCCGCACCCGGGCGATCGACCTGGCCGCGTACGCCGGGGATGCATCGCACTACCTGCTGACGCCCGAGGCGGTCGTCATCGCGGAAAGCGCTGCCGAGGTCGCATCGATCCTCCGGGCGGCGACGCGGTCCGCCGCGCCCGTCACGTTCCGGTCGGGTGGCACCAGCCTGTCCGGTCAGGCGTCCGGTTCCGGCATCATCGTCGACACCAGGCAGCGGTTCAAGTCCATCGAGGTGCTCGACGACGGCAAGCGCGTCCGGGTGCAGCCGGGGGCGACGGTGGCGCAGGTCAACGCGCGACTCACGCGACTCGGCTACCGTCTCGGTCCGGACCCGGCGAGCGAGGTGGCGTGCACGATCGGCGGCGTCATCGCGAACAACTCGAGCGGCATGGCCTGCGGGATCGACGAGAACACCTACCGGACGCTGGAGTCGATGGTGTTCGTCCTCCCGTCCGGCACGACGATCGACACGGCCGATCCGACTGCCGACCGACAGCTCCACGAAGCGGAGCCGGAACTCGCCGAGGGCATCGAGCGCCTCCAGCGCCGCGTGCGATCGGACCCGGCATCGGTCGCGTCCATCGAGCGCCAGTTCTCCCTGAAGAACACCATGGGGTACGGGATCAACGCGTTCCTCGACTTCGAGTCGCCCGTGGACGTCCTGCAGCACCTCATCATCGGCTCGGAGGGCACGCTGGCGTTCGTCGCCGAAGCCACCTTCCGCACCGTCCCCGTCCTCCCACTGGTGTCGACGGCGCTGGCCGTGTTCCCCTCTCTCGACGCGGCGACGCGCGCGCTGCCCGAGCTGGTCGCGTCCGGAGCCGCCACGCTCGAGCTCATGGACGCCACCTCCCTGACCGTCGGGCAGCGTCTCCCCGGCAGCCCGGCGGAGATCCAGGGCTTCACGCCGCAGGATCATGCGGCGCTCCTCGTCGAGTACCGCTCCGAGGACGCCGTCGAACTCAGGGACCGCGCGACGGCGGGCGGTGTGCTCCTGAACGGTCTGGACGTGCACGCGCCGGTGGTGTTCTCGAGCGATGCATCCCAGCGGTCGCGCGCCTGGGCGCTCCGGAAGGGCCTCTACGCCTCGGTCGCGGGAGCGCGTCCCTCCGGCACCACGGCCCTCCTCGAGGACATCGTCGTCCCGACCGCCGCCCTCGCAGACACCTGCGCGAGCCTGCAGGAGCTCTTCGTGCAGCACGCCTATCGCGACTCGGTCATCTTCGGCCACGCGAAGGACGGCAACATCCACTTCATGCTGACCGACCGGTTCGAGGGCGATGCAGCCCTCGGCCGGTTCAACGGCTTCACGGAACAGATGGTCGACCTCGTCCTCGAAGCGGGCGGCAACCTGAAGGCCGAGCACGGCACGGGTCGCGCCATGGCACCGTACGTCCGCCGGCAGTACGGCGATGAACTGTACGGGGTGATGCTCGAGCTGAAGCGGTTGGTCGACCCGGCCGGGGTGATGAACCCCGGCGTGCTGATCGACGAGGATCCCAAAGCGCACCTCCAGGGGATCAAGCTCCAGCCGACCGTCGAGGAGGAGGTCGACCGCTGTGTGGAGTGCGGGTACTGCGAACCCGTCTGCCCGAGTCGCGACCTGACGCTGACGCCGCGGCAGCGCATCGTCGTCCGCCGCGCCGAGGAGTCCGCTCGCGCTCGCGGTGACATCGCCCTCGCGGAGGAACTCGCGGACGACTACGACTACGCCGGCGTGCAGACCTGCGCCGTCGACGGGATGTGCCAGACGGCGTGCCCGGTCCAGATCAACACGGGCGCGCTGGTCAAGCGCATCCGGCGCACGGAGGCGGCTCCGGTCGCCGCCGCGGGCTGGAAGGCGGCTGCCACCGGCTGGGGGCCGGTCACGCGGATCGGTTCGGTCGCGCTCTCCGGCGCGAAGCTCCTGCCGGCGCCGGTGGTCGGCGCGGTGACGGACGTCGCGCGTGCCGTCCTCGGCGCGGACACCGTGCCGAAGTACTCGGGCGATCTGCCGGGCGGCGGACGCTCGCGGAAAGCACTCGGTCGGACGGTGGGCGCCGGTGACGGTCCGACCGTCGGCATCTACGTCCCGGCGTGCGTGAACAGCATGTTCGGCGCGGCGGACGGTGGGGACGGCGTCATGGGTGCCTTCACCCGGCTGCTCGAGCGGGCGGGCCTGAGCATGATCGTGCCCGACGTCGAGTCGATCTGTTGCGGCACCCCGTGGTCGTCGAAGGGGTTCGCGTCCGGTGCTGCGGTGAACGAGCAGCGCACGGTCGAACGCATCCGAGCGGCCGTGGCCGACAGTGGCCTGGTGGTCGTCAGCGACGCGTCGAGCTGCACGGAGGGCTTCGCGAAGCTCCTCGGCGAGAGCGGCGTGGTCGTCGAGGACGCGGTGGCCTTCGCCGCCCGGGAGATCCTGCCGCGGGTCGACGTCTCTGCGCAGATCGAGCAACTCGTCCTGCACCCGACCTGCTCCTCACGGCAGATGGGCCTCGACCCGGATCTCGTGCTGATCGGCGAAGCCGTGGCCGAGCGCGTGCACGTCCCGGACGACTGGGGCTGCTGCGCCTTCGCCGGCGACCGCGGCATGCTGCACCCCGAGCTGACGGCTTCCGCAACGAAGGCCGAGGCCGCCGAGGTCGCCGCCCTGGGTGCCGACGCGCACGCGTCCTGCAACCGCACCTGCGAACTCGGGATGACCCGCGCAACGGGCGAGGACTACCGCCACGTGCTCGAGCTGCTGGACGCCGCGTCGGCCGACCCGACCTAGGAGACACTGCGCCGCGCTGCCGTTCTGATCCCGGTTGTCGCTGAGCTGTTGCTCAGGACGCCCCGATGGCGAACGCCATGATCGCCTGCTGCACCGGAAGCAGCGACGCCTTGAACCGGTGACCGACGAAGGCGGGGTGCTCGATGGCGTCAGCGCTGACCTCCTCGCCGCGCGTGAACGGCGGGCAGGGGTTGAGCAGGACGCCGGCCGGTGCGCTGTCGAGTAGGGCTGCGGTGATCTGGAACGACTCCAGCTGCGCCACGTGCTCGCCGAACCCGTCGGTGAGGATGACGTCGGCCGTGCGGACGGCGGTTTCCAGGTCGTCGGTCCACACCGCACCGGGGATCGCGAGCTCCGCGGGGCAGCACTGCGTCAGATCGAGACCCAGTACCCGCGCGGCTTCCTGCCACGCCCGGGCGACGTTGCCGTCGGCGCCGACGAAGAGGAACCGCTGCCCGTCGAGCCCACGCCGCTCGCGGATCGCGAAGAGGTCGGACAGCACCTCGCAGGGGTGATTGACGTCGGTCATCGCATTCACGACGGGGAGCGCCGCGGCGTCGGCCAGTTGTTCGAGGACGCCGATGTCGCCGTGCCGCACGATCATGACGTCGGCCCATGACTCGAGGTACCGGGCGACGTCGGCGAGCGCCTCCGACTTGTCGAGGGTCTCACTGGGGAACACGATCGGCTGCAGCCCCATCAGGGCGGCCCCGCGCTCGAAGGAGACACGCGTGCGCAGGCTGGTCGACGGGAAGAACATGACGGCGGATCCGTCGAAGCTCGGCCCGGATCCGTCGCGGTAGGCCTCGGCGAGACGGAACACCTCGTCGACGTCCGCGGGTGACCAATCGTCCAATCGAACCAGGTTACGCATCACTCAAGCCTACGGACGATTCGAGCCTCGCTCGGTGACCGGCGGCCCGAGTCGACGCCCTCGACCTCCCGTGCTCAGGGTCTCGCTCGCTCGGTCGATCAGGGCACGGCGATCCGGTCCAGTTCGACGAGGTCCAGCTCGGTGAGCGCGAGCGAGGCGCCGGCGACGTTCTCCCGCAGGTGGGCGACGGACGAGGTGCCCGGGATCAGCAGGATGTTGGGTGAACGTTGCAGCAGCCACGCCAACGCCACGGACATCGGCGAAGCGTCGAGTCGAGCTGCGACCGCGGTGAGGGCGTCGGACTGCAACGGGGTGAACCCGCCGAGGGGGAAGAACGGGATGTAGGCGACCCCTTCCGAGGCGAGTCGGTCGATGAGTGCGTCGTCCCCTCGGTTGGCCAGGTTGTACATGTTCTGCACCGACACGATCGGCGCGATCGCCTGCGCCTCCTCCACCTGCTCGGCGGTGGCGTTGCTCACGCCGAGGTGGCGGATGAGTCCTTGTCGTTGCAGGTCGACCAGGGTGTCGAAGGCTTCTGCGACCGGCTCGGAAACAGGTCCGTTGGCATCGCCGAGGCGCAGATGGACCAGAGGGAGGACTTCGAGGCCGAGTGTTTCGAGGTTGTCGTCGACCTGCGCTCTGAGCTCGTCGGGCCTCCGTGCTGCCGGCCATCCGCCCTGCGGGTCACGGCGGCCGCCCACTTTCGTCGCGATGAGCAGCTCCGCGGGGTACGGGTGCAGGGCCTCGCGGATGAGTTCGTTGACGACGCGGGGCCCGTATGTCTCTGCGGTGTCGATGTGGGTGATGCCGGTGCCGACCGCTTCGCGGAGGACGGCGATCGCGGCGTCATGGTCCTTCGGCGGGCCGACCACCCACGGCCCTGCGAGTTGCATGGCGCCGTAGCCGAAGCGGGAGACCGTGTGGTTGCCCAGGGTCCAGGTGCCGCCGGGGAGTTCCAGGGTGGTCGGGTTCATCGATATGCCTTCCGGTGTGTGTCGGACGAAGTGTCGTCATCCACTCTGGGCGAGGCGCTACCCTTTCGGAAGGAGTTACCCGAAAGTGCGTTGATACCGAAAGCGAGACCATGGCCACCATCACCGCGGCAGATCAGCGGGCGGCGGCGAAGACGCAGTACAACGCGTTCCTCGCCGCATGTCCGAGCCAGCAGCTCCTCGCGCAGGTGTCGGGGAAGTGGGTGGCTCTCGTACTGTCGGCACTCGGGAGCGGTCCAGACTGCGATGGCGAGCCGCGGCCGATGCGGTACTCCGAGCTCGCGCGGACGCTCGCGGGGGTGAGCCCGAAGATGCTGTCACAGACCTTGAAGTCGCTGGAACGCGACGGGCTCATCAGCCGGACGGCGACGGCGACGGTCCCCGTGACGGTGACCTACGACCTGACCGACCTCGGGCTCTCGCTCCATGAGACCGTCCGGCAGCTCAAGGTGTGGTCCGAGCTGCACCGCGACGAGGTCTCAGTGCATCAGGCACGGTTCGACGCCGCCCGGGACCGCTGAAATCGCGAGCCTCGGCACGATTCGATCGGAACCTGAGAGACCTCGTCCTCGACGCACTCCCCGTCGCCCGAGCGCGTGAGCATGCCCCGCGCCCTGGCTCCGGAGAAGCGGAACCAGGACACGGGGCTCATGCGGAACCGATCAGTGACCGGGCCCACCATAGGCGGCGTCGGCGACGAATCCGCAGGACGCCTCCCAGGTGCTCTGCTCCGACTCGGGGTAGCTGGAGTCGTAGCCGGTCGCATCCAACTTCCACTGGTGGCTCTCCTCAGGAGACAGGCCGTCGGGCATCCCGGTCGCCTGCTGACCTTCGGGGTACGGGTAGGCCTGGAGCGTCATGTCGACGGCGCCCACGAACTCGTGGCCGCGGTCGGCCATGCACGAGCGCATCGCATCGATCCAGCCCTGATACTGCGTCGCGAACGCCAGTGCCGTGGCACGCTCCTCCTCGGTCGGCACGTAGGCCGCCTCGGCAGCAGCGGTCGCCGCGTCACGCTCCTCCCGGCAAGGGACCGCAGCCGCCTGCCAGGCGTCCTGGTCGGCCTCGCTCAGGCCTGACGGCATCCCGTCGAAACTGGTGTCGTCGAACCCGAACCCCGCTTCGGTCATGCAGGACGCCATCGCGGCTTTGCCCACCTCGAAGAATCGCTGCCACAGACCCTGCAGGTAGAACTCGTTGATGTGCGTGGACTCGGTCGGCGGCGTGGTCGCGGCCGGCGTCTCAGTCGGCGTCGCGCTCTCGGTCGGCGTCGCGGTCGCCTCCGCCGGCGCCTCCGCGGAGCTCGCCACGGCCTGCGCCGCCACACCGCCGAGTCCGCCGGCGACCACCAGTCCGGACGTGAGCAGTACCAGGATCTTCTTGCGAATCATCATCTCCCCCAATGTTCATGGAACGTGTTTATAGGAAGATAGCTTCCCCAAGCGGATGTCGCAACCAGTCTCTGAGACGGAACACGTCTCCCGGCCACTCGTCGAGCACTGCGGCGGTGCCTCTACCCTGGGTTCTGTGAGCATTCCTCGGAACGACAGTGGGCCGGTGCGCGGCTGGCTCGGCCCGGATTGGGAAGCGAGCGTCGATCCTCGCCGCCTCGACGAGTTGCGGTGGAGCATCGAGCAGGAGATCAGTACCCTCGGCGGCTTCCGGCGCCGGTTGAAGACTGAAGGCGAGTACTCCATACTCGGGCTGGTGCTCGGGATCCCGTTCCTGATCCCACAGGTCTTCGGACTGGTCGACGCCTTCACAACAGCATCCGAGCCCGGCATCGGCGCGCTCGGGGAATGGCTCTCGAGGCCGGCCGTGGCAGGGTGGGTCACCACTGGTGTCCTGCTGATCGCCATCTCGATGGTGTCGATACAGGTGCGTCTCCGCCGGGAGTTCGGGATCTTCCGCAGGGCCGGCTGGGTCGCCTTGCAGGCGCCGACCGGGCTCGCCGAATGGGGTGGCGAGGGTTCGCCCACCATCACCTACGATCAGCGCTTGGTCGGCGGCAGGGGTGAAGCTCGCGCTCGTGATCTCCAGAAACCGTTCATGCTGGTCTCAGGCCCGCGGATGCCGACGTGGGTGTTCGCAGGCGCCCTGCGCACGGTCCGCGCGGCCACGGTGGCGCATGCATTCGACATCCACCGACTGGCGGTGCTCAAGCAGCAGATCGGCGTCTTCCGCGCCATCCCGGCGACGACGGTGTTCCCTCAAGCGGACGGTTGCCTGTTCGGCGCACAGGACGAGGGACCGCTCACCGTGGCGCTGCCGCGGCCGGTGAAAACCGGGCAGCGGATCCGTCTCGCCCGGGTCAAGCTCACTCGCGCCGAGCGGGAGAGCGTCACGATCGGCCAGCCGTCCTGAGCGCCGATCGGCCCGGGGCTGTTGGTCACCAGTCACTGGCATCATCGACCCATGAGTGAATCCCCGATCGAACGAACGACCCTGAGCACGATGACGCTCGATGGGGCTCCGAGCTTCGCCTCCGTCGAAGTTCGACGCATCACGATCGCCCCCGACTTCCACGTCGGGGCGCACTGGCACAACGGCCCGGTCTTCGGCACCATCGAAACCGGCTCCGTGAACTTCCAAGTGGGGACCGGGCCTCAGACCGTCCTGCGTGCCGGCGACACCTTCCACGAGCCGGCTGACGAGACGATCGTCTTCGACGCGACCGACGAGGGCGTCACCTTCCTCGCCTGGTTCCCGATGCCGGCCGGCGTCGAGCCGGAGTTGACGATGGGCGAAGCGCCCGCCTGACGTCCGACCAAGCGGCATTGGGCGTGGGCATGACGATCGGTGGCGGAGGTGTCGGACCCGTACGAATCCGGGTCTGACCGCGGACGGGCCCCGAGAGGTCTCCCGGGGCCCGGATGCCTCGCGAGGATCGGCTCGGCGCGGTGCCGACCAGTCCCGACACGGACGATCGCGGTCGACGACTCAGCGTTCGACCGCTGGCGCGACGTCGAGCGCATCGAGTTCCAGGACCAGTTCCATGCACCGCAGCCGTGCGCGGGAGAAGTCGTAGGGCATCATCCGGACGGCCTCGGTGAGGCCCGTCGAGCCGCACGTCGAGCCTGCGCCGTCCTCGTCGTCGGGAAGGGGGTGGGACTCGTCCCACGCGTCGAAGCGGTCGTCGTCAGTCTGCGCCAGGCCGGAGTCCTCGATGACCGTGCGGAGGACCGCCTCGAAGGCATGCCGTTCGGCGGCGATCTCCGCCACCCGGGGGTCGTCGACAGCGACCGTGTCGTCGAGTGCTGCTTCGGCGGAGTCGACCCGGTCGGACTCCTCCCGCAGCTCCGGGTGGGTGGCCAGGGCGATGAACCGTGAGGCCTGGGCGGACGCGCCGAGCCCGCCGAAGATCCGTTCGGTCACGAGCAGGGTGTCCAGGTCGTCCTGCCGCAGAGCGCCCTCGGGCAGGTCTGTGAGGCGGTCGCTCACGACGTCGGAGAGCAGCCCCAACCTGCTGCCCTGCGCACGCATGCGCTGCACGGCGGTCCGCTGCTGCTCGAGTTCCGCCTGCCGAGCGACGAGGGAGCCCTCCAGGCGGTCCAGGATGCGCGCGACATCGTCGTCGGTATCGGTGATGCCATCCGCGAAGGCGTCGCGGATGTCGTCGAGGGCGATGCCGGCGTCCGCCATCCGACGGATCCACAGCAGTCGGATCATCTCGTCGTAGCCGTAGCGGCGGCGATCGCCACTCCCCCGCTCGGGCTCAGGGAGCAGACCGATCTGGTGGTAGTGACGGATCGCCCGCGGGGTGGTGCCGACGAACGCAGCAGCGCCTCCGATCGTGACCTGGCGCGGCGGGGTGAAGGACGAGAACATGTGGGGGCCTTCCTCGGTGGGCGGGATACGTCCACTGCACCACATGACGCTACGGCAGGTGCAAGTCGACTTACGGCCGTCCCCCGGGAGACGGATGCCGACCCGCCGATCTAGGCGCTTCGCTCGGTCGTCCGGAGCCAGTCCGTGATGGTGGCAGCGACGTGGTCGAGGTCGGATTCGAGGAGGAAGTGTCCGCCGTCGACGAGTTCGACGCGAGTATCGGGGACGTCGCGGGTGAACGCCGTGGCGCCGGCGGCGGCGAAGATCTCGTCGTGACGCCCCCAGATCGCGAGCACCGGTACCTGTGAGGTGCGGAGCCATTCGTGCACCGCGGGGTAGAGGTCCCGGTTGGTGGCGTAGTCGCGGAAGAGCGCCAGCTGCACGTCGTCCTGACCCGGACGGGCGAGGAGCGCGAGGTCGTGCTCCCAGGCGTCGGGGTCGACGGTCGTCGGGTCCGGTACGCCGTGGGTGTACTGCCATTCGACGGCTTCCCGCCCGAGGGCTGGACGAAGCGCGTCGCGCGTCTCGGTGGTCCGTTCGGCGGCGTCAGCCCAGATCGGGTCCCAGAAGCTCGGCACGAAGCCCTCTTCGTAGGCGTTGCCGTTCTGGGAGATGACCCCGACGACGGCAGTGGGGTCGTTGAGGGCCAGGCGCCAGCCGACCGGGGCGCCGTAGTCCTGGACGTAGATCGTGTACTGCGTCACGCCGATGGTCGAGAGGAACCGGCCGGTCACCCCTGCGAGGGCCGCGAAGGTGTACTCGAACTCGTCGACCGAGGGGGCGGAGGAGCGACCGAAGCCGACGTGGTCCGGAGCGATGACGCGGTACTGGCCGGCAAGCGCCGGGATGAGGTGCCGGAACATGTGGGAGCTGCTCGGGTACCCGTGGAGGAGCAGGAGCACGGGAGCGTCGGCCGGGCCGGCCTCGCGGTAGAAGACGTCGAGTCCGTCGATCGAGACGGTGCGGTGGTGGACGGTGACCATTGCTAACCCCTTTAGATTGTTTTACTGGTTAGCCAGACGGTAGCATGGATCCTGGGCGCCGGTCGGCGCAACAGAACGGAGAACGATGCTTCGCGACGAGGAGCTGCTGCTGGGCCTGTTGAACAGTGCACCGGTCGTCGAGGGCACCCCGACCGACCGTCTCGAGGGGGCGACCGGACAAGACCTGGCGCGCAGCTGGGGCGGCACGGGATCCGCGGACGAGGTGGCGCGCCTCCGACATGCGAGACAGGCGCTCCAGACCATGGTCCGTGGAGATGACGGAGGAGCGATCAGAGACCTTGCGGGCATCCTCGACGATGCCGTGCGCACGCCGCGCATCACCCCGGACGGCGTGGTCTGGGAGCTTCAGGTCCCTGAGGATGATCGCCTTGTGGCGGGGGTCGTGCTGGCGTGGTCGAGCGTCATCACGGAGTTCCCCGGGCGCCTCCGTGCCTGCGCGAACCACGAGTGCACCCAGTTCCTCGTCGACCACAGCCGCCCTGGCACCGCGAAGTGGTGCTCGATGGCGGTCTGCGGCAACCGGATGAAGGCGCGCACGCACGCGCGCCGCGCTCAGAGCTGAGCGGCCCGGTACACGCTCGGATCAGGACGAACGTCGTATCGCGGCGTCAATTCGCGGAGGCGAGACGGGTTCCTCTCAAGCTGACGGTCGGCGCACCGGCCTCGTTCCAGCGGAAGAGCACCAGATGCCAGAGCCCCGGGCGTTTTCGCGAGGGGTCGATCAACCCGTTCGCGCCGCCGGCAAGGAGACGGTCGCGGACGCGCCACGATGTCGGCGTGCCTCCGGCGGCGGCGATGTCCTGCCACGGGGCTGACGCGTCAGCGAGGTCGATGCCTGCCGACTCCAGCGCTCCCGCGTCGCGCAGGTCGACGATGCCGGACGCCTCGACATCGATCTCCACGATCTCGCGCGCCGCCGCCCGAGCATCCTGGTGGGCGATCATCGCGGCCTCGACGCCATCGACGGACGAGCTCAGGTAGAGCGTCGGCTCATTGGCCCGCGAGTAGCGCCCGGCGGTGCGCGATCCGGCGATCGCGAACTCACGGAAGCTCGGGTCGATCGCGCGGTAGAACGTGCCCCTCAGCGGTGGCGCGAACGTCAGGTCGATACCGGTCACAACGCAAGCTTCTCACCGCGGAATGTCGCGCGCGACCCGGTGCCAAGCTGCTGCTCTACCTCGTCCAGGAGCTGTTGAGCGATCGTCGCATACGCGCGGAAGCTCGATACCGAGCTGTTAGCTTCGCGGCCGTTCGCAATGTCGGACCGCTCGATCTCGTCGGCCTGGTGGTCCAGGTGGGCCGCGTACTCCAGCAACGCTGACACCAGCACCTCGACCGGTCGCTCGTGCACCGGCGTCCGAACCATCTCCCTCTGCTGGCGCATGATTCGGGCACTGGCCAGATGGTCGAGCCCAGAAACCCCGGCTGATCGGCCACGGTGCTGCTTAGATGAGCCCATGAGCAACCCCCCTCCCACAGCACCTCCGAACGACCTGCCGCCGGAACCCTTCCCGTGGATGAGCACGAATCGACCCTCCGGGCCTTATCGGATGACCCTGAGAACTCCGCTCAGTGAGGCACTGCTGGGGTCGTTCCTGCTGGTAATGGCTCTCTTCTTCTTATTGACCGCGATAGATGGTGACTCCACAGGCGTCCTGGTGGTGGGCCTTGGCATCTTCGTCATCGCGGGCGGCGCCGGAGTATTCATGCTCATTGTCGCGATAGCGCGCGCACGCTGGTTCCGGGCCTTTGAACGAGCCCACGGCCGTCGACCGTTCTGACCGCCTGTCGGCGAACGGGAGTCGCTGAGTAAAGGATCGCCCGTACGAAGGGTGGTGGGGTGCTATCGACTGCGCCGTGGGTCGCGGTTCTGCTCCGGGGAACGGCCTTCGGGTGCAGCGGTTGGCGGGGTTGGTCCTGCCTGTCGCTGGGTGCCGGGCGCGGTAGGGAAGCTCAGCCGGCGGAGCTCGGCCAGGCGTTGCAGCTCGGGGTCGAGTGACGCGCCCTCTGGCCGGCCTTCGGGGTTCCGCAGTTCAGCGGCCCAGCTGGTCAGTCGGGTCTTCATCCCGTCAAGCTCCGCGGCGTCGACGTCGTACACGATCGTCTGATCCGGTCGGAGTCGCTGCACCGCTTCGAGCTGCTGCGGCGACGAGGTCGGCGTCGGTGAACTTGCCGGAGGTGCGGATCGCGTCGACGTCGAGGTAGTCGCGGGCTTCGGCGCGGCTGTAGAGAGCGCTGACCTTGTTGGCGACGGCGTCGTCCAGGCCGAGCACGGGGCCGACCGAGCGGGTGACGGGTTCGCCTCCGCGGTCGTCCACGCCGAGGTCCATCTCAACGACCTGGCCTTCGTCGGTGGTGAACAGGTCGATGTCTTGGGTGGGGCGGTCGATGATGCCGTGCTCTCGGATCGCTCCTGAGCCCGCGAGGGCGAAGGGGGTGCCGTCGAGCGCCCGAAGGGCGAGGCGGGTTATGTCCCGCTGCAGCTCTTCGTCAGTGCTCATGCGAACTCCGCGAGCTCGAGGAAGCGGCCCTCCCACAGTTCACGGACTCGCGGCGGCATGTGCAGTTCTGGCCAGAGTTCGATGAGGCGGTCCCCGTTGAGGATCTGCACCTGGTCGACGGTGCGGCCTTCCTGGATGGTGGCCTGGTAGGCGCGGATCGCGTCACCTATGCTGTCGAGGTTCGCGACCGGGCTCGGGCCCCAGTAGACCCACGGTGGCAGCTGGACGGTGCCATGGGCCGGGCCGCGCAGCTCGTCCAGGCGCTCGGGAGCGTCGTAGGGCTTCACGTCCTGGAACCGCACTCGCTTCTCCGCCATGGTCACCACCTCTCGTGCCGCGATTCTACCTATGGTCGTCTTCGGCGCCCTGGTGATCGGCGTCTGCGGTGGTCTCATCCGGGACGATTGCTCCGATGAGGTCGGGGCGGAACCCTGACCAGTGTTCGTGGTCGTCGATGACGACGACGGGTGCGGCGCTGTACCCGAATTCTTCAGAGATGTAGGCGAGGGCTGCATCGTTTCCAAGGCACGTGGCAAATGTGCCAAACGTCTGCCACGTCCTCGTGGAGGATGCCATATTCACCCGGAACCTACAGCTCTACTACATCCCAGGCGCCATGTCGGCGAAGCGCGAGAAGTGGCCGTGGAAGCCCACGGTGATCGTGCGGGTCGGTCCGTTACGGTGCTTGGCGATGATGAGGTCGGCCTCGCCCGCTCGCGGGCTGTCCTTCTCGTAGGCGGACTCGCGGTGTAGGAGCACCACCATGTCGGCGTCCTGCTCGATCGAGCCCGACTCACGGAGGTCGGACAGCGCCGGCATCTTGTCGGCTCGCTGCTCAGCACCACGGTTCAGCTGCGACAGCGCGATGACGGGGACCTGGAGCTCCTTCGCCATGAGCTTCAGTGCACGGGAGAACTCCGAGACCTCCTGCTGGCGGCTCTCGACGCGCTTACCGGACGTGAGCAGCTGCAGGTAGTCGATGACGACCATCTTCAGGCCCACGCGCTGCTTGAGTCGACGGCACTTCGCGCGGATCTCGACGAGCGTCATGTTCGGGCTGTCGTCGATGTAGAGCGGAGCGTCGTTGATGCGGCCGCGCACCTGCGCGATCTTCGTCCAGTCCTGCGAGTCGACGGTTCCCTTACGCATGAGCTGCAGCGGCACGGACGCCTCAGCGCTCATGAGGCGCATCGCGATCTCGCTGCGCCCCATCTCGAGCGAGAAGAAGATCGACGGCTGGTTGTAGTGGACCGAAGCTGCGCGAGCGAAGTCGAGCGCGAGCGTGGACTTACCGATAGCGGGTCGGGCGGCGACGATGATGAGCTGACCCGGGTGCAGACCGTTCGTCAGTTCGTCGAGCTCGCGGAAGCCCGTCGGGACGCCGGTCATGGAACCGTCGGTGTGCTTGGCGGCCTCGATCTCGTCGATCGCCGCGCTCACCGCGTCGGTCAGCGGAACGTAGTCCTCGACCTCCTGATTGCCGGAGACGGCGTAGATCTCGGCCTGAGCGGAGTTGACGAGCTCGACGGCCTCACCCTCGGCCGCATACCCCATCTGCACGATGCGGGTGCCAGCCTCGACGAGACGACGCAGCAACGCGCGCTCCGCGACGATGCGGGCGTAGTAGCCGGCGTTCGCCGCGGTCGGCACGAGGCTCGTGAGCGTGTGGAGGTAGTCAGCACCACCGGCGCGCGACAGCTCGCCCGTCTTGACGAGCTCGTCGGTGACGGTAATGACGTCGGTGGGCTCACCGTGCGAGTACAGCGTCAGGAGGGCGTCGTAGATGACCTCGTGCTTGGGGATGTAGAAGTCCACGCCACGGAGCGTCTCCACCACGTCGGCGACCGCGTCCTTCGACAGCAGCATGCCGCCGAGTGCACTCTGCTCCGCGAGGAGGTCGTGCGGAGGGACCCGCTCGTTGCCGCGCGGCTCGTCGTACGAACCGCCGCCTTCGGAGCGGTTGAGGTGAGCGATCGACAAGTGGACATCCCTTCTCGATGTGGACTCGGGTGGTGCTGGTGGTGACGACTCAGGTGTAGCAGGAACATGCGACACGCACGGGCCCTGCGAGACGCCCGAGGGCTACGGACGAGGGCTGCTCAGCCTGCTCGCCCGGCTGTTCCGAGACGCCGATGACTCACGATAGGGCCACTCGTCTCCACAACCAACTCTGCCTGTGGATAACTCTGTGGAGAGATCGGGGGAAACGCCGCGTGTCGTGTGCACAAGCTGTGGGAAACCCTGTGGAGAGAGAAGTTTTTCTGACGCACAATACACCTCTGACCAGGTGATTCTGATTCCACAGGCTGTGTGTGGAAAGTTCTTTCGATCCTGTGTCGAACGTTGGGGAGAACGGGGGTCACCTGTGTACAACTTGCTTGACGCAGAGGGCAAAACGGGTGTAGCACACAGGCGTCCGGGCGGCCCGTCACCCCTCTTCTGGGCACAGAAAAACGCGATGGCAGCAGACCTCTCGGTCCACCGCCATCGCGCTCATCACGACGTGCATGATGCGCCGGACCCGAAGGTCCGACACCGCACGGCGGGTACTACTTGGCCGCGACCACCTGAAGGGTGATCGTGGCGACGATCTCGTCGCGGAGGCTGATGGTGGCCTCGTGCTCGCCGACGTACTTGATCGGGGTGTGGATCTCGATCTTGCGCTTGTCGACCTCGCCCAGCCCGGCTTCCGCCACGGCCTTCGCGATGTCGGCCGGCTTCACGGAACCGAACAGACGGCCTTCGCCACCCGTCTTGACCGTGAGCTTGACCTTGGTGGCCTGGAGGCGAGCCTTCAGGTCCTGGGCCTCTTCGATCGTGGCGTGCTCGCGCGCAGCGCGGGCCGACTTGATCTGCTCGACCTGCTTCTCGCCACCGCGGGTCCACGGGGTCGCGAAACCCTGGGGCACGAGGAAGTTGCGAGCGTAGCCGTTCTTGACGTCGATGACGTCACCAGCGGAGCCGAGGCCGGAGACCTCGTGCGTCAGAATAACTTTCGACATGTGCGGCGCCTCCTAGCGGCCAGAGCCGGCGTAGGGCAGGAGCGCCATCTCGCGTGCGTTCTTGACCGCACGTGCGATGAGTCGCTGCTCCTGGACGTTGACACCGGTGATACGACGAGCACGGATCTTTCCCCGCTCGGAGATGAACTTGCGAAGCGTGGCGACATCCTTGTAATCGATGACACCAACGCGGATCGCCTTCGCGGGAGCGACGTTCTTGCCGCCCTTAGCACCGCGGGCAGGCTTGCGGCGGTCGCCGCTCGACTTTCCAGCCATGGTTGTTCCTTTGCGTGTGAATGGAGTGATCGGCTAGCCGGCAGAACCGGACCGATCGAATCTGTTTAGAAGGGGGTCTCGTCGCTGTAGCTGCCCGGAGTGTTCCAGGCATCTGCACCGCCGTTGCCGCCGGAAGCTGCGGGTGCGCTCTGAGCCCAGGGCTCGTTCTGCTGCACCTGCGGAGCTCCGCCGCCGCGCTGCTGACCACCGCCGCCGCCACCCGAGGGTGCACGGCTGATGGTCGCGGTCGCGTACCGGAGCGAAGGGCCGATCTCGTCGACTTCGAGTTCCATCGAAGTCCGCTTCTCGCCTTCCTTCGTCTCGTAGGAACGCTGCTTGAGACGCCCGGTCGCGATGACGCGGCTTCCCTTGGTGAGCGATCCGGCCACGTGCTCGGCGAATTCACGCCAGACGCTCGCGCGCAGGAACAGCGCTTCGCCATCCTTCCATTCGTTCGTCGCGCGATCGAAGTTGCGCGGCGTGGAAGCGATGGTGAAGTTGGCGACAGCCAGGCCGTTCTGCGTGAAACGCAGTTCCGGATCGCTGGTCAGGTTGCCCACCACGGTGATGACGGTCTCGCCGGCCATGAGCCCTAGGCTTCCTTGGTCTCAGCCGCAGCCGGAGCCGCGTCTGCCTTGGGAGCCGCGGCGACAGCAGCAGCGGGCTTGGCGGCAGCCTTGCGGGCGGCCTTCTCTTCGCTGCGCTTCGTCTCGGTGGCGACCTGAGCGATGGCCTCTTCGGCACGCAGCACCTTGGTGCGCATGACGGCCTCGGAGAGCTTCAGCTGACGGTCGAGCTCCTGCGTGGCAGTGCTCGTCGCAGTGAAGTCCACGACGGCGTAGATGCCTTCGGTCTTCTTGTTGATCTCGTAAGCGAGACGACGACGGCCCCAGATGTCGACCTTGTCGATGGTTCCACCATCGTTGCGGATGACGTTGAGGAACTTGTCGAGGCTCGGTGCAACCGTGCGCTCGTCAATCTCGGGGTCGAGGATGACCATGAGTTCGTACTGATGCGTCACTAACCCACCTCCTTCGGACTCGAACGGCCACAGACTTTCTGTGGCAGGAGGGTGTAAGCATCGTTGCGATCGGGCGAGAACAGAGCGGACGCACCCGGGCAACCTTCACAGCGTACCGGACGGGAGCCCGTACCGCCACCGCGGGCCTGTCGCGGAGCCGCTACGCGTGGGATGCTGGACCCGATGAGCAGCCCAGCCAGCCGACAGCGCGCCGACCGACTGATCGGTCTCGACCTCGCGCGCTTCCTCGCCCTCATCGGCATGATGGCCACGCACGTCTGGGCGTTCGACATCGCGACCGGCGGACACACGCCGATCACGGAGGTGTTGTCGGGCAAGGCCGCGGCCCTGTTCGCGGTGCTGGCCGGGATCGGGATCGTCCTCACCAGCCGCCGCGACCTCTCCGCCGGTTCTCCAGCAGCAGCGCGCCTCAACCTCTTCGGACGCGGCTTCGCCCTGCTCGTCCTCGGCCTCACCCTCGGCGTCCTGCCCGGCGGCATCTACGTGATCATCGCGTATTACGGCGTGACCTTCTGGCTCGCGATCCCTGCCGTCACATGGCGTCCGCGCACGCTGCTGATCGTCGCGGCCGTCTGGGCGGTGGTCTGGCCGATCTGCTCGCAGGCGCTCCGGGTGCCGCTCAGCGGCGTCGACTCCCCCGAGATCGGCAGTGCGTCCTGGTTCGACGTCTCGAGCGGCGGATTCGCCCGAGGGCTGCTCCTCACCGGGGTGTACCCGGCGCTCACCTGGATCGTCTACGTCCTCGTCGGGATGGCCGTCGGTCGGCTGCTCATGGGTGCACGGGCGAACGGGACCCTGCGGCGTTTCGCACTCCGGCTCGCGGCGATCGGACTCGTCGTCGCCATCGCCGCGGATCGCCTCGCCGCCCTGCTCCTCGGTCCCGTCGGCGGCGTGCAGGGCATCGCGCGCGCCTGGACCGGCGGCCTCGAGCCCGATCCGACGACGATCACCGCCGTCGAGGACGCCCTCGCCGAAGGGATGTACGGAACGAGCCCCACGGAGTCCTTCTGGTGGCTCGTCGCCCGCGCCCCGCACTCGGGCACCACGCTCGACCTCGTCTTCACGATCGGGATCGCGGCGGTCGTCATCGGCCTGTGCCTGGCACTCGGCACGGTCCTGACCCGCGGCTGGTCGCTCGCACTCCTGCCGGCGACCGGGGCCGGGGCCGCGCCGCTCACCGTCTATTCGGCGCACGTCTTCATGGCGTCGGTGGGCGCCTTGATCGCCGCGATCGCCGGGACGTATGCGGACACGGCGTGGTTGATCTCGAGCCCCCAGCTCTGGCTCGTCCACGTCGCCGGCGCGCTCCTCCTCGGCTGGATCATCGCCCTCACCAAGCGTCGCGGTCCGCTCGAGACCCTGGTCCACGCGGCCGGCCGGGTACTCACTGTCGCCGCGAACCGCCCTGGCCGGACGCCCGCGACGATGACGCCCGTGCCCGAACCGCACGGAACACCGCACGTACGATGACCGGTCCGACGACACGAACCGCGACGCTGGACACGCGACCACTCACCGAACGGATCGACCGACGCGCGCTCCGCGAGTACCGCACGGGCCTCCCGGGCGAGGTCCGTCCACCACTCATGGCGGCGATCTGGCCCGCCGTCGTGCTGGCGGTGCTGCCGATCTTCTTCCTCTCCGCCTGGTGGTTCGTACTCGAGGACGGCTCGATGCCGGATGAACCATGGGACTGGTCGGCCCTGATCCTCCTGCCCTACCTCGCGCTGCCGGTCGGCATGCTCGTCCTGCTGGTGCGGACGGTCCGACGACGCAGCGGCGTCCGCCAGTACCGGCTGGACCGGTTCGCGCGGGCGAACGGCCTGAGCTACCGGCCGTTCGCCATACCGGTGGCGCTGCCCGGCCTCATCTTCACGATGGGCGGGACGAGCGTGGTCAGGGACCTGCTGTGGCGGGACGGCAGGTCGCCGCTGTCCGTCGGGAACCTGCGAACGACCATCGGTTCGGGACGGAACCGCAAGGAGCATCGGTGGGGCTACGTGGCGCTCCGGCTGCCGGTGGCGCTCCCCCACATCGTTTTGGACGCCGTCGGCAACAACTCGCTCCTGCACCCCCGCCTGCCCGTCACCTACGCCAAGGACCAGCGGCTCTCACTCGAAGGCGACTTCGACCGCCACTTCGAGCTGTACTGCCCGCGCGGCTACGAGACCGACGCCCTCTACCTCTTCACGCCCGACATCATGGCGAGGTTCATCGACACCGTCGCCGAGCTCGATGTCGAGATCGTCGACGACCACCTCTTCCTCTACTCACCCAAGGACCTCTCCACCCTCGACCCCGAGGTGTGGAGGTGGCTGATGTCGGTCGTCGACATCCTGACCGAGCGCATCACTCAGTGGGAGCGTTGGCGGGATCGCCGACTGGAACCGGTCGACTCGGCGACGATGCGGGGTTCGGTCCCGCTGATCCGTCCGCCCCGAGGCGTGGCGCGTCCTGGCAGACGCCTGTCCCGGCGGACCGAGTGGTGGTGGCTCATCGGCCTCGCCCTCGCCGTCTACGGCTGGTACCTCATCATCGGCGACGCGGTCCGGGCGATCACCGGCGGCTGAGCCCGCGAGGGGTCCCGGACGGCGGGCGGCGGGCGGGCCGCACCAGCCGTTCGGGACCCCTCAAGAGCGAGCGGAGCGGGTCAGTCGTCCTCGGTCGCCGTCAGCATGACGCCGAGCGGAGCGAGGTAGCCGTTCGGGTCGATCGTCCAGTCGGCGTCTGCCGCGGCCGACACGACCTCGGGGGCCCATTCGAGCGTGACCCGATCGTCGCCGCCGTTGATGACGAGGATCTCGCCCGCACCGGTGTCGCCGCCGTCGACGCAGACATAGGAGCGCCAGCTGCCCTGCGGCACCGAGAAGGAGTCACCGGCGCCGATCGTGACGGTCGTCGACGGGTCGCCGTTCAGCGTGATGTCCCAACGCCCCGACTTCACCAGGAGCGCCTGCGTCTGGTCGTGGCGGTGCCGCAGCACACCCTGGCCGGACGCCGCGCGCACCCAGGCGAGGTTGAAGGAGTGCGGCTCGTGGATCGACGGGACCTGCCGACGGTTCTCCGACATGCCGTAGCCGATGACGAGCGCGAGGTCGGCCGCACCGCCCTCGACCGCGGTGCACAGCAACGCGGAGGAGGAGTAGACGCGGTCGCCGGGCTGGACGACGCGGGATCGCAGTTCCTCGACGGAGTAACTCGTCAGCTCGTCGATGTACCGCTGCTTCATCGGGGTGATGAGCGCGACGTCTTCGGGCAGCTCGTCACCCGCCACGGTGTCGATCAGCTGGTTGTCGGCCGTGAGGTGGAGCCCGTAGGACTCGGCCTCCTTGAGGACCGACGGCCCCCAGATGATGCCGCCGGTGACATCGCGGCCGAGCACCGTGTACAGGATGCCCTCGTCCGGCCCCTCGTTGGTGAAGCCGCGGAAGATCCAGGTCGGGATGGAGATGACGTCGCCGTCGTGGCTGACGTACTCGCCCTCCGTGCCGTCCACGCCCCAACGCAGGCGGAACTCGCCGCCCAGGTTGATGAACACCTCGGCGGTGAAGTGCAGGTGCAGGTTGTTCGAGATGCCGTTCGGCATGCCCGCGGCACCGGTGTTGAAGCCGTGGTTCTCGGTGAGGTTCACGACCTGGTTCGGGTTCTGCGAGACCCCGGCGCCGATGAAGGCGTAGTTCTCCTTGCGGTCCGACCCCGGCGTCCGGCAGTCGATGAAGGCGGCGTTGCAGGCCACCCAGTCGGAGCGCCGGATGGTCCGGCGCTCGATCTCGCGCGTGTCGACGATGACGTCGCTCATGGTGATGCTCCTTCGGTGTGTCAGTAGATGTTGGACGGCCCGACGGGCTCGTCCCCTCGTGCGGCGGCGATCTGCGCCCGTAGGGCGATGTCGTCCCAGAGCCGGACCTCCTTGACGATGGCCCCGTTGTGCAGCGTGAACTGCGAGATCCCGAGCAGGTCCACCGGCTGCCCGGTGAGCGGACCGTAGTTCGGGACGCCGGTGTAGTCGCCGACGAACTTCCAGGTGACGGCCACCCGGTGTCCGGCGTACCGGACGTCGTAGTGCGCCTGGATGTCGCGGATCTCGAACCGGCCACCCGGGAAGGACTCCAACAGGCGCAGCAGCGCGCGGCGGTACCCCTCGGGCCGGATGACGATGCGGTTCCCCACGGTGAGGAGGGTGAGGTCGCGCTCGAAGAACTTCTCGACCTTCTGCAGGTCCCGCTCGTTCCAGATGGTCTGGATCATCTCGAGGACGGTGCTCACCTCGGCGTGGTGGTCGTCGGGACGCGGACCGGAGTCGCCGACGGCGATCGGGTCGGCGGGCGCAGCCTCGGTCCAGGAGCCCTGATACCCGCGGAACGCCTGCACCCTGGCCAACTCCTCGACGTCGACACCGTGGAGGAGCGCGCCGGCGAGGGTGTCGCGGACGACCCACTCCTCGACCATGCGGCCGCGGCGGTAGAGACAGTTGGCGATCGTCCGGCTGTACTCGGAGGTCTGCAGATGCCCGGAGAACACGAGGTGCGAGCTCAGGAACGCGTCGTCGCCACGCGCCTCCCAGATCACGTCCTCGGCCTGACCGGTGCGGTCGGGGGTCGCGGAGATGCGCATGAGCGTGCCCTGGATGACCTCCTCACGCGTCGTCGACGTGCCGTAGGCGCCGTGGACGATCGAGTCCGGCTCGTAGTTGTCCCGGATGAAACTGATGGACCGATCCACCCAGATGAGGTCGGTGACCTCACGGATGAAGTCGTCGGGATCCTGGTACGGCCGATAGGCCACCGGGTCGAGAGGCATGCAGGTCACTCCTTCGTCGTCAGCACCCGCCGGTCTTCGTCTGGACCGACCAAGCGGTAGATGCAGTGTATGCGTATGCACAACGCCATGCAAGAGGCTGACCGAGAACACACGGTGTCATAGCCGTGGAGCGGAGAACGGCGCCGAACTCAGCGCGCGGGACCGAGGGTGCGGCGACCGTGGAACGACGAGGCGAAGACGGCACGCTCGAGCTCGGCGTCCGGGTGTTCGATCCGACGGACGACCAGGTCGGCGGACGCGCTCGCCATGCCGGCGATGTCGAATCCGACGGTCGCGAGGTCGATGATCGGCCAGGCGGCCTCCGGCAAGTCGTCGAAGCCGACGACGGACAGGTCCTCGGGCACCCGGAGGCCGAGCCGATGTGCGGCGTTCAGGGCACCGTAGGCGACGACGTCGTTCCCGCAGAACAGCAGGGTCGGCGTGGGCTCTCCGCCGGACTCCAGCAGCTCTCGAGCCGCGACCTCCCCGGCCGCGGAGGAGTAGGGCACCCGCCGCACCAGGCGCTCGTCCAGCACGATGCCATGCTCGCCGAGCGCGGCCCGCAACGCCTGCTCGCGGTGTTGCGCCGTGCTCGTATTGCTCGGGCCGAGCACGGCGCCGACGTTCCGATGCCCCAGGTCGACCGCCGCCCGGACCGCCTCGCGGTATCCGGGAGCGGCGTCGACCACGGTCGCATCGGCGTCGACGAGCGATCCGGTGCGGTTGAAGTACACGAACGGGAGACCCCGGTCGCGCAGCCGCAGTGGCGCCGCGGAATCGATCGTGGTCGTGGCGAGGATGACGCCGTCGAGTCCATTGGCGAGCAACCGCTCGACGATCGTGTCGTTGTCGGCCGTCTCGGTGTGGAGCATGAGCTGATATCCGAGTCGCTCGAGCTCGCGATGCACGGGCGCGATGATGTGCGAGTAGAACTGACTGTCGAGATCCGTCAGGAGCATCCCGATGCGTCGCGTGCGCCCCGACGAGAGCGCTCGGCCGGCCTCGCTCGGGATGTAGCCGAGAAGCTGCGCGGCCTCGCGGACGCGCTGCTTGGTCTGCTCCGAGACGCGGATGTCGTCGCGGAGCGCCCGCGAGACGGTGGGCTGGGAGACGCCGGCGAGTCGCGCCACGTCTCGGCTGGTCACGACCATCGGGTACCTCCGTGCGTCCGTCCTTCCGGAACCGCCTGTGGAAGGCGACCGATGTGATCGGTTCCGGAGTCCTTCGGATTGTACCGCCTTGACCCTCTGTGCATACGCGGGCATACTATTGACATACGTATGCAGTCAAAGGAGACGGGATGCCCCTGCACTTGAAGAGCGCGCCGACGAAGACCTTCGCCGACACCGCACAACTGGATGTCGCCGAACGCGTGCGCGGCATCATCGGCGACGTCCGGACCGACGGCGACGCCGCGGTCCGGCGCTACGCCGAGCAGTTCGACGGCTCGAGCCGCGACTCGTACCGTCTGTCCGACGAGCAGGTCGACGAGATCATGGCGACGCTCGACCCGCAGGTCATCGCCGACATCGAGTTCGTGCAGGCACAGGTCCGCCGCTTCGCCCAGGCGCAGCGGGACTCGCTCGTCGACATCGAGGTCGAGACGCTACCAGGCGTCCTCCTCGGCCAGAAGCACGTGCCCGTCCAGGCCGCGGGCGCATACATCCCCGGCGGCAAGTACCCGCTCACCGCGTCCGCCCACATGACGATCATCACCGCGAAGGTCGCCGGCGTCCCGCGGGTGGTCGCCTGCACGCCACCGATCCGCGGAGAGATCCCCGCGGCCACGATCGCGGCCATGAAGCTGGCCGGGGCGGACGAGATCTACCTGCTCGGCGGTGTCCAGGCCGTCGCCGCGATGGCCGTTGGTACCGAGTCGATCAGCCCGGTCAACCTCATCGCCGGGCCGGGGAACGCCTACGTCGCCGAGGCCAAGCGCCAGTTGTTCGGCGAGGTCGGGATCGACCTGTTCGCAGGTCCGACCGAGATCCTGATCGTCGCCGACGAGCATGCGGACCCGTTCTTCACCGCCGTCGACCTGCTCTCCCAGGCGGAGCACGGCCCCGAGTCACCAGCGGTCCTCGTGACGACGTCGCAGACGCTGGGCGAACAGGTGATGGACTGGATCGAGCGCCTGCTCCCCGGGATGCCGACGCGTGACTACGCCGAGCCGGCCTGGCGGGACTGGGGACAGGTCATCGTCGCCGACGACCTCGACGAGGCCTACCGCATCGCCGACAGCCTGGCGTTCGAACACGTCCAGGTTTTCACCGAGCGCCCTCGGGAAGCCCTGACCCGGATGCACGACTACGGCGCGCTCTTCCTCGGCGAAGACACCTGCGTGTCCTACGGCGACAAGGTCATCGGCACGAACCACGTGCTCCCCACCCTCGGCGCGGCCCGCTACACGGGTGGGCTCTGGGTCGGCAAGTACCTGCGGACCGTGACCTACCAGGAGATCGTCGAGCCGTCCTCGTCGGCAGACCTCGGCGAGGTCTGCGGACGAGCGGCCCGCGTCGAACTGTTCGAAGGACACGCGCGCTCCGGCGATGCCCGCGTCTGGCGACACCGCGGAACGGACTTCCCGTGGATCGACGAGGCCCACACTGCCGGGACGGACGCGCCGTGACCGACCTCCGTGGCCGCACCGCGCTCGTTACGGGTGGCGGTAGCGGTCTCGGCGCGGCGATCGCGACGTCGCTGCACGCGGCCGGCGCCGACCTCGTCCTGGTCGGGCGGGACGAACAGCGGCTGCAGGCGGTGCGGGACCGGCTGGGGGGTCGGACCCGCACCGCCGTCTGCGACGTCGCGTCGCCCGCGTCCGTCGACGAGCTCCGCGACTCCCTCGCCGACACGGAGGTCTCGATCCTCGTCAACAACGCCGGCGTCCCGGGCCCGGTCGCCGCGCTCACCGACATCGAGCCGGCGGACTGGGACGAGGTGTTCGCGGTCAACGTCCGCGGCACCTACCTGCTCTGCCGGGCCTTCCTGCCGGGCATGACCGCTCGTGGCGACGGCGACGTCGTCAACATCGCATCGGTGTCCGGCAAACGGCCGCTCGCCCACCGCACGCCGTACTGCGCCTCGAAGATGGCCGTCATCGGCCTCACGTCCACCCTCGCCTTCGAGGTCGGCCCGGCCGGCGTCCGGGTCAACACCCTCTCCCCCGGCCCGGTGAGCGGGCCCCGCATGGCACGCAACTTCCGGCTCGAGGCCGAACGCTCGGGGGCGAGCGTCGAAGCCGCCGAAGCCGCCTTCGTCTCCCGGGCCGCACTCGGCCGCATGGTCACCGAGGAGGAGGTCGGCGCCGCCGTCCTCGCCATGCTCGGGATGCCGGGTCTCTGTGGCTCCGACGTCGACCTCTCCGCGGGGATGATCGCGTGAGCGCGTCCCTCCGCGAGCGCGCCAGGCGCGGAGATCGGCTGCTGGGCGTCCTCCTGCGTATGCCCGCCGAGGAACTCGTCGAGATGGCGGCGGTCGCGGGCTTCGACTTCGTCCTGATCGACACCGAGCACGGACCGGCCGACGTGGTCGCCCTCCGACAGCACATCGCGCTGGCATCGATCCACGGCGTCCCGGTCATCGTCCGAGTCGCGGAACACGACACCGCCCAAGTGCTGCGCATCCTCGACCAGGGCGCCCAGGGCATCGTCGCGCCGCACCTCGACTCGGCCGCCGACGCCGCAGCCGTCGTCGATGCGGCGATGTACCCGCCGGTCGGATCACGCGGCTTCGCCACCTACAGCCGTGCCGGACGCTTCGGCTTGACCCCACCGGAGGAGCACAGCCGGTGGTTCCTCGAGCACACGCTCCTCATCGGCATGGTCGAGTCACCCGCCGGCGTCGCCGCGGTCGGCGAGATCGTGGTGACCCCGCGACTCGACGGCATCCTGGTGGGGCCAGCGGACCTCGCGGCGTCGAGCGGACCGGAGGATCCGTCCGTCAGCGACTCCATCGCCGCCGTGCATGCGGAACTGGCCCGGTCCGGCGCCCTGCGCATGGACATCGTCGGCACCCGGGCGGCAGCGGCGGAGTCCTTCGCCGACGGGGCCGGCCTCGTCGTCGTGAACCTCGCCCACGCCCTGATGGCGGAGCTGCGCGGCTTCGTCGCCGGTCAGCGCTGACGCGGCCCTCCCGCCACCTCCGCCAACCAGGTGTCGAGCACGGCTCGCACCGCATCGGGGCGTTCGAGGGGCGGGAGGTGTCCGGCGTCGACGGACACGAGCCGTGCACCGCGGACCGCGGCGGTGATCTCATCATGGAACGCGCGTGGGCAGATCGGATCGGCAGCCCCGGAGACCACGAGCGTCGGCAGATCGAGCGCGGCGAGCCGGTCGAGCAGTGGCCGCCGGCTGAGCTGTTGCGCGAGCTGCGCGTCGAGCTCATCCGCCGTCGTCTGCGCACCCATGCCGAGCACGCGATCGGTGAGGTCGGGTCGGCGCCGTCGGACCGGTGCCTGCAACAGCGATGGCAGGATCTCTCGTTGCAACCCCGCCGGAGTCTCGCCCGTCGCAAGCCGCTCGCGCCAGGCCCGCCACCCCTGTCGCTGCGCCGCGGTCGGCGCCCTCCCGTTCACCGACATGACGCAGAGCCCCGCCACCCGGTCCGGTGCGGCCAGGGCCGTCTCCATGGCGATCACCCCACCGAGCGACAGTCCGGCGATCACGAAGCGCTCCGGGAGGCCGTCGAGCAGCTCCGTCACCTGCCGCGCGACCGACCGCTCGGCGAGCGGCCATCGGATCGAACCCGGTACGTCGACCTCGGCCCAGAGGTCGTCGCTGCAGTTCATCCCGGGAAGCAGGACGAGCGGTGGTCGCACGGCCGACCCGGTCACCCCTTGACGGCGCCGTCGCTCAGGCCGGCGACGAGGTACTTCTGTGCGATGAACGCGATCACGACCACCGGGATGGTGAGCAGCATGGATGCGGCGCCGGCCTGCTGCAGCATCGGAAGGGTCTGCCCGAGCTGGGTCGCAATGAACACCGGCACCGTCTTCGAGGACGAGTCGGTGAGGACCAGCGCGGTGAGGTACTCCTGGAACGCGAAGAGGAACACGAAGATCCCGGCCGTGAGGATGCCCGGACCCATGAGCGGGATCATGACCCGACGCAGCATGCCGATCCGGCTGCACCCGTCGATCATCGCCGCCTCGTCGAGCTCGCGCGGGATCTCCGCGAAGAAGTTCCGGAGGAGCCAGATCGTGAACGGCTGGTTGATGGCGACGAGGGCGAGCGCGAGCGCGAAGGTCGTGTCGTAGATGCCGAGCGACTTGCTGATGTCGTACATCGGCAGGACCACGGCGAAGCGGGGAAGCGCGCGGAAGACGAGGGCGAGCACCAGCAGGAGTGCGGAGACGTAGCTCGGGAACCGCGAGAGCGCGTAGGCCGCCGGGATGCCGATGACGAGCGCGAGGACCGTCGAGACCACCGCCACGACGAGCGTGTTCACGAGGTAGTCGGCGAAGTAGGTCGTCTGCCACAGGTCGACGAACGCCTGGAGGGTCGGCGTGTACCCAGAGAACACGGGCGGGTTCGCGAAGGCGACGTCGGTCGGCTTCGTGACCGACAGGGTCATCCAGATGAACGGACTCAGCATGAGGACGCACAGCAGGCCGAGCAGGATGCCGGTGAGCGGCCGCCGACGAGTCGGCTTCCGGCGGGGCGCTCCGCCGGTGGTGATCGCGCGGGTGGAGAGGTCGAGCGGCTTGATGGTCATCGTTCGGCCTTCGCTTCCTTGAAGATCCCCCGGATGAACGGGATGAGCATGATGAGGATGAGGAGGATGGTGAGCACGTTGATCGCGCTGCCGAGACCGAGACGCTGGGCACCGTCCGCGAAGGCGACCGAGTAGACGTAGAGCATGATCGACTCGTTGCCGATCGACTGCGCCTGCGGCGACAACGGGATGAGGTTGTCGAACATGCGGAGCACGTCCATGATCGTGATGAGCGTGACGAAGCCGAGCACCCCGCGGATCGTGGGGATGATGACGTGCAGGTGGGTCTGGAACGAACTCGCGCCGTCGATGCGGGCCGCCTCCTTCAGCTCGGACGGCACCCCCTGCAGACCCGCCAGGATGATGAGCATCGCGAACGGGATCATGCTCCAGACGGTGTTGGCGATCACGAGGATCCCGTTCGGCACCTGATCGGTGAACCAGAGCACCTGATTGCCCGTGAAGGCCTCGATGATCCGGTTCGCCAACCCGCCGAAGCTGTCGTCGAACAGCCAGGAGAACGCCACGGCACCGACGAGGTTCGGCAGCACGTAGGAGACGAGCATGATGCCGAGGACGAGCGGTCGCGTGATGGTGAGGCGGTTCACCGCCGTGGCGATGATGTACCCGCCGACCAGCAGGATGATCGTGGTGACCACCGTGACGCTCACCGTGAAGAGCACGGCGCGCCCGAACCGGACATCCGTGAGCGCCTCCACGAAGTTGGCCAAGCCGACGAACTCACCCGGTACGCCGTAGCGGACCTGCTCGAAACTCCACTGCACCGTCCGCACGAGCGGCAGGACGAGCAGCGCCCCCATCACCAGCAGACTGGGGAAGAACAGCACCCAGAACTCGCGTGTCTTCATCGACATCCCTTCTCGGAGACGGTGCGGCCCGGACCGTTCGTCCGGGCCGCACCCATCGGATCCTGCACTCGGTGGATCAGCCGGCGATCTTCTCGCCGGCGGCCTGCATCTGTGCCAGGCCGTCGTCCACGGAGAGGTTGCCGTTGAGCACCTCGACGAGGATCGGACGGATCTCGTTGGTCATGTCGGCCAGGTAGGGCGACACGACGGGCGGCATGGCCGAGTCGATCGAGTCGTTGGCGGCCGCCCCGTACGGCGAGTTCTCGTCCGTGACCATGTCGGCGCGAGCCGGATATGCGGCCGGGACTGAGGCCTTGGACGCCTTCTCGCTGACCGCCGACGCCATCATCGTGAAGAGCATCTTCTTGTCGAGCTTCGTATTGAAGGGGATCGACCAGCCGTCGATGGACAGGCGGTTGTAGGAGTACGGCGCGTCCGCGGTGAGCTTCGGAGCCCCCGCGAAGCCGAAGGAGTCGGACAGCTTCGAGTTGGCCGGCAGCGTCAGGTCGTTCATCCGGCCGGAGAACATGATCGACATGGCCGCCGTCCCGTTGAACATCTGCTGCTGCACCTTCGGCTGGTCGAAGGTCGTGACCTGCGGGTCCATGTACGGCTTGAGCGACAGCATCGCCTCGAGCGCCTGCTTGGCCTCAGGGGTGTCGAGGGTGACCTCACCGTCGGCGGACACGAAGTCCGCACCCAGGGAGTTCATCGCCGCCTGGTAGCTGGTCGACACGTCCGCGGTGGCGAGCCACGGCAGGGCGATCGGGTACTCCATGACGCCGGCCTGCTTGATGGCCTCGGCTGCCGTGATCATCTCGTCGAAGGTGGTCGGCGGCTTGAGGCCGAGGTCGTCGAAGACGTCGGTGCGGTAGGCCGTGACGAACATCTGCGCCTGCATGGGCAGGGCGTAGAGCTTGCCGTCGTAGGACATGCCTGCGCGCATCGACTCGCTCAGGGCGTCGAGGTCGTACTCCTCGGCGAGCTCGTCGTAGAGGTCGTCGAGTGGCACGAGCTTCCCGTCCTCGGCGAGGCCGGGGATGACGAAACCGTACGTCTCGATGATGTCGTACGTGCCGGTGTCGCCGGCGAGCGTCGCGGTCGTCTTCGTCACCTGTCCGCCGAAGTCGATCGGGTCGTGCTTCAGCGTGACGTCGTCGGTGGAGCAACTCGAAACCATCGTGTCCGTGAAGGGGTCGATGGCCGACGAGTTGTAGGCGAGGACGTTGACCGTGGTCTTGCCCTCGGGAGCCGTGTATCCGCACGACACCGTTGTCGCATTCGCGTTGCCGGTGCGACTGCCCGCGCCACAGCTGGTGAGGGCGAGAACGCCCACGGCCGCCAGTGCGATGATCGGTGTCGCCCGATATCTGATGAGTACCATGCGCTGATGGTATACGTATGCAGTGGACTTAGGGAAGCCTTATTCCACGGGCCATATGCGATTGAATACGTATACGGCAGGTGGGGGCCCGGGGCGGTTGTCATCCACCTGCGCCTGCCGGCGCGAGGAAGGCCGCGGCGAGCATCGCGGCCGTCCCGCCGATGCAGATGGTGCCGATCACGGAGGCCCCCAGGAAGATCCCCACGACGACGACCCAACCGGTCACGCAGCCGATGACCGTCCCGCCGGTCTCCAGCACCCTGGTCAACGACTGGCCACTCTCCGACTCGACGACGGTGCTGGCGATCGGGCGGGTCGAGACGTGTTCGACGGTCATGGTGCATCCTTTCGACGGTGATGCACCCATCCCACCCCGCGGCCTGTTTCGACAGCGTCAAGCCCGCGAACGGTCACTTCGGAACAGTGCGGGCCGCGCACACCCGCATCAACTGACAGTTCGCGGGCTACTTGGCGTCGGCGTAGGAGGTGACGACGGCGGTGGTGACCGGGAACTCGACCGGCGCGGTGCCGAAGATCAGGCGGCCGGCCTCTGCAGCCGCCTCACGCACGAGGGCGACGACCCGCTCGGTCTGGTGCTCGGGGCAGTGGACGACGATCTCGTCGTGGAGGAAGAAGACGAGGTGGGCCGACTCGGTGAGCGCTGCCGCCGGACCGACTGTCTCTGCGGCGAGCGCCTGCAGCCGTGTCCGGAGGCCGGCCATCCAGCACAGCGCCCATTCGGCGGCGGTGCCCTGCACGACGAAGTTGCGGGTGAAGCGACCCCAGCTGCGCGCCTCCATGCGGGCGCGCTGGGTCGCGGCGGCGTTGGCGCCCTCCATCGACGCGGCCGACTGGATCTCCCGCCAGGTCTCGCCGGGCAGCGGTGAGGTACGTCCGAGCCGGGTGCTGACCCGTTCCCCGCGCTCTCCTGCCCTGGCGGCCGTCTCGACGAACTCGATCGCGCGCGGGAACGCGCGTGTGAGCCGGGGCAGGAGGCGCCCGCTCTCCCCCGTCGTCGCGCCGTACATGGCACCGAGCATCGCGATCTTCGCGTGTGGTCTGGTGTCGACCGCGCCGACGTCGACCATGCCCTGGTAGAGGTCGACGCCGCGTCCGGCATCGGCCATCGCGCGGTCGCCGGACATCGCCGTGAGGATCCGTGGCTCGAGCTGCGCGGCGTCGGCGACGACGAAACGCCACCCCTCGTCCGCGAGGACGGCGCCGCGGACCTGGTGCGGGAGCTGGAGTGCACCGCCGCCGTCGGACGCCCAGCGGCCGGTGACGACCCCGCCGGGCACGTAGGTGGGGCGGAAGCGTCCGTCCTTCACCCAGGTCTCGACCCACGTCCAACCGTTCGCGGTGAGGAGGCGGGACAGCTTCTTGTACCGGAGCAGCGGCTCGATGACGGGGTGCTCGATCTCCTGCAACTCCCACTGCCGGGTGGAGGTCGCGTTGATGCCGGCACGCTGGAGGGCCTTGAGGAGTTCGCCAGGCGACTCGGGGCTGAGCTCCTGCACTCCGAGGGCGGCCTTGACCTCCTCGAGGACCGCGGCCAGCTTCGCCGGACGGACACCGGGCGGCACCTTGGGGCCGAGGGCGTCGGCGAGTATGCGGTCGTGGGCCTCGGCGTCCCACGGGAGACCGGCGAAGGTCATCTCCGTGGCGATGAGGGCACCGGCGGACTCGGCGGCGAGGAGGAGTCCGAGCTGCGAGCGTCCCTGCGGTGTCGCGCCGTCGACGGCGTCACGCTGGAGCGTGAACTCGGCGACGGGATCGCGTTCGCCGCCCGGGAGGTCGAGGTCGAAGAGGGTCCCGACCGCCTCCGCGCGCTGGGCGACGCGTGGGTCGAGGACCTCGTCCCACGGGCCGGCCGGAGCCGACGCGAGGGCGGAGTCGGCGGTGAAGGCGGCGTTGCGGAGGAGGTTGTGGGAGAGCCGGAGATCGACGCAGCGCGCGACGCGGACACCCGCGGCGAGGAGCGCCGGGTACCAGAGCGTCGTGTCGTCCCAGACCCAGCGCGGCGGATTCGGCTCGGCTTCGAGACGCCGGACGAAGGCCGCGAGGTCGGCGCGCGGCATGGTGGTCTCGGAGACCGGAGGTGGCTCGCCGGACGGAGTGGGGCGGTCCTCGAGGTGCACGACGCGCACGCGGGCGCCGTCGAGCTGCTGGAGGACGATGTGCACCACCCCAGTCTGCCGTCACCCGCCGACCTCGCCCGACGCGACCTCTCGCTGGAGACACGAGACCCGGACGGAATCACGGATTCCGTCCGGGTCTCGTGCGGGCAGCGCAGGGACGGAGCGGGGGTGGGCTCGCTGCGCGGCAGGCACGGCCAAGCAGTCCGCGAAGACGGGACATCCCCCCCTATGGGGGCGGGCTCAGCGGTGCCAGACTGCGAACATGCTGATCTCGACGATGAACGATGTCCCCGGCCGCCAGGTCACCGAGGTGCTGGGCGAGGTGACCGGACTCACGGTCCGTGCACGCAACGCGGGCGTGCAACTCGGCGCCAACTTCAAGGCACTGCTGGGCGGTGAGCTCTCCGGGCTCACCAAGCAGCTCGCTGAGAGCCGCGAGGAAGCGAAGCAGCGACTGATCGAGGCGGCCACCGCGCTCGGCGCCGACGCGGTGCTCGCGATGCGGTTCGACGCGGCCGAGGTCGGCCAGAACTACCAGGAGGTCGTCGCCTACGGCACCGCCGTCAAGCTCGGCTGAGGTCACACACCACCGCTTGGTAACAGGAGAAGCGCCTGAGGGCAGGACCGAACGCGACGTTCGATCCTGCCCTCGTGCAGATCTCCTGCTGTCAGGCGCGGAGGCGCTTGAGTTCCTCGCGTCGCACGGCCTGCTCGGCCGGGTCTGGCACGGGGAGCGACGCGAGGAGACGACGCGTGTAGACGTCGCTCGGCGCACCGAGCACCGCTGAGCCGGGCCCCTCCTCCACGATGTCGCCGCGGTACAGCACGACGATGCGGTCGGCGAGGATGTCGACCACCGCGAGGTCGTGGCTGATGAACAGCGACGCGAACCCGAACTCACGCTGCAGCTCGGCGAAGAGCTCCAGCACGCGGGCCTGCACGGACACGTCGAGCGCCGAGGTCGGTTCGTCGGCGACCAGCAGTGCCGGTTCGAGCGCCAACGCCCGCGCGAGCGAAGCGCGCTGCCGCTGCCCTCCGGAGAGCTCGTGCGGGAACCGGTCGCCGAACGCCTTCGGCAGCTGGACCGCCTCGAGGAGCTCGTCCACCCGACGCCGGGCCGCCCGTGCGTCGCCGAAGCGCCCGTGCACGATGAGCGGCTCCGCCACGCACTCCGCGATCGTGAGCAGCGGGTTGAAGCTCGTCGCCGGGTCCTGGAACACGAACCCGATCTCGCGGCGCTTCGGAGCGAACTCGCGCTCCTTCACCCGGTTCATCTCCACACCGAGCACCGACAGCGAGCCGCCGGTCACCTTGGTGAGCCCGGCGATCGCGCGGCCGATCGTGGTCTTGCCCGACCCCGACTCCCCCACCAGGCCGAGCACCTCGCCCGCGTGGATCGTGAAGTCGACGCCCTTGACCGCCCGGAACCCGGCACGGCCGAAACGACCCGGGTACTCGATCTCGAGGCCCTTCGCGACCACCACCGGCTCACCAAGCTGCAGCTGCTTGCCGCGTTCGACCTCGGCCGGCGCGGAGCTCTTGCCGCGGCCGACGTGCGGCACCGACGACAGGAGCTTCTTGGTGTACTCGGCCTTCGGTGAGGAGAACAGCTCCTGGACGGGAGCCTCCTCGACGATGTCGCCCTGGTACATGACCACGACGCGGTCGGCGAGGTCGGCGACGACGCCCATGTTGTGGGTGATGAGGACGATGGCCGTCCCGAACTCGTCGCGGCACCGACGCAGGAGGTCGAGGATCTCCGCCTGCACCGTGACGTCGAGCGCGGTCGTCGGCTCGTCGGCCACGATCAGTCCGGGGTCGAGCACGAGCGCCATCGCGATGACGATGCGCTGCTTCTGCCCGCCGGAGAACTGGTGCGGGAAGTAGTCGACCCGCTCCTCCGGCTCCGGGATGCCGACGCGACGCAGGATGTCGATGGCCTTGGCCCGCGCCTCGGCCTTCGTGTACGACCCGTGCGCGCGGAGACCTTCGGCGATCTGCCAGCCCACCTTGTAGACGGGGTTGAGGGCCGTCGACGGCTCCTGGAACACCATCGCCGCGTCGCTGCCGCGGATGGACCGCAGCTGCTCCGCCGACGCAGTGACGACGTCCTGCTCGGTCGAACCGTCGCGGGAGCGCAGGACGACGGCACCCGAGGCGGTCGCCGTCTCCGGGAGCAGACCGAGGATGGTCTTGGCCGTGACCGTCTTGCCCGAGCCGGACTCACCGACGATCGCGACGATCTCGCGCGGTGCGACCGACAGCGAGATGTCGTTGATCGCCTTCACCGCGCCGGCGTCGGTCGAGAACGAGACCCCGAGGTCGCGGATGCTGACGATGTCCGTGGTGCCCAGGTCGCGTGGACCGGTGGTCGGCGTCGACTGGCTCATGAGCGCTCGTCCTCTCGTCGGTTCTCCAGATCGCTGTCCGCCGCGGCGTCGCTCACGGCGCCCAGCGACTCGGCGTCCATCATCCCGGCGCCACCGGGGCTGTCGGGGGTGCCACCGGTGGTCGTGATGCTCGACGTCGCAGCAACCGATCCACTCGATGCGCCGACCCGACGACGGCTGCGCAGACGCGGGTCGGACAGGTCGTTGAGGCTCTCACCGACGAGCGTGATGCCGAGCACGACGAGCACGATCGCGAGACCGGGGAACAGCGCGGTCCACCAGGTGCCGCTCGTGACGTCGGAGACGGACCGGTTGAGGTCGTAGCCCCACTCGGCGGCCGCGGTCGGCTCGATGCCGAACCCGAGGAAGCCGAGCCCCGCGAGCGTGAGGATGGCCTCGGAGGCGTTGAGGGTGATGATGAGCGGCAGCGTCCGGGTCGCGTTCCGCAGCACGTGACGGAACATGATGCGGGAGCTCGACGCACCGATGACCTTCGCCGACTCGACGAACGCCTCGCTCTTGATGCGCACGACCTCGGAGCGGATCACCCGGAAGTACTGCGGGATGAAGACCACGGTGATCGAGATCGCGGCGGCGAGGATGCCACCCCAGAGGCTCGACTGGCCGCGGCTGATGACGATCGACATGACGATCGCGAGCAGCAGCGACGGGAAGGCGTAGACCGCGTCGCACACGACCACGAGTACGCGGTCGAGCCAGCCGCCGAAGTACCCGGCGACGAGGCCGAGCAGCACACCGACGAAGATCGACAGGATGATCGCGGACACGATGACGAAGAGCGCGGTCTGGGCGCCCCAGAGCACGCGGGACAGGACGTCGTACCCACCGACGGTCGTGCCGAGGAGGTTCGTCGCGTTCGGCGCCTGCTGCGTGCCGAACGAACCGTCGTCGCCGCGCAGCTGGTTGTAGCGGTACGGCGCGACGAGCGGCGCGAGGATCGCGATGAGCACGAACACGCCCGTGACGACGAGACCGATGACGAGCATCGCCCGCTGCAGCCCGACCGACTGGCGGAACTGCTTCACGACGGGCAGGCGGTCGCGCAGCGGACGCTTCGCGGGCGCGGTCTGCACGGCGGTGGTGGCTGTCGGAGCACTCATGCTCAGTACCTCACCCTCGGGTCGATGATCGCCGCGATGATGTCGACGATGAAGTTGGTCAGGGCGACGATGACGGCCAGCAACGCGACGATCCCCTGGACGGCGACGAAGTCACGCGCCTTCAGGTACTCGCTCAGCATGAAGCCGAGGCCCTTCCATTCGAACGTCGTCTCGGTGAGGACTGCACCCGCGAGGAGGAGCGCGATCTGCAGGCCGATGACCGTGATGATCGGGATGAGCGCCGGACGGTAGGCGTGCTTCGTCACGAGCCGGAACTCGCTGACGCCGCGCGACCGGGCCGCATCGACGTAGCCGGAACCGAGCGTGCCGATGACGTTGGTGCGGACCAGCCGCAGGAAGACGCCGGCCGTCAGCAGGCCGAGGGCGATCGCCGGGAGCACCGCGTGGGCGAGGACGTCGCTGATCGCCGTCGGGTCGCCGAGGCGGATCGCGTCGATCAGGTAGATGCCGGACGGGTTCGAGATGGTCTGGAGCGTGAGCTCGGTGCCGGTGCTCGCCCGACCGGCGACCGGGAGGATCCCGAGCCAGACGGAGAAGATCAGCTTGAGCAGCAGGCCGGCGAAGAACACCGGGGTGGCGTAGCTGAGGATGGCGAAGACGCGGAGGCCCGCGTCCTGCCAGCGGTCGCGGCGGGCGGCGGCCAGCATGCCGAGCGGGATGCCGACGATGAACGCGACGACGAGCGCGTAGATCGCGAGTTCGAGGGTCGCGGAGCCGTACGTGAGGAGGACCTCGATGACCGGCCGGTTGTCGGAGATCGTCGTGCCGAAGTTGCCGACCGCGATCTGTCCGAGGAACTCGAAGTACTGGATGAAGATGGGCCGGTCGTAGCCGGCGGCGCTGATGCGTTCCGCGAGCTGATCGGCCGGGAGTCGGCCTCCGAGCGCCGCGGTGATCGGGTCACCGGTCAGGCGCATCAGGAAGAAGACCATGGTGACGAGGATGAACACCGTCGGGATGATCAACAGGAAGCGGATGACGAGGTACCGCCAGAGTCCGCCACCTCCGGAACGTCTGGCCGCCTTGGGGGGTGGGGTTGCGACAGCTGCCGTCATTGCAGTGGATCCTCCTCGATCACCGACTCGGTAGAGCCCGGACAGACGATCGGGGCGGCTCTGTGGAGCCACCCCGATCGCGACGTCCGACTCACCATAGTCGGATATCAGTTGGTCAGGCTACTCAGCCCTTGGTGATGGGCGCGTAGCGGAACTTGAACGACGCGTCGAGGACGGTGCCCTCGACGTCCTTGCCGACGACGGCCACCTGAGCGCCCTGGAGCAGCGGGATGGTCGACAGGTCCGCCGCCTCCGTGTCCTGGATCTGCTCGATGAGCTTCGTCCGTGCGTCGGCGTCCGTCGTCGAGCGCTGCTCGTTGATCAGGTCGTTGACGGCCGGGTTGTCGTAGTGGTTCGCGAGGAAGTTGTCCGTGGCGAAGAACGGCGACAGGTAGTTGTCGGCGTCGGAGTAGTCCGGGAACCAACCCAGCTGGTAGGCCGGGTAGACGTCCGTCGTGCGGTCCTTGGCGTACTGGACCCACTCGGTCTGCTGCAGGTTGACGGTGAACAGGCCGTCGGCCTCGAGTTGGTCCTTGATGAGCGCGTACTCGTCGCCGGAGCCGGAACCGTAGTGGTCACCGTTGTACTGGAGGTTGAGCGCGACCGGAACGGTCACACCGGCTGCCTCGAGCGTCTCCTTGGCCTTCGCGGCGTCGGGGCCGCCGTCGCCGTCGCCGTAGAGGCCCTTGAGGGACTCGGTGGCACCGGTCAGGCCGGCGGGCACGTAGGAGTAGAGCGGGGTGTACGTGTCCTTGTAGACGTCCTTGGCGATCGCAGCGCGGTCGATCAGGTCGGCAGCGGCCTGGCGGACGGCGAGCGCCTTCGCCGGGTCGGCGTCAGCGGTGGTCGCTCCGTAGGGCATCGTGTCGAAGTTGAAGACGAAGTAGCGGATCTCGCCACCGGGGCCGTCGACGACCTTGACGTTCTTGTCCTTCTTCAGGTCTTCGATGTCGGTCGCGGAGAGGCTGCGCGATGCGACGTCGATGTTGCCCTGCTTGACGTCGAGCTTCAGGTTGGACTCGTCGGTGTAGTACTTCACGTTGACGGTGTCGTTCTTCGCCTCGCCGAGGAGGCCCTGGTAGTCGGCGTACTTCTTGTACGAGATGAGCTCGTTGAACTTGTAGCTGTCGATCGTGTACTGACCGGCGAACGCCTTGCCCTTGACGATGTCGTTGTCGGGCGTGACCTCGGTGGCGGAGAAGACGTCCTCGTCGACGATCGGGCCGACGGGGCTCGAGAGCACCTGCGGGAAGGTCTGGTCGTTCTCGGTCTTCAGCGTGAAGACGACGGTGAGGTCGTCGGGCGCGTCGGTCTTCTCGAGGTTGCCGAGGAGCGACGACGGGCCGTTCTCGTCGGCGATGGCGAGCTGACGGTCGAAGCTGAACTTCACGTCGGACGAGGTGAGGTCGTTGCCGTTGGCCCACTTGAGGCCTTCCTTGAGCTTCACCGTGTACTCGGTCGGCGAGGTGAACTCGGCCGACTCGGCGATGTCGGGCTCGACGTCGGGGCTGTTGTACGGCGTGTTCAGGAGGAAGGGGAAGACCTGGTTCATGACGGCGAAGGAGCCGTTGTCGTAGGATCCGGCCGGGTCGAGCGTCGTGACCTTGTCGGTCGTGCCGATGACGATCGTGCCGCTGGCACCGCTGCTGGAGCCGCTGCCACCGGCGGCGCAGCCGGCGAGGGCGAGGGCGGTGATGGACAGACCCGCGAGCGCGACGGCGCTCTTGCGGAATCCACTACGTGGGGATGACATTGATGTCGACCTCATTTTCTGTGTGTGAGAGACGGCACGGCTGTGTGCAGGTTCTTCGCACGTGCTTGTAGAGGATTACAGCACGCTCCGAACAAATCCCTCAAACCGAGAAGGCTTCCGGTGCAGATTCGTTACGAGCACGAAACGTGCGCGAGCGACATCTGTAGCGCAACGACCGCGCGTTTCGCCAGGTTGGGACGCCGCCGAGATACGGGTCCGATCGCCGGACATCCGGGGTTCGTCAGTACCCGCGCTCGGCGTCGAACCGGTTCAGCAGCGGCTCGCCCGCTCGATACCGGGCGAGGTTCTCGATGAACAGTGCCGTGAGCGTCGCGTTCTCGCTCTCGACCGTGGACGCCGAGTGGGGCGAGATGAGCGCGTTGTCGAGGTCCCAGAGCGGTGAGTCCTGGGGCAGCGGCTCCTCGCGGAAGACGTCGAGCGCCGCGCCTCCGAGCTTGCCCGAGCGGAGCGCCTCGATCAGCGCGTCCTCATCGACGACCGATCCGCGGGAGATGTTGACGATGGCGGCACCGTCGGGCAGGAGCGCGATCCGGTCGGCGCTGATGAGGTTCTCGGTCTCAGGAGTGAGCGCCGTGCAGAGGACGAGCACGTCGGTGCCCGGCAGCACCTCGTCGAGCCGGTCCACATCGCTCAGCTCGACGCCGTCGGGGAGCTCATAGGTGCCGCCGACCCGACCCACCGCGGTCACCCGCGCGCCGATGGCGTCGAAGGTCCGCACCACGTTCGACCCCATGCCGCCGACGCCGACGACCGTGACACGCATCCCGGCGAGCTGCCTGGTCGTGTAGCGCTCGAACCGGCGCTCACGCTGCCGGCGCTGGAGGAACGGAACGCCCTTCACGACGAAGAGCGCTCCGGTGAGGGCGAACTCGGCGAGGGGGACGGCATGCACGCCGCCCGCCGTCGTGACGGTGATGCCGCTGCGGTCGAGTCCGGTGCGACGCATGAACGCACCGATGCCGGCGCTCGTCGCCTGGATCCATCTCAGGTTCGGGGCGCGCTCCGGCAGTGCCGCCGGGTCCTGCCAGTCGAAGTCGAACGCGACGTCGGCCCGGGCGAGCAGGTCCGCCCACCGTCGCTGGTCCGCTGCGGACAGCTCGGGTGCCGGCCCACGGTGATCGGCGACGTACTGCGGGACCGCGATGAGCCTCGGGTCGTACAGCACCTCGACATCGGGGTGGGAGGCACTGATCGCCTCGACGTGCTCAGGCTCGAGGTGGCTCGCGATGAGGATCCGCATGATGGTCCATCATGCCCTGCGATGCCCTGCGCCCGGGGTCAGTCGTTGATGGCGGCGTTGGCCGCCTCCTGCGCCTTCTTGAGACCGTCCGCGACGGGCGTCGTGCCGGCGAAGATCTCCTTGAAGATCGGGTCGTAGGCGGCGAGCCCCTTCGCGTACCCGGCACCCGTCGGGGGCGCGATGGTCTTCGCGTCGTCGGCGATCACATCGAAGAAGGGCTGCACGTCGACGTCCTGGCCCTTCCAGTAGTCGAAGTACTGCTTCTGGGCCGCGGTGACGGCGGGGACCGCCGAGCCGGACGCACCGACGGGCGCGTTGCCCTCGGTGCTGCCCAGCCAGGCGAGCACCTTCTTCACCTGGTCGGGGTGCTTCGTGGCCGCGTTGCCCGCTGCGGCGATCCCGTTCGTGACGCTGACCTTGCCAGCGGGGCCGGCCGGGAGCTCGGCGACACCCCAGCGGAAGTCGGCGCCGTCGTGCACGGCCTTCAGGCTGTAGAGCCCCGACTGGAACATCGCGACCTTGCCCTGGAGGAAGGCGTCGCGGGCGAAGTCGCCGTCGGCGTTCGTGGAGGCGGCCGGCGGGGCGACCTTGGCGCCGTTGATCGCGTTGACGAGGTAGCTCACGGACTCGCTCGTCTTCGGGTCGTTGAACGCGAAGTCGTCGCCGTCCTGGTACTTCCCGCCGTTCGAGCCGATGAACGGCAGGAGCACGGCCTGCAGGTCGTACCCGAGGCCGGTGCCGTAGGTCGCGGGCGCTGCCGGGTTGAAGCCGGGCTGGTCGGCCGAGACCCCGGCCGCGTCCTTCGTCAGCTTCTTCGCCAGGGGCAGGAAGGTGTCCTTCGTCGTGTCGGGCGACCAGGTCGCCTCCTCGAGCTCGGCGGGCTTCACGCCGGCCGCGTCGAGGAGGTCGGCGTTGTAGTAGACCGCGATGCCGGCGTCGGACAGTTGCGGGACGGCCCAGAGCTTGTCGTTCCGGGTGAACTGGCTGACCACGCTCGGCGCCCAGTCCTTCGAGGCGTCCTTGCCGAGCGTCTGCCCGACGTCGAGGACGCTGCCGCTGTCCGCATACCCGGCGAGGTAGGAGTTGTTCAACCAGAAGACGTCGGGAGCGGTGCCCGCCGCGACGTCCGTGCGGAGCTTCGTCCAGTAGTCCGCCCATTCGACGACGTCGACGCGGACGCGGATGTCGGGGTTCTCGCGCTCGAAGGCGGCGAACGAGGTCTCGTAGGCGTCGGCGACGGCGGAATCCCAGACACGCACCGTGACGGTCGTGCGCTCCGTGGATCCGGCGGCGCAACCGCTCAGCATCAGGGCGGAGGCGGCCGCGATCGCGAGGGCGGCGTGTCGCTTGAGCATGAGAATCCTTCGTTCCGTGAACCTCAGGGAGGCTAGCAGTTCAGTCTGAACGCCTGCGAGCTGTCAGAAACGGTCAGTGTGACGCCGTCTGACTGTGCGTTTGTGACAGTTCGCGGGCAGGTGGGGCCGTCACCGGGAGGACCACCAGTCGAGGAGGCGGCGGGTGGCCTCCTCCTCGCCGAGCGGGCCCTCGTCGAGCCGCAGCTCCAGCAGCCAGCGGTACGCCTCGCCGACCTCGCGACCGGGTGCGATGCCCAGCACCTCCTGGATGCGGTTGCCGTCGAGGTCGGGCCGGACGGACTCGAGCTCCTCCTGCTCCTGGAGCTCGACGATGCGCTGTTCGAGGTCGTCGTAGGCGAAGCCGAGGCGGTCGGCCTTGCGCCGGTTGCGGGTCGTGACATCGGCGCGGACGAGCATGTGCAGCCGCTCGAGCAGCGGACCGGCGTCGCGGACGTAGCGTCGCACCGCGGAGTCGGCCCACACGCCCTCGGAGTACCCGAAGAACCGCATGTGCAGCTCGACGAGCCGAGCGACGCTCTTGATCGTGTCGCCGTCGTACCGGAGCGCGGTGAGGCGCTTCTTCGCCAGCTTCGCCCCCACGAGGTCGTGGTGGTAGAAGGTGACGGCTGCGCCGGGGCCGGTCTTCTTCGTCGCCGGCTTGCCGATGTCGTGGAGCAACGCGGCCCAGCGCAGGACGAGGTCGGGCGCCTCACCGGGGTGCCGCGAGTGCTCGTAGCCGATCGCCTGCTCGAGCACCGTGAGCGAGTGCTGGTAGACGTCCTTGTGGTGGTGGTGCTCGTCGGGCTCCAGCCGGAGCGCGGGCAGCTCGGGCAGCACGAGGTCGGCGATGCCGGTGTCGACGAGCAGCTCGAGGCCCGCGCGCGGGTGGTCGGTCGCCAGCAGCTTGCCGAGCTCGGCCTGGATGCGTTCGGGGCTCACGATGGAGATGGTCTCGCGCCGCTCCTCCATGGCCTCGATCACGTCGTCGGTGGGCCGGAAGCCGAGCTGCGAGGCGAACCGCGCGGCACGGAGCATGCGCAGCGGGTCGTCGCCGAAGGACACCTCGGGGGAGCTCGGCGTCCGCAGCAGGTGCGCGACGAGGTCCTCGACGCCGCCGGACGGGTCGACGAGGGTGATCTCGGGGATACGGAGCGCCATCGAGTTGACGGTGAAGTCGCGCCGCCGCAGGTCGTCTTCGAGGGTGTCGCCGAACGCGACGACCGGCTTGCGGGTCACGCCGTCGTAGGCGTCGGCCCGATAGGTGGTGATCTCGACCGTGTCGGCATGCTCGACACCGTCGTCGCCGGTGACGGTGACCTTCGCGCCGATCGTCCCGAAGTCGCGGCCGACGTCCCACCAGGCACTCGCCATCGGCTTGAGGACCGCGAGGATCTGGTCGGGCGAGGCGTTCGACGTGAAGTCGAGGTCGCTCACGGTGCGACCGAGCATCGCATCGCGAACCGGTCCGCCGACGAGGGCCAGTTCGTACCCGGCTTCGGCGAACGCCGACGCCACCCGAGCGACCACGGGCGACGAGGCCAGGTCCTGCAGGCGCACCAAGGATTCCGCCACGCTCACCATGGGGTCAATCGTACCCGGACGCCGCCTGCGACCCCGTCGCCGTCAAGCCGCGAGCGCTCCTGGGCGACGGCCGTACAATAACGAGGAACCCACTCCCCAGCAGACCAGAGGCGGACACGATCACGAACGAACTCGACGACCAGCGGCCAACCGTCGGCACTCAGGCACCGACGGCCTTCACCAGTACCGCGAAGGACCCGATTCCGCCGGAACTCCCGTTCACCACCGCCCCTGAGCTCGTCCTCGTGACCGGTGGCTCCCGATCGCAGCGCTTCGACCGCCCCGACGTGGTGCAGCGCAAGGGCGTCTACACCCTCATCAACGGTCACCTGACCCCACAGCAGTCGATGGTGGAGGACCTGCTCGCCGTCGCCGACGTGCTCGATGCGGCCGAGATCGAGTACCTCCTCATCCGGGGCGAGCACGACCGCCCCGTCATCGTCGTCGACCGCTCCCTGCGCAAGCGCCTGCAGACCGCACTCGCGGAGGCGTTCGCCGACGAGCCCTTCTACAGCGTGCCGCTCAAAGCGCGCATGTCGACGGTGAAGCCGGCCGGCGATCCGCACCTCCTCTCCGACGGCCTGCTCACCGGCGCACGCAAGGCCGAGGTGTTCCGGCTGTACCGGCCGCGCATCGAACCGCTCGGCCGCCTCCGCTACGGCATGGAGACCGCCCTGCAGCTCGAACTCTGGCGCTTCGGCGACGAGGAGATCACCGCTCCCGTGGAGAACGTCCTCATGCGGACGTACATGCCGCGGACGGAGGCCGTCGAGACGACCGTCGAACGCTACGGCCGCAGCTGGCGGACGCTCGAGCACATGTTCGGCGCGCTCGCGAGCGACGTCACCTTCGACATCGACCTCGTCTTCTCATGGGTGGACGGCTCCTCCGAGGAGTTCCAGCGTGCCCGTGCCAAGCGGATGCAGAGTTACGTCGTCGGCGACGGCGACGACTCCGACGCCCGCTTCCGCCAGATCAACGAGCTCAAGTACGCCCTCCGCAGCGTGCACACCTTCGCGCCCTGGATCCGACGCATCTTCATCGCGACCGACTCCCCCGCGCCCGAATGGCTGGCGGAGCACCCGAAGGTCACCATCGTGCGCAGCGAGGAGTTCTTCGGCGACCTCGACGCCCTGCCGACGCACAACTCCATGGCCGTCGAGAGCCAGCTCCACCGCATCGAGGGGCTGTCGGAGCACTTCCTCTACTCCAACGACGACATGTTCCTCGGCCGACCGATCAGTCCCGAACTGTTCTTCTCACCGGGCGGCATCAGCAAGTTCGTGGAGGCGACCACCCGCATCGGCCTCGGGGCGAACGACCCCTCGCGCAGCGGCTTCGAGAACGCGGCTCGCGTGAACCGTCGGCTCCTGCACGAGCGCTTCGGACGCGTCACCACCCGTCACCTCGAGCACTGCGCCGCGCCCCTCCGCCGGAGCATCATGGCGGAGATGGAGCAGGAGTTCGCCGAGGAGTTCCGCGCGACCTCCCACAGCGCGTTCCGTGCGGCGGACAACATCTCGGTGACGAACTCGTTCTACCACTACTACGGCCTCATGACGGGTCGCGCGGTGCAGCAGACCCAGGCGAAGGTCCGCTACATCGAGACGACGCTCAAACAGTCGCTCGGGCAGATGGAGCGACTCCTCAAGCGACGCGACCAGGACATGTTCTGCCTGAACGACGGCAGCCGGCCGGAGATCTCGGTGGAGCAGCGCACCACCGCGGTGATCGACTTCCTCGAGCGGTACTTCCCGTTCCCGGCGCCGTGGGAGCGCGAGGCCGCCGTGCCGAGCGCGCTCGAGATCGAGCCCGCCAAGCTCAGCTGACCGCCCTTCGACAGGCTCAGGGACCGGACGGGTGCTCAGGGACCGGACGGGCGCCCAGGGACCGGGGGCCGGTCAGGGGACGATGCGCTCCTCGCGGAGGCGGTCGAAGATCGCGGTGAAGGCGTCCAGCGTCCGTCGGTAGCCGGTGAAGCCGGCGAGTCGGCTCTTGCTCATGTCGGTGACGACCTCGATGTCCCGGCCGAGGTCGCCGTCGGTGTGCCACCACGACGCCACGCGGGAGAGGTCGGCCTCGACGAGATCGTGTTCGGCCACCAGCTCGGCCCAGGTGCCCTCGACGCCCGCCATCTGCTGCTCGAGCGGACGCGGCGCGGTGTCGAAGCCCTCCGGCTCGACGCCGAGGTGCGCCGCCAGTCGCGGCCACATCCAGCGCCAGCGGAAGACGTCGCCGTTGACGATGTTGAACGCCTCGTCCGCACCGGCCGGTGAGGTCGCAGCCCAGAGCATCTGCTCGGCGAGGAGTCCGGCGTCGGTCATGTCGGTGAGGCCGTTCCACTGGGTCTCGGAACCGGGGAACACGAACGGTCGGTCGAGTCGCTTGCAGAGCGCCGCCTGCACCGCGAGCGTGGACGCCATGTTCATCGCATTGCCCACCGCATGCCCGATCACGGTGTGGGAGCGGTGCACCGACCAGGTGAACCCCGCTCGCGCAGCCGCGGCGAAGAGCTCGTCCTCCTGCTCGTAGTAGAAGTTGGGCGTGTCGAGTCGGTCCTCGTCCTCGTGGAACGGGGTGTCGGGCATCTCGCCCGCCGCATAGGCCTCGAACGGGCCGAGGTAGTGCTTCAGGCCGGTGACCAGGGCGACGTGGTGAACGGGCTCGGCGGAGAGGGCGGCGAGCAGGTCGCGGACCATGCCGCCGTTGACCCTGATGTTCTCGGCCTCGGTGTCCTGACGCGACCAGGCGGTGAAGAACACGTGGGTGACGCCGGTGCCGCCGAGGGCGCGCGCGAGGTCGTCCGCGTCCCGGAGGTCGGCCGCGACGTGTTCGACCTGCGGGTGGGCCGCCGGCGCGCGGCGAGAGAGGGCGAGGATCCGCCAGCCACCGTCCTCGAGGAGCTGCGACACGATCGCGGAACCGGTGATGCCGCTGGCGCCGACGACGAGTGCGGTGCGGGGTGCTTCTGGGGAGGTCATCCGTCCACGATAGGCGCGTCGGACCGGGGAGGCTCCCGGAACGGCGGACCCGCCGGGCTGCGGTACCCTGCCGGGCCGCGGCCCTTCGACAGGCTCAGGGAGCGCGGAGGTGCCGCCCTAGACGAGGACGCCGATCGGCATCGTCAGCGGCGGCTCCGGCTGCACGGGCACCGTGTCGGACACGGGCAGCTCGATGCCGTCGCGAGCGAGCAGGCGCGCACTCTCCTCGGCGTCGATGTAGTGCAGCGGCGGGGTCTCACCCAGCGGCACCACCGAGTGCAGGACCGTCTTGCCGTACACGTGGACGAGGTTGAACGCCCGTGCGCCGTCGCGACCACGCGTCCCGCCGACGGGCACGTTGAGGTCCTGCGTGTAGCACGTGGCCGAGGCGACCGACACCGGGATACCCGCGAAGGTCGCGGTCGACGAGTAGTGCAGGTGCCCGGCGATGATGCTCCGGACGTCGGACCCCTCGAGCACTTCGGCGAGCTTCGCCTGGTCGCGCAGCTCGACGCTCACGGCGAGGTCGAGCACGCTCGGGACGGGCGGGTGGTGCATCGCGAGGATCGTGCCGTGGGGCGCCTTCGTCGAGAGTTCCTCGGCGAGCCAGTCGAGCTGCTCGTCCGACACCTCACCGTGGTGGTGCCCGGGGACGCTCGAGTCGAGGGTGATGACGCGGAGGCCGTTGACGTCGTAGACGCGGTCGACCGGGCGGGTGGTCGGCACCTCTCCGAACAGCCCGGCGCGGAACGCCTGGCGGTCGTCGTGGTTGCCCATCACCCAGATGATCTGCGATCCGAGGCGCTCGGCGACCGGCTCGACGATCGATCGGATGCGGTCGTACGCGTCGGGTTCGCCCTTGTCGGCGAGGTCGCCCGTGAAGACGATCGCTTCGGGCCGACCGCCGGACGCCTCGAACTCGGCGAACAGGTGACGCAGGTGCGTCTCGCTGTCGACACTGTCGTAGAGGCTCCCCCCGCCGGCGAGGAGGTGCGTGTCGCTCACATGGAGCAGGAAGTGATCGGGCCTCGGGTACTCGGCCGTGCGAAGACTCACGTGACAACTCTCGTTCGAGCGATGCTCTCCGAACCGCATCGCAGCTGTTTGACCATCTGACCAGACTCGGTTGAACGGCAACGGAACGCCACGCTACGACGCGGGAAACTCGTGAGCAAGGTCAGGAGCCGACATCCAGGGGACTCACACCTGACGGTGGGCTGCGGGAGGATGTCCGCATGCCCTACCTCGACGACGATGAGCAGCCGCTGCAGCGGATCGATCTGGCGCAGATCCCCCCGACCGGACGCCGGTTCCGGCTCGGGCGGCGGATCGGGTTCCAGGAGCACGCCCCTGACGGTCCCGTCGTGTGGGCACCGGCGTCCGACGACGAGCGCGACGGCGACCTCGCGGAGGGATGGACCGACCTCGCCTCCGTCCCGGGCGTCCTGTGGAGCTTCATCGGCAGCTACGGCCGGCAGTCCGCGCCGGCCGTCGTGCACGACCACCGGGCGCTCCTCGCACTCGGGCTCCCGCCGGACCAGGCACTCGAGCAGCGGTTCGAGGACGACCGACAGTTCCGCGTCGGCCTCCGCCACCAGCGGGTGCCCCTCCTCCGGGCCTGGCTCATGTGGGCCGTCGTGTCGGTCGAACGGTACGTCCGACACGCTCCTGGCGTCGCCGCCGTGCTGATCGGGCAGTCGGTCCTGGGCGTCCTGGCCGTCTGGGTCGCCACGATCGGACTCGTCACGCCCGTGCTCGGCGCTCCGACGCCCGGGTGGCTCGGTCTCGCGGTGGCACCCGCGGTCCTCGCCGTGTGCTGGCGGGAGGAGCGGAGACTCCTCGTCTGGTTGCCCTACGCCGGTGCGCTCCTCGGCCCCCTGCTCCTCGTCCAGCTCGCTGCGGTCGGCGCGTTCCGCCTCCTCGAACTGCTCGTCCGGGAGACGATCGACCGCCCGTTCATCGACGACTCCCCCGGCCCCGTCGGCCCGCCGACCCTCCGCTGACCCGTTCCCTGTCTCAGGAACGCCTCGGCGTGTCGAGCGCGGGGGACCCGACACGCCGAGACGCTCCTGAGACAGGGACGGAGCAGGGGTCCGGCTAGGCGCCGGGGAGGGTGCCGAGTCCGTCGACGACCGGGATCGCCGCGAGGAGCCGCTGCGTGTAGGCGTCCTGTGGGTCGGACCAGACGCGGTCGACCGGGCCGTGCTCGACGATGCGACCGGCGCTCATGACCGCCACGTCGTCCGCGATGACCCGCACGACGGACAGGTCGTGGCTGATGAACAGGAGCGCCGCGCCGGTCTCGACCGCGAGCTTCCGCATGAGCTTCGCCACCCGTGCCTGCAGGGAGGCGTCGAGCGACGCGATCGGCTCGTCACCGATGAGCAGCTCGGGGCCCGCCGCGATGGCCCGGGCGATCGCGATGCGCTGCCGCTGGCCGCCCGAGAACTGGTGCGGGTAGCGGGTGCGGCTGGCGGCGTCGAGCTCGACGTGCTCGAGGAGCTGACCGACGTCCCACGCGTCGCGCACCGGGTTGACCCGGAGGCCGTCCTCGATCTGACTCCCGACCGTGCGGCGCGGGTTCAGCGAGGCGTACGGGTTCTGGAAGACCATCTGGATCCGCAGCAGTTCGGGTGCGCGCTTCCGGAGACCCAGCTTGCCGATGGGCGTCCCGTTGAATGTGATCGCGCCACCAGAAGTCGGTTCCAGGCCGCAGACCGCTCGCGCCAGGGTCGACTTGCCGCAGCCCGACTCCCCCACCAGACCGAGCACCTGTCGGGGTTCGAGGTCGAAGCTCACGCCGTCGACCGCGTTCAGCGTGCCGCGACCGGGCAGCTTGTACGTCACGTGGACGTCGTCGAGGTGCAGCAGCGTCATGACGCCGCCTCCGTTCCCGTGTCGGGCAGCGCGTCGATGAGCGCCTTGGTGTACTCGTGCTGCGGATCGGTGATGACCTGGTACCGGCTGCCGTGCTCGACGATCTCGCCGAGCCGCATGACCGCGATCGTGTCGGCGAGCGCCGACATCACCCCGAGGTCGTGGGTGACGAGGATGATCGCGATCCCGAGCTCGTCGCACAGCTTCCGCAGCAGGCGGAGGATGCCGGCCTGGACCGTGACGTCGAGCGCTGTCGTCGGTTCGTCGGCGATGAGCACGGACGGCTCGCACATGAGCGCCGAGGCGATCGCGATGCGCTGCAGCTGTCCGCCCGAGAACTGGTGCGGGTACTTGCGCAGCGCCGCCTCCGGGTTCGGGACGGCGACGAGGCCGAGCATCTCGAGCGCCCGCGCGTGGGCGGCCGCCTTCGAGGCTCCCGTGTGGTGCCGGTAGTGGTCGACGAGCTGGGCCTCGACCGTGAGCATGGGGTGCAGGCTCGCGGTCGGGTCCTGGAAGATCATCGCGATCTCCGTGCCGCGGTACCGGTTCATGGTGCGCTGCTTGAGCCCCACGAGTTCGGTGCCGTCGAAGCGGATGCTGCCGCCGAGGTCCGCGCCGGCCGGCAAGAGCCCGCAGATCGCGAGCCCGGTCATGGTCTTACCTGACCCCGACTCACCGGCCAGCCCCGTGATGCGACCGGCGGGGACCTCGAGGTCGATGCCGCGGAGGATCTGCTTGGTGGCTGCACCGCGACCGAAGCCGAGCGTGAGCCCCTCGATGACGATCCCGCCACCGCTGCCGCCTGCTGCCTGCGTCATGTCGCGTCCTTTCGGGTCGCTCGCACCGCGTGCGCCGCTCACAGCGCGCGCCCCTGTACGGCTTCCTGCGACCGTGGGTCGAGGGCGTCGCGGAGCGCGTCGCCGAGGAAGTTGAAGGCGAGCACCACCGTGAGGATGGCGAGTCCCGGGAAGACCGCGATCCACCAGGACGAGAAGTTCTGCACCCCGTCGGACACCATCGCGCCCCAGTCCGGCGTCGGCGGGACGGCACCGAGGCCGAGGAACGAGAGACCCGACAGCAGCAGGATCGCCGTACCGACGTCGAGCGTGGCGAGCACGACGACCGGCGACACGACGTTCGGCAGGATGTCCTTGCCGAGCGAGGTGAACGGCCCGTTGCCGAGCAGACGACCGGCGATGACGTACTCGGCTCCCCTGGCTCCGATGACGAGCGAACGCGTCACGCGGGCATAGGCCGGCCACGACACGATGAGCATCGCGATGACGGCGTTCGTGAGGCTCGGGCCGAGCGCTGCGGCGATGACCATCGCGAGGATGATCGTCGGGAACGCGAACACGAGGTCGGCGATCCGCATGATGGTCTCGTCGAGGGCCTTGCCGAAGAAGCCGGCGATCGCCCCGAGGAGCGAACCGATGAGCATCGCGAAGACCACGAGCATGAGGGCGAGCGGGATCGAGACCTGGGCGCCGCTGACGACCCGGGACAGGACGTCGCGGCCCACCTGGTCGGTGCCGAACCAGTGCGCGGCACTCGGGGCCTGCAGCCGGTCGAAGTCCTGGGCGAGCGGGTCGAACGGCCGGATCCACGGCGCGAGCACCGCGACGAGCAGCCAGAAGAGCACGATGACACCGCCCGCGACGGCGAGCGGGGTGCGCAGCTGCTTCGAGATGCGGAGGCGGCCCTTGCGCTTGGTCTGGACGGCGAGGACGTCGGTCATGCCACCCTCACTCTCGGGTCGATGAAGCCGTACAGCACGTCGACCAGGAAGTTCAGGCCGATGTACACGAAGCCGACGATGAGCCCGACGCCCATGATCGCGGGCAGGTCGAGTTTGGTCGCCGCGGAGTACGCGTACTCGCCGAGGCCGTGCCACGAGTACACCTTCTCGACGAGGACCGTCCCGGACAGCAGCGACCCGAAGGCGACGCCGAGCACGGTGATGATGGGCACGAGAGCACCGCGGAGGACGTACCGGGTCACGACGACGTGGCCGGGAAGACCCTTCGCCCGCGCTGCGCGCACGTAGTCGAGGTCGAGCACCTCGAGGATCGCCGACCGTGCGAACCGGGTGAGCAGACCGATCGTGTAGAGCGCTAGGACCGAGGCGGGCAGGATCAGGTGGGCGATGGCGTCGCCGAAGGTCGACCACTGGCCGGCGAGCAACGCGTCGATCGTGTACATCCCGGTGACCTTCGGCGGCGGGATCGCCGCGGGCGAGAGCCGCCCGGAGCCCGGGAACCAGTGCAGCTGGGAGAAGAACACGAAGTAGACGACGAGTGCGAGCCAGAACGACGGCACCGAGATGCCGATGAGGCTCACGACCCGGATGACCTGGTCGGTGATCGTCTTGCGTCGCAGCGCGGCCCACATGCCGAGACCGACGCCGATGATGATCGAGATGACGATGGCGGTGAGCGCCAGTTCGGCCGTGGCCGGGAAGGCGCGACCGAGTTCGTCCGCGACGGCGCCGCGGGTCTGCTGCGAGGTCCCGAGGTCACCCTGGAACAGGTTCGCGACGTACGTGACGTACTGGACGGGCAGTGGCTTGTCGAGGCCGGCGCTCTCGCGGAACTGCGCGACGATCGTCGGATCCGCTGCTGCCTGCTCACCGAGCGCCGCCTGCACGGGGTCCGCGGGGACGAGGTTGGTCAGCGTGAAGGTGACGAGCGTCACCCCGAAGATCAGGAGGACCGTGAGTCCGAGCCGGATGCCGAGGTAGCGCGCGAGCGGGTGGAGACCCGCTCGCGCGCTGGACGTCGTCGGTGCGACGCTACTTGATTCCGGCAAGATCGACGGTCCACGTCGGGTTCAGCGGAACCTCGGTGATCGTGGTCGCGGTGACCACGTTCTGCGCCGGCTGCAGGAGCGGGATGAACGGTCCGCTCGCGTTCTGCGCCTTCTGGAGGTCCTGGTACGCGGCGGCACGGGCGTCCGTGTCGGTCGCGGCGAGCGCCGCGTTCGCGAGGTCGGTCACGGTCGGGTCGGCGCCTGCCGGCCAGCCCGCGCGGAGGCCGACGAGCTCGCCCGGCGTGAACGCGAGGTAGTTCGACGGGTCCGGGAAGTCCGGGCCCCAGTACCAGAGACCCACGGTCTCCTTGCCGTCGCGGTAGGCGTCCAGCTCGGTGGCGACCGGAGCCGGGGCCAGCGTGATGGTGATGCCGACCGACTTCAGCTGCGCCTGGACCGACTCGGCGATGCTCTGGAGCGACAGCCCCTGCACCGTGATGTCGTTCGGGAAGTTCAGCGTGACGGCTTCGCCCGCGTAGCCGGACTCCTTGAGCGCCGCCTTCGCCGCATCGGCGTCGAACTGGTTGCCGTCGGCGGCGTCGAGCGCGCCGTTGAAGATCGAGGGGATGAAGCCACCGGGACGGACGGAACCGTCGCCGGCGAGGTCGACGATCTTGTCGTAGTCGATACCGAGCTTGACGGCCTCGAGGAACTTCGGGTTGCTCGTGATGTCGCTGATCGAGGGGTCCTGGTTGAGCATGAGGAAGATCATGTAGCGCGAGGGGTTCGCGATGATCTTCACCTTCGAGTCGTCGAGCTCGGAGACCTGGTCGGGGTTGAGGTCGAGGGCGACCTGCGAGTCACCGGCCTCGACGTTGAGCTTCTGGGTCGGACCCTGCACGTTGCGGAGGACGACGCGTTCGTACGCAGGCTTGGTCCCCGTGTACTCGGGGTTCGCCGTGAAGACGACCTGCGAGGCGGCGTCGAAGGACTCGAGCTTGTACGGACCGGAGCCCGCGGAGGTGGTGTTGAGGAACGACTCGGCCGCGTCGTCGGCGGTCGCGCTGCCACCGTTCTCCTCGACGACCTTCTTGTTCACGACGCCGAGGGCCGGGTTCGGAAGGATGAACGGGAGGGCTGGGTTCGGCGTCGCCGAGGTGAGCGTGAGGGTCGTGTCCGAGGTCTTCTCGATGGTGACGCCGTCGAGCAGGAAGGACGGGTTGCCCTTCACGCCCTGGACGCGCTGCAGCGAGAACACCGCGTCGTCGACGGTCACGTCGGAGCCGTCGGAGAACTTCTTGCCGTCCTTCATCGTGAGGGTCATCACCGTGTTGTCGGCGTTCATCTCGTAGCTCGCGAGGCCGTCGACGGGGGCGGTGACGTCGTCACCCTTGAAGGTGAGGAGGGTCTCGTAGAGCGCCTTCGCGACGATCGAGCCGGTGGTCTCGTACTCGCGGTTCGGGTCGGCGGTCTTGAGGTCGAAGGACGCGTCGACGACGAGCGACTTGCCCGCGCTGTCATCGGAGCCACCTGAGGGGGAGCAGGCGGCGAGCGCGAGGCCGGCGGCGAGGGCGAGGCCGAGGGCCGCCATGCCGCGCCGGCTCGTGCGGCTGAAGGATCGTGACAAGGTGGAGCTCCTTATCTGGTTGGAGGGATGAGCTGAAAGTAGTGCGATACGCGATCATTCGTCAATCCACAAGCCGTTACCAAAGAAGAATTGTCTCGATTTCGCGGCGAATCTGCCATATCCTCTCAATCGACCGCCAGGACCACCGCCGAATCTGGACGTTTGGAGCAATCGATGCAACTCGACGACACCCACATCCGCATGTTGGAGCTGCTCCGGGAGGACGGGCGGGCTTCGGTCGCCGCGCTCGCGGAGGAGCTCGGGATCTCCCGCTCGAACGCCTACTCGCGCTACGAGGCGATGCTCCGCGCCGGCGTCCTGAAGGGGGTCCACGCGGAGATCGAGCCGGCCACCGTCGGGCTCGGTGTCGCGGCCATGGTCTTCATCACGCTGCGCCAGAGCCAGTGGGCGGACTTCCGCGCGCGGCTGTCCTCGGTCCCGGAGCTGGAGTACTTCGCCGTCACGACCGGCGAGCACGACGCGATGATGCTGATCCGGGCCCCCGACGTGGCGGCGATCCACGAACTGGTCGCCACCCGGCTCGCGCAGTGGCCGTCCATCAAGGCGACGACGACCGTCTTCCTCATGGACGAGGAGCGGTCGAACGTGTCGCTCCGCATGACGAGGTCCGAACGCACGAGCGTCGAGGACTCCGGCGAGCGCTTCGGCATGACGCGGTTCGTCCGCACGAGCGACGAGCGCGCCCAACGGGTGCCGGAGCGACGCGGACGCTGACCCGGCGACGGTGGGGTGCCCGTCCTGACCGGTTCAGGCGGCGGCGATCTCCCGACAGACGCTGACGTGGGCCCGCCCGTCCGGGCCGATGAAGTCCTCGGTGAGGACGAACGAGCCGTCCTCGGCGCGGGAGATGATCGAGCTCGCTTCGCCGCGCGTCGTCAGGTCGCCGGCACGGTTGCGGTGCACGAACGAGATGTCGATGCGTTCGCCGGTGCGCACCCCGCAGAACCGTCCGACGGAGACGGTGTCGCCGACGTATTCGCCCCACAGCACGCCGTGCGTCTCGTGGTAGACGAATCGCGTGGGCGCGTCGGCGTCGACGACGCTCGCGGACGACGACACCATGTCGAACACCTTCGCATCGAGGTTGAAGTCGAGCGTGGCGCTGGTGCCGGTGTCGGCGGTTCCTGTCATGCCGTCATTCTGCGGAGGCGTCCGAACAGGTGTCAACCTGCCGACGATCCGTCCATCTCATACATCACCTGAGCCGGTCGGACAGGACGAAACGACGGATCAGACGGTACGGACGAGATGTTCCGCTGGCTCCGGGCCCCGCAGCTTGACGGCGTCCACCTCGGGTGGCTTACTGATCTCCATGTGTCCAGACAGCCTGCAGTTCCGCGACCCCCGCACCCAGCCACTCCCCCGGGACGACGCGTTCCGCGAGTACCTCGCGACGGGCTGGGGTGCGGTGGACCGCTCCGTCGACCTCGCCGAGGGTGCCGGAGCAGCCGGCGGGCGCCACCGCGACGTCATCAGCGCGCAGTTCCCCGGCCGCTGGCTCGTGGTCACCGCGGGACGCTCCGTGACGCGCGCGAACGACACCGAGTTCCCGTTCCGGCCCGACAGCGACTTCGTGTGGCTCACCTCCTGTCAGGCGGAGGGTGCGGTCCTGGTCATGCGGCCATCCGCCGGTGGCCACGACGCGACGCTCTACCTCGCCGAGCCCGTCGGTCCCGGTGAGGAGGCGTTCTACGCCGACGCCATGCGCGGCGAGCTCTGGATCGGCCCGTCCGCCGGACTCCCCCAGTGGGCGGAGGCGCTCGGCATCGAGGTCCGCTCCCTCGAGGTGCTCGACGCGGACCTCGCCCTCGTACCCGCCGACGCGCTCCGCGCAGGCGCCCCGGAGCCCCGGGTCGACGGTCGATTCGCGGCGTCGCGAGCGCTCCTCATCGCCCTGTCCGCCGCGAAGCTCGTCAAGGACGACTGGGAGATCGCGCAGCTCCGCGCCGCGGTGGACGCCACGGTCGGCGGGTTCCGCTCCGTGGCACGCGAACTGTCCGCCGCCATCGAGTTCGGCGGCGAACGCTGGTTGCAGTCGACCTTCGAGCGCCACGCCCGCACCTTCGGCAACGGTGTCGGGTACTCGACCATCATCGGCAGCGGACCGCACGCTCCCACGCTGCACTGGACGCGCTGCGACGGCCCGGTCCTCCCCGAGCACCTCATCCTCATGGACGCCGGCGTCGAAGCCCGCTCGCTGTACACCGCCGACGTGACGAGGACCTTCCCGGCGAGCGGGTCGTACACCGCGGCCCAGCGCGAGGTCCACGACCACGTCGAGCGGGCCCACCGCGCCGCGATGTCGCAGGTCGGCCCCGGCCGGTCGTTCATCGACATGCGGAACACGGCCTACGAACAGATCGCCACGAGCCTCCGCGACCTCGGCATCCTGCAGGTGTCGGTCGATGAGGCCATGTCGCCCGACGGCCAGCAGCACCGGCGCTACCTGCCGAGCGGCACCGGCCACCATCTCGGACTCGACGTGCACGACTGCGCCCGGATCGGCGACGAGCGGTACCTCGACGAGCCGCTGCAGCCGGGCGCTGTCCTGACGGTCGAACCCGGCCTCTACTTCCACGCGAACGACCTCACCGTGCCGCCGGAGCTGCGCGGTATCGGCGTCCGCATCGAGGACGACCTGCTCGTGACCGCCACCGGCCACGAGGTCCTCTCCGCAGCACTCCCGATCAGCGCGGACGGTCTCGAGGCTTGGTTGCGGAGCTGACCCACGGTTCGCAACTCAGGACGGTCGCCGCGTGTCGCGGCCCTTCCGTTCGGCGCCACCAGCGACTCGCCCGGTGCGTCCTGCATTGTGAACGCGCCTAGGCTTGCACGGTGAGTCAGCCCGACGCCCCCATGCGCACCGCCGTCCGCCCGAGCCCCGGCGTCCTCGCGACCCTGCGGAACCCCAGGGCCTTCAGCGTCGAGATCCTCGCCGGGATCGTCACGACGCTGGCGCTCATCCCCGAGGTCATCTCCTTCTCGATCATCGCCGGCGTCGACCCGAAGGTCAGCCTCATCGCCTCCGTCGTCCTCGCGATCTCGATGTCGATCCTCGGCGGGCGCCCGGCGATGATCACGGCCGCCGCGGGAGCCGTCGCCCTGGTCGTCGCGCCGCTCGTCAAGGATCACGGCGTGGAGTACCTGCTCCCCGCGGTGATCCTCGCGGGCCTCATCCAGATCGTGTTCGGCGTGACCGGTCTCTCCCGGCTCATGCGGTTCATCCCCCGCTCGGTGATGATCGGCTTCGTCAACGCGCTCGGCATCCTCATCTTCGTCGCCCAGGTCCCCCACCTGCTCGGCGTCCCGTGGCTCGTCTACCCGCTGTTCGTCGTCACGGTGCTGATCGTCCTGCTGCTCCCCAAGCTCACGACCGCGGTGCCGGCGCCGCTCGTCGCCATCGTCGTCGTCACCGCGATCACGATGATCGCGCACGCCGCCGTGCCGACCGTCGGCGACCAGGGCGACGTCTCCGGCGGCCTCCCCGGGCTGACCGCGCTGCTCGTGCCGCTGAACCTCGAGACGCTCGGCATCATCTGGCCGACCGCGCTGAGCGTCGCGTTCGTGGGGCTCATGGAGACCCTCCTCACGGCGAAACTCGTCGACGACATCACCGACACGACGTCGTCGAAGGGGCGCGAGTCGTGGGCCCTCGGCGTCGCCAACATCCTGGCCGGTTGGTACGGCGGGATCGCCGGCTGCGCGATGATCGGTCAGACGGTCGTGAACGTCAAACTGGGCCGCGCTCGGACGAGGATCTCCACCTTCGTCGCCGGCGTCTTCCTCCTGCTGCTCGTGACCGCGCTCAGCCCGGTGATGGCGCAGATCCCGATGGTCGCGCTGGCCGCCGTGATGATGATCGTCGCCATCAAGACCGTCGACTGGCACAGCGTGCGCCCGTCGACCCTGCGACGGATGCCGATCCCCGAGACGGTCGTGATGGTGGTGACCGTCGCGGTGGTCGTCATCACCCACAACCTCGCGATCGGCGTCGCTGCAGGAGCCGTCCTCGCGATGGTGCTCTTCGCGCGGCGCGTGGCCCACGTGATCCGCGTCCGCCGGGTCCTCGCGGACGACGCCGCCTCCGTCCGCTACAGCGTCATCGGCCCCCTGTTCTTCGGCAGCAGCAACGACCTGGTCGAACAGTTCGACTACGCGGCCGATCCCGCGGACGTCGTCGTCGACTTCACCGCCTCGCAGATCTGGGACGCCTCGAGCGTCGCCGTCCTCGACGCTGTGCAGGAGAAGTACGCCGCGCACGGCAAGGAGGTCGTGTTCACCGGACTCGACGAACGCAGCTCGGCCTTCCACGGGAAGCTCACCGGCCACCTCTGAGCCGATCGCTCCGGCACCACCTCAGAGGTGCAGCACTCGCCGGAGCCCCGCGTCCAGATCCAGCGACAGGGTGACGGGCACCCTTCCGGCGGCCGGACCGAGGTCGTCCTCATCGAGGGTGAGCAGCTGCGTGGTGTTCACGACCGAGTCCTTCGGCAGGCCGGAAGCCGTCGCAGGGAGGAACACGTTGCCCGGGAGCTCGGCGAGCGCCGTGTTCGACGTGACGACCGCGACGATCACGGTCCGGAGTGCGCTCCGCGTGTAGGCGTCGTGTTGGACGACGACGACCGGGCGCCGACCGGCGGGCGCACTCCCCCGTTCGCGAGGGCCGAGATCGACCCACCGGATGTCACCGCGGCGGATCACCAATCGTCTCCGGCAGTGAGCTCGGCAAGGCGGTCGCGTCCGGCCGCGGCGACGCCCCGTGCTTCCTCCGCCGAAGCGACTCCCGCATGCCGGAGCGCGGTGTCCACTGCGTCAGTGAGGCCGCCGGCATCGGCCTCGTCGAGATACCGACTCGCCGCCGCCGCGAAGAACTCGGACCGGTTGACACCGAGCTCGGCGGCGCGAGCCTCGACACGGGTGAACAGTTCATCAGGCAACGAGATGGCGGTCTTCACAGGTAAGAGTATAACCAGGTATAACTTGGGTTGCGACCCTGGGCTGAAGATGTCGACGGCGTGACTGGGCATGCGACCACGGTACGCAGCTCAGGTCGGTCCCGGCCTGGCCGGCGTAGCAGCGGTGGAGAGGAGCCCCGCAAGCCGAGCTGTGGAGGACTGAAGTCGCCGATTCGCAGGCCACCAGAGGATGATGGAGTCATGGCAGAAACCGGAACGCCCAGAGTCGCGGTCTACATCGACTTCGACAACATCGTCATCTCGCGCTACAACCAGCTCTACGGGAAGGCGGCGTTCAGCCGGGATCGCGCGCGGTCCCACGTGCCCTCCGCCGCACCCGAAGGCGACGAGATCTCCGAGCGCCTGCAGGCCGCTCGCGTCGACGTGGGCGCCATCCTCGACTACACCTCGTCGTTCGGGAACATCGTCATCAGCCGCTCGTACGCCGACTGGTCCGAGCCGGTCAACTCCGCGTACCAGAAGGACCTCGTGGACCGCGCGGTCGACCTGACGCAGATGTTCCCCACGACGAAGGCGATGAAGAACGGTGCCGACATCCGCCTCGCCGTCGACGTCGTCGAGGACCTCTTCCGCCTCCCCGACCTCACGCACATCGTGATCGTCGCCGGCGACTCGGACTACATCTCCCTCGCGCAGCGCTGCCGACGCCTCGGACGCCACGTGATCGGGATCGGTGTCGCCGGTGCGACGAGTCGTGCGCTCATGGCGGCGTGCGACGAGTTCTCCGACTACGACGACATCCCCGGGATCGTCCGCCCGGTCGTCACGCGCACGCCCCGGACCCCCGCCGCCGTCGAGAGCACGGCGGAGGTCTCCGCTGAGGAGACACCGAAGTCCACGCCCAAGTCCGGCGGGCGTCGTCGCGCCTCGTCCGGGTCCGCGCCGACGGCCGAATCACCGGTCGCCCAGACACCTCCACGGATCGGTGGTCTCTTCACCGAGCCGGTCTTCAGCCACCGTGATGCCGACGACCTGGACGACACCGACGACGAGACCGCGGACCCCTCCGGCCCCGACGCACAGCGCGCGGCGACCGAGCTCCTCGTGCGCGCGCTCCGCCTCGTGCACGCCAAGAACGACGACGAGGACTGGCTCCTGAACGCCGAGGTGAAGAACCAGATGATCCGCATGGATCCGGCGTTCAAGGAGAAGCCGCTCGGCTACCGCTCGTTCAGCGACTTCATCAACTCGCGCTCCGACCTCGTCGAGGTGAACCCGGACGCGAGCCCCGACGGCCGTCGTCTGCGACTGCGCGAACTGGGCTGAGGCCGGCCCCGCAACCGGAGATCAGCGCCGCAGCAGGACCGTCCGCCTTCGGGCGTCCTACTCCCGCGCGGATCTCCTGCTGCGGCGCTGCTCAGGCACCCCGGAAGAACGCCTGGACCGCTGCGCTCAGCGCGGTCGGATCGTCGATGTGGCACAGCTCGCGGGCGGAGTGCATCGACAGCAGTGGCGTCCCGACGTCGACCGTCCGGATGCCGAGCCGCGTCGCGGTGAGCGGGCCGATCGTCGAGCCGCACGGCACCGTGTTGTTCGACACGAAGTCCTGTGAGGTCACACCTGCGGCGGCGCAGCTCCGGGCCCACAGTGCGGCCCCGAGGGCGTCGGTGGCGTAACGCTGATTCGCGTTGATCTTGAGCAGTGGCCCGCCACCGGCGATCGGACGGTTGGCCGGGTCGTGTCGCTCCGGGTAGTTCGGGTGGATCGCGTGGCCGGCGTCTGCTGACAGGCACCAGGACGCCGCATAGGCCTGGAGTCGTTCGGACGTCGTCGCGCCCAGCGATGCGCCGATGCGGGTGAGGACGTCGTCGAGGAACGGACCGCTGGCACCGGAGGTCGAGGCCGAACCGAGCTCCTCGTGGTCGAAGGCGGCGAAGACCGTGATGTGTCCGGCCTCGTCGGTCGCTCCCCCGTCGCTCGCGGCCAGCAACGCCGCGAGTCCCGCATGGACCGAGGTCAGGTTGTCCATGCGTCCGGCGGCGAACAGCTGACCGTCGAGACCGAACCGCCGGGGCTCCTGGGTGTCGGCGACGAGCACGTCGTACCCGGCGATCGCGGTGGGGTCGATGCCGGCGATCGCCGCGAGGTGCGCGAGCACGTCGGCGTGGGCGAGGTCACCGACCCCGTACACCGGCTGCAGGTGACGCTGGCGATCGAGGACGAGGCCGTCGTTGGCACCTCGATCGAGGTGCACGGCGAGCTGCGGGATGCGCAGGAACGGGCCGGTCCGGACGAGGTGCACGGTCCCGTCGAGCGTCACCAGACGTCCGGCGAGTTCGAGCTCGCGGTCGAGCCAGGAGTTGAGGAGCGGTCCGCCGTAGACCTCCACGCCGGCCTGCAGCCACCCGTGGGCGCCGGTCGTCGGCTTCGGCTTGAGCTTGAAGCTCGGCGAGTCCGTGTGCGAGCCGAGGATGCGGAACGGCGTCGTGGCGTGCGCCTGCTCGGGCTGCACCCAGGCGATCACCGCACCCTCGCGTTCGACGAAGAACCGGCCGGCGCCACCGTCCCAGGACTCGGTCTCGAGCCGCCGGGTGAAGCCGGCCGCCGTGAGGCGCCGAGCGCTCTCCGCGACCGCGTGATACGAGGTGGGCGAGGCGACGATGAAGTCGGCGAGGTCGGTGATGTGGGCGACGGAGTCCATCCCACCATCCTCCCACCACCCACGCACCCGGCACGTGGATGCACCAGGCCCTACCCTGGACGGGTGACGAAGACCCGCAGCGACCTCATCGGGCCCGCAAGCGGCCTGTCCGAGGATCGTCGCGGACGGATCGCACGCATCGTCGACGGTTGGTTCTTCGCCTTCGGCACGGCTGCGGCCGTCTTCCTGGCGTACGTGCTGCTCACCGAGGCGTTCGCCCGCGGTTGGGCCCAGGCCTGGTTCATCCTCGTCATCTACCTCGTCATCGCCTACCTGATCCTCCCCCGCCTGCACACCGTGCTGTCGCGCGTCTACCTGCCCGACTACTTCATCGGACGCACTCGCACGCGCGAGGGCATCCTCGGTGATCCCGTGAACCTCGGCCTCCGAGGTCGGGAGGAGCAGATCCACATGGCGATGCTCTCGGCGGGCTGGACGCTCGCCGACGACCTCGGCCTGCGCGCGAACCTGCGGATCGTGACCTCGACGCTGACCAGGCGCAGCTACTCCGAGGCACCCGTCTCGTCGCTCTACCTGTTCGGTCGTCCCCAGGCGTTCTGCTACCAGCAGGAGGTCGACGGCAGTCCGGGGAAGCGGCACCACGTCCGGTTCTGGCCGACCCCCGAGGGCTGGCTGCTCCCGGGCGGATACCAGGCGGATTGGCTGGCCGCCGGGACGTACGACCGATCGGTCGGCATCAGCGTCTTCACCCTGCAGGTGACCCATCGGATCGCCGACGACGTCGACGACGAACGCGATCACATCGTCGCGTCGATCGCGGCCGCGGACCTCGGGGCGTCGACGTCCGTGATCGACAACTTCTCCACCGGCTACCACTCGCGGAACGGCGGAGGCGACGCGATCGTCACCGACGGCGACCTGCCGATCATCGATCTCAGCGCCGTGGTCGTGCCGCCGGCGGCGACCCTGCCGGCCGCCGACGCTCCCCCGACGCGCTCCCTCATCCGGGCCGGCGACCCGCGGCCCCTGGACACCACCGTCGGTGTGGTCCTTATGGTCGTCGCGGCACTGTCCTCCGTGCTCTCCGGTGTCCTCCTGGTCTCCGATTGGAAGCAGGTCATCTCGGAGGCCCGCGCGACAGCCGAGACGGCTGACGACGTCGTCCTCATCCCGTGGGTGGTCGGGGCCGTGCTGGCCCTGTCGGCCGTGGTGACGCTCTGCTACCTCGTCCTCGCCTGGCGGGTCCATCGGGGAGGCAACCTCGCGCGCCTGCTCGCCATGACCTTCAGCTCGACGTCCATCGCCACCCTCGCCGCGAGCTATGTCGCCGGCGCCGGCGGATTGACGCTGCAGACCAACCTGATCGGCTTCGCGGTCGACTGTTCCATCATCCTCGCCCTCTCCGGAACCGAGGCCCGAGACTGGGCCCGTGGGCGACAACGACGCACCCGGAGGACGAAAGCATGACCGACGCACCCGACCAGACGGACGAGGGGCCACGCCCCGCCACCTCGCTCAAGCGCGCGCTGCTCCTCGGCGCAGCCATCATCACGATCGTCGCCGGGCTGACGGTGCACTGGTCGGTGGCAGCGGCCTGGGCGAACCCCGTGACCAACGCGCTCTACACGGTGCTCGTCGCGCTCCTCCTGGCCTTCGCCGCCCCACGGCGTCCGCTGTGGCAGATCGCCCTCGGCGCGTTCGGCTTCTCGGCGGCGATCGAGTGCTTCCAGGCCACGGGCGTGCCGGCCGCACTCGCGGACCAGTGGCCGCCCTCGGCGCTCGTGCTCGGCACGACGTTCATCCCGACGGACTTCATCTCATACGCCCTCGGCGCGGCGGCGTTCCTGTTCCTATCGCTCGCCATGTCGCTGGTGATCCGCTGGGTGCGCAACGACATCCTCGAACGACGCGCACGCGCGGACCGGGAGACACGGCGCCGATCGGACTCAGGACCCGCCTGACCAGTCCCTTAGCCGCGAGTCGTCTCCCCGTACTGGACGTGTTCGAGGTCGAAGACGGCCTCCGCCAACGCCGACCTCGCCGCTTCGAACTCGACGTCGTCGGGGTGGCCCACCACCCGGGCATGCTCGAGGTGCCAGGTGGCACTGCGCAGGAGTTCGACGGTCGTCGGAGCGGGGGAGGGCGCTCGCGTCGAGGACGCGGGTGACGCATCGGCGTTCGCCGCTCCGCCGGGGACGAATTCGATGGTGTTCGATTCCGCAGGAGCGTCGTCCTGAGTGTATGCCTTCTTCTTCATATGTCCTTCATCGAGGTTGTGAACTGTGGTGGCCTGCCGGGCGACGGCCTCCGATGGTGGCGAGGATGCCAGCCGTGGAGCCGAAGTGATATATGCCGAGATCGGAATGTCCGGCTTGGGGCGCTGTTCGGGTCGCGCCATGGCGAGGAGCGTCGGGACACGCCCACGGTCGTCCGGAGCGTCCGAGGCGCCGAGGACCTGGAACCGTTCGAGCCCCCAGCGGGACCAGGCGGATGCCGTCCACGCGCAGATGGCCGCGTCGATGAGATCCTCACGGTGCTTGTGCGCCGATTCCTTCAGCGGCGACGGTTCCGCGACGAGGAGCGCCGTCACCGGGTGGGTGTCGAGGTCGAGTGGCGGAGTCGCCGAGGTCAGCGCCTGCAGGCGCGAGACGAGGTCGTCACAGACCTCCGCGCGGCGTCGCCGTCGCTCGGCGACGGGGAGACCGGGGTCGAGGCGCTTGTAGCGGGGCCGCGCATCCGGGTACCCGAACTCCTCGGCACCCACCAAGGTGGTGTGGGGATAGGCCTCGAAGAACACGACGGCATCCGCCGCCGGCGTGCTCAGTCCGTCGAAGTACTGGAACCCCGCCGCCTCCAGCGCCGTGAAGAGCGCGACACCACCGAGCGCGGGCAGGCCGAGGTTCGACGGGTAGGCCGACACCTGCCAGCGCCCGTACCGCTGCCCGACCTCACGCTCACAGAGACGCATGCCGGTCTCGTTCTGGACGAGCAGAGGGGCGTCGACCGCGATCACGGAGCCCGGTGAGGCGGTGGCGACGATCCAGGCGACGACGGCGTCGATCCCCACGGCCCACCCGGCCTCGATGACGGTCCCGGTCTCGTCGATGCACACCAGTCCCGACTCGTTCGCCGCGCGGGAGCCGGTCCCCTCACCCCAGGCGAGGTCGACTCCGAGGAAGCGGGTCACGAGCGGTTCCTTCCGGTGGACGCGGCGAGGCACCGCCTCCCGAGCCTACTGGGCAGACGTCGACGACTCCTCTGATCCGGCGGCGGGCCGGAGGTGAGGAGTCGTCGAGCGTCCCGAGCGCGTGATCAGCCGACCGGGCCCTCGATCAGCGTCACATCCGCGGTCTGGGAGGTCCCGCTCGCCGTGGTCCAGGTGACGGAGACCGTCTGGCCGGGCTCGAGCGTGGCCATGGTCGCCGTCAGGGTCGGAGCGGAGTCGATGGCGACACCGTTGAGGCCGGTGATGACGTCGCCGGCTGCGAGGCCGATCGACGCCGCCGGCGTGTTCTCGATCACCGAACCGACCACGGCACCCGGCACGGTCTGAGCTGCGCCGGACGCGGCCAGACCGATCCCGATGAAGGCCGGGTAGCCGATCGAGACGGTGTCGGTCTCGACGCCGGTGCGGATCTGGTCGACGATGGACAACGCGTCGTCGATCGGGATGGCGAATCCGTCGATGTCGGTTCCGCCGGAGGAGGCAGCGGTGTCGACGCCGACGACCTCGCCCTCCGAGTCGTAGAGCGGTCCGCCGGAGTCGCCCGACTGGATGTCCGCGTCCGTCTGGATCAGTCCGGTCAACTGCTTGCCCGCCCCGGTCGTCTCGTCCTGGACCGTGATGTCCTGGTCGAGGGCGGTGACGGACCCGTCCGCCGCACTGGGCGTCCCACCCGTGCCCCCGGCGTTCCCGACCCCGGTGACGGCATCACCGACGCCTGCGCCGCCGTCGTCGTCGATCGTGACGGTGTCCAGTCCTGAGGCGCCGTCGAGCTGCAGGAGCGCGACGTCGTTCGTGGCATCCGTCCCGACCACGCGTGCGTCGTACTTCTCCCCGGTCGCCACGACGGTCACGACGATGCTCGTCGCGCCCGCCACGACGTGGTTGTTGGTCAGGATCTGGCCATCGGCGGTGAGGATCATCCCGGTTCCCGCGGCGGCGGCCCCCTGGTAGGCCAGCTCGGTGTCGATGTCGACGACTCCCACGGATTCAGCGGCGGTGGCACTCCGGGTGTTCGCCGTCGCGGCATCCGGCGTCGCCTGCTGCGGCCCAGGCTGCCCACCGGGAGCGCGGAAGCTCTGACCGCCGTCATCCGGCACCGTCTCCGTCACCTGTGAGGAGGCGGCGACGCTCTGGAACGCTCCGGCCGCCAGCGAGGCGAGTCCGAGGCCACCGGTCACGAGGGACACGACCGTGGCGGCCGTCGCGGCGGCGATGATCCACCCGATGGGCTGCTTCTTCGCCGGGGTGCCCGTGGTCGACAGCGGCTGGGGGATCGTCTGCTGTCCGTACGGCTGGGGCTGCCAGGTGCCGGAGGGCGCGTACTGGCCCTGACCGGCGGCGTACGGTCCGTACTGACCCTGCGGGCCCTGGTGATGACCGGGCCACACTTGACCGCTCGTCGCGTGGGGAGCCGTCGCGTAGCCGAAGGGCGTCGTGGGCTCGCGTCGTGGACCACCCGCGGCCGTGTTGCCGGGGTAGCCGGCCGGGGGAGTGACGTCCATACCGGGCTGGGGCTGATACGAGCCGGTGGGCGGCTGGTACGGGTCTGGTGCGGGCGAGGACTGCGGTGTCTGCGGCGCGTGCGTGTCGTCCGCTGGACGCGGCTCAGGGCGTTCTGGGTCTGGGGTGGTGTTCACGGGGATTCCTCTCGGCGGGGTGCTGAGATCAGTTGACTCCCGCAATCCGAGTGAATCGTCTGGTTCGACCATGAACGGCCTCTGAGCTTCCCGACCGTTTCCCGGATAACGATCTCGTAAGGCTCCCTGCGAGACGCCACCTCAGGGTCGCGTGAGCAACGCCTCCAGTGCGGGTCCGGCCTCCGCCTCGGAGATGTGACCGGCGACGACGAGTTCGGCGAGCCCATGGACCGCGGCCCAGACCGCCGTGGTGAGTGCGGCGATGACCTGCGGCTCGGCGCCGGGCGCCAGCGAAGCCGTCGTCTCGGCGAGGAGCGCTTCGACACCACCGATGAGCGGCGCCATGGCCTCGCTGGGCGAGCCGGGGACACAGACTTCGGGGTCGTAGATCAGGCGGAACCGCTCCGGGTGCTGCGCCGCGTAGTGCACATACGTCGAACCGATGCGGACGGCCGCCTCCCGTGGGTCTCGACCCGCAGTCGCGTCCCGTTCCTCGCGCATGGCGTCCAGGAGTTCGGCCATGCCGCGTTCGCTCAGCCGCTTCAGGAGCGCGGTCCGGTCGCCGAAGTGATGGTACGGCGCGTTGTGGCTGACTCCCGCGCGCCGCGCGACCTCGCGCAGGCTCAGCGTGGCATGGCCTTGCGTCCGCATGAGTTCGAGCGCAGCGTCCTCGAGCGCCGGCCCGAGGTTGCCATGGTGGTAGGCGGTCGTCGATCTTGACACAAGCAACATCGTACCCGTACAGTCAGGTCCGACCTGAAGTGGACAGTGTCCAGATTCTTGGCACTGTCCAGACCTACACCTGTTGGAGAACTGATGCCCGCCCTCGTCATCGACGGACACCCGAACCCCGGGTCCCTGTGCGCCGCCCTCGCCACGAGCTACGCGGAGGCGCACGGCGACGCGACCGTCCTCGCTGTCCGCGACCTCGCGTTCGACCCGAACCTCCGTCTCGGTTACACCCGCCGTCAAGACCTGGAGCCCGACCTCGAACGGGCGTGGGAGCGGATCCTCGCCGCGGACCACATCGTGATCGTCGCTCCGGTCTGGTGGGGATCGGTGCCGGCGCTGCTCAAGGGGTTCTTCGATCGCCTCCTGCTTCCCCGTCGCGCCTACCGGACGAAGGCCAACGGCCTCCCCGAGGGGCTGCTCGCCGGCCGCTCGGGGCGCGTGATGGTCACGACGGACTCACCGTGGTGGTACCTCCCGCTCGTCGGCGACACGACGGTGAAGCAACTCCGTACCACCACCCTCCGGTTCTGCGGGATCAAGCCCGTCGCCGTGAACCGGTTCGGTGAGGTGAAGGGTTCGACCGAGGAGCAGCGTCAGCGGTGGATCGCGAAGGCGGCGCAGAACGGTCGCATCGACGCGACACGACGGAATCCTCGTCCCTCCGCAGCCCCGGCGGAGCTGGTCAGTGGCCGTCGACCAACCGGATGAAGGCGCTGAGCTCGGCGACGCCCTCCGGTGTGACCGGCAGGTACTCGGCGAGTGCGGGGGAGTACACGAGGTACGCCGCCCACTGGGCGCGGGAGATGCCGACGTTCAGTCGATTCTTCATCAACAGGAAGGACATGCCCCGGGGGACGTCGGCGGGGGAGGACGCGGCCAGGGAGACGATCGCGATGACCGCCTCCTGACCCTGGAACTTGTCGACGGTCCCGACGCGCACCGCGTCGAACCCGGCCGCGTCGAGGGTCGCTCGGACGACGGCGACATGGGCGTTGTAGGGACAGACGACGATGATGTCGGCCTCGCTCACCGGGTCGTCGATGCGGCCGGCATCCGGATCGGTCCAGCGGAGCCCGATGCTCGACCGGACGAGCTCGGCGACGTGGTCGGCCTCCTCCTGCGAACTCGTCGCGTTTCCGACGTGGTGGACGGGGGAGACGTGCAGCCCCGGCGCACGACCCTCCAGACGCCGCTTCGTCGTGGCCACTGCTGAGCGCAGCTCGCCGCCGTACGACAACCGCGAGACCGGCTCGGTGACCGCGGCGTCCATCCGCCACGTCTCGTGCAGGAAGTAGCCGAGTTCCGGAGGGAGGACGTCGCGACCGTCGGCCACGAATCCGAGGGCAGAGGTGTCGATCGGTTCGGGATGCGTGCCCTGGCTCACCTGCGGGAGCTGCTGCGGGTCGCCCAGGAGCAGGAGGTTCCGCGCGGCGACGCTCGCCGCGATCGTGTACGCGAGTGAGAACTGACCGGCTTCGTCGACGACGAGCAGGTCGAGCGACCGCCGGTCGAACCGGTTGGGATTGCTGAAGTCCCAGGCCGTCCCGCCGATGACGAAGCCGCCGGTCTGCTCGGCCATGAACGCGCCATGACCGTTGGCCGGGAGGACCGTGTAGCCGCGCTCAGCATCCGGGTCGGCACCGGATCGCAGGGTCTTCGCCACGAGCGCGGGGGAGAGCCCCGCCTTCACCACACGCTCGAGGAGGTTCTCGACGACGTCGTGCGACTGCGCCACGACCCCGATCCGCCAGCCGTGCTGCTGCACGAGAGCCGTGACGACGTGCGAGGCGACGTAGGTCTTGCCGGTTCCGGGCGGCCCCTGGACGGCGAGCGCCGAGTCGTCGAGGTCGAGCAACGCGGCGGTCACGTCCTCGATCGTCCGCCCGTCTCCGCGGTGGGGGAGCGGGTCGCCCGACCTGGTGCGGGGCGGCCGTCGCCGCAGGATGTCGACGACGCCGTCGTCCGGCCATCCTGGAGAGGCGTCGAGGACCGCTTGCCCCCACTCGGCGATCGCATCGACCTGTGTTCCCGGCCGTGGTGGAGGAGACGGCGTGAGCGCGACCGGCAGCTCCGTGTAGGGCTCACGGTCCGTCTTGAGCGTCTCCTGGATGAGCAGGGAGTCGTCGTCGACCTCGAGGACCGTGATCTGCCCCGCCGGTCGCGAGCCGGGCTCGGCGCGGGGGAGCGTGTACGGCCCCGGGTGGTCGTAGACCGCGAACGGGTCGGCGCCGACCTTCACACTGCTGCCGGGAGCCCATCGGCCACGGAGTCGGACGTGACGGCGATCGCTGCGCTGCCGTCCCTCGCGGAACCAGTCGCGCTCGACGACTCCCGAGGTGACGGTGAAGACGTTCCGGGTGTCCTCCCACTCGTCGCGCGCGGCGATGAGTCGGGAGAAGTGCTCCTGCCAGAACGACTTGTGCTCACGCCGGTGGTAGTCGATGGCGGCCGCCGCGAGCGCATACGCAGTGGCGTCGTCGGAGCGTTCGGGGTCGAGGGGGTCTCCGGCCAACGCCGTCAGCGCGTCGTGGAGCGGCGTCGGTTCGTCCACCAGGGGCTCAGGTGCGTCGGTGACGAACGTGCCCGGCAGCACGCCCCGTTCCGCACCGAGGTCGAGCAACCAGTTCCGCAGCCGACGGGTCGACTCGCAGTCGTAGGCGTTGTACTCGGCGATCTCGGCGAGCTTCCGTCCTCCTTCGGCGACGAGCTCCGGATCGCCGCTCCGACTCAGCTCGCGTGCCTCCGCATACGCGGTGATCGACGCCGCGGCGTCGGTGACGTCGCTGTCGCGGTGGTCCTCTCCCATGTAGAGCGGCTCGAGCTTCTTGATCGAGTACGACCGCGAGCCGACGCGCACCGTCTTCCGGACGAACGGGTAGAGGTCGAACAGCACGGCCTCACGGAGGAGGTCGTCGATCGTGTCCTCCCCGACGCCGTGTCGGGCGGCCAGCGAGAGCAGATGTGTCCGCTCGTAGGCGGCGTAGTGGTACACGTGCATGCCCGGGAACTCGGCACGGCGGTCGGTGAGGTAGGCGAGGAAGTCGATCAGGGCCGTGCGCTCCTCGTGGAAGTCGTGCGCCCACCAGGATCGGAACCGGCCATCGGTGTCGACGAGCCCGAACAGGTAGTCGATGCCCCACCTCGTGCGGTCGCCCCGGCGGGCGTCGCCCGGCTCGCCCTCGGTGTACAGGGGATCGCCCTCGAAGTCGAAGAAGACGTCGCCGGGATCGGGTTGCGGCAGGAGTCCGAGCGCCGCGACGTCGTGCACCCGGAATGCCGGCACACCGGCGTCCTGCGACGGTTCGAGTTGGAGTTGCGCCTGTTCGCGCAGCGCAGCGAGCGTGCTCTCGGCGATGCCGTCGACCGTCCCGCCGGCCCCGCCCGACGGCCCGTGCAGTGTCTGCCGCTCGGTCGACCCGGTGAGCGTGAGTGACGCCAGATCGTCGATCGTGGCGACGCCGGCGGCCAGGAGGCGGTCACGCTGCGTCAACCGGAGCCCGGCCACCAGCAGGACGTCGCGTGAGGCCGTGATCTCGGCGTCGCACCACGCGCATCGTCCACAGACGCTGTAGCGCTGGTCGCCCCAGGCCACCGGTGCGTCGGCCTCGAGTCGTTCGGCGACGATCCGCAGCAGGCGTGCACGACGGCGACGGTACACGGGGAGGATGTCGGCCACCGCGTGGGTGCTGACGGTGCCGTCTCCCAGGATGAGGTCGACGTCGTCGTCGACCGGGATCCCGGCCGTCTCCAGCTGCTCCACGTAGGCGGCGAGCTGGAGGAGGGCGGTGACCTTCGGTGAGCGCGCGAGTTTCGTGTCCTGCACGCGATACCGGCCGTCGGGCCGGCGCACGATGAAGTCGGCGAAACCGATGAACGATCCGTCGAAGAACGCGGCCTGGAAGACCACCGGCGCGCCATCGCGGAATGCCGTGATCGTCGACTCGACGGCTGCCGCGAGAGCCACCGCGTCTCGGACGTCGGGGCGGTCGAGCTCGACGACACCGGTGCCGAACTCGGCGCGGTACGACTCGAGGACGCGCAGCTCGTGCTGGTCGCCGAGCTTGGAGGTCCGCATGAGCATCTCGTCCTCGGGCTCGACGATCGGTTCGATCCGCCCGAGCTTCGCGTCGACCGTGCGGAGGAAGGCGAACTCGCAGTAGGAGGCGTTGGAGAGGTCGCTGGCGCTCGTGATGGCGGAACCGTCGAGGAGGAACATCGGTGCGGTGGGTGCCTTTCGAGACGACTGCTGCGGGGGCTGGTGAGCCTCCGATCGCTGTCAGTCTGGCACGCACCACCGACCACAGCGCCGCCGCGGGACGCAGGCTGTCGTCAGCCGAGGGGGAGCCGTCTGTGGAGCGGCGTCGGGCGTCCTCGATCCCGCGTCCCCTAACCTGGACAGCGACCACGACGCCACGGGACGGGAGCGCATGATGACCACCACGATCCAGGTCGTCGCTGGTGTCGCCTCACAGGACGACACCGTGCTCGCATGTCGGCGGGCACCCGGGCGGGCGTCCGGTGGACTGTGGGAGTTCCCCGGCGGCAAGGTCGAGGCCGACGAGCGGCCGCAGGACGCGCTGGCTCGTGAGCTGCGCGAGGAGCTCGACGCCGACGTCGCTGTGGGGGCGCTGCTGGACCGCTCCACCGTCACCGTGGGCGAGCTCGTCATCGACCTCGCCTGCTACGAGGTCACCTTCCGCGGGGCACCCCCGGTCCACAGCACAGACCATGATGAACTGCGCTGGGTCACCCGCGAACAGCTCCTCGGACTGGACTGGGCGACGCCCGACCTCCCGATGGTCAGGCGACTCACCGCGAGCTGACCCCGGAGACCCGGGGCGTCACTCGGCCGCGTGGAGCGGAATGCGGGCGAGCGTGCGTCCGCTCAGCACGAGGTCGTCGTTGGTCGAGGTGATCGCCAGCTCGGTCACCGTCCACTCGAACAGGGTGACGTCGCGCCAACGCTCGAGGAAGGCGGCGAGCGCCGCGGTCTCACCTGCATCGAGCTCATCGCGGAAGTGGTGCAGGCCCACCCCGACGAGCGGTGTGGGACGCCCGCCGACGGCACGTTGGATGGAAGCGAAGGCGTCCGCGGTGGCGGGGAGGTAACAGCGCCCCCGGTTGAACCCGCCGATGACGGGGCCCGCCAGCCTGACCCGGAAGGGCGTGAACGCGCCGACGCTCGTCCGCAGCGCGTCGAGGAACCCGGAGTCCTCGTCGATGGAGGAGAGCGTCGCGTGCAATCGGTGTGCGCGTCGGAGCTCGATGCCTCTGGCGAGCTTGGGTGCGAAGGGTGCTGAGGCGAGGTCGGCCTCGTAGCTCAGGAAGATCGGATCGACGAACAGCCGTTCGACCGGGACGGGGACGACGACCGCCAGGCGCGCCTCGGCGTACCGCCCGCCACGGTAGACGCCGTCAGGACTTGCGGCGAGCGCGAGCGGGTGGTCGGCGTCGATCAGGGGGAGCTGGGCGTACCGGTAGCGCTCGTCGAAGGTCAGGGCCTCGCCTGGTTCGAAGGTGGAGCGGACGACGTCCCAACTGCGGAGGGCGTCGTGCGGATGCGACGACGTGTCTGCAGCGCTCGTGGCCGATTCGGGCACGTCGGCCTCGAATACCCGGTCGGTGGATCCGCCGGTCACCGTCCGGACCAGACCCGTCGCGACGCCGGTCGGCAGCGCGCCGATCGTGTTTCCGGACGCACCGGCGGGAGAGGGCATGTCGTGAGGTTAGTGGAGCGGTCGGCCCAACGCGTCGGGGACACCCCGAATTCGGGTGATCGACCCAATTCACTGCGCGGTCGATCCGAACGCCGACACCACGCGGTCGATCAGTGCGCCTTGCCGACCTTCCAGTAGCCGCAGAACATGACGCGCTCCTTCGGCATGCCACCACGGACCCAGAGCCGACGCACGTTCGCCGCCAGGGACTGCTCTCCGACGACCCACGCGTAACACGGGGTGTCCGGCACCCCGAGCGCTGCCGCGGCGGCCAGCGCCGCTCGTCCAGGAACGTCGTGCGGATCCTCGCGCACCACCCATCGCAGCTCGACACCGTCCGGGACACGCACGTCCTGCGCGTCGGCGGCGGAGGGGATCTCGACGATCGCCGTCCCGACGGTCGACGCCGGAAGCGAGGTCAGAATGCCTGCGACGGCGGGGAGTCCGGTCTCGTCCGCGACCAGCAGCACCCGGTCGACGTCGGCCGGGAGGTTGAACATGCGTCCCTCGTCCAGCAGAGCCACCGCATCGCCCACCTCGCATGACTGGGCCCAGCTCGCCGCGGGCCCCGCAGTCCCCTCGGCGGCCGACCCGTGGATGACGAAGTCGATGTCCAGTTCCGGCCCGTCGGGACCGTCACGCCGGTAGTCGCGCACCGTGTAGTTCCGGAGCACCGGTCGCACGGACTTGGAGATCGCGAGGTATTTGGCATAGGCCAGCATGTCGAGTTTGGTCGGCAGCCGCTCGAGCCCACCTTCGGAGACCGGGATGAAGAACCGGAACCACTGGTCGTAGCCGAGGAAGGTGAAGTCGGCGATGTCACCGCCACCGAGGGTGACCCTGGCGATGTTCGGTGAGATGCGCGAGCGGCGGACGACCCGCAGCGTGAGGAGTGTCGCCGCGTCGGGTTTGATGCGCGCCGTCTCGGCATTCGTGCGAGCCACTCGAGCCCCTTCCTCCGGCGGCTCCGGCGGCCGCGACTGAGGCTACCCTAACTCAGGTCACCCTTACTTGGAGGATTCGGGTGCGACGGCGGCGACCTTCCGCGAACGGGCGTCGAGCAAGGCGAAGACGAGCGCCACGACCACGAAGCCGATCGTGACGAGGGTGCTGTTGCGATACGCGTCGTGATAAACGTCGAGCGACGCACCTGAGGCACCGCCGCCGTTCTCCGAGTACACCGTCGCGTAGAACGTCGCCGTCGCGGCGGCGAGCCCCACCGCGGTCCCGATGCGCTGGCCGAGCTGACCGATCGATCCGGCGACACCACCGGAAGCCACGGGGATGTCCGCGAGCATCAGCGTCTGGTTGGGGGAGATGACCGCGCCGCCGCCGATGCCGGCGAGGAGCATCGCGGCACCCATCGCGTACGGCGTGATCTCCGGGGGCGTGATGAACGCGAGGAGCGAGTTGAGACTGAACCCCACCACGACCAGTACGAGCCCACCGACGACCAGGGGGCGTCCGAGGCGGTCGACGACCCGCCCGCTCAACCACGAGCTGACGGCCGAGGCGAGCGCGAAGGGGATCGTGATCATGCCCGCGAAGACCGGCTCGAGCCCCAGTCCCTGCTGTACGAACAGCGTGAGCGTGAGGAAGGTGGCCGGCATCGCCGCGAAGTACGTCGTGGAGATCAGGACGCCGTTCCGATAGCTGCCGAGCTTGAACAGGGAGAAGTCGACGACGGGTGTCTTCCCGGCGCGTTGGTAACGACCCTCCCACCAGGCGAACAGGCCGGCGAAGACGGCGAACGCGACCAGCAACCACCAGCGCGCCGGGTCGTCGCCCGGGGAACCGGTCGTCAGGACGAACGGCAGCATGAGCGACAGCACGGCGAGACCGAGGAACACGATGCCCACCGGGTCGAGCGATCCGGTGCCCGCCTCGTGCGTCTGCTGCTTGGGCAGCAGCCGGGCGGCGATCGGCAACAGGATGATCGCGAGCGGGACGTTCATCCAGAAGAGGAGGCGCCAGCCGTCCTCCGGACCACCGATGGCGATGAGCAGACCGCCGAGCGTCGGTCCGAAGGCCGTCGAGAGGCCGATGATGGCGCCGAAGAGACCGAAGGCGCGGCCACGCTCCTTGCCGACGAACAGCTGCTGGATGAGCCCGATGACCTGCGGCATCAGCAGCCCTGCGGCGATGCCCTGGAGGATCCGACCGCCGATGAGGATCCCGACGCTCGGTGCGACGGCGCAGGCGAGACTGGCCGCCCCGAACACGCTCAGGCCGATCATGAACATGCGACGCCGCGAGTGCAGGTCGCCGTAGCGCCCGGCGGGCACGAGGATCAGACCGAAGGCCAGGGCGTACCCGGCGACGATCAGCTGCAGGGCGGTCGGGCCGGCGTCGAGCGCCTCCTCGATCGACGGCAGTCCGACGTTGACCTTCGAGAGGTCGAGGATCGTGAGGGCGGCGACCGACACGCAGATGGCGAACGCGCGCCACTTCGTCCGGTCGTCGGGGGCGGTTCGCTCGTCAGTCATCCTGGCCAGCCTAGGCCCGTGTCAAGCTGGTCCGCCCCGGCTTGACTGGCACGGATCCACCGTCCAGTGCAGCATCTTCAGCCTCAGAACCGGCTCAGACGATGACGGGGCAGCCGTCACGGGCTACGCTCGGAAGATGCATATGGATGCCCCTCGCGGGCTGCAAGACCCCGACGAACTGGCCGAACGACACCGCATGCTGGCCGAGTCGCCGGCACTCGCGCCGCTGCGCGATTGGTCGGACGCGATGATGACCCGCCGAGGACGGCGGCAGGCGGACCTCGTCCTCCCGCTCGTCGACCCGGCCGATGCGGCCGTCAACGCGAAGACCCTGATCCTCCTCGACGCCCCGGGGACCCTGGCCCCCGACAGCCTCGACGCTCCGGGATCCGGCTTCGCTTCGGTCGACAACGACGACCCGATCGCCGAGAGCCTCTGGAATCTGCGGAACGACATCGGCTTCGACGACGTCATGGTGTGGAACATCGTCCCGTGGTACCTGAGCGCCGGGCGGAAGAAGCCGAACGCGCCCGAGGTCGCTCAGGGAGCGATGGAACTGCGCGCCCTCCTGCCCCTCCTCAAGAACCTGCGCGTCGTCGTCCTCTGCGGACCCCACGCCCAGGACGGTTGGTGGAAGCATGTCGAGCCCCTGCTCGGCAACACCTACAGCGCCTTCAACGCTCCGCACCCCTCGCCCTTGTCGCTGAAGCAGCCGGGTCGTCGCGAGGAGATCGAGAAGGTCTTCGCCCGCGCCAAACAGGTCGCCGGCTGATCACACACCCCTTTTGCAACCCCTTCGCCCGTCGGGCGAGGGGGTTGCGTGCATCTGAGGCCTCGTTAGGGTCGATGGACGAGGAGAGGAGCATCACATGGACATCGGCACCATCGTCATCCTCGCCGCGCTCGTCCTCCTGGCGATCGCGGCCGTCTGGTACGTGTCACGGCGCGACCGCGCCGCCCGCTCGGCCGACGAACACCATTCGCACGACAATGACGCGGAGGTCGAGCGTGAACGCGCGAGAGGCCTCGCGGAGGGCACCGGCGGCGTGCCGCGCCGTGGCGGCGGCCCGATGGGGTTCTGACCCCGCGAGAGCGCAGCAACGGTCGCCATCCGCGAAGGATGGCGACCGTTCCGCGCGTTCGGCGGTGGGCTCTAGACGAGCGGCGGGAGGCCGGCTGCGACGCGTGCGCCCAGCGTGCCGTCGACGGCGGTCCAGTAGGCGATGACCCGGGCACGGAGCTCGGGGCGCGTCACCTTCGAGACGTGGCCGATGATGTTGCCGACGAGGCGGTCGCGGGCGGCGTCGTCGAGCACCTCGCGCACGAGGGTCCCGGCCTGGCCGAAGTCGTCATCCTCGGCGTGCAGCGTCGCGGCTGCCCGCACGAGCTCGCCGTCGGACTGCCAGCCGTTGGACTCAGCGGCGCGCGCAGGGTCGGCGTGGGCGCCACCGACCGAGTTGGGTGCGTAGACCGGCGCGTCCGCGTCGTTGAAGGTGTAGCGCATGGCGCCTTCCTTCGAGTACGTGTGCACCGGCGCGTGCGGGGCGTTGACCGGCAGCTGTGCGTGGTTGGTGCCCACGCGGTAGCGGTGTGCGTCCGCGTAGCTGAAGATACGGGCCAGGAGCATCTTGTCGGGGCTTGCCGCGATTCCGGGGACGAAGTTCGACGGCGCGAAGGTCGCCTGCTCGATCTGCGCGAAGTAGTTCTCCGGGTTGCGGTCGAGGGTCATCTTGCCGACCTCGATGAGCGGGTAGTCGCTGTGCGGCCAGACCTTGGTGAGGTCGAACGGGTTGAAGCGGTAGCCCGCGGCGTCGGCGTAGGGCATGACCTGCACGGACAGCGTCCAGCTCGGGTGCTCACCGCGGGTGATCGCCTCGGAGAGGTCGCGGATGTGGAAGTCGGCGTCCTCGCCGGCGATCTGGTCGGCCTGGTCCTGCGTGAGGATCTCGATGCCCTGGTCGGTCTTGAAGTGGTACTTCACCCAGAAGCGCTCGCCTGCGGCGTTGACCCACTGGTAGGTGTGCGACCCGAACCCGTCCATGTGTCGCCAGGAGCCCGGCAGGCCGCGGTCGCCCATGAGCCAGGTGACCTGGTGCGCACTCTCGGGGGAGAGCGTCCAGAAGTCCCACTGCATGTCGTGGTCGCGCAGGTGCGAGCCCGGGAGGCGCTTCTGCGAGCGGATGAAGTCGGGGAACTTGATGCCGTCGCGGATGAAGAACACCGGCGTGTTGTTGCCGACGAGGTCGTAGTTGCCCTCGCTCGTGTAGAACTTCAGTGCGAAGCCACGGGGGTCGCGCCAGGTGTCGGGGCTGCCCTGCTCACCGGCGACGGTGGAGAAGCGTGCGAGCATCTCGGTCTCGACGCCCGGCTGGAACAGCGCGGCGCGCGTGAACTGGGAGACGTCACCGGTCGTGACGAACCGTCCGAACGCACCGCCGCCCTTGGCGTGGACGACGCGCTCCGGCACCCGTTCGCGGTTGAACTGCGCGAGCTTCTCGACCAGGTAGTGGTCGTGGAGCGCGATCGCTCCGTCTGCGCCGACGCTCTGCGAATGCTCGTCGCTCGCGACGGGAGCTCCGCTGTTGGTGGTGGTGTAGCTGGTCTCGGACATGTCTCTCCTCGAGGGTGGGGCTGGTCGGACGGTCGGATGGATTCAGCACTGCCACCTTGGCGGTGACAGCTGACGATCGGCATGGAGGTGCCGTCGAGTGGTCTGTGGAACGGCGTCAGGCGGCATCCGCCTGGCACGCGGGGCACACTCCCCAGAACGTGATCTCGGCCGTGTCGATGACGTACCCCGCCGTGTCGTCCGGGTGCATGCATGGCGCCGTACCCTGCGTGCAGTCGACGTCGACCACGGCGCCGCACGAGCTGCACACCAGGTGATGGTGGTTGTCGTCGACGCGCAGCTCGTACCGGCCGGGATGGCCGTCCGGTTCGATCCTGCGCACGAGACCGGCTGCGACGAAGGCGTTGAGCACGCTGTACACGGCCTGTGGGGAGGTCTGCGGGGCTCGCGGCTTCAAGGACGCGACCACCTGCTCCACATCGGCGTGCGGTGTCCGGGCGAGGATCTCGAGGACGGCGAGGCGTCCCGTGGTCACCCGCAGCCCGGCTGCGCGGATCCTCGTGTTGAAATCGTTCGTCGCCGACTCCACCTCCGATCCGTTCATGCAGTCACCGTACCGAGTTGTTTTGAATTAGTCAAAATAAGGACTTCCCCTTCGCGTTGTCCCGCAGCCACCCAACTCTAATATCAGATATGAGTTGTGGACCGATGGATGACGCCGGATGTGGAGAATTCCCGGTCACGACGGGGGGAGGGCCGGGCTACAGCTCGACCGTCAGCAGAGGCCGCAGCGAACGTCGGGTCTCCTCGGCCATGTCCACCGAATCTCGGTCGAGCAGCCACTGCAGCTGCAGGCCGTCCATCATCGCGATGAGCATGCGCGCCGCGCTCGCGGGCTCGACGCCGGCCACCAGCTGGCCCTCGCGCGCCATCACCTCGAAGGAGACGGTCATCCCGTCGATCAACCAGCTGTACCGCCGGACGAAGTGCTCGTGCGCCGGGTGGTCCGGCGAGGTCGCCTCGGCGGACAGGACGCAGTGGAGCTCGACGAGACCGGGGACGCGCATGTTGTGCTCGACGAGGCGGAGGAGCCCGCGGATGCCTTCGATGCCGCTCCCGATCTCGATGCCGGACTCCTCTCGATCCCGGTCGTCGCGGAAGTCGAGGATCGCGGCGAGTAGATCGTTCTTGGTCGAGAAGTGGTGGAGGAGGCCGGCCTGGCTCATGCCCACGCGCTCCGCGACCTCGCGGAGCGATCCACTGCGGAACCCCTGCTCGGCGAAGACGTCCATCCCCGCCTCGAGGATCTCCCGGCGTCTCGCCGCCGTCTTGGCGTAGCTGCCGCGGGAGCGGCCCGTCTGCGTCACCGTCATCCTGCGATCGTATCGGGCGTGCGGTCCGCCGGCGAAGGGTTCCCGAGGCACCCCTAGCCCGGTACTTCCCCAGGTGTCCACCCCGGTACTTCCCCAGGTCCCTGTCGTACGGTGTCGCCATGAGACGCCGCATCGAGCCCGTGTACGACACCGCCGTCGGTGTCGGTCGCTCCCTCTTCGGCTTCTGGCGCCTGCGCCGTCACGCCACCGGTATCGAGCACCTCCCCGACGAGGGGGGCGCGGTGATCGCGATGACCCACTTCGGGTACCTCGAGTTCGCACTCGTCGAGTGGGCGACCGTGCTCCACAACCGCCGGCGTATCCGCTTCATGGCCAAGCAGGGTGCCTTCGACCAGCCCATCGTGGGCCGTCTCCTCCGGAGCATGCGGCACATCGCCGTCGACATGCGTGCCGGTGCGGCCGCCTATGCCGACGCCGTCGCAGCGCTCCGCAGCGGCGAGCTGGTCGGGGTCTTCCCCGAGGCCGGTGTCAGCGCCTCGTTCACCGTCCGCGAGCTCAAGTCGGGCGCGGTCCGCCTCGCGCAGGAGGCCGGCGTGCCGATCATCCCCGTCGCGGTCTGGGGCGGTCATCGCCTCATGACGAAGAACCACCGGGTCGGCTTCCGCGAGCGGTTCGGGGTCCCCGTGCACTTCTCGTTCGGCGAGCCGATCATCGTCGCGCCCGGTGATGACGTCGGCACGAGCACCGAGCAGCTCCGCGACCGTCTGCAGAGCATGGTCGACGAGCTGCAACGCGACTATCCCGTCGATGGGACCGGGGCGTGGTGGCAACCTCGAGCCCTGGGCGGAACGGCTCCGACGCCTGCCGAGGCTGCAGCCGCCGACCTCGAACGCGAGCGCCGACGTGAGGCGCGTCGACAGACGGCGAGCTGAGCGCACGTCCGCCGCGGTCTATCCTGTGGAGGTGCCACCTCTGACCTCGTCGACCCACCCCGCAGGGCATCGTCGCTCCGCCAGCCCGCGCCTCGAGCGGAGCGTGGCGCCGTGAGCCGCGGGTGGAACGGCTTCGTCGCGAAGTCGACGTGGCTCCCGAAGTCCTGGCGCGAACGCGCTGAACGCGCGCTGTCGGAGGGCCCCGCGACGCCGGCCACACCGGACACGAACGACGCCGAGTCCGCAGCGGACCACTCGTCACGGCGCACGCCGGATCCCACATCCCGGGCGACGCCGACACCCCCGGCTCAGCAGCCCGACGACTCGGCGCCACTGGACGACCGCGACGCGCACGCACCCCGGACACCGGTCGTCGGCCCGGACGTCGACGAGGCAGCACCTGTCCATGACCGGTCCACGATCGGCCTGGTCGACCCGGTCGCCCTCCCCGTCACCGCGTCGGCCCCGGTCGTCCCCCTGAGCGTCGCCATCACCGATTTCGAGCTCGCCGACGACTCCGTCATCGGCCCGGCATCCGTCCTCGACAACCTCGAGCTGACGAAGGCCGCCGTGACCCGCGTCGCGTCGGCGATCCTCACGACCGAGGGCCCGATCGCCGTCCCTCGCCTGGTGACCATCGTGGCCCGGCGCTTCGGCGTCGACCGACCGTCCGAGGAGTCCCGCACCGAGCTGTCAGCGCTGGTGACGGAGGCGTTCGTCGTCCAGAACGGTTTCGCCTGGCCCACCGGACTCGACGTCGTCACGTGGCGAGGCGTCCGCCGGGTCGTGCATCGCGACCACCGCGCGGTCACCGACATCAGTCCCGCGGAGATCTGCAACGCCATGGAGCTCGTGATCGCCGCGAGCCCCGAGCACGAGGTCGACCGCGAGCAGCTGCCGATGCAGGCGGCGTCCGTGCTCGGCTACGGTCGCCTCGGTGAGACCGCTCGACGCTGGCTGGACCTCACGCTCGCCCAGGCGGTGCTCCACGGTCGTCTCATCGAGGACGGCGAACGCATCCGTCTGCCCTGACGCCGATCGTTCAGCGGACGGGGGGACCCTGCTGGCCGAACGGCAGACTCGTGTCGGTGACGCCGTCGATGAAGGCGTCCATGCGCTGGAGGTTGAACCGGCCCTGGTCGTTGAGCAGGAACTGGTACTCGTGCTCGAGCCCCGGTCGGAAGTCCGGGTTGAAGATCATCGATTGCACGTCGACACCGAGGCCCTGGAGCTTCGCCTTGAACTCGACCGACTGCGGGTAGAGCGGATCCCAGTTGCCGACCGTGATGTACGTCGGTGGATACTTCGCCGTCAGATAGTCGACGACGGACGCTGACGCCACCTCCGGTCGGGTCTTGTAGTCGCGCGCTCCGAAGTAGGACCAGAGCACCGTGTCCAAGAACCACCCGAAGCTGCCCTCGGCGTTGACCAGGCTGAGGTCGTAGGCCCCGCAGGCGAGGACCACCCCGGCGAGCTGCTCCGGTTCGATCGGCGATTCGACCTTGATGGAGCTGGCGTACTCGGAACTCGTGACCACGTTCGCGACCTGGGCGGCGATCTGGGCACCGGCGGAGTCGCCGGCGAGGATGAGCTTGGACGAATCCACGTTGAGCGCGCGTGCGTTGGCGTCGAGGTAGCCGAGCGAGTCGGCGACCTGCTCGATGGGCAACGGGTACTGGCCCTCCGGCGCGATCGTGTACTCGACCGCGATCGCCGTGTACCCCTCGCCGGCCAGCACGCGCATGTAGTTGGAGATGAGTTCCTTGCTGCCGGAGATCCAGGCTCCGCCGTGTACCCACACGATCGTCGGGAGGGCTGCGCCACTGCCACGGACGCCATCCGGCGTGTAGACGTCGAGCAGCGCGTCGGCGTCGCCGGAGCGGTACGGGATGTCCCGCCGGACATCGACACCGTCGGGAACGTACTTCACGAGGTCGGATTGCACGACCTTGGCCCGTTCGTCGAACGCCATGCGGATGACCATCGAGCCCGGCCACGGGGTCAACTGCAACCACACGACGATCACCAGCGCGATGGCGAGGATCACGCCGATGATCCAGAACATCGTGTTGCGGACGACACGCAGGAAGCGCGCGAAGCCCGAGCGAGGGGGTGCTGTCCTCAAGCGATTCACCTCCTGGCGGGTCTGGACGGCGGCGCTGCCTGGCGGAACACGAACCTCCAGTCTCGCATTCGATCGCACTCCGCCGGCGCCCCGGAAGTTTTTCGACGGATTCCGTGACGAATGCCCGCCGAGCTGCGTCTTACCCGATGACCGGACATCATCACCGGTTTCCAACGCAGACGAAGGAGAACGCCATGAGTGCATCGGACAAGATCCAGAACGCCGCTGAGGACCTCGCGGGCAAGGCGAAGGAAGCTCTGGGCAAGGTCACCGGCGACGACAGCAAGGTCGCAGAAGGCAAGGCCGACCAGACGAAGGCCGACGCCAAGAAGGCCGGCGAGAATGTCAAGGACGCGTTCAAGCACTAGTCCTCGCGATACAGTGGCTGCCCCCGCTCACCGGCGGGGGCAGTAACACGGTCGACCGGCACCCCGTTCGATCCAGCAATCACATTTGGAGACATCAAGAGTTTTCTCGGCTTCCTGCTGCTCGGCCTCATCGCCGGCGCCCTCGCCAAGGCAATCCTTCCGGGCCGTCAGGGCGGCGGCTGGTTGATCACGCTGCTGCTCGGCGTCGTCGGAGCACTGCTCGGCGGCTGGCTCGGTGGCATCCTGTTCGGCGCGAACCTGCAGGAGTTCTTCTCCCTGCAGACGTGGCTCCTCGCCATCGGCGGATCCATCGTCGTACTCCTCATCTACGGCGCGCTGACCCGCAACAAGAAGGCGTAAGCGCCTCCACACAGCACTCGGACGCCCGGCCCCTCCAAGGGGCCGGGCGTTCGTGCGTGTTGGACGACGTCGCCGACAGCACGGTGTCCGCCGTTCCGGGGACTGTGCGAGCTCCTGAGTTCTGTCAAGATGACTGATGTTTGATTTCAGCATCTGATATGAGAGGAGGGGGTCTCATGGACTTCTACCGGAAGCTGCTCGAGCTGCTGCGCGCGATCTGCGGCTGGGTCTGACCCGCACGCACGAACGCCCGGTCCACCAGGACCGGGCGTTCGTGCGTCGCGTTGCGACCGGCGTCAGGCGTGCTGGCCCTCGTGCTCGCCTTCGCCGATCTCCTCGACGAGCTTCGCGTTGAAGGCCGGGAGGTCGTCGGGCGTCCGGCTCGACACGAGTCCCTGGTCGACGACGACCTCCTCGTCCACCCAGGATGCACCGGCGTTGCGCAGATCCGTCTTGAGGCTCGGGTAGCTCGTGAGTTCGCGACCGCGGACGACGTCCGCCTCGATGAGGATCCAGGCGCCGTGGCAGATCACCCCGACCGGCTTGCCCTGCTCGAAGAACGCCTTCGCGAAGGCGATCGAGGACTCGTCCACGCGGAGGTCGTCCGCGTTGACGACGCCGCCCGGCAGCACGAGTGCGTGGTAGTCGTCGGAGGAGGCCTCGGCGACCGCGACGTCGACGGGCTGGACGTGTCCGTTCTTGCCGGTCACGTCCTGGGTGGCGGGCGACACCAGTCGGGCGGTCGCTCCGGCTCCGGTGACCGCCTCCCAGGGGCTCGTCAGTTCACTGTCCTCGTAGCCGTCCGTGAGCAGGAAGGCCACCTGCTTGCCGTTGAGTTCTGCGCTCATCGTCGCTCCAATCCGTCAGCGTCGAGGCACCGTCCGGCGCCTCGCCAGCGACGATACGCTCGGCTCCACCTCGCGGACCCGGGCTTCCGCCGAGCGCGAACGGGGTTGCTCAGGTGTCGTGTCAGAGGCCGACGAAGCGGATGGTCTGCTGCAGGCGCGTGCGGATGTCGAACAGCTGGTTGCCACCCATGCGGTCGACGCCCGGAAGACCGGTGCGGAGGAGGTCGGCCAGGCGGGAGCGCTCGACGAGGACCGTGACCGGATGCTTGCGACCGATGAACTCCACCGACTCCGGGGTGGCGCCGTCCGGCACGACGATGACGGAGGCCGTGAACTTCACCCGGGCCGCCTTCGCGACGGTCCGCGCCGAGCGCACGATCGACCGGACGGGCTCCTCGCGAGGATCGAGCGTCTCGCCGACGACCTCTCCGCGGTGCACCCGGACCGGCCCACCCCAGTCCTCCGACTTGACCGCGAAGAGGCCGGTCGGGCCGAGGACGACATGGTCGAGCTTCGCCTCGCCCGGCGCCAGGACGTCGTGCCAGACCGTGTATCCGATGCCGAGCGTCGCCACGGTGCGCGCCGTCTGCTCCTCGGCGAGCGCGTTGGCCAACTGGTGCCGGATCTCGCGCGGAGCTGAGCGGACGAGCTTCGGGTCGTAGGGGTCGTCGAGCGGGACGCCGCGGCCGACCCATTCGCGGATGAGCCCGAGGTAGGCCTCCCGCGAGTCTCCGCCGGGGTGTCCGTAGGCGCGAGCACGAGGTCGCGAGTCGGCGCGCTGCGTACCCGACCGACCAGTGGTCGACGCCGACCAGGTCGGAGCGTCGTCGTCGCCCGCGTCGGAGGACGGCACGTTGCGCCCGCGGTCGTAGGCGGCCCGGTCCTGCTCGGTCCCGACGCGCTCCCAGGCGAGCTGGACGGCGTTGAACTGCCGCGCGCTTCCGCCGAGGTCGGGGTGGGTCTCGCGCATGAGCCGTCGGTAGGCCCTCCGGAGCTCGTCCTGCGTCGCCGTCGTGCTCACGCCGAGCACCTCGTACGGGCTGGCTGAGAGTGGGCTCTCCGGCATGGAGGGTGGTCGCTTTCTTCGGCGGCGTCGGTCGGTCCGACACGGCAGACTATCGCCATCACCTGGAAGACCGCCCGAACCGGCGCCCTGTCGGGGCTGTGGACAACTCCGACGAGCAGACGTACAGTTTGTTGTACTTGGAGGATGTCGATGCGTACCCTCAGTTATTCGGAATCCCGCGCGAACTACGCGGCCACCCTCGATTCGGTCCTCGACGACCGCGAGGAGGTGATCATCACCAGAGCGGGGCGGGACCCGGTCGTGATCGTCGCGCTCGACGACTACGAGTCCTTGAAGGAATCGGCGTATCTGCTCCGGACGCCGTCGAACGCACGTCGGCTCCTCCAGGCCATCGACGACCTCGAGGCCGGCAATGGCACCGAGCACGACCTGGTCGAGTAGTCGGCGTGCGGCTCATCTGGTCCGACGCCGCCTGGGAGGACTACTGCCACTGGCAGCAACAGGATCGGCGCATCGTCAAACGGATCACTCTCCTCCTGAAGGACATCATCCGGAACGGCAACGAGGGCATCGGCAAACCTGAGGCGCTCAAGCACGGCTTCCAGGAATTCTGGTCACGACGGATCACCGACGAACATCGACTGGTCTACCGCCTCACGGACGACGGCGTCCTCATCGCCCAGGCACGCTTCCATTACGAGTAGGGCCAGCGTGCCGGAACACCTCAGGAGCTCGGCAGGAGGATGCCGTCGTCCAGGAGTGCGCGGACCCGGGGGAGGAGTTCGGCGCGGAGTTCCGCCGCATCGACCTCGACGAGCTGGGCGATCGCGTCGATGATGGCTCCCAGGGTCAACTCGCCGTCGCAGGCGCCGACGAGCCCCGCGAGGCCAGTGTCGATGCCCACCGAGCGGGCCAAGCCGCCACCCTGCCGCAGGGTCATCGCCGTCGGATCCTCGTCACCGGGCCAGTAGTGGCGCTCCTCGGTGACGTCGCCCGCGAGGATGACGCGTTCGCCGAGCAGCTGCTCGTCGTCGAGCGCGACCTGCCAGTCGTGTGCGAGGAGACACACGGCGAGGTGCGCACCGAGCCCGGCGGCGTTCGAACCCGCCTGACCGTGCAGCCGCTCGAAACGGCGCAGCGGATTGGACGGGTCCGATCGACGGAGCAGGACATACCCGAAGCCGACGCCGGTCACGGCCCGAGCCGCGAAGTCGTCGAGCCAGGCTCCCGCGAGGCGCTCGAACTCCGGCGTCCCGAGGCGGGTGCCACCGTCCCGGATCCAGGTCTCCGCGTATTCGGCCGGATCCTGCACCTCGCGCTCGATGACCCAGGCGTCGACCGGTTCCCGACTGCGATCCACCCACTCGGCGACGCGCTCGAGCCCGTCGGCGCCCTCGCGGTACTCCCAGTTCCCGAGGAACTGCGCCACGCCGCCGGGCGTCAGGTGCCGGGCGGCCTCGAGGAACACGGACTCGACGAGCGCATCGCCGACGAGACCGCCGTCGCGGTACTCGTAGCTCGGCACGCCCTCGGCACGCGGGGTGATGACGAACGGCGGGTTGGAGACGATGCGGTCGAACCGTTCACCGGCGACGGGTTCGAACATGCTGCCGTGGCGGAATTCGATCGAGTCGATGCCGTTCAGGTGCGCGTTGAGCGCGGCGAGCTCGAGGGCTCGTTCGGAGATGTCCGTCGCGACCACGTGATCGGCGATCCGCGACAGGTGGAGCGCCTGGATGCCGCACCCGGTACCGAGGTCCAGTGCCGTTCCGATCCGCTCGGGGAGGATGATGCCGCTCAGGGTCATCGATGCGCCGCCGACCCCGAGGACGTGCTCTTCGCCGAGCTCATGACCCAGCGCGAGCTCGCCCAGGTCGGAGGCGATCCACCAGGCACCGCTCCCGTTGGCATCGACCCAGGCGTACGGACGCAGATCGATGGCCGGGGCGACCGATCCGTCGTCACTCAAACCGACGAGACCGAGCTCCACCGCGCCGTCGAGACCGAGCGACGGCAGAGCACGCGTCGCGTCATCGGCCCCCACGGCGACACCGAGCACGAAGAGTGTCGCCAGTGTCGCGATCGGTTCCGCGCCAGCCGTCCGGCGGCGTTCGTCGAGCGAGCGGATCGCCACGACCCGGTTGGAGCGGTGCAGGGCGGCCTCGGCCGTCTCACCCCAGAGGCCGCGCACCCGTTCCACCGTGTACCCGGCCGCGTCGAGGTCGGAACGGAGGAGGTCGATCAGTCGCTGGTCCACGCCCACCAGTGTGCCAGCTGCGGGGTGGGCCGAGCCGCCCACCCCGCAGCCGCCGTCAGCGATCCGTCGTCAGGATGGCGTCGAGGTCCTCCTCGGTCTGCTCGTCGTGCTCCTCGGCCTCGCGCTGAGCGGCCTTCGCCTCGCGCTTCCGCTCGCGCTTGGCGAGACGGCGCTCGGTCCGTCGCTCCAGCAGCAGGTACAGCACCGGCACGAGGATGAGCGTCAGGAGCGTCGACGACACCAGGCCGCCGATCACGACGATCGCGAGCGATTGCGAGATGAACACCCCACCGCCGGTGAGGCCGAGCGACATCGGCACGAGCGCGAAGATGGTCGCGCAGGCGGTCATGATGATCGGCCGGAGACGGAGTCGGGCTCCGTGCAGGACCGCGTCGTCGATGCCATCGCCCCGAGCCCGGTACGAGTTGACCAGGTCGATGAGGACGATCGCGTTCGTGACGACGATGCCGATGAGCATGAGGAGGCCGATCATCGACGGGATGCCGAGCGGGGTCCCCGTGATGAGCAGGGCCGCGATCGCGCCGGTCGCCGCGAAAGGCACGGAGACCAGCAGGATGAGCGGCTGCAAGAGGCTCCGGAACGTCGCCACCATGACGATGAAGACGAGCACGATCGCGATGAGCATCGCGAGGCCGAGCTGCGCGAACGACTCCTCCTGGTCCTGGGCGACACCACCGACCGAGGCCGTGACCCCGCTCGGCAGGTCCAGGCCGGCGAGGCCCTCCCGGACCGCGAGCGTCGTCGCGCTCAGGTCGTCACCCGTCGGCGTCGCCGACACGGTCACGGTGCGGACGCCGTCGATGCGCGTGATCGCCGCTGCGGCACGTTCCTCACCCACCTGCGCGACAGCGCTGACCGGGATCGGGACGGCGCTGACGTTGGCGAGGTCCTTCTGCGCCTGGGTGAGGCGGTCAGCCTCAGCCTGCTGTTCGGCTGCCTCGCTCTCGGCGTCCCGCATCGCGGTCAGCTGCTCGTCGATGGTCGTGATCGAACCCTGGAGCTGGGAGATGGCATCGCTCAGCCCGGCGAGTTGAGCGGCGCGGGCCTCGTAGGCCTGTCGTGCCGCCTCCTCCTCCGGTGTGGTGGGCGTGACCGGCGGCACCTCGACGGGAGCCGCTTGCAACGCGCTCAGCTGGGCCCGCAGGGCGTCGAGCTGCGACGCCGCGGTCGATCGGGCCTCCTGGAGTTCCGAGCGCTGGGTGGCGGCCTGGGATGCCGCCTCGTCCTTCGCACGCTGGGTGGCCTCGTCCTGTTCGGCCGTGAGGGCGTCGGTCGCGGCCTTCTGGGCCGCGGCCTGCTGCAGCGCGCTGACCGGAAGAGGGAGCGCGGCGATCTCGGCCGGTGTCGTGCCGACCCGCTGCGAGCGCACGATGATGTCGCGAGACGAGCCCTCGAGGATGACCGAACCCATCGGCGTGCCTCGGAGCGCACTGGCGATGGCCTGGCCGACCTGTTCCTGCGTGAAGCCGTACCGGGCGGCGGCGGCGCGGTCGACGTTCACCTTGAGCAGGCCCTGCTCGTCGGCGAGGTCGCTCGTCGCATCGCGGAGGCCGTCCGTGCCGCCGAGCATGTCCTGCACCGCGGCCGCCGCTGTCGCGAGCGCCACGGGGTCCTCACCCTGCAGCGTGACCTCCATACCGCCTCCGCCACCGGTGAATCCACCGGCGGCGTCACCGACGGTGACCTCGCCGACGTCGTCGAGCTTCGCCACGGCCTTCCGGATGGTGTCGGCGACGCCCTCGCGTGAGCTCTCCTCACCGACGGTCACGCTGATCTGTGCCGTGTTGCTCGAGCCGTTCCCACCGACGGTGGTCAGGTATCCGGAGACGCCGGCGGTCTTCGCGAGGACCGCTTCGATGGCCGCGGCCGCGTCGCTGGTCACGTCGAGGCTCGTCCCCTCGGGGAGTTCCTGCGTGACCGTGACGGTGTTCTCGCCCCCGATGTCGCCGAGGTAGTCGGTCTTCAGGAACCCGGCCGAGACGATCGTCCCGGCGAACACGACCGCCGCCACGAGCAGGGTCACGACCGGACGCTTCAGGGCGGTGCGCAGGACCGGCAGGTAGGCGCGCTGGAGCTTGGAGTACGCCTCGGACTCGTCCTCGACGACGGACGCCTCTTCGGTGGCCGCGTCGTCGGTGGCCTTGCCCACAGCCGGGGCGGAGGAGCCTCGCATGAACCAGTACGCGAGCACCGGCACGATCGTGAGCGACACCACGAGGGACGCGATGAGCGCGACCGACACGGTGACGGCGAACGGTCGGAAGAGCTCGCCGACCGTCCCGCCGACGAAGGCGACCGGGAGGAACACTGCCACGGTGGTGATCGTCGACGCGGTCACGGCCCCGGCGACCTCGCGGACAGCCTCGACGACACTCGTGGTCGTCATCGCCCGCCCGGTGTGCCGACGTTTGATGTTCTCGATCACCACGATCGAGTCGTCCACCACGCGTCCGACGGCGACGGTCAGTGCCGCGAGCGTGAAGATGTTGAGCGAGTAGTCGCCGATCCACAGCCCGATCATCGCGATGAGGAGCGAGAGCGGGATCGACACGGCCGTGATGATCGTGGACCGGATCGACAGCAGGAAGACCAGGATCACGATGATCGCGAACAACAGCCCGAGCCCGCCCTCGACGGAGAGGTCGTGGATCGACTGCTCGACCATCGGCGACTGGTCGAAGACGACGGTGAACGCCGCACCAGAGCCGAGCTCCTGCTCCAGCCCGGGGAGGGCGTCGCGGATGGTGTGGGCGAGTTGGACGGCATTGGCCGACGGGTCCTTGAGGATCGTGAGCGACAGCGACGGGAGACCGTCCGCCCGGGCGATGGAGGTCTCGGCGGCGGGCACGAGCTCCACGTCCGCGACGGCGGAGAGCGCGAAGGGCCCGTCCTCGTGCTGGATGGGGAGCGCCTGCACCTCGGCCAGCGAGCCGACGGCCGAGCCGACCTCGATCGAGAGCTCCTTGCCGGCGTCGACACTCGTTCCGGCAGCCGTGACGACACCACTCGCTTGGACGGCCGCCATGACCTCCTCCGCGGTCACCTTCTTGGCAGCGAGGTCGGCCGGACGCATCGTGATGACGAGCTGCGTGGCGTTCTCACCCGCGAGATCGACCTGACGCACGCCGGCGATCCCACGGAGCGCGGGGAGCACGGTGGACTCGACCTTGCCTGCGAACTCGCCGGAGTCGTCCTCGGACGCGACCGCGAGTTGCAGCACGGGGATGTCGTCGCTCCCACCGGCGTAGACCTCGGTGGTCGTGTCGTTCGGGAGCGTGCTCTTCAAGCCGGCGAGGGCGCTGCGGATGTCGCCGACGATCTTCTCGTCGTCCTGGCCGAAGTCCCAGCTCACCTGCACGGACGTGGAACCGCTGATCGACGTCGAGGTGATGCCGGTGACGCCCTTGACCCCCTGGACCGCCTGCTCGACGGGCTTCGTGACCTCGCGCTCCACCGACGACGGCGAGGCGCCGGGGTAGGTCGCGACCACGACGGCGCCCGGCTGCTGCACGGACGGCAGCAGTTCCTGCTTCAGGGAGCCGACCGCGAAGAGTCCGAAGACCACGATCGCCGAGGTGATGAGGCCGACGATCAGTCGATTGGCGAGGCTGAGCCTCGTGAGGAATGACATGGAAGGACGGGCCTCTCGGTCGCGGAGTGGGCGCTGTCCGCCCCACTCCACGCTATGGAGCGCGGCCACCGACCACATCCGCATGAGGATGGACCTGATGCGACCCCGGCATCCGCCGATCGGACGACATCGGTGGTCCTGCGGTACCAGCCTCGGGCGCGAGGGAGCTGCGCCTTGACGGCACGGTCCATCGATACCGGGCGTACCCTTGATACCCGAGTGCGCGCCGCGGGGTGCGCCGGAGCGAGGAGGGTACGTGGATCTGCAGGCCGTCGACCTCCCCAGGTTGCGCCGCGACGCACAGCTCGAGCGCGAGGTGATCATCGAGCACCGCGCCCGCGACGGCGAGGACCCCTGGGACTTCCTGCCCTCGATGCCGACGGTCGACGAGCTCGTCGTCGCCGTCCTCCGGGACGACGCGCTGCACGCTCGGGGTCTGGCCGCCCAACACGCGATGGCACGGCTGGCCGGGTACTCGTCGCTCGATGACGCCCAGGACCACCGCGACAACGCGGACCACCTGGAGTACGAGGTGCTCCGTGAGATCGCCCGCGTGCACCCTGAGCTGACCCGAGCGGTGTGGCGGATGTCCGGCAAGGTCGCCCGGCCGCCGTGGGAGGGCGACGACGCCGAGTGAGTCGACGCCGCCGCCCGGGTCACATCGCTACGGCGAGCCCCATGGTGACGACGGAGGCCGTCATACTCGCAACCTCGACGACCACCACCCGCTCGCGTCGTCGAGCCGCCTCGACGGCCAGCCGCGTGGACAGGATGACGAACCCCGCGATGCCGCCCGCAAGCAACACTACTGGGAGGGCATCCGTCCCGATCCGATGTCCTGCCGGGTGCATGCCCGATCCTGCATATATGTTCCCGGCGGCATGACCCGCCATGCTGCACACGAGACCCGCCATGATCACGAGGCCGCTCGAGGTGTGCACGGTCATCGCCGCACGATGTCGTGTGGCGGCCAGCGCGACGGCGTCGTCGACCGGGGCCGGCAGGCCGGCGATGGACCGAAGCCGGACCGCCGAGGCGACGGCGAGGACGATCAGGACGACGGCCCAGAGCAACGGATGCAGGATCCCGACACCGGTCGCCAGGTCGAGCATCGCCGCGAGCATGACGATCGCGGCCACGAGGTCGAGGGGTCCGCGTCGGCCGCCGACGGTGCAACAGGCGCCGACGGCGGCCGGGACGAGCGCCCCGAGATGGAGGACCTCGCTCATCGCCGCGACCTAGTGCCCGTGGCCACAGTGCTCCTCGGCACCCTGGTCGTGACCGCCGTGTCCCACGTGCGCGGCACCGGTGTCGTGCGAGCAGTGCCCGACCGCTTCATTCGGCGGGACGTTCAGGGTCGGGTTCTTGCCGAAGAAACCGTAGGGCTTGAGCGTGAACCGGGCGTAGTCCACCGGCATCACCGGCCAGTCCTCTGGACGGGGGAAGTGCGTCGGCCCGAAGGTGTGCCAGAGCACGATGTCCTCGCCGTCGATCGACTCGTCGCCCTCGATGAACCGCGTGATCCCGTCGCCACCCGGGTTCTGGTGGACGAAGTCGCCCGCCGCGTATCGTTCAGCCGGGTCGTACTTCGTCACGAAGAGGTGCTTCGTCGCGAACTCCGCCCGCTTGGCGATCGACGACGACGCATCGGCCATGAGCGTCGGCGACTCCTGCGGGTACAGCACGTACCCCGTCGGGCGTCCCATCCGGTTCGTCTTCTCCGTATTGACGATGTGCCAGGCTCGAGCGGCCGAACCGTCCGCCACGCGCCCGGACCCCGCTTCCGTGCTGAGCCGCGTGACCCGCTTCGTGAAAGCGTTGCCGTGCTCGTTCCCCGGCCCGATCGGCACCCGGACCGCGTCCACCTCCTCGACCGCGTTCGACAGACCGTCCACCATCATGTCGAGCCGGGCCGAGAAGAGGTGCTGGTGGTACGGCCCACCGAGACCGGGCGCGACCTCCGAGGCGTACGGGTAGTCGGCGCCCTCCGCGTCGAGCCCGGGGTACGCGGAGGTGAACAGGATGCCCGTCAGCTTCGACTCGCACTCGATGGTGCCGTCGAGGTACAGGTACCAGTAGAACCCGTAGTCGTAGTTGCCGACGGTCGTGAAGAACGAGATGACCAACCGACGCGACCGCCGGACCTCGTTGGAACCGGTGTACAGGTCGGAGTGCTTCCAGAGGGTGCCGAAGTCCTCCTCGTGCATGCAGATCCCGTTCTCGATCGTGAACGGGTTGCCGAGCTCATCGGCGAGCACCGCGTCGAAGTACTTGATCTCGCCCACGCAGTCGCACCCGAGCGCCAAGGAGTTCGTGAACCGGCCGAACAGGTACTCGCCGGTGTCGAAGTAGTTCTGCCAGAAGCGCACGGGGGAGGGGTCACCGTAGGGGACCAGCATCTCGTTGATCGACGCCCGGTAGATGATCGGGCGTTCCTCGCCGGCGTCGTCGAACGAGAGCTGCCGGAGGACGAGGCCCTCACGGACGTCGAACCCGACCTGGAACCGCCAGTTGCCCCACTCGACGAACTCGCCGTCGACCTGGAAGCTCGGACCCTCCGGCTGGGTGATGACGATCGGCTTGAGCGAGGAGAGCGGAGCACCCTGGACCGCCGGGTCGTCGAAGTTCCCGGGCTCCGCCGGGATCGCCAGGGCGGTCGCGTCGATGAGGCGGGTGATCCGCCGCGCCGCGGTGTCGACATAGGCGCTCAGCCCGTCGACGGGGTGGGCCCACGGGTGGTCGGCCGGGTAGTCCTGACGGAACGCGAGGACCCGGACGATCCGGCGCCCGACCTCCTCGGGATAGTCGTAGAAACCTGCGGACAGCGGGACGACCTTCACCTCGTCGACCGTGCAACCACGGGCGGCGAGGGCGGCGACCCACCCCTCGTCCTCCGCCACGATCTCCGCGATGGCGTCGAACTCCTCGATGAGGATCGGCAGCTGGCCGCGGGAACCGTCCAGGACGACCGTGCTGAGCCGGGACCCGCTGTCGACGGACACGACGTTGTCCGTCGATCGACCCGTGGCCATGTCGAGCAGCATCACGCGGGCGAGGCGTTCCGGCAGGGGACCGTCGCCGGCCTGCCAGGCGAGCACCGCCCGCTTGTGGGGCTCCTCGAGCCCGACGTAGGCGAACCGGGTCGTCTCGGTGAAGTCGTCGAAGCCGGTGACGACGTCGCGGATGCGGTCGAACTCCGGCGCGGACAGGCTGGCGAGCGGGTGCTGGACGGGCGTGTCGCCGTCGGTGCTGCGCAGGGTGGTGGGGTCGGTGATGGTCATCGTGATGCTCCTGGTTCGGTGATGCGGGTGGTCGCGGGTGGCGAGGGGAAGGGTCGGATGGTCAACCGCCGATGGCGTCCATGACGTCGGCGTAGGCGGCCGGGCGACGACGACGCAGGTACGCGGCCTGCAGGAGGCCGACGACGGGGCAGACCGCGATGAGGGCGAGGAGGACGGCGCTCACGGTTCCGAACACGGGGTTGCCGCCCGCATCCACGTCTCCCACCAGCATCGGGAAGTAGACGACGATCACGACGGCGGAACCGACGAGTCCGATGAACCCGAGGCCGGGTGCGACGACCGTGTTCCACACCCGCCGATCCTGCTTCGTGCGAGCGAAGTACACGATCACCGCGAGGCTGGTGACCGCCATGAGGATCGCGATCGCGAGGGTCGCGACGCCGGCGAACCAGGTGAACACCTGCAGGACGGGGTCGAGACCGAGCACGGCGAAGACGACGATCAGGATCGCCGCGGTGGCGCTCTGGACGAGCGACGAGGTGTGCGGCGAGAGGTGCTTGGGGTGGACGCCGCCGAGTCGGCCCGGCAGGACGCCGGCGTTCGACATCGTGTGCTGGTACCGGGTGATGACGTTGTGGAAGGACAGGACGCAGGCGAACATGCTCGTGATGAGGAGGACGTTGATGACGAGTTCTCCGACCGGGCCGAGGTAGAGCAGGGTGGTGCGGAGGATCATCGCGCCGGGATCCTCACCGGCCACGGCGAGGACGTCGTCCGGGCCCCAGGCCATGACCAGCGCCCAGGAGGCGAGGGTGTAGAACAGGCCGATCCCGATCACCGCGATGTAGGTCGCCCGCGGGATCGTGCGAGACGGGTCCTTCGCCTCGTCTCGGAAGATCGCGGTCGCCTCGAAGCCGATGAACGCCGCGATCGCGAACATCAGTCCGACACCGGGCGACCCGGAGAACACCTGCTCGGGCATGAACGGCTCGGCCGACAGCCCGTCGGCACCACCGGTCACGATGACCGCCCCTGCGAGGACGAGGACGATCCCGACCTCCGCCACGAGCAGGACGCCGAGGACCTTCGAGCTGAGGTCGATGTGGCGGTAGCCGAGCAGACCGACCACGGCGATCGACGCGAGCGAGTAGAGGTACCAGGGGATCTCCGGAGCGCCGAGACCGGCGAAGGTCACGCTCAGCAGGTAGCCGATGTAGCCGTACACCGACACCTGGATGGTCGTGTAGGTCAGGAGGGCGAGGAACGCCGACGCGAGGCCGGCCGGTTTGCCGAGCCCGTATCCGACGAAGGTGAAGAAGGCACCCGGCTTGGGGACGTGCCGCGTCATGGCCGAGAGTCCGACGGCGAACAGCAGGAGGATCACCGCGGACACGACGTACATGCTCGGGAAGCCGACCCCGTTGCCGAGCAGGATGCCGAGCGGTGCGGCTCCACCGACGACCGTCAACGGCGACGCCGCGGCGACGACCATGAAGACGATGGCGGTGACGCCGAGCGATCCCTTCAGGGATCGGGTGGGCTGTCCGGCATCGGTGGCCGGACCTTTCGTGACGGTCATGGACACTCCTCGAGCAATGCGGCGGTATCGGGACGAGGCCAGCATCCCGGTCTCCTGTTGCCGCCTCGTCTCGTCGCCGTAACACCTGCTCGGCACCGAATGAGACCGGTCGACACCGCTGTCTCATTTGACGGTCATGAAGCCGAAACACGCCCGCCACGCCGGTGCAACGGGACGCGCCTAGCCTGAACGACGAGGAGGAGGTGAAGGACGTGACGGCTCTGGAACGTGCGATCAGCAATCCTCCGAGCGTCCGCGGTCTCGAGTCCCGGTCACCGGTCGACGGCCTCCAGCGGCGCAGTGTCGGGTTCGTCGACGTGTTCGCCCAGTCCGTCTCGGCGGTGGCGCCGTCCGCTGCTGCGACGACGATCCCGTTGATCGTCACCGTGACCGCGGGCGGGGCGACCATGTGGTCGCTCGCCATCGCGATGCTGCTGTCGTTGCTCGTCGCCACCACCGTGAACGTGTTCGCGAAGCGCATCGCCGCGACCGGCTCGCTGTACACCTTCGTCTCCAAAGGGCTCGGAACGGGTGCGGCCTTCGTCACGGGCGTCGCGCTGCTCATCGGGTACGGCTTCATCGCCATGTTCGCCCTGGCCGGTGCCGGGTACTACCTGTCGATCCTGCTGCACCGGTTCTGGCCCGGCATGCCGAGTTCGACGGGTGTCGTGTCCGTACTCCTCGTCTGCATGGCCGTCGTCTGCCTCGTCGTGCTCGTCCGCGGGATCCACCTGTCCACCCGGGTGACCCTGATCGTGGAGAGCGCCTCGGTCGCGACCATCCTCATCCTCGTGGGCGTGCTCCTGTCGCAGCTCGGACCGACGCCCGACTGGGCCGCGCTCGGGCTGGACGCCTCCCCGGAGCACCTTGCGGTCGGATCGGTCCTCGCCGTGACCGCCTTCGTCGGATTCGAGAGCTCCTCGACGCTCGGCGTCGAAGCCCGTCGGCCGTTCGCGAGCATCCCCCGGTCCCTGGTCTGGACCGTCGTCGGCGCGGGTCTCCTCTTCCTCGTCACCTCGTACAGTCAGCTGGCGGGCTTCGCGGCGTTGGGGGAGGACATCACCGCGACGCGGACGCCCATCAACGACCTGGCGCTGGCCTTCGGCGTCGAATGGATGGGGCTGCTGCTCGACCTGTCTGTCGCTGCGTCGTTCCTCGCCTGTGCGATCGCCTCCATCACGGCGTTCTCGCGGGTCGTGTTCTCGATGGGTCGAGAGGGGGTCCTCCCGTCGCGCCTCGGGACCACGCACGGCCGGTTCCGTACGCCCCATGTGGCGATCATCACGGCTCTGGCGATCGTCACGCCCGTCTCGGTGCTCGCGCTCGTGCTGACCGGAGGAGCCTGGGCGGCGATGCAGGTCCTCATCGTCGTGGCCGCGGCCGGGTACATCACCGCCTACGTCCTCGTCTGCATCGCAGCCCCGGTCTTCCTCTGGCGGATCGGGGAACTGACGCTCTGGCCGCTCCTGCGAGCGGTGGTGGCCGGGGTGTTGCTGTCCGTCGCGCTCGTCGTCTATCTGGTCGTCGAGAGCGCCGGCGAGCGGGCTGTCGGCGTCTGGGTGTTCCTCGTCACGATGGCGCTCGGCATCGCGATCTGGGCGATCCGGCATCGACGCCGACCGTGGCTGAGTTCGACCGTGGGGGTCTACGACGAGACGGTGAGCGCCGACGTGCTCGGCGGACCGTCCGCGGAGCCCCGGTGAGCGGCGCGGGCGAGCTCCGCGCCCGACAACCGAAGGCCGTGCACAGCGCGCTCTCCGTGCTCGAGGAGGTCGCGCGATGCGGTGCCGGTGTGACGGCGCAGGAGGTCTCGGCCGGACTCGACATGCCGAGGGCGACCACGTACCGACTCCTCAACCTCCTCGTCCAGGACGAATACCTCGTCCGCATGCCCGATCTCCGTGGATTCGCGCTCGGACGGAAGGTCGTCGAGCTCGCCCATCTCGTCGCTCCAGCACCACCCCCGCTCGCTGCGCGCGAGGTGATCGGACGATTGCGGTCGAGCGTGCGAGGCGGCGTCCACCTCGTACGGTACGAGGGCGATCGGATCAGGATCGCGGATGCGGATCCCGACTTCCCGTTGAGTGACGAGCAGCGGATCGTCAGGCGTCTCGACACCTCCGCGATCGGGCGTCTGCTCCTGCACGAGCTCGCTCACGGCGGATACGACTGGTCAGGACTCGTCCAGCGGCCGTTCCGGGACGCCGAGCCCTTGATCCACGACGTCGAACGACTCGGGTACGCACGGCAAGTGGGTGAGGTGACGCCCGGTCACGGTTGCCTCGTGGTCCCGATCCGGGACGACCGCGGCGGTCTCGTCGCGGGGCTGTCGCTCTCGGCACCGAGTGAGCGGATCGAGCGCCCCGCCGCACTCCTCGACCTCTTGATCGACGGCTCGCGCCAGCTGCAGCCGCTCCTCGTCTGACCGCCGGACGTCCGTGTGACATCAGCCTCGAGAAGGCGCATAATCAGAATATGCAGCCAGCTGATCGTTTCCGCGCATGACGGAGTCCACGCCTTCCGCGAAGCCTGAGCGCTCGCCGTCGGACCGTCGCAAATGGTTCGGTCTCGTCGTCATCAGCATCGCCGTCGCCCTCATCATCGTCGACTCGACGATCGTCAATGTGGCGATCCCGTCGATCGTCGACGACCTCGGGATCTCCTCGACCCAGGTGCAGTGGGTCCAGGAGTCCTACACGCTCGTCTTCGCCGCACTGCTCATCGTGTTCGGCACGCTCGCCGACCGGTTCGGCCGTCGTCGGGTGCTGCTCGTCGGCGTCGTGGTCTTCGGCGGAGCCTCCGTCTTCGCCGCCGTCGCGCCGACGGGCGACCTCCTGATCCTGTCCCGGGTCATCCAGGGCGTCGGCGGCGCGATGATCCTGCCGACGACCCTCTCGATCATCAACGCGACCTTCCGAGGCCGCGACCGTGCGATCGCCTTCGCGGTGTGGGGCTCCACGATCGGGGGCATGGTGGCGGTCGGTCCGCTCCTCGGCGGCTGGCTCACCACCGCTTTCTCCTGGCGCTGGGCGTTCGGGATCAACGTGCCGCTCGGTGTCCTCATCATCGTCGGACTGCTCCTGTTCGTGTCGGAGTCGCGGGAACCCGCGACCGACCGCATCGACGTCGTCGGAGCCGTCCTGTCGATCCTGACGAGCGCGTCCCTCGTCTACGGACTCATCGAGGGCCGGAGTCTCGGGTGGTGGCTCACGGACAACCCGCTCGTCATCGGGGACTGGACCTGGCCGTTCAGCCTCTCCCCGGTACCCATGGCACTCATGGTCACGGTCGTCGCAGGTGTCGCGTTCGTCCTCTGGGGACGCCACCGGATGCGCCAGGGGCGCAGCACGATCATCGCGTTCTCCCTGTTCTCGCTGCCGTCGTTCCGGAACGGCAACATCGCCGCCCTCATCGTCTCGCTGGGGGAGTTCGGCATCATTCTCTCGCTGCCGATCTGGCTCCAGTTCGTCCTCGGCTACAGCGCACTGCAGACCGGTCTGATCCTTCTGGCCCTCGCGATCGGTTCCTTCGTCGCGAGCGGGTTCGCCGGCGCGTTCGGCAACCGGGTCGCGCCCGTCCTGATCGTCCGCGTCGGCATCGTCGCGGAGATCATCGGTGTCGCGGGCATCGGGCTGGTCGTCGGGCCGGCGACCGAATGGTTCGCCATCGTGCCGTTCCTGTTCGTCTACGGCTTCGGCGTCGGTCTCGCCACCGCACAGCTGACGGGCGTCGTCCTGAAGGACGTGCCCGTCGAGCAGAGCGGCCAGGGCTCCGGGACGCAGAGCACGGCGAGGCAGATCGGCTCGGCACTCGGTATCGCCGTCCTCGGGACCATCCTCTTCGTGAGCACGGCGTCGGTCCTCGACGGACGACTCGAGGACGCCGGTGTGCCGACCGCCCAGCGCGACGCTCTCGTGACGAGCGTCGTCGACAGCTCGGGCGCCGCCATCGCCGGTCTCGACGCGAACCCGGCGACCGCGACGGTGGCCGAGGACGCCAGGATCGCCCTGTCGGACGGCACCCGCTTCGCGGCGTTCGCGGCCGCAGGATTCCTGGCGGTCGGCTTCCTCGCCACCCTGTCGCTCGGCGCCGGGCGCCGGGAGGATCGACCGGGCGAAGCCGGAGCACGAGTGGACGGGACGGACTCCTCCGAACGGTCCGACCCGACCTCGCGGACGTAGGGCTCGAGGCCGCCTCACACCCCGGCAACCTCCGCATCGGCGTCTCCCAGAACACCAGCACCCAGGTTCGACTGGGAGGCCCCCGTACAATCGTCACCGGACGACTCCGCCCAAGCGGACCGTCCCCACCGCCCATGACACGCCACCGCCACCGCCCACGCCTCCTCAGCGCCCTCGCCGCAGCCGCGCTGTCGTTCGCCGTGGTGTCCGCCGGCGGTTGGTCCACGGGGTCCAGCGCGATCGCCTCGCCCGAGCTGAGCGCGAACACGGCATCGACTCCCGACGGCCTCGTGTCCGTCGAGGTGAGCCCGAGCGACGGAGGAGCGGTCGAACCCTCGTCCCTCACCTCGTTCGGCATCACGCTCACGAACGGCACCGACGCCGACCTCCCCGCCGGCTCCGTGTCCGTGGCGGTCACCACGGCGAGGATCACCGGCACGGCGGCGCTCGACGCCTGGCTCGACACGACCGGGGCGGACGCCGCAGCGACGCCCGCCGGCACCACCGTGGTACGGACGATCGACATCCCCGAGCTCATCGCCGGACAGCAGTACGTCGTCAGCGGGCTCGACTTCACTCCTCCGGCGTTGGGGTTCGACGACACCGACGCGTGGGGTTCCTACGGCGTCTCAGCCGGCTACGTCGCGGGTGACACCGCAGCCGGAGGTCGGACGGCGCTGGTCTGGCGGGCGCAGGGCCAACCCACGTCAGCCACCGTCGCGCTCGTGGCGCCGCTCACCGTGCCCCTCAGCTACGGCGGACTCCTCGATGCGGACGAACTCGCCGAGCTCACGGCCGACGACGGTGCGCTCACGACGCAGCTCGACGCACTCTTCGGCGAGCAGATCGCGCTCGGGATCGACCCACGCATCATCGCATCCATCCGGGCGCTCGGCACGCGCGCACCGGAGAGCGCCGTCGCCTGGCTCGCCCGCCTCGAGGCCGCACCGAACGAGACCTTCGCGCTCCAGTACGGCGACGCCGAACCCGCTCTGCAGGCCGAAGCCGGCCTCGACCGGCTGCTGACCCCGAGTTCGTTCTCCTTCGCCCTGAACGTCGCCGACTTCCCCGTCGTGCAGCCGACCGAGACGCCCACCCCGACCGCGTCGCCGACCACCGGGCCCGACGACGTCCAGCCGACGCCGCAGGCCGGCTCCTCACCGGCCACGTCCACCGACCCGTCGGCGGCAGCCACTCCGTCGGAGGAACCGGCACCCACACCGAGCCCGTCCGAGACTCCCGGGCAGGCGGTGCCGACCGTTCCGACCATGGACGAGCTCCTCAGCTGGAGTTACTCGCTCCCCAGCATCGTGTGGGCGGGAGGCGCGGTGACCGATGCGGATCTCGCCGTCTTCGCCGCATCGGGCGGAACGGTCACGATGCTCGACTCCGCGAACACGACCGACACCGGACAGTCCGTGCGCGCCTCGGCGACGGTCGGCACGGCGCAGACGCTGCTGGCCGACCACGGCCTCGCCGAGTCGCTGGGCGACGCCGCCGCCGCCACGACGGACGCCGCGTTCGAGAGCGCCATCGCCGACGTGAACGCGCGGGCGGCCGCCATCGGCACCGAGGGTTCGTCCGGCGGAACGGTCGTCGCCGTGCTGCCTCGGGGAGTGGACGCGACCCTGCCCGCCCTCGCCGACACCGTGAACGCGCTCCGCTCCCTGCCGGCCACGGCGCAGACCTCCCTGGCGGCGACGCTCGCCGAGCCTCCGGCCGCGGTGACGCTCGGGGCGATGGCACCCGACAGCGAACGCGTCTCCGACGTGCAGGTCCTCCTCGACGAGGAACAGGACGTCACCGCCTTCTCCTCGGTGCTCGACGAACCCGAGCTGCTGACCGGACGGGAACGCGCCACCCTGCTCTCCAGCCTCGCGGCCGGCTGGCTGCGTGCGGAGGGCGACTGGGGAACGGCGGTCACCGCGCAGCAGGAACGGACGGACACGGTCCTCGCGTCGGTGCGCGTCACCGACAGCAGTCGCATCAACATGGTCGGCGGCGAGGTGTCCCTGCCGTTCGCCGTGCGCAACGACCTGCCCTATCCCGTCACCGTGGTCATGGAGGCCTCACCGAGCAACGGTCGGTTGAGCATCTCCGGTTCCGTGACGCAGGAGATCGCCGCGGACTCGCGCGCCACCGTGCTCGTCCCCGTGCAGTCACAGATCGGCAACGGCGACGTCACCCTCCGTCTGCAACTCTTCAGCACCAGCGGGCAGGCGATCGGTGAACAGTCCTTCGTGGGCGTGAACGTCCGCGCCGACTGGGAGGGCATCGGTGCCGTCGTCCTCGCCCTGCTCGTCGCCCTGCTGTTCGTCAGCGGTGTGATCCGCATGGTCCTCAGTCGACGAGCCAAGCGACGCGGCTCGGGTACCACGTCCGCCGCCCCCGCAGATGCTCCGGACAGCGGTCAGCCCCCCGGCGGTGAGCCCCCGGTAGAGTCGTCACCCGGACGACAGGAGACGAATGGCTGACGGCATCGGCAGGGCGAGCGCGCTCCTCGCCTCGGGAACCCTCGTCTCCCGACTGCTCGGCTTCGTCAAAGCGGTACTCGTGGCTCAGGCCATCGGCGTCTTGGTCATCGGCGACACCTTCGCGATCGCCAACCAGCTCCCGAACACGATCTACGTCATCATCGGTGGCGGCGTGCTGAGCGCGGTTCTCGTGCCGCAGATCGTCCGTGCGGGGATCCACGCCGATGGTGGCAACGCCTACATCAACAAGCTCGTCACCATCACCCTCGTCTTCATCGGCGGGGCAACCGCGCTCATCACCCTGCTCGCACCCGTGTTCGTGTTCATCGTCGCCGCGACGCTGTCGCCTGATCAATTCGCGCTCGCGACGGCGTTCGCCTACTGGTGCCTCCCGCAGATCCTGTTCTACGCGCTTTACACCGTCCTCGGCGAGGTCCTGAACGCACGCAAGATGTTCGGGCCGTTCACCTGGGCACCGGTGCTCAACAACGTCATCGCGATCGCCGGGCTGATCGCCTTCATCTCCCTGTACGGCCGCGGCGACCTCGCGGTCAGCGAGTGGACCGACGGTCGAACGGTACTCCTCGCAGGCTCCGCCACCCTCGGCGTCGTCGTCCAGGCCGCCTTCCTCATGCTGTTCTGGCGTCGAGCCGGGCTGCGTTTCCGACCAGACTTCCAGTGGCGAGGCGTCGGTCTCCGGGCCACCGGGCGGATCGCCAGCTGGACCTTCGGCATGCTGCTCCTGACGACCGGTGCGGGGATCATCGAGACCCAGATCGTCGCTTCCGTGAGCAAGCAGGGACCCTCGGTCGCGATCCTCAACTACGCCTGGCTGATCTTCATGCTCCCCCACTCGATCATCACCGTCTCGATCGCGACGGCCTATTTCACGCGGATGAGTGAGCACGCGCAGGGCACACGCGATCGGGGACGAGACGTCCCGCGACTGCAGGCCGACATCTCCGGAGCCATCCGCGTCGTGAGCGTCCTCATCGTCCTCGCAGCGGCCGTCATCATGGTGGTCGCCGTGCCGTTCGGCAGTGTCTTCGCCGAGACGTTCGAACAGGCGCAGGCGATGGGCGGCATCATCATCGCCTTCGTGATCGGACTCGTCCCCTTCTGCATCCTCTTCGTCCTCCAGCGCGCCTTCTACGCCCTCGGAGACACGAAGACGCCCTTCTTCTTCACCCTGTTCCAGACCCTCCTGTTCGTCCTCCTGGCGCTGATCGTGCTCCTGGTCCTCCCACGGCATCTGGTGGGTGCCGGCGTCGCGCTCGCCATCACGATCGCGTGCATCGCACAGACCGTGGTCGCCGCACTGTTGCTCCGGCGCCGGCTGGGCGGTCTCGACGGCCGACGCATCGTCCTGAGCCTGGTCCGGTTCATCGCCGCCGCCGTGCCTGCGGCCGTGGTCGGCGTCGTCGTGCTGCTGCTGCTCGGCGGTGTCAGCGAGGAGGGGTTCCCGACCGCCACGATCCCCGGCGCCATCGTCACCATGGCCGTCGTCGGGGCGGCGATGGCCGCCGTGTACCTCGCGGTGCTCGCCCTCCTGCGCACGCCGGAGCTCAAGGCCGCCTTGGCGCCCGTCCTCGCCCGCTTCGGGCGCTGACACCCACGCGTCGACACCACCTCGAGCACACCGGCTGAGAGCTGCCCGAGGCCCCTGGGGGAGCGGAATAGGGGCCGGTTAGGATGTGTTACACCACTCGGAACCCCGGAACCCACCTGGTCCGGGAGCCCACGAACCACTGAGGAGCATCGTGCGTCAGGTCATCATCATCGGATCAGGACCCGCCGGCTACACGGCGGCGATCTACGCTGCCCGCGCCTCGCTGCAGCCGCTGCTCGTCGCATCATCGGTCGAGGCCGGCGGCGAGCTCATGAACACCACCGAGATCGAGAACTTCCCCGGATTCCCCGAGGGCATCCAGGGCCCCGAGCTCATGATGAAGCTCCAGGAGCAGGCCGAGCGGTTCGGCACCGAGGTGCTCTACGACGACGTCACCGAGCTGAAGCTCGACGGCGACGTCAAGACGGTCACCCTCGGCAACGGACAGGTGCACGAAGCGCACACCGTGATCTTCGCCACCGGCTCCGCCTACCGCAAGCTCGGTCTGCACGACGAAGAGCGGCTCTCGGGCCACGGTGTGTCCTGGTGCGCCACCTGCGATGGCTTCTTCTTCAAGGAGAAGACGATCGCGGTCATCGGTGGCGGCGACAGCGCCATGGAGGAGGCCACCTTCCTCACGCGGTTCGCGTCGAAGGTCTACGTCATCCACCGCAAGGACACCCTCCGCGCGTCGAAGATCATGCAGGACCGCGCGTTCGCGAACGAGAAGATCGAGTTCGTCTGGAACAGCGAAGTCGCCGGCATCACCGGTGCCGATGCGGTCGACGGCGTGACCCTGCGCTCGACCATTGACGGCACGGAGACCCACCTGCCGCTCGGTGGCCTGTTCATCGCGATCGGCAACGACCCGCGTACGCACCTCATCCACGGCCAGCTGGAGCTCGCCCCCGAGGGCACGATCGCCGTCAAGGGCCGCTCGTCGAAGACCAACCTCCCCGGCGTCTTCGCCGCTGGCGACGTCATCGACCCCACGTACCGACAGGCCATCACCGCTGCCGGCAGCGGCACCATCGCCGCCCTCGACGCGGAGCACTACCTCGCAGACCTCGAGCAGGCTGCTGGGGAAGCGTCGGCCATCGGCGAAGCACAGACGGCCGGTCGTCCACAGCCGGCCGACCCCGTGCTCACCACCACCGTTTGATCGACGGCCAGGCTGTCGGCCTGGCCACCACGAAGGAGAACACTCATGTCAGATGCAGTCACCGAGGCCACGTTCGACGAACTGGTCATCAACAGCGACAAGCCCGTCCTCGTCGACTTCTGGGCCGCCTGGTGCGGTCCGTGTCGCGCGGTCGGCCCGATCCTCGACACGATCGGCTCCGAGAACAGCGACAAGATCACTGTTCTCAAGCTGAACGTCGACGAGAACCCGAACCTGGCCATGAAGTACCAGATCACCTCCATCCCCGCGATGAAGGTGTTCAAGGGTGGCGAGGTCGTGCAGACCGTCATCGGTGCCAAGCCCAAGGCAGCACTCGAGAAGGATCTCGCAGCTTTCCTCGCCTGATCAGGTTTTTCTGAACCAAGGAACCGCCCGGCTCATCTGAGTCGGGCGGTTCTTCGTTGTCAGGCCGTTTCACGTGAAACGTGGCGGAAATAGCCCGTGATCAGGTATAGACCGTTCCGTCCTAGCGGCGGTCCAGGCGCAGTCGTCCCGGAACCCACCAGGCAATTTCTCGACCATCTCGGTCCACGGAGCTTGTCGAAGGGCATCATGAGCCTCACGGCCGAATGGCCCATGTTTCACGTGAAACAGCGTCAGGAAGACTGACCGAATCCTGACTCGCCAAGCTCGCTCAGGATGCGGTTGAGGTCAGCGATGGTCGCGAACTCCACGACCATCTGCCCCTTCTTCGCACCGAGCGTCACCTTCACGCGGGTGTTCAGGCGGTCGCCGAGGCGGTCTGCGATCTCATCGAGTTGCCCACGTCGCGATCCGGCGATCGGCCGCGGCTTCTTCGCCTGAACGCCCTGAGCCGCCGCAGCTTCCGCGGCACGCACGGACAAGTCTTCGTTCACGATCTTGTCGGCCAAGCGCTGCTGGGCCTCAGGATCGGTCAGCGACAGGATGGCGCGAGCATGTCCGGCGCTCAGCACACCGGCAGCGACGCGCTGCTGCACGGCCGCCGGCAGCTTGAGTAGGCGGATCGTGTTGCTGATCTGGGGGCGGGACCGACCGATGCGGTTGGCAAGCTCGTCCTGGGTGATTCCAAAGTCGGCCAAGAGCTGCTGGTATGCAGAAGCCTCCTCGAGCGGATTCAGCTCGGATCGGTGCAGGTTTTCGAGCAGCGCATCGCGCAGCATGTCCTCGTCGGCGGTGTCCTTGATGATCGCAGGGATGCGGTCGAGACCCACCTCCTTCGACGCGCGAAGTCGACGCTCACCCATGATGAGCTCGTATCGTTCGTCGTCGCCAGGGATCGGACGGACCACGATCGGCTGCAGGACACCGACCTCGCGGATGCTCGTGACGAGTTCGGCGAGGTGGTCCTCATCGAAGACCGTGCGAGGCTGGTTGGCGTTCGGCACGATGAGTTCGGGGGAGAGGTACGCCAGCCGGGCGCCGGGAACGGCCACGAGCTGCGGCCCATCTGCCGTGGGAGCCACAGCGTCCGGTGCAGTGGGGGCGTCGGCTGCCGCGGCCTCTGCAGCGGCAGCGTCTGCAGCAGCGGTCGCCGCGTCCTTCGCCGCCTTCCGGGCAGTGCCCTGGTTGTCGGGGAAGAAGACGTCGACGGGACGGTTCGCCTGCGAGTCTGAACTCGTCGTCGGAATGAGTGCACCGATCCCGCGACCGAGTCCAGTTCGTTTCGTTGCCATCAGTGACTGACTCCCTCAGGGTGGTTCGTATCGGGTGTATCGGAGGAGCCTGCGGCCCATCGGTTGGCGATCTCCGCCGCTGCCTCGAGATAGGACACCGCGCCGAGCGACGTGGGGTCGTAGCTGATGACGCTCTGCCCAAAGCTGGGGGCCTCGGAGATGCGCACCGCTCGCGGGATGACGGACTCGAGGACCTGCCCGGTGAAGTGGTCTCGGACGTCTTGAGCCACCTGCTGCGCAAGGTTGGTGCGACCGTCGTACATCGTCAGGAGGATGGTGCTGACGGCGAGCCCTGGGTTCAGGTGCCGCTGGATTAGCTGGATGCTACTGAGGAGCTGGCTCAAGCCCTCAAGCGCGTAGTACTCGCACTGGATGGGGATGAGGACTTCCTTGGCCGCGACGAAGGCATTGATCGTCAGGAGTCCGAGGGACGGCGGGCAATCGATCAAGACGTAATGGAACGGCTCTTCGGCGTCCTGGATGAACTGTTCGAGCGCCGTGCGGAGTCGGTGCTCACGCGCAACCTGTGACACGAGTTCGATTTCCGCACCGGCGAGATGAATCGTCGAGGGAGCGCAGAACAGCGTGGGAAACTCGGGACTCTGCTGGACGACATCGGCCAGGGGGAAGTCGTCGATCAGGACGTCGTAGACACTCGGGACATCCGAGTGATGCTCAACGCCGAGTGCGGTGGACGCGTTCCCCTGGGGATCCAGATCGATCACGAGGACACGAGCGCCCGAACGGGCGAGGGCGGCGCCGATGTTGACGGTGGTCGTCGTCTTACCGACTCCACCCTTCTGGTTGGAGACCGTGAAGACCCGAGTGTGGTCGGGCGTCGGCAGGGTTGCGTGAGCCAAGGCTTTACGCCTCTCAGTCAGATGATGGAGCTCGCGAGCCAACGGCGTGGACGCGTCGAAGGCGCTACCAACGGAGTCGCGCTCGGGAGCCGCGGAATGCGTTGGTTCGGGTTGTTTCACGTGAAACCTTCTTGCTCGAAACGTGTCCTTCAACCGTACCAGCGTGGGCTGACGCCAGGGGAGCGATCTCCGACAGTGATCGGGGGAGTGCGCAATCACGGAGGCCCTCGAGCACTGTTTCGCGACACCCGCAGAGCGTCGAACGCCCCGAATGGTGCCCAGAAGGAACACCTCCCCCTCTTTCTTCCACAGGGTTATCCACAGGGCACCGGTTTGCCCGATCCCACGCAACCGCGCGCGCCTCGGGCGTGCAGATCGACGTTGATCAGATCTACCCGAGACGAGCCCGGCGGACGCATATTGACAACCCTGGGGGAGGTTCCTCTGTGATCAGGCGGAGATCCGCGTCTTTCCGCGGAAGTTCGCACCCGAACGACCCACTCCGGGTCCGGCACGTCCGGGCTCTTGCCCCGGTGTGAGTTGACCACGGTGCGGTGGCACGCGGGGTGGGGCCCGCTTCTTCGCGGAGGATCACCAGTTCCTGCGCTCACGCGCGAGAACTGTCCACAGAGTTATCCACAGGTGCCATCTCCACCCACTCGTGTGGTGGAGAGCTGTACATCTGGCACGAGTCCGCGCCAGCGTTTCACGTGAAACCTAGACACCGTGCACGCTGAGCCGCCGAGCGGTTCACATCGATAGGTGCCTTTTGCAGCCTTTGGCCACAGCGCTCTATCCACCTCACTGGTCTGATCCGACACTGGGGGAGCGGTAGCTACGAAGTGCCACGCAACCGGTCTCATCCCACACATGGTCCGTCGTACCCGACTGCTGTTTCACGTGAAACACTCCCGCCAGGACCAACGCACCGGATGGGTGTGATCTCGAGCGCAGCCCAAGCCCACGACCGCGCGCTGCGCTCATTGAACCGCAATTGGTCTCCGCCACCGCGTTGCAGCCGCGCAGGAGCAGACCGCCAGCCGTGTTCCACGTGAAACATCGAGCACCATTGCGGTCCGGCCATGAGGGTGTGCCTCGGGCATGCATCCACTGAGTGGACTGCGTCACACGATTGCAGGTCGACGGGAGCCGCTTGTGAGAACGAAGAGCTCAAGCGAGTGACACCGCTCTTACGTTCCACGTGAAACGTCGCGCGACCTCACCCGTCCGGCGGGAAGCGCCCTCCGCCGAGGCTATCTCGGCACAGAACCACTCATCGTGGTTCGGGAGTACTCCTCCTCCCGAACTCACGGGAGTCATGAGCACGAGCTCCATAGTGCCGCCGCATCTCGACACATCGTCACGCCGAATGGCCGCCAAGCACCGCAGGTCGCCGCCAGGTCGGGAGGAGCGCTCCGAGCAGCAGAAGCGTGCTCCGATATGACAGCGCCGTCCGGCGCCCCAGAAGCTTCAAGAACTGGACGCCTCCGACGCACGCGATAGCGACAGGCCGACCATCCTCTACTTCCCGGCCAGCAGCTCACCCAGCACCTCAGCCAGCACCAACCCGCCGGTGGACATGAGCCTGCCCACGGTCGGGCGCCAGTCGGCGCGCAGGCACCTGAGGAACTGGCGGAGTGCGCATCTCGCAGCAGGACTCCAACGAAACGTCTGCCACGTGATGCACCACCGCGAGTCCGTTGAACGTGTGGGACGGGGACGGGGCGACGCATCTTCCCTACAACCAAGGAACACCTCGGACCCACCCAGGATTCGAACGAAGACCACAGATCCCTGACAAGTCCGACCGGATCACCAAGCTGGGAGCTCCACGGTTGCCACCCGCACTCGTCCGTCATCCCCGAAGGGGCAGCTAGCTGGCCGGCCACGGCGCACAGCATCGACGTCTGAGTGCCCGACCACCGGAGCGCGGAGCATCGCTGCCGGTCGATGGCGGTGCAGGCGCCGCGTCATGAGACTGGGGCAACAGGCCACGTGAGGTAAATATATGAGATACCAGGAGCAACACTGCTCGCAAATGTCGGAAAACGCTCGAATGCGGACCGCCCAGCGCCCTAGATTCGTGTCCGAATGGACCGGAGAATCCTTCCTGACGAACTCAGGACCCCTGAACCGGCCGCACTTTGCGGGTTGGTTCGTCAGGAGCCATTCTCCCGGGAGCTCACAAACCGGCGAATATCCTCTGCGGTGACCCTCACGGCGGCCCGAGCGCCTCCGACTGGCCTCAGCCGCGGACGGTTCCCACGATCACTCGGGTCGGCTCCGCGAGAACGCCCTCGCCAAGCGTCCGAACCTCGACGCCGGAGACCCGGTACTTGCGAAGCTCCTTCGCCGAGGCGTCGACTTCCGCCTGCGCGCCGGCACCCTTCATGAGGACCAGCTCTCCGCCGTCGCGAAGCAGGGGAGCGGTGAGGGGGAGTAGCTTTCGCAATGCGCTGACCGCCCGCGCGGTCACCTGGTCGAGGGGCTCATCGAGGCGAACCTCCTCAGCGCGCGCTCGCACGACGGTGACGTTCTCGAGCCCGAGGACGCCGACCTGGTCGTTGAGCCAGGCGACCCGACGTTCCATCGGTTCGATGAGGACAAACTCGACATCTGGTCGCGCAATCGCGAGGACCAGTCCAGGCAGCCCCGCGCCTGTGCCGACGTCGCCGACTCGCCCGGGACGAAGGAGCGGAGCCACGATCACGCTGTTGAGGATGTGGCGCGTCCAGAGACGCGGAAGCTCCAGGGGACCGATGAGCCCGAGTGGCTCACCGAACTCCGCCAGGTTCGCGGCGAAGGCACGACCGACATCGATCCGGTCGCCGAACAACTCGGCTGCTTCCGCCGGTTCCGGTTCGAGTCCTGCAGGCACGTCAGTCATCGCAGTTTCACGTGAAACGATCAGGCCGCGTCAGCCGCGGGTGATGACGGTGTGACGGTCGCGGCCTTCGCCGTGCGACTCGGACACGAAGCCGCGAGCCGAGACGATGTCGTGGACGAGCTTGCGCTCGTAGCTCGACATCGGGGGGAGTGCCGCCTCGGTGGAACCGGCCTCGATGCGCTCGACCGCGCGCTCCACGAGGGCGCCGAGCTCCTGCTGACGCGCTTCGCGGGATCCGCCGATGTCGAGGATGAGCCGGGAGAAGCCACCGGTCCGGTTCTGAACAGCCAAGCGGGTCAGCTCCTGCAGTGCGTTGACCGTGTCGGGACGCGACAGGAGACGCAGGTTGCTCTCCGTGGGGGAGTCGATCGACACGTACGCACGACCGTTGCGGGCATCGATGTCGATGTCACCATCGATGTCGCAGATGTCGAGGAACTCCTCGATGTAGTCCGCTGCGACGTCGCCCTCTTCTTCGAGCTGCGTGATGGTGGGTGCTTCGTCCTGGGCCGGGGCCAGTTCCTGGTCAGTCACCGATACTCCTACTTGTCTCGTCCGTCGGTCTGCTGCTTCTTCGCACGCGCCTTGCCCATGGGCTGCTGGCGCTGCGTCGGGGTCTTCTTCTCGGGTACCGGCGCCTCGGAGATCGAGATGACGTCGCCGTTCGGCGTCATGAGCTTGCCCTTCCGCGCGAGACGCTCCTCACGAGCCTTCGCAGCGTCGGAACCAGGCGTCGGCATGTTCCGGATGACGAGGAACTGCTGCACCATCGTCCACGCGTTGGACGTCAGCCAGTAGAACATGACGCCGAGCGGGAAGGCGAAGCCGGAGAAGAGGAACACGAAGGGCAGGATGTAGAGGAGGATCCGCTGCTGCTTGAACTGCGGGCTGGCCTTCGTCTCGGCCGACATGTTCTTCGACACGATCTGCAGCTGCGTGATGAACTGCGACGCGCACATGAGGATGACCATGACGGCGGCGATGATGACGACCGCCCAGTTGACCGGGTTGCCGGCGAGTGCCGCCTGCATGCTCGTGTGCAGCGGAGCGATCCCGAACAGGTTCGCGTCGCCGAACTGCACGGCGAGGGTCTCGTTCAGGGGACCGACGCCGGCCTTGCTCTTCTGGGCGTCGTTCAGCACGGAGAACAGGGCGAAGAAGATCGGCATCTGGACGAGCAGCGGCAGACATCCGCTGACGGGGGAGGTGCCGTGCTTCTTGTACAGCTCCATCGTCTCGCGGGACATCGCCTCACGGCTGGCCTGGTCGCGCTTGCCCTTGTACTTCTCCTGCACCTTCTTCATCTGCGGTGCGATCTCGAGCATCTTGCGCTGGCTCTTGATCTGCTTGATGAACAGGGGGATGAGGGCCGCGCGGACGACGAGGACGAGCCCGACGATCGAGAGCACCCAGGTGAGACCGGCCGCGGGGTCGAGTCCGATGGCCGTCCACAGCAGGTGCCAGCCCACGAGGAGCAGCTCGACCGCCCACTTGAGCGGCCAGAGAATTGTGCCGATGATGTCCATAGGTGCGGGTCAGCCCTTTCCGTGGCTCGGTTGCACGACAAATCCGTGAGAAGTGACGCTGTACCGGAAGTTCTTCTTGGGCGGTACCTCGTCGAAACGAGGTGCTGCCCAGGGGTGGCATCTCGCGATGCGCGCCGCTGCCATCGCCGAACCGACGACGACACCGTGTTGCTGCACCGCTCCCAGAGCGTACGCGGAACAGCTGGGGTAATACCGGCAGACGTCGCCGTACAGCGGGGAGATCGCGGCGCGATACCCGCGAAGCGCCAGCACCGCAGCATTGCGGGGCGCGAGGCAGGTGGCAGCGATGACGCCGTTCATCGGTGCGCGTCCGCAGCCTCGGCGATGACGCCGCGCTTGGAGAAGGCTCGATCGACCTCGGCATGGAGCGTGGCGAACGGAGCCGTCGCTGCAGACGGCAGCGCACGGATGACCACGTCAGCGCCACGGGCAGCGTGAACGACGCTGTCGTGGCAGATGGCCTTCAAACGACGTCTGACGAGATTGCGGGTCACTGCGTTTCCGACCGTTTTCGCAACGATGAACCCGAAGCGCGGCTGTCCGCCCTTCGGGTTCATGCGTACGTACGTGACCGTGTGCTCGCCGACGAACCGGGACCCGCGACGAACTACCCCTCGGTAGTCGTCGCCGGACGTGATCCGGCTCGCACGCTCGAGCACGACGGCTCTACGCGGAGAGTTCGGTGCGGCCCTTGGCGCGACGAGCCGACAGGATGCCGCGGCCGGCACGCGTGCGCATGCGCAGACGGAAGCCGTGCTTCTTGGCGCGACGACGGTTGTTCGGCTGGAAGGTTCTCTTGCTCATAATTACGATCTCCGGATCATGACCCACCACTGCACAGGTGGCAGCAGGGTACGGAAGGGTGCCCGTGGGCAGAAGTCAACTGATTAAACCTACGGTCTACTCGCGCGAAGGTCAAACCAGCGGCGCCCAAACGAATGATTATCCACAGGATTCTCAGAAATTGTAGCAGTGACACGCAGGGCGGCCGTACAGTGATTTGGGACTGGGGCGACGTGTTGTTAGCGTAAGCCCTCGGGTTATGCACAGCGTGTGGATAGCACCGCGCTCAGCCCCGAATACTCAGGGGAGAGCCTGTGGATGAACCTGTGAGTATGTGTGGGGAGAACTATGTCGGACGCCGACGATGCGATCGCTGAGACCTGGCAATCGGTACTCGAGATCCTCTCCGTCGACGACCGCATCACCCCGCCGCTCCGCGGGTTCCTCAACCTCATCGTCCCCAAGGGCATCATGGGCGGCACCTTCTACCTGGAGGTGCCCAACGAGTTCACGATGGGCATGCTCAACCAGCGCATGCGGGCACCGATCCTCGCCGCACTCGCGTCCATCGTCGACGGCGGCCCCGTCGGCAACTACGCGATCGTCGTCAACCCCGACATCGTCGAGGAACGGTACGAACAGACCGGCTTCCAGCACATCGACCCGGCACCGCTCGAGTCACCGCAGCCGCAGCTGACCCCGACGCCCACGCTGCCGGCTCGCGAGAACGACACCCGACTCAACCCGAAGTACAGCTTCGACAACTTCGTCATCGGTCAGTCCAACCGCTTCGCGCACGCGGCCGCAGTCGCCGTCGCCGAGGCGCCGGCCAAGGCCTACAACCCGCTGTTCGTGTACGGCGACTCCGGGCTCGGCAAGACCCACCTCCTCCACGCCATCGGCCACTACGCGATGAACCTCTACGCGGGGATCCGCGTCCGGTACGTGTCCAGCGAGGAGTTCACGAACGACTTCATCAACTCGATCGCCAACAACCGCGGCTCGTTCTTCCAGTCGCGGTACCGCGACATCGACATCCTGCTGATCGACGACATCCAGTTCCTCCAGGGCAAGGCGGAGACGCAGGAGGCGTTCTTCCACACCTTCAACACCCTGCACGATCACAACAAGCAGGTGGTCATCACCAGCGACCTGCCGCCGAAGGCGCTCACCGGCTTCGAAGAGCGGATGCGTTCACGCTTCGAGTGGGGACTCATCACCGACGTCCAGGCTCCCGACCTCGAGACGCGCATCGCGATCCTGCGCAAGAAAGCGCAGAACGAGAAGCTGCACATCCCGGACGAGGTCCTCGAGTTCATCGCCACCAAGGTGTCGAGCAACATCCGTGAGCTGGAGGGCACGCTCATCCGGGTCGTCGCGTTCGCGAGCCTGAACCGGACCGCCGTCGACATGACGCTGGCCCAGACGGTGTTGAAGGACGTCATCAGCCTCGACGACGACAACGTCATCTCGCCGATCGACATCATCAACACCACGGCCGACTACTTCAAGCTCTCGGTCGACGACCTGTACGGCTCGAGCCGATCGCAGGCCGTGGCGACGGCGCGGCAGATCGCGATGTACCTCTGTCGCGAGCTCACGAACCTCTCGCTCCCGAAGATCGGTCAGCTGTTCGGCAACCGGGACCACACGACGGTCATGTACGCCAACCGGAAGATCACCGACCTCATGCAGGAGAAGCGCTCGATCTACAACCAGGTGACCGAGCTCACGAGCCGCATCAAGCAGAACCTCCGCTACGGCGCCTGACGCGTCCTGGTGAACGTTTCCGGCCCCTCGACGCACTCGGTGCGCTCGGGGGGCCGATTTCGTTCATCAGGCGACGACGAGCGCTCATTCGACGACATGATCCGCGTCCGATCTGTCCACATTCCGAGCTCGCAGCCCTGTGGATAACCTGTGGAGAGATGTGGAAGCTCCGGGCGGGCTTGTGAGTGAACACCGTTCACCGACCTCCCCGTCCCACACCCTCGTGTCGTTCTCTCCACAGGCCGCCACCAAGTTACACACATGTAGTTCCCTGTGTTCGAGCGGGTTCGGCGGACTTATCCACAGTTTCCACACCGGTTAAGACTGTTAACCGTTAATTCAATGATCTCTCCGCCAAACAACCTTTCCCCAGGCTCGCTTCTCCACAGCACCTCGTCCCACTCGACCCCGGAAGCAGACCCACTAGCATTGGTGACGTCATCGAGAGCCAGAGACAGGGGACTTGTCGTGCGATTCAGCGTCAACCGGGATGTATTCAGCGAAGCCGTCTCGTTCGCAGTGAAGCTGCTCCCGCAGCGCCCGACGCTGCCGATCCTGAACGGCATCCTCATCGAAGCCAATGACGACGGTCTCATCCTCTCCTCCTTCGACTACGAGGTCTCCAGCCAGACCGGCATCGCGGCCGAGGTCGAGGAGGCCGGCACGGCACTCGTCAACGGCCGGCTGCTCTCGGAGATCGCCAGCCGCCTTCCGAACGCGCCCGTCCGGTTCAGCAAGGTCGAGAACCGCATCGAGGTCACCTGTGGTTCTGCCCGGTTCACGCTCGGTTCGATGCCCGTCGAGGAGTACCCGACGATCCCGCAGGTCGACGCCGACTTCGGCCTCGTGCCCGCCGACGAGTTCGCCACCGCAGTGAGCCAGGTCGCTGTCGCCGCAAGCCGCGACGACGTGACCCCGGTCATCACCGGCGTGCAGCTCGAGGTCTCCAAGACGAGCCTCAGCCTCGTCGCGACCGACCGCTACCGCGTCGCGGTGCGCGAGATCGACTGGGACTCGGGCCAGGGCGACGGTTCCAGCGAGACGATCACGGCCCTCGTGCCGGCCCGCACGCTCCAGGAGGTCGGCAAGACCTTCGGCCACAGCGGCAACATCAACGTGGCGATCACGAATCGCGACGACCGCGAGCTCATCGCGTTCCGGGCTGACCGCAAGACGGTCACCTCGCTGCTGATCAAGGGCAACTTCCCGCCGGTCAAGCGGCTCTTCCCCGAGACGACCGACAACTACGCGATCATCAACACCGCGGAACTCATCGAGGCGACCAGGCGTATGTCGCTCGTCCTCGAGCGCGAAGCGGCCCTCCGCTTCACCTTCACCATCGACGGCCTCACGCTCGAGGCCGTCGGATCCGAGCAGGCGCAGGCATCCGAGGGCATCGACGCCCTCCTCACCGGCGACGACATCGTGCTCTCCCTCAAGCCGCAGTTCCTGATCGACGGTCTGACCGCGGTCCGGAGCGAGTACGTGCGGTTCTCGTTCACGAAGACGGAGAACACGAACAAGCCGGGACCCATGCTCATCACGAGCCAATCCTCCAAGGATCAGCCGGGTGCCGACAGTTACAAGTACCTGCTGCAGCCGAACCTGCTGCTGCGCTGACACGCAAAGGATCCTCCATGCACATCGGTCTCGTCGGTCTCGGCAAGATGGGCAACAACATGCGCACGCGTCTGCGTGCGAACGGCATCGAGGTCACCGGTTTCGACCGGAACCCAGATGTCACCGACGTCGCGACGATCAGCGACCTCGTCGCTGCGCTCCCGGCACCTCGCACGGTCTGGGTCATGGTCCCCGCCGGGGCCATCACCGACTCCGTCGTCGAGGAGCTGAACGGCCTGCTCGAGGCCGGCGACCTGATCATCGACGGCGGCAACAGCCGCTTCACGGACGACTTCAAGCACGCTGAACTGCTGTCGGCGAAGGGCATCGACTACATCGACGCCGGCGTCTCCGGCGGTGTCTGGGGTGTCGACAACGGCTACGGCCTCATGGTCGGCGGTTCCAAGGAGCAGGTGGAGCGGGTCATGCCCGTCTTCGACGCGCTGCGTCCTGAAGGCCCGCGCGATGAGGGCTTCGTCCACGTCGGAGAGGTCGGCGCCGGCCACTACGCGAAGATGGTGCACAACGGCATCGAGTACGCGCTCATGCAGGCGTACGCCGAGGGCTTCGAGCTCCTGGACAAGCGCGAAGACATCATCAAGGACGTCCCCGGCACCTTCAAGGCCTGGCAGCGCGGCACCGTCGTGCGGTCCTGGCTGCTCGAGCTGCTCGTCCGCGCCCTCGAGGAGGACCCGGACTTCGAGCAGATCGAGGGCTACGTCGAGGACTCGGGCGAGGGCCGCTGGACGATCGAGGAGGCCATCGCGAACGCGGTGCCCGTCCCGACCATCTCGGCGTCGATCTTCGCCCGCTTCGTGTCGCGCCAGGAGGACTCGCCGGCCATGAAGGCGGTCGCGGCACTCCGCAACCAGTTCGGCGGACACGCGGTCAAGAAGGCCGACGACTGACGACACGACGTCTCCTGACGAACGAAATCGACCCTCCCGGAGCCTTCCGCTTCGCCGGAGGGTCGATTTCGTTCACCCTGCGTCGTCGTGACGGGCGCGCTCGGACGTCCGACGGCGCCCCGACCCGTTCGGCGTCGGGGCGAGGCGGTAGGGTGACGTGGTGATCGTGCGGCACTTGAATCTCACCGACTACCGCAACTACGCGGTGGTCGACGTGGCGCTCGAACCCGGACCCAATCTGTTCGTGGGTCGCAACGGCCAGGGCAAGACCAACCTCGTCGAGGCGATCGGATACCTCAGCAGCCTCGGGTCCCATCGGGTCTCCTCCGAACAGGCGCTCATCCGACACGGTGCCGACGCGGCGATCATCAGGGCGCGCATCGTGCACGACGGTCGTGAGCTGCTCGCCGAGGTGCAGCTCAACCGGGGTTCGGCCAACCGCGCCCAGGTGAACCGGTCCCAGATCAAGCCGCGCGAACTGCCGCGGTACGTGTCCACCGTGCTGTTCGCCCCGGAGGACCTCCTGATCGTCCGAGGCGACCCGTCGGCGCGCCGTCGGTTCATCGACCAGCTCCTCGTGCAGCGGATCCCCCGCCTGGCCGGCGTGATGGCCGACTACGACCGCTCCCTGAAGCAGCGGAACTCCCTCCTCAAGTCGGCGAGGGCGCGTGGGCTGAAATCCGGGCCCCTGGCGACGCTCGACCTCTGGGACGACCGACTCGTGCAGTACGGCACGGAAATCATCGCCGAACGTCTGCAGCTCCTGGCCATGCTCGGTGGGCCACTGCGTGCCGCGTACGAGGCCGTGGCCGGCGACGATCACCGACCGGTACTCCTGCCCGTGCTCAGTATCGCCGGCACCGATGCCGAGGACGAGTCGGCAGCCGCCGATCCCACGGAGGGCGTGGAGCCGGGCGCCCCTGTCGATCTGGCGCGAATCGCGGAACGGTTCCGTGCGGCGCTCGCGCAGCGCCGGTCGGCCGAGCTCGAGCGGGGCCTGACGCTCGTCGGACCGCACCGCGACGACGTGTTCTTCGGTCTCAACGGGCTGCCGGTCAAGGGGTACGCGAGCCACGGTGAATCGTGGTCGTTCGCCCTCGCCGCCAAACTCGCCTCAGCCGAACTCCTCCGGGCCGACTCGTCCCTCGGCGATCCGGTGCTCATCCTCGACGACGTCTTCGCCGAGCTCGACTCGCGTCGGCGGGAACGCCTCGCGGCCGCGGTCGCGGAGTACGACCAGGTCATCATCACCGCGGCCGTGTTCGACGACGTCCCCGAACGGTTCACCGCGCACGTCGTGCGCATCGAAGCCGGCCGGATCGTGGACGGTCCGGACGAGGCGGCCTCCGTCGTGAGCCCCGCGGAGTCGACGCATGACTGAGCCGCGGCGACTCGGACGGGACGCCGACCCGGCGGGGGAACTCTCCGCCACGGTGTACCTCCGGTTCAAGGAGATCTTCGGCGGCGAACGGGTCTCCCGTGATCGCAAGCGTCGCGAACGCTCGGCCGAGGGGCCGCAGGACTCGGTGCCGTACGGTGTCGGTCGCGACCCGAAGGGTCTCGGGACGGTCATCGATTCGCTGACCGCCGGACTCGGGTGGAACTCGCCGCTCGCCCAGCATGAGGTCCTCGGGAACTGGGCGGAGTTGTGCGGCGAGGACACCGCCAGATACTCCGAACCGGTGTCGATCGCGGACGGTGTCCTGATCGTCCAATGCCAGTCCACGGCCTGGGCGACGCAACTGCGGCACATGCGCCATGAGATCCTCGTCCGCATCGCCGAACGCTATCCCGACGCAGGTGTCGACACGATCCGTTTCCAGGGCCCCGGAGCACCCTCCTGGAAAAGAGGCCCCAGGTCGATCCCAGGGCGTGGTCCACGCGATACTTACGGCTAGGGAGGCAAATACGGCCTCCGGGCATGGAAAAGTGCCTCAAACGGGCGTTTTCTCGCGGCTTCACGGGGTCTGTTTGGTAGGATGGAACGGTCGAATCTCGACGGTTTGGAGCCCTCTTTTCCTATGACATCAGAACCCAACACGCACGCCCAAGACTCTGATTACGGCGCAAGTGCCATCCAGGTTCTCGAAGGTCTCGAAGCCGTCCGGAAGCGGCCCGGTATGTACATCGGGTCCACCGGTCCACGTGGTCTGCACCACCTGGTCTACGAGATCGTCGACAACTCCGTGGACGAGGCCCTCGCCGGCTACTGCGACACGATCCTCGTGACCATCCTGGAGGACGGCGGCGTCCGCGTCATCGACAACGGTCGAGGCATCCCGGTCGACATCCACCCGGTGGAGAAGAAGTCGACCGTCGAGGTCGTCCTGACCATCCTGCACGCCGGCGGTAAGTTCGGCGGCGGCGGGTACGCGGTCTCCGGTGGGCTCCACGGCGTCGGTTCGTCCGTCGTCAACGCACTGTCCACGCGCCTCTCCGTCGAGGTCCGTCGTCAGGGTTCGGTCTGGCGCCAGAGCTTCCAGCACGGTGTCCCCGACGCCCCGCTCCACGAGGACGAGCCGTCCTCCGAGACGGGCACCACGATCACCTTCTGGCCGAGCGCCGAGACGTTCGAGACGACGGAGTTCGACTACGAGACGCTCCGGACCCGCTTCCAGCAGATGGCCTTCCTCAACAAGGGCCTCCGCATCGAGCTCGCCGACGAGCGTCCGTTGCGCGACGCCATCGAGGCCGAGGACGTCGACGACAACTCGGCGGCACACTCGCAGCGCAAGGACGTCTTCTTCTACGAGCGTGGTCTCGAGGACTACGTCGAGTACCTGAACAAGGCCAAGCGTGCCGAGCTCGTCCACGACGAGATCATCTCCTTCGAGTCGGAGAACACCGAGCGCAAGATCGCGCTCGAGGTCGCGATGCAGTGGACGACGGCGTACAACGAGAGCGTCCACACCTACGCGAACACGATCAACACCCACGAGGGCGGCACCCACGAAGAAGGGTTCCGTGCGGCGCTCACCACGCTCGTGAACCGTTACGCACGTGAGAAGGGCATCCTCAAGGAGAAGGACGACAACCTCTCCGGCGACGACGTCCGCGAGGGCCTCACGGCCGTCATCTCCGTCAAGCTCTCCGAGCCGCAGTTCGAGGGCCAGACGAAGACCAAGCTCGGCAACACCGAGGCGAAGGCGTTCGTGCAGAAGGTCGTCAGCGAGCAGCTCAACGACTGGTTCGACCGCAACCCGAACCAGGCCAAGGAGATCATCCGGAAGGCGCTGCAGGCCGCGACCGCTCGTCTCGCCGCCCGCAAGGCCCGCGAGACGGCCCGTCGCAAGGGCCTCCTCGAGGGTGGCGGCATGCCCGGCAAGCTCAAGGACTGCCAGTCGAAGGACCCGTCACTGTCCGAGATATTCATCGTCGAGGGTGACTCCGCAGGCGGCTCCGCCGTGCAGGGTCGCAACCCGGAGACCCAGGCGATCCTCCCGCTCCGCGGCAAGATCCTCAACGTCGAGAAGGCACGCCTCGACCGCGCGCTCGCGAACAACGAGGTCCAGGCCATGATCACGGCCTTCGGTGCCGGCATCGGTGAGGACTTCAACCCCGACAAGGTGCGCTACCACAAGATCGTGCTCATGGCCGATGCCGACGTCGACGGCCAGCACATCACGACGCTGCTGCTGACCCTCCTGTTCCGCTACATGCGCCCGCTCGTCGACCTCGGATACGTGTACCTCGCGCAGCCTCCGCTCTACCGCTTGAAGTGGTCGAACGCCGACCACCAGTACGTGTACAGCGACCGCGAACGCGACGCCCTCCTCACCGACGGTGTCGCCTCGGGTAAGCGCATCCCGAAGGAGAACGGGATCCAGCGCTACAAGGGTCTCGGCGAGATGAACTACAAGGAGCTGTGGGAGACCACGATGGACCCGCAGACGCGGACGCTCCTCCAGGTCACCCTCGACGACGCCGCGGCTGCCGATGAGATCTTCTCCACGCTCATGGGCGAGGACGTGGAGTCCCGCCGGACCTTCATCCAGAAGAACGCGAAAGACGTCCGCTTCCTCGACATCTAGCCGCGCCCGGTCACTGAGCTTGTCGAAGTGCGACAGCCTCGAGGACCGTCCGGCCCCGACATAGCCCCTCGACACGCTCGGGGAGCGAAGATCGTTCAGCTCCGCAATCGAAAGAGTCAGTAGACACATGGCAGACGAAACCAACGACGAGATCACGGTCCCGGACGAGGACCACGGCGTGCACGGACGGATCGACCAGGTCGACCTGCAGCTCGAGATGCAGCGCAGCTACCTCGACTACGCGATGAGCGTCATCGTCGGCCGCGCCCTGCCCGACGTCCGCGACGGTCTGAAGCCCGTCCACCGCCGCGTGATCTACGCGATGTACGACGGCGGCTACCGCCCCGACCGCTCGTTCTCCAAGTGCGCGCGCGTCGTCGGCGACGTCATGGGTCAGTTCCACCCCCACGGCGACACGGCCATCTACGACGCGCTCGTGCGCCTCGTGCAGCCGTGGAGCCTGCGGTACCCGTTGGCGCTCGGCCAGGGCAACTTCGGCTCACCGGGCAACGACGGCGCGGCAGCCCCTCGGTACACCGAGACGAAGATGGCCCCACTCGCCATGGAGATGGTGCGCGACATCGACGAGGAGACCGTCGACTTCCAGCCCAACTACGACGGCGAGTCCCAGGAGCCGGTCGTCCTGCCGGCGCGCTTCCCGAACCTCCTCGTCAACGGTTCCGTCGGCATCGCGGTCGGCATGGCCACGAACATCCCGCCGCACAACCTCCGCGAGGTCGCCGACGGTGCCCTCTGGCACCTGGCGAACCCCGAGGCCAGCCGGGAAGAGCTCCTCGAGGCGCTCATGCAGCGCATTAAGGGGCCGGACTTCCCGACCGGCGCGCAGATCCTCGGTATCAAGGGCATCCAGGACGCCTACCGCACGGGACGCGGTTCCATCACGATGCGGGCCGTCGTGAACGTCGAGGAGATCCAGGGTCGGACCTGCCTCGTCGTCACCGAGCTCCCGTACCAGGTGAACCCCGACAACCTCGCGCTGAAGATCGCCGACCTCGTCAAGGAGGGCCGCCTCGGCGGCGTCGCCGACATCCGCGACGAGACCTCCGGTCGTACCGGCCAGCGGCTCGTCATCGTGCTGAAGCGCGATGCGGTCGCGAAGGTCGTCCTCAACAACCTCTACAAGCACACGCAGCTGCAGGACAACTTCGGCGCGAACATGCTCGCGATCGTCGATGGCATCCCGCGCACGCTGCCGCTCGACGGGTTCATCACCAACTGGGTGACGCACCAGGTCGAGGTCATCGTCCGCCGCACCGTGTTCCGACTCCGCAAGAAGGAGGAGCGCGCACACATCCTCCGCGGCTACCTGAAGGCGCTCGACGCACTGGACGAGGTCATCGCGCTCATCCGTCGCTCGCCGTCCGCCGACGAGGCGCGCACGGGCCTCATGGACCTCCTCGAGATCGACGAGCTCCAGGCCAGCGCGATCCTCGACATGCAGCTGCGTCGTCTCGCCGCCCTCGAGCGTCAGAAGATCATCGACGAGGCAGCCGAGATCGAAGCGCAGATCGCCGACCTCAAGGACATCCTCGCGAAGCCGGTCCGCCAGCGTGAGATCGTCAGCGAGGAGCTGACCGCGATCGTCGACAAGTACGGCGACGACCGCCGCACCGAGATCATGTTCGGCTTCGACGGCGACATGAACATGGAAGACCTGATCCCCGAAGAGGAGATGGTCATCACGGTCACGCGCGGCGGGTACATCAAGCGCACGCGCAGCGACAACTACCGTCAGCAGCACCGCGGTGGCAAGGGCGTCAAGGGCGCCCAGCTGCGCGCGGACGACGTGGTCGACCACTTCTTCGTGACGACGACGCACCACTGGCTCCTTTTCTTCACCACGAAGGGCCGCGTGTACCGCGCGAAGGCCTACGAGCTGCAGGAGGCCGGCCGCGACGCCAAGGGCCAGCACGTGGCCAACCTGCTCGCCATGCAGCCCGACGAGGAGATCGCCGAGATCCTCGACATCCGCGACTACGAGGCCGCGACGTACCTGGTCCTCGCGACGCACGACGGCCTCGTCAAGAAGACGGCGCTCTCGGAGTACGACACGAACCGCTCGGGCGGCATCATCGCGATCAACCTGCGCGAGGGCGACGAGCTCACCTCCGCGCTGCTCGTCGAGAACGACAGCGATGTCCTGCTGGTGTCCCGCAAGGGCATGTCGATCCGCTTCACGGCGAGCGACGAGACCCTGCGGCCGATGGGACGCGCGACGAGCGGCGTCATCGGCATGCACTTCCGCGACGACGACAAACTGCTCTCGGCGTCGGTGCTGCCGTCAGTCGAGGGTGAGGAACGCGAGGCGTTCGTCTTCGTCGTGACCGAGGGCGGCTACGCGAAGCGCACCAACATCGACCAGTACCGCGGCCAGAACCGCGGTGGTCTGGGCATCAAGGTGGCCAAGCTGAACGACGATCGAGGCACGCTCGCGGGCGCGTTGATCGTCGACGAGAGCGACGAGGTCCTTGTGGTTCTTGCCAGTGGCAAGGTGGTAAGGTCTGCCGTGGCCGAAGTTCCAGCGAAGGGGCGCGACACGATGGGCGTCGTCTTCGCACGTTTCGCGGAGAGCGACCGAATCATCGCGCTGGCCAAGAACAGTGACCGAAACCTTGAGACCCAGGATGTTCCGGAGACGGTTGCAGACGCAGCCGCCACGGAGGGTGCAGAACCCGAGGCATCCGTGCCGGACGAGACTCCGGCGATGAAGGAAGAAGTAGATGAGCAGTAGCGTCGCAGAGAAGTTGGCCAAGAAGTCGACCAAACGCACCAGCACCAAGCAGGTGCGCCTGAAGCTGGTGTACATCGACTTCTGGTCGGCGGTGAAGCTGTCGTTCCTGGCGGCGATCGCGGTCGCCGTGGTCATCGTGGTGTTCTTCTTCCTCGTCTACACGGTGCTCAACACCACCGGTGTCTTCACGAAGGTCGGTGGCCTGTTCACCGACATCGCCGGCCCGGGGAACAACATCCTCCAGTACGTCAACCTGCCGCAGGTCATGGCCTTCGCCGGCATCGTGGCGCTGCTCAACCTCATCGTCATCACGCTGATGGGAGCCCTTCTCGCGGGGCTCTACAACCTCAGCGTGAAGATCACGGGTGGCCTCCTCGTCGGGTTCACCAACAACTGATGCTCCTTCGGGTCGGCGCCGCCCCGTGCGGCGCCGCTCGATTATGAGTTGCGGCGGGAATCGGGTAGTCTCAACAAGGTTCAAAACGGGGCTATAGCTCAGGCGGTTAGAGCGCTTCGCTGATAACGAAGAGGTCCCAGGTTCAAGTCCTGGTAGCCCCACCCTGCACGACCAGCAACACACCGATTGGATCGGATCTCCGGATCTGCTCCATCCGGGGCCTTAGCTCAGTTGGTAGAGCGCCTGCTTTGCAAGCAGGATGTCGGGAGTTCGATTCTCCCAGGCTCCACAGTCCAGAAACGCCCTCGGCAGACGCCGGGGGCGTTCTCCGTTGTCGCAGGGCCCGGCGGTTAGGCTGACGGCATGGATATCCGCGTCGCTGCATATGCCGTCATCGTCGACGAACGGGGCATGCTCCTCTCCCACTGGAACGAGAGCGGACACAGCGGATGGACGCTCCCGGGCGGCGGGATCGACCCCGGTGAGGACCCGGCCGACGCGGCGGTCCGCGAGGTGTTCGAGGAGACCGGCTACCATGCCGAGCTCGACGACTTGATCGGCGTCGACTCGCAGGTCGTGCCGGCGGAGCGTCGCCTCAGCACGACGGCCACCGGGCCGCTCCACACGCTGCGCATCGTCTACCGGGCGCACCTCACCGGCGGCACGCTGACCTACGAGGCCGACGGCAGCACCGACTACGCCGCGTGGTACCCGCTCGAGGAGGTCGGCTCACTCGACCGCGTCAGCCTCGTCGACGTCGGACGACGCTTCGCCGGCCTCATCTGAGCACAGCCGTCACAACACGAAGCCCCTCCCCGGTCGGAACCGGCGAGGGGCTGCGTCGTGCGAAGCGAGATCAGGAAGCGGCAGGCTCCTCGTCGGAGACCCACAGCTCGTCGTCTGCGCGGAACGTCTGCCAGACGGCGTAGGCGACACCGGCAGCGGCGAGGACGCCGAGGCCGATCGCGATGACGGTACCGGCGCTCGCGCCCTTCTTGGCGGGCAGCACCTGCTCGGGGACGTGGAGGCGACGGAGGGCGGCCTGCACGCGGGTGTCCTTGGCGATGTCGCCGATGCTCAGCACCGTTCCGACGACGCCACCCACAGCGGGGACGACGCCATCCGAGATGCCCTTGCGCACGCCGTCGACGGCGTTGCGGGAGACCTTGATCCCCCGGTCGACCGTCGGGACGACGCGGTGCTCGTAGGTGTCGCGCACGACGGGGACCACCTGCTCCTTCGAGAAGTTCCCGAGCTGACGGCTCACCTCACGAGCGACTTCGTTGGCGTGGTTCAGGACATCCTGCTGGGAGTCCCAGAGGTCGGCAGCGGAACCCTTGAGCTTCTTGAGCTCTTTCCGGCGCTTGCGTGACAGGCTCATGTGGTCATCTCCAATGATCGCGGCAACAACGTAACCTCCATCTTGCCACTTAGACCCCTGGATACCATCCGAGAGTCCCGAACCCTTGTGCAAGAATTGGGAGTATGTCAAAGCACACCGCAGTCGCCACGTTGCACACCAACCACGGTGAGATCAAGGTCAACCTCTTCGGGGACCACGCTCCCAAGACGGTCAAGAACTTCACCGACCTGGCGACCGGCGGGCGCGAGTGGACGGACTCGAAGACGGGCCAGACCCGGAACGACGCGCTGTACAGCGACCTCATCTTCCACCGCATCATCCCGGCCTTCATGATCCAGGGCGGCGACCCGCTCGGAACCGGCACCGGCGGACCGGGCTACAACTTCGACGACGAGATCCACCCGGAGCTCAACTTCGACGAGCCCTACATTCTCGCCATGGCGAACGCCGGCAAGCGCCGCAACGCCATCACGGGCGCCGTCGAGGGCACGAACGGTTCGCAGTTCTTCATCACGACCGTTCCCACCCAGTGGCTCCAGGGCAAGCACACCATCTTCGGTGAGGTCGCCGACGCCGAGTCCCGAGCGGTCGTCGACGCCATCCAGGCCGTACCGACCGGTGCCGGCGACAAGCCGATCGAGCCCGTCGTCCTGGAGAGCGTCACCATCTCCGAGGCCTAGACCCCGCTCGGAGGACAGACCGTGACCCTGCCCCGGGATCCGTCGGCCAACTTCTGCTATCGCCACCCCGACCGACAGAGCTTCGTGCTCTGCCAGCGTTGCGGTCGGACGATCTGTGGAGAATGCCAGACGCCCGGGGCAGTCGGTTTCATCTGTCCGGAGGACATGAAGGCGCAGCGACAGAGCGCCCCTCGCAACCGTCTCGGCGCGAGGATCAGCAACTCCTCCCCCATCGTCACGTACGCGATCATCGCCGTGACGGCGTTCGTGTTCCTGCTGCAGTGGATCCCCGGGCTCGGTGTCACGAACGCGCTCCTCTACGCCGGCGTGTACTCCGATCCGTCGTACGGTGCCTTCCAGCCCTGGCGGATGCTGACCGCCGTGTTCGTGCACTCGCAGGGGTTCATCTTCCACATCCTGCTGAACATGTACACGCTCTGGATCTTCGGCCGGATCCTCGAGACGATGCTCGGTCACTGGCGGTTCCTCGCGCTCTACCTGGTCGCCGGCTTCGCCGGTTCGGTCGGTGTCCTGCTCCTCGCCGACCCGAGGACGGCCGTGGTCGGCGCCTCGGGTGCGATCTTCGGGCTGCTCGGCGCGTTCCTCGTCATCCAGCGACGCATGGGTGCCGACACCCGCGGGCTGCTGGTGCTCCTGGGCATCAACCTCGTCATCGGTTTCATCCCCGGCGTGAACATCGCCTGGCAGGCCCACCTGGGCGGGCTCGTCGGCGGCGCCCTCGTCGGCCTCATCCTCGTCAACACCCGCAAGCGCACCCAGCAGCCGCTCCAGGCGGTCCTGATCGGCGCCTTGAGCGTCGTCCTCGTGGGCGCCAGCCTGCTGCCCGCCCTGCTCTGAGCGGCGCCGCACTTCGACAGGCTCAGTGACCGGATTCGGCTCAGTGACCACGTGCGGCGCGGCGACCCACGTCGACCAGTGTCGCGCTCAGCGAAGAGCTTCAACCATGCAGCAGACGTTGAAGGTTGACTGAGTTATCCACAGAGTTATGAACACTGGGGATAATTACACCGGTGTGGTTCCCCGTGTTTCCGGGAGTCCCCGCGGTTCTCCACACCGGTATGTGGATAACTCGGAAGTTCTCCACAATCCTGTGGAGAACTCGATACGCCGGATCCCGAGTACAACGAAACAGCGGGCCGTCCGAGAGGACGACCCGCTGTGCACGACGTGAAGTGAGAGAGGCTAGCGCCACCTGGTGGTCATGAGGAAGCCGATGAAGGCGATGCCGAAGCCGACGAGGATGTTCCACGGGCCGAGCGACTGGATCGGGAGCAGCGTGCCGCTCAAGTAGTAGACGACGATCCAGGCGAGCCCGAGGAGCATGAAGCCGAACATGACCGGCTTGAACCAGACCGCGTTCGGTGCGGGTTCGCCGCTCGTCTGCTCGGGTTCGCGGGACGGTTTGCTTCGTGACTTCGTGCGTGCCATGCCGACATTCTACCTGTTCACCCCAATCGGTGCCTTGGGGATCAGCCGATCCCGGGTTCTTCTCGGTAGAATCCATGCGTGACCGACGACCTACCTTCGCGAGCGAGCGCACGCGCCGCTGAGCGCAGAGCGCCGTCGAAGCACCGCATCAGCGTCTTCGGGGTGGCCGGCGAGCTGCTCATCACCGCAGGCATGGTCGTCCTGCTGTTCCTCGCCTGGCAGCTCTGGTGGAACGACATGATCATGGCCGGCAGCCAGGCGAACGCCGCGTCGAGCCAGTCGCAGGAGTGGATCAAGAACGCCGAGACCGCTCCGGCACCCGAACCGACCATCGATGCAACCGGCGCGCCGAACTACGGTGAGCCGCCCGTGACCGCCCGCCCCGCGCCGGGTGACCCGTTCGCGGTGCTCTACGTGCCGCGGTACGGCGCCGACTACCGCCGCGTCGTCGCAGAGGGTGTCGACACCGCGACCGTCCTCAACAGCTTCGACCTCGGCGTCGGTCACTATCCGAGCACCCAGATGCCCGGAGAGGTCGGCAACTTCGTCGTCGCCGGTCACCGTAAGGCCTACGGCGGCGCGATGACCCTGATCAGCGACCTGCAGATCGGCGACAAGGTCTACGTCCAGACGGCCGACGGCTACTACACCTACGTGTTCCGGAACATCACCTACGTGTTGCCCACCCAGGTGGACGTCCTCAACCCCGTCCCCCAGGTGGACGGCGTCGCACCCACGCAGCGCATCCTCACCCTGACCACCTGCAACCCGCTCTATTCGACGGCGGAACGCAGTATCGCTTACGCGGTGTACGAGTCCTGGCAGCCGCTGTCCGCCGGGCCGCCCGCGGAGATCGCCGCGTCCGTCGCGGCCGCTGGAGGCTGACGATGTACGGCGCACTCTGGAGGGTCCTGCCCGGACCCGTCTGGCTGAGGATCATCATCCTCGTCGTCCTATTGGTGGCGGTCGTGGCCGCCCTCTTCACGTGGGTGTTCCCCTACGTGGACTCGTTCATCGTCGATCAGAATGTGACCGTCGGCGACGAATGACCCGCGTCCTGGTCATCGACAACTACGACAGCTTCGTCTACACGCTGAACGGGTACGTCGAACAACTGGGTGCAGAGACCGTCGTCGTGCAGAACGACGGCATCGCCCTCGCCGACCTCGAGCAGCGGATCCGCGGGTTCGACGGCGTCATCGTCTCGCCCGGACCCGGTCGGCCATCCGACGCCGGAATCTCACTGGACACCGTCCACGCGGCGTACCGCACCGGGACACCGCTCCTCGGGGTGTGCCTCGGCCACCAGGCGATCGCCGAGGCGTTCGGAGCGACCGTGCACACCGCCGACGAGCTGATGCACGGGCAGAGCTCGCTCGTGGAACACGACGGGAGTGCCATCTACCGCGGGATCCCGCAGCAGTTCAACGCCACCCGGTACCACTCGCTGGCCGTCGTCGACGGCAGCGTTCCCGAGGAGCTCGTCGTGACGAGCCGGACGACCGGCGGCGTCATCATGGGGCTCCGCCACCGTGACGCCCCGATCCACGGCGTGCAGTTCCATCCGGAGTCGGTGCTCTCCGAGGGCGGCTACCAGCTCCTGGCGAACTGGCTCGAGACTGCAGGGCTCACCGGCGCGCATCAGCGGGCACGAGGGCTCAGCCCGCTCATGACCCGGTAGGCCCTTCGACAGGCTCAGGGACCGGAGAGCTGGCTCAGGGACCGGAGAGCTGGCTCAGGGACCGGAGAGCGTGCGCAGGGACCGCTCCTCGACAGGCTCTGGAACCAGCGGGGCCTATGGACCGGTGCAGTAGGTGAGTGTGATGACCGACTTCTGCGGGATGTCGCCTGGTGCGGGTGACATGGCCGTGACCGGGTCGCCGGCGACGGCCTTGCACTTCGCGTCGGCCTGCGGCTGCACGGTGAACTGCCTCGTCGCATCCTGCAGGTAGTTCGTCGCGTCGAGCAGCGGCTGCCCGACGACGTCGGTCAGCGTGACGTTCCCACTGGAGACCACGAGATTCACGGTGGAACCTTGGTCAACGGAGGTGCCCGCTCCGGGATCCATCCGCAGCACGACACCTGCAGGCACGGTGGGCGAGTTCTCCCGAGTCACGGAACCTTGCGTGAGACCGGCAGCGGCGACCGCGGCCCACGCGGCCTCGGAGGACTGGTTGATGACGTCGGGGACCTCGACCTGAGCACGGCCGGTCGACACGTAGACCTTGATCTGCGTGTTCTTGGTCACCGTGGTGCCGCCGGGCGGGTCGGTGCGGATGACGTGACCCGCCTCGTAGTCGCTGCTCGCTTCGTCGAACTTGGTGGGGACGAGTTCGAGCTGCTCGATCGTGCTGTTCGCACTCTCCCACGTGGCGTCGACGAGGTCCGGGACCTCTCTGGAGTCCGTGGAGATGCTCGTCGCGGGCGGAAGCTGCACCACCCAGAACACGAGCGAGAACAGGATGACGGCGATACCGGCGATGGCGGCCCAGATCCACACGACCGGTGGCCGGCGCTGGGTACGCGTCACGGTGTCGTCAGAGGTGAGCTGGCGGATCGCCTGCTCGGTGCTGGACGCCGCCGTCGGAGATGGGCCGAACAGCGAGTCGTGGTCGTCGCGTCGGACCGGCACATGGCCGGCTCCGGCTTCGTCGAGGTCCTCACGGAACTCGACGGCGCTCTGATACCGCTCGAAGCGATCCTTCGCGAGGGCTCGGAGGACGACCTGATCGAGCGCCGGCGACACCTTCGGGTTGATCGAGCTCGGCTTCACCGGGCGCTCGCTCACGTGCTGGTACGCGACGGCGACGGCGGTGTCGCCGCGGAAGGGCGCCTTGCCCGTCAGCATCTCGAAGAGGACGACGCCGGTGGAGTAGAGGTCGGTCCGGGCGTCGACCGTCTCGCCCTTGGCCTGCTCGGGCGAGAAGTACGCGGCCGTGCCGAGGATGGCGGTCGTCTGGGCGACCGTCGTGGACGAGTCGGAGACGGCGCGTGCGATACCGAAGTCGGTGACCTTGACGTCGCCGGCCGTGGTGATCATGACGTTGCCCGGCTTGATGTCGCGGTGCACGACACCGGCTCGGTGGGAGTATTCCAGCGCGGTGAGGATGCTGTGCGCGATGCGCACCGCCTCGTCGGACTCGACGGGGCCCTCGGCGATGAGGTCCTTCAGCATGCGTCCTTCGACGTACTCCATGACGATGAAGGGCTCGATGAGGTCGTGACCGGAGCCGTCCTTGACCCGTTCCTCGCCGGCGTCGTAGACACGGACGATCGTGGGGTGCGCCATCCGTGAGGCGGCCTGCGCCTCCTGACGGAAACGGGAGCGGAATGCGGGGTCGGTGGCGAGCGTGGACTTCAGGACCTTGATGGCGACGGTGCGACCGAGCTTGGTGTCCACGCCACGGAAGACGTTGGACATGCCCCCGCGACCGATGAGGTCGCCGACGACGTATCGACCTGCGAGCAGGCGTTGATCGTCAGCCACGTACCACCCCTGAATTCGCTTGGAGGACAAACACTAACAGCTTACTCGGGCACTCTTCGTGTGCTCTCAGGGATGCCCCTGAGAGCACACGAAGAGATGTGACTACTCGGTAGCCTTGACCACGTCGATCGGCGTCGACGCCGGTGATGCCGCCGACGTGCCGGTGCTGCATCGGACCGCGTATGACACGGTCAGCTGACCGGCTGCGTCGACCGTGATCGTGCCGCTGGTCGTGTTGGCGTCGAACTGACCCGATGAGTTGTTCTGGAAGAAACCGCCGCCGACCGTCACGGTGTAGCCGAGGAAGTCCGTGCCAGTCGGGCAGGCGTTCTGCACCGTAGCCCAGTCGACGGCGATGGTCGTCGACGTCGCGTCCTTCGGGATCTCAAGCTGACCGGCGTCGTTCAACTTGGACAGGTCGACCTTCGGCGCTTCGGTGGGTGGGTCGATGACAGCGATCTCGCCGTACACGGTGAGAGTGATGGCTGAACCCGTCTTCACGTTACCCGTCGGGTTGACGTCGTAGACCGTGTCGACCTGCTCCGGCGAGGTCGCTGCGTTGCCGACGTTCTTCGACACGCTGAAGTTGTACGGCGCCGCACTGAAGATGGCGTTGAGCTCCTCGAAGGACCGCCCCTGGAGATCGCTCAGGTTGATCGGGAACACCGTGGGCACCGGCGTGGGCGTCGGGGTCGGGGTCTTCGACGGGGTCGGCGAGGCCGAGGTCGATGTCGCCGACGGTGTCTTACCCCCGGCGTCGTTCCCCTGGTTGGCGAAGACGGCGATCAGCGAACCGACCAGCACGATGACGAGCAGGGCGACGAGACCGATGAGCGGCCAGGTCCACTTGCTGCGCTTCTTCTTCTCGTCCTCGCCCTCGACGTCGTCCTCGAGCTGGTCCGCCTCGGCGGCGGACAGCAACTGTGTGGTTGCGTCGTCGGCTGCCGGCATCCGACGGGTCTGGTCCATGACGGTGGTCGCGGCGTCGCCGGCCCCACCGAGGATCATCGGGACGGCAGCTGCCGCGGCGTTGAGGTCGCCCCGACGGAGCGCCTGGGCGGCGCGAGCGACGTGGGCGGACGACGCAGGTCGGTCGATCGGGTTCTTCGCGATCATCGACATGACGAACCGGCGGACCGGTTCGGCGATCGTGACGGGGAGCTCCGGCGGCTGCTCGTTGATCTGCGCCATCGCGATGGCGACCTGCGACTCGCCCGTGAACGGACGGCGTCCGGCGAGGCACTCGTACGCGACGATGCCGAGCGAGTAGATGTCCGTCGACGGCGAGGCTGGGTGTCCGCTCGCCTGCTCGGGCGAGAGGTACTGCACGGTGCCCATGACCTGACCGGTGGCCGTGAGTGGCACCTGGTCGGCGATGCGGGCGATGCCGAAGTCGGTGATCTTGACGCGGCCGTCCGGCGTGATGAGCAGGTTTCCCGGCTTGATGTCACGGTGGACGAGGCCCGCGGCGTGCGCGGCCTGGAGTGCCGACGAGGTCTGCGCGACGATGTCGAGCACCTTGTCGGTCGGCAGGACACGCTCGCGCTCGAGCACGGTGGACAGGGCCTCACCGGGCACGAGTTCCATGACGAGGAAGGCGCTGCCGTCCTCCTCGCCGTAGTCGAAGACGTTGGCGATGCCCTCGTGGTTCACGAGTGCGGCGTGCCGTGCCTCGGCACGGAACCGCTCGAGGAACCCGGGGTCCCCCATGTACTCGTCCTTGAGGATCTTGATGGCGATGGTCCGGCCGATGACCAGGTCAGTGGCCTGCCACACCTCGCCCATGCCACCGATCGCAATGCGAGATTGCAGTTCGTAGCGACCTCCGAAGGTCAGCCCGGCTGTCGGTCTCATTTGTTCAGCACCGCCTCTAGTACTTTCTTCGCGATCGGAGCGGCCACGAGGTTGCCGTAACCGTCCTGTCCGAGTCCACCGCCATCTTCAACAACGACCGCCACGGCGACCTTCGGGTCGTCCGCAGGCGCGAAACCGGTGAACCACAGCGTGTACGGATCGTCGGATCCGTTCTGTGCCGTGCCTGTCTTTCCAGCCACATCGACCCCATCTATTCTTGCATTAGTCGCAGCACCGCTCTGGACGCCCTGGACCATGATGTCCGTGATCTCCTTGGCCACCGAACTCGTGATCGGCTGCGACAGCTGCGCCGGTTCGAACTCCTTGAGCACGCTCAGATCGGGGTTCACGACGCGGTTCACCAGCTGCGGGTTGCAGACGATGCCACCGTTCGCGATGCCGGCCGAGACCATGGCCATCTGGAGCGCCGAGGCCCGCACGGTGTACTGCCCGAAGGCGGCCATGGCGGTCTGGTCGTCGCTCAGCGCGTTCGGGAAGGTGCTCGGCTGCATCGGCATGGGGTTGAGTCCCGTTCCGGTGATGTTGACGTCCATGTTGAAGCCGAAGCTCTGCGCCATGTCGCGGATCTTCTCGTAGCCGAGTTCGACACCGAGTTCCGCGAGCGGGATGTTGCAGCTGAGCTCGACGGCCGTCGCGATGGACACCGTCGCGCCGCCGCCGCAGCTTCCGCCTTCAGAGTTGCGGATGACGGTGCTCGTCCCGGGGAGCGTGTAGGTGGAGGGGTTCGGGAACTCGGACTCCGGCGTGTAGTCGCCTGACGCGAACGCGGCGGCCGCAGTGACGAGTTTGAACGTGGAACCGGGCGGATCGAGGTCGCCGTCGACGCCCTTGTTGAGGAGCGGCTGGCGGTCGTCGTCGTCGAGGGTCCGGTAGGCATCGAGCACGGCCGCGTTGTCGTGGCTGGCCAGGACGTTCGGGTCGTAGCCGGGGCTCGACACCGAGGCGAGGATCTTGCCCGTCTTCGGCTCGATGGCGACGATCGCGCCCTCCTGGTCGCCGAGTGCGTCGAAGGCCGCCTGCTGCACGACGGGGTCGAGCGTGACCTCGACCGCCGCGCCCTTCGGCGCCTGTCCGGAGATGAGCCGGTTGATGGAGTCGAGGAACTGGGAGTTCGACGTACCGCTGAGGAGGTCGTTGGTGGCCAGCTCGAGACCGGAGGACCCTTGCGTCGGCGAGAAGTAGCCGGTGACGGGCGCGTACAGCGGGCCGTTCGCGTAGACGCGCTGGTACTTGTACTCGTCGTCGCTCGCGACCGACGACGCGATGGCGGTGCCGTCCGACAGCAGGATGGGCCCACGCTCGGTCCGGTAGCTGTCGTAGAGCGTCCGGGTGTTGCGACCGTCGGCGTTCAGGGTGTCGGCCTGGAACATCTGGATGATCGTGGTCGACCCGAAGAGCGCCAGGAACATGGCCAGGACGACGATGCTCACCCGCTTGAGTTCGCGATTCATGAGACCACCGCCTTGGGCTGGGTTCGGACCGTGTCGGAGATGCGGAGCAGGACGGCGATGATGATCCAGTTCGCGACGAGCGACGACCCGCCGGCCGCCAGGAAGGGTGTGGTGAGCCCCGTGAGCGGGATGATGCGGGTCACGCCGCCGACGACGACGAAGACCTGCAGCGCGACGGTGAACGCCAGGCCGATCGAGAGGAGCTTGCCGAAGTCGTCGGTACCGGCGTAGCCGACTCGGAAGCCCCGCGAGACGAGCAGCAGGTAGAGCGCGAAGATCGCGAAGAGGCCGGCGAGACCGAGTTCCTCGCCGAGGCTGGCGATGATGTAGTCGCTCTGCGGGACGGGCGTGATCTCGGGCATGCCCTGGCCGAGCCCGGTGCCGAGGAGTCCGCCGTGGGCGAGGCCGAAGATGCCCTGCACGAGCTGGTAGCTGCCGCCGTCGCGGTCGAAGACCTCCGGGTTGAAGGCGTCCCACCAGTTGTGGAATCGACCGGCGACGTAGGAGAGGGTCTGGCCGGCGATGAACGCACCGGCGAAGAACATCGTCAGGCCGATGATGATCCAGCTGGCGCGGCTCGTCGCGACGTACAGCATGACGAGGAACATGCCGAAGTAGAGCAGACCGGTTCCGAGGTCGCGCTGGAAGACGATCACGCCCATCGCCATCGCCCACACCACGAGGATCGGGCCGAGGTCGCGCAGGCGGGGGAACTGGATCCCGAGGAACTTCTTGCCGACCATCGAGAGGCTGTCGCGCGTGCGTACGAGATAACCGGCGAAGAAGACCGCGAGAGCGATCTTCGCGATCTCACCGGGCTGGAAGGTGACCGCGTCGCCGATGCCGATCCAGACGCGGGCGCCGTTGACCTCGCGACCGATGCCCGGCAGGAGGGGCAGCAGGAGGAGGACGAAGGCGAAGAGGCCGGCGATGTAGGTGTACTTGAAGAGGACGCGGTGGTTGCGGATGATCAGCACCACGGCGATGGCCCCGGCGATCGCGATCGCACTCCACACCATCTGTCGGACCGCGGCGCTCGCCCAACCGGAGTCGCCGAGGGCGATGTCGATCCGGTAGATCTCGGCGATGCCGATGCCGCCGAGCACGGTGGCGATCGGCAGCAGGAAGGGGTCGGCCTCCGCCGCGGTGTAACGCAGCACGATGTGGAAGGCGAGGACCAGGAGCGACAGGCCCGAGCCGAAGGTGATCAGGGCGAAATCGAGGTGTCCGAGGGCACCGAGCTGCACGAGCATGACCGCGACCGCGTTGATGGCGAACGCGAAGATGAGGAGCGCGAGTTCGAGGTTCCGGAGCTTCTTCGGCAGCCGGAGTCGGCGCATCGTCTTGATGACGCCGGTGTCGGCTTGGATGGGGGAGGCGACGTCACTGGTCATCGGTCACCCGCAATCGCTTCACGATGTCGAGGGCCTCGGTGAACGAGGACGCGCTGATGGTCTGGTCGACGGCCTGGCGATCGAAGTCGGAGAGCGAGCCGAGCGGGATGCCGGTGTCCTCCTTGACGCTCGACAGCTGGATGGGGCCGACGTCCTGCTGGATGCCCTGGTAGATGACGACGGTGTCGTCGTCGCCGCCGACGAAGTAGCGGGTCTGGGTCCACGCGTATCCGAGCACGACACCACCGACGATCGCGACGATGACCACGATGAGGCCGACGAGCCAGGTGATGCGCCGACGTCTCGCGCGACGCTCGTCCTCCTCGATGAGCTCGTCGAGGTAGTCCTCGGAGGCCGGCTCGAAGTGGGAGTTGCCGAGTGAGGTGACGCGCCCGGGGTGCAACCAGCTGTTCGGGATGAGTGAGGGCTTCTTCACCGACGGGGTGAGCGCGAAGGCCACCGGCTTCGAGGCCGAACCGACGACGACGGGCTCGCCGTCACTCACCGGCTCGTCGACGATGTCGACGACCACGACGGTGACGTTGTCCGGGGCACCGCGGTCGAGGCTCTGCCGGACGAGCTTCTCGGCAGTGCGCTGTGCTGACAGCTGCTCGGTGAGGGTCGCCGTGATGTGCGTCTCGTCGACCACACCCGACAGACCGTCCGAGCAGAGGATCCAGCGGTCACCCGGCTGCGTCCCGAGCGTCATCGTGTCGATCTCGGGGGAGGCGTCGACGTCGCCCAGGACGCGCATCAGCACCGATCGGCGGGGATGGACCATCGCTTCCTCGGCCGTGATCCGGCCGGAGTCCACGAGGCGCTGGACGAAGGTGTGGTCGACCGTGATCTGGCTGAGCTCGCCCTCGCGGAAGAGGTAGATGCGGGAGTCGCCGATGTGGGCGATGGCGACCTCGTTGCCGATGACCGCGAGCGCGGAGACCGTGGTGCCCATGCCCGTCAGCTCGCGGTGCTTCGAGACCGTGTCGCCCAGGATGGAGTTCGCCGCGAGGATCGCCGACTGGAGCGTCGCCTCAGCCGCCTCGGAGGACGGGTATGGTTCGTCGGCTTCGATGATGCGGTTGAGTGCCATCGCCGAGGCGACGTCACCGCCGGCGTGTCCGCCCATGCCGTCGGCGACCACGAACAGGTGGTGCCCGGAATAGCCGGAATCCTGGTTGTTTGAGCGCACTTTACCCACGTGGGAGAGCGCTGCGCCGGCGCCGCTGGTCGTCACCGGGTTACCGCCGCAACTCGAAACTGGTCTGGCCGACCTTGACGGGGGTGTCGAGTGGGATCTGGGTCGGGACGCTCACGCGCTTGCCGGCGAGGAAGGTGCCGTTGGTGGAGTCGAGATCCTGGACCATCCACTCGTCGTTCCAGAGCATGAGGCGTGCGTGATGCGTGGACGTGTAGTCGTCGCGGATGATGAGGCCGGAGTCCGCCGAGCGGCCGATGGTGATCGGCTCGCGGCCGAGGGGGAGCTCGGTGCCCTGCTTGGGCCCGGACACGATGACGAGGCGCGAGGTGTTGTCGACCGTGGCGCGCGGAGGCGTTCCGCTCGATCCATCGGCCGCGGGCCGACTGGGGGCCGGGGCGGTCGCGGCACGCATCGGCTGCGGCGGGGTGGCCGGAGCACCGCCCGACGTCTGCTGCTGCGGCTTCCGGACGCGCGGACCGAAGAGGTCGGTGCGGAGGGCGTAGACGATGCCGAAGACGAACGTCCAGAGCAGGAGCAGGAAGCCGATGCGGAGGACCAGCAGGGTCAGTTCGCTCACGCGCCGTCCCCCCACGAGTCGCCGAAGGACGACACATCGTGACGTCGGGTCGCGTCGCTCATCTGGCGATCGGATCCGCCGGCCTTGGCGACCACGCGGAACACGATCCTCGTGCGGCCGATCTCGATGACGGAGTCGGGGGAGAGGGCCGCCTGCCGGAAGGGCTGGCCGTTGAGCTTCGAGCCGTTCGTCGAGCCGAGGTCGCGCGCCTGACCGGCGTTGCCGTCCCAGAGGATCTCGACGTGCTTCCGCGAGGTGCCGGTGTCGGGGATCGTGATGTCGGCCTCGGTGCCGCGGCCGATGACCGTGCGGGCCTGCGTGATCGGGTAGCGCTTGCCGCCGATGTCGAGCACGGGCGCCCAGGTGACGGAGCCCTTGAGATTGACGCTGTCGATCTGGACGAGGCCGTCGGGGAGGGAGCGGTCGCCGGAGAGCTTGATGGTCACGGCACCGGGGAAGGAGTACCCCTGGCTCTTGGCGTGCTTCTGGACGAGCGAACCGAGCTCGTCGATGAGGGAGGGACCGATGGCGTCCATGCGCTCGAAGTCGGTGGGCGACATGCGGACGGTGAACTTGTTCGGCACGAGGATGCGGTCGCGGGAGACGACGGCGGCCTTGGTGTCGAGCTCGCGTCGGAGCGCGCTCGTGATCTCGACCGGCTGGAGTCCGGACTTGAAGGTCTTCGCGAAGGCGCCGTTGACGGCGCGCTCGAGTCCCTTCTCGAAGTTGTCCAGAATGCCCACGGTCTCTCGATTCGTGTCGGTGTCCAGGCAATGTTAGACGGTTTGCCTGCGCGCGAGGCCAATCGACGCGGGCGCCGACGCCAGGTGTTCACCCGCTCGGCAGCAGGAGATCAGCATCGGCACCGGACCGTCGGGGCCGTTTCGTCCTGCTCTGGCGCGGATCTCCAGTGTTCTGCCACCCGGGCTCCGCGTGCTATCCTCGATAAGTTGCCGCGAGAGCGGTGACGTCTGGTGTCTCGCGCGAGTGGCGGAATTGGCAGACGCGCTGGCTTCAGGTGCCAGTGCTCGAAAGGGCGTGCGGGTTCAAGTCCCGCCTCGCGCACCAGTGGATGTGACACGAAGGCCCCCGAGGAATCGGGGGCCTTCGTCGTTCCCGGCGTCGATCGACGAGTCGGCTCCCGGCGCTCATGGAGCGAGGTGGCGTCCGCCGCACTCTGACAAGGTCACTTGACATGTGATCGCATGACAAGCATGCTTGACCTATGTCAGGTTTCCTTGTCACGTCGGATCTCGCGGCCGAGGTGTGTCGCTGATGGCGGCGCTCACCGAGCGCGCGGGGCGCGGTGGCGCCGCGTTCCGGCGGCTGGCGTCGATGAGCGCTCGCGACGTGCTCAGGAACCCGCTCACCGGGATCTCGATGTGGTTCATGACCGGCATCATCCTCGTGATCTACGTCTCCATGTGGCTCGCGTTCGTCGTGCTGGGCCCTGCTCCGGTCACCGCGCTGGACACGGACGATCCTGGAGTCTCGTCGGCTCTGGAGCGGGCCGGCGTACGGGTGGTCGCCGACGACGCCCCCGATCGGAACGCGCGGGTGACCGTGCGCGAGGGGCGCGCCCTGGTCGTGCTCGACGCTGCGGACCAGGCTGCGTGGGACCCGATCTGGCGAGGGCTGCGCGACGCAGGCGTCCCTGCCCACGGGGTGACGGTGACGGACGACGAGGGCGACGTGAAGATCGACCCGCTCCAGGAGAACCTCGGCATCGTGGTCCTGGTCGGGGTCGCGAGCCTGGCATTCATCGGGACGACCGTCCCACTCGTGGCGATGCGGGAGCGCGGGCTGCTCCGGCTGCTCGGCGTGACGCCGCTCCGCCGGTCGACCTTCCTCCTCGCCCAGCTCCCCTTGCGCGCGCTGGTGGCGGTGGGGATCCTGGTGCTGACGACCGGGATCGCGGTCTGGCGCAGGTACGTCGACGGCGTGGACCTCCTGGCCTTGGGGGTCTCGTTCCTCCTCGGAGCGGCGATGCTGTTCGCTCTGGCGCTGGTGTTCGCCGCGCGATCGCGGAACGCCGAGGCGACGCAACAGACGATGGTGATGGTGACGATCGGGCTCGTGTTCGCATCGGGTGGGCTCCTGCCGCAGTCCATCCTCCCCGCCGTCGTGCAGGTCGCCATGAACTGCCTGCCCACCACCTGGTTCGTCGCCGCCGCGAGTGCCTCACTGACCGGGGCCGAACCGTTCCTCCCCGTCCCCGCGCTCTGGGGGCTCATGTCGCTCGTCACCGTCGCAGCAGGCGTGCTCGCCGTGCGGTGGTTCGAGTGGGATCAGTCCGAGCGCGACGGGCGGACGACCACGATGTCCGACACGCAACGAGAGGTGGCAGCATGAACGAGCGCACGACACGGGGGTCGACGCCGCAGGAGCGTCGTGCGTCCCGCAGGTACATGTGGGAGATCGCGGCCGGTGCCGTCGGGTTCCTCCTGACATTCCTCTTCCTGCCGGAGCTGTTCCCCACCGAGCCGGGATCGCCCGCAGCCGTCGTGGTCGCACTCGTCCCGCTCGTGCCGGTGGTGTGGATCGTGATCGCGCTCATCCGGCACGTGCGCCGTGTCGACGAACTGCAGCGCGGAGTGATCGTGCTGAGTCTCGCCATCGGGTTCGGTGCGGCGATGCTGATCAGCCTCGCGGTCGTGTTCCTGTCGACCGCCGGTGTCGTCGTCCCCCAGCCGGAATGGTGGGTGTTCATCGGCGGGATGGCGGTCTGGGGCGTGACCATCGGCGTCGTCTCCTTCCGGGCAACCCGATGAAGAACGACGTCCGCACCCTCCGTACCGAACGCGGCTGGACCCAGGTCCAGTTCGCTGAAGCACTCGGCGTCTCCAGGCAGACGGTGAACGCACTCGAGACCGGGCGCTACGACCCGTCCCTGCCGTTGGCGTTCCGGGTCTCCGCACTGCTCTCCCGCCCGATCGAGGAGATCTTCTTCCCGGGTGAACACGATGCCCCGCCGTCTGGAGGACGACGATGAACGAACCGGACCGAGTGGTCGTCACCGTCGACCGGCTGAGCAAGCGCTATGGCGACCGGAGCGTTCTGCGCGACGTCTCCCTCCGGGTCCACGCGGGCGAGGTGTTCGGCCTGCTGGGACCGAACGGCGCCGGGAAGACCACCACGCTCGAGACCATCGTCGGACTCCGCCGTCCCACCGACGGAACCGTCCGGGTGCTCGGACGAGACCCGTCCATCGACCGCCGATACGTGACCGAGCGGATGGCGGTGCAGCCGCAGGCCGCCACCCTGTTCCCGACGCTCACGGTCGCGGAGACGCTCGACCTCTTCGCGTCGTTCTACCGCGATGTGCGGCGTCCGGAGGAGGTCTTGGACGAGCTCGATCTGGGGGAGGCACGGCGCGTGCGCGTGAAGCACCTCTCAGGCGGCCAGGAACGTCGCCTGCTGATCGCCATCGCGTTGATCGGCAATCCCGAGATCGTCGTCCTCGACGAGCCGTCGGCCGGACTCGACCCGCAGGCTCGACGGAACCTCTGGGGCATCATCCGGCGCCAGCAGGAACGCGGGACCACGATCCTGCTCTCGACGCACCACATGGACGAGGCCGCCCAGGTCTGCGACCGTATCGCCGTCCTCGTGGACGGCTCGATCGCCGCCTCGGGGGAGCCGGAGACCCTGGTCAGGGAACACGCCGCCACGGCCACGGTGACCTTCGAGGTCCCCGGCCGGACCACCGCGGACGAACTGCGTTCCCACGACATCCCCGGCGAGATCACCGTGACGGCGAAGGGCGCCGTCAGCCTGGTCGGGATCGTGACCGACGACCCCGACGCCGTGCTGCGCCGACTCACCTTCTCCTCCGGTCTCAGACCGCGCGGGTTCCGAGTGGCGCACGGGTCACTCGAGGATCTCTTCATCGATCTCGCGAATCGGCCGACGTCTGCAGCCGAGAGCGACCGGGCCCACAGCCCATGAGTACGGTGCACCCGTTCCCAGCGCAGGTCCGGAGCTTCGCCGCAGCCCACGCGCACGACCTCGTCCGGGACCCGCGCTCGATCATCGCGCTCGTGGCGAGTTTCCTGGCCTTGATCGGACTGCTCTGGGGTGTGGACGCCCTCGTGGCGACGGTGTCCGGCACGCCTGCCGGTGTGCTGGAGCGCGGCCTCCCGCTCGTTTCGAGCACGGGATCGATGGCGATCGCGTTCATGCTCACCACGGTGCCGCTGGTCCGGCATCGCAGCACCGGCCTGCTGCGGGCGCTGTCGACCTCGCCGGCCCGTCGCGACGCGTACCTGCTCGGACATCTGCCGATCCGCGTGGGGTTGGTCGTCGTCGAGGCCGCGGTGATCATCGCCCTGGCCGCCTCGACGGTGCCGACCCGTCCACTCTCCGACCTCGTCGCGATCGCCGGCACGATCCTGCTCGGCGGCGCGATGCTGCTCGGCTTCGGCTATCTCCTCGCGGCGCGGTTGTCGAACCCGGACATCGCCATGCAACTCGCGTACCTCCTGCCGATGCTCGCTCTCGCCACGTCCGGTGCGCTCTTCCCGCTCGCGGTCCTTCCGGAGTGGGTCGCCGGTCTCTTCCGGCTCCTGCCCACGACCTGGATCGTCGGCGCGCTCGAGGCGACCATCTCCCACGGCCCTCAGCCCGTGCCGCTCGCAGTGGTCTGGAGCCTGATGGCGGCGTGCGCGCTCGTGTCGGGTCTCGCGGCCGCACGGCTCCACCGATGGGACGTCGGCTGATCGGGGAGCGGCTGTCCGCCGCGTCAGTCCCGACGCGGGGGTGCCGTCGAGTCGCGCTCACGGACGCGCTGCACCTCCAGCACGAGAACGGCGAGCCCGACGGCGACCGCGGTCCCGAGGACGGTCACGATCGGCAATGCCGCCGATGCGAGCACGGCCGCGGCGGCCAGGAGGAAGAGGACCGAGGCCGTCGTCGAGATCCTGCCACGGAGGAGGACCACCCACACCGCGACCATGTACACCGACACGGGGACGGTCAGCGCGACCGACGCGTCAGAGGCGGTGAGATGCTCGCCCGCGTGGGTCAGGAGGTCGAGCTCCACCTCGATTCCCGCGGAGACCGCGCCCGCGGCGGCGAAGACGACGTAGTGGGCGTACCCGAAGGCGAACCCCTCGCGTGACGAGGTCAGCCGATCACCCCGCTCCCGGCTGAAGTAGATCCACCACATGCCGCCTGCGAGGACGATGCCGGCGACGGCCAGGCCGACGAGGCCATCGATCCGCTCGTCGCTGTTGGCCGCGTCGATGATGGCGTTCGCCGACCCCAGCAGGCTCTCGCCCAGCAGGATGAGGGTGAACAGCCCGTATCGTTCCGCGACGTGATGCGGATGCCAGGGGGTGCGATGGATGCGTTCGGCCCACACCGGCACGAGGACCTCGAGGAGCATGGCCGGCCAGAAGGTCCAGAACTGCCCCTCGACGGGCAGGGCGAGGCGGGCGACCCAGAGCACCTGGACGAGACTGATGCCGATGGCGAACCGGAGCGCGACCGCCCGCTGCTCGGGATCCGAGATCGCGAGTCGCACCCATTGCGCCACCATCGCCAATCGCATGATCACGTATCCGACGGTGATGATCGTCCACTCGCCGTCGACCATCGCATCGTGCACTCCGGCGGCGAGGACGAGGACACCCGCCATCTGCACGATGGTCGTGAGGCGGTACAGCCAGTCGTCGGTGTCGAAGGCGGAGGCGAACCAGGTGAAGTTCATCCATGCCCACCAGATGGCGAAGAAGATCATCGCGTAGGAGACGGTGGTCTCCGCCGCATGACCCTCGACGATCCCGTGGTGGAGGTTCTGCGAGGCCTGGGACACGGCGACCACGAAGACGAGGTCGAAGAGCAGTTCCAACGGGCTCGCCACCCGGTGACCCTCGCCGGGGTCGCGGCCGGTCATTCGAAGGAGGCCCAGTCGGTTCAGCACGATCCCATCATCCCGTGCGGGCGGAGCGGTGAGCGTGCGGTGCTCGGATCGGCAGGCGGATCGTGATCGTCGTGCCTCGTCCCGGGGCGCTGGTGACCTCCACCCCGCCGTCGTGTCGCTCCACGGTGCTGCGGACCATCGCGAGGCCGATCCCGGAGCCCGGCACCCGGCTGCCGGGTTCGCCGCGCTCATACCGCTCGAAGATCCGGGGGAGCTCCGTCTCGGCGATGCCCGGCCCCTGGTCGATCACCGAGACCCACCATGAGGTCTCGTCGGCCGACGATTCCAGCCGCACCTCGGAGTCCTCGGCACTGTACTTCATCGCATTGTCGAGCAGGTTCACGACGGCCCTGGTCAGGAGCTCGGGGTCGGCGGTGCAGGAAGCGTCGCCGAGGCGGGAGCGCACAAGCAGGGACCTGGTCGGCCACCGACGCCGGGTGACCGCGATGGCGTCGTCGACGATCATGCCCGGGGGCACCACGCGGGTGGTCAGTGGGCCGGCGTCCGCCCTGGCGAGGTCGGTGATGTTGACGACGAGCGTCGCCATGTCCATGGCCTCCTCCTTCATGCGGGTCAGCAGCTCCCGCCGCAGCGCCTCGGGCAGGTCCGGCCGCTCGAGGACGGAGAAGTTCGTCAGCAGCGCGGTCAGCGGACTGCGGAGGTCGTGCGAGGCGTCCGAGATGAGGTCACGGCGCGCGGTCTCGGCCGCATCGAGCCGGTCGAGCATGTCGTCGAACGCGACGGCGAGACGCCCGACTTCGTCGGGGCGATCGATCGTCGTCCTGCCCGCGGGGTCGCGAACGGACACGAGGTGTTCGGCCCGCTCCGTGAGCTGCAGCAGCGGACGGGCGATGCGGTGCGCGACGACGGCGCTCGTCATCGCCGCTCCGAACACCGTGATCGCACCGGCGACTGACAGGACGAGGAACAGCATCGATGCTGCACGATCCGTCCCGGCGCTGCTGGAACCGGTGATGAGCGCGCGACCGTCACCGAGCGGCACCGTCACCACGCGGATGCGCGTGGACCCGATCGAGTCGTCCGAGAAGTACGGGCGCCGGTCGGTCGAGGACGCGTCGGTCACCGCGAGCTGGGCGGGCGTGATGTGCAGGCCGCTCGACGATCGCCCTGCCGGGGTCCGTGTGTCGATCACCTGCGTGCAGGCCGGACTCGACGCGAACTCGCAGTATCCACTGCCGACCCAGTCGGTTTGCGCGCGGACGAGACTCGCGACCCGGGAGGCCTCTCGGAGGAGCGCGGTGTCCTGCGTCGACCGCAGGAGCTGTGCACCGACGAATCCCACCGTCAGGGTCAGGACGAGGACCGCGCCGGCGACGATCCCACCGACCGCGAGGACGAATCGTCGGCGGATCCCGGAACGCATCATCCGACGAACCGGTAGCCGACGCCCCGGACCGTCAGGATCATCCGCGGCCCGCCGGTGCCCTCGAGCTTGCTGCGGAGCGAACTGACGTACACCTCGAGGGAGTTGGACCGGGGAGCGACCGTGCCTCCCCACAGTGCCTCCGACAGGACGGACCGCGGCACCACCTGCCCGGCGTTGACCGTCAGGCAGGCGAGGAGGGCCGTCTCCAGAGCGGTGAGCTGGATCGTCGCCCCGTCGAGGACGACGCTCCGCGATGCGGTGTCCAGATGTATCCGCTCGTGCGTCGAGGCGCCGGTGGCCGGGAGGCGACGGGCGAGTGCCCGCACCCTGGCGGTGAGCTCCTCCAGGGCGAACGGCTTCGAGAGGTAGTCGTCGGCACCGGCGTCCAAACCGATGACCCGATCCTGCAGGCCGTCCCTCGCGGTCAGCATCAGGATCGGCACGGGGTCACCGGCCGCGCGGAGGGTGCGGCACACGCTCAAACCGTCGCGACCACCCATCATCAGGTCGAGGATGAGGAGGTCCGCGTCCCAGTCGACGAGGACCCTGAGCGCATCGTCACCGTCGGCTGCTGTCGCCACATCGAAGCCGTCGAGGGTCAGTGCCGTCTCGAGCGACCGCCTGATCTGTAGATCGTCGTCGACGACGAGCACACGCGTTCGGGGAGGGTTCACGTTCATCACGGAGGAACTGTAGGTGTCCTCCGCTGGCATACCTCTGTGAAGGACTTCAGTTTCGCTTCATGATCCGGCGACAGCATGCCGCCATGAACATCTCACGCATGCGAGGGCCGGCGCTCGCCGGAGCCGTCGCCTCCTTCCTCCTGCTCGGTTCGGCCTGCTCGGCGGAACCGAGGCTCCCGTCCGCCATCGAGTGGGACGGGTCCGTCATCCGGATCCCGGTCGCCGGTGGGGCCGCGGTCGTCGATCCGGCGACGCTCGCGGTCGACTACACCGCGGCGACCGGCCGGACGCGTTCATGGTCCGGGCCGGTCGACGAACCACTCGGCACTCCCTCCGTGCCGGTCGTCGACGGGGACTCGGTCTCCTGGACGTACGCAGACCGCGGCCTCGACGTCCGGATGTCGCAGGGCGATCGCCTCGACGTGGACGTCTCATCGACCGACGGCGAGCTCGCCTGGCCGGTCTCCGCGGCCGACACCGACACGCGGTCGGTCGAGTTCCCGAACGGTGAGGGTCAGTCCGTCCCGGTCGACGACCCGTTCTGGCTGTCCGAGGAGGCCGGCCTGGCCGGCAGTTCCTGGGACTTCGCCGGTGGACTGACCATGCCGTTCTGGGGGACGAGTACTGATGACTCGGGTGTGAGCTACGTCGTCGAGACCGACATCGGAACCAGCTTGGACTTCTCTGCTGAAACCGGCCGACTGCGGGCCACCGCGACACACCGGTTCGACGCGGGCCGTGACACCGGCACCTACTCCGTGGCGATCGCCCCGACGGATGGGAACCCCGTCGCGGCGGCCCAGGACTACCGTGCGCAGTTGCTCGCCGTCGACGGGATCACGACCCTCGACGAGAAGATCGCCCGGAACCCCGAGGTGGCGAAGCTCGTCGGAGCACTCCACGCGTACACCTGGGGTGACGGGCGTGACGCCGCGATCGTCGGCAGGCTGCAGGAGCTCGGCATCGAACGGGCCTGGCTCGGGTACGACGCCGACGGTGCGCCGATGGACCCGGCGGCGGTCGCTGCAGCCGAGCAGGCGGGGTTCCTCGTCGGGCCCTACGACACCTGGGACAACGCGCAGGACCCGGCGGACGCTGACACCGAGTCCTCCGTCTGGCCGGGTGACATCTGGCCGGCCGGCTGCGTCACCGACGAGGCCGGTGACCCCGTGGGCGGTTTCGGGGGTCGCGGTTGCTACGTCAGCACCGCAGCGCTCGATGCCGCACAGGAGGCGTCCGGAGTGCTTTCGGGTCGAGTCGCCGACTTCACCGCGAACGGTGCGGATTCGTATTTCCTCGATGTGGACGCCGCGGGTCAGCTCTTCCGGGACTTCTCACCGGCTCACCGTCAGACGGAGGCCGAGGATCGCAACCGTCGGCTGAACCGGATGCTGCGGCTGAGCGAGGGTGCGTACTCCGGTGGGGTGCCGCTCGTCCTCGGCTCGGAGACCGCAGCCGCCTGGGCGAATCCGGCGCTCGCGTACTCCCACGGGTCCAGTACGCCGCTGACCGACTCGATCTGGGCCTTCCAGAAGGACCGGGAGCAGTACGGGGCGTACTGGCCCGAGGAGCGCCCAGCGTTCTTCTTCAAGCCCGCAGAGCTGCCGGAGGCCCTCGCCAGGGCGATGTTCGACCCGCGCTACCGCGTGCCGCTCTACGAGACCGTGTTGCACGATTCGGTGGTGTCCACCGACCGTTGGGAGATGGGGCTCTTCAAGTTCCGCGGTCTCATCGCCGACCGGATGCTCACGGGACTCCTCTACAACACGCCGGCACTCGTCGCGTTGGATGAACAGGTGCTGGATGAGCGCGGAGCGGAACTGGCCGCGCTGCAGCAGACCTTCGCGTTCCTGCAGGATGCTGCCGGGACGAAGCCCCTCACCTCGTTCGAACGTCTCAGCGGGTCCGTGCAGCGGACCGTGTTCGGCGACGGAGCGCTCACCGTGACCGCGAACTTCGGCGACGGCGAGGCCGAGGGGGTGCCCGCGGGTTGTCTGGTCGCGACGACCATGGACGGCGATTCGCGGTCGTTCTGCCCGTGAGGCCGGTCGGTGGGGTGCCGGGGACCTCCGGCGCCTCACCGCGTGCGGGGTGTCGCCGGACGTCAGTCCCGACGCGGGGGTGCCGTCGAGTCGCGCACGATGAGCTGCGAGTCGAGACTCGCGACCGAACGGGGCGACCCTCCGGCCATGGCCTGGAGGAGCACCTCGACCGCCAACGACCCGCACCGGTTGATCGCGAGCCGCACGGTGGTGAGACCGGGCTGGCGGATGGACGCCATCTCGATGTCGTCGGTGCCGATGATGCTGAGGTCCTCGGGGCAGCGCTTGCCCATCGACGTGATGCCGGCGTCGATGCCGAGGGCGACGAGGTCGTTGTAGGCGATGACCGCCGTCGCACCACTCGCCACGATGGTGGCCGCTGCGGCGAGGCCGCCCTGGATCGAGGCCGCCTGGTGGCCCAGGCGGGTGAACTCGATGTCGAGCTGTACGCATGCCGCCGCGACCGCGTCGCCACGGCGGAGGTCCGCCCAGGAGTGCTTCGGACCGGCCGCGTAGGCGATGTGTCGGTGACCCAGTGCGGCGAGGTGCTCGACCGCCTGCCGTGGCCCGCTCTCGGTGTCCATCACGACGTAGGGCAGGCCGTCGATGATGCGGTTGACCACCACGACCGGGGTGTCGCCCACGAGCGCGCGGATCTCGTCGTCGGGGAGCCGTGGCGAGCAGAGGAGCATCCCGTTGAGCTTCCGCGCCAGTTCGAGCTGCTCGTGCTCCCGATGCAGGTCCTCATCGGTGTCGAACAACACCGGGCGGTGTCGTCCCTGCCAGGCCTGGGCGTGGACGCCCTTCAGGAGCGTCGCGTAGACCGGGCTGGCGATGTCGGGGACGATGACGCCGAAGGTCTTCTCGGCCGTCGAGCCGTTCGGGTTCGCGTACCCGAGGTCCGCCGCCGCCGTGAGGACCCGCTCGAGCGTCGCGTCGGCAAGGCGATCCGGCTCGCCGAACGCCCGTGACGCGGTGGCGATGGAGACGCCCGCGTGACGGGCGACATCGGTGAGGGTGGCGGTCACGGTTGATCCTTCGCGGGGTCGGGTGTACTCATGATGCGGCATCGTGCTGCCATGAAACTACTTGACAAACTTTGTACAAACCATTCAGAATCGCTTTCATGATGATCGACGCGGATCTCCTCCAGCCGACGACGCAGTGCCCCGAGGCTCGGCGATGACGGCCCTGCCGCCGCGACTGGGCGCTGGTTCGGGCCCGCGTCCGGAGCACCCGGCACCGTCCGCCGCCGGCATCCTGCACCTCGGCCTCGGCAACTTCCACCGAGCGCACCAGGCCGTCTACACTGCGGCTGCGCTCAGCGCGGGCAGCGATGAATGGGGCATCGTCGGTGTCGCATCCCGGTCCCGAGCGGTCGTCGACGCCATGCAGGCGCAGGATCTCCGCTACACGGTCGCCGAGATCACACCCACCGGGGCCTCGTTCTCCGTGCCTGCCGTGCACACCGACGTGTTCGTCGCGGCGGAGGATCCGGAGCGCGTGGTCGGCACCCTCGCGGACGACCGCATCCGGGTCGTCACGCTGACCGTGACGGAGCACGGCTACAGCGCCTCGCCGTCGACCGGCCTCCTCGACCTGAACGACCCGCTGATCGCAGCCGACCTCCGCGGAGGCGCGCCGCAGACGACCATCGGTCAGCTCGCCCGCGGTCTGCAGCGTCGGGCTTCGGGTAGCGGTGCCCCGATCACGATCTTGAGCTGCGACAACCTGAGCGAGAACGGCGTGCGCACCGAGGCACTCGTCCGCGCATTCCTCACCGAACTGCGCGGCACCGAGGGCGCGGAAGCGCTCGCCTACCTCGACAGCGCGGTCGCCTTCCCGTCCAGCATGGTCGACCGCATCGTCCCGGCGACGACCCCGCGACTGCGCGAGCTCGTGGCCGCCCGCCTCGCCGTCCGGGACGACGCACCGGTCTCCGCCGAACCGTTCACGATGTGGGCGATCGAGGACCGCTTCGCCGCTGCGCGTCCCGCCTGGGAGGTCGGAGGCGCCGTGTTCACCGACGAGGTGGGGGCGTACGAGCAGATGAAGGTGCGGCTCCTCAACGGGACGCACTCGCTCATCGCCTACCTCGGTGCGCTCCGCGGGGTGGCCACGATCTCGGAGTCGATCGCCGACACCGCCGTCGAATCCGCCGCACTGGCGATCCTCCGCGACGAGTACGAACCGTCGGTGCGGTTCCCGTCCGGCGTCGACGTCCGCACGTACGAGGGGCAGCTCTTCGAACGCTGGGCGAACCACGCCCTCGGTCACCGCACGGCGCAGGTGGGCACCGACGGATCGGTGAAGCTCCGGCAGCGCATCCCGGAACCCGCCCTCCGTCTGCTCGAGGCCGGATCCGTTCCGCACCTCATCGCCCTCACGGTCGCGGCCTACCTGTCCTGCATCGCCCCGATGCCGGGGTTCGATCCCGGTCCGCACGCGCGCGCCATGGTCGATCCGGCCCGTGAGGAGCTCGCCCGGCTGGCGGACACGTCGACGGACGGTCGGCATCTCGCGCAGCGGGTGATAGCGGAGCTGCACCTCTTCGGGCAGGACCTCGCCGAGCAGCCGACCTTCATCTCGCGGGTCGGCGAACTGATCGACACCATCCGCCGACACGGCGTCGACGCCGCCATCCGCGACAGCATCTCCGCCTCGCAGGCGACCATGACCACGACAGGAGCCCACCGATGAAGACGCTCGCGATCCACGGCGCGGAGGACATCCGCTGGGAGGACACCCCCACGCCGGAACCACGCGACGGCGAGCTCCGCCTCCGGGTGCGGTACGTCGGTATCTGCGGCTCCGACCTGCACTACTACTTCCACGGAGCGAACGGCGAGTACGTCATCCGCGAACCGCTCACCCCCGGCCACGAGCTCTCGGCCGTCGTCGACGTGGACCCCTCCGGGCGGCTCGCCCCCGGCACCCGGGTCACCGTGCACCCGGCGCGCTACGGCCCGAGCCTGCCGGGGCTCGAGGACCGCCCACACCTGCGACCTGGCGGCGACTACCTCGGGAGCGCCGCGGCGAACCCGCACCGACAGGGTGGGGCCTCGGAGTACCTGATCGTCGAACACTCGATGGTGCGCGTCCTGCCCGACGGGCTCCCGCTCGAGCGGGCGGCGCTCGCCGAACCCCTCGCGGTCGCCATGCACGCGGTCGGGCTGGCAGGCGACGTGCGCGGTGCGCGGGTCCTCGTCATCGGTGCCGGGCCCATCGGTCTGCTCGTGATCGCCGCGGCCGGCCGGGCCGGTGCAGCGACGATCGCGGCGAGCGACATGCGCGAACAGGCACTGGAACGCGCTACGACCGTCGGAGCCGGTGAGCTCCTCCTCGTGGGTCGCGACGCCGTCGCCGACGAGTCCTACGACGTCGTCTTCGAATGCTCGGGCGCGCCGGTCGCCCTGACCCAGGCGGTCCGGGCCGCGAGACGAGGCGGGTCGATCGTCCAGGTCGGCATGCTCCCCGACGCCGACAGCCCGATCAACCTCGCCCCCATGCTCGCCAAGGAGCTCACCATCCGCGGCGCGTTCCGCTTCTCCACCGAGATCGACGACGCGATCGCGTTCCTCGCCGAGGGCGATCTCCTCGACGCCGTCGTGACCCAGGTCATCCCAGCCGAGGAGGCGGTCGGCGCCTTCGCCGTCGCTCGGGACTCGTCCCGCTCGGCGAAGGTGCTCCTCGCCTTCTGAGCCACCCGCCGCACACTCCCACCCCCACTTCCGCTGCATCCCGTAGGTCCGAAGGAGTACCTCATGTCAGAACCCGAATCGTCCGTCGTCACCGGCGACCCCACCGCGAACCGATCCGTCCGCGACCTCGTGAGAGCCGCCATCTCCGGGTGGCTCGGCACCGCGCTCGAGTTCATGGACTACCAGCTCTACTCGCTGGCCGCCGCGCTCGTGTTCGCCGACCTCTTCTTCTCCAACGAGGACCCGGCCATGGCCGTCGTCGCCGCGATGGCGACGTACGGGGTCGGCTACGTCGCCCGTCCGGTCGGCGCGTTCTTCTTCGCCCGGCTCGGCGACAAGACCGGCCGGACCAAGGTCCTCTTCTACACGATCCTGCTCATGGGCCTGTCGACGACGCTCATCGGATTCCTGCCGACCTACTCGCAGGTCGGCCTCCTCGCGCCGATCCTGCTGGTCCTCCTGCGGATCGCGCAGGGCTTCGGAGCCGGTGCCGAGATCTCGGGCGCCGGCGTCATGCTCGCCGAGTACGCCCCGGCCAAGCGACGCGGCATCATCGCGTCGCTCGTGGCGCTCGGGACCAACTGCGGCACCCTGCTCGCCTCCGCGCTGTGGGCCGGTCTGCTCCTCGCGTTCAGTGAGGACGAGGTCATCGCCTGGGCCTGGCGCATCCCCTTCATCGGCAGCGTCGTGATCATGCTCTTCGCGGTCTGGGTCCGCTTCAACCTCAAGGAGAGCCCGGTCTTCGAGGAGCGCGACGACGTCGTCGACGGCAAGGCGCTCACCAAGCAGGAGACCATCGCCCTCGCGACCGAGACCGGCAACCTCCGCACGCTCGAGGCCATGAACCGCAAGCCGATCAAGGCGTTCAGCATCGCGCTCCTCCTGCGGTTCGGTCAGGCCGGCAACTCGGGACTCGTCCAGACGTACCTCATCAGCTACATCACCGTCGTCCTGCTGCTGGACCGGTCGATCGGGGTGAACGCCGTCATCGTCTCCTCGCTCGTCGCCTTCATCACCGTGCCGCTCTCCGGCTGGCTCGGTGACCGGTACGGACGGAAGCGCATGTACATGGTGTGGGCGATCATCGCGCTCATCATCATCGTGCCGACCATGCTCATGATCCACAGCAAGGACACCGTCCAGGTGTTCGTCGGCTACGTCGTCCTGCACAACCTGGCCGTGATGAGCTTCGCGTCGCTCGAGAACCTGACCCTGCCGGAACTCTTCGGCGCGCGGAACCGCTACACCTACACCGCGATGGCCCGGGAGATCGCCGCGATCGTCGCGACCGGCGCGGGTCCCGTCATCGCCGCCGCCTGGGTGTCCGCCGCCACCGGTTCGTTCATCCCGATCATCATCATGCTCGGCGTCTTCACCCTCTGCGCCCTGGTCGCGTCCATCTGGATGCCCGAGGTCGCCGGTCGGGACCTCACCGACCCGCGCGACGCCATCTGACCGGCACCCGACCTCCTCGAAAGGAACCTCATGAGCATCGAACGCGCGGACGTCATCGTCACGAGTCCCGGCCGGAACTTCGTCACCCTGAAGATCACCACCAGCGACGGTGTCGTGGGCTGGGGCGACGCCACCCTCAACGGGCGTGAGCTCGCCGTCGCGTCGTACCTCGGCGACCACGTCGCGTCGATGCTGATCGGCCGTGACGAGGACCGCATCGAGGACACCTGGCAGTACCTGTACCGCGGACCCTACTGGCGGCGCGGACCCGTCACGATGGCGGCCATCGCCGCGGTGGACATGGCGCTCTGGGACATCAAGGCCAAGAAGGCCGGGGTGCCGTTGTACCAGCTGCTCGGCGGCGCGAGTCGATCGGGGATCCGGGCGTACGCCCACGCCTCGGGGACGGACTACCAGGCACTCGCCAACGCGATCACCGGGTACCAGGAGCTCGGGTTCACCGCGGTGCGCGTGCAGACCGGTGTGCCGGGGCTCGGGCAGGTGTACGGGGTGTCCGCCTCAGGGCCCGGCGTCCGCTACGACTACGAGCCGGCGAAGCGAGCGGCGGACGGCTCGGCGGCCACGGCACCGACCGAGGAGTCCTGGGACACCGCCGGCTACCTCGCGCACATGCCGGGCGTCTTCGAACGGATCCGCGAGGACTTCGGGACGGGCCTCCGGATCCTGCATGACGGACACCACCGCATGTCGCCGATCGAGGCCGCCCGGTTCGCGAAGGACATCGAGCCGTACAAGCTCTTCTGGCTCGAGGACTGCACACCGGGGGAGGACCAAACCGCCCTGCGACTCGTCCGCCAGCACTCGACCACGCCGCTGGCCATCGGCGAGGTCTTCAACTCGGTGTACGACTACCAGACCCTCATCACCGAGCGCCTCATCGACTACGTCCGCTCGGCGGTGACGCACACCGGTGGCATCACGGCGATGAAGAAACTGCTCGACTTCGCGGCCATCTATGGAATCCGTTCCGGCATCCACGGCCCCACCGACATCTCGCCCATCGGGATGGCCGCAGCGTTGCACCTCGACCTCGCGATCCACAACTTCGGGATCCAGGAGTACATGCCGCACAACGAGCAGACCCTCGAGGTGTTCCAGACCTCCTTCACCTTCGACGACGGCTTCCTGCACCCCGGCGAGCAGCCCGGCCTCGGCGTCGAACTCGACGAGGACGCGGCGGCCGCATTCGAGTACACGAAGGCGTACCTGCCGGTGAACCGGCTGACGGACGGCACCGTCCACGACTGGTGAGTGGTGGCGGCGTCGCATCGGCCAGGCCGGGGTCCCGCCGACGATAGGGTGAGGACCCGTGACGGCCGCCCTTCCCCCTGAGCAGCGCGAGACGACGCCCCGCGGGGTCCTCGTCTCCGTCGTCGCCTCGTTCCTGTTCGCGGCGCTGTTCTTCCTGCCACCCCTGCTGGAGCCGTTCGGGGCGAACGAGATCTTCGCCTGGCGCGTGATCGCGACGGTGCCGGTGCTGGCGACGCTCATCGCCGTGTTCGGGTGGTGGCGGGACGTCCGCGACATCGCGGTCCGTCTCGCGCGTCGTCCGCTCCTCGTCCTCGTGGTCGTGCTCGACGGGCTCCTGCTGTCCCTGCAGCTCTGGCTCTTCGGTTGGGCACCGCAGACGGGGCACGGGCTCGAACTCGCGCTCGGCTACCTCCTGATGCCACTGGCGATGGTCGTGGTCGGCGTCGTCCTGCATCGGGAGCGACTCGCGCCGCTCCGGATCGCTGCGGTCGCCGCAGCCGCCATCGGCGTCACCGCCGCGATCGTCGTGGCCGGTGGGCTGTCCTGGGCGACCATCGCGGTCGCGGTCGGCTACCCGGTGTACTTCGCGATCCGGCGCCGAGCCGGGCTCGACTCGATCGGTGCGTTCTGCTTCGAGCTGGCGGTCCTCGTCCCCGTCGCGATCGTGCTGGCGCTGCAACCGTCCTCACTCGCCATCCTGGCCGCGCACCCGCAGTTGGGCTGGGGGATCGTGCTCCTCGGGGTGATCGGTGGCGTCGCCCTCGTGCTGTACCTCGTCGCGAGTCGCCTGCTGTCGTTCGGCGTCTTCGGACTGCTCAGCTACCTGGAACCGGTGCTGCTGGTCCTCGTGGCGGTCCTGCTCCTCGGCGAATCCCTGACGCTCGCCGACGGGTTCGTCTACGGCCAGATCGTGGTGGCCCTCGTGCTCTTGGGGCTCGAGACCGTGCGACGCCCGTCGCGCTGATCGTCCGCCTGCAGCCCGGCGCGTCGCCGCGAACCTGTGAAGTCAAGCCTCGGGACGCGTTCCGCGAGCGCGCCTAGCCTGATGGCATGGTTACGAAGCATGCTCCAGCACTGTCGCTCGAGTCGCCGTTTCCTCCAGCGCGAGACTCGTCCGAACGGCACCACGTCGTCCCGATCGGTGCCCGGCAATGGCGGATCTCGAACGACGCCGATCCCTCCTCACCCGAATGTTGTCTCGCGTACGTCGAGGCACAGGGCGCCGGTTACGACGTCCTCATCGTCGCGCCCAGCCCGCCTGAATGGCTGCATGTGGACACCTTCGACGAGGCCAAGCGCGCCGCGATCCGACGGCCGTCGCACTCCTGACGGAGGAGGAGCTCAGCTCGCGGGCGCTGCGAGGTGCCAGTAGGTCACTCGCGCTCCCGGATAGGTCTCGGTGATGGCGTTCGTCACGGAACGGTAGTGGCTGTCGAGCGTGTGGCCGGCGAAATACACCTGCCGGTCGGTACCATCGCCCACGATCCTCGACACGATGCCGGTGTGATCCTCATCGCCGGAGTCATCCCAATCGAACTGGACGAGGTCGCCGAGCTGCAACGCACCGAGGTCGGTGGCGGCGACTTCCGTCGCACGTTCGGGGTGGGACCGGAGATAGCGCTCGAACAGCGTCGAGCTCACCCACGCGTCCGCGTACTCGGGGTCGCCGTCGGCATCGGTATCGAACCACCAGTCGTCGTCCATCTGCCAGCCGCGAGCGATGAGTGACTGACTGGCGAAGTTGACGCAGTCGGAGTCCGGCAGCGCGCCGTACTCCGCTTCGTTGTAGGAGTTCCAGTGCGCGTGCACGTAGTCGAGCTGCGCCTGGATCGACGCGTTGTCCGAGCGCTGCTCGATCTGCTCGGGCGAGCATCCCGACAGGCCGATCGCCGCGGCCGCCACGGTGACCGCTGCAAGGGTGGCGCGGAGGCGCCGCGTGATTCCCGAGCCGATCATCAGACCAACGTTAGGCGTGGTCCGCTGGGGGAATCGTGTGGGGCGGTCCGCTCGACCTGATGGCGCGGGGTCGCCGATCGGTCACGCCGAAATCTGAGATCATGCACTGTCACCTCGACGGCGCGATCCGTCGTATCGCGTTCCGACGCACGACGCGGTTGCCTGCCCCGGGAGCAGTCGCGTGACCCAGTCCCGGACGAAAGGGATGTCCGTGATCCAGAACCCGCAGTCGTCCACGAAGCGACTTCCGCTCGGTGGAGGCCTGGTGACGTTGATCATCGCGGCGTTCGTGCTGCAGATCGTCGGCTACGCAGCGCCGCTCGCGATGGCGATCGGTGCCGGCGCCGCGCCGTTCGCTGCGGCCGTCGAAGCCGAGCTGAACGCTGAGGGGTTGACCGGTGAAGACCTGTTCGAGGACGGGCTCCGGGACGACGACTCGATGCCGTCGAGAGCGGAGGCTCGTGCTCTTGCGAACGCCACGCTCACAGCGGCCGCGTCGCTCATTCCGTTCGACACGATCATCAGCGAAGAGGGTGATTGGGAGGAATTGGCCTGCTCATCGGCTGCCTGGGATGGGAGCGAGGTCTACTTCGCGCGCTCGAGTAAGACGCTCGAGGTCCTCCCGGGCACGAGTGAGTCGACGGAGCAGACGATCGCCGACTCGTTCGCAGACGAGGGCTGGGTGGTCTACGTCGGTGGCGCCGACGAGCCGACCTGGGTCAGCTTCGACTCCTCAGAGTCGGCCGATGACATCGACCTGCAGAGTTACGACGATGCCCTCGGCGTGCAGGCGTACACCGATGGGGCCCGCGAGTACGTGACGCTGATCTCCGACGAGGGTTGCTACCGCTGACGGGTTCAGACGCTCCCGCGGCGCACGATCGACGTGGGGACGAACGAGCCGACCGGTGAGATCGTCTCACCCCGGAGCTGTGCGAGGAGCACTTCCGCCGCGCGCTGACCGACGGCCGCCGCCGGCTGGTGGACGGTGGTGAGCGGCGGATGGCAACGGAGCGCCCAGGCCGAGTCGTCGAAACCGACGACCGACACGTCCTCCGGCACGCTCCGCCCTGCTGCTCGGAGGGCTTCGAGCGCTCCGGCCGCGACGGCGTCCGAAGCCGCGAACACGCCGTCCACGGCCGGCTCCCGGCGGAGCAGCTCCGACATGCCGGCGAAGCCGTCCTGGTGCGAGTAGAGCGGGACCTCCACGACGAGTCGTTCGTCGAAGCGGCCGCCGAGCGCGTCACGGAATCCGGCGAGTCGGTCGGAGCCGGAGTCCCGGTCGAGGGCTGCCGCGATCATGCCGATGTGCTGCCGGCCGGCGCCGATCAGCTCACCGGTGATGTCGACCGATGCCGACCGGTTGTCGATCCCGACGAACGGAAGTTCACGGAGGTCGGGTGGGTGGCCGACGAAGGTCGCCGGGAGGCCGAGGCGCTCGATGACGCGCGTGATCGGGTCGTTCTGACGGGCGGAGACCATGATCACCCCGTCGACGAAGCCACCGGAGAGGTAGCGGGTGATGCGGTCGGTGTCGCGCTCGGAGTCGACGACCAGGCAGACGAGCTGGTGGTCGGCCTGTGACAGGGCCTCGTTCGCCCCGAGCAGGATGTTGCCGATGTTGGGATCGTCGACGAACAGGCTGTGCGGCTCGTGGACGACGAACCCGACGGCCTGGGTGCGCTGCATGACGAGGTTCCGGGCGGCCGTGTTCGGCACGTAGCCGACCTTCTCGATGGCGGCCTCGATCGCCTCGCGCGCTTCAGCCGACACGTAGCGCTCACCGTTGACGACCCGGCTGACCGTGCCACGGGAGACGCCGGCTTCGACGGCGACATCGTGCACCGTCGCTCGTTTGCGTCGGGTCGGCGGAGGGGTCACGGCTCCACCCTAGCGCCGGTCCGGGCGGCCTTCGGCGGGCTCCGTGTTGACAGATTCCGAAACGCACGCCTACTCTGTGTACGTTCACAGACTCTCAACGTGGAGTTGTCGCTCTTCGATCTGTGCACGTTCACAGATCGCGGAAGGCACCATGAGCACGACCCCCACGTTCAGCCACGACGGCATCGCCTACGGCTGCGACTACAACCCCGAGCAGTGGGATCGGTCCGTCTGGCGCGAAGACGTCGCCCTCATGCAGGAGGCGGGCGTCGATCTCGTCGCCCTCAACATCTTCGGCTGGTCGCACCTCGAGCCGCGGCCGGGGGAGTTCGACTTCGCCGGGCTCGACGAGATCCTCGACCTGCTCCACGAGGCCGGCATCCGGGTCAACCTCGGGACCGGCACCGCATCGGCCCCACCGTGGCTGACGTTCCGGCACCCGGAGATCCTCCCCGAGACCGAGGACGGGACGATGCGCTTCCCCGGCGGTCGCCAGGCCTGGTGCCCGTCGTCCGCGGTCTTCCGTCGCTACGCCCTCGAACTCGTGGAGCGCGTCGCCGTCCGTTACGGCGAGCACCCCGCCGTCGAGCTCTGGCACGTGTCGAACGAACTCGGCTGCCACAACGCGCTCTGCTACGACGACGAGAGTGCCGAGGCCTTCCGGGGCTGGCTCCGCGCCCGCTACGAGACGATCGAGCGTCTGAACACCGCGTGGGGCACGTCGTTCTGGAGCCAGCAGTACAGCGACTTCGCCGAGATCCTGCCGCCGCGCCTGACCCTGTCGAGCCGGAACCCGAGCCAGGTCATCGACTTCCACCGCTTCTCCTCCGACGAGCTCCTCGGCTACTACCGGGCCGAGCTCGAGGTCCTGCGCCGCCACAGCTCCGTGCCCGTCACGACCAACTTCATGGTCACCGCGCACATCCGGAACCTCGACTACTGGCAGTGGGCGCCCGAGATGGACGTCGTCGCCAACGACCACTACCTCGACAACCGCCTCGCGGACCCCACGGCCGAACTCGCGTTCGCGAGCGACCTCACGCGCGGTCTCGCGGGTGGCGGTGCGTGGTTGCTCATGGAGCAGTCCACCGGAGCGGTCAACTGGCAGCCGCAGAACCTCGCGAAGGCACCGGGCGAGATGACCCGGAACTCCCTCACGCACGTCGCGAAGGGCGCGGAGGCGATCTGCTTCTTCCAGTGGCGCGCGTCGCTACAGGGCTCGGAGAAGTTCCACTCGGCCCTCCTGCCGCACGCGGGCACCGACTCCGACGTGTGGCGCGAGGTCGTCGAGCTGGGCGGCACGCTCGACCGACTCGACGAGATCACCGGCACGCGCGTCCAGGCCGACGTGGCGCTCCTGTTCTCCTGGGAGAACTGGTGGGCGGCCGACGGCGAGAGCCGCCCGACCCACGCGATCGACCACCTGTCGCAGGTCCACGCGGTCCACGCGTCGCTGCGTCGCCTGGGTCACACCGTCGACGTCGTGCGTCCGGGCGCCGACCTCTCCGCCTACCGGCTCGTCGTCGTCCCGAACCTGTACCTGGTGCGCGACAGCGAGGCCGCGGTCGTCTCGGACTTCGTCGCGGCCGGTGGGCACGCCGTCGTCACGTTCTTCAGCGGCATCGCCGACGAGGAGGACCGGGTCCGCCCCGGCGGCTACCCCGGTGCGTTCCGCGAGCTGCTCGGCGTCAACGTCGAGGAGTTCGCCCCCGTCCTCCCAGGCCAGGTGCTGACGCTCGCGTCGGGCCGGACCGCGACAGCATGGTCCGAGCGGACCCGCGCCCGAGGTGCCGAGGTCGTCGACTCCTTCGCCGACGGCCCGTCGACCGGTCGCCCGGCCATCACACGCAACCGCATCGCGGGTGGCGGCGACGCCTGGTACCTCGCGACGAACCTGGACGCCGACGCGCTCGACGAGGTGCTCCGCGACGCAGCCGCGGGGGCCGGGGCGCTGCCACAGGGTGATCCGGACCAGCCGGGCCTCGAGGTCATCCGCCGCGCCGATGAGGGACGGAGCTACCTCTTCCTCATCAACCACTCGACGAACGACGTCGAGCTGCCGGCCAGCGGGCGCGAGCTCGTCACCGGCGAACCCGTCGACTCCATCGCACGCGTGCCAGCCGGCGCCGTGCGCGTCATCAGAGAGGACCGCACGCGATGAGCGTCAACATCGAGACGGCCGGGGCGACGTCGCCACGGCCCGTCCGCCCGCCGAGGGCGGCCAAGTTGCCGAAGGCGGTGGTGCAGCACAAGCGGGCGATCGCCATCTTCATCGTCCCGTTCGCCGTGCTGTTCACGCTGTTCTACCTCGTGCCGATCGGGTACGCGGTCTACCAGTCGCTGCTCGTGATCGAGCGTGACGGCACCTTCGGTCAGGCCCGGGAGGTGTTCGGCGGACTGGCGCAGTACGTGCAGGTCTTCCAGAACGGCCCGTTCTGGCAGTCCGTCGGACGGGTGCTCCTGTTCGGCGTCGTCCAGGTGCCGGTGATGCTCGGGCTCGCGCTCCTCTTCGCGCTGCTGCTCGACTCACCGCTCCTGCGGGGCAAGCGGTTCTTCCGCCTCGCGTTCTTCGTCCCGTACGCGGTGCCCGGCGTGATCGCCGCCATCATGTGGGGCTTCCTCTACTCGCCGAACCTGTCGCCGTTCACCGCGATCACGCAGAACGTGGACTTCCTCTCGGCCGACCTCGTGCTCTGGGCCATCGCGAACGTCGTCACCTGGGTGTTCGTCGGCTACAACATGCTCATCATCTACTCCTCCCTGCTCTCCATCCCCACGGAGATCTACGAGGCCGCCCGGCTCGACGGCGCCGGTCAGGCACGCATCGCCTGGTCGATCAAGATCCCGCTGGTGATGCCGGCGATCGTGCTCACGGCGATCTTCTCGATCATCGGCACGCTGCAGCTGCTCGCCGAGCCGCAGGTGTTCCGCACCTTCAGCTCGGCCGTCAGCAGCACCTTCACCCCGAACCTCACGGTCTACACCACCTCGTCCATCCCGAACGTGAACCTCGCAGCCGCCTTCTCGGTCGTGCTCGCGTTGGCGACCTTCGTCCTCTCCTTCGGGTTCCTGAAGTTCACGCAGCGAAAGGAAGGCAAATGACCGCCATCCTGTCCACCGGCCGCGGCCCGCAGGAGAGCCGCCTGTCGCGCGCCGGCGCGCTCATCGTGATGCTCGTCTTCACGCTCTACTTCCTCATCCCCATCTGGTGGCTGTTCATCGCCTCGACGAAGTCGTCGGCGCAGTTCGGCAACTCGGCTCCGCTCTGGTTCGCGGACTTCAACCTGTTCGAGAACATCGGCCAGCTCGTCGCCTACCGCGACGGCGTCTATCTCAAGTGGATGCTGAACTCGGTGCTGTACGCCGGCCTCGGCGCACTGCTCGGCACGCTCTTCGCAGCCATGTGCGGCTACGCCCTCGCGAAGTACCGGTTCCCGGGACGCGACCTGATCTTCAACGTCGTCCTCGGCGGTGTGCTCGTCCCCGCGACCGCACTCGCGCTCCCGCTGTTCCTCATCTTCAGCCAGGTGGGCCTCACGAACACGTTCTGGGCGGTCTTCCTGCCCTCGCTGGTGAGCCCCTTCGGGGTCTACCTGACGCGGATCTTCGCGGCGTCGAGCGTGCCCGAGGAACTCCTCGAGGCATCGCGTCTCGACGGCGCCGGTGAGATCCGGACCTTCTTCACCATCTCCGTGCGACTCATGTTCCCGGCGCTCGTCACCGTGTTTCTCTTCCAGTTCGTCGCCATCTGGAACAACTTCTTCCTGCCGCTCATCATGCTGCGCGACGAAGCCCTGTTCCCGGTCACCCTCGGGCTCTACTCGTGGAACTCGCAGGTCAACCAGATCCCCGAGCTGCGCCTCTACGTCCTCGTCGGCGCATTCCTGTCGATCATCCCGCTCGTCATCACCTTCCTCCTGCTCCAGCGGTTCTGGCGCTCCGGCCTCGGTGCCGGCGCCGTGAAGTAGTCGGACCGACGAGCAGGCGTCTTCTCCATCCCGCACCAACACCCATCCCGCACCATTCACAGAAGAACGGATTCGCTATGAACCTCAAGAGAACAGCGGTCGCCGCAGCGGTGCTGTCGGCCGTCGTCCTGAGCGGCTGCTCCTCCACCGGGTCGGAGGGCGGCAGTGCTGCTGCCTCCTGCGCCCCGGCCGAGGGCAAGGTCGACCTCAGCTTCACCTCCTGGATCCCCGGCATCGAAGAGGTCGTCGACGTCTGGAACAAGGAGAACCCCGACATCCAGGTCAAGGTCCAGACCGGCCCGAACGGCAACAGCGGTACGTACCAGAACTTCTTCAACCAGCTGAAGGCCGGCAACGCACCCGACCTCGGCCAGATCGAGTACGACGCCCTCCCGAACTTCCGCGTGCAGAACGGTCTCATGGACCTCGGTGCGTGCGACGACGTCATGGCCGCCAAGGACGACTTCGTCGACTGGACCTGGGGTCAGGTCTCGCTCGGTGAGTCCGACTCGGTCTACGCCGTCCCGCAGGACTCCGGCCCGATGGCCATGTTCTACCGCGCGGACCTCTTCGAGCAGAACGGGATCGCCATCCCGACGACGTGGGCGGAGTACAAGGAGGCCGCCAAGAAGGTCCGCGCCACCGGTGCCTACATCACCAACTTCTCGCAGGGTGACATCAACCAGTTCGCCGGCTTCGTCTGGCAGGCCGGCGGCAGCTGGTTCGACAACGACGGCTCCGACTGGACCGTCGACCTGACCGACCCCGCCTCCAAGAAGGTCGCCGACTACTGGCAGGACCTGATCGACGAGGACCTCGTCTCGACCGTCCCCACCTGGACGACCGAGTGGGACAACGCCTACAACTCCAGCGCCGCCTGGACCTGGAACTCCGCCGTCTGGGGTGCGAACTCCATCGCGTCGGGTGCTCCCGACACCGCCGGCAAGTGGGCCGTCGCGAAGGCTCCGCAGTGGGAGGCCGGCGACTCCGCGGCGGGCAACTGGGGCGGTTCCTCGACCGCCGTCTTCACCGGTTCCAAGCACCCCTATGAGGCGTCGAAGTTCGCGCTGTGGCTGAACACCTCCGACGAGGCGCTCACCATGCTCAACAAGAGCGCCAACATCTACCCCGCGACGAAGGAGGGCCTGAACCTGCCCGTCCTCAAGGAGGGCGTCGACTTCTACGGCGGCCAGCCGATCTACGATGTCTTCGCGGAGGCTTCCTCCGAGGTGTCGGAGGACTTCGCCTGGGGTCCGACGATGACGCAGACGTACAACGACGTGTCCGACGGCTTCAAGGCAGCGGTCTCCGGCGACGGAACCCTGCTCGACGCCCTCACCAAGGGCCAGTCGGCGACGATCGACGCCCTCAAGGCGCAGTCCATCCCCGTCAAGGAGTGACAGAGCAGTGATCCACCACCTTCGTGCCGCGGGCGTCAGCCTGATCGTCGACGCCCGCGGCACGGAGGTGCCCACCATCCTCCACTGGGGAGCCGATGTCGGCGAACTCGCCGCCGACTCCCTCATCGTCGTCGCCGACGGGCTGACGCCGGCGATCCCGCCCTCCTCCATCGATGCCCCGCCGCGCCTCAGCCTGCTGCCCACCGTGTTCGACGGTTGGAGCGGCCGCCCCGGTGTCGGCGTGCACCGGCCGGGCGGGACCGACGCGTCGAACCTGCTCGCGCTGCGGCTGATCGACCAGCAGGCCACCGACACCTCGCTGATCCTGACGACGTCCGACGAGCGCGCCGCGGTGACGGTCGTCTCGACGATCGAGCTGACGCCGCAGGGTGTCCTCCGGGTGCGACATGCCGTTCGGAACGACGCCGAGGTCGACCGACCGCTCGCCGTCGACGCCCTCGCCGTCGTGCTCCCGGTTCCCGACCGCGCCTCCGAACTCCTCGACTTCACCGGTCTCTGGACGCACGAGCGCACGCCGCAGCGCCACCGCCTCGGGCAGGGCGCCTGGACGCGCGAGCACCGTCACGGACGACCCGGCCACGACGACGCGTTCCTGTCCGTCACGGGCGCACCCGGTTTCGACTTCCGCAGCGGCGAGGTGTGGGCGACCCACCTCGCGTGGAGCGGCGACAAGGTGATCTGGAGCGAGCGCTCGCCACTCGGTCCCGTGGTCACCGGCTCCGGTGAACTCCTCGTGCCCGGCGAGGTCACGCTGGAGCCGGGGGAGACTTACGAGTCGCCGTGGACGGTCGCCGTCTACTCCGACGCTGGTCTCGACGGCGTCTCCGCGCGACTGCACCCCTGGATCCGCTCGTGGAGCACGATCACGAAGCCCCGCCCGGTGGTGCTGAACACCTGGGAGGCCGTGTACTTCGACCACGACCTCCCGACACTGCTCACCCTCGTGGAGCAGGCGAAGCGCGTCGGTGTCGAGCGGTTCGTCCTCGACGACGGCTGGTTCACCGGTCGCACGGACGACCGCCGTGCGCTGGGCGACTGGTTCGTCGACCCGGAACGCTGGGCGGGCGGGCTGTCACCACTCATCGACGCGGTCACCGGTGCCGGCATGGACTTCGGGCTATGGGTCGAGCCGGAGATGGTGAACCCCGACTCGGAGCTCGCGCGCGCGCATCCCGATTGGGTCCTCGGGCATCCGGACGCTCCGACCTGGCGCTTCCAACGGGTGCTCGACCTGGACAACCCGGACGCCTTCGCGTACCTCCTCGGACGACTCGACGCGTTGCTGACCGAGTACGACATCGCGTTCCTCAAGTGGGACCACAACCGCGACCTCCTCGGCGGCTCGGCGCACCGGCAGACGAAGGCGCTCTACCGACTGCTCGACGAGGTGCGTGCCCTGCATCCCGGTGTCGACATCGAGTCGTGCGCCTCAGGTGGCGCGCGGATCGACCTCGGCATCCTCGAACGGGTCGAACGGGTGTGGACGAGCGACACGAACGACCCGCTGGAGCGGCAGTCGATCCAGCGCCACACGGGGCTTGTGATCCCACCGGAGTACCTCGGCGGTCATCTCGGTGCGGCCCGCTCGCACACCACCTGGCGCACCTCGGACCTCGCGTTCCGCCTGGCCACGGCCCTCTTCGGGAGCGCTGGTATCGAGTGGAACCTCAACGAGGCGAGCGAGCCGGAACTCGAGTTGATCGCGGCGTGGATCGCGCACTACAAAGGCCTCCGCCCGCTGCTGCACACGGGCGAGGTCGTCCGCATGGACAGCGCCGACCCGGCACTGCACGCGCACGGGGTGATCGCCCAGGACCGCTCGTCCGCGATCGTCGCGCAGGTGGCGCTCGCCGCACCGCTGACGGCGATCCCCGCGCCGTTGCGCGTGCCCGGCCTCGATCCCGAGCGTCGGTACCGGGTCCGCCCGCTCGACCTCGGCGCGCCCGCCCGGTCGATCCAGGACGTGCCGCCACTGTGGCTGACCGAGGGCTCGGTCGTGCTCACCGGCCGTGCGCTGGCCGAGGTCGGGGTCGCGATGCCGCTCCTCGCTCCCGAGCAGGCGCAGCTCTTCACCCTCGACGCGGAGTAGCCGCCGCGTTCGTTCGCCCGTTCCCGGGTGAACGAGAACTCCCTCGCCCGAACATGGGCGAGGGAGTGTCGTCGTGCGGGTCCGGTCAGATGTTGCAGCCGGAGGCGCGAGCCGCGTCGTACGGGTACCACGAGATCGGGCCGGGGCCCATCTGCGGCCCGCAGAGGATGTTCCAGGTCTCGGCGCCCACGACGCCGTCGACCTGCATGCCCCAGTAGGTCTGGAAGGCGACGACGGCTGCTCGGGTCTGGTCGCCGAACTGGCCGTCGACCTCCAGGTTGGACACACCACCCGGGATCCTCGGTCCGAAGGCGTTGAGCAGGGTCTGGATGTTGGCGACGCAACCACCGTCGCCGCCGGCGGAGTACTGGTAGTCGACGCATTGGCCGGCGGCTGCGGCCGGTGCGGCGGTCGCCACGCCGCCGACGGAGCCGGCGATGGCGAGACCGAGGGCGGCCCCCGCGATGGTGATCCTGTTGCGCATCGTTCGTGTGGTCATGTCATGTTCCTCTCGGTCGACTGCTCGGACCCCACGAGCGTAGGTCGAGCCGCTCGAACCCTGAATGGGCAGTGGTGCCCATGCCCGGGTTCAGTCCGTGAGGAGATCGGGCGGGGTGTTCGTTCGCCCATCCTCGGGCGAATGTGTGCTCGTTCGCCCAGGTTTGGGCGAACGAAGCACGGTCAGTCGATGCCGATGTCCTCGCCGACGACGGTGATCTGGGCCGGGACAGGCCAGGGGTGGTCGCCGACGGGGGCGAGACGGACGAGTTCGGTGACCCGGGGCGCCGGCGCACCAGCGGAACCGATGAGCCAGCCGCCCACGAGGAAGGTGGTGCCGGGGACCGACCAGACGGCGATGCCGGTCACGCCGAAGTCGCCGTAGGCACCGTCGGAGAACCGCACCGTGACGAGGTCGCCGTGTGAGAGCTCGGCGAGCTGAGCGGCGACGGCACCCGGGTCGGGGTCGACGGGGTCCAGTTCGGGAATCGTCTCGAGCACCTGCAGCGGCTTCGTCGGCTTGCCGTTCTGATCGAGTGCCGTGCCGGCCAGGAGGAGTCCGCCGATGATCGGCGAGCGGCGAGCCCGGCCGACGAGGTCGAACACGCCGTAGCGCGGAACGCTCAGACGCGCTTGCAGTGAAGCAGCGTCCTCGGCCGACTCGATGGCGGCCGTGAGGCCTTTGATGTCGCGGCGAGCAGGGGCGCTGAGGTCGTAGTTCACCCATCAACTCTCCCATGTCCACTCTGGCAGCGGACAGACGCTTTAAAGCTACAATTTCAATCAAGTATGAACAGTCCGTTATGGAACCGTGACCAGCGTGCGTTGACCTGTCACGCGGACACCGGGCATGCTGAACAACACTTGGCCGCTGATATAGGCGCCGCCGCCCCAGGAAGCCCCGCACGCAGCGGAATGCTCCTCACAAGGATGTGAGTATGACGACTTCACAGTTGACAACAAATTCAAACAAACCGAGACGGATGCCGGACGGGATGTTCGCGTTCGTCCTCGTCCTCCCCGGACTCGCGCTGCTCGTCGCGGTCGTCGCCTATCCGCTGCTGACCGCTCTCGTCACGGCGTTCTTCAAGCAGAGCCTGGTCGTGCCCGGCCGCGAGTTCGTCGGATTCCAGAACATCATCGACGTGCTGCAGGGTGACTTCCTCAAGCTGCTCGGGCAGACGATGGTCTTCACGCTCGGCACGACGATCGCCCCCTTCGTCATCGGTTTCGCACTGGCCCTCGCGCTCAACACCCGCATCCGCGGTGCCAAGGTGATGCGCGGACTCATGCTGATCCCCTGGCTCGTTCCCGGCGTCGTCGTGTCGTTCCTCTGGATGTGGATCTTCAACGCGAACTACGGAGTGGCGAACGCCATCCTCGGTCTGTTCGGAATCGACGCGCAGGCGTGGCTGGCACAACCCCAGACGGCCATGTTCGCGGTGATCGTCGCGAAGACCTGGCAGTCCTTCCCCTGGATCATGGTCATGCTGCTCGCCGGCCTGCAGACCGTGCCACAGGAACTCCACGAGGCGGCCGAGATGGACGGCGCCGGGACCATCCGACGCTTCTTCTCGATCACGGTCCCGCAGCTGAAGGGCATCATCGGCCTCGTCCTGCTGCTCGAGTTCATCTGGAACTTCCAGCACTTCGACATCATCTACGTCCTGACGGGTGGCGGTCCGGCTGGGAGCACCCAGACCTTCGCCACCGCCGTCTACGAGACCGCCTTCCGCGGCTTCGACCTCGGCCACGCGGGCGCCCTCGGGCTGCTCTGGCTCATCCTCCTGATGGCGCTCGTCGTCGTCTACGTCCGATTCTCGGAGAAAGGCGAGCAGAAATGAGCGTCTCCACCGCCCCGCCTGCACCGCAGGACACCACGCCGGACCCGCAACCGCCGTTCGTCGCGACCGAGCTCGGCACGCTGCGACGCCGACCGTCGCTCTTCCGCTCGGAGAGCCGGGCGGTCCGGATCAGCGCTTGGGTCGCGGTGATCGTCTGCGGCGGCTTCGGGCTGCTGCCGGTGTACTGGTTGCTGGCCACCTCGCTGACCCCGCGAGCCCAGGTCTTCTCCTACCCACCGAAGCTCTTCCCCACGGAGATCAGCTTCGAGGCCTACACCGCGCTCGCATCGAACCCGGACCTGTTCGGTTACCTGCGGAACAGCATCATCGTGTCCGTCATCACCGCCCTGCTGTCCGTGATCGTCTCGGCCTACATGGGCTACTCGTTCTCGAAGTTCCGCTACCGCGGGCGTCGATCACTCATGTACTTCGTGCTCGCCTCGCAGATGTTCCCGCAGGCGCTGCTGCTGATCACCCTGTACTCGGTGTTCAGTGCCTACGGGCTCCTCAACACCTATGCGGCGCTGGTGCTCTCGTTCACGACGTTCACCCTGCCGCTGTGCGTCTGGATGCTGAAGGGGTTCTTCGACACGATCCCGGACGAACTCATCGAGGCGGCTCGCGTCGACGGGGCGTCCCGACTGCGGATCATCCACTCCATCGTGCTGCCGCTGTCCGCACCCGGCCTGGTTGCGGCGGGCCTGTTCGCCTTCGTCCGCGGGTGGAACGACTTCATCTTCGCGCTCACGCTGGCGGGACCCGACAAGCAGACCCTCCCGCCCGGCCTCGTGAACACCTTCGTCGGTGAGGCGGCCACGGCTTGGCCCGAGCTCATGGCCGCATCGCTCGTCGTCTCCCTACCCGTGGCGATCGCGTTCATGGCCCTGCAGCGTCACCTCGTCGGCGGACTGACCGCCGGTGCCGTGAAGGGCTGAGCGCAGCACACCGAACCGGCCCGCCGCAGGCCTCCCCACAATCCGTTCCACCAACCCAGACACGTCCCACCAGGATCACGCTCGAGGAGGAGCCATGTCCCACACCACCCCGTCCTTCGCCACCGCCGCACAGCAGACCGTCATCACCCGCCGCCGTGCCCTGCAGTTCCTCGGGATCGGCGTCGCCGCAGCCACCCTCGCCGGATGTGCGCCCACCGGTGCCGCACCCGGAGCGGGATCCATCCCGAAGGCGACCGCCGGCGGCACAGCGACCGACTTCGACTTCGCGAGCTGGTCGCTCACCGAGAAGGCTTCGGCACCCGCCATCCAGAGCCTCCTGCAGAAGTACGAAGGCAAGGCCAAGATCGACGTCGGTGAGGTGTCCTTCCCCTACAACGAGTACATCAACCAGCTCATGCTGCAGGTCCGCGGCGGTCAGTTCTCCGGTGTCGCCCACGTCGACGTCGCTTGGCTCGGCTCACTGGCGAGCCTCGGCAAGCTGCAGGACGTGTCCGGGCTGACCGAGGGGCGCGGATACACGAAGGCCGGACTCACGGCCGCGACGTTCGACGGCGTGCAGTACGGCCTCCCGTGGACGATCGGCGCGATCGGCCTCGTCACCAACCAGGCGATCCTCGACCAGGCAGGCATCGGCGAGTTCCCCACGACGATCGACGAGTTCGAGGGCTCACTCAAGCAGCTCAAGGGCCTCGGCAACGGCATGATCCCCTACGCGGCGTCGACGAAGGCCGCGCAGCTGAAGGACATCCTCATCTGGATGCAGACCTTCGGCAGCCCGCTGGTCGACGGGGACACCGTCACGATCGGCGACGACGCGAGCATCGAGGCGGTCACCTGGTACAAGAGCCTGTACGACCAGGGCCTCATCGCAGCAGACGTCGACCGCTTCGACGCACGCTCCCTCTTCGCGCAGGGCCGCACCGCGATCTACGACGACGCGATCGTCGGACGGAGCGCGGTGACCGGCGAGTCACCCGACCCCGACTTCGCAAGCAAGCTGCAGCCGGTCTCACGGCCGGTCCTCAAGCAGGGTGACACGCCGCGTGCGCTCGTGTGGGGCGGGGCGCTCGCCGTGGTCGACGGTCCGGCCGCCGGCACCGCAGCGGACTTCGCCCAGTGGGTGACGTCCGACCCGGAGACCGTGCTCGAGGACTTCGCTGCCCGTGGTCTGCCGCCGGCGACCGAGGACGCGCTCAACTCCGACGCCGTGAAGAACGACTCGTTCGCCACGAACTTCAGCGACCGCATCACCAAGACGAGCTCGACGAACCCGTTCTGGAAGTTCGTCCAGTACTCGCAGATCGAGACGAAGATCGCGGAGAAGGTGCAGGCGGTCCTCGTCGGCCAGGAGAAGCCCGCTGAAGCCATGAAGGCCGCCGGGGCAGCCGCGCAGAAGCTCGTCGGCTGAGCCGCGGATCGGACGATCGTGACCGGCACCGGGAGAACCATGCGACGCAGCTCATCGAACACCGTCCGCGCGCTCGCCGCGGCCGCGCTCACGGTCCTCGCGCTGGGGGTGACGGCGCCGGCGGTCGCCGCTCCCGGAGGACCGGCGATGAGCGACGGGGGCGGGAGTACGGCGACCGACTCGGTCGAGACCGTGCCCGTCACCGTCGACACGTCGAACCAGGCCGGCTGGTGGCGACCGCTCGACGTCGTCGACGGTGTCTCCTACTTCGCCTTCAATGCGCCGGCGTCCACCGTGTCCAAGCACGAGGTGCACCTGGCCTCGCGGGGCGCGGACGGGACATGGACCGAAGGGTGCCTGCGTTCGACGGCCGGCGGTGCCTGCGTGACCTTCACCGACGACAACGGTCACAACCAGCCGTCGATCGTGGTCGACGGCGACGGCATCATCCACGCCTTCGTGTCGATGCACAACGAGCAGTGGAACGTGTTCCGGTCCACTGCACCGGGCGACGTCACCTCGCTCGTGGAGACGACGACGTCCATGCCCGACCTCGACGCGGCGATCACCTATCCGGTGACGGCGCGCGGGCCGGACGGCGACGCCTGGGTGCTCGTGCGCGTCGGGACGGACGCGCAGGGACGACGAGAGGGGCGGCTCTACCGGTACGACCTCGACACCGGTGTCTGGGAACGGGAAGCGGTGGTCGCCGCAGCGACCGGCTACTCCTTCTATCCCGACGACCTCGAGGTGGACGCCGACGGCCGCGTCCACGTGCTGTGGGAATGGGGCCCATTCCCGGCGGACCCTGCGCGGCACCTCGGGTCGTACGCGACATACGACCCGTCCGACGGTTCCTTCGCCGATGTCGCGGGGACCGCGCTCACCGGACCGATCACCCCGACCACCCCGGGATCCGTCGTCTGGCGCCCCTTCGGTGCCGGTGAGGCCATCGGCAGCTACACGCCGGCGCTGCAGACCGCGAAGCTCGCCCTCGACGGCACGGAGCTCGCGGGGATCGTCTACCGGTTCGTCGAAGCCGATCAGACCGCGTACGACGTGCGATACACCTCGTGGGACGGCGGCGCTTGGAATGACGAGTCGCTCATCGACGCCTCCGCGCTCGGTTCCGGCGTCTCGACCGTCGCCGCGATCGACACGACGAGCGCCGGCGGGGTCGACCGCGTCTACGCGGTCCTCGCCGTGCAGGTCTGCGGCGAGAACCGCAGCCAGGTGGTCCGGCTGGAGCGGGAGACGGACGGCACCTCGTGGGCGGCCCGCACGGTCGGCTCCGATCAACTCGGTCAGCAACGGCTGCGGGCGGAGACCGTCGACGGCACGGATGTGCTCTACCTGAGTGCGCCACTCAGCGAGACCACACGCGGCACCGTCCGGTACGCGGCGATCCCGCGAGCGGCGTCGGCTGAGACCGGCGGGACCTCGCTCCAGGACATCGTGTCGGGCCTTCGTGGCGAAGCGTCCGGCACGAACGTGGCACTCGGTGCGACCGTCAGCGTGTCGTCGTCGCTCGGCGCCGACACCGGCGGGGCGCTCGCCGTCGACGGCGTGTGCACGGACGCGAGTCGCTGGATCTCCGCGGTCGGCGACACGGCGCCCACGATCACGGCCGCCTGGCAGGCCCCGACGGCGCTCGCCGAGGTCAGGGTCAAGAGCGGCTACGCCGGGGGAGTCTCGACCGATTCGGTGCTCCGTGACTTCACGATCGAGGTCCGGACGGGCGGTGCCTGGGTCGAGGTCGGACGGTTCGACGACAACACCGCAGGCACTGTCACCGCGCCCGTGGACGGACTGGTCGTCGACGCGGTGCGCCTGCTCATCACCGACCCGTCCGCCTCGGCGACCGACGTCGCGCGGGTGTTCGAGATCGAGGCGATCGCGGCACCGGCCACCGAATCCGCGAGGAACGACGATGTCCCGAGATAGCGTTGTGCTCAGTCGGGACCGCAACGGTCCCGAGCGGCCGGGATCCACCCGGCCAGCAGTGAGGAGCAGCACCATGTCGGACGCCGCCTTCGGCTCTCAGCGGTCGGCACCGGTGCCTCGCCGTTCGCGTACGGGCATGGTGGCGCTCGCCGTCCCGAACCTCGACGAACCGTACTTCGCGGAGCTCACGACGCTCCTCGTCCGCGGTGCCGACGAGCGTGGACTGTCGATCCTCATCCAGCACACCGAGGGCGACCACGACCGCGAGGTCGACATCGCCAACGGGGTGGGCCTGCCGCTCACGGACGGACTCATCCACATCCCCCGCTCGCTGACGGTCGGCGACCTCACGCGGCGGACCTCCCCGGGGCCCCTGGTGCTCCTCGGCGAGCACATCCAGGTGAGCCCGTTCACGCACATCTCGATCGACAACCGGGCGGCCGCCGACGCCGCGACGACCCACCTCGCCGAGGTCGGCTGCTCCCGCATCGCGTTCATCGGGCCCAGGGACGAACGTCCGTCCGACGCGGCGGATCAGCGGTACGCCGGGTATCGGGACGTGGTCGCGCGACTCGGGCTCGCGCAGGAGCCGTCGCTCATCGGGCACGTCGACGCGTTCACCCCCGAGGAGGGACGCCGCGTGATGCGTCGGATGACCGCCGAGGGCGTCGAGCTCGACGGCGTCGTCTGCTCCAACGACTCGATCGCCTTCGGCGTGCTCGCGGCCCTCCACGAAGCCGGCCGACGGGTGCCCGAGGAGGTCGCGGTGATCGGCATCGACGACGTCCACGCCGCCCAGTTCTCGACCCCGTCACTCACGACGGTCGCTCCCGACTACGACGCGATCGTGCGCGCGGCCTTCACCGAGCTCGAACGCCAGATCGCCGCCCCGCCCGGTGCCGACACCCCGGTCCGGCACGTGGTCGTCGACGCGCGGATCGTCGTGCGGGACAGCACGGCACGCTGAGGTCCATGAGCGGCAGGGCAGGCCGACGCTCGGCTATGGCGGTGTGCTGGAGGTGGCGCGGTCAGGCGTCGGTGCGGTCGTCGTCGACCGAAGCGGAGGCGACCGGCGCGAGCCAGACCTCGCCGAACTGCGCGCGGAGCGTGGTCTCGACGTCCTCGGCCACGTCGTCGTCCATGACGAGGTGGTCCACCTCGCGGAGGTCGACGATCGTCGTCAGTCCGACGGCGCCCCATTTGGAGTGGTCGGCGAGCACGACGGAGCGACGCCCGGCGCCGACGAACGCCCGGTTGGTCTCGGCCTCGAGGAGGTTCGAGGTCGTCAGCCCCGCCTGCAGGTCGATCCCGCGGACGCCGAGGAAGACGACGTCGCAGTGCAGGGACTCGATCGCGCGCACGGCGACCGGACCGACCAGGGCGTCCGAGGGGGTGCGGACGCCGCCGGTCAGCACGACCGTCTGGGTGTACGGCTCGTCGGCGCGGTCGGGCCGTGCGAACACGTCGGCCACCGGGAGGGAGTTCGTGACGATGGTGAGCTCCGGGATGGCTCGCAGCTCCTGCGCGAGGGTCCAGGTGGTGGTCCCGCCGGACAGGCCGACCGACATGCCGGGCTCGACGAGGATGGCCGCGCGACGGGCGATGGCGCGCTTCTCGGCCAGCAGTCGGCGTGCCTGGCTGGGAAAGCCCAGCTCGGCACGGTCGGGCAGCCGGGGCGTGGTGGCGCCACCACGGACGCGGTCGACGAGGCCCTCCGTCGCGAGTTGCTCGATGTCGCGTCGCACGGTCATCTCGCTGACGCCGAGTGCGGTCGCGAGGTCGACGACGCTCGCCGCACCATTGCGGCGCACCTCCGACATGATCTGCGATCTGCGTTCCGCACCGAGCACAGCATCCTCCTTCGACCCGGTTGCCAGTCTGGCACGCGCGCACGGCGAACCTCGGCACCGGCGATCCACGACGACGAGACGGAGGCGGACAACGCATGCGTGAGGTACGACATCGGGACTGGTTCGGCGACGAGGTTCGCGACGGCACCTACGGCTACGACCTCGAGGCGCTCCTGGCGGTCGAACCGGTCGTGCCGCCGGCCGGATTCGAGGAGCTGTGGCGCGGGTGGTACGCGGCGGCACGTGAGGTGTCTCCGGATCCGGTCTTGACCCCGATCGGCCGACAGGGTGCGCACGAGGTCTTCGTCGTCGAGCACACGGTCTCCGACGGCCTCCGCCTCCGCGGATGGCTCGCGACGCCGGCGGACGGACAGGCGCGCTTCGGGATGGTGCACGGGCACGGCTACGGCGGGCGGGACGCGCCGGACTGGTCCCGCGTCCCGGACGAGGCCGCCGTCATCTTCCCGATCGCCCGCGGCCAGGGCGTCTTCAACGCGGGACTCGGAGCGCCGACACCGGAGGACGGGCATGTCCTGTTCGGCATCGACAGCGTCGAGCGGTACGCGCTCGGCCGCTGTGCCGTCGACCTCTGGCACGCGGCGTCGGCGCTGCTCGACGTCGTCGGACCGCTCCCGCTCTACTTCGTCGGTGAGAGTTTCGGCGGTGGGATCGGTGCGCTCGCCCTGCCGTGGGACGGCCGCTTCGTCGGAGCGACGCTCGTGGTGCCGAGCTTCGGTCAGTACGACCTGCGTCTGCGCCTGCCGTGCGAGGGGAGCGGGGAGCGTGTGCGACACCACGTCGCCGAGCACCCGGAGGCGCGCGAAGTCCTGCGGTTCTTCGACGCCTCGACGGCCGCGGGGTTCATCCACGTGCCGGTTCGGGTGGAGGCCGCGCTCTGGGACGGACACGTGCCACCACCCGGGCAGTTCGCCGTCGCCAACACACTCGAAGACCTCGAGCTGAGCGTCCTCCCCGCCGGACACATCGAGTATCCGGGGCTCGATGCGGTACTGGCGGAGTCGTATGCGGCGACGAGGGCGCACGCACTCCGGGCGGTCGCGCTGGCGGTGGACGGATCGACGATCGAGAGGTGAGAGGGTGGATGGATGATCGCTGCGCTCACGCTCCCCGTCGCCCTCACCACACCGGGGCAGGAACTGCTGCTGCGCCGGGCTGACCTGGCCGACCTCGACGCGCTGATGGCGCTCCTCGCCGACGACCCGATCAGTGCGTCCCGCGGTGACCTGGCGAAGGAGAGCGATCTCCCCGCCTACGAGCGTGCGCTCGCGGACCTCGTCGACGACCCGGCGAACGAGATCCTGCTGGTCGTCGACGCGACGGAGGCCGTCATCGCGACGATGCAGCTGACCCGCATCCCCGGGATGGCCCGTCGCGGCTCGACACGGCTGCTGGTCGAAGCGGTGCGTGTGTCCTCGAGCCTGCGCTCCGGTGGTGTCGGATCGGCCATGATGCGCTGGGTGACGGACGTCGCCGCTCCGGCGACCGGTTCGTCGATCGTGCAGTTGACCTCCGACGAGGCCCGGGTCGATGCCCACCGCTTCTACGAACGACTCGGCTTCGTCGGCTCGCACCGCGGCTTCAAGTACGCCGTGACGGCTGCGAGCTGAGGATGGGTATTGTCCGCACACTCGCCCGCTGGCTCCTCGGAGCGGCTCTCGTCTTCGCGGGTACCGGCCACCTCACCTTCGCGCGGCAGTCCTTCGTCGCCCAGGTGCCGCAGTGGCTGCCCCTGCCGGTCGACGTGGTCGTCGTGGCGTCGGGAGTCGTCGAGATCCTGCTCGGCCTCTCGCTGATCCTGCTCGCCCGGTACCGCGTCGCCGTCGGTTGGATCGTCGCCGCGTTCTTCGTCGCGGTGTTCCCCGGCAACATCGAGCAGTTCGTCCGCGGCACCGACGCCTTCGGGCTCGACAGCGACGTCGCGCGCGGTGTGCGGCTGGTCTTCCAACCCCTCCTCGTCGTCTGGGCGCTCTGGTCGACGGGAGCGTGGCGAGCGTGGCGGACCAGCCGCCGCGGGTCGTCCTCGGCCGAGTCCGGCTGAGGAGCTGCCTAGTCATCCGGCCCCACCGGGTGTCAAGGGGCCTGAGCTTCCAGGCATGATCCGGCAGGGTTGATGCATGCGATGCATTACATACGCGGGTGAGAATGTTGTGACGACCGACGAGGTCGCGGCGCTGCTGGTCGAGCTGACGGCGGAGCTTGCGAAGCGTGGACGCGCTGAAGCGGTCACCATCCCGATCGTCGTGGACTCCGATGTCGACGACGCGTCTGCCCAGCTCGTGATCGGTCTGGGCAACGACGTGCTGTCCGTGCCGCACGCCTGGGGCCAGGACGTGCCGGACTTCAGTGAGGCCGAGTCGCGTCTCCAGGCCTACCTCGAAGACCTCCGCCCGTCCACGACGGCCTACGAGCCGCGCGACTCCATCGAGACCTCGGACGTCCTCGAAGACCCAGACCTCGACCTGCGCGACTTCGCCCGCTGAGTCGGGCCCGCACGACTACGCCGGCGTCGAACCCCTCGGGTCGACGCCGGCGCTCGTTCAGGTCGCTCAGCGCGGGAGCGGCAGCTTGGCCGTCTCTCGCGCCCGCAGTACGACGATCAAGGTGATGAGCGCGGCCGCCATCACGTAGAACGCGGGAGCGAACCGGTTACCCGTCGAGGCGATCAGGAACGTCGCGAAGTAGGGCGTGATCCCACCGAACACGGCGACCGACAGGTTGTACGCGATCGCCATCGAGCCGTAACGGATGCTGGTCGGGAACAGCTCGGCCATCGCGGCACTCGATGCGCCGTCGTAAGCCGCCATGAAGACGCCGAGGATCACCATCGCGACGGCCGCCGCCGCGAAGTTGCCGGCACTCATGAGCATCAGCGTCGGGTAGGTGAGGACCAGGAACCCGACGCACCCGGCGATCATCACCGGCTTCCGTCCGATGCGGTCGCTCAGCAGGCCCATGAACGGGACGAGCATCGCGATCGCGAGCAGCCCGAGCACCGTGACCCCGTAGCTGAGCGGCTGCGAGTAGCCGAGGTCGGTCTGCAGGTACGACGGCATGAAGGTCTGCAGGATCCAGTGGCCGACGGCCTTGATGACGACGAAGCCGACGCAGAAGAGCAGCGCCTTCCACGAGGTGCGCAACGAGGTCCGCAGCGGTGACTTCGAGACGGCCCCCTTCGCTTGGATCGCCTGGAACTCAGGGGTGTCCTCGAGCTTGTTCCGCAGGTAGAGGCCTGCGAGGCCGAGGGGCAGGGCGAGGAAGAAGAGGGCGCGCCACCCCCACTCGTTGAGTGCATCGGTGCCGAGCGTCGAGGTGAAGAGGAGGACGAGGCCGGCGCCGACGACGAAGGCCGCGAAGCCGAACACGTCGATGAAGCTCGTCACGAAGCCGCGTCGGTTGGACGGGGCGTATTCGGCGAGCAGCGTGGTGGCGCCGGAACTCTCGCCACCGGCGGCGAAGCCCTGCACGAGTCGCACGATCACGAGCAGGATCGGCGCCCAGAGGCCGACGAGGTCGAACGTCGGCAGGAGGCCCATCACGACCGTCGCTCCGGACGTCACGAGGATCACCGTGGCGAGGACGGTCTTCCGGCCGATGCGATCACCGAGCGAGCCCCAGAAGAGGCCACCGAGGGGGCGCATCACGAAGCCGGCGCCGAACACCGCGAACGCAGACAGGAGGGCCGCCTGCGTGTTGCCCTGCTGGAAGAAGTTGAGGCTGATGACGGTCGCGAGCGTGCCGTAGAGGCCGAAGTCGAACCATTCGACGAAGTGACCTGCCCCGGCGGCCCAGATGACCTTCCGCATGCGGCGTGATCGCTCCGCGTCGTCGTAGGGGGTCTGTGCGCTGTGCGCGGCGGCTTCAGCCAGGGCTGCAGCCTGGGTCCTGCTCTCGTTCATCGGTCCTCACATCGTTGTCGGGGTGCTTCGAGGTTCACCTGCCGAAGAATCTTACCCACTGAATGGGAAAGTCGTACCGCTGAATGGTAGCGTGGCACTCGTCTGGTGGTCGACACCTGTTCGACGGCTTCCAGGATCACGCATCACGAAGGAGTGTCATCCATGCAACACCGCACCCAGACCGCAGACGTCGTCGTCATCGGCGGTGGCCTCGCGGGTGTGTCAGCAGCCGTCGCCGCTGCCCGCCTCGGTTCCCGGGTCTCGCTCGTCACCAATCGCCCGGTGCTCGGTGGCAACTCGTCGAGCGAGGTGCGGGTGTGGGTCGTCGGTGCGACTGCGCACGGCCACCAGCGGTTCGCGCGGGAGACCGGGATCATGGGCGAGCTCTTCCTCGAGAACCAGTACCGCAATCCGGAGGGCAACCCGTTCTATTGGGACCAGACCGTCCTCGACCTCGTGCGCGCCGAGCCGAACCTGCAGCTGCACCTCAACACCGACGTCCGCATCGTCACGATGGAGGAGCCGGCGGACGGTGAGGAGTCGCCGTCGCCGCGGATCGCGTCCGTCACCGGATGGACGATGGGCAGCGAGATCGAGACCGAGTTCGTCGCCCCCGTCTTCATCGACTGCACGGGAGACGGGCTGGTGGGTCATCTGGCGGGTGCGACCTCCCGCATCGGTCGCGAGGGCCGCGCCGAGCTCGGTGAGCCGTGGGCGCCCGAGGTGGCGGACGACGAACTCCTCGGCAGCTCGATCTTCTTCTACACGAAGGACGCCGGACGCCCCGAGCGGTTCGTCGCCCCTGACATCGCGCGCGACATCCGCGACACCCCGATCCTCACCAACCGGATCATCCGGACCGGCGACAACGGCTGCAACTACTGGTGGATCGAGTGGGGCGGCGAGCTCGACACCGTCGCTGAGAACGAGCAGATCCGCGACGAACTGTGGAGCGTCGTCTTCGGGATCTGGGACTACATCAAGAACTCCGGCGAGTTCGACGCCGACACCCTCACGCTCGAGTGGGTCGGATCGATCCCGGGCAAGCGCGAGTACCGCCGGCTCCTCGGAGACCACACCCTCACGCAGAACGACCTGCTCGACCAGGTCGACTTCGAGGACACCGTGGCCTTCGGAGGGTGGTCGATCGACCTGCACCCTGTCGAGGGCGTCTACGCCGAGACCGCCGGTGCGCAACAGCGGTTCAGCAACGGCACCTACGGGATCCCCTTCCGCAGCCTGTACTCGCGGGACGTCGGCAACCTGCTGTTCGCCGGACGCAACATCTCCGCCTCCCACGTCGCGTTCGGGTCCACCCGCGTCATGGCGACCTGCGCCACGCAGGGTCAGGCGGTGGGGACGGCTGCGGCGCTCATCGCCCGCGATGGACTGACGCCGCGGGAGCTCGCCGGGCAGGCGCTCCCGCTCCTGCAGCGCACGCTCCTCCGCGAGGACGCCCCGGTCATCGGCATCACCACCGACGACCCCGACGATCTGGCCGGGCGCGCGACGGTCTCCGCCTCGAGCGCGCTCGACGCGATCTCCACGCTGGAGCACCTCGGCTCCGGCGAGCGGTTCCCCCTCGACCGCGACGTCGCGATCCTCGTACCCGTCGCTCCGTCACTCGACCAGATCACCCTGCTCGTCGACGCCGCACGCGACACGACCCTCCGCGTCGAACTGTGGAGCACCGGCAAGCGCCAGAACGCCGTGCCGGTCGAGCACCTCCTCGATGGAGCCGCGGAGATCGCTGTCGGGGTCGGCGTGTCGGCCACCGTCCGCTTCGGATGGACGCCGGAGATCGAGCAGAACGCGGTGCTCGTCGTCCGCGCCAACCCGGACATCAGCCTGCTCCTCACTGAAGGCCACCCCTACGGGCTCCTCGTGCTGACCGCCAAGCACGCTTCCGACGAGGTGTTCGACGACCACATCCCCGAAGAGCAGGACCAGGCGATCCTGGACTGGAACGCGCGGAAGCTGCGCGGCCGGAGCGTCGCGCTGACCGTCGGTGGGGACACCACGGCGTACCGCCCGGAGCGGATCGTCGACGGCTACCAACGTCCCTACGGCGGACCGCACCTGTGGTCCTCGGAGCGACTCGAAGACAACCGTGATCTGGTCGCCGAGCCCGAGGTCCTCACCCTGCACTGGGACGAGCCGGTCGATGTCGCGTCCGTCCGGATCGTGTTCAACGACGACGTCGACGTGGACCTCATCAACCTGCACCACCACCGCACCGACTTCGATGCGGTTCCGGAGCTCGTCGCCGACTACCGGCTCGAGGGGAGACCGGCGGGTGCGGCTGAAGGGACGTGGACGGTGTTGGCCGAGGTCGAGGGGAACCGCCACCGCCACCGGATCCACGATGTCGAACCCGTGCGGGTCGACGCCCTCCGTGTCGTCGTCACGGCCACGAACGGGTCGCCCTATGTGAGTGTCGCGAGTGTGAAGGTCTTCGAGCAGCCGAGCGGGCGCACCACCCGGCCGCGCCGAGCCCGACCGCTACGCTGAACACGGCCTCCGAGGCCGGACATCCGAACCGACACCGACACCGTGGAGGACCCGTGGCAGGTGAGATCCAGCAGGGCATCGGCCGTGCGGCATCCGTGCTCGCCGTTCTCGGCGCATCGACCACCGGACCGTTGCGGGCCTCCGACATCGCCCGTGCGACCGGTCTCGGCACTTCGACGACCGCACGCCTCCTCGGCACGCTCGAGGAGCTCGGCTATGTGACGAAGGTGGCCGACAGTCCGTCCTACGCCATCGGCGCGGCCATCCTGGCGCTCGCAAGCGAGGGGCTCAACCAGAACCCGGTGCACCGGGAGTCGCGTGCTCCCGCTCAGGAGCTCGCGCAGCGGATCGGTCTCAGCGTCAACGTCGGCGTCCTCGACGGCTCGAGCCTCATCTACCTCTGCCACTTCGAGGGAGCCCTCGCACCCAAGTCGCACTCGATGATCGGGCTGCGCCAGCCGCTGCACGCGTCCGCGCTCGGCAAGTGTCTGCTCCTCGACCTCGACGCGGACGGCCTCCGTGCGCTGCTCGGTGACGAGCCGCTCCCGCGCTACACGGCCAACACCATCACGGAGCACGCGGCGCTCGCCGCCGAGCTCGCGGTGGCGCGGGAACGCGGCGTCTGCATGGAGGACCAGGAGCTCGCGTTGGGTCGTCTCGGGATCGCGGCGCCGATCCGCGACGCGAACGCCAGAGTCGTGGCGGCGATCTCCATCTCGGGTCGACTGAGCCTGATGCGTGAGCGCGACCTCGACGTCCTCACCGAGGACCTCATCGAGGTGGCCGACCGCATCAGCGTCGGTCTCGGACTCATCTCCGCGATCCCGTCCTCCTGACCCGTCCTCCCGCATCCGATCTCACGAACCGAAGGTGACCAGTGGCGCAATTCGACCTCCCCCTCGCCCAGCTCCAGCAGTACCTGCCCGACCGCGAGGAGGCGCCGGACTTCGACACCTTCTGGGCGGACACCCTCGCCGAAGCCCACGCCCTCGCCCAGCCGACGGTGCGTGAACGATCCAACCCTGAGCTGACGGGTCTCGTCGTCGAGGACGTCACGTTCTCCGGGTTCGGTGGCGACCCGATCAAGGGTTGGTTCATCCGACCGGCCGGCGCGACCGAGCCGCTCCCGTGCATCGTGCACTACATCGGGTACAGCGGCGGTCGTGGGCTCGCCCACCAGTGGACGATGCACCCGTCCGCGGGCTACGCGGTGTTCGTCATGGACACCCGTGGTCAGGGGAGCGCGAACCTGCCGGGCGCGACGGCCGACCCGTTCGGGAGCGGTCCGCAGGTCGCCGGCAAGATGAGCGCCGGGCTCGACAGCCCCGAGACCTACTACTACCGTCGGGTCTTCACGGACGCGGCGCTCGCCGTGGACGTGGTGCGCAGCTTCCCCGAGGTCGACCCCGCCCGGGTCGTCGTCGCCGGTGGCAGCCAGGGCGGCGGCATCGCGCTCGCCGCGGCTGGGCTCTGCGAGGGACTCGCGGCGGCGCTCGTCGACGTCCCGTTCCTGTCGCACTTCCGTCGTGCCTTGCAGATCACCGACGCGAGCCCCTTCGCCGAGCTGAAGACGTACCTCATCAGCCGACGTGGTCACGAGGAGGAGGTGTTCCGGACGCTCTCGTACTTCGACGCGACGAACTTCGCAGCCCGCGCGACCGCCCCCGCACTGTTCTCCGTCGCGCTCTGCGATGCGGTGTGTCCGCCCTCGACGGTGTACGCGGCGTTCAACCACTACGCGGGCACGCAGAAGGACATCGCCGTCTACCCGTACAACGGGCACGAGGGTGGCGGGCCGGTGCAGCAGCAGGCGCAGCTGACCTTCCTCGCGGACCTCCTCGTCTGACGCTTCGTTCGCCCATCTCGGGGCGAGCGGGCTCCCGTTCGCCCCGAGATGGGCGAACGGGCGTGGGACGATGTGCACGTGACTGAGACCGGCGGCACCGACCCGACCCTGACGACCACCCGGCGTCGGACGCGTGCCGGCATGATCGCGGCGATGGCGCTCGTGCTGTCGTTCGCGGCCGGGGCGACCGACGCCTTCGCGTTCCTGCAGCTCGGCGGCGTCTTCACCGCGAACATGACCGGCAACTTCGTGCTGGCCGGACTCACGAGCCGGCCGGACTTCGCCGAGGTCCTGCTCGGGGCGACGGTCGCCGTGCTGCTGTTCTCCGTCGGGACGTTCCTGGCCTTCCGCTTCACGAGGCTCGTCGCCACCGCTGACAGACCGACCCCGGAGGCGCCGCAGCACCGGCTCGTCCTCGTGCTCGGCGGTGCGGTGGTCGCGCAAGCGTGTGTCCTCATCGGATGGATCGTGTCTCCCGAGACGCGCACGACGCCCGTGATCTGGGTCCTCATCGCGCTCTCCACGCTCGCGATGGCGGGGCAGACGGCCGTCGCGCGTCGCATCGAACGCTCAGGCGTGACCACCACCTTCGTGACCGGTACCCTCACGAGTCTCATGCAGAGCCTCGCCGACGGTGTCCACGACCACCACCTCATCCGCATCGGCGCGATCGTGCTGCTCGTGGCGGGCGCCCTCTGCGGCTCGCTCCTCATCGGCGTGGACCCGGTGTTCGGTGCGGCGCTGCCCCTCCTCCCGTCGATCGTCGGGCTGGTCCTCCTCCGGCTCGCGCCGACGGCCGCCAGAGACTGACGTGCAGTACCGCCCTGGTGTGGTGGGTCGGATCGCCGTCAGTGGGTGAGCTGCGCCCGGATGAGGATGGGGAAGTGGTCGCTCGCCTCAGACGTGGGTTCCTGCTCGTCGACGAGGGCTTCGATCGGTTCCAGTCGGGCGTGCGGAGCGACGCTGCCTGAGCGGCCGAGCACCCAGTCGATGCGCGCGTTCCCGGGACGCTGCGGACCGTAGCCCTGGAACGTGCCGATGCCGTCGCTCTCGATCGGTGACAGGTCGACGAAGCCGGCGCGCTCCAGAGCTTCGTGCGCCGCCGATCCACGCTCGGTGTTGAAGTCGCCGGTGAGGAGGACGGGGACGTCGACCTCGGAGAAGCGGTCGGTGATCAGCTTCGCACTGCGCGTCCGGACGTCGTCGCCGTGGGGTGAGCTCTCGTGGTCGAGGTGGGTGTTGGCGAAGACGAGCTCGTCGCCGGTGCGTCGCTCACGGAGCCGGACCCAGGTGACGAACCGCGCGTGCAGCGACGGCCAGGTGTTCGAGCCCGGCTCGTCGGGGGTGTCCGACAGCCAGAACTCGCCGGCGTCGAGCTGTTCGAACCGCGAGCGGCGGAAGCACACCGGGCCGTACTCGCCGGCCGATCCGCCGTCACGGCCCTGCCCGAACCAGTCGTACTCGGCGAGGCCCGGGAGCAGGTCGTTCAGCTGGTGCTCGCGGACCTCCTGCAGCCCGAGGAGGTCGGGCGCGTTGCGGGCGATGACCTGTGAGACGAGCGGTGCACGGTCCACCCACTCGTGACCGGGCTGGGCGACGGCGGTGCGGATGTTGTAGCTCATGACGGTCAGGACGTTCTGGGTCAGGATGGATTCGCTCACCCGGCCAGCGTAGGGGAGCCGGGTGACGGGGAGCTGTCCCCATGTCGCCGGGCGGTCCGTCTGCCTAGACTCGCCCCATGACCTTCGACCTCCGCGACGCCCAGGCCCGGATCCTCGCGCTCAACAGCGAAGAACTCCCCTTCATCTACGACCCGACACCCGACGGCGTCGTCGCGCACTGGCGGTACGCCGACCAGCGCTGGCTCGGCTTCATCGGCGCCGGGATGTTCAGTGCCGAGTACGAGCTGCGGGTCGAGCTGCACCCCGAGGACGGGGAGTGGGAGTTCCACGAGCAGTCGTCCTCCTCGAAGACGACCGTCGGTCTCGGCGGCCTGTCGACGAAGCGCACCTGGCAGTCCGGCCCGCAGAAGTCCTTCTCCTTCGGGCGGAGCGTCGCGCCGATCTCGCAGTCCACCGACCGCGATGGCACGACGACCGGCCAGTTCATGGGCTACGAGTTCACGACCGACGAGGTCAAGCAGCCCGTGATCGACGCCCTGACCGCCGCCGGCTGGAAGCCGCGCAAGGGGTTCTTCGGCAAGCTGTTCGGAGGCTGATCAGCCAGCCCTGAGTCGCCCGGAACTGCACGGAAATCGCTGGATTCCGTGCAGATTCGGGCGACTCACGCACGCGCGACGACCGCCGCTAGGCTTTCAGGAACCTCGCCGCCGACCGGACGGATGGACCTGTGCTCGTCACCATCACCTCGACCGCGCCCTCGGCCGCCGACCTGGGGCACCTCGTCCGCAAGCATCCCGCGCGGGCGCAGAGCTTCGACCTCAGCGTCGGGCGCGCTCACGTGTTCTACCCGGAGGCGACCGACGAGCGATGCACCATCGCCCTGCTGCTCGAGGTCGACGCGATCGCGCTCGTCCGTCAGAAGCGCTTCGGCGGCGGTGACAGCGCGTCGCTCTCGCAGTACGTGAACGACCGACCGTACGCGTCGTCGTCGATGGTCGCCGTCGCGATCGGGCAGGTGTTCCGCAGCGCCATGACCGGCCGCAGCGACTCCCACCCGGAGCTCGCCGCTGCAGCGCTCCCGCTGACGATCACCGTCGCCGCGGCGCCGTCGCGAGGGCTGGAGCAGCTGGCGACCCGACTCTTCACCCCGCTCGGCTGGACCGTCGTCGAACGGGCGATCCCGCTCGACCCGACGATCCCCGCGTGGGGCGACTCGCGATACGTCGACCTCGAGCTGACCGGTGACCTCCGCCTCGCGGACGCGCTCCGCCAGCTCTACGTGCTGCTGCCCGTCCTCGACGACGCCAAGCACTACTGGGTCTCCGACGACGAGGTCGGCAAACTCCTCCGCGCCGGCGAGGGGTGGCTGGCCGACCACCCCGACCGGGACCTGATCACCAAGCGGTATCTCGCGCACCAGTCGCGGATGGTCACCGATGCGCAGTCGCAGCTGGACCCGGAGGCGCCGGCGGACGGTGGAGCGGGGGAAGGCGGAGACGACGCGGTCACCGCGTCACGGACGAAACGCGCCCCGGCCCTCGCCGGCCTACGCGCCGAGGCGGTCCTGCAGGCGCTCGCCGACCTGCGGGTGCGGTCGGTCGCCGACGTCGGGTGCGGCGAGGGTGCCCTCCTCACGCGATTGCTGGCGGATCCCCTCGTCACCTCGGTGATCGGTACCGACGTCTCCGCACGCGCGCTCGCGTCCGCGTGGCAGCGGCTCGGGCTCCGCGACGCGAGCGATCGCGTCCGAGAGCGTGTCCAGCTGCTGCAGTCCTCGGCGACCTACGCGGACACCCGGCTGCGCGGACTCGATGCGATCGTGCTCATGGAGGTCGTCGAGCACATCGACGCCGAGCGCCTCGATGCACTCGAGGCCTCGATCTTCGGTGCTGCGGCTCCCGAAGCGGTGATCGTCACGACGCCGAACCGCGAGTACAACGGGTTGTACCCCTCGTTGCCGGCGGGCTCGTTCAGGCACCCTGACCACCGGTTCGAGTGGGATCGTCAGGAGTTCGCGACCTGGTGCACCACTGCGGCCGAGCGGTATGGCTACCGCGTCGAGCACCGCACGGTCGGCGACGTCGACCCGCAGCTCGGCTCGCCGACGCAGCTCGCCATCTTCCGGAAGGCCATCTCATGAGCGACCTCGCGCAGACCCCCGCCGCCCTGCCGATCCCCGAACTGTCGCTCGTGGTCCTCATCGGGGTGAGCGGGTCCGGCAAGTCGACCTTCGCCGCCACGCACTTCGGCCGGTTCGAGACCCTGTCGAGCGACTTCTTCCGGGGGCTCGTCTCCAACGACGAGAACAACCAGGCCGCCAGCGCCGACGCCTTCGCCGCACTCCGCGATGTCGCCGCTCGCCGCCTGGACGCCGGGCTCCTGACGGTCATCGACGCGACCAACGTCCAGCCAGCCTCGCGCAAGTCGCTCATCGACCTGGCACGCAACCACGACGTCCTCCCCGTCGCCGTGGTGCTCGACGTCCCGGAGCGCGTCTGCATCGAGCGCAACGAGGCCCGCGAGGACCGCTCGTTCGGCGCGGCGGTCATCACCCGGCAGCAGGACCAGCTGCGTCGGTCGATGCGGCACCTGAGCAAGGAGGGCTTCCGGAAGGTCCACGTGCTCTCCGGGGTCGAGGCGATCGCGCAGGCGTCGTTCGTCCGTGAGCCGCTGCTCAACGACCGCCGTCAGGAGCGCGGTCCCTTCGACGCGATCGGCGACGTGCACGGGTGCCGGAGCGAGCTCGAGACGCTGCTCACGAAGCTTGGCTACGTGATCGAGCGCGACGTGGAGGGTCGACCGATCGACGCCGCGCACCCCGAGGGACGCCGCGCGATCTTCCTCGGCGACCTCGTCGACCGCGGGCCCGACACCCCTGGCGTGCTGCGACTGGCGATGGGGATGGTGGGCGCCGGGCATGCCTTGGCGGTGCCCGGGAACCACGAGTCGAAGCTCGTCCGTGCGTTGCAGGGGAAGCGGGTGCAGACCAGTCACGGGCTCGCCGAGTCGCTTGCGCAACTGGCCGAGGAGCCGGAGGAGTTCCGGACCGAGGTCGAGAGGTTCTGTCGCGAGCTCGTCGCACACCTCGTCCTCGACGACGGGAAGCTCGTCGTCGCGCACGCCGGCCTGATCGAGCAGTATCACGGACGCGCCTCCGGGCGGGTGCGGTCGTTCGCGCTCTATGGCGACACCACGGGGGAGACCGACGAGTACGGCCTGCCCGTGCGGCTGCCGTGGGCGGAGGACTACCGCGGCAAGGCGACCGTCCTCTACGGCCACGTACCGACCCTCGACGCCGAGTGGGTCAACAACACGATGTGCCTCGACACCGGCTGCGTCTTCGGCGGCAAGCTGAGTGCCCTACGGTGGCCGGAGCGCGAGGTCGTCGACGTCCCGGCCGAGCAGGTCTGGTACGAACCCGTCGTGCCACTCGGCCGCCCCACCGGTCCCGCCGGTGAGCAGCGGGATCCCGGGCTGCTGCGCATCGACGACGTCCTCGGCAAGCAGGTCGTCGAGACCCGCGTCTCGGGCCGGGTCGGCATCCGCGAGGACGCGGCGGCCGGCGCACTCGAGGTCATGAGCCGGTTCGCGATCGACCCGCGGCGCCTGGTCTACCTGCCGCCGACGATGAGTCCGCCGAGCACCTCGCAGCGGAAGGACCTCCTGGAGCACCCCGCCGAGGCGTTCGAGGCGTATCGCCGGGAGGGGCTCGACCGGGTGGTCTGCGAGGAGAAGCACATGGGCTCGCGTGCCGTCGTGCTGCTCACGCGGGATCCGGCACCCTTCGGTGCTCCCACGGGGTGGCGTGGCACCGTCCACACCCGTACCGGCCGGCCGTTCTTCGACGAGGAGACGACGCAGACGCTCCTGACCCGGCTCGACGCCGCCGTGGAGCGAGCCGGTCTCTGGGAGGAGCTCGACGCCTCCTGGCTGCTCTTCGACAGCGAGCTGCTGCCGTGGTCGGTGAAGGCGGAGAGCTTGATCCGCGACCAGTACGCGTCGGTGGGAGCTGCCGCGACCGCTGCGCTCCCCGCGGCCGTGCGCGTGCTGGAGCAGGCGGCGGCGACCGGTGTCGACGTCTCGGAGCTGCTCGAGAGGACGCGTCGACGGGCCGATGCCGCCGACGCCTACGTCGCGGCCTACCGCCCGTACACCGCGCCCTCGAACGGCTTGGAGGGCGTGCAGCTCGCGCCGTTCCAGCTGCTCGCCTCGACCGGCACGAGCCACCTGGGCCGCGACCACGCCTGGCACCTCTCGGTCGCGGACCGCCTCGCGGACGCCGACCCGGAGCTCATCCGCCGGACCCGCTCGATCGAGGTCGACCTCACCTCGGCGGCCTCCGAGGAAGCCGCGACCACGTGGTGGGAGGAACTGACCGGTGCGGGTGGTGAGGGCATGGTGGTGAAGCCTGTGGCCGGTCTCGTCCGCGGTGAGAAGTCGCTCGCGCAGCCCGGTGTCAAGGTGCGGGGCCGTGAGTACCTGCGCATCATCTACGGTCCCGACTACACGGAGCCGCACAACCTCGAGCGCCTGCGCGATCGGGACATCGGCCACAAGCGGTCGATGGCGCTGCGCGAGTACGCGCTCGGCGTCGAGGCGGTCGAACGGTTCGTCGCCGGTGAACCGACCTGGCGGGTGCACCAGGCCGTCTTCGGCGTGCTCGCCATGGAGTCCGAGCCGATCGACCCGCGCCTCTAGCGTCGACCCTGGCGGGTCGTCAGCGCAGGACGGAACTCAGCAGGAGGCTCGTCTCGCTGTTGACGACGCCCTCGATGCGTCGGATCCCGCCGAGCACGCGGTCGAAATCGGTCAGCGTCTCGGTGCGGAGTTCCGCGACGAGGTCCCACCCGCCGTTGGTGGTGTGGAGTGCGCTGATCTCCGGGAAGCCGCGGAGCTGGCGGATGACGTGGTCGGTGGTGCGACCCTCGACCTCGATGAACGCGATCGCGCGGATGGTGCCGGGGTCGAGCTCGTCGCGCACCCGGACGGAGAACCCGACCACCGTGCCGGAGGAGATGAGGCGCTCCAAGCGGCTGTTCACGGTCGCCCGGGCGACGTCGAGCGACCGGGCCAGGCTCGCGACCGATGCACGGCCATCGGCTCGGAGCGCAGCCAACAGCCTCCGGTCCAGATCGTCCAGCGCAGCCATGCACATAATGTACAGCCGAGTTACTCACATTGTGCATAACCTGTGCACAAATCGCGCATCTCTGGAATGGAAAGTGCAGATCGTCGAAACCTAGGCTCGAAGCAACCGCGAGTGGTCTGCTCCGGTCGGCTCCGAGCCCGAGCCCGAACTCGTCTGGAAGGGAACGTCATGACGCGTTTCGTCGATGTCCGCAACATGGTCCGCTGGACGGCCGACCGAGGTCCCGAGCGCATCATCGCCGGCATGATCGACTACCTCGAGGCCGACTTCCGCCGCTGGCCTTCGTTCGACAAGAGCCCGCGCGTCGCGAGTCACACGCCCTTCGGCGTCATCGAGCTCATGCCGACGAGCGACCACGAGACCTACGCCTTCAAGTACGTGAACGGCCACCCCTCCAACCCGGCCCGGGGCTACCAGACGGTCACGGCCTTCGGCGTCCTCGCCGACGTGCACAACGGCTACCCCACCTTCCTCGCCGAGATGACGCTCCTCACGGCACTCCGGACCGCCGCGACGTCGGGCATGGTCGCGAAGCACCTCGCCCGTCCCGACTCGAGCGTCCACGCCCTCATCGGCGCCGGCAGCCAGGCCGAGTTCCAGGCCCTTGGCATGCGTGCCGCCCTCGGGATCAACACGGTCCGGATCTGGGACGTCGACCCGCTCGCGATGGACAAGTTCGCGCGCAACCTGGAGCCGCTCGGATTCGAGGTCGTCATCGGGACGAGTGCCGCCGACGCCGTGGCGGGCGCGGACGTCGTCACGACCTGCACGGCCGACAAGGCGCTCGCGACCGTGCTCACGAACGACCTGGTCGAGCCCGGCATGCACCTGAACGCCATCGGTGGCGACTGCCCCGGCAAGACGGAGCTCGAGGCGTCGATCCTCGATCGTGCCGAGGTCTTCGTCGAATTCCCGCCGCAGACCCGCATCGAGGGTGAGATCCAGCAGATGGCTCCCGACTTCCCGGTGATCGAGTTCTGGCAGGTCCTCACGGGTGCCGTCCCCGGCCGCAGCTCGCGGGAGCAGATCACGCTCTTCGACTCCGTCGGTTTCGCGATCGAGGACTTCACCGCGCTGCGCTTCCTCCGCGACTCCGTCGACGGCAGCGAGTACTTCGAGGAGATCGACCTCGTCGCCGCCCCTGACGACCCGAAGGACCTCTTCGGACTCGTCGGCGCGCTCTCTCCCGTCGGCTGAGTCCGACATGTCCGTGCAGGCGCCGTCGGCCGTGGTGCTCATCCGGCCGCACCGGTTCACGCCGAACCCGCTGACCGCGGCCGACAACGTCTTCCAGGTGGCGGACGGCGTCCCGTCGGCGTCCGTGGCCGGAGTCGCTCACGCGGCGTTCGACGAGGTCACCGCCGTGGCGCAGGCCCTTGATGCGGCGGGCGTCCGTGTCCACCTGTTCGACGACGAGGACCCGGACCGCCCCGACAGCGTCTTCCCCAACAACTGGTTGTCCACCCATGCGGGCGGGCACCTGGCGGTCTATCCGATGTATGCGGTGAACCGCCGACGCGAGCGCCGGTGGGACATCGTCGAGATGCTGAAGCGCGAGTACCGCGTGCAGGACGTCATCGACTACTCGGGGCTGGAGCTGGACGACGTGTTCCTCGAGGGCACCGGTGCCATGGTGCTCGACCACGCGGCACGGGTGGCGTTCGTCGCGCGATCCCACCGGGCCGACCCGATCGCCCTCGAGCGGTTCTGCACCAACTTCGGCTACGAGCCGCTCGTCTTCGACGCGGTCGACCCGCACGGGGTCCCGATCTACCACACCAACGTCATGATGGGCGTGGCGACCGAGTTCGCGCTCGTCGGTCTCGACCTGATCGCCTCGCCGGCGCGACGTGATCAGGTGATCGAGCGGCTCACGGGCCATGGGCGGACGATCGTCGACCTCGACTACGGACAGGTCTGCGACTTCGCCGGCAACGCGATCGAGCTGCGGTCGGCGACGGGGGAGCGTCTCCTCGCGATCTCGAGCCGGGCCGTCCAGAGCCTGCGGACGGATCAGTTGGCGGTCATCGAGCGCAGCTGCCGGATCCTGCCTCTGGACGTCCCGACCATCGAGCTCGCCGGGGGTTCCGTCCGCTGCATGATCGCGGGGATCCATCTGGACCGGCGGCCCGCGGTGACGGCTTCCGATCCGGCACCGACCCCTCAGCTCGCCCGCTCCTGATTCCACTGATCGATGATCCGATTAACGCAAATCCATCCGTCAGACGCGATGGCTGAGCGCTCCAGGCCTGCGACGATGGCTGTCCGCGTACGCATGGGTTAGATTGACGTCGATCAGCTGATCGACGTGGAATCCGGCCGACGTCCTCTCTGACCGAGCTGCAGAGAGTGGGCGATCATGCCGCTGTTGGAACATGAAGCCTCTCGACGCGGCCGACTCCGGGTGTTCGCCCGCGCACAGCTCCCGTTCGCGATCGCCTTCGGCATCGTCGCCGTGCTGGTCGCGGTCGTGTTGCCTGAGCGATTCTTCACGGTCCCAGTGCTCGCGGGTACCGCGCTCGCGGCGGTCAGCACCCTGCTGGCGGGCTTCCTGCCCTGGGAACGCTGGCCGACGCACGCGATGGCCGTCATCGCCGTCCTCGACCTCCTCGCCGTCGCGAGCATCCGGCTCGAGCTCATCAGCGTGACCCCGGGCGCGAGTCTCCTCTGCATCTTCCCCGTGCTGTGGTTGGCGTTCGGGTTCACCCCGCGGATGATCATCCTGGCCGTGGCGGGGACCCTGTTCATCAGCAGCGCTCCCTACGTCCTCCGGGCTCGCACGCCGGAGACCGCTGTGGACTGGCTCAACGTCGCCCTGCTGCCCATGCTCACCATCGGTATCGCGGTCGCCGTGAACATCGGAGCCCGCCAACTGCGACGGAGCCGACACGCCATCCAGGAGCAGGCCGCGCAGCTCGAACGCTCGCTCGCCAGGGCGCTCGACGCGGAGGCGCTCGCCGAGTCGATCCTCGAGACGGTGGACGCGGGCGTGGCCTTCTACACGGCGGACGGCACCCTGGGCGTCGCCAACGCGCACGCTGCCGACATGGTCGCCGCCGTCGGGTTCCGGCTGGACACCCCGCCGTACGCCGGGGAACACGTCCTCCAAGCCGATCGTCGGACACCCATCCCGTTCGACGAGCAGATCATCCCCAGGGCGCTGCGGGGCGAGCTGCTCTCGAACCATCTCGAATGGGTGGGGGAGGCCGGGCAACAGCGTGCCATCCTCGCCAGCTCCACGCGGGTCATGCGCAACGGCGACACGCACCTGGGAACGGTCATCGTCGCGCACGACGTCACCGAACTCGCCAACGCGATCAACGTCCGTGAGGCGTTCCTCACGACGGTGTCGCACGAGCTGCGCACACCGCTCACCTCCATCCACGGGTATCTCGAACTGATCATGGACGACGCCGAGGTCGACGCCCCCGGTCTGCTCCCGGCGCTGCGGGTGGTCCAGCGCAACGCGGTCGAGTTGGAGCGGCGGGTGCAGGAGCTGTTGACCGCGTCGGACTCGACGGTCCAGATCACACCGAGCCGCATGGACCTCAGGGACGTCGCCGCGCGCGCGATCGAGACGGCGACCGAGGGAGCCACGGGTCCGGTCGTCCGACTGCGCGCCGATGCGGCGGCGGTCGTCTCAGCGGACCCCGAGCAGGTCCACCGCGCCATCACGGAGCTCGTCGTCAACGCCGTCAAGTTCACGCCGGCAGCTGGGACGGTCGACGTGGTCGTCGAGCCCGGTGCCGGGCACGTCGAGGTGACCGTCACCGACACGGGCGTCGGGATGAGCGCCGACGAACTCCGTCAGGCCTTCGACAAGTTCTACCGGGCCGACTACGCGCGGGACCAGGCGGTGCAGGGCGTGGGGCTCGGCCTGCCGGCTGCACGGGCGATCGCCGACGCGCACGGCGGTTCCGTGACCCTGCGGAGCACCCCTGCTACGGCCAGCGCCCCCGGTGCGACCGTCGCGACCCTCGTCCTGCCGCTGGAGCCGTCGGTCATCCCATCACGATGACGCGGACACTGGCGCCCTCAGTCTGCTGACGGCTCGCCGAGGAGCGCCGACCGTGCCGCATCGAGGCCGGTGACCTCGGCGGTCCAGTCGGGTCGCACGAACTCGTCGCGGTGCAGCCGGAGGCCCTGCGACTCGACGAGCTCGCCTGGCCGCCCGATGAAGCGTTGCAGGCCGTTGTCCCGATAACCGAGCCGACGCGAGACGCCCAGCGATGCGCCGTTCCAGACGGCCGCGTCCGACACCGCGACCTGCGCGTCGAGGTGGTCGAAGGCGAACTGGAGCATGCCCGCGCGCATCTCGATGCCGAGCCCCTTGCCCTGCTGTGCCTGTGTCAACCAGGAACCGCTCCCGACCGTCCGGGTGACGGCGAAGTCGCGGGCGGCGATGTCCTGCAGACCGATCGGCGTCCCGTCCAGGAGGATCGCGAGGTTGAGCGTCCAGGACGACGGCGTCGCTCCCGCGCGCTGGGTCCAGAGGTGCCGTGCGGTCTCGCGGATGAGTTGTTCGCGCGGCTGGTCGGTCCACGGCGTGGAGAACGGCATGACGGCGGGGTCGTGGACGCCGGCGAGGGCGGCCTCGATCAATCCGGGGAGGTCTTCGTCGCGCACGAGGCGCAGGACGAGTCTCGGCGTGCGGATCTCCAGGCCGAAGAGCGGCCAGACGTCGGTGAGGCTGAGCATCAGGCCACGGTATCGCCTCGGGCTGTAGCCGGTCGAGGCCGCCCTGTCGAGCCGGGGGTGTGGCGGGCGGCTTCCGTGCCACACTCGACGCGCCGCGGGATCGCGGCCCGGTTCGACGATGAGAAGGGCTCCACGATGAAGTACACCCACCTCGGCCGCACGGGGACGACGGTCTCCCGGATCGTGCTCGGCACGATGAACTTCGGCGACCGGACCAGCGAGGAGGACTCGTTCGCGATCATGGACCGGGCGTTCGACCTCGGCGTCAACTTCTTCGACACGGCGAACGCCTACGGCGGGAGCGCCGGTCGCGGAGCGACGGAGGAGATCATCGGCCGCTGGTTCGCAGCCCGCCCCGGCGTCCGTGACGACATCGTCCTGGCGACGAAGGTCCACTCGCCCATGGTCGCCCCGAACGACGACGGCTCGGACGTCGTGAACGCGCGTGGCGCGTCGGCCTGGCAGGTCCGTCGTGAGGCGATCGCGTCGCTCGAGCGCCTGCAGACGGATCGGATCGACCTGTACCAGTTCCACCACATCGACCGGTACATCTCCTGGCAGGAGCTGTGGCAGGCGATGGAGGTGCTCGTCGCTCGCGGCGAGGTCGTCTACACGGGCAGCTCGAACTTCGCGGCCTGGAACATCGCGCAGGCCAACGAGGTCGCCTCGCAGCGCCACTTCCTCGGTCTCGTCAGCGAGCAGTCGCTCTACAATCTCGCCCAACGCTCGATCGAACTCGAGGTCATCCCGGCGGCGCAGCACTACGGCCTCGGCATCCTGCCGTGGTCGCCGCTGTCCGGTGGTCTGCTGAGCGGTGGTTCCTCCGACAAGGGCGCTCGGTCGGGCGAGTCTCGCATCACCGAGGCCCGAGCCAAGCAGCAGGACCAGCTCGAGGCCTACGACCGCTTCGCGGCCGAGCGCGGCTGGACCTCGGCGTCACTCGGGCTCGCGTGGCTCCTGCACCAGCCCGGCGTCACCGGCCCGATCATCGGACCGCGCACGATCGAGCAGCTGGAGTCCGCGGTCGCAGCAGTCGACATCGAGCTGAGCGCCGACGACCTCACCGCTCTCGACGAGCTCTTCCCCGGCCCCGGTGGTCAGGCCCCGGAGGCCTACGCCTGGTAAGCGCGTGCGACGCGGCCGACCGCCTCGGTGATGGCGGTCGGCCCGACGTTCACTTCGAGGATCCGCCGGCTGATGGCCGGCTCGAAGACGAGCGCCTCGAGAACGGCAGCCACGTCGTCGCGTGTGATTTCGTCGTGGAGCTCGGCGGGTCCCAGGGCGACCGTCCCCCGGCCCGGGTCGTCGGTCAGCAGGGACGGGCGGAGGATGACCCAGTCGATCGGCAGACGGGTGAGGGCGACCTCTGCGCGCTTCTTGACGGCGAAGTAGTGCTCTTCGTCGTCGCTCAGCTGGCGCTCGCGCCAGGCCTCCGGCAGGACGGACAGCAGGATGAGGCGCTTCCCCGGCATCGCAGCGACCGAGTCCGACACGCGCCGGAGAGCCGCGTCGTCGATGTCGTCCGTCACGGTCTGGGCTCCGGCGTTCGACCCCGCCGCGAAGACGATGACGTCCCAGTCCGAGATCATCGCCGAGATCTCCTCCGTGGTGGCGATCCGGAGCTCGCCCGTGACGCTCGTAACTCCCTCGGCTTCGAGGGTGGGGTCCGGCAGTGACGACCTCGTGAGGCCTGAGACGATGACACCTCTGGCGCGGAGTCGGGCGGCGAGGAGTCGGCCGACCCTGCCCGTGATCCCGAAGATGAAGACGCGCGTTGAGGATGCGATTGAAGCCTCCTCTGTTGAACCTTCGGTGGCGGCGATGGTGTCTCGTGACGTCATGGGTGATCCTCTCGATCTCTTACTTACCGATAGTAACTTACTGAGAGTAGATAGGATCGGGGGATGGAACCCACTACGGATGACAGCCTGAGGTCGGCACCGAGACGTCGCCTCTCGTGGGATGCGCGCCACGCGCAGTTACTCGATGCGTTCCGCGACCTCATCCGCACGCACGACCTGTCGGACGTCACGCTGGCGCGGGTGGCTGCGCACGCCGGCGTGACGAAGCCCGTGGCCTATGACCACTTCGGCGATCTGTCGGGCTTGCTGTCCGAGGTCTACCGGGCCTTCGAATCGCATCAGCGAGACGCCCTGGGCGCGGTGCTCGCGGGTGCACCGCTGGATCTCACCGCCGTCGCGGACCTGGTCGCCGAGGCCTACATCGGCTGCTGCATCGCGGAAGGGATGGAGCTTGCAGCCGTCGTGTCCGCACTTCGCGGATCGACGACGTTGAATGCCCTCCGATCCGAGGCGGAGCTGGCGTATCTCGAGATCTGCCGCGAGGCGCTGGAACCATGGACCGGCGCAATCGACCCGGCGCCGTTGAGTGCCATCCCCGGCGCCGGGGACGCCCTCGCCCGAAGCATCCTGTCCGGAACGCTCTCGACTGCTCGGGCCTCTGTGACACTCGCCGAGGTCGTCCGAGCGGTCGCGGTCGCTGCTGCTGTTCCTGGTTCGGCTGGGGAGCTCGCGACCTGAATGAGGGTTCCGACGGCGCAGGTGCCTGTCGAGTGCGGTCCGCGGGTGACGTTGTCCGTGCGGGGCATGCGCGCATAGCGTTGAGCCATGGCATCGGACACCTTCGGTATCTTCCTCAACGGTTCATACGGGGTGGGGAAGTCCTCGGTCTTGGATCATCTCGGCGACCGCTTCGCCGAAGAAGAGCTCCCGTTCAGCTTGTTCGACGTCGACTGGTTCCATCGGTCCTGGCCGAGCGCTGCTGATGACCCGGCGAACGTGCTCACCGAAGCGAAGAACATGCGGGCGGTTTGGAACAACTACCTGGAGACCGGTCCGCGGACACCGATCGTGGCCGGAGTGATCGAGTCCGTTGAGGACGCCCGCCGATACGAGGAGGTGTTCGGTCGTGAATTGCGAATCGTCCACCTGGTGGCTTCGCCGGGGGTGGCGGAGCAGCGTCTCCGGCGTCGTTATGACGCCGGCCGTGCTGACGCCTTGAACTGGCATCTCGCGAACCATCGACGGCTCGTGGCCGTTCTGGCTCATGCCGACTGGCATGCGCTCACCGTCGACACGGACGGCTTGACGCCCGCTCAGGTGGCCGCAGCGGTGTTCACTGCCCTCGATCCTGTTCGCGGTTGAGGCAGTTGAATGCGCGAGAGCCCGCAGAACCACCGGAGAAGCTCGCCGCAACGTGAACATCGCCGACGGACCGACGTACCTCCCGTCGGATGCGTTCGACGCCGCGGTCGCCGCGCTTCAGGGAGCGTGGGAGTCGTTGAACCCCTCCGCTTGATCGGTCGTCGTGGTCGCGATTCACGGCTGGTCCGCGAACGTTCATGCATACCCTCATGGCAAACCGTCGTTTCCGGCCGGCATGCCCGTTCACGCCGCGGCCTCCCATCTCTCCGAGGTTGAGTTCCATCCCGGTTTCACAGTCGACACCGGGGCGTTGGACCCGGCGTACCGCGGCTCGGAGTATGTGACTTTGGCCGCAGGCTTGGCCGGAACGCTGACGCCCGACGTTCTCGGTGATACGGCACGCTCGGGGCGATATGGCCCGCAATCACTCAAGAAGGTGTGGCACCTCCTCGCGAGGTACGGGCGCGTTGTCGACACCTTCGAGCAAGGCCCGCCTGCGACCAAACTGCCGCGGACAGGACGCCGGCCGCCTGCAGAGGTGCGGCGGAATGCGGCGGGGCCGCCATGAGACGGGCGCTTCCCCGTGTCTGAAGCGACGGTGTCGGCTAGAGCCCCTTCGGGAATCCGATCGAGCGCAGCTCGGGTGCCAGTTCCTCCCACTGGCAGGCGCGCTCAGCTTCCAGAGAGGCCGTACCGTCTCCGCCGAGGCCCACGGCTTTCGCGGCGTAGGTCGCTGCGTGCGGAGCGTGGTCGAACATGTGGGCTACCGCGCATGCCTGACCGGCTGCACGAGCAGCGGCCACGGCGGCGGCGGCCACTCCTGCCTCCGTCGCATCGCGTGCGGCCGCGTGCGCTGCGAATGCAGCGGTGCGGCACGCCGTCATCGGAAGTTCACCTCGTTCCCAAGCTCGGAGTGCCACGATCGCTGCGCGTGGTCGATCGTCACCTGGGCGCTGTTGTTCGAAGATCGGTAGAGCTCGCTCCGCGCAGGTCGCCGCCCACAGCGCGATCGCGTGATGGATCGCCGGCTCAGGGTTTGCCCACTTCGGTTTCGTCTCTTCGCTCACTCCTCGATCGTCTCAGGGATCAAACGGAGAAAGATCGGCCCGCCGCAGGTTGCCATCCGGGTGAGCGCGCGTACGTCAGAGGGGCGGCCTGGATGCGCTCATCAACGTTGCTATATTCAGCACATGGTGAATCTGGATGCGAAGCTACCGCTCGCTGGGTGCTCCGTGGCCTATCGCGACTCAGGGCCGCCCGGGCCGGCGGTCCTGTTTCTGCATGGCGCAGGAGCAGACCACGTGTCGTTCGAGGAGCAAGCTCGCGCCGTGGTGGGCTCAGGTCGCCGTGCCGTCGTGTGGGACATGAGGGGGCACGGGTTGTCGAGGCCCAACACCTCGCCCATCACCGCAGATCAGTTCGTCGCCGATGCTGAAGCGGTCATATCAGGACTCGGCCTGGGCCGGCCCGTGCTTGTCGGTCACTCCTTGGGCGGGAACATGGCGCAGGAAATGGTCAGACGACGACCAGAGGCATACGCAGGTCTCGTCGTCGTCGACGCCACCTGGAATGCCGGGCCACTCGGGTGGATGGAGCGGCGACTTCTTCGCCTCGCGGCTCCTGCGCTCGCCCTCATCCCTGCGCGCACCCTTCCGGGCTTGATGGCCCGGGCCTCCGCCGTCACCGACGCCGCTCAGAAGGACTTGGCACGGGCGTTCTCACGTGTGCCGAAGCATGACTTCCTCGCGATCTGGCGAGCGACCGTCTCGTTCGTCAGTCCCGCTCCGCGCTACCGCACTCCGATCCCGTTGTGCCTCATTCGTGGCGCTCAGGATCGAACAGGCAACATCGCGAAGGCGATGCCCGCCTGGGCTGAGCACGAAGAGATCGGTGAAGTGGTGATCCCAGACGCGGGACATGTACCGTCACAAGACGCTCCAGACGTTGTGACGACAGCGCTACTGCGCTTTCTGGATTCGTGAGACGAGGACCAGTGAACAAAGACAACGACTTCATCAATGCCGTCGGCGACATGCTCGCTTCCTGGAACCTCTCGCGCGCGACTGGACGTGTCTACGGCGCTCTCCTTCTCGAAGATGCACCAGTCTCTCTCGACCATCTCGGGACCACCGTCAAGCTCAGCAAAGGCCAGGTCAGCACCTCCAGCCGGGAACTGGTGGCCTGGGGGCTCGCGCGCACGATCCCGCAACCAGGGAGCCGACGGGTGCTCGTGGAGGCGACGACAGGTCTGGAAACACTCCTTGAAGCGTCGCAGCGCCGAGCGCGCGCCCTCGTCGATGCGCTCGCCAGTGGGCGGGAACTCATCGCCCACGACTCGCACGCCGGCCAGCGACTCGAGGACGTCATCGCCCTCTTCGACGGCTACGTGCGAGCGGGAGACCAGATCCTCCATCCCCGAACCTGAGAATCCCAATCACCCGTCTCGCGAATGACGATGGTCTCAACTGGTCAACGTGCCACCAAGGTTTTACCTGGAGGTTCGTGTGTTCACGAAGGATCAGGTCAACACGTTATGGAAAGCGCTCGGCACCAACGCGACAGCTGTGCTCACACAGCGGACGGCCGAGGACGGGAACCATCCGTGGCCAACGCGACGATGTGCTCGGCCCACGCGACGGCCAACGCCGCGCACCCGCTCCACGCGAGCGCCGTGGGGAGCGGCCCCAGCGCCGCCGCGAGGCCGACGGCCGTCAAGACGACCGTGAGGACGAGAACCGGAACCGCCGCGCGTGAGGGCGCGACGCGGCTGCTGGAGCGCCAGATCTCATAAAGCGCTCCCAGCGTGACGACCGCGAGGACAAGGGACAGCCACCACATCGACACCATCACGCTCAGCGTGACGGACGCCCCGATTGCACCGAGGATGAGTGCGGCTGTCCTCGCCGATCGGGGCGATTTCGTTGTGTCGGTCATGAGTGGGGCTCCTCTTCGGTCTCGCTCTGTGCCCGCACACCGTAAACCATCAAGTTCGGGTGATTGCCGAACCAGGGAAACGCAAGCTCGTCAGATGATCAGAGGCGACCACTAACCTCGACGAGTGACGAAGGCTCCAGATACTGCGCAGGTTCGAACCGTTCTCGTCGGTGGTCTTTCTCACGGCGAGCTGCTGGCTCGATTCACCGAGATGGGCGTTCTGCTGAACGCACACGCCGAGACACTCCTAGCCGAAGCACTGGGCGGGGGTGCCTCCGAGGCGGAGGCGGTATCGATTGTCGAGCGCTCGGTGCGGGACCTTGGCCTACCAGAGGGCGGGATGCTACCCGAGATCTACGACCACGCAAAGAGTGAGGGGCTGCGCCTCTGCCCTTCCGTCACAGCGGCCCACCTGCGACTTGTGACTGCGGATCAGGCGTCTGCTCCCGACAGTGTGCTGAGTTCCGGTCGCGCTCCGTCCGGGTCGCTCACCGTCGCCTCGCCCCGCCTCAAGGAGGACGACGACTTCCCAGCCGGCCTCTACCTCAGGGTGATCGACGACCAATTATGGCTGCGGGGATACACGTGTGACGACCAGCACGTGTGGTCGGCCGACGACAGGTTTGTGTTTCGGACGGGCGACGAAGCGCTGATTTGACGGCCACGGACTACATCCTCGACGATCTGCCGGTCGACCTGCCCGCTCACGAGCGGCTCGCATTGGACGCCCTGCGCGAGGGGCGCAGGTCAGCGGTCCTCACGTACGGGTTCTGACCAGCTGAGCCGTTCCGAGTCCGGGCAGCGCCGTGCAGCTGCCCTCACCGACGAACAGCCATAGACGCCCACCGACCACCCTGGCAGACTGTCTTCGATGAGGCTGCAACCCACGTCCGCGGACGATTTCGACGCGCTGCGTCGTCTGTTCGATGACCCCTCCTTCCATGGCTGGGGAGGACCGGGACAGCTGTCCGACGAGCTCATCCGCGCCAAGTACCTGGGCGCACGACTCCCCGCTGTCGAGTGCTTCCTCGTCCTGCTCGATGACCATGCGGTCGGACTCGTCCAGCTCCATACCGACGGCGCGGAGGGTGCCGGGATCGACCTCATCCTGTCGCCCTCCGCGCGAGGCCAAGGCACCGGTCGACGGGTGGTCGAAGCCATGCTGTCCCGTGCGCGAGCCAGGAACATCGCTCGACTCACCGTCGACCCGGAGGTCCGGAACGAGCGCGGCGTCCGGTTCTGGCGAGCCGTCGGGTTCGAGCCGCGTCAGACGGTCACCGACCACGCTGGACGAGCGCCCTATGTGGTGCTGTCGCGCAGCACCGAGGCGGCAGCGATCGGCTGCTGCAGTTCCGTGACCCAGTCGGACTGATCCTCCGACACCGCCCGCACGTACAGCTCCCGGCAGGGCCCCGACGGCACGAACCCCCGGGCGATGATCTCGGCGTGGATCGACTGCCAGCTCTCGGCGATCCGGTCCATCGACCCGAGATGGATGCCGCAGATCGCCAGGTGCTCGGCCGGCAGCTCGATGACCTCGAAGCCTTCGCGGGGCGCGCCGTTGTAGGCGTAGCCGACGACGACCTTGGTGCCGTCCTCGCTCGCGCTGTATTGCGCGATCGGCGTGGTCAGCGAACCGCTCTCGTCGCCGATGATGGACGCGACCGCGTCGAACGAGGGTCCGACGAAGTCCGCGATGTCCGGCTGGGAGGGGACGACGCCACGACGGGCGGCCAGGCGAACGGCGGGCAGGGGCTTCTCGATGATCTCGATCTCTGACATGTGATGCTCTCTTTCGATGAGGTGGAGCCGCCGTTCCACATCGACGAGTCGTGCGGCCGCGACGCGATGCTCGCGTTCGACCTCGGCTCGACGCACCTGCAACAACCGGGCGATGCGCGCGGCATCCACCCCTTGGTCGAGGATCAGGGCGACGTCCTCGAGACCGAAGCCGAGATGGCGAAGCGCCACGATCCGATGCAGTCGTTCCAACTGCGAAGGATCGTACGAGCGGTAGCCGCTGGACTCATCCACATGGGCAGGCACGAGCAGACCTGCGGTGTCCCAATGCCGGAGCATCCGGTGGGTCACCTGGCCGATCTGCGCGAACGCTCCGATGGACAACATGTCTCAGTTCTCCCTCCTCACACGGTGTCAGAGTCAAGCATCTCGATCACTCCACCGTGAGCACGCGGTGGGGAATCCACCCCTCGCGACCGTCGGCGTTCCGACACCAGGACCAGCCGCTTTCCGGATCGTCCTCGACGACGTCGACGGTGTCGCCGGTGACCGCGGGGAGCTCTGTGGTGTCGTATCCGGCGCGGACGACACCCACCGACCCGTCGATGTCGAGGTGGCGGGCGGGCACCCAGCCCGTTCCGTGTGACGCCGTCACGAACACGAACGCGGGCCACTCCGTGTCCCGGTCCCCGACCTGAACGACGTCGCCGGGCCTCACCACCAACGGGTCACGCTTGGGAATCTCATGATCAGCAAGCAACACGCATCGCACAGCGTCAATCCTCCCGTCAGTGCGGTTCTCCGCCGCCGGGATACACGCCATGGAGCTACCGCGGGAAGCGGTCTCGCGGACGAGCTCGGCGGCGGAGCGTTCTTAGTTCCCGCTGATGACGCTCACCGCTTGGAGGCCGACCACGATGGCGTTGATCGGTACGGCGATGATGAGCACGACGACGGCGCCGATGACGGCGATGATCGAGTGTCGAGGCGTTCGCTTGTGGACCCGCGCCTGCAGGATCAGCACGACGATGGGCGACCCGATCGCGATCGCGGCGCCGAGCATGAACCCGGCGAGCATTCCGCCGCCGCTGAGCCGGTCCTCAGACGGACCGAACTCGCCCTGCAGTGCGAACGAGAGTTGGACGAGCCAGCTCACGACCAGCAGCCCGAACAGGAGCAGCGTGATGCCGACGCCGGACACTCGCCCGGTGACCGGTCCGTCCTGGTCGGCTGCTCCGGTTTCGGCGGCTGACACGGATCCGGGGTCCGACACGGCGGGCACTGTGGTCGAGCTCGGCCCTGACGGCGGATCGACCGGCGGCCGCAGTCCATCGCCGGTGATCGGTTCGTCGCTCACGACGTGCCCCTCGTTCGTTCGACCAGACGCCGATGTCTCGGCATCTTCATCAGCCTATTCGTCACGACGTGAGCGCCGCCCGCACCTGCGCGGCGAGCAGGGGAACCGTCTCCTCCTGGAACCAGGGGTTCTTACTGCGCCAGCCGCGTGCGAGTGGCGACGGGTGCACGATCGGGAAGAGCGGGAGGTGCGTCTCTGCGGCCCGGACGTTCTCCGTCAGGGTGCGTCCGGCTCGCGGTCCGAGGTAGGCGCGCTGGGCGTAGGCGCCGATGAGGATCGTCAGGCGCACCTCGGTCAGCTGCTCGAGCAGGCGCGGATGCCAGCGCGGCGCGAAGTCCCGGCGCGGCGGCAGGTCGCCGCTCGTCCCCTTGCCCGGGAAGTAGAAGTCCATCGGGATGATCGCGACGTTCGCCGGGTCGTAGAACTCCTCGGGCGTCACACCCATCCAGGAGCGGAGGAGGACACCGCTCGGGTCGTTCCACGGGATGCCCGACTCCTGCGCCAGGCGACCAGGCGCCTGACTGATGATGAGCACGCGGGCCGCGGGGGAGGCGATGAAGAGCGGTTCCCACCCGAGCTCGGTCGCCCAGGCGTTCGACTCGTGCGCGGCGACCTCGGCTCGGAGTCGATCGATCGGATGCATCCCTGCAGTCTCCCACCCGCCGCGCAATACAGTGAGGGGATGGACGACGACCAGCGGCGACGGCGACTCATCCCCGAGCCGGTGGACCGGTTCGCGACCGGCGAGGAGTACCCCGAGTACCGGGTCGACCTCGAGCGCATCCGGTTCTCCCCGTACTTCGCGCGGTTGTCCGCGGTGACGCAGGTCGTCTCGCCCTCCGGCGTCGGCCAGGTCGTCCACAACCGGCTCACGCACTCCATCAAGGTGACCGCGGTCGCCCGTGCCATCGCGATGCAGCTCACCACGACGGATCCCGAGCAGAACGCCATCGTCGAGCGCCTCGGCGGTTGCGACCCGGTCGTCGTGCAGGCCGCCGCCTCCGCCCACGACCTCGGCCACCCGCCGTTCGGCCACCTCGGCGAGCAGGTCCTCGACCGCCTGGCCCGCGAGCGGCTCGGCCTCGCGGAAGGGTTCGAGGGCAACGCGCAGTCGTTCCGCATCCTCTCCGCGCTCGACGTGTGCGAGACGGTGAAGGAGGGCCTCAACCTCACGGCCGCCTCCCGCGCCGCGGTGCTCAAGTACCCCTGGGGTCGCACCATCCACCGCCCCGACCTCGACCCGGCCGATCCGACGAGGATGCCGCGCGGGTCCACCGCCAGCCGCTGGGAGACCGCGCCGCCGAAGTTCTCCGCGTACACCCTCGACCTCGACGACATGCTCGACGCCCGCAGTGCGTTCACGGCGATCGCCCCCTGGCAGCAGACCGTCGAGTGCTCCGTGATGGACGTCGCCGACGACATCGCGTACTCCCTGCACGACCTCGACGACTTCTACCGGGCCGGCGTCCTGCAGCAGGCGGCGGTGGCGGTCGAGTTCCGCACCTTCCTCCGCGATCAGCACACCCTCGCCGCGCTCGACGCCGAGGAACTCTGGAGCCGCGCGCCCGGCCACTCGCTCGAACTCCTGCGTCGGCGGATCGTCTCACGCGACCCGTGGATCGCCAGCGACGAGCACTTCCGGGCGTCGGTCCAGCGGGTCGCGACCGAACTCGTCGAAGGGCTCCTCGCGGTCCCCTTCGACGGTTCCAGCCGAACCGAGCGCGCCATCGAATCGTTCGTGTCGTCCTGGATCGGTCGCCTCCAGCGCTCCGTCCTCGTCGTCGAGGAGCCGAACGTGCGCTCCGGCCACGTGTCGCTCCTGCCCGAGGCCTGGCACGACGTCACCGTGCTGAAGTTCGTCCACACCCGGTTCGTCATCGACCGGCCGGACTTCGCCACCTACCAGCGAGGGCAGTCGCGGGTGCTCGACGTGCTCGTCAGCGAACTGGACAGCTGGCTCGACGACCCCCGCGACGGCCCGCGTGCGCCGCAGAAGCTCCTCGACTTCGTCGAACTCGCCACCGACGGCTACTTCCGACTCCGGGCGGACAATCCCGACTGGCTCCCTGCGGACCCCGAGTCCGACAGCGGGCGCCCGCAGAGCGACCCGCGCACCCTCGGTCGGCTCGGACGGGCCCGCGGCATCCTCGACTATGTCGCCTCGTTGACCGATGAACAGGCGACGGCGCTCGCCGCCAGACTGCGCGGCGATCGCGAGGCCTGGGCCTTCGGCAGCTGAGCGCAGCCTGAACGCCGACCCGGTTCCGGGCGATACCCGACGCATTTCGGATAGGTCAGAGCAGGGGATCGCTAGAACATCTAGCGTTATCAACGGCGCCGGGAACCAGCCCGGAACCGAAACAGAACGGATGGCGCGCCTCATGGGAAACCTCCTCTACGGAACCCCTCCGACCCCGCACGAGATCGAAGACCGACTGCTCGCTCACCTGCAGACGGTCATCTTCACGAAGTTCCGACGCAACGAGAGCTTCGCGTTCCACCTCGAAGCCGTCCCCGGTCGTGGGACCGGACGTCAGTCGCTCTGGCTGAACCCGATGATCCCCCTCCAGTTCTCGTTCTACGGCAGCCGTGCCCCCGAGCTCAACCGTGAGTGGTTGGCCGCGCTCCTCGAGCAGGCCAACAGCGCCAAGGGCATGCGCGTCGTCCCCGAGCCGGCAGCCGGCGCCGCGAAGCGCGTCGAGTCCGCGGCCTAGGTCCGAGCATCCGCTCCGGCGGATCGATCAACGCCACGACGAGCTCCGGCCGTCGGGCATTTGCGAAACACCAGTTGGGGGTGGGACCGTGACGACCTGGACTCCCAGCGCGCCCGACTTTCTCGCCCTGGACGATGCGCGCACCACCGGGCGACTCCTCGACCGCACCGACATCGTCTTCGAGACCTCGCACGTCAGTGCCGAGTCGGGCGGCGGCCTGTCACTCAGCCGGGCAGCCATCGCCCTGGACGTCGACGGCGACACCGTCCACGTCCTGACGCGACACATCGTCGCGTGGACACTCCGAGCAGAGGGTGGACTGATCGTCGTGACCGTCTGGTCCGAGCGACCGACCGCCGTCCACGAGACGACGGTCCTGCCGCGCTTCGCCCGCATCACGTCGTCGGCGATGACCGACGTCCTGGGCGCGGAGCACGGCTTCCTGCAAGGGACCGCCTGACATCGAGTGGACTGCTCCACGTCCGGACGCCCCCGCCGAGGGTGACAGCCCGGCATCGTCGTGAGATTCTATGAGCGATGAGCGAACACACGGGACCCGCCGAGCGGTCCGAGATCGCAGGTCGCGACGTCGATGAGGCCCGCGACCTGTTCGCCGGTGCGTACAACGCCGGCGAGATGGTCATCGAGCCCACGGAATCGGAGTTCACCTTCCGGTACACCGCCATCGGCGACGACGAATTGACCCTGCGCGGCACCCAGTTCGACGGCCATGTCACGGGTACGGTCCTGACACAGGGCGAGTACATCGTCTCGTGGTTGACCGCGGGTAGCGGAGCCACCGACCTCGCCGGCGACCCGGTGCGACTCGTCCATGGGCAGCCGGCGATGTTCGCGAACAACCGGCTGGCCGAATTCGACTTCACGGACTACCGGCAGAACCTCATGCACTTCGACGGGACATTCCTCGAGCGGGTGGCCGGCGAGGTGGAGGGCACGAGCGGCCCGATCCTCTTCGACACGACGGCCCGCCCGACCGGCGAACAACTCCGTCGCTGGGCCGCCTCGGTGACGTCCGTCGCGCGGGTCATCTATGACGACGCGAGTCCAGCGCTCCTGCGGGCCGAGGCGAACCGTGCGGCGGCGGTCGCGCTCCTGGAGACGTTCCCGCACACGGCGCTCCACGCGCCGGTCGAGATCGGGCTGCCGAGCGGTGGCAAGACACGCGCCGCCGTCGAGTTCATGATCGCCAACGCGCACCTCCCCATCCGCACGGAGGACGTGGCCGAAGCGAGCGGCATGAGTCAGCGCAGTCTCCAGAGCGCCTTCCGCAAGGAGCACGACATCACCGCGATCGACTACCTCAGGCGCGTCCGGCTCGACCGGGTGCAGGAGGAGCTTCGCAAAGCCGACCCAGGGCGTGCCACGGTCGCCGAGATCGCCAACCGATGGGGGTTCGCCCACCTCGGACGCTTCTCCGCCTCGTACACCAACCGCTTCGGTGAGTACCCGAGCACGACGCTCGGCTCATAGCCGTCGAGGCCGGTCAGGTCAGAACTCGCCGAACTCGTCGTACTCGTCGAGACCGGACAGGGTTCCCGTCTCGATCGTGGGGACGATCTCCAGGGCACGGTTCGCGAACGACTCCACCGTGATGTGCAGGCCGGGGCTGACGAGCACGTCGATGGTCCGGTCGGAGGAGAGCGGGACGCGGACGAATCGGCCACCGGCTTGGACGGCGGATTCGATCTCGGACATGAGCGTGGGCAGGTCGACACCCGGTTCGATGTCGTAGGTGGCGCGGCCGATGGCGATGCTGTACTGCAGGACCATCACCTCCGAGCTCGGGTTGTTGATGCAAGCGTAGGGAACGGTCCTGAGTACGGCGGTGGGTTGACCAAGTCGGCGACTCATGCAGGGGGGTGTCGCCTCAGTCTTCCTCCTGGGTGGTGAAACTGCGGCGACACCCGCTACCGCGCACGGTCGACGCGCGTCTCCTCCCAGACGGGCTCGTCGGAGGCCTGCACCCGGCCGTCGGAGCCGAAGACGAGGAAGCGGTCGAAGCCTCGCGCGAACCAGCGGTCGTGGGTGACCGCGATCACGGTGCCCTCGAAACCCGCCAGACCCTGCTCGAGCGCCTCCGCCGAGACGAGGTCGAGGTTGTCGGTCGGCTCGTCGAGCAGGAGCAGCGTGGCGCCGGACAGTTCGAGCAGGAGGATCTGCAGGCGCGCCTGTTGCCCGCCGGAGAGGGACTCGAACGGCTGCTCGGCCGCACCCGCCAGCCCGTAGCGGTCGAGCACGCGGCTGGCGGCCTCGCGGGGGAGACCCGACCGGTGCTCGTCGCCGCGGTGCAGGATGTCGAGCAGGGTCCGGCCGACGAGTTCGGGGTGCCGGTGCGACTGTGCGAACCACCCCGGCTGCACGCGCGCGCCGAGCTTGGCGTCGCCGTCGTGCTCGACGGGGACGAGCGCGTCGCCCGCTGCGGCGAGGTGCCCCGCGCCCGGATCGGGATCCGTCCCGCCGCCGGCGAGCAGCCGGAGGAAGTGCGACTTGCCCGAACCGTTCGAACCGAGGACGCCGATGCGCTCGCCGAACCAGATCTCCGCGTCGAACGGCTGCATGAGGCCGGTCAGTTCCAGCCCCGTGCAGACGATCGCGCGGCGGCCCGTGCGTGCGCCGCGGAGGCGCATCGTGACCTGCTGGTCCTTCGGCCGCTCCTCGGGCGGACCGGCCTCCTCGAACTTGGCGAGTCGGGTCTGCGCGGCCCGGTAGCGGGAGGCCATGGAGTCGTTGAACTTGGCCTGCTCGCGCAGACGCAGCACGAGGGCGCGCAGCTTCACGCGGTCCTCGTCCCAGCGCCGGCGGAGTTCGTCGAGTCGGTCGAGGCGGGCGTCGCGGGCCTCGTGGTAGCTGCGGAAGCTCGCGCCGTGGGTCCACGTCGTGCTGCCGGCCGCACCGACCTCGAGGGTGATGATGCGGGTCGCCGCCTGCGCCAGGAGCTCGCGGTCGTGCGAGACGAGGAGGACCGTCTTCCGGGTCTCGGCGAGCATCCCCTCGAGCCAGCGCTTCGTCGGGACGTCGAGGGAGTTGTCGGGCTCGTCGAGGAGGAGGACCTGCTCGGGGCCGCGGAACAGGGCCTCCAGGACGAGCCGCTTCTGCTCGCCGCCGGACAACGTGCCGAGCGTCCGCCACTGCGCGCGGTCGTAGGGCACCCCGAGTGCCGCCTCGCAGCAGCTGTCCCAGAGCACCTCCTGGTCGTACCCGCCGGCGTCGGCGTACTCGGCGAGCGTCGTCGCGTAGGCCATCTGCGTCGCCTCGACGTCGTCCTCCATGAGGGCGAGCTCGGCGCGGTCGACCGCCTCGGCCGCCGCACGCACCCGCGGAGGCGCGACCTGGACGAGGAGGTCACGGACCGTCCGGTCGTCGTCACCGCGACCGACGAACTGGTCCATCACACCGAGACCGCCGTCGATGGAGACGACCCCGGAGTCGGGCTGGAGTTCGCCGCGGATGATCCGCAGGAGCGTCGTCTTCCCGGCGCCGTTCGCTCCGATGAGCGCGGCGATCGCCCCTTCGCCGACGCGGAACGAGACCTCGTCCAGCAGGGTCCGTCCGTCGCTCAGCGTGTAACTGAGGTCGCTGACGTCGATGTAGCCCATGGTGCGCACTCCCCAGGGAGCTGATCGCTCCCGAACGGGCCCGCGCTGGTTCGCGCCGGGCCGCCCACCGCCTGGCGAGCCGACCAGTCTAGCCGCGCCGGTACGGCCGCGCGCAACCGCCGCTGCGCACAACTCCTGCTGGACACGGCAACATGGCCACCTCACCGACGCATCCCCGCGAGGGTGCGTTGCTGGGTCTGCGAGCTGCAGGAGTTATGCGCAGTGACACCTGGTCCGCGCTCAGTCGAGCGAGGCCGCGATGTCACCGATCCACGTGCGCACCGACGCGTCGTGCTCGTCGAACCAGTCGCCCTCGTAGCCGCGCGGGACGCCTTCGACCACCATGACGAGCGCGAGGTACAGGGACCACAGGCGCGCGCGGGTCCGGGTGTCCTCGTCGGGGAGGAGCTCGCGGCCGGAGGTCTCGCGGTAGGCACGGAGGAGTTCCGAGTCGGCGGCGACCGTCTCCGGCACGTCGGTGAAGAGCGCCAGGGAGACGAGGTCGGCGGTGGGGTCGGCCCAGTGCGCGCGCTCATGGTCGATGACGCCGGTCAGTTGGGCGGCCTCCGCCCCGTGCTCGGGCATGACGAGGAGGTTGCCCTCCCAGAGGTCGAAGTGGACGAGCGTCGGCTCCGTCACGGTGTCGAAGGCCGGCAGCGCGGTGTCGATCAGGTGTCGGATCTCGTCCGCCGCGACCGGGAGGTCGACCTCGAACCGCAGGGCGTCGGCGAGGACGGCCTCCACGACGAGTCGGTAGGCGTCGGCGGCGGTCGCCGCCTGGAGCTCCGGGCGGAAGGGGTAGCCGAATCGGTTCCCCTCGGCGAGGCCGGTCGCCGGATCGGTGGACGCGGCCTCCGCCGGGATGTCGACGTCGTCTGGTTCCACGTGGAACGGCGTGCGTCCTGCCTCGTGCAGGCGGGCGAGCGTGCGGCCGAGGACGTCGCGGGCGAGGGGGACGGTCTCGGTGCTGTTCGCCGGCCGGCCGGTGAGCTCGGTCATCACGAGGGCGTCGCGTCCGTCGAGCGTCGCCTCGAAGACGATCTCCGGCTGCGGCACCTCCGCACGGCCGAGGATGCGGAGGGCGAGCGCCTCGGTCGCCATGAGGGACCGCTCGTAGGTGAGGCCGGCCGCGTCCGCGGGGGAGAGCTTCACGATGACGCGCTCGCCGCCGTCGAGTTCGACCGCTGCGACCTCGTTCGCCGTGCCCGCTCCGAGCATCGTGATGGTCGGGCTGCCGGGCTGCATCGCCGGTCGCTCGGCCGCCCAGTGCTCGGCGACCGCGATCATGGTGCCACTGGGGCGAGGGGTTCGGCTCATCCGCCCACGGTAGCGTGCTCGCCGCTCGCCGCTCGCCGCTCGCCGCTGTCCCGGTCACCGAGCACCCCTACCCCGGTCACCGAGCTTGTCGAGGTGCGCAGCCCAGACCGTTCACAACTCCTGCTGGAGTCGCGGGCGGCTCACGCGGGGTGCGGGATCTCCGCGCGGGCGGCGTCGGCGGGCTCATCCTGCAGGAGTTGTGGACGACGACGGGAGCGCTTCGCGGCGGTGGACGCACCGATGATGACGATCAGGCCGAGCAGGGTGATGGCCGCTCCGGCCCAGATCGGCGAGGTGTAGCCGAGGCCGGCGGTGATCGTGACGCCGCCGAGCCAGGCGCCGAGCGCGTTGCCGAGGTTGAACGCGGCGATGTTCGCGCCCGAGGCGAGCGTGGGAGCGGCGTACCGCATGACCCGCATCTGCAGCGCGGGGACGGTCGCGAATCCGAAGCCGCCCATGAGGACGAGGGCGATCACGGTGGCGACGGGCGACTGAGCGGTCGCGGCGAACGCGACCAGGATCACGGTCAGCATCGCGATCACGACGATGAGCGTCCGGTCGATGTTCCGGTCGGCCGCCTTGCCACCCACGATGTTGCCGACCAGGAGTCCGACGCCGAAGAGGATGAGCAGCCACGGCACCGTGGTCGACGCGAAGCCGCTGACTTCCGTGAGCGTGTAGGCGATGTAGGTGAACGCGCCGAACATGCCGCCGTAGCCGAGGACCGTGACAGCGATCGAGAGCCAGACCTGGCCGGAGCGGAACGCGCGCAGCTCGGCGAGGAGCGACGCCGGGGCTTCGTCACGCTTCGGCTTGGGCACGAGTGTCAGGATGCCGACGAAGGCGACGACCCCGATCACCGTGATGGCCCAGAAGGTCGAGCGCCAGCCGAAGTGCTGGCCGAGCAGCGTGCCGAAGGGGACACCGAGCACGTTCGCCGCGGTGAGGCCGGTGAACATGATCGCGATCGCGCCGGCCTGTTTGTGGGCGGGGACCATCGCCGCCGCCAGGACCGAGCCGATGCCGAAGAACGCTCCGTGGCTGAGGGCGGCGATGATGCGGCCGGCGAGCATGACCTGGTAGTCACCGGCGAGTGCGGAGACGAGGTTTCCGGCGATGAAGAGCACCATCAGGGCCAGCAGGACGGGCTTCTTCGGCAGTCGGGTGACCGCCGCGGTGAGGGCGAGCGCCCCGACGACGACGGCCAGGGCGTAGCCGGAGATGAGCCAGCCGGCGGCGGCCTCCGAGACGCCGAAGTCGGCCGCCACCTCGGGCAGCAGCCCCATGATGACGAACTCCGTGAGGCCGATGCCGAAGCCGCCGAGGGCGAGGGCGATGAGACCGAGTGGCATGACGATTCCTGCGATTCCTGGGGGTCGTGGGGTGAGTACTGGTGGCCGGTAGGCCGGACGCGTACGCTGATAGTTGCAGACGCGCGATAGATATCGTTGCACGCGCTAGGTAATAGCGCAAGCAACTATCTGCGTCTGCAATCAATTATTCGATGTTCGAACCGAGGAGTCCCGATGGGCATCGCCGACGACGCTGTTGAGATCCGCGCGCAGGGGTGGCGGACGCTCGCTGCCCTGTACGGGTCGATCGAGTCCGATCTGGAACGTGCGCTGCAGGCCGAGGCCCGGCTCTCGGTGGTCGAGTACACCGTGCTCGACGCCCTGGGGCGCCAGGACGGCTGGCACATGCGCATGCAGCAGCTCGCCCGCGCGACGGCCCTGTCGCCGAGCGCCACCACCCGGCTCGTCAACCGCCTCGAGGACCGCGCGCTCCTCACCCGCGTGCTGTGCGCCGACGATCGCCGAGGGGTCTACACCGAGCTCACGGCGGCCGGGAAGGCGCTGCTCGAGGAGGCCCGACCGGTGCACGACCGCGCCCTCGAGGAGTCGCTCACCACAGCCGAGTCGCTCCCGGAACTCGCGCCGCTCGTGGAGGCGATCCACCGGCTGGAGCCCGTCACCACCACCGCTTGACCCGTTCGCAATTCAGGAAGCCCTCCGGCGTGTCCGTGCTGCGGCGCGGCGGAGCGGGCGAGACACGCGGGTGCGTCCTGAATTGCGAACACGGCGTCGGTGGGTGATGCCAAGCTGAGTCGTCCGACTCGAGGGAGCACGATGAGCGCCGCAGCACCGAACACCCGTGTCACCGCGCTCGTCGCACCAGGGTCCCGCAGGGTGCTGGGCGCCTATCTCGGCGCTGCGCTCATCTGGGGCGCCAGCTTCCTCTTCATGAAGACCGGCCTGACCGGACTCGCTCCGGCGCAGGTCGCGCTGTCCCGCGTGGTGCTCGGTGCCCTGACGCTCTGCATCATCATGCTCGTCACCCGACGCCGCTGGCCGCGGGAGCGTCGGCTCTGGGCGCACCTCGCCGTCGTCTCCGTCTTCCTCTGCGTCGCCCCGTTCCTCCTGTTTTCCTGGGCGGGACAGTTCCTGCCGTCCGGCCTGTCGAGCATCCTCAACGCGACCACGCCGATCATGACGCTCGCCGTCGGCGCGGTGTTCCTCCCGAAGGAACGGCTGAACGGCCTGCAGGTGTTCGGCATCTTCGTCGGCGCCCTCGGCGTCGCGATCGTCGTCGGCCCCTGGCGCGTCCTGGCCGACCCGGCGATCCTCGAGTCCATCCCGGCTCAGCTCGCCTGCCTCGGCGCGACCCTCTGCTACGGCATCGCCTTCGTCTACCTCCGGAAGTTCGTCCTCGGCACCCACAGCTACGACGCGGTCGTCATCTCGGCCGTGGAGATCTCACTCGCCGCCGTCATCATGCTCGTGCTCTCCCCGTTCATCGCGATGCAGCCCGTGTCGCTCGACGCCCCGGTCGTCCTCAGCATGCTCGCGCTGGGAGCACTCGGTACCGGCGTCGCCTACATCTGGATGACGACGATCGTCGACTCCTGGGGCCCGACGGCGGCGTCCACCGTCACGTACCTCACGCCCCTCGTCGGTGTCGTCCTCGGCATCCTCGTGCTCGGTGAGATCCTGCACTGGAATGAGCCGGTGGGCGGCGTGATCGTCGTGCTCGGCATCCTCGTGAGCCAGGGCCGGCTCCGGTTCCGGCGGCGCACGCCCCCACTCTCGGCATAGGGTGGCTGGACGGCCACGCGCCGACGGTCGCGGCCCTTCCCACGGAACGAGGTTTCACATGCGCATCGCATCCGGGCAGTTCTCCGCCGGAACGGACATCGACGAGAACCTCGCCAGCGTGGTCGCCCTGCTCGGTGAGGCAGCGGCGGGCGGCGCCGAACTGCTCGTACTGCCGGAGATGAGCAGCTACGCCACCTCGGAACCGCCGAGCGCGCTCGCCGCGATCGCCCAACCACTCGACGGCCCATTCATCACGGGTGTCGCCGCCGCAGCTGCCGCGCGCTCCCTCCCGACGGTCGTCGGCACCATCGAGGAGAACCCCGGTGGGTTGCCCTACAACACGCTCGTGGCGATCGACGCCGAGGGCAACATCACCGCGACGTACCGGAAGGTGCACCTCTACGACGCCTTCGGATACGCGGAGAGCGACGGCATCTCGGCCGGCGAGCTCACCGAACCGTTCGTCCTCGAGCTCGGCGACCTCCGCATCGGGGCCTTCACCTGCTACGACCTCCGCTTCCCGGAGAGCGCGCGGCGTCTCATCGACGCCGGCGCCAACGTCATCCTGCTGCCCGCGATGTGGATCGTCGGTCCCGGCAAGGAGGACGCCTGGACCACCCTCGTGCGCGCCCGGGCCATCGAGAACACCGCCTACGTCGTGAGCGCCAACCAGACCGGCCCGCTCGCCACCGGCAACTCGATCATCGTCGACCCTGCCGGCGTCGTCATCGCCGCCGCCGGCGAGGCACCAGGGGTCGTCTTCGCCGAGCTCGATCCGGCGCGACTCGACACCGTGCGGGCGCGGGTTCCCTCGCTCGCCAACCGCCGGTTCACCGTGGTCCCGCGGACCGCCGAATGAGCGTGGGCGAGCGCGTGAGCGACCCGGTCGGTCTCTCGGAGGTCGTCTCCATCACGCGCGACCTCATCCGGATCGACACCTCGAACTACGGCGGCGGGCGTGCCGTCGGCGAGTCCCGCGCGGCGGACCTCGTCGAACGCCTCCTTGGTGAGGTCGGGATCGTGTGCGAGCGCTTCGAGGCCGAGCCCGGCAGGACGAACCTCGTCGCGCGGTGGCCAGGTCGCGACCGCACCCTGCCCGGCCTCCTGCTGCACGGGCACCTCGACGTCGTCCCGGTCGACGCGGCCGCATGGACGGTCGACCCGTTCGGTGGCGAGATCGCCGACGGCATGCTGTGGGGCCGCGGCGCCGTCGACATGAAGAACATGGTGGCGATGATCGTCGCGTCGGTCCGGCGCATGGTGACGGCGGGGGAGCAGCCCGAGCGCGACGTCGTCCTGGCGTTCTTCGCCGATGAGGAGGCCGGGTGCGTCCTCGGCTCGCAGTGGATGGTCGAGCACCACCCGGAGCAGTTCGCCGGCGTCCGCGACGCGATCAGCGAGGGCGGCGGGTACAGCGTGACCCTCGGCGAACGAGCCGACACCCGTGCGTATCTGCTCAACACCGGCGAGAAGGGCGTGCTCTGGTTGCGGCTGACCGCCCACGGTGCCGCCGGTCACGCCTCGCTCGCGAGCCAGGATTCGGCGATCGTCAAGCTCGCCGCCGCGGTCGGCCGGATCGGCGCGCTCGACTGGCCGGTGTCGTTCACCGAGACGACGACGCACCTGTTCCAGCGGCTGCGCGAACTGACCGGAGCCTCCTCCGAGCTCTCGCCGTTCGAACTCGCCGCGCTCGTCGGTCCCAGCGCATCGCGGCTGCGCGCCGGCCTGCAGAACGTGGCGAACGTCACCATGATCACCGGCGGGTACAAGGAGAACGTGATCCCCGAATCCGCGACCGCGACGGTCGACGCCCGGTTCCTGCCCGGCCAGCGGGACGAGGTCATCGCGCGCATCCGTGAAGCGGCGGGCGAGGGGGTCGACGTCGAGGTCCAGCTGGAGCTCATCGCGATGGAGTCCCCGAACGACGGCGAGCTGGTCTCGGTGATCGAGGCGGTCATCGAGCGTCACGATCCCGGTGCGACCGTGCTCCCACATCTCATCCCCGGCGGCACCGACGCGAAGGCGCTCAGCCGACTCGGCATCACGGGGTACGGGTTCATCCCGCTCAGGTTGCCGGCGGACTTCGACTTCCCCGGGATGTTCCACGGTGTCGACGAACGCGTGCCGCTCGACGCGCTCGACTTCGGCTGCGCGGTGCTCACGGACATCATCCGCTCGGCCTGACGGGCAGATGACCGGGTGGCCGACCGGTGTTCGGGTTCGCCGATCGGCCACCCGGAGACGGGTGGCACGGTGTTCTGGCGAGCTCGGGGTCCGGGAGTCTCGGCGGTACTAGCGTGCGGGTGGTGCAGGCGGAACGGGCGTCGGTGCCGTCGCGAACGGGCCGGAGAGCCTCGCCCACTGCAGCAGCATGATGGTCTTCGCGTCGATGATGTCGTCGCCGATGCGCGCGATCGCGTCGTCGATGTCGAGTTCGAGGAGTTCGATCTCCTCGCCCTCCTCGGCGAGTCCGCCCCAGTCGCCGCGACGCGCAGCGGGGTCGTACTCCGCCGCGTAGAAGTGCAGGCGCTCGGTCACGGAGCCGGGGCTCATGAACGCGTCGAACACATGCTGGACGGCCTCGACCGCGAACCCCGTCTCCTCGCGGGCCTCGCGGGCGACAGCCGTCTCGGGATCGTCGTCGTCGAGCAGGCCGGCGGCGGTCTCGATGAGCTCGCCGGTCGGGTGTCCGTTGACGTAGGCCGGGTAGCGGAACTGCCTGGTGAGCAGGACCTTCCGGGAGTCACCGTGGTAGAGCAGGATGGTCGCACCGTTGCCGCGGTCGTAGGTCTCGCGCTGCTGCGTCGTCCAGGCGCCTGAGCGGTCCTGGACCCGCAGGGTCGTCCGTCGGAGGACGTGCCAGGCGGCGGCGACCAGTTCCACGTCGGTCACCTGGACACGCGGGTTGCCGGTGAGGTCGAGGCCGGTACGGTGCAGGCCGGTGCGCCCGCGGGCGTCGGGGAGGTCTGCTCCGGGTTGCGGCTCCCGGACCGTCGTGGAATCGGCCATCCATCGAGTGTACGACCGCCTGCGAACGGCATGCCAGCGGGGTGTCCCGGGTGCGCCGCTCGGGTGAGCCCTGCTGCGCGCCGCGCCCGATCGTGAATGGCGACTGATCTTCGGTTTTCGCGGGTTCTGCAACATACTGGTGGGAGCACCGGTCGCGGTCCACGGAGGACCCCCGTCGAAAGGCACTCGATGACGAGCAGCATTCCCGCCAGCAGCCCCGTCGCCAGCGGAGGCACCACGCCTTCAGCGCGGTCGGTCAGCTGGGTCGTGACCACCCAGGACGCACCCTGGCAGGAGCAGGAGCCCCTCGGGTTCGGACGACTCGCGGGGATGCCGAACGTCATGGTCGACGTGACGAACCCGCAGCAGACCGTCGACGGTATCGGCGGATGCTTCAACGAACTCGGCTGGACGGCGCTGGGTCTCCTGCCCGAAGCGGACCGCGAGGGCATCCTGTCCGACCTCTTCACGCCGGGCGCGGGACTGAACCTCTCGCTCTGCCGCATGCCCGTCGGCGCCAACGACTTCTCCACCGACTGGTACTCCTACGACGAGGTCGACGGCGACTTCGACCTCGAGCACTTCAGCATCGACCACGACCGCGCGACGCTCGTCCCCTTCATCCAGGCGGCGCAGCGGTACCAGGGCGACCTGCGTCTCTGGGCGTCGCCGTGGAGCCCGCCCACCTGGATGAAGACGAACGGGCACTACGCGGCCGCGCGCCCCTGGCCGGGGTCCGGCGTCGACAACGGCATCCGCGACGATCAACTCGGTGCCGAGGGGACCGATCTCTTCATCCTCGAAGACCGCTACCTCGAGACCTACGCCCGGTACTTCGCCCGCTTCGTCGAGGCCTACGGCGAGGAGGGTATCCGCGTCGAAATGGTCATGCCGCAGAACGAGTTCAACTCGGCGCAGGTGTTCCCGAGCTGTGTGTGGACGGCCGAGGGGCTCGCTCGGTTCATCGCCGTCCTCGGGCCGGAGATGGACCGTCTCGGAGTGCGGGTCTTCCTCGGCACGCAGGAGCGGCCGCACGACGCGCAGATCGAGACCGTGCTCCGGGATCCGGCGGCCGGTCCCTGGGTCGCCGGAGTCGGATTCCAGTGGGCCGGCAAGGGCGCGATCGCTGCCGTGCATCACGCCCACCCGGACCTCGCGCTGTACCAGACCGAGCAGGAGTGTGGCGACGGACGGAACGACTGGCGCTTCGTGCGGCACACCTGGGGACTCATGCGCCACTTCTTCACACACGGCGCGCAGGCCTACACGTACTGGAACCTCGCGCTCACGGAGGGTGGGGTCAGCCGATGGGGCTGGGCGCAGAACTCCCTCGTCGTCGTGGACCCCGAGGCCCGGACCTTCCGCTACACCCACGAGTACTTCCTCATGCGGCACCTGGGGCACTTCCTGCAGCCGGGTGCGCAGCGGCTCGCGACGATGAGCTGGACCGGGCACGAGAACCTGCTCGCCTTCCGCAACCCGGACGGCGGCGTCGTGCTCGTGATGCAGAACGACCTCGGCGAACCGCTCCCCGTGCAGATCGTGGTGGGCGACGACGTCATCACGCCGACCCTGCCGGCGGACTCCTTCGCGACGCTCGTCATCCCGCCCGCCTGACCGTCGGTGCCGGAGCCGGCCCTTGTGGGCGGTCGCCTCTGCGGCCTAGCCTCTCGCGTACCGGCACTGGCGACGGAGGACACATGGGCAGGCTCATCTATTCGGCGATCAGCTCGCTCGACGGCTACCTCGCCGATGAGGAGGGCCGCTTCGACTGGAGCGCACCGGACGCCGAGGTGCACGCCTTCGTGAACGAGCTCTCCCGGCCGATCGGCACCTACCTGTTCGGCCGACGCATGTACGAGATCATGACGTTCTGGGAGACGGCGGACGAGCTGCCGGACGAGCCTCGCGAGATCGCCGACTTCGCGGCTCTGTGGCTCGCGGCCGACAAGGTCGTGTACTCGACGTCGCTCGATGCGGTCTCGACGGCCCGGACGACGCTCGAGCGATCGTTCGACCCGGAGGCCGTACGCCGGTGGAAGGCGGAATCGGACCGCGACCTCAGCGTCGGCGGCCCGCACCTCGCAGCCGAGGCGATGGCCGCGGGGCTCGTCGACGAGGTGCAGTTGTTCCTCTCACCGGTGATCGTCGGCGGCGGCTTGCGGGCGCTGCCGGCCAACCTCCGGCGACGTCTGGAACTCGTCGACGAGCGTCGCTTCGAGGCCGGTGTCGTCCACCTCCGCTACACCGTCACCGGCGAGCCCGTCTGAGTCGGCAGCGCGGCCAGCTCGCCCCGCGCACAACTCCTGCTCCTCCAAGGCGGTGATCCCCGCCCGTGCGCACAACTCCTGCTTGGAGTCCTGCGGCTCACCCGACACGCCGGGGCGTGAGGCGACGCGGCGCGATCAGCAGGAGTTGCGCACGGGCGGGGATCGGCGCCGAGCGTCCAGCAGGAGTTACGGACGGATCAGACGGCCTCGAGGATGATCGCGGAGCCCTGGCCGCCACCACCGCAGATGCCGGCGGCGCCGATCGAACCCGGGCCGGCGGCGGCGAGACGGCGGGCGAGGTGCCCGACGATCCGGGTGCCGGAGGCGCCGATCGGGTGACCGAGGGCGATCGCGCCGCCGTTCGCGTTGACGATCGCGGGATCCACTCCGAGTTCGTCGGTCGAGTGGACCGACACGGCGGCGAACGCCTCGTTGATCTCGACCGCTGCGAGATCACCCGTGGTGTGGGAGGTCTTCGCGAGTGCGGCGGCGATCGCGTTGGAGGGCTGGGCGTGCAGGCTGACGTCGGGTCCGGCGACGAGCGCGTGCGCGACGACGCGGGCGATCGGGGTGAGTCCCCGGGCCGCAGCGGCTTCCTCGCTCATGAGCACGACCGCGGCCGCTCCGTCGGTGATCTGGGAGGAGTTACCCGCGGTGATCGTGCCCTCGCCGCCGAACGCGGGACGCAGCCCGGCCAGCGACTCGGCGGTGGTGTCGGCGCGGAGTCCGTCGTCGGCGCTCACGACCGTCGGGCCCTTGCGCCCCGGCACCGAGAAGGGTTCGATCTCCTCGGCTTGGACGTCCGCAGCTGCGGCGAGCCGCTGGTGCGAGCCGGCCGCCCAGGCGTCCTGCTCCGGGCGTGCGATGCCGAGTGAGCCGTTGCGCTCCTCGGTGGACGACCCCATCGACCGGTGCTCGAACGCATCGGTCAGGCCGTCGTGGTCGAGGGTGTCGACGAGCTCGATGGCGCCGTAGCGCTTGCCGGCGCGCGAGCCCGACCAGGCGTGCGGGGCGAGGCTCATCGACTCCTGGCCGAGCGCGACGACCACGTCCACCTCGCCGGCGTCGATGAGACGTGTACCGGTGACGATCGCCTCCATGCCGGAGAGGCACACCGCGTTGACGGTGATGGCGGGGACGGTGAAGGGGATGTCGGCCCCGACGGCGGACTGCCGGGCGGGGTTCTGGCCGGTGGCGCCCTGCAACACCTGGCCGGCGATGACCTGCTGCACGTCGGCGGCGTCGACCCCCGCCCGGGACAGGGCCGCGCGGATGGCGTGGGCGCCGAGCTCGGTGGCCGGCACGGACGCGAACGCCCCGTTGAACTTCACGAACGGGGTACGGGCGTACCCGACGATGACGGTGCTCATGCGTGTGCCTCCTGAGGCGTGGCGGGTGCGGTCGGCACCTCGCCGGTGGTGGTGGGGTCGAGTTCGACGGAGAACTCCGCGCCCGTCAGGGTGCGCAGTTCGGCGACGCTCGTGTCGGGCTCGAAGGCCCGGAGGACGAGCGCCCCCTCGACGATATCGAAGACGGCGCGGTCGCTGATGATGCGGTCGACGACACCGACGCCGGTGAGCGGCAGATCGCACCGCTCGACGATCTTCGGGCTGCCGTCCTTCGCGACGTGCTCGGTGACGACCACCACCCGCGGGGTTCCGGCGACGAGGTCCATCGCTCCGCCCATGCCCTTGACGAGCTTGCCTGGGATCGTCCAGTTCGCGAGGTCGCCCGCACCCGAGACCTGGAGCGCGCCGAGGATGGCCAGCTGCACGTGGCCGCCGCGGATCATGCCGAACGACATCGCCGAGTCGAAGTAGCTCCCGCCCTCGAGGAGCGTGACCGTCTGCTTCCCGGCGTTGATGAGGTCGGCGTCCTCCTCGCCCTCGATCGGGAACGGACCCATGCCGAGCAGGCCGTTCTCGCTCTGCAGCGTGACGTGGACGCCCGGCGGGACGTGGTTCGCGACGAGCGTGGGGATGCCGATGCCGAGGTTCACGTACTCGCCGTCGCGGAGTTCGGTCGCCGCGATCGCGGCCATGTCGTCTCTCGTCCACATGATGATCAGGCTCCTGCCGGTGTCGTGGTGGCGGCCGCCGGACGGACGGTGCGCTGTTCGATGTCCTTCACCCGCGGCGTCGCCGTGACGAGGCGCTGGACGAAGATGCCGGGGGTGACGACGGTGTTCGGATCGAGGTAGCCATCCTCGACGACCTCCTCGGCCTCGGCGATCGTCAGCCGGCCGGCGGTCGCGACGATCGGGTTGAAGTTCCGGGCGGTGTGCCGGAAGACGAGGTTGCCCTCGCGGTCGGCGCGGAACGCGTGCACGAGGGCCACGTCGGCGACGATGCCGCGCTCGAGGACGTAGGTCTCCCCGTCGAACACCTCCGTCGGCTTGCCCTCCGCGACCGGGGTGCCGACGCCGGTCTTCGTGTAGAACCCGGCGATACCGGCGCCGCCCGCGCGCAGCCGCTCGGCGAGCGTGCCCTGCGGCGTGAACTCGACCTCGAGCTCGCCGTCGAGGAACTGCTTGGCGAAGAGTTTGTTCTCGCCCACGTACGACGCGACGACCTTCCGCACCTGTCGGTTCTCGAGGAGGATGCCGAGGCCCTTGCCGTCGACGCCCATGTTGTTGGAGACGATCGTGAGGTCGGTGGCACCCGTGTCCCGCAGGGCCTCGATGAGGTCGGTCGGGTTGCCGCTCAGGCCGAACCCGCCGACCGCGATGGTCGCTCCGTCCCGGACGACCTCGTGCAACGCTTCGGCGGCGCTCGACCAGTGTTTCGTCATGTCACTCCCTTGTGGATGGCGGGCCGACCTGACCACATGGTGGCGTAGGCCGTTCGTCTCTCCTGTAGTCAGTCACAGCCGTCGTGCGGTGTCAAAGGTGGCGTGGAGCCCAGTCCCCGATTCACTCATGACGTGGTCCCGGCTGCGGCGTAGGCTCACCATGTGGACAAACCGGGAGTGCGACGTGGCTGAGGGGATGCGTGGCGCCCAGGTCGTCTCGCGCGTGAGCCGGATCCTCAAGATCGTGTCGGAGCACCCCGGTGGTGCGTCGTCTTCGGCGGTGGCCGCGGCCGCCGGGCTCACCCGGCCGACGGCGCACCGCCTGCTCGCCTCGCTCGCCGCCGAGGGCTTCCTCGACCACGACGTCCGCGCCGCCCGGTGGCACCTCGGCCCCGAGCTGTTCCTCCTCGGATCGCTCGCGGCGGAGCGGTACGACGTCGCCGAGCTCGCCCGGGAGAGCGTGCGGATCCTCGCGCACGAAAGTGGCGAGAGCGCCTTCCTGTCGGTGCGTCGCGGGTTCGAGACCGTGTGTCTGCTGCGCGAGGAGGGGAGTTTCCCGGTGCGGTCGTTCGTCCTGACCGAGGGTGTCCGCTTCCCCCTGGGGGTTGCGTCGGCGGGGCTGGCGATCCTCGCGTTCTCGAGCGACGAGGAGATCGACGACTACCTGGGTCGCGCCGACCTCGTCGAGCGATGGGGCGAGGCCCACACCGCCGACCGCGTGCGCGAGCGGATCCGCGAGACGCGCGAGCGCGGGTACGCGGTGAACCCGGCGCTCATCCTCGAGGGCAGCTGGGGCATGGGCGCGGCGGTCTTCGATGCGGCGGGGAAGCCCGCCTGGGCGCTCAGTCTCACCGGGATCGAATCCCGGTTCCGGCCTGAGCGCCAGGCGTTCCTCGGCGGCCTGCTCCTGGAGCAGGCGCACGAGCTGTCGAAGCGGCTCCGCTGAGCCGGGTGGTCGGTCCCTGAGCTGCGCTGCACTTCGACAAGCTCAGTGACCGGGTGGCCGCTCAGTGATCAGCGGTCCGGTCCCTGAGCCTGTCGAAGGGCGGTGGGAGCGTTACTCCGAGACGGCGGACAGCTCCTCGAACTCGTCGTCGGTGAGCTCGATCGTCGCACCCTGCAGGTTGTCCTCGAGGTGCTCGATGCTCGACGTCCCCGGGATCGGGAGCATGACGGGCGAGCGCTTGAGCAGCCAGGCCAGCGCGAGCTGCGACGGGGTCGCGTCGTGTCGCTCGGCGAGGTGCGTGAGCGGGCCGTGCTCCTTGCTGAGGGCGCCGGTCGCCAGCGGGAACCACGGGATGAAGGCGACGCCGTGCTCGGTCGACCAGTCGAGGAGGTCCTCCGAGGAGCGGTCGGTGAGGTTGTAGAGGTTCTGCACCGACGCGATCGGAGCGATCTGCTGGGCCGCTTCGACCTCGGCGACGCTGACCTGGCTGAGGCCGATGTGTCTGATCTTGCCCTCGTCCTGCAGCTTGCGCAGTTCGCCGATCTGGTCCTCGAACGGCACCGTCGGGTCGATCCGGTGCAACTGCAGGAGGTCGATGCGGTCGACGGCGAGACGGCGGAGGCCGAGCTCGACCTGCTGGCGGAGGTAGGCGGGCACGCCGGTGGGCGTCCACTCGCCGGGACCCTGTCGGGTCTGGCCGACCTTCGTCGCGATCACGATGTCGTCGTAGGGGTGCAGCGCTTCGCGGAGGAGGGTGTCGGTGACGTCGGGGCCGTAGGCGTCGGCGCTGTCGAAGAAGTTCACGCCGAGTTCGGCGGCGCGCTTGATCAGGCGGATGGCGCCGTCGCGGTCGTCGGGCTCGCCCCAGACGCCCTCGCCGGTCAGCTGCATCGTGCCGTAGCCGAGTCGGTTGACGGTGAGGTCGCCGCCGAGCGAGAAGGTGCCGGCGGCGGTTGCGGGGCGTGTGGTGGTGTCGGTCATGCGGGTGCTCCTTCGGAGGAATGCGGAAATTCCAGCCAAGCACCGGCGGCTGGGAGGCGCACCCCCCTTGCATTCGGTCCCTGAGCCTGTCGAAGGGTGGTCTCGGCTAGGCCGCTGCGGCCTCGAGGGCGGCGCGGAAGGCGACGATCGCCGGGCGGGTGACGCCGGCCTCGCGCGCGGAGGTGAAGATGGTGCGTCGCGGGAGGTCGGGCAGGTCGACGAGGCGACAGCTGGCCGGCTCGCCCGCCCACTGGAGGTCGGGGATGAGGGCGACCGCGTTGCCGGACTCGATCAACCGGATCTGCGCCTGGAGGTCGGCGGTCTGGTAGCGGACGTCAGGCTCAAACCCGGCGCGGCGGCACAACTGCTCGGCGAAGTGTCGCGACGCCGCTCCGTGCGGCTCCATCACCCAGGGGAGGTCGGCCGCATCCTCGATGCGCAGCACCGGGTGGATCTCGTTCGCGACCGGCGGGCACGCGAGTCGGATCGGGTCGGTGGCGAGCTGGCGGCGGTCGAGTCCGGGGTGCCGCGGGGCGGCGTGGGCGGGGTACTGCTCCGCGACGACGACGTCGAAGTCGCGCGCCCAGGTCTCGGCCAGGGCGGTCTCCGGTTCGTGCTGCACCATCTCGACGCGGACGTCCGGGTGGTCGCGTCGCATGGCGCTGAGGGCAGCCGGCATGAGTGCGAGCGCCGCCGACTGGAACACCGCGACACGGATGGTGCCCGACACGGTCGTGAGGGACGCCCCGAGGTCGGCCTCGGCGCGCTCGAGCGTGTCGAGGAGGGCGTCTGTGTGCCCCACCAGGATCTCGGCCTGCGGGGTGAGCTGCACCCGTCGACCGACCTTCCGCAGGAGCTCGACACCGGTCTCCTGCTCGAGGACGGAGAGCTGCTGCGACACGGAGGAGGGGCTGAAGTTGAGGGCTGCGGCGACCTCGGCGATCGTCCCGCGGATCTTGAGTTCGCGCAGGAGGCGGAGCCGTCGGACGTCCAGCACGGTGCCCTCCAAAACCATCGGCTCAACCGATGAATATCATTCGAAAACCTTCGCTGTATCTTATTGGTCCCGACGCCGATACTGGCACCATGACCGACACTCTTGCATCGACGCAGCAGCTCGACCGCGACGCCCTCGCCACCGAGGCCATCGCCCTCGTCCGCCGCTGGCTCCAGACGGCCTCGACGATCCCCGCCGACGCCTCCGCGCAGCAGCTCGCCGGTGTGTTGAAGGACCCGACCGGCCTCGAGTTCACGGTCGGCTTCGTCGACGGCGTCGTGCGTCCGGAGGACCTCCGCGTCGCGGCCCGCACCCTGCAGACGATCGCCCCGAAGGTGCCCGCGTTCCTGCCCTGGTACTTGAAGGCAGCGGTCCGCTGCGGCGGTGCGTTCGCCCCGATCCTGCCCGGCGTCGTCATCCCGATCTCCCGCAAGGTGCTCCGCAACATGGTCGGCCACCTCGTCGTCGACGCCACCGACAAGAAGCTCGGCCCCGCGATCGCGAAGATCAAGACGCCCGGCACGCGGCTCAACGTCAACCTGCTCGGCGAGGCCGTCCTCGGCACGGGTGAGGCGGCACGTCGTCTCGAGGGCACGCACAAGCTGCTCGCGCGCCCCGACGTCGACTACGTCTCCATCAAGGTGTCGTCGACCGTCAGCCCCCACTCGGTCTGGGCGTTCGACGAAGCCGTCGAGCACGTCGTCACGAGCCTCACCCCGCTGTTCGAGCGTGCCGCCAAGGCGACACCTGCGAAGTTCATCAACCTCGACATGGAGGAGTACAAGGACCTCGACCTCACCATCGCGGTCTTCACCAAGCTCCTCGACCTCCCGCAGTTCCACGACCTCGAGGCCGGCATCGTCCTGCAGGCCTACCTGCCCGACGCGCTCTCCGCGATGATCCGTCTCCAGGAGTGGTCGGCCGGTCGCCGTGCCGCGGGCGGCGCCGGCATCAAGGTGCGCATCGTCAAGGGCGCCAACCTCCCCATGGAGCAGGTCGAGTCGTCCCTCCATGACTGGCCGCTCGCCACCTGGTCGACCAAGCAGGACTCCGACACCAACTACAAGCGCGTCGTCGAGTACGCCCTGCACCCCGACCGCATCGACAACGTGCGCATCGGCGTCGCGGGCCACAACCTCTTCGACATCGCCTTCGCCTGGCTGCTCGCCAAGCAGCGGGGCGTCGAGCGCGGCGTCGAGTTCGAGATGCTGCTCGGCATGGCCCAGGGGCAGGCCGAGGCCGTGAAGCGCGACGTCGGCGAGCTCCTGCTCTACACGCCGGTCGTGCACCCGCAGGAGTTCGACGTCGCCATCGCGTACCTCATCCGCCGCCTGGAGGAGGGCGCGAGCCAGGACAACTTCATGTCCGCCGTGTTCGAGCTGAGCGAGAACGAGACCCTCTTCGCCCGTGAGGAGCAGCGGTTCCTCGCGTCGCTCGCCGAGCTGGACACCACCGTCCCCGCGCCGAACCGGCAGCAGGACCGCACGAAGCCCGCCGAGGCCTCCCCGGTCGACGCGTTCGAGAACACCCCCGACACCGACCCCTCGCTCCCCGCGAACCGGGTGTGGGGACGCGACATCCTCACCCGCGTCACGGAGTCGCGGCTCGGGAACGACACCGTCGCCGCGTCCATCCTCGACAGCGTCGAAGCCCTCGACGCCGTGATCGACGGAGCGACTGCAGCGGGCGCCTCGTGGGGCTCGCTCTCCGGCGCCGAGCGTGCGGTCATCCTGCACCGCGCCGGCGACGTCCTCGAGCAGCGTCGCGCCGACCTCATGGAGGTCATGGCGTCCGAGACCGGGAAGACCCTCGACCAGTCCGACCCCGAGGTGTCCGAGGCGATCGACTTCGCCCACTACTACGCTGAGCGCGCCCGCGAGCTCGACCACGTGGACGGCGCGACGTTCAGCCCCGCGAAGCTCACCGTCGTCACCCCGCCGTGGAACTTCCCCGTCGCCATCCCCGCCGGCTCGACCCTCGCGGCACTCGCCGCCGGGTCGCCCGTCATCATCAAGCCCGCCCGTCAGGCACGCCGCAGCGGTGCCGTCATGATCGAGGCGCTGTGGGAGGCCGGTGTGCCGCGCGAGGTGCTCCGTTTCGCGCAGCTGGCCGACAACTCGCTCGGTGAGCGCCTGATCGCCCACCCGACGGTGGAGCGCGTCATCCTCACCGGTGGCTACGAGACGGCGGAGCTGTTCCGTTCCTTCCGCCCCGAGCTGCCGCTCCTCGCCGAGACGTCCGGCAAGAACGCGATCATCGTCACCCCGAGCGCCGACCTCGACCTCGCGGTGAAGGACGTCGTCGCGTCGGCCTTCGGTCACGCCGGCCAGAAGTGCTCGGCCGCGTCGCTCGTGATCCTCGTCGGATCCGTCGCGTCCTCGCGCCGCTTCCGTCACCAGCTCGTCGACGCCGTCACCTCGCTCAAGGTCGGCTACCCGGTCGACCCGACCACGCAGATGGGCCCGATCATCGAGCCGGCGAAGGGCAAGCTGCTCGGCGGCCTGACGACGCTCGGCTCCGGTGAGTCGTGGCTGGTCGAGCCGAAGCAGCTCGACGACAGCGGCAAGCTGTGGAGCCCCGGCGTGCGTGCCGGCGTCGCCCGCGGTTCCGAGTACCACCTCACCGAATACTTCGGCCCGATCCTTGGGATCATGACGGCCGAGACCCTCGAGGAGGCCATCGCCATCCAGAACGAGATCGACTACGGACTCACCGCCGGGCTGCACTCCCTGAACCCGGCCGAGCTGCGTCTCTGGCTCGACGGCATCCAGGCCGGCAACCTGTACGTGAACCGCGGCATCACCGGCGCGATCGTGCAGCGTCAGCCGTTCGGCGGTTGGAAGAAGTCCGCGGTCGGCGCGGGGACGAAGGCCGGTGGCCCGAACTACCTCATCGGCCTCGGCTCGTGGTCGAGCGCCGAGAGCACGGCTGAGCGCACCGTCGGTCGGTCGGCGGAGCGCCGTGGGCCGAAGCCCGCCGTCGCCTCGTTGCTGCGTGCCGCCGACGCGGTGCTCACCGCCGACGAGTTCGCGTTCCTGCGCCGGTCGGTCGCGAGCGACGCTGCAGCGTGGGCGGACGAGTTCGGGGTCGCGAAGGACGTCTCGAAGCTGACCGCCGAGCGCAACGTGTTCCGGTACGTGCCGCGTGAGGTCCACGTGCGTCTCGTGGACGGCGGTTCGGTCGCGGAACTCCTCCGCGTCGTCGCCGCCGGTGCGACCGCGGGCGCGACCGTGCACGTGTCGTCCGCCGTCGCGCTGCCGCCGAAGCTCGTCCCGGCCGTCGAGGCCATCGCCGGTGGGATCACCGTCGAGAGCGAGGACCGCTGGTACGTCACCGCCGCCTCGCTCGTCGGGACGAAGGCCGGCGCGCGCGTCCGGATCATCGGTGGGACGACCGAGGGTGTCGCCCACGCGACCTCCGGCAGCCCCGACGTCGCGATCTACGCGGGCGACGTCACCGAGGCCGGCCGCATCGAGCTGCTGCCGTTCCTCCAGGAGCAGGCGGTCTCGATCACGGCGCACCGCTTCGGCACGCCGAACCACCTCTCGGACGACCTCATCTGATCCGACTCCGCTCGGTTCGCAACTCAGGAACGCCCCGGCGTGTCATTCCGACACGCCGGGGCGTTCTGCGCGACGCGCCGACGTCCTCCTGAGTTGTGAACCTGTCTCAGGAGAACTCCGGCGGGTCGGGTGGGTGCGGGGGCGACGCGCCGGAGCTGTCCTGAGTCAGGGACAAGGTGAAGGGGGCAGGGGAGGGGTTCTGGCGTCAGCGGAGGGTGCCGTGGACGGCGAACTCGTCGATGCGCGCGAGCTCGGCGTCGTCGAAGTCCAAGCGGTGGATCGCCGCGTAGTTGCCCTCGAGCTGCTCGACCGAGCTGGCACCGATGATCGCGGACGTGACCGTGTCGCGACGCAGCACCCACGAGAGCGCCAGCTGCGCGAGCGTCTGGCCGCGTTCTTCGGCGATCGCCTGCAGGCCGCGGGCGCGCTCGAGGTAGGTGTCCGTGATCGACTCCTCGTTGAGGAAGTGGCTCGTCGCCGCACGCGAGTCCGACGGGACCGTTCCGCCGAGGTAGCGGTCGGTCAGCATGCCCTGCGCGAGCGGGCTGAACACGACGGCACCGAGACCGAGGTCGTCGAGGGTGTCGAGCAGACCGTCCTCGACCTCGCGGGAGAACATCGAGTAGCGCGGCTGGTGCACGAGCAGCGGGACGCCGTGCTCACGAAGCGCGGCCGACGCGGCGATGGTCTGCTCGGGGGAGTAGTTCGAGATGCCGGCGTACAGCGCCTTGCCCTGCTTGACCGCCGTCGCGAGCGCACCCATCGTCTCCTCGATCGGGGTCTCCGGGTCGGGGCGGTGCGAGTAGAAGACGTCGACGTACTCGACGCCGATACGGCCGAGGCTCTGGTCGAGCGAGGACAGCATGGTCTTGCGCGAGCCCCACTCGCCGTAGGGCCCCTGCCACATGTAGTAGCCGGCCTTCGAGGTGATGATGATCTCGTCGCGGTGGGCCGCGAGGTCCTCCGCGAAGATGCGGCCGAAGGCGGTCTCGGCGGAACCCGCGGGCGGGCCGTAGTTGTTGGCGAGGTCGAAGTGGGTGATCCCGAGGTCGAAGGCGCGGCGCACGATGGCCCGCTGGACCTCGATGCTGCGGCCTTCGCCGAAGTTGTGCCAGAGACCGAGGGACAGCGCGGGGAGGCGCAGTCCGCTGCGGCCCACGCGGCGGTAGGTCATGTCGTCGTAACGGGTTTCGGCTGCTTCGTAGGGCATGGTCTGCGCTTTCATCATCGAATCGTCGTGGTGCCGGGAGCAAGCGTACCGTGATCGTTCACGGCCGAGCCGGTGCAGCGTCGAGTAACGTGAGCACGTGTCGTCCACCACGCTTCCACCCGCTGGAGAGCCCATGCCGCACCCGCGCTCCGGATGCGGCGTCGCGATCGTCCGCGAGGGTCGGATCCTCCTGCTCGAGCGCCTCCGCGAGCCCGAGGTCGGTTCCTGGGGCATCCCCGGTGGGAAGGTCGACTGGATGGAGCGCCTCGAGGACGCCGTCCGCAGGGAGGCCCTGGAGGAGACCGGGCTCGAGCTCGGCTCGATCGAGCTCTTGTGCGTCGTCGACCATTTCGAGGAGGCACTGCAGCAGCACTGGATCTCGCCGGTGTACCTCGCGGAGGACACCGTCGGCGAGCCAGAACTCCGAGAGCCGGAGAAGCACGGCGGTCTCCGGTGGTTCCCGCTCGACGCGTTGCCGGAACGGGTGACCGTGTCCACGGTGGCGGCGGTCGAAGCGATCGCGCGGTCTCGCGGATCCAGACGCCCGGACGGCGCCGACTCGTAGACTCGGGCGCGTGACCGATCACCCGTCGTCCGACGCCCGCAACGACTTCGTCACCTTCGACGCGCTCCGGGCGGAGGCCGTCGAGCAGCCGGTCCGACGTGGAGCGGGCGCATGGGGCTTCTTCGGCACGGTGGCGATCGTGATCGGCGCCCTGTTGATCCCGGTCGCGCTCGTCAGCACCTGGGCGGACACGATGCTCCGCGACACCGACGCGTTCGTCGACACCCTCGCCCCACTGGCCACGGACCCCGCCGTCCAAGCCTTCGTGGGGGACCAGGCACTCGCCGCGCTGGAGAGTCAGGTCGACCTCGATGCGGCGGCTGCAGCGCCGGCCGACCTCGCGGCGACCCTCGCGCTCCCGCCGGCGATCTCGGAGGTGCTCGGCGCGATCGGTGGTGACACCGCGGATGCACTGCGCGAGGTCCTGCGTCGGAACGTCGCCGAGTTCGCGGCCTCGCCCGCCTTCGCGACCGCCTGGACCGAAGCCCTCCGCGTCACGCATGAGCAGCTCGTCGCGGGCGTCTCCGGTTCCCAGGGCGCGGTCATCGACGTCTCGGCTGAGCAGGGCCTTGGCGTGCAGTTGGGACCGATCGTCTCCGCGACCCGCACGTGGCTGGTCGACGCGGGGTTCGGCTTCGCGGCCGTCATCCCGGACGTCGACCGCGTGGTCGACGTCGTCCCGGCAGCGCAGGTCGCGCCGGTGCTCGATGGTATCCGCGTGATCGAGACGGCGGCTGGTTGGTCGCCCTGGCTCTCGATCGGGCTCCTCGTGCTCGGGGTGATCCTGCTCTGGCTGGGGCGCCGCAACCCGAGCCGGACCGTCGCCGGAGCCGCGATCGGCGTGCTGCTCGCGGCGGGCCTGACGCTCATCCTGCTCGGCACTGCTCGGCTCGCCCTCGTGTTCGCGGTGTCGGTCGCGATCCCCGGCGGCGTCGGGGACGCGGCGGCGTCACTGCTGCTGGGCCCGCCGACCGATGCAGCCTGGTCCGTGCTCTGGGTGTCGCTCGCCGTGGCCGTACTCGCCTTCGTCAGCGCCGCGTTGCGGCTCCCCGAGCGCATCGGGCAGGGCGTTCGGTCGGCGCGGGGTCCGCTGTCGGGCACGAACGCCTAAGCGCCCGTCGCCGATCCGTCGGCATGGACGGCCCGGCTCGTGCGCGGTGCTGCGAGTCTCCGATGCCACGGCACCTCCACGAGCGTGTGGAGCAGCCAGGACGCGGCGAGGATCGAGCCGAACCAGGCCAGGATGATCGGCGCCCGGAGGAAGAGCGGCATGCCGTCGACGGCGTTCGGCGTGATCGCCTTCGACAGCAGGATGAGTACGAAGACGTGCACGAGGTACGTGGAGAACGAGAGCTGCCCCAGGACGCGCGCGGGGCGACTGCGCAGCACCGCGGTGGAGCGCGGGCTCGCGACCGCCAGGCCTCCGACGATGATCCCCGCGAAGGTGATCGCGGCCCAGGCTCGTGGTGCTCCCGGCTCGAGTGCGATCGCCGCCACCACCAGGCCGGCGGCGCCTCCCGCAGCGACCCATGCCGCTCGCTGGGTGGCCGGGAGGGTCGCCGTCCACTCCGCCACGCAGATGCCGAGCGCGAAACAGCACAGCACTCGGACAGCAGGGGTGGCCATGCCGTTCATGGCCGATGGGGCGAGGGCGGCGGCGATCGTCGTCGTGGAGACGAGCCCGACAGAGAGGGCGATCATCGGGACCGGGCCGCGCATCCGGCCGCGGAAGGCGAGGGCGAACACCGGGAACAGGATGAACGCGAGGAACTGGGCCGACAGTGACCATGCGGGCGGGTTCCACCACAGTGCTTCGCCGAACCACGCGCGGGTGAGGGTGAGTTCGGCGAGGAGGCCGATGGGCGGGAACGCCCCGTCGTCCGTTGGGACACCGACCATCGCCCCGCCGACACAGAGCAGCGCGAAGGCGAGGAGCACGGCCACGTGTGCCGGGTAGAGGCGCGCCACGCGGTTCCGGAGGTAGCGACCGTAGGCAGGCCAGGTCCAGCGCCGATCCAGGTAGGCCCGGGCGATCGTGTACCCGCTCAGGACGAAGAAGACGTCCACGGCGAGTCCGGTGTGGGCCATCGGCGCGAGCCACGAGAGCTCGGGGAGCACGGAGAACAGCCAGTCCGCGGAGTGTGAGCACACCACCCACCAGGCGGCGATGGCGCGGGCACCGGCGAAGGCGGTGTGGTCGATGCGAGGTGCCGGTCGGCGGCCCGGTCCGGTCGCGCGGTTCGCGGGTGACGGCATGATGCTCCTGAGTGGTCGGGCGGCGGTGAACGCCCCGGACTCTCATCCTAAGATGCTTTTGTACCTCATGCTTCTGTACTGTATGGATTGTGGACAAGACATCACGACGCGACGGGACAGCTCGGTGGCGGAGGACCGGAGCGGGAGCCGACCCGACCCCGGAACCCGAACCGACGGCCGTCGAGCCCGAGCCCGAGCCCGATCCCGATCCGGACCCCGAGGCCCCGTCGTCACCACCCGACCCCGACCCCGCGCCGTCGGCGCCGACCGGGAGCGCGGACGCCCAGGCCGCCCCGCCCGTCGAACTCGTGCTCGAAGGTCCCGGAATCGACCCGACCGGCGCCTCCGTCAGCACCACTGCGGTCCTCGCCTGGTTCGCGGCCGTCCCGGCCGGCAGTACCGTGATCGTCCGCGGCGGCGACGTCATCGCCGTGGACGCGACGATCAGGATCGACCGTCGCGTCCATCTCCGCGGGCGCGGCGAGCTGCGGTTCGTCGGAGGTGTCGAGGCGGCCCCGGCGCTGAAGCTCATCGTGTCGGGCAGCTCGGTGACCGGTGTCCGGGTCAGCTACGCGGGCCCGCCGGCGTCGAGCACGGGTGAGCGCAACACCGGGATCAGCATCTGGGCGAGCGAGGTCCTGATCGACGGCGTCATCGTCGACGGGTTCCAGAACGGCATCGCCGTGCAACCGTCAGGCGAGTTCGAGGGCGTCGTCATCTCCGCGTGCCATGTCCTGAACATCGTCGGCTCGGGCGGAGGGCGAGGCTCCGCCTCCTCCGCGGGCGAGGATCGCGGCGACGGCATCACCGTCTGGGGTGCGCGATCGGCGATCGTGGGCAACATCGTCTCGGCCGCCCCCGGCACCGACGCACGGGTCGGCATCCATGCCGAGAACCTGCCCGACTACGCGGTCGACCCCGGGTCCTGGGCCGACTCGATGGTCGCGATCGAGGGCAATGTCGTCACCGGGCCGTTCCGCCGGTCCATCGCCGTCGAGGGCATGGCCCACACCGTCGTGACCGGCAACACCGTGTCCGACGCGACCTGGTGGGGACTCGCCGTCATCGACACCCGATCCGTCGCCCTGGTCGCGAACACGGTGCGCTGGACACGCACGACCGACGACGACCAGGGGTCCGCCTGGGGGCCGAAGCGCTGCCCGGTGATGATCTACCGCGACGCGCAGGGAACCGTGGTCTCCGGGAACGTCATCGAGATCCGCGGCGTCGCGGCGGCGGGCATCATGGCCCAGGCGGCGACACCGCCCCGCGGTTCGACCACCGTCATCGGTGCCGTCGACGCGCTCATCACCGAAAACGTGGTCCGCATCGCCGGCGGCACCTGCCCGATCGGGATCGCGCTCGATCGGACGAGACAACCCGTCGTCTCAGGCAACCGCGTCGCCGTCACGCTCGCATCGGGCTCGGTGGGCGGTGTCGTGTCGTATCTCGCCGAGGATGCGGTGGTCTCCGACAACTCCATCACCGGGGCCGCGACCTCCAACGGGTTCGGGGTGCTCCATCAGGGTGCCGGCTCGATCGTGGTCATGGGGAACCGCATCGACCGCATCCGGGTGGCGGTCGCCGTGAGCAACTGCACCGGTGGCGCGACGATCATCGGCAACACGGGACGCGAATGCGAGTACGGCCTCGACACCTTCGGCACGACCGGGCATTCGGTGGTGCAGGGCAACCGTTGGGAGACGACCAACACGGCGCACGCGAACGCGCAGCCGAACACGAGCTACCTCTCCACGCGCCACATGGGGCTCGCGCGGCCGTACGGCGGTCGCTCCGGCGACATCCTCGTGGGGAACGGACGACTGTGGGTGAACGATCAGGGCACCTGGCGGTCGACCACCCTCAGCTGAACCGACGGGCGGGCGCTCGGGAATCGAGTGCCCGCCCGTCGTGGCGTCGGTGTCGGATCAGCTGCGTGGTGCGTGCGCCGTGTCGGACCCGCTGGCGACGGCTGCCTCGTCGATCGCCGACTGCTCCTCGCCGCCGCGGAACTGCGTGCGGTAGAGCTCGGCGTACGCGCCGTCGACCTCGAGGAGCTGCGCGTGCGAGCCTTGTTCGACGATCCGTCCGTTCTCCATGACGAGGATCGTGTCCGCGTCGCGGATGGTCGACAAGCGGTGGGCGATGACGAACGAGGTGCGGTCGGAGCGCAGTGCGGCCATCGCGTGTTGCACGAGGAGTTCCGTCCGGGTGTCGACGGAGGACGTCGCCTCGTCGAGGATGAGCAGCTTCGGCTTCGCGATGAACGCGCGGGCGATCGTGATGAGCTGGCGTTCACCGGCCGAGACGCTGCCGCCGTCCGCGTCGAGCACGGTGTCGTACCCGTCGGGCAGCTGCCGCACGAAGCGGTCGACCATCGTCGCCTCAGCCGCCTCGACGACCTCAGCGTCGCTCGCGCCCAGTCGGCCGTACCGGATGTTCTCGCGGATCGTCCCCTCGAACAGCCAGGCGTCCTGCAGCACCATCCCGACCTGCGACCGCAGCTCGGCGCGGGTCAGGGCGGTGATGTCGACGCCGTCGAGCAGGATGCGACCGCCGGTGAGTTCGTAGAACCGCATGACGAGGTTCACGAGGGTCGTCTTGCCGGCCCCGGTCGGGCCGACGATCGCGACGGTCTGACCCGGCTGCGCGGAGAAGGAGAGATCCTCGATGAGCGGCTTCTCGGGGTCGTAGCTGAAGGAGACGCCGTCGAACTCGACGTGGCCGTCGGTGTGCTCGGGCAGGTGTGCGTCCGCGGTCTCCGGGTCCTGTTCCTCGGCGTCGAGCAGCTCGAAGGTGCGCTCGGCGGATGCGACGCCCGACTGCAGCTGGTTCGCCATCCCGGCGATCTGGCTGAGCGGCTGCGAGAACTCACGCGAGTACTGGATGAACGCGGTCGCGTCGCCGAGGGTCATCTGGCCGGAGGCGACCCGGAGGCCGCCCACGACGGCGATGAGCACGTAGGACAGGTACGACACGAAGGTCATCGCCGGCATGATCATGCCGGACACGAACTGCGCGCCGAACGCCGCCGTGTAGAGCTTCTCGTTGCGCTCGTCGAACTCGGCGAGCATCTCCTTGTCGCGACCGAAGACCCGCACGAGCTCGAGGCCCGAGAACGACTCCTCGATGTGCCCGTTGAGCGAGCCGGTGTTCTTCCACTGCGCGGTGAAGAGCTTCTGCGAGCGGGAGCCGATGACCCCGGCGATCAGCGCGGACAACGGCAGCGCGATCAGCGCGATGAGTGCGAGCTGCCACGACACGATGAACATCATCGCCGTGATGCCGAGCACCGTGAGGGCCGACTGCACGAGTTGCGAGAACGCCTGTTGGAGGGCGGTCTGGATGTTGTCGACGTCGTTCGTGACGCGCGACATGAGGTCGCCGCGCTGACGGGTGTCGAAGTAGCTCAGGGGGAGGCGGTTGAGCTTGCGCTCGATGTCGCGGCGGAGCGTGTAGACCACGCGCATGACGAGCCCGTTGAGGATGTACCCCTGCGCCCAGTTGAGGATCGACGCGACGATGTACATGCCGAGCACGATGATGATCAGGCGGCCCAGCAGGGTGAAGTCGATGCCCTGACCCGGGGTGATGTCCGACTTCTCGAGCATGTCCGCGTACTGGTCGTTGCCGGCTGCCCGTGCCTGGTCGACGACCTGGTCGAGCGTCGCGCCGGCCGGGAGCTGCGACCCCATCACGCCGTTGAAGATCGCGTCCATCGCGAGACCGAGGATCTTCGGGGCGATGACCGTGAGCACGACCGAGAGCACGACGAGTCCGACGACGATGCTCATCTTGACCTTCTCGGGGGCGAGGAGACCGACGAGTCGCTTCGCGGAGGGCCAGAACTGCTCGGCCTTCTTCGACGGTGTGCCGCCGAACATGTCGCCGTCGGACTCACCCGGGGTGAACTCCGGTGCGAGCGCCTCCTCCTCAACCGCGTTCAGCTCGGGAGCCTGAGCGGTGTCCTTCGAGGCGCCGGAGGAGCGCTTGTCACGTGGTGAACGGGCCATGGTCACGCCACCCCTTCCACAGCGAGCTGCGATTGGACGATCTCGCGATACGTCTCGTTGGATTCCAGGAGTTCGTCGTGGGTGCCGCGGCCGACGATGCCGCCGTCGTTCATGACGATGATGTGGTCGGCCTCGCGGATCGTCGCGATGCGCTGCGCGACGATGATGACGGTCGCGTCGGCGGTGCTGTCGCCGAGGGCTGCCCGGAGTCGGGCGTCGGTGGCGACGTCGAGGGCCGAGAACGAGTCGTCGAAGAGGTAGACCAGGGGCTTCGCGACGAGGGCCCTGGCGATGCACAGGCGCTGACGCTGGCCGCCGGAGACGTTCGTGCCACCCTGGGCGACGCCGTCGTTCAGCATCTTCGGCTTCGCGCGGACGAAGTCCTCAGCCTGCGCGACGTCGAGGGCGCTCCACAGCTCGTCGTCGGTGGCGTCGGGACGTCCGAATCGGAGGTTCGAGGCGATCGTGCCCGAGAACAGGTACGGCTTCTGCGGCACGATCCCGACGACCCCGGCGATCTGCTGCCGGGTGAGCTGCGAGACGGGGACGCCGTCGATGGTGACGTGGCCCTGCTGCGGGTCGTAGAGGCGCGGGATGAGCGAGAGGAGCGTCGTCTTGCCGGAGCCGGTCGAGCCGACGATCGCGGTGGTCTTGCCGGGCTCCGCCGTGAACGTCACGTCCGACAGGACCGGTCGCTCCGCGCCGGGGTAGCCGAAGGTGACGCCGGTGAACTCGACCCGTCCGACCGACGGCACGCGGATGTCGGTGCTCGTCGGCACGGTGAGGCTCGGCTCGGTGTCGAGGACGCTCTGGATGCGCTCGGCGCACACGACCGCGCGAGGGATCATCATGACCATGAAGACGCCCATCATCACCGAGGTGAGGATCTGGAGCAGGTACTGGAGGAACGCGGTGAGTGAACCGATCTGCATCTGTCCGGCGTCCACCCGCTGGCCCCCGAACCAGAGCACGGCAGCCGTCGCCAGGTGCAGGACCATCATGATGACCGGGAACATGAGGACGAAGATGTTGCCGACCTTGATCGACACCCGGGTGAGCGCCTCGTTCGCGCGGTCGTACCGCTCCGACTCGAACGGCTCGCGGACGAACGCCCGGACGACGCGGATGCCGATGATCTGCTCGCGCAGCACGCTGTTGATGCCGTCGATGCGGTCCTGCATCTGGCGGAACAGCGGCATGAGGAGGTAGACCAGGAACCCGACGATGATGAACAGCACCGGCACGGAGACCCACACGAGCCACGACAGCCCCGCGTCCTCGCGGAGCGCCATGATGATGCCGCCGACGCACATGATGGGCGCGGACACCATGAAGTTGAGGGTCATGAGGACGAGCATCTGGACCTGCTGGACGTCGTTCGTGCCGCGCGTGATGAGCGTCGCGCTGCCGAAGCCGCCGATCTCGAGGGCGCCGAGCGAGTCGACCTTCCGGTAGAACTCCCGGCGCAGGTCGCGGCCGATGGCCATGGCGGTGCGTGCGCCGAAGTAGACCCCGCCGATGGCTGCGGCCACCTGGACGAGGCAGACGAGCAGCATGGTTATGCCGGTGGACCAGATGAAGTCCGTGTCGCCCCGGGAGACGCCCTGGTCGATGATCTGGGCGTTCAGGCTGGGGAGGTAGAGGGCTGCGATCGTCGAGACGAGCTGCAGCACGAACACCGCGACCACCCAGGCCGCGTACGGCTTGGCGTGTCGGAGGGCGAGGGCGAGGAGGGCCACGTGAGGTCCTTAGACGGTTCGTGTCCGGCGCGGGGCATCGCGCGGACGGGTGAAGAGGTGGAGCGGGCCTGGCGCGAGACCAGTGCTCCGGTCGGCGGCGCAGCCGGACGGGAGCGTGAGGGACGTGCCCGAGTGACGATACTCCGCGCCGGTGACACGGTGGTGTCCCGGTTCGGAATCGTGATGATCTCGGGTCAGTCGACGCCGACGGAGATGGTGTGCCAGCCCTCCGCGCCGTCGGGGACGACGTCGACGGGGGTCTCGCTCTGCGTCTTCCCGGCGGCATCGGTCGCGCGCACGGCGATGGTGTGGTCGCCGGCCGGGGCGTCCCACTGGAGGACCCACTGCACCCAGGTGTCGTCGGAGATGGCGGTCGCGAGCGTCGTGTCGAGCCAGTCGCCGTCGTCGATCCGGACCTGGACCCGGTTCACGCCCGTGTGCTGCGCCCAGGCGACGCCGGCGATCGCGACGTTCCCCGCCGCGACACGTCCACCGTTGCGCGGCACGTCGATGCGCGACTCCGTCTTGATGGGCCCGCGCTCGGACCAACCGCGGTCGGTCCAATAGGCCCGGGCGTCCGCATAGCGGGTCACTTCCAGCTCGACGACCCACTTCGTGGCGGAGACGTAGCCGTACAGGCCCGGGACGACCATGCGCACCGGGAAGCCGTGCTGCAGGGGGAGGGGTTGTCCGTTCATCCCGACGGCGAGAAGGCTGTCGCGGTCCTCGTCCTGCAGGACCTCGAGCGGAGTGCCGGCGGTGAACCCGTCGATGCTCCGCGACAGGACCATGTCGGCTCCGGCCTTGGGCTTCGCGCGGGCGAGCAACTCGCGGATCGGATACCCGAGCCAGAGCGCATTGCCGATGAGGTCGCCGCCGACGGGGTTCGAGACGCAGGTCAGCGTGATGATCGACTCCTGGAGTGGGAGGGCGAGGAGTTCCTCGAACCCGATCTCGACCTCCTGCTCGACCATGCCGGTGATCTTGAGGCTCCAGGTCGAGGGGTCGATGTTCGGCACCTGGAGGGCGGTGTCGATGCGGTAGAAGGAGTCGTTCGCGGAGACGACCGGGGTGAGTCCGTCGATACCGAGTTCGGCTCCGGCCGGGACCGGCGGTGCGGCGACGGCGGCCGTCGGGAGCTTGAGCGCCTTCCGGATGGTCTCCACGGCGACCGCTCCGGCCGAGGCGACGCGCGCGCCGACGCCGACGACGAGGGCGCCGACCGCGGTGCCGCCGAGCAGGACGAGGAAGGAGCGCCGGGGGAGTTCGGCCCGCGAGGCGCCGACGACCGGCCGGGCTTCGTCCGCGACCGTCGCGTCGTCCCAGGTGCGGAGCCGGGTCACGAGCAGTCGCAGGACGAGGATGCCGACCGCGGTACCGACGACGCTCGGGAACGCCCAGTCGAGGCCCGCGTCGGCGCGGGTGATCGTTGCGACGACTGCGACGACGCCGACGAGCGCGAGCGCGATGCTGCCGACCACCGGTCGACGCTCCTCGAGGATCCCGATCCCGACGGCGAGGGCCGCGACCAGGACGCCGAGCACGATGAGCAGCACGAGCTTGTCGTTGGTGCCGAACAGGGCGATGACGAGGTCCTTCACCCAGCCGGGCACGAGGTCGATCACGAGGGAGCCGACAGCGAGCAGCGGCGAGCTCGCGGGGGCGACGAAGGCCGCGACGGCCTCGGCCGAGCCGAGGGTGGCGACGGCTGCGACGACGCCGGACGCGCCGGCGAGCAGGGTGCGGCGGCGGGGCTCCATGTCCGTCATGCTACGCGCGCCCACTGGGCGTTCCTCCCCGAAGCGGCTCTAGAGGGGCGAGTCGGCCGTCCATCCCCGTACCCTGGGGGGATGACCACAGTCGGGCTCGGAATCCCACGCATCGGGTCGCCGCTCAGGCACATCCCGGACGCTGCCGGGCGCCCCGACGTCGACGGCCTCATCGACCGCTTCGGCCGGGTCGCCCGCGACCTCCGGGTGTCGATCACGGAGAAGTGCTCCCTGCGCTGCACGTACTGCATGCCCGAGCAGGGTCTCCCGGCGATCGCTCGCGACGATTTGTTGACGCCCACCGAGATCGGTCGCCTCGTCGAGATCGCCGTCCGCGACCTCGGCGTGCACGACATCCGCTTCACGGGCGGCGAGCCGCTCATGCGCCCCGACCTCGCGGAGATCATCGCCCGCAGCTCGGCTGTCGCCGGCGACGCCTCGATCTCCATGACGACGAACGGCATCGGACTCGACAAGCGCGTCGACGAGCTCGTGGCCGCCGGGCTCACCCGCGTCAACATCTCCCTCGACACCGTCGACCGCGACCATTTCGCGCGGCTCACGCGTCGCGACCGCCTCCCCGCCGTCCTGGCCGGCATCGAGGCCGCCAAGCGCGCCGGGCTGACGCCGCTGAAGATCAACGCCGTCCTCATGCGCGACACGCTCGACGGCGCGGTCGCCCTCCTGTCCTGGGCGATCGAGAACGGTTGCCGCCTCCGGTTCATCGAGCAGATGCCGCTCGACGCCGACGAGGCCTGGGTGCGCGAGAACATGGTCGACGCGGCCGAATTGCTCGACGTCCTCGGCTCCCGCTTCACGCTCACGGCTCCGCATCGCGAGGACCCGTCCGCTCCCGCCGAGGAGTGGCTCGTCGACGGCGGCCCGGCGACGGTCGGCATCATCGCCTCGGTCACGCGCTCGTTCTGCGACGACTGCGACCGCACGCGGCTCACGGCCGAGGGGACGATCCGCTCCTGCCTCTTCGGCGACGACGAGACCGACCTCCGGGGCATGTTGCGTTCGGGTGTCGAGGACGTCGAGATCGCGGACCGCTGGCGCGCGGCGATGTGGCACAAGCAGGCCGGGCACCGCATCGCGTCGCCCGACTTCGTCCGTCCGGAGCGGAGCATGGGAGCGATCGGTGGCTGAGACGACGACCCTGCAGGTGCTCGTGCGCTACTTCGCCGCTGCCGAGGAGGCCGCCGGCGTCCCCGAGGAGTCCTTGCCGGCGGTCGCGACGGTGGGTGAACTGAAGTCCGTGCTGCTGGAGCGCTACGGCGACGCGATGGCCAAGGTGCTCGCTTCAGGCTCGTTCCTCGTCGACGGCGTCGTCAGTCGCGACGACGCCCGTCCGCTCGGCGCCCGCGTCGACGTCCTCCCACCCTTCGCCGGCGGCTAGGACGGCGACGTCGCCGAGCGACCACGCTCGGCCAGGGCGCGGGTGGCGCGGTGTTGGAACCATCGAACGAGGTCCAGGATGCGATGGCGCCGTGCGTCCGATTCGTCCTCGTGCGACGCCCGGTAGCCGGGGATCGAATCGATCGGGTAGTCGTCGAGGTTCTCGCAGCGCATGGTCCAGTCGGGGAACCGCCGGTACTCGATCTCCTCCTCGACCAGGACCCGTAGCCCGCTGTGTCGGGTGTCCTCGTGCAACCGCTGCAGCACATGGCGAACGACCGCAGGGGGCCCTTCGATCACCTGGAAGAAGTCGTCGCCTCGCACGGCGAGCATGCCGGTGAGGCCCGAGCGTCCGTTGTTGTCGCGGGACTGCCGGAGGATCGCTTCGAGTGCGGTCTGGGTCAGCGGTTCAGCGGACGTGCTCACGTAGGTCACGGAGAGGAACGCGGATTCGGGCTGCGTCATACTCCGTGACCTTACACGTCAGGTGTCGGATAGGTGCTCATCGCGAGGCCTGCCAAGCGCGACGGGCCACCCCGGCCGACCGGAACATCAGGATCAGCGAGGAGATCGCACCGACGGCGGTCGCCAGGAACGCCACGAGTGCGAGCATCTGGAGCAGTTCGCCGATCGACGACGACCGGCCGACGTACGGCGGGATCTCGTCGGACACGGTGTTCCCGACGCCGAAACCGGCGACGAACATGGCGAGGAGACCGAGCCAGACGAGCATGGATCCGAGGGTCGCGACGTGGACCCAGTGCGTGCCGAGCCGTCCGCGCCACCCGAAGGAGGTGAACACCAGGATGGCCGTGAGACCGAGCAGGAACGCGATCGCGACTCCGACGAGCCCGACGGCCAGGGTGGTGGGCGTGAACACCCCGTAGATCGCCTCGAGGCCGTAGGAGTCGTCCGTCATCGCGAGCGGTGCCCAGATGAGTTCCTCGATGGGAGCGAGCACCAGCATCACTGTCGCGGCGACCGCCCAGACGACGACGGCGATGCGCTGGGCGCGGAGGTCACGGTGTGCATCGGTCGTCTGCATGGACTCCACGCTAGGCGCTCGGCGTCGGCGGGATGTCATCCCGCCGACGCGTCCTCCGGTGACGGTGCGGCACCGAGCATCGCCAGTCGCTTCGCCAGGTAGGGCGCGGTGCGGCTGTCGGGGTCTGCGGCGACGGCGTCCGGGGTGCCTGCGGCCACGATGCGCCCACCCGCGTCGCCGCCGGACGGTCCGAGGTCGATCACCCAGTCGGCCGCCGCGACGACGTCCATCTCGTGCTCGACCACGACGACGGTGTCACCGGAGTCGACGAGCGCGTTCAGCTGCGCCAGCAGACGACGGACGTCGGCCGGGTGGAGGCCGGTCGTCGGCTCGTCGAGGAGGTAGAGGGTGTGACCGCGTCGCACCCGCTGGAGTTCCGTCGCGAGCTTGATGCGCTGCGCCTCGCCGCCCGACAGCTCGGTGGCCGGCTGGCCGAGCCGCAGGTATCCCAGGCCGACCTCGAGCAGGGTGCGGAGGCTGCGCGCCGCCGCCGGGACGGCCGCGAGGAACTCGGCCGCCTGCTCGACGGTGAGTGCGAGGACGTCTGCGATCGACTTCCCGTCGTAGGTGACCTCGAGGGTCTCGGCGTTGTACCGAGCGCCGTCACAGGTCGGGCACTTCCCGTAGCTGCCGGGCAGGAACAGCAGCTCGACCGACACGAAGCCCTCACCGAGGCAGGTCTCGCACCGGCCTCCCGCGACGTTGAACGAGAACCGGCCGGCCGTGTAGCCGCGTTCGCGGGCGAGGTCCGTGGCGGCGAAAGCCGCGCGGACGGCGTCGAACAATCCGGTGTAGGTCGCGAGGTTCGACCGCGGCGTTCGACCGATGGGCTTCTGGTCGACCCGGACGAGGCGGTCCACGTGCTCGAGCCCTCGCGCCCGGCGGACGGTGAGCGTGTCCGCGTGGCCGTCCGGCACCGTCGCCTCCGCCAGGCCGGAACCCTCGGTCGCATCCGGATCGGTGGGCACCTCGTCGTCATCGTCTGCGACGTCGTCCGCACCCCGACCGTCTGCCCGCAGGTGATCGCGCACGACGTCGCGGAGGACCCGGCTCACGAGGGTCGACTTGCCGGAACCGGAGACACCGGTGACGGCGACGAAGGTCCCGAGGGGGATCGAGGCGTCGACGCCGGCGAGGTTGTGGAGCGTGATGCCCTCCACCTCGAGCCAGTCGCGCGCCTCACGGAGTGCTCGACGCTCGGGAGCCGGACCGTGCTGTTCGGGGAAGAGGAACGGACGGGTCGCCGAGGCCTCGACCTCGGCGAGACCCTCGACGGCCCCGCTGTAGAGCACGTCGCCGCCACCCTCGCCTGCACCGGGGCCGACGTCGACGATCCAGTCCGCGTTCCGGACGACGTCCATGTTGTGCTCGACGACGTAGACCGAGTTGCCCGAGCGCTTCAGCTGCTCCAGCACCTCGAGGAGGGGCTCCGCATCGGCCGGGTGCAGACCCGCTGACGGTTCGTCGAGGACGTAGACCACGCCGAAGAGCCCGGAGCGCAGCTGGGTCGCGAGCCGGAGCCGTTGCATCTCGCCGGGGGAGAGCGTCGTCGTCACGCGCCCGAGCCCGAGGTAGCCGAGTCCGAGGTCGGTGAGCACGCGGATGCGCGCGAGGAGATCGGTCGTGATGGCGACGGCGACGTCGGTGCGCTCGCCGGAGAGCGTGGTCGGGAGCGCGGGCGCCGCGTCCTTCAGCTCCGTGGTGGGGCGGATGACCTCGGCGAGCTCCGTCATCGGCAAGGCGTTGAGCTCGGCGATGGTGCGGCCGGCGAAGGTGACCGCGAGCGCCTCGCGGCGGAGTCCCGTGCCGTGGCAGAGCGGGCACGGACCCGAGCGCACGAACTGCAGCACCTTGTTCCGCATCATCTGACTCTTCGAGTCGGAGAGGGTGTGGAAGACGTACTGCTTGGCGCTCCAGAACATCCCGTTGTACGGCTTCGCGACGCGGTCTCGTTGCGGCGTGATCTGCACGACCGGCTGCTCCTCGGTGAAGAGGATCCAGTCGCGGTCCTCCTGGTCGAGCTCCCGCCAGGGGCGGTCGACGTCGTATCCGAGGGCGATGGTGATGTCGCGGAGGTTCTTCGCCTGCCAGGCGCCCGGCCACGCGGCGATCGCGCCCTCGCGGATGCTCAGCGAGGGGTCGGGCACGAGGGAGTCCTCGGTGACCGTGTGTGCGACGCCGATGCCGTGGCACTCCGGGCAGGCGCCGACGGCGGTGTTGGGGGAGAAGGCGTCCGAGTCGAGTCGGGTCGTGAACCCCTCGGGGAAGGTGCCGGCGCGCGAGAAGAGCATGCGGAGCGAGTTCGAGAGGGTCGTCACCGTGCCGACGCTGGAGCGCGAGCTGGGGGCGCCGCGTCGCTGCTGCAGGGCGACCGCCGGTGGCAGGCCGGAGATCGAGTCGACGTGCGGGTCGTGACCCTGCTGGATCAACCGTCTGGCGTACGGGGCGACGGACTCGAGGTACCGTCGCTGCGCCTCGGTGAAGATGGTGCCGAACGCGAGCGACGACTTGCCCGAGCCGGAGACACCGGTGAAGGCGACGATCGCATCGCGCGGTACGTCGACGTCCACGTTGCGGAGGTTGTTCTCGTTGGCTCCCCGGACGCGGACGAACGGGTCGGATGCTTCGGGAGCGTGTTCGGGCATCAGATCACCCTACGTCGCCGCGGTCCGGTGGGCGACCGGTTGACGTGCCCCGCCCGATGCGCGATGTCGGTGGTGGACGGCAGGATCAACCTCATGACTCGTGAACGTTCCTGGCACGGCTGTGTCTTCATCGGCGTGAGCCTCGACGGGTTCATCGCGGGGCCCGACGGCGACCTCGGCTGGCTCACGGAGCTCGAGCCGCGGGAGCATGCCGCGGATGCGCCGGGGAAGCACCCGGCGCTCGACTGGGATTCGTTCTTCCCGACGATCGACACCCTCGTGATGGGTCGCACCACCTACGACACCGTCCTCGGCTTCGGTGAGTGGCCGTTCGAGGGCAAGCGCGTCGTCGTGCTGAGCACCACGCTCGAGGCAGGGGACGACCGCATCACGGTCGCCGGGTCGGTCGACGAGGCGGCCGCCCTGCTCGACGAGGCCGGGGCCGGCCGCGTCTACATCGACGGCGGCAGGACCATCCAGGCGTTCCTCGGTGCTGGCCTCGTCGACGAGATCACCGTGTCGGTCGCGCCGGTGCTCATCGGCTCGGGCGCCCGCCTCTTCGGCGACCTCGACGCCGACGTCCGCCTGCGGCTCCGCGGCACCCACGCGACGCCCGAGGACGGACTCGTGCGCATCACCTACGACGTGCTGCCACGCTGACAGCTCGCTTCGCCCCGAATGGTCGCCCACGCTTCGTGCGAGTGACCACTCGGGGCGAACCGAGGGTGGGCCGCTACAGGCCGACCCACTCCGTCTCGCCGTCGGTCAGGTGCTGGCGCTTCCAGATGGGGACGGTGCGCTTGATCTCCTCGACCAGCCGCTCGCAGGCGGCGAACGCCTCGGCCCGGTGCGCAGCGGCGACGGCGGCCACGAGGGCCAGGTCGCCGACGACGAGCGACCCGACGCGGTGCGCTGCTGCCACTCGAAGCCCGGTCTCCGCGGCGACCGTCCGGCAGCAGTCCTCCAGGAACCGTTGGGCGTCGGGGTGGGCCCGGTAGTCGAGGGCGTCGACAGCCTCGCCGTGGTCGTGGTCGCGCACGATGCCTCGGAAGGCGACGAGTGCGCCGTTGGCGGGCGCAGCGACGAAGTCCTCGATCGCATGCGCATCGAGGGGCGACTCGGAGATGAAGGCGAGGACCTCGGGAACCGTCGACTCACTCATGCGAGCCACCTCCGGCGATCTGGGCGACGAGGTGGTCGAGCAGGCCGTCGAGGACCGCGAGTCCGTCCTTCACGCCACCGGTCGACCCGGGCAGGTTCACCACGACGGTGCCGCCGGAGACTCCCGCGAGCCCGCGACTGAGCGCCGCGGTCGGGGTCTTGGTCGACCCGAGGGTGCGGATCGCCTCCGAGATGCCGGGCAGCTCGCGGTCGAGGTGGGGCTGCGTCGCCTCCGGGGTGCGGTCGCTCGGCGAGAGGCCGGTGCCGCCCGTCGTGATGAGCACCGCGGGCGCGGCGTCCAGGGCTGCCGTGATCGCGAGGTGCACGTCGGCGTCGGACACGACCGTCACCGCATCCACCGCGTAGTCGTGCTCGGACAACCAGGCGGAGATGCGCGGCCCCGTGAGGTCTTCGCGCGTGCCCGCCGCGCCGGCGGTCGACGCGACGATGACGGCCGCGGTTCGCGGACGGACCGTTCGCGCCACAGGTGCTTCGATCGGCTCCGACGTCTCCGGCGTCCAGTTCCCGCGCTTGCCGCCGGACTTCTCCAGCAGCCGGATGTCGCAGAGGACCGATGCCGGGTCGACGGCCTTGACCATGTCGTGCAGGGTCAGGCCGGCGATCGACGCGGCCGTCAGGGCCTCCATCTCGACCCCGGTCTGGCCGGTGGTCTTCGCCGTCGCGGTGATGACGATGGAGTCCTCGGTGAAGGCGAAGTCGAGGCTCACGGACGACAGCGCGAGCTGGTGGCAGAGCGGAATGAGTTCGCTCGTCCGCTTGGCTCCCGCGATCCCCGCGATGCGGGCGGTCGCGATGACGTCCGCCTTCGGCAGGCCGTCCGCTTGAACGAGCGCGATCACGTCTGGTCGGGTGGTGAAGGTCGCGGTCGCCGTCGCGACCCGCTTCGTGGTGGCCTTGTCGCCGACATCGACCATGCGTGCGCGGCCGTCGTCGTCGAGGTGTGTGAGCCCGGTCATAGTGCCCATGCTTCCACAGCGTCACCGGCGTCGAGCTCGAGCGTGTCCTCAGGGATCACGATCAGCACGTCGGAGGCCGCGAGCCCGGCGACCAGGTGCGAGCCGGGGCCCGCGACCGGTTCGACCCGACCATCGTCTCGGCGGCGTCCGCGGAGGAACTGGCGCTTGCCGGGCACCGAACGCACGGCGACCGCGAGTCCGGCCGGCACACGCGACGCCTGCGGCAGGCCGGCGACCCGGCGGAGGACCGGAGCGACGAAGACCTCGAACGAGAGCTGAGTGCTCACCGGGTTGCCGGGGAACGCGATGATCGGGACGCCCCGGTGGGCACCGAGCGCCTGTGGTCCGCCGGGCTGCATCGCGACCGAACCGATCCAACCACCCAGCGGCCCGAGGACGTCACGGACGACCTCGTGCTCGCCCATCGAGATCCCGCCGGAGGTGAGGATGAGATCGACCTCGCCGTGGAGGTCGTCGAGCAGGGCGAGCAGGACGCCGGCGTCGTCGACGACGCGCGCACGGGCGGCGACCTCGGCCCCGGCAGCGACGACGGCGGCCGCCAGCGCGGTCCCGTTGGAGTCGAAGGTCTGGCCGAGCGTCGGTGTCTCGCCGGGTTCGACGAGTTCGGCACCGGTCGTGACGATCGCGACCCGCACCCGCCGACGCACCTCGACGGTCGTGATCCCGGCCGCAGCCAACACGGCGAGGTGTCGTGAAGCGAGGCGTACGCCGGCCGGCAGCAGCTCTTCACCGGCGCGGACGTCGCTCCCGCGCTCCCGGACGAACAGTCCCACCGGGCGCTCGCCGCCGTTGCGCGGACGACCGAGGACGACGGTCTCGACACCGTGGGAATCCGTCTCGACCTCGCTCTCCTCGACGGGCACGACGACGTCCGCTCCCGGCGGCACGACCGCGCCGGTCATGATGCGTACCGAGGTCCCCGGTTCGAGCGGCGCGGGGTCGATCGGGCGCGCGGCGATCTCGCCCACCACTCGCAGTCGCGTCTCGTCGCCCGTGAGGTCTGTCGCCCGAACTGCGAAGCCGTCCATCTGCGAGTTGCGGAACAGCGGCAGGTCGACCGGCGACGGCACCGCCACGGCTGTCACCCGAGCTGCGGCCTCGTCGATCGGCACGTGCTCGGCGCCGGTGTCGGTCACGTCGTCGAGGAGGGCGGCGACGTCGGAGGCGTGCTGCTCGACGGTCTTCCGACTCGTGGGCGCTGGCGTCGTCATGGTGGTTCCCGTCGTCGAGGTCGGTCGGTGGGGCTGCACGGGGTGTTCGGAGCCGCGGTCAGTAGCGGGGGACGGACGGATCCACGAGGCGCGACCATGCGTCGATGCCGCCCTCGAGATGGACGGCGGAGTAGCCGCGCTCGAGGAGCAGGCGGAGCGCCGACTCCGACCGGATGCCATGGTGGCAGTAGACGACCACGGGCGTCTCGGGGTCGAGCCCGTGGAGCGTCTCGGGGAGCGAGCCGAGCGGCATCAGGGTCGAACCGGGCAACCGGGCGATCTCCGCCTCCCACGGCTCCCGGACGTCGAGCAGCACGGCTTCGTCCTCGCTCGCCGCGAGCTGCGGTGCGGTGATCGTGCGGCCGCCGTGTCGCGGCTCGTGCGGGGCTGCTGCGGCTGCGGCGCTCGCCGCGTCCCCTCCTGGGGTCCGATGCAGATGCTCATCGAGCGACACCTGCCGGCCCCCCGCGGGGTCGCGCTCGTACCGGAGTTCGCGGAACCCGCCGCTCAGCCCGTCGAACATCGTCACCCGGCCGAGCGAGAGGGTCCCGACCCCGGTGAGCACCTTGATCGCCTCGGTCGCCATGATGGACCCGATGACCCCGACCGTGGTGGGCAGGACGCCGCCGGCCTCGCAGGAGAGCACCGAACCGTCCGTCGGCGGGTGGGGGAAGAGGTCGCGGTAGCGCGGGCCGCGAGACGACCAGCTGAGCCCGGCCTGCCCGCCGTACTGCGAGACGGCACCCCAGACGAGTGGGACGTCGGCGAGCGTCGCGGCGTCGTCGACCAGGTAACGGGTCTCGAAGTTGTCGCTGCCGTCGATGACGAGGTCGATCTCCGCGTCGGCCAGGAGGCCCATGATCTCGCCGGGTCCGAGGCGGAGGCGGTGCCTGAGGATCGTCGCATCGGTGTTGACGGCGAGGGCGCGGTCGGCGGCGGAGTCGACTTTCGGACGGCCGACGTCCGCGGTGCTGTGGACGGTCTGCCGGTGCAGGTTGCTGAGCTCGACCGTGTCGTCGTCCACCAGGTGGATCGCGCCGTCACCGGAACCGACACCGGCAGCGGCGAGCGCCGGGATGACGATGCTGCCGAGGCCGCCGGCGCCGACGATCAGCACCCGCGCGTCGGCGAGGCGCTGCTGCGCCGCTGGTCCGAACCCGGGGAGGGCGAGCTGCCTGGCGTACCGCGCGGTCGAGGACATGCGCCGATTATCCCACCGGCACCGTGCCCGCCGGCCCTCAGACCGGCTTGACCGGCGTGCGCAGGAGGCAGAAGGCGTTGCCCTCGGGATCGGCGAGGACGTGCCACGACTCGTCGCCCGTCTGCCCGATGTCCGTCGGGCGCGCACCGAGGGCCAGCAGGCGTTCGAGCTCGGCGTCCTGGTCGCCGTCGGTCGGGCTGACGTCGATGTGGAGCTTCGACTTCGGCTGCGGCGGGTCGTCGCTGCGGCTGAGGATGATGGTCGGCTGCGATCCACCGAAGCCGTCCCGCGCTCCGATCTCCACCCCGTCCTCGTCTCGGTCGAGCACGACGAAGTCGAGGACCTCGCACCAGAAGCGGGCGAGCGCTTCCGGATCGCGGCAGTCCAGGACGAGTTCACTGATGCGACATGACATGACGGCAATGTACCGGCGCGATCCTCGTGGCGGAAGCCGTTGCGGAGCTACGAGGATGCGCCACCGTTCGTCTCGGCCCAGTTGGTCAGGGTGATCACGAAGCCACGGACGAGGCGGTCGAAGCTGCGGTCGAGGTCTCGGTCGAGGCCGAAGGAGCCCGCCGCCTCGAGCGAGACGAAGCCGTGCAGGGTGGAGCGGAACGCGCGGATCGCGTCGATGGCGTCGTCGCCGCGGAGTTCGTAGGCCGTGAGGACGTCGGAGATGACCTGGATGGTGCCGAGCGACGCCGCCGTGTCCTCCTCGTCCTCCGGCCCGGCGATCCACTGCGCGGCCGTATAGCGTGCCGGGTGCTCCAGTGCCCACTCCCGGTAGGCCCCGGCCATCACCGTGATCGCGTCCGCACCAGAACGGCCGACGGCCGCGCGCAGCAGGACGTCGCCGAGCTCCCCCTTGGCCTGGAGGGAGATGCTCCGGCGGAGTCCGGCGAGCGAGTCGAGGTGCTTGTAGAGCGAGGGCTGCCGGACGCCGAGCCGTTCGGCGAGGGCGGCGAGGGTCAGCCCCTCGAGCCCGACTTCGTCGGCGAGTTCAGCCGCTTCGTCCACCACGCGCGCGCGGCTGAGTCCCGCCCTAGGCACGGTGCAGCGCCGACTGGAGGAAGCCGAGGACGGCCTGCGAGGTGACCTCGGGCTGCTGGGCCTGCGGGTAGTGGCCGGCGTCCTCGACGAGGACGACCTCGGCCTGCAGGGTGTCGCCGATCCAGCGGGCCTCTGCCGCGGGGTCGGGGAAGTCGGGGTCTCTCGTGCCCATGATCACGAGCGTCGGAGCGCTCACGCCGGGGAGCGCAGCCTCGGCCGGGGCGTGGTCGGTCTGTCTCGTCGTCTGCGAGAAGGCCTTGCCGTAGGCGGGTCGACGCAGGCTCGCGAAGACGTCGGCGAGGTGGTCGTCGAAGTCGACCGGCTTCCGGCCCGCGTTCAGCGTGGGGAGGTAAGCCTTCCAGACCCGTGCGATCCACAGCGGAGCCATCATGGCGCGGAAGACCGCCTGCATGACGGCGCCCGCCTTCGGGTTGCGGACGAACGGTCCGACGAGCACGAGACCGGACACGTCGTCGGGGTGCTCTGCAGCGACGATCACGCCCGCGCCGGCAGCGAGGGAGTTGCCGACGATGACGGCCGGGGCGCCCAGGTCGCGGATGAGGGCGTGGACGTCCGAGGCGGTCGCGACGTCGCCGTACGAGGAGAACGTCGTGTCGCTGTCGCCGTGACCACGGAGGTCGGTGGAGGCGACGCGGTACCCAGCCTGGACGAGCGCGGGAGCGAGGAAGCGGTAGGAGGAGCGGAGCTCGCCCATTCCCGGGACGAGGACGACGAGCGGGCCGTCTCCCTGGATCTCGTAGGCGATCTTGCCCTCGGGACGGTCGAGGTAGCGGGTGGCAGGCCCTGTCGATGCCGGGTTCGTGTTCATGAAGCTAGTCTGCATCGCCGTTTGGCTAATGTCAATAGCTTTTACGGGCGAGTGTGGGGGCGTCAGCCGAGGTCCGTCCACCAGCGGACGCCGTCGAGGGTGACGCGCGTGGTCTCCTCGTGATGGAGGACGACGAGCAGGACGTCGTCGCAGTGGCGGCAGCGCACCACCCACGCCTCCGGGGTGCCGAACACCAGCTCCGCGGCGAGGGGTGAGACGTCGCGGCACCCGAGGCACTGCGACATCGTGCCGCTCGGGTCGGTGCCGGTCAGCTCCGACAGGGTTCCGGCGAGGACGTTCCCGTCCAGATGCGAGGTCATCACGCGCCTCCGAACCGTTCGGTCTTGATGCGGGCGGGATCATGGCCGATCGCGACCAGGGTGTCGGCGACCGCCTCGACGAAGCCGGTCGGTCCGCAGACGAACACCGACGGGGCCTCGCCGCCGGTGACCTCGAGCGCCTGCAGGTCGGCCGCGACCAGGCGGCCGGCGGGACGAGGCCAGCCATCGGGCGCTCGCCGGGTGTAGATCCAGGTGACCTCGACTCCGGTCGCCGCAGCGAGCTCATCGGCGAAGAAGGCGTCCTGCGGTGAGCGGACCGAGTACACGAGTCGGAACGGCGTCGTGCTCCCGGCCGCCTCGTGCGCTCGCACCATCGCCATGAGCGGCACGATGCCCGAACCTCCGCCGATCAGGAGGACCGGCTCCGTGTCCTCGGGGCGCCAGACGAACCAGCCGCCCAGTGGGCCACGCACCTCGACCTGGTCGCCGACCTCGATCGCGTCGACGAGGAACGGGGAGACCTCGCCGTCGGGGACCCGGTCGACGGCGATCTCGATGCGGTCACCGGCGTCCGCCGAGGCGATCGAGTAGGAGCGCACCGCCTGGTAGCCGTCGGGCGCCGTGAGGCGGACGTCGGCGTGCTGCCCGGCGAGGTTCCCGCCCCAGCCGGGAGCGTCCAGGATGAGGCTCCGCCCCGATGGGGTCAGCTGCGTCGCCGTGACCACGGTGGCCGCCTTCCAGACGTCGACATGGCCCGTGCGCCTCACGAGTACCGCTGTTCGAGCCAGGGATCACCGTAGGCGTGGTATCCGTTCTGCTCCCAGAACCCCGGTTCGTCGTCCTGCTGCATGACGAGGCCGCGGATCCACTTCGCGCTCTTCCAGAAGTAGAGGTGCGGGATGAGGAGCCTCGCCGGGCCGCCGTGCTCCGCGGCGAGTGGCTCGCCGTCGAAGCCGGTGGCGATCCAGGCCTTGCCGTCCAGGAGGTCGTCGAGTGGGACGTTGGTCGTGTAACCGCCGTAGGAGTGGGCCATCACGAAGTCGTAACCGCTCTCGACCTCGGCGAAGAGCGTGTCGAGGGAGACGCCCTGCCAGCTCGTGCCGAGTTTCGTCCAGCGGGTCACGCAGTGGATGTCGCGGGTGATGTCGTCCTGCTGGAGGGCCTGCATGGCCGCCCAGTCCCAGCGGTGGGTCTCGCCCGTCTCCGTGCGGATCTGGAACTCCCACTCATCGGTGTCGATCCGTGGCGTGGGCCCGGCGGACAGCACCGGGAAGTCCTCGGTGAGGAACTGACCGGGCGGGAGTCGATCGTCCTGCTCCCGTGCCCGTCCTCCGAAACCGCGTGTGAACACCGCCATGTCGACCTCCTCAGGATGGTCATCACCCTAGTGAGCAGGTGTCGGTGAAGCCAGGCCCTCCTGGGGTCACCAAGTGGTTCCGGCCTCGCTCAGCCGGTGATGAGGTTCGACAGCGCGTCGATCGAGTGGACGACGGCGAGGGCGCCGGTGGCCTCCGCCGGTGAGCCGTAGCCCCACTCGACGAGGATCGTCGGGATCCCGTGCGCCGCTGCACCCTCGATGTCGTGGAGGCGGTCGCCGACCAGTACGGTGCGGGACGTGTCGACGCCGGCGGCCGTGAGGCGCCGGAGGGCCTCGCCGACGACGTCGGCCTTGCTGCTGCGGACCTCGTCCTCGGAGGCGCCCGTGACGACGGTGAAGTACTGGCTCAGGCCGAAGTGGTCGAGGATCGTGTTCGCCTGCGACTCGGGCTTCGAGGTCGCGAGCCCGATCGGGATCCCGGCCTCGGAGATGCGCGCGAGCAGCCCGGCGACGCCTGGGAACACCGCGGTGCCGACCTCGGCGCCCTCGATGGCGACCTGGCGACGGTACTCGGTGAGGGCGAGCTGCGACTGCAGGGGGTCCATGTCCGCGAAGTCGCGGAAGGAGTCGAGCAGCGGCGGCCCGACCCAACGCAGCAGCGATTCGTCGGACGGGACGACGGCACCGACGTTCGCCAGGGTCGTCTTCATGCGCGAGATGATGCCGGGCGCCGAGTCCACGATCGTGCCGTCGAGGTCGAACAGCACGCAGGACCAGCTGCGGTGGAAGGACACGGTCGTACTCGCGAGGTAGAGATCGGTCACACGCTACATCCTAGGGCGACCCCTCCCGTCGGGAAGGGTTGTCAACCGGTTGCCAGAGCCGTAGGCTGACAGGGCCGGCAGCCCGACTGTCTGGTTCCCGATGACGAGAACGAACGCGAAGGCGGAAGCGCACGTGAATGCACAACACCCGGTGAGCTGGACCCTGTCGGGCTTCGGCGACGAGATCGACGCCGACCCGACGACGCAGATCGCCGTGCTGGAGGCGCTCGGGGCATCGCACATCGAGGTCCGGAGCGCGTGGGGCGTCAACATCATCGACCTCGACGCCGACCAGCTCGCCCGACTCGGCGCGCAGCTGCAGCGGTCGGGCATGGGCGTGTCCGCCATCGGGTCGCCGATCGGCAAGGTCGACGTGGCTCTCGACGCCGAGCTGGAGGTCGCCCGCCTCGCGCGAGCGATCGCGGCTGCACACGCCCTCGGAACGCCGAACATCCGCATCTTCTCCTTCTTCCGCGGCGAGGGCGTGCCGGTTGAGGCCACCCGCGACGACGTCCTGGTCCGCATGCGCCTGCTCGCCGACCTGGCTGAGCGTGAGGGGGTCGTGCTCCTGCACGAGAACGAGAAGGACATCTACGGCGACGTCCCGGAGCGCATCCTCGACCTCGTCGAGTCGGTCGGATCACCCGCGCTGCGGCTCGCCTGGGACAACGCGAACTTCGTCCAGGTGGGTGTGGCGCCGTTCGACGACGGCTACGCGATGCTGCGCCCGTACCTCGACTACCTGCAGGTCAAGGACGCGGTCGCCGAGAGCGGCCAGGTCGTACCGTCCGGCGAGGGCGACGGGCAACTGCGTGAAACGCTCACGGCGTTGCGCGACGACGGCTACGCCGGGTTCGCCTCGCTCGAGCCGCACCTCGCCGACACCCACGCGCTCGGCGGCTTCTCGGGTCCCGCCTCGTTCGGCGTGGCCGCCCGGGCCTTCCGGAGGCTCACCGACGAGCTGGGGATCGAGCTGCGATGAGCAGGGAGCCGGAGCCCACCATCCGTCGCGTCGCCGTGATCGGGTGCGGCGACATCGCAGCCCTCCACCTCGCGGCTATCGGGACGGTCCCCGGTGCGCAGCTCGTGGCGGTGTGCGACGTCGACGCCGGCCGGCTCGATGCGGCGACGGCTGCGACGGGTGCCCAGGGATTCACCGACCTCGATCGACTGTTCGACGAGGCGCGACCCGACGTCGTCCACATCTGCACCCCGCACCACCTGCACGCCGACCAGGCGATCCGGGCGCTCGAGCGCGGGATCAACGTCATCCTCGAGAAGCCCCTCGCCCACACACGCGAGGAGGCCGAACGGCTCCTGGCTGCGGCCGAGCACAGTCGAGCGAAGATCGCGGTGTGCTTCCAGAACCGCTACAACCAGCCCGCGGAGCGCGCGAAGGAACTGCTCGACTCGGGTGAGCTCGGCGCCGTTCTCGGCGCCTCGGCGGTCGTGCCGTGGCATCGGACGGCGGCCTACTACGAGGATCGCCCGTGGCGCGGCCGCTGGGACACCGGCGGCGGCGGACTCCTCATGAACCAGGCGATCCATACGATCGACCTCGTGCAGTGGTTGGTCGGCGACCCGCTCGAGGCGACGGGGTCGATCGCCACGCGCGCGCTCGCCGAGGTGATCGAGGTCGAGGACACGGCCGAGCTGCGCATCGTGCACGCGGGTGGCGCGACGAGCACGGTCTACGCGACGGTCGCCGGGGTCGCGAACCTGCCGGTGACGATCGACGTCGTCTGCGAGCGGGGCACGCTGAGCCTCGGCGCCGAACTCACCGCACGCTTCGCCGATGGGCGCGTCGAGACCACCGTCGAGCGGGTGACGGCCAGCGGAGCGCGTGCCTACTGGGGCGTGTCCCATGAACGGCTGATCCAGGACTTCTACGCGGGGCTCGACGAGCCGGGCGCCTTCTGGCTCCACCCTGCAGAAGCACGCAAGGCGTTCGACGTGGTCCAGGACGTCTACGACGCGGCGATCCCCGAGCGACGGTCGTCGGTCCTCGCCGCGCAGCTCGGCGGTCGCTGAGCCACGACCGGTCGCGGGAGGCGACGGCTCAGGACGCTGCGGTCTGCCTGACGAGCCGCAGCGCTCCGGCCGGGTCGGGGAACCGCTCCACGTTTCGGACCGCCGCCTCCAGGACGGTGTCGAGGTGCTGGGAGGCCAGGCTGACGCCACCCATCGCCACCGCCTCCGAACCGAGCGAGGAGACGACCACGTCCGGCGGCAGCGGGCAGATCCCACCGAGGGTGCGGATGAAGCGCGGCAGGAAGACGTCCGCGCCCGGAGCGCTTCCGCCGCCGACCACGAGGAGCTCCGGATCGAGTGCGAGGACCATGGCCGCCGCGCCGGTGGCCAGGTCGTCCGCGAACTCGTCCATCGCCGCCAGGGCGATCCGATCACCGGCGCGAGCCGCATCGAAGATCTCCTCGCGGGACGGCCGTGGTGAGCCGAGGACCGACTCGCCGTACCGCTCGTTCAGACGTGACCACCGGAGTTCGGGCATCTCGCCGACGATCCCTGCCGCACCGTGCACGCCGCGATGCACCTTGCCGTCGACGACGGAGGCCGCGCTGGTGCGCACGCCGCAGAGGAGGTAGACGACGTCGCCGTGGCCCTGTGCCGCGCCGACGGTCAGTTCCGCGCGGGCGCCGAGCGCGACGTCGCCCTCCACCAGGACGGCTCCGTCGAACTCCCGCTCGAACCGCGCGCGCAGATTCAGCCCGACCCAGCCCGGGAGCCCCGTCCCGCCGAAGTGCAGCACCTCGCCGTCCCGGCCGATCGCGCCCGGGGATCCCACGGCGACGATCCACACCGACCCGCGGGTGAGGCCGAGGGAGCTGAGCACCGCATCGCCGGTCGCCAGCGCCAGGGTGATGCGCTCGGTCGCGCCCGTGTCCTCGGGCAGGCGAGCCGTGCGCTGGCCCAGGACGGCACCGGCGAGGTCGGTCACGACGGCGTGGATGTGGTTCGCGCCGATGTCGAGCGACAGGAGGTGGCCGAGTCCGGCCCGCACGCTGAAGGCGGTGGCGGGTCTGCCGATCCGGGACGCCGAGGCGCGTTCGGCGGATTCGAGCCAGCCCATCGCGACGAGGTCCGTGACGATCGCGTCGATGGCCGTCCGAGACAGCCCGGACGCGTTCGCCAGCTCCCGCAGGGTGAGCGGCTGCGGGAGCAGGGCGCGCAGCACACCGAGCGAGTTCATCCTCCGGAGCAACGAACGACTGCCCATCGATCCGCCGGACGGCTCCACCATCGCCTCTCGAGGCATTCCCATTCCCCTCTTGCGACTTTTCACGGCACGTTGCAGTATTAACTCCGCCTCCTCGACTCTACCCGCGGCAGCCCCGTGGTGGCAGTCGGGAAACCCGCGTCGATTCCGAGCGCGCACCCACCCAGAGAGAAAGCCGGCCATGCTGCACACCTTCACCTTCGGTGACCTCCGCATCCCCGCGAACCTCGCCGGCGAACCGACGGCCACGAGCACGGGGTTCGTCGTGCCCGCCGGTCCGGTCGCGCTCCTCCACCCCTTCGGCGACACCGGCTTCTACCGGCACGGCTGGAACTCGTGGAGCCCGAGCGGGTGGACCACCACCGACGGCGAGACCATCGGCATCAAGGACAACCCCGACCGGCTGCTCACCGCCGACGACGCGGTCAACGAGACCCCGCACCTCCACTCCGGCAGTGGCGTCGGGGCCATCGAGGGACCGGACGGCACCGTGCTGCTCATCGGGACCCTCGGGCTCGGCAACCCCCGGGTCGGTGCCGACCGCAACACGATCTGGGCGCGGAGCGAGACCGACGAAGCCGAGTGGTTCGTCACGTTCGGACCGGAGCAGCAGGCCTTCGCCGACTACGCGGCGATCCTGTCCGAACGGCTGGGGCGGCGCTCGCAGCGAGCCGGTCGCGTCTGGAGCAGTTGGTACTCCTACTACGAGGGCATCGACGAGGAGCTGGTCGCCCGCACCGTGGCCGACCTCGCCGGGTACCCCTTCGACGTGTTCCAGCTCGACGACGGCTGGGAGCCGATCGTGGGCGATTGGACGGCCGGCCCGGACTTCCCGTCGGGTATGCAGGCGACCGCCGGTCGCATCGCCGAAGCCGGGTTCCGCCCGGGGCTCTGGCTCGCTCCCATGATCGCGCTTCCCGAGTCCACGATCGCGCGGGAGCGCCCCGACCTCCTCGTGCAAGACGACGCCGGGCGCCCGCTGGCGACCGGCTACAACTGGAACTCCCACTACTACTCGCTCGACACCACGCAGCGGGAGGTGCAGGACCACCTCCGCGAGGTCTTCGAGCGCGTCACCGGGTGGGGCTTCAGCTACCTCAAGCTCGACTTCATGTACGCGGGGGCCGTCACCGGTCGGCGGCACCAGGACGTCCACCGCGAGACCGCCTACCGGGATGCGATCTCGTTCATCAGGGAGGTGGTCGGCGACGACGTGTACCTGCTCGGCTGCGGCGTCCCGATGATCCCGTCCATCGGGGTGTTCGACGGCGCGCGCGTGGGGCCGGATGTCGGTCCGTTCTGGGACAACGCCGAACGGGTCGGCGACCCGTCGGGCGTCGGGGCGTGGAACTCCATCGTCGACTCCGTCAACCGCGTCTGGCTCAAGGACGTCTACGAGGTCGACCCCGATGCCGTCTACTTCCGCAGCGCCCGGAACCTCCTCGACCCCGTCGAACGTCGCATGCTCCAGGACGTCGCCGCCATCCTCGAGTTCAAGTCGACCTCCGACCCGGTGGTCTGGCTGCACGAGAGCGAACGCGTCGAACTCCGCCAGTACCTCACGGAGACGCCGACGGTGGAGCAGACGGGGCGGTTCACCTTCCGGCTCGACGGCCGCGAGGTCGACCTGACGGCCGTCGTGGCGGGAGAGGCCCGCTCCGACACCTCGTACATCGGGTGACGCCTGGCGCTCGGTGGCGAACCGGCGTTATCCGATAAACGAACGCCGGCCGCCCGGAAGTGGAGCTTTGGCACAGTCGTGGGATTCTGAGCAGGATGAGCGTGAATGCTGGGCCCGCGGAGCGGTTCGAGGCCGCGGGGGGCGACGTCGACGACGCGCGCGAGCTCTACCGCGAGGCGTACCGGATCGGCGGGATGACCGTCGAGCCGACGGCCGCCGACTTCCGATACCGCTTCACCTCCATCGGCGACGCCGACCTCTCGCTGCGTGCATCGCAGGTCGAGGGCCGCATCACGGGCGCTTCCTTCACCCAGGACGAGTACGTGGTGTCGTGGCTCACGCGCGGTGAGGGTGTCCTCGACCTGCTCGGCTCGCCGATGAAGCTGCACCAGGGCGCACCATCGATGTTCGCGAATGATCGGCCCTCGCAGTTCGACCTGATCGATTATCGGCTCAACATGATGCACTTCGGCGGTGCCTACCTGGAGGGCGTCGCGGCGGAGACCGAGGGGTCGGTGGGTCCGATCCGGTTCGACACGACGTTCCGTCCGTCCGGCGACGCCCTGCGGCGCTGGACCGAGACGGTGGCGACCGTCGCCCGGGTGGTCTACGACGACGGGAGTTCCGCGGTCCTGCGCGCCGAGGCGAACCGAGCGGCCGCGGTCACGCTGCTCGAGGTCTTCCCGCATCTCGCCCTCCAGCCGCGGATCGACCTGGCGGTGTCGGCGGCCGGCAAGACCCGCGCCGCGGTCGAGTTCATGGTCGCGAACGCCCACCGGCCTCTGGGCACCGACGAGGTCGCCGCTGCCGCGGGGATCAGCCTGCGCAGTCTGCAGGCGGCGTTCCGCCGCGAGTACGACGTCACCGCCACCGACTACCTGCGGTCGATCCGGCTCGATCGCGTCCGACAGGAGTTGCGGGACGCGGAACCGGGCCTCGCGACGGTCGCCGAGGTCGCCAGGCGGTGGGGGTTCACCCACCTCGGGCGGTTCGCCGCGTCGTACACGAGCCGCTTCGGTGAGTATCCGAGTGTCACCCTCGCGTCGAGCCGCGGCGGAACCCACAAGCGTTCCCTAGGCTGAGGCCATGACGCGATCCACGGTGAACGACCCGCACGCTCCGAAGCCCGTCGGGCCGTATTCGCACGCCGCGGTCGCCCCGACCGGAGCGCTGTACCTGTCCGGGCAGACGCCCATCGAGCCGGTCACCGGAGCCCTCGTCGACGGTGATGTCGCCGAGCAGACCCGCCGGGTGTTCGCCAACCTCGAGTCGGTGCTGACGGCCGCCGGTCGTGGGTTCGGCGACGTGGTCAAGGTGAACGTCTACCTCGTCGACATGGCCGACTTCGCGTCGATGAACAGCGTCTACGAGACGGTCTTCTCGGCGCCCTATCCTGCGCGCACCACAGTCGCGGTCGTCGGGCTGCCGCTCGGCGCGCGCGTCGAGATCGAACTGGTCGCCTGAGGACCACGCGAGGGGCGGCCCTACTTGTCCCAGGCCGCGGTCGGCGGCAGGCAGCGCGCTGTGCGCTCCTCGTTCAGCAGCTCTTCGATGAGCGGGGACTTCGCCGCCGTGTAGGCGCGGCCGTCGTCGGTCCTGGCGAGCTCCAGCTTGAGCTCCTGGTAGCGGCGCCGAGCGGATGCGTCGTGCAGCAGCTTGTCCCGGAACAGCCGCTGGTTGCAGTGCTCCCACGCGTCTGATCCGAACACGTGGAGGATGTGCGTGCGACGGACTCCCTCCGAACGGACGTACACGGCATGCGTCTTCGGTCCGGCGGCGTTCGGCTCGTACCCGAGCCCGGCCAGGAGCGGGCCGAGGGCGAACGGGTCGCCGGCTGCCGTCGCTCTCGCGGCGAGGTCGATGATCGGCTTGGCGACGAGGCCCGGGACGGCGGTGCTCCCGATGTGCTCGATCGCGTCGACGCGTCCGTGGAGGACGTCCGAGAGCCGCGCCGCCTCGTGTCGGAACGCCGCCGCCCACTCCGTCCGGTGCAGGCTCAGCTCGATCATCGGATCGAGCGTACCCCGCGGTCGGTCCCTGGGCGACGGGCCATCCCGGTCCCCGAGCCTGTCGAAGGGCTGGGCGACGGCGGGGATCAGTCCGTGGGCGGCGGGGCGGTCGACTCGCGCATGATGAGCGTGGTCGCGAGGTCGGTGATGGTCGGGACGTCGGTGCCCCCGAGGTGCGCGAAGAGGGTCTGCACGGCGTAGGAGCCGGAGGCGATGTGCGGGCTGCGGATCGACGTGAGTGCCGGTGTCGTGAAGTCCGAACCGAAGATGTCGTCGAAGCCGATGAGGCTCAGCTGGGTGGGCATCTCGACACCACGTGAGCGCAGCTCCAGCATGATGCCGATGGCCAGGAGGTCGTTGTACGCGAGGACCGCGGTGGCACCCGTCTCGAGCACGGCCGTGGCCGCCGCCCTGCCCGCGGCCATGTCGGGCTGCGTCGACGGCACCCGCACCGTCTCGATGCCGCGCTCCGTGCACAACGCGCGCGTGCGGTCCCAACGATGGCGGGACATCCACGAGCGCGACGGCCCGGAGACGAACGCGAGGCGGCGGTGCCCGAGGGCTGCGAGATGGTCGATCGCCTCGGTGAGGCCGGGGTCGACGTCGGCGACGATGCTGTCGACGTCGTCGACCTGACGGTTGATCACGACGACGGGCTTCTCCTGGCCCAGCGCGCGCACGTCGTCGGGCAGGAGCCTCGAGGTCGCGAGGATGAGACCGTCGACCGACGGCATGAGCCGCCTGGCGGTCAGCAGCTCCATCTCCGCCGACTCCTTGAACTCCGCGAGCACGAGCGTGTAGTTGCGCTCGGCGGCCTCGCGCTCCGCACCGCGGACGACGTCGAAGAACATCGGGTTCGTGATGTCGGCGACGATGAGGCCGAGCGTGCCGGTGCGCCCGGTGGGGAGCGCCCGGGCGGCGGGGTTCGCCACGTAGTTGAGCTGTTTGGCGGCGTCGTGGATCTTCTGCGCCGTCTTCTCGTTGATGCGGCCGGGGCGGCTCAGCGCCCGCGACACGGTCGACGGGTTGACGCCGGCGAGCCGCGCGATGTCGTAGATCGTCGCGGCGCGTTTCGTCTTCACGACCCCGGCCGTGGGTTCGGGCGTCCCGGGCTCGGGAGCGACCATCTCGGCGGATGCGTCAGAGGTGCTCATGGGGCTCGCTCCTCTCGATCGCCGCCCTCGGCGACCTGAGCCATCGTACTGCCGCGGCCTCCGCGGGATGGCTCAGGCCGGCCTGGTCAGCGGGTCGCGACATCGAGCGCGTGGCTGGCCCACTCGTACGACAGGCGGTGCGACTCGTAGACGCTCTCGACGCTCGGGAAGTCGACCTCGATCATGTAGTCGCCGTCGTAGTCCGCGGGCATCGCCGCGACGATCGCGTCGAAGTCGAGCACGCCGAGCCCGGGTTCCGCCCACAGCCGCTTCGTCTGCGACGTCTCGTGGTAGTTCAGCGCGCCGTCCGCCGCGCCGTCGAGGTGATCGGCGTAGACGTCCTTGATGTGGATGCCGCCGACGCGGTCGCGGTAGTCGGTGATCATGGCGACCGGGTCCGCTCCCGCCCAGCGGAGGTGTCCGGTGTCGGGCCCGAACCCGATGAGGTCCGGTCCGAGGGTGTCGAGCAGACTGCGGATCTCGTGCTCGGTCTCGAAGACACCACCGACGTGCGAATGGTGCAGGGGGCGGATCCCCTCGGCGAGCAGGACCTCGCAGGTCCGGCCGGCGTTCTCGATGGCCAGGTCGAGACGCTCCTGGGAGAAGTCGGCGCCGATCGCCGGCGTCGCCATGCGCGCCGGGATCGCCATCGAGGAGATCATCGTGCGGTCGAGTCCGAGGGAGGCCTGCGCCGCCCCGAACGCCTTCGCCGCCTCGAGGACCTCGGCCAGGACGACCGTCTCGTCGAACGCGCTGCTGAACAGGCTGAGCGATGGTGCGAGGCCGTAGCCGCCGATCCACGTGCGGTACTCGTCCGCGGTCATGCCCTCGGGGATGTCGGCCTTCACCGCGGTGAACCCGATGCGCTGGAAGTCGGCGAAGGCCTCCTCGAACACCTCGCGGGTCTTGCCGCGGGCACTCCAGTACGGGATGGGGTTCGCCGCCACCCGGTTCGTCCGCTGCGCGCTCATCGGGCCACCGCCGCAACGGCGTCGAGCCGGACCGGCTGGCCCGTGCGTGCGGATTCGTAGAGCCCGGTGATGATCGAGATCGCCTGGCGGTTCTCGGCCAGCGTCACGCGGAGCGGCTCCTCCCCGCGGATCGCGGCGAGCACGTTCCGGTACTGGTGCAGGTGCGCGTCCGACATCTGTCCGGCGACGCTCGAGCCCGCCTGCGTCTCGTCGGCGAATTGCGCCGCCTGGTTCGTGTCCTTGCCCTGCGAGCCGAAGAAGGCCTCTGCGCGCTCCATCCCCGCGGGGGTGGAGTGGAAGTACGTCAGCTGGTCGTTCTCGATGACCGCCGAGCCGCGGTCGCCGTGGACCTGCAGCCGCGCGACGAGGCCCGGGTAGACGGCCGTCGAGCCGTGGATGACACCGAGCGCGCCGGATGCGAAGCGGACGACACCGACCGCGACGTCCTCGGTCTCGATGCGCTCGTGGGCGAGGAGCGCGGTGTAGCCGAAGACCTCGACGGGGCGTCCGAGGAGCGCGACCAGCAGGTCGACCGTGTGCACGCCCTGGTTCATGAGCGCGCCGCCGCCGTCGAGCGCCCAGGTGCCGCGCCAGTCGCCGGAGTCGTAGTAGCTCTGCCCGCGCCACCAGTCGACCGAGGCGATGCCCGAGGTGATGCGCCCGAGGTCTCCGCGCTCGGCTGCGGCGAGGACGATCTCCGTGGAGGGGTCGAAGCGGTGCTGGGAGATGACGGTCACGACGGTACCGGCGCGCTCCTGCGCGGCGATGATGTCGTCCGTCCGCGAGACGGTGACGTCGGCCGGCTTCTCGATGATGACGTGCTTGCCGGCCTCCAGTGCTTCGATGGCGAGGTCGGCGTGCAGACCGGTGGGGGTGCAGACGACGACGATGTCGGGGTCGGTCTGCGCCAGCGCCTCCGCGAGGGTCGTGAACGCCCGTCCGCCGCGCTCGGCGACGAGGGCCTCCGCCTTCGCGAGCTCCGGGTCGGCGACGGCGACGAGTTCCAACTCGTCGCGCAGCTGGTCGATGACGATGCCGTGCTGCTTCGAGATGATGCCGGCGCCGGCGATGGCGATGCGGTGCGGTCGGGACATGCGGGGGTTCGCTCCAGTTCTGTGCGTGGGGTGGGTCGGTGTCCGTGCCGGCTCAGGCGAGCTGGCGGAGGTGCGCGAGGGCGGCTTCGAGCTCCGGTTCGAAGTCCTCGAAGAGGCACTCGACGGTGATGGGGCCGTCGTAGCCGCCGTCACGCAGGGCCGTGATGAACTCGGTGAGCGGCCAGTCGCCCTGGCCGGGCGGCCGTCGTCCGGCGTCGGCGATGTGGGCGTGTCCGATGCGGGCGCCCAGGGCCTGGACGACGGCGAGTGGCTCCTCCTCCAGCATGATGTGGAAGAGGTCGGCGACGACGGGCACGCGGTCGATCCCGAACTCGTCGAGGAAGGCGACCGTCTCCTCGAGCGAGTTGAGCAGGTTCGTCTCGTCCCGGTTCAACGGCTCGAGGACGATCTGCAGTCCGTTCCGCTCCGCCGTGTCGCGCGTCTCGACGACGACCTCTGCGAACCTCGCACGGGCGGCCGCGACGTCCACCCCGGCGGGGATGGTGCGCGCCGTCCCGCTTCCGAACACGATCTTCGCGCCGGGCTCCGAGACCGAACCGATGATCGGCATGACGGCGTCGAGGTACGCCGTGACGCGTTCCGCCGGGAAGCCGGGGTCGGCGAGCGACAGGTCGCCGGGGAACAGGATGGCGAACGAGCCGCGTCGGACGCTCGCGTCGTAGTCGGGATGGCGCGTCCACCCGGCTCCGTCGGCGACGACGAGGTTGCCGACGATGGTCGGTTCGGCGTAGTCGGCTCCGGACGCGAACGCACCGGGGATGCGTTCGGAGGGGACGATCACGCCGTACCCGGTGAGCGGGTGCCGCTGGGTGGTCGGGTTCGTGTCGGACATGTGGTTCCGTTCCGTCGTCGGTGGAATGGTCATCGCTACTTCAGGCTCCCCGAGATGAGGTCGAGGCGCCAGAACCGCTGGAGGACGAGCACGAAGATCACCACGGGGATGACGGCGACGAGCGCCCCGGCGATGGCGACCGAGTAGAGCACCGGTTCGCTACCGCCACGGTTGAGCATGAGGAACATGGCGACCGTGATGGGCGACAGCTCCGACTTCGACTGCATGATGTACGGCAGCAGGAAGTTGTTCCAGGCGCCGATGAACTGCAACAGGAACACGGTCACGAGACCGGGGAAGAGCAGCGGGAGTCCGATCGAGACGAAGGTGCGTCCCTCGTTCGACCCGTCCACCCGAGCCGCCTCGAGGAGTTCCTGCGGCACCGAGCCTCGCGCGAACACGTAGGAGAGGTAGATCCCGAACGGGGTGATCGAGATCGGGATGAGCACCGCCCAGTAGGTGTTTGTGAGGTTCAGCTGCGCGAAGAGCATGTACTGCGGGATCGCGAGCGTGATCGTCGGGAGCAGCACGCCGGCGAGCAGTCCGACCATGACGGCCTTCTTGCCCGGGAACCGGTAGAGCGCGAGCGCGTAGCCGGCGGCGGCCGAGACGGCGGTCGACAGGAGAGCGCCGCCGATCGAGTAGATGAAGCTGTTGCCCAACCAGCGCGCGAAGGAGCCGTTCTCGTAGGCGAACAGGTCGGTCATGTTGTCGACGAGGCTCGACCCGAAGGTGAACGCGCTTGTGGAGAACAGCTCGCCGGTGCTCTTGGTGGCGGCGAACACGACCCACACCATCGGGAGCAGGAAGTAGAGGACGGCGATCAGGAGGACGATCGTCGGGAGGATCCCGCCGAGCTTGTGGACGAGGCTGACGGATTCCTTCGGCTTGCGGATGCGGCCGCGATCGGCGCGGACGACGGTCTCGCGAGCGCGACGGTCCTCCTCCGCGTGTTCCGCGGTGCGTGCGGTGGTGGTCATGCGTTCCTCCGAGCTGCGAGGCGTTGCCCGCCGAGCACCAGGAGCGACAGCAGCACCGTGGCGAGGGCGAGGATGATGGATGCCGCCGACGCCGAGTTGAGGTCGTCGTGGGCGAAGGCGTCCCGGTACACCCGCATCAGCGGGAAGTAGGTCGAGCTGATGGCCGGGGTGAGGCTCGAGAGCATCTGCGGCTCGCTGTACACCTGGAGGGCGCCGATGATCGAGAAGAGCCCGGTGAGGATCGTGGCCGGCACGATGTGCGGCAGCTTGATGTACCAGGCGATGCGCGGTTCGTTGCAGCCGTCGATCCTGGCGGCGTCGATCTGCTCCTTCGGCAGCGACTGCAGTGAGGTGTACAGGATGATCGTGTTGAAGCCGATCCCGCCCCACAGCACGACGTTGATGATCGCCGTCATGACGAGGTCGCCGCGCAGCAGCGTCGGGAACTGCAGGCCGAAGGTCTCGGCGAGCTGGTAGATCGGGCTGATCTCTGGCACGTACAGGAAGCCCCACATGAGTGCTGCGATGACGCTCGGCACGCCGTACGGCAGGAAGATCGCCATCCGGCTGAAGGCACGGAGGCGGGCTCTCGGGAGGTCGAGCAGCAGCGCGAACAGCATCGCCGTGAGCATCATGATCGGCACGAGGAAGAGTGCATACACGGCGAGGTTGCCGAGGCTCGTCCAGAACGTCGGGTCCTGGAGCACCTTGGTGTAGTTGCCGAGGCCGACGAACACCTCCTCGCGCACGCCGTAGGCGCTCGCGCCGGCCGCGGTGCCCATGAGGCTGAGGCCCCCGGAGTACACGATCGGGATGACGAACACGAAGACGAACAGGACCACCGCGGGGGCGATGAGCACCCAGGCGAACAGGTGGTGCGGGCGGGTCAGCGAGACGCGCCGTCTGGTGGGGACCGCGGTCGGATCGTCCTCCGTCCGACCGCGGTACCGCTCGATGGTCGGCGCGGTCATCAGCCCGCCAGGTCCTTCTCGACGATGTCCTGCACCTTCGGGAGCACGTCGGCCCACGGGCTCGTCCCCTCGATGGCGTTGCCGAGCTCGTCGGTGATGGCGGTGAAGGCCACCTGCGTGTTCGGGCCCCACTGCACGGTGACGAGCTTCGACGCCGCTTCCGTGGCGCTCGGCCAGTAGGTGGTGTCCTCGGGCATGAGCTCCGGCGGCGTGCGGTCGATCTCCTGGCCGTGCAGGGCACCGGTGAACTTGTTGACCTCGACGAGCCCCTCGGCGCCCTCATCGGACGCGTTCAGCCAGGTGATGAACTCGAGCGCCTGATCGTAGTGCGGGCTCTCCTTGAGGATGACGTTGGCCGAACCGCCGCGGGCGAAGACCCGCGGATCGGCGGCGTCCCACTGCGGGATCTGCGCGGCCGACCAGAGCCCGACCGTGTCGGGGTACTGGTTGAGCAGCGGACCGGGAGCCCAGGCGCCGGCGATCGTGCCGAGCACCCGGCCACTCGCGGTCGCCTCGATCTGCTCGGGGCTGCCGGTCTGGTAGGTGCTCACGAGATCGTCCTCGACCATGCCCTGCCAGAAGTCCAGGACCTCCTGCGTCTCGGCGCTGTCGATGTCGACACCCCATTGCTCGTCGGAGTAGTCCCACCACTGGGCGCCGTTCTGCAGGGCGAGCCCCATGAACTGGTCGGCGTCGATCGAGCTGAAGTTGAAGAGGTAGCGGTCACCGTCGAGGGTGCGGACCTGCTCCGCGAGGGCCCGGAAGTCGTCCCAGCTCGCGGCCGGGGTGAGGCCGTACTGCGCGAAGAGGTCGTTCCGGTAGACGAAGAGCGCCGGTCCGAGATCCTGCGGGACGCCGTAGACCGTGTCGTCGAAGGACACGCTCTCGAGCACCGTGGGGGAGTAGGCCTCCTCGAGGTCCTGCTTCGCGCTGTCGAGTGGGGCGAGGACGCCGGCCGACACGTAGGTCGGCAACTGCGTGTACTCGGCCTGCGCGATGTCGGGGCCGTCACCGGCACGTACCGCGCTCAGGACGCGGACCGGCATGTCCGCTCCGCTCGCGGGTTGTGAGATGTTGACCTGGATGTCGGGGTTGGCCTGGTTCCACACCTCGACGCGCTTGTCGATGTTCGAGCCCCAGGCCCAGAACTCGAGCGTCACCGGGCCGTCGGCCGAGTCGTCGCCACCCGGTCCCGAGCACGCGGTCAGTGCGAGGGCGAGGATTCCCGCGGTCGCGATTCCGATACGAACGCTGTTTGCCACTGCAATCTCCTTTGATAGCGGGGTCTGCTCCTCGCGTCGCTGAAGCGTTTCAGTGGTGCTGGACCACGACGGTTCCGGGCGGAAGCGGGATCAGTCTCGCAGACGGTCGTCGTTCTGGCAAGCGATTGCCAGAACGGAGTGGCAATCGGTTGACAGACCGCGGTCCCCCGGTTTCAATGGAGGCGTGCCAATGACGCTGCAGAACGATCCAGACCGCCTCCTCCCCGCCGACCCGGGGACGCGCGACGTCGCCAGGGCGCTCTACCGGTCGGTCGAGGCCCTGCCGATCATCTCGCCGCACGGACACGTGGATCCGGCCATCCTCGTCGAGGACACCCCGTTCGCGAACGCTACCGAGCTGTTCCTCCGGCACGACCACTACGTCACCCGCCTGCTGCACGCCGCCGGGTTCTCCCTCGCGGACGTCGGCGTGCCCGACCTCGCGGAGGGTGGTGCCGTCGCCGCGCCGAGGGACGCCTGGCGACGGTTCTGCGAACACTGGCACCTGTACGCCGGCACCGCCTCCGGGTACTGGCTGAGCTCGATCCTCGGTGAGCAGTTCGGTGTCACGGAGCAGCCGGACGGAGCGAACGCCGACCGGCTCTTCGACACGATCCACGAGGCGCTCCAAGCGCCGGCGTTCCGTCCGCGTGCGCTGTTCGACCGCTTCCGCATCGAGGTGCTCGCGACCACCGACGACCCGATGGACGACCTCGCTGCGCATGCCGCCCTCGCGGCGGACCCAACCTTCAGCGGGCGCGTCCTGCCGACCTTCCGGCCCGACGCGTACCTCGATCCGGCGAAGGCCGGGTGGGCGGAGCGGGTCGCTTCGCTCGCCGCCTGGAACGGGACGCCGGAGGGCAGCTACCGCGGCTACCTCGACGCGCTCGCCGGGCGCCGTCGCCACTTCATCGAACACGGGGCGGTGTCGGCCGACCACGGTGTCCCGCAGCCCCTCACGCTCGAACTCGAGGAGGCGGATGCCGCAGCACTGTTCGACCGGGCGCTGTCGGGGACCGCCGACGCCGCCGACCTCGAACGGTTCGCCGCGCACATGCTGTTCGAGAGCGCGCGGATGAGCGTCGAGGACGGCCTCGTCATGACGGTGCACCCCGGCGTCCACCGCAACCACCACGCGCCGACGCTCGCCCGCTTCGGGCCGGACACTGGGCACGACCTCCCGGTCCGCACCGACTACGTCCGCCCCCTGCGCCCGTTGCTGGAGCGGTTCGGCACGGCTCCGGGGTTCCACCTCGTCCTCTTCAGCGTCGACGAGACGAGCTACTCGCGGGAGATCGCACCGCTCGCCGGATTCTACCCGAGTGTCTTCGTCGGCGCACCGTGGTGGTTCCTCGACGCGCCCGACGCCGTCCTGCGCTTCCGGTCCGCCGTGACGGAGACGGCCGGGTTCTCACGCGGATCGGGCTTCATCGACGACACCCGGGCGTTCCTCTCGATACCCGCCCGACACGACATGTCCCGACGCCTCGACGCGTCCTTCCTCGCGCGACTCGTGCGGGAGGGGCGCATCGACGAGGCGACGGCCGAACGCATCATCCTCGACCTCGTCGTCGACCAGCCGCGACGGGTGTTCAAGCTGTGAGCACCGTGACGGACGTGGCCGGTGCCGCCGCAGGGCCGGGGGAGGATGCGGTCCCGCGTCTGACCCGAGCGCGGCTGCCCGAGTTCCCATCGGCGCCGGTCCGGATCGTCCACCTCGGACTCGGCGCCTTCCACCGCGCCCATCAGGCCTGGTACACCCAGCTCGCCGACCCCGATCACGAGTGGGGCATCGCCGCCTTCACCGGCCGGAGTCCGCAGGCCGCAGTCGACCTGGACGCTCAGGACTGCCTCTACACGGTCGTCGAGCGCTCGGCGGACGGCGACTCGGCCACGATCGTCGGTTCGATCGTCGAAGCGAGGGACGGCGCCGACGTGGCACGGCTCCACGACCTCCTCGCCGCCGAGACGACGGCCATCGTCACGCTCACCGTCACCGAGTCCGGGTACCGGCTCGATGCCGAGGGGAGGCCGGACACGTCGGATCCGACGGTCGAGCACGACATCGCTCTGCTGTCGGACGCCTTGGACGGCGGGGCGGAACTCCGCGATGCCCGACCGACGACGACGCTCGGCAGACTGCTCCTCGGCCTCGAAGCCCGTCGTCGCGCCGGGGCCGGTCCGATCGCGATCGTGCCGTGCGACAACATCGCTGACGGCGGAGCGCTCGTCCGTCGCGCGATGCTCGCCCTCGCCGACCGGGTCCACCCGGAGACCGCTCGGTGGATCGCCGACGAGGTCTCGTTCGTCTCGTCCTCGGTCGACCGCATCACGCCGCGTCCCACGCCTGCCGACGAAGCGACGGCCGCGACGCTCACCGGGTTCGCCGATGCCGCTCCCGTCGTCACCGAGCCCTTCACCGACTGGGTGCTGAGCGGCGACTTCCCCGCCGGGCGACCGGCGTGGGAGTCGGCGGGTGCCTGGTTCGTCGGCGACCTCGAGCCCTACGAGCAACGCAAACTGCGGCTGCTGAACGGCGCCCACAGCCTCCTCGCCTATGCGGGCCCGCTGCGCGGTCATGCGACGGTCGCCGAGGCGGTCGGCGACGATCAGTGCCGGGCCTGGGTCGAGGAGTACTGGGACGAGACGGAGCGCCACCTGCCGGACGACCTCGGGCTGACGGCGTATCGCACCGCGCTCCTGGAGCGCTTCGACAACGCGCGCATCGAGCATCGGCTGCAGCAGATCGCGCTCGAGGGGGTCACCAAGCTGCGCGTGCGGATCGTGTCGACCCTCCTCGCGGAACGGGCCGCCGGTCGGCCGGGAACCGGGTCCCTGCGCGTGATCGCCGCGTGGGCGGCGGCCGTCCAGGGCGACGACCGCCCGGGCGACGCGAGCGGTGCCGCCGTCGCCGAGGCGCTCCGGTTCCAGGGTCGGGAGCGGACCGCGGCGCTCGTACGCCTGATCGATCCCCGCCTCCTCGACTCGGAGCCGGATGACGGTTCCGCGCTCGTCACCGAGCTGGAGCACTTGGTCGACGAGCTGACCGGACGCCCACGGAACCCCTGACACCCGCCACTGCAGCCGACCCGCAGTCCGTCGGAACCACCTCGGCCACATCGGCCGCAACGCACGAAGGAGTAGCACCCATGAACATCGACAAGGCCGAGGTCATCGTCACGAGTCCCGACCGGAACTTCGTGACGTTGAAGCTCACGACCGACGACGGCCTCACCGGCCTGGGCGATGCGACGCTGAACGGGCGCGAGCTCGCGGTGGTGGCGTATCTGACCGAGCACGTCGTGCCGCTGCTGCTCGGGCGCGATGCGTCGCGGATCGAGGACACCTGGCAGTTCCTGTACCGCTCGGCGTACTGGCGGCGGGGTCCCGTGACGATGGCGGCGATCGCGGCGGTCGACATGGCGCTGTGGGACATCAAGGGCAAGGCTGCGGGCATGCCGGTGTACCAGTTGCTGGGCGGGGCGTCCCGGACGGGGCTCCTCGCCTACGGGCACGCGTCGGGGAAGACGAACGAGGAGCTGTTCGACAGCGTGCGCGAGCACCAGGCGCAGGGCTACAAGGCCATCCGTATCCAGACGGCGGTGCCGGGTCTGAAGTCGATCTACGGCATCGCCTCCAACGCGACGTTCGAGGGCAACACCGGTGTCCGGTACGACCACGAGCCGGCGCAGCGCGGTGGCCTGCCGAACGAGGAGGACTGGGACACCCGGTCGTACCTGCGTCACCTGCCGACGGTGTTCGAGGCGGTGCGGAACGAGTTCGGTCCGGAGCTGCCGTTGCTGCACGACGGGCACCACCGGATGACGCCGATCCAGGCCGCGAAGCTCGGCAAGAGCCTCGAACCCTACGACCTGTTCTGGCTCGAGGACTGCACGCCGGCGGAGAACCCGGAGGCGTTGCGTCTCGTGCGGCAGCACACCACGACGCCGCTGGCGATCGGTGAGATCTTCAACACGGTGTGGGACTACCAGCAGATCATCCGCGAGCAGCTCATCGACTACGTCCGCAGTGCGGTCACGCACACCGGCGGGATCACGCATCTGAAGAAGGTCCTCGACTACGCCTCGCAATACCAGATCAAGTCGGGCATGCACGGGCCGACGGACATCTCGCCGGTCGGGATGGCGGCCGCGATGCACCTGGGCTTGTCGATCCACAACTTCGGCATCCAGGAGTACATGAAGCACGGCGAGAAGACCGACGCGGTGTTCCAGCAGTCCTACACCTGGGAGAACGGCATGCTGCACCCGGGAGAAGCACCGGGGCTCGGTGTCGAGTTGGACGTCGACGAGGCGGGGAAGTACCCGTACCAGCGCGCCTACCTGCCCTACAACCGTCTCGCCGACGGCACCGTCCACGACTGGTGATCGCTGCGGCCAGCGCGGTGCGCTGACCCGACCGCGCCCCTGTGGCGTGAGTGCGCCCCTCCGGAGGCCCGCGCTCACGTCACAGCGGCGCGCTCAGGAAACGTGTCGGAGCCAGGTCACCCCGCGAGGAGGGCGACGCCGATCACGACGACGGTCGCCGCGGCGATCCGGCGCACGGGTCGGCCCTCGCGGAGCACGAGCGCACCGAACAGGCTGACGAGGATGACGCTCACCTCGCGCATCGGTGCGACGAGCGCGACCGGTGCCATGGTGATGGCGACGAGCACGAGGATGTACGACATCGGCGAGAGCACTCCGAAGGCGAGGATGCGCGGCCAGTGTGCGCGCAGGACCGCCGGCAGCTCGCGTGCCCGGTGCCCGAGCGATCCCGAGAACAGGACGACCTCGACCGCGGTGCAGCCGACCATGTACGCGACGGGCGAGGCGCCCCACGTGCGGACGGCGTGCGCGTCCCAGATCGTGTAGGCCGCGATCGCGACCCCGGTGAGGAGCCCGAATGCGACTGCGGGGTCGATGCGTCGTCGCGTGGCGCGCACCTCGACGGCGACCGGTGACGGGTCGCTCCCGCGGTCGACGAACCCGATCGCGACGACGCCGACGACGATCGCAGCGACGCCGAGGAGCGCGAGCAGCGATGGGCGCTCGCCGAGGACGAGGACCGCGATGATCACGCTGATCGTCGGGCCGGTGCCGCGCGCCGTGGCGTAGACGGTGGAGAGGCGTCCGCTGGCGTAGCCGCGTTGCAGCACGAGCATGTAGACGTAGTGCAGCACGGCGGAGACGACGACGCCGATGGTGAAGCCGGTGAGGTCGCCCGTACCGAGCCCGCCCGTGAACGGGACGACGATCGCCCACAACACGGTGCTCGCCACCGCGCCCCACCAGAGGAAGGGCATGCCGATCCGGCTGACGCCGTGGGCGATGATGTTCCACGCCGCGTGGCAGACCGCGGCGGCGAGGACGATGGTGACGGCGAGCAGAGACACGTGAGACCCTTCCGATCCTCGCGGGCGCGACGATCAGGGTCCTCCGGGCTTTTGTCCTGTCAGATGACGGTCGCCGGCTGGCCGCCGACCGTGGCGCCGCTCGGACCAGTCGAGCTGTCGCTCCGGAACCCTAGGCGCTATCGCGCACCACGCTACCAGCCTCCGGCGAGGTGTGTTCGTTCGCCCGAAGATGAGCGAACGAACACTCGCTCGCCCGAACTTGGGCGAACGGACGTGCGTCAGTCGACGATGGCGATGGCGTCGATCTCGACGAGCATCTCCTCGCGGGGGAGGCCCGTGAAGACCGTGGTGCGCGACGGCAGGACGCCACCCTTGACGCGCGAGCCGACGAACTCGCCGTAGGCGTCGTTCATGGTCGCGAAGTCCTCGCGCTTCGTGAGGTAGACGCGCAGCATCATGACGTCGTCGAAGGTCGCGCCGCCGGCCGCGAGGATCGCCTCGACGTTCTGGAGCGTGCGGGTGGTCTGCGCGGCGACGTCGCCCGGGAACAGGTACTCGTTCGTCGCGGGGTCGACGGGGCCCTGGCCGGAGACCTGGACGAAGTTGCCCTTGCGGACGCCCTGGGAGAAGGTGTGCGCGGGAGCCGGGGCGTCGGTGGTGGAGATGGCGGTGCGTTCGGTCATGGGGGTGTGTCCTTCGGTTGATGGCCCTTCGACAAGCTCAGGGACCGGATGGTGGGGCTCAGGGGCCGGGGGAGGTAGTCAGGGACCGGGGTTGGTGGGGGCTCAGGAACGGGACGGACGGGAGGTCAGGCGGTGGCGGGGGCCTCAGCGGGCGCCGGCGGCGCGTAGCCGAGTTCGGCGGAGATCGCGGTGGTCGCGGCGAGGAGCTGCGGCAGGAGCGCCCGGACGCCGCTGTGGGGGAGCACCATCGTCGGGACCGAGATCGACACCGCCGCGGTGACCCGGCCGTCGGGCCCGAAGACCGGCGCGGCCACGCAGTTCATGAAGCTCTCGTGCTCCTCGTGGTCCTCGGCCCATCCGCGTTCGGTCGAACGCTCGATCTCGGCGAGCAGGGCGTCGGCGTCGGTGATGGTCTTGTCGGTGTACCGCTCGAACACGATGCCCGTGACGACGCGTCGACGCTCCGCCTCGTCGAGTCCGCCGAGGAGGACCTTCGCGACCCCCGTCGCGTACAGGGAGGCGGGCAGGCCGACGCGCGAGTACATGCGGAGGGGCTGACGGGACTCGACCTTGTCGATGTAGAAGACGGAGCCGCCCTCATAGGCGGCGAGGTGCACCGTCTGGCCTGTGGCCGCTCCGAGCGCCCGGATGTGCGGAGCGGCGACGCCGCGGACGTCCTGGTCGTCGAGCGCGGTCTGGGTCAGCTCGAACATCGCCCGCCCGAGGTGGTACCGGAACGACGCGTCGCGCGTGACGAAGTCGTGCTCCTCGAGCGTGTTGAGCAGGCGCAGCACCGTGGTCTTGTGCACGCCGGCCGTCGCCGCGAGCGCGTCGAGGGAGTTGGTGCCCGAGACGATCTCGCGGAGGAGGTCGAGCGCGCGGGACAGCGATTGACTCATGCGTCGATCATCCCGTGCGCTCCGACGGTGGTCCACGGCAGCGGGTGGTCCGCGGTGATGCGCCACGACGCCCACTCCTCATCGGCCGCCTCGACGATGGTGCTGACGCCCTGCGCGTCGGGTACGAGCTCGGGGCGGTCGCCGTGGCAGATGAGCGTCGACGCCGCGACCGCGTGGCCGAGCCGCGTGCAGGCGGTGTCGGAGCGACCCGAGGCCAGCCCGGCGAGGTAGCCGGCGGCGAACGCGTCTCCGGCGCCGACCGTCTCGACGACGTCGACCGACAACGACCGCACTTCGATGCCCGCCTCGGAGCCGCGGTGGAGGGTGGTCGCGGCGTTCTCCTCGTCCTTGAGCACGATGCGCTGCAGGGTCGGCAGCTCGGCGAAGAGGCGGGCGGCGTCCGTGTGGCCGAAGAACAGCTCAGCTTCGTCGACGCCGAGGAACAGGACGGACGCCTGGTCGAGGAGGCGGTGCAGCGGGGCGGTCGAGCGACGCTCCCAGAGTCGCGGCCGGAAGTTGAGGTCGACGCTCAGGACGGTGTCTCGGGGGAGTGCGTCGCCCAGCTCGCCCACGAGCAGCGCGGTCGAGTCGGAGAGGGCCGGGGTGATGCCGGAGGTGTGCACGATGGCCGAGGCGGTGATGGCCGCCCGGGTCGCCTCATGTCGCAGGGTGTCGGCGCCGAGCTGCGACGCGGCGGACTCGCTGCGGTAGTAGTGCATCCGCGGCCGACGGTCGCCGTCGGCGCTCACGACCGTCTCCTTGACGTAGAGGCCGGTGGGTCGGTGGTCGTCGCGTTCGACGGCGTCGGTGAGGACGCCGTCGTGCCGGGCAGTCTCGAGGATGTAGTCGCCGAACCCGTCGTCGCCGAGGCGCGAGATCCAGTGGGTGGGGACGCCCAGGCGCGCGAGGCTGGAGGCGACGTTGAACTCGGCACCCCCGACGCCCGTCCGGTATTCGCGGGCTTCGGCTACCGGGAGCTGGCCCTCGGGCAGGAGGACGACCATCGCTTCGCCGATCGTGCTCACGGTGGACGGTGACGTCGTCATCACGGTTCCCCTCGCGTCTCGGCCGGGTCCGGTTGACGGCCTGTGGACGCAATGCTAGAACAGACGTAGCGCCGGATGCAATGTACGTTGCAATATGCGCAACGCCGGATGCTCACGACGTCGGCGGGTGCAGCGCTCGATCGCGAAACGAGGAGACGATGACGGACGAGTTCGATGCCGGCGCGCTGGGCGTGCTCGACGGCAGCCTCAAGGGCTTCCCGCCGGCGTCCGTCGGAACCGACGCCGCCACGTTCCTCGCCGGTCGACCGGCGCTCGCCGACTTCACGACGCCGCTCGTCACGCTCGACCGCTCGGCGGTCACCGACAACGTCGAGACCATGCGGCAGTGGTGCGACCGCGCAGGGGTGGGCCTCGCACCGCACGGCAAGACGACGATGAACCGAGCCCTATGGCAGCGTCAGCTCGACGCGGGTGCCTGGGGCATCACCGTCGCGACCCCGTGGCAGCTCTCCGTCGCGCTCGACTGGTCGATCCCCCGCGTGATGCTCGCCAACGCCCTCGTGCAGCCCGAACACCTGCGCGCCGTCGCGCGGTCCCTCGACAGCGGCGACGCCGAGATCGTCGTGTGGGCCGACTCCGTCCGCGCGGTGCAGATCATGTCGCGCGTGCTGGCTGAGCAGCCGCCCCGTCGCCCCCTCCACGTGCTCGTGGAACTCGGTGCGCCGGGCGGCCGCACCGGAGCCCGAGACCGGGCCACCGCGCTCGAGATCGCCGAGGCCGTCGTCGCCTCGCCCGAGCTCGCGCTCGCCGGCGTCAGCGGCTACGAGGGGGCCCTCGCGCACCACGGCGACGACGGTTCGCTGCAGATCGTCCGCGACTACCTGGAGTCGCTCGCAGCTCTCCACGACGAGCTCCTCGCAGGCGGCCGGTACGACGAACGTGTCCGGACGCTCATCGTGACCGCCGGGGGCAGCGCCTACTTCGACGTGGTCGCCGAGGTCCTCGCCGGACTGCGCGACCTCGACGGTGCTCACGGACGCGCCGTCGACGTGCTGCTGCGCTCCGGCGCGTACGTCACCCACGACGACGGCTTCTACCGCGGGATCACCCCGCTCGGCCGCCACGAGGGTACCGGCGACTTCCGCTCCGCGATCCACGGCTGGGCGACGATCGTCTCCCGCCCCGAGCCCGGCCTCGCGCTCGTCGACGGCGGCAAGCGCGACTTCCCCTTCGACGAGGGGCTTCCCGAGGTGCAGGGCGTCCGCCGCGCCGGATCCGCCACCGTCGAACCGCTCCCGGGCGCGACGACCACGGCCATGAACGATCAGCACACCTTCGTCTCCCTGCCGCCCGGTAGCGACGTCGAGGTCGGCGACGTCATCCGCCTGGGCCTCTCGCACCCGTGCACCACCTTCGACAAGTGGCGCGCCCTCGTGGTCATCGACGACGTCCGTCTCGCCGAACCGAGCGCCGTCGACGCCGTCACCACCACCTTCGGCTGAGCCGAACCGAACAGGAGCCCCGCATGACGATCGAGACCCCTCCCTCGACGCCGCACGCCCTCGACGCCCTGTACGCCGACCGCGCCATCGCCGTCGTCCGCGTACCCGTCATCCCCGACCCGGTCGAACTCTGTCGGGCGCTCGCCGCGGGCGGGATCCGCAGTGTCGAGTTCACCTTCACCACGCCGGGCGTCGAAGCCCTGATCCGTGCCGCGGCCGACGCGATCGGCGACCACGGGGCCGTGATCGGCGCGGGGACGGTCGTGGATCGCGACACCGCGCAGCGCGCCATCGACAGCGGTGCGCAGTTCCTGGTCACGCCCGGTCTGAGCGAGGAGGTGGCCGAGGTCGCCACCGCCGCCGGCATCCCGTTCCTGCTCGGTGCGATGACGCCGAGCGAGGTCATGCGCGCCGCGTCGCTCGGTTCCCACGCGGTGAAGATCTTCCCGGCCGCCGCCATGGGGTCCGGCTTCCTCAAGGACCTCAAGGGTCCGTTCCCGGGTCTCCGGCTCGTGCCGTCGGGCGGACTGCACGCCGGCAACGCGCGGGAGTACATCCAGGCCGGCGCGGCTGCCGTGACAGCGGGGTCGAGCGTGGTCGGCGCCGCCGACGTCGCCGCCGCCGACTGGGCCGGGGTCACCGAGCGTGCGACCGCCTTCACCACGGCGGCCCTCCTGCCGTGACATCGCGACCGACGGACGGAGCGCGCGCGGTGGTCATCCGCGGCGCTCGCATCGTCGACGGCACCGGCGGACCGAGCGTGCACGGGTCGCTCCTCATCGACGGGGGCCGCATCATCGCGATCGGGGCGTCCGCCGAGGCCGACGCACCCGCTGACGCCCTGATCATCGACGCCGACGGTCTCGTCGCGTCGCCAGGCTTCATCGACATGCACGCCCACTCCGACCTCGCCGTCCTCCGCGACCACGAGCACCTCGCCAAGGTCTCGCAGGGCGTCACCACGGAGGTCCTCGGACAGGACGGGCTCTCCTACGCCCCGACGGACGACCGCACCATGGCGATCGTCCGGCAGCAGATCGCCGGCTGGAACGGGCAACCCGACGACGTCGACTTCGCGTGGCGGACCGTCGGCGAGTACCTCGACCGGGTCGACCGCGGGGCCGCGCTGAACGTCGCCTACCTGGTGCCGCAGGGCTCCGTCCGGATGCTCGTGGTCGGCACCGAGAATCGGGCTGCGACCGCTGACGAGATCGCTCGCATGCAGGAGCTCGTCGCGGCGGGTCTGCGGGAGGGGGCCGTCGGCATGTCCTCCGGGCTCACCTACGTGCCCGGCATGTTCGCCGACACCGAGGAGCTCGTCGCGCTGTGCCGCACCGTCGCGGAGCACGGCGGCTTCTACGCACCCCACCAGCGCTCGTACGGCAAGGGTGCACTCGAGGCCTACGCGGAGATGATCGACATCAGTCGTCGTTCCGGCTGCGCGCTGCACCTCACGCACGCGACGATGAACTTCGGCGTCAACGCCGGCCGGGCCGCCGAGCTCGTGGCCCTCATCGACGCCGCCATCGCGGACGGGGTCGACATCACGCTCGACACCTACCCGTACCTCCCGGGGTCCACGACGCTGTCGGCGTTGCTGCCGAGCTGGGCGGCGGTCGGCGGGCCGGACGCGACGATCGAGCGTCTGGGCGACGACGACGTCCGTGCGCGGATCCGATACGAGCTCGAGGTGCTCGGGACGGACGGCTGTCACGGTGTCGTCACCGACTGGGCCACGATCGAGATCTCCGGCGTCGCGAACCCCGAGCTCGCCGGCTTCGTCGGGCGGACCGTCGCCGACATCGCCGCCGAGGATGCGGGACACGCGTGGTCGGGCGACCCGACGGCCCTGTTCTTCGCGCTGCTCGAAGCCGACCGGCTCGCGACCGGCATCCTCCAGCACGTCGGCGACGAGGCCAACGTCCGCACGATGATGGTGCACCCGGCCCACACGGGCGGGAGCGACGGGATCCTCATCGGCGCGAAGCCACACCCGCGTGCCTGGGGCACGTTCCCGCGCTACCTCGGCCACTACGTCCGCGAAGAGGGGGTGCTCGGGCTCGAAGACGCCGTCGCTCACCTCACCTCGCGCCCGGCCGCACGTCTCGGTCTCAGCGACCGCGGCGTGCTCCGCGTCGGAGCCGTCGCCGACGTCGTCCTCTTCGACCCCGCGACCATCGCCGACCGCGCGACGTTCGCCGAGCCCCGGCAGCAGGCCGCCGGCATCCCGTGGGTCTTCGTGAACGGTGCCGCCGTCATCGCCGACGGTCGACGCACCGACGCCGTCCCCGGTCGTTCGCTCCGCCGACGCCCGGCCTGATCGCTTCCCCTTCCTCACCGCCGACACAGAAGGTCCTCCCATGCCCATCACCGCCCTCGCGCGCAGCGTCGTCGTCGCCGCACCAGCCCCGAGCGATCCCATCGGATGGCTGCAGCAGACCACCCCCGGCCTGCTCATCCTCTGCGCCGTCGCCATCGCGGTGCTGCTGTTCCTCATCATCCGGGTGAAGCTCGAACCGTTCATCTCGCTCTTCATCGTCGGCATCGGCCTGGCGCTCGCGACGGGGACGAGCATCTACCAGATCGTCGGCGTGGCCGTGCCGGACCCCTTCGACGACGAGCAGATCAAGCCGGGGGCGTCGCTCCTCGAGACCGGCTTCGGCGGCATCCTCGGGCACATCACGATCATCATCGGTCTCGGCACCGTGCTCGGCGCGATCCTCGAGCGCTCCGGCGGTGCTGACGTCCTCATCCGGAAGCTGCTCGGTCGATTCGGGGAACGCGGCGCTCCGATCGCGATGGGGCTCACCGGTCTCATCTTCGGCATCCCCGTGTTCTTCGACGTCGGCATCTTCGTCCTCGCGCCCCTCGTCTACATCACCGCGCGTCGCGGCGGGAAGTCGCTCGTGCTCTACGCGCTCCCGATGCTCGCCGGCCTCTCGATGACGCACGCGTTCCTGCCGCCGCACCCGGGACCGACGGCGCTCGCCGGCACCTTCGAGGTCGGGCTCGGCTGGCTCATCCTCATGGGCTTCCTCTGCGGCATCCCCGCCTTCATCGCGTCGGGCATCGCCTGGCCGCTCTGGATCGGGAAGCGCGTCATGGTCTCGGTTCCCGAGGAGTACGTGCTGGAGCCCGAGGACGACGCCCCCGAGCGCAAGGACGTCTCGCTCTGGAGCGTCGGTCTCATCATCATCACGCCGATCCTGCTGATCCTCGCCGCCACCTTCGGTGCCCTCGCCCTGCCGAACGGCCCGGTCCTCGAAGCGCTCACGCTCATCGGCAACCCGGCGGTCGCGCTCACGATCGCCGTCTGCCTCGCGTACTACGTGCTGGGGGTGCGGCGCGGCATGACGCTCGCCGAGCTGGGCGAGCTCTCCGGTCAGTCGCTCCGGCCGATCGGCATGATCCTGCTCGTCGTCGGTGCGGGTGCGTTCTTCGGCGCGGTCATCTCGGCGACGGGTGTTGGCGCGGCACTGGCCGAGGTGCTCGGTTCGCTCGGCCTGCCGATCATCGTGTCCGCGTACCTCATCAGCTCCGGCCTCCGCATCGCGCAGGGCTCGGCGACCGCGGCCATCGTGATCACGGCGGGGATCCTGCAGCCGGTCGTGCTCGCGGGTGACTACTCCCAGCCGCAGCTGGCGCTCATCGGCATCGCGATCGCCGCGGGTTCGATCACGCTCTCGCACGTCAACGACGGTGGGTTCTGGATCATCGCGAAGTACTTCAACATGTCGGTGAAGCAGACGCTCGCGACCTGGACCGTGCTCGAGACGATCCTCTCGGTCGTCGGCTTCGGGATGGTCGCCCTCATCTGGCTGTTCGTCTAGCCCGAGTCATGACCGTCGGTCCAGTGCCTTTCTCAGGAGTGTCAGGGCGTGTCGGTGCCTGGTGAAGCCGGCGCGCCGGAGGACTCCTGAGAAAGGGAGTCAGTCGACGTCAGAAGAGGCGGGAGTCGCTGTCGTCGAGGCCGCGCATCGCGTCGTAGTCGAGGACGACGCAGCGGATCCCGCGGTCCTGGGCGAGGGTGCGCGCCTGCGGCTTGATCTCCTGTGCGGCGAACACGCCCTGCACGGGGGCGAGGAGCGGGTCGCGGTTCATGAGCTCGAGGTAGCGGGTGAGCTGCTCGACGCCGTCGATGTCGCCGCGGCGCTTCAGCTCGACCGCTACGGACGCCCCGGTGGCGTCGGTGGCGAGGATGTCGACCGGGCCGATCGCGGTCATGTACTCGCGGCGGATGAGTCGGTAGCCGTCGCCGAGGAGTTCGATCTGCTCGGCGAGGAGCTTCTGCAGGTGCGCCTCGACGCCGTCCTTCTGGAGGCCCGGGTCGACGCCGAGTTCGTGCGCGCTGTCGTGGTGGACCTCGTGGATCGACACGATGAGGGCGTCACCGGTCTTCTTGTGCGTGACCTTCCACAGCTCGGTGATCCCGGCCGCCGCCTGCGTCTCGTCGGGCTCGACCGTCGTGAGCACGCAGGGCGGGCTCATCCAGTTGAGCGGCTTGTAGGAGCCGCCGTCGGAGTGGACGAGCAGGCTGCCGTCGTTCTTCACCATGAGCAGTCGCTTGGCGAGCGGCAAGTGAGCCGACAACCGTCCGGCATAGTCGACCGAGCACTCCGCAATCACCAAACGCACGACGACGAGCCTACCCTCCGCGCCTGGCTGTCCGACGCGCACTCGGACCCAGGCGGGTGTGCACAACTCCTGCCGTCCGTTGAGAGCGGCCGCTCCCCTCGCGACAGTTCCGCCCGCAACTCCTGCTGATCTTCCCTCCGTCGGGGCCTGAGTCCCCTGTTCTCGGCTCGACGGGGTTGTAGGTAATGCGAGGAGCAGGAGTTGCGAACCGTGCGTGGGCGGCGGACTGGCCGCAAGCAGGAGTTGTGAACCCTCGCCGGGCGGGGCGTGCCGGCGAACGACCGGGGCTCAGCGCTTGCGGCGGCTGCTCTCGCGGGCGGCCGGCGACGCGAGGCCGGCGAACACGATGAGCACGAGTACGACGAACAGGGCATTCAGCAGACCGATCGCGTCGCCGAGGATGCCGATGAGCGGCGGACCGACGAGGAACGCGCAGTAGCCGATCATCGCGACGGCGCTCACCCGTGCCGCAGCACGCTTGGAGTCGTCGGCCGCGGCGGACATGCCCACCGGGAACCCGAGCGAGGCGCCGAGTCCCCACAGCACGGTTCCGAGGACCATGAGTCCGGTGACCGGCGTGAGGATGAACAGCACGAGTCCGGCGATCGCCGCGCCGGCCGACACCTGCAGCACCGGCACCCGGCCGAAGCGGTCGATGAGCGGCCCGCCGACGATGCGACCGACGGTCATCGCGGTGACGAACACGCCGTAGACGAGCGCGCCGGTCGTGTTGCTCTGCTCATGGCCGTCGACCACGGCGAGTGCGAGCCAGTCGTTGGCGCTGCCCTCGGCGAACGCCATGCCGAGCATGATGACGCCGATGAGGATGAGTCGGCCGTCGGCCCAGACCGAGAGACTCTCGCGGAGACGGTCCTGCCAAGGCGCCTTCGGTGCGTCGTCGAGTTCGTCGGCGACGACCTGCTCTGCCGGGACGAAGCGCACCGCGACGACGGCGACGATCGCGATGACGACCGCCATGACGAGCGCGTGCCAGAAGACCTCGAGGCCGGCTGCGGACGCGAGTGCGCCGAGCCCCGCTCCGGCGACCGTGCCGAAGCTGAAGCACGCGTGCATCAGCGGCATCACCGTCTTGCCGAGCTCTTGCTCGGCCGCGGCGCCCTCGACGTTCATCATGACGTCGAGCGCGCCGTTCCCGAAGCCGAAGATGATGAGCCCGACGAGGACGATGCCCTCGAGCGGCACGAGGCTCGCGCCGACCCCGATGAGGAGCAAGCCGGTCGCGACGAGCCCGAGCGTGAGCTGCATACCGTGTCGCGGGCCGAGACGCGCGAGGAGGTGCTGGGAGGCGACGAGGCCGAGGATCGATCCGATCGACATGCCGAGGATGAGCAGCCCGACGGCGCCGGTGGTCAGTTCGAGGTTGTCGCGGATGGCGGGGATGCGCGCCACCCACGTCGCGATGCTGAGGCCGCTCAGGGCGAAGATCACGAAGATCGCGTTGCGCCAGGCGAGGAGTTCGCGGCGTGGGCGCTGGGCGACGGGGGCGGTGTGCGGGTCGGTCGGCTCTGACACAGGGTCCTCGGGATCGGTGCTGGTGCGCCTGGGCGCTCGGTGCTGGTGCGCCTGGGCGCTCGGTGCTGGTGCGCCTGGGCGCTCGGTGGAGCGGGGTGGTGAGGCCCGTGCATCCGGGTGGATCTAGGGAGAATCGAATCGATTCGATTCCGTCGACTAAGCTAGCAGATCGTGGACCAGGAATCACGCCCCTCGCGACCGACGCTCGCCGATGTCGCCGAGCGCGCGGGGGTGTCGCCGTCGACCGCCTCGCTCGCGTTCAGCGGCGCCGGGCCCGTGTCCGAAGCGACCAAGCAGCGGGTGCTGCAGGCTGCTGCCGACCTCGACTACGCCGGCCCCGACCCCCGGGCCCGCTCCCTCCGCCAGGGACGCAGCGGCATCGTCGGAGCCGTCGTCGCCGGCCGCATCGGGCACTCCTTCCGCGACCCGGTGATGGTCCAGACCCTCGACGGACTCGCCGACGAACTCGGCGCGGTCGGTGCCGGTCTGCTGCTCCTGAACGACGCGCAGGAGGGCACCCTGCAGCTGAGCAACGCGCCGATGGACGGCGTCGTCCTCATCGGCTGCAGCCCGAACCTCGACAGCTCGGTCGCGATCCTCAGCCGACGGGGGATGCCGATCGTCTCGATCGAGGGACTCGCAGCCCTCGGCGTCCCCGACATCGCCGTCGACAACCGCGGCGGTGTGCGTGAGGAGGCGCGACACCTCGCCGACCTCGGCCACGAGCGCGTCGCCGTCGTCACCCTCAACCTCGACCCGACAGAACGCCGCGGCCCGCTCACGCCCGAGTGGGAGCGATCCGCCACGACGGTCCCGGCGATCGAACGCCTGCAGGGCCTCCGCGACGTCTTCCCCGACGCGCAGGGGTTCGTCACCACGGGCTCGTCCCTCGAGGAGGGCCGGGTCGCCGGACACGCCATCCTCGACGTCCCGGCGGATGAACGCCCGACGGCGATCGCCGCACAGAGCGACCTCCTGGCCGCCGGCGTCATCCGCGCAGCCGAGGAACTCGGCATCTCCGTCCCCGCGGAGCTCAGCGTCGTCGGGTTCGACGGCATCCGTGTCGAGGGGCTCGACTACGACCTCACGACGGTGTGGCAGCCCTCCCGGGAGAAGGGGTCGGCCGCCGGCCGGGCGATCGTCGCCATGCTCGACGGCCGCGATCCGGAGTGCGAGCAGTTCGCGGTCCGGTTCCACCCTGGCGCGACCACGGCACCGGCGCGCCGGGCCCGGTGATGCGACCGACCACCCTCTCGTCCATCGCTGACCTGGGGGAGCTGGCCGAGGCGCTCACGGGGTTGCGCGCGGCGGCCGGTGCGCCGTCGTTCGCCGAGCTGGCCCGGCGGGTCGGTGCCCTCCGGCTCAGACGAGGTTCCCGCGACGCCCCCGGCAAGGTGACGGTCTACGACTGCTTCCGCACCGACCGGCATCGGGTCGACGCCGAACTCATCCACGACCTCGTCCTCGCCCTCGGAGCCTCAGCGTCAGCGGCCGCCGAGTGGCGCACCACTGCTGCGCGCCTGAACGGTGCGACGCTCGGGGGCCCGGTGTCCGCCTCCGTCCTACCGGCAGCCGAGGGATCGACGTCCACCGGTGTGGAGCCCGCTGCCGCACCCGTCGTCGTCCTCACCGGGCTCCCCGGGGTCGGCAAAGCCGAGGTCGCGAGGCGGCTCGCCGAGGTCGAACGCCGCCGTACCCCCGGTGCGGTGGTGCTCCTCGTCCGGTTGCACGGATTCGAAGACGGGCAGCGTCCGGCGGAAGCGGACGAGGTGCTGCGTGAACTGGTGCGCGCCGTCGGAGGTCGGTCCGATCGTCGCCTCGACACCGCAGCGCTGCGCGAGACCCTCCGAACGGCGGCGCGCGACCGCCGGATCGTCGTCCTGCTCGAGGACGCGTTCTCCGCAGCGCAGCTCGCTCCACTTCTGATCGCCGACCACGCCCGGGGTCCCGCCGGGTGCGGTCTCCATCTGATCGTGACCTCGCGAGCCCGGCTCGACGGCCTCGAGGCACTGGCGGCTGCGGAGGGACTCGCGGTGGACCGTCGGACCGTCCTGCCGCTCGAGACCGAGGAGACGGTCCGGCGGCTCTCGGCCGCGACCGCCTCGCGGCGTCCGACGTCCTCCTCGGCCGACGACGCGGCGGTCCGCCGGCTCGCGAAGGCGATCAGCGGGATCCGCCTCGACCTCGACCTCGTGCTGCGCTTCATCGAAGACCACCCGGACTGGTCGCTCGCCGATGTGGCCGAGCGCTTCGGCGACCGCCCGCGGCGCGACCACGCGGTGCCGCTCCTGGAACCCTCGGTCGCCGCCGTCGGACCGGCCGCCGCAGCCCTGTTCCGGCGGCTCGGCCTGCTCCGCGGCCCAGTACGGCTGGACGTCGTCGGGACACTGCTGGACGACGCCGGCGCGGGTGCGCCGACCTCGGTGAGCCTGCTCCGTCGCCTGGCGGACATGCACCTGGCCACCGTCTCGGAGCGGACCGTCGAACTGCACCCGCTCGTCCACACCGCGGCCCACCGGCTCGCGGTCGAGCAGGAGCGCCCGTCGGTCCTCGTGGTGCTGGCCGAGCGTGTGTTGGACCGGTTCCGCGAGTTGGTCGGCTCCGTCCGCGTCGACGCGTCCCTCGCCGACGGGCTGGTGGCCGCCGCAGCGCTCGCGGTCGACCAGCGGGCGGGCGACGCACTCGCCGCGCTCGTCTTCGACGTGGTGGAGCCGGTGGGTGATGCTGGCTACTGGAGCCATGCGGCCGAACTCCTCCAGCTCGCCGCGCCGTTCGTGCCGCGGGACCGACGAGGCACGAGCGCGGAGCTCCTCGCCCGCGCCTTCGAGAAGCTCGGTCGGTACGACGACGCCCTCGACCACCTGCATCGGGCGAGTCGTCTCCTCACCGAGGAGCAGCCGGGTCGCACGATGAACGTGATCGCCAATGTGGAACGCCAACTGGGACGGATGGCGGAAGCCGAGCAGTCGTATCTCCGCGCCGCTCGGATCGCGGCCGCGGCCGGCAATCCGATCACGCGAGGGCGCGCGCTCGGCAACCTCGGCAATCTGGCGCGCATCACGAGCCGGTATCGCCGGTCGGAGCGGTTGTTCGATCTGGCCGAGGCGGTGAGCACTCGAGCCGGGGATGACGTCAATCTGACGATCGTCGAGTCGAACCGTGTGCTCCTGCTCCAGGCGCAGGGCCGGTTCGACGAGGCGCTCCGGCGCTGCGCGACCCTGCTCGAGCACGGCGGTGCCGGCGTCAACCGCGGATACCTCCTCACCCAGCGCGCCATGATCCTGCTGGACCTCGACCGTGTGGCCGAGGCGGAGGCGGCCCTGCTCGCGGCAGGGGCGGACGACGGCGGTCCGACGACGTTCGACGAGGACGCCGAGATCGCCATCCAGCTCGCCCAGGTCGCTCGTCGACGCGGAGACCTCGTCGAGGCCGCGCGTCTGGCGGACACCGCCCTGGCCTCGGCCGAGCGTGTCGGCTACCCACTCCTCCGCTCCGACGCTTGCAGCACCCTCGGCGAGATCGCCGCCGATGCCGACGACGCCGGGACCGCCGAGCGCTGGGCGCGATGCTCGCTCGAGCTCGCCGAACTGCTCGGTGACCGGGTCGAGCAGGCGCGGGCGTTCGAGACGATGGGGAGGGCGGCGGTGATCCGCGGCGACCGGGCGGCGGCCGACGCCGCGTACACCGCCGCAGCCGACCTCCTCAGCGCGGTCGGCCACTGGCGAGCCACGGCCGTCCAGACGATGCGCGCGGCTTCCCTCCGACCCTGACGGCGGAAACCCGTGGACACGCGGCAATCGGCGGTCCTCGGCGCCCGGACGTTCGGGCTCGTTCGGGTGACTGGTCCGCGGTCGCCTCGATCCGCCACGATCATGCCGGAGCGAGCCGTGCGGCGAGCCCGAGACAGACCGACATCCGGCCGGACGACGCAGCTCGTCGGCCCATGCCAGCAGAAGGACGAACACCCCATGACGCGACACCGACCATCGACGAACCGGCTCAGACGACTTGCCGCTGGAGGCGGGCTGTTCGTGCTCGCCGCCACCCTCGCAGGGTGCTCCGGAGGTGACGTCTCGGTCGGAGACACGGCGACGGTCACCCTGCCGGCGAAGACCGCGGGGAACGGTGATCAGGACTTCGCCGTCACGGTCGCCTCGGTCGACGAGGCTCCGGCCGAGGTGGCCGATCAGATCGAGGGTGACGAGGACGTCTACTTCGCGTCCATCGAGTTCGCCTACACGGGCGATGCTGCCGCCGAGGTGCTCGCCGTGCCGTGGAACAACGTCTTCGCACGGCTGTCGGACGGGAGCCTCCTCGAGGCCTCGTTCATCGGGCTCACCGAGTGCAGCGGCACACCGGAGGATCCGGTCGCCGCCGCCGACGACCTGGTCGCCGGTGAGACGGTCACCGTCTGCGTGCCACTGTCGTCGACCGACGGTCTGGAGGTGACCGGCGTCTACGTCGGCACCTCCGACGGTGGCTCGGGCGGGACGGTGTGGAAGCGATGACCGGCGTGCGCGAGCCCGGGCGGGAACCTGTGCGCGAACCGGATCGATCCGGCCAGGAGGAGCCGCCATCCCAGTGGTCCGTGGAGGAGTGGGGGAGTTCACCGTTCGGCTGGTTCGTCGGCGCGGGGATCGGTCTCCTCGCTGCGATCCTGTGCTTCACCCCGATCTGGGACGAGGTCGCCGGGCGGAGCACCGGACGCCGCGCCGGGTTCGGTGCGCTGCTCGCGGCGATCGGACCGTTCGGTGTCGCGGCGATCGCCCTGGCGGTCGCGGTCGTGTTCGTCGTGGTCGGCCTCCGGAAGCGTCGCGCCGGCGAACGGAGCTGAGCGGCCGGTTCGACGCGCTCCCGGTGCATCGCGAGCCCCAGGTCGTAGGGTGGAGGAGACGCTCGAAGGAGACCCATGACCGACCAGCCCATCGCCACCGCAGCACTCGTCCAGCAGGAGGCGGCCGCGCTCGCCGTGTCGCTCGCACCGGTGTACCAGGATCTGCACGCGAATCCGGAGCTCTCCTTCGCGGAGCACCGGACGGCCGCCCTGGTCGCGGATCGCATCACCGGCCTCGGGTACGGGGTCGCGACGGGGATCGGCGGCACCGGCGTCGTCGGCGTCCTGGAGAACGGTGAGGGACCGACGGTCCTGCTGCGGGCCGACATGGACGGCCTGCCCGTCCTGGAGGAGACGGGCCTCGACTACGCGAGCGTCGCGCGCGGGGTCGACCCGGAGGGCAACGACGTCCCGGTCATGCACGCCTGCGGCCACGACGTCCACGTCACCTGTCTGCTGGGTGCCGCCGAACTGCTCGCCGCACGGCGCGACACCTGGTCCGGGACGCTCGTCGTCCTGTTCCAGCCGGCCGAGGAGGCCGGGGGCGGCGCGCAGGCGATGATCGACGACGACCTCTACGCACGCGTCCCGAAGCCCGACATCGTGTTCGGCCAGCACGTCGGTCCACTGCCGGCCGGTGTCGTCGGCACGCATGCCGGGCCGTCGTTCGCCGCGACCGACGCCTACCGCGTCACCTTCCACGGCCGCGGCGGGCACGGCTCCCGCCCGCAGTCGACGATCGACCCGATCGTGATGGCGGCGTCGGCGGTCGTCCGCCTCCAGAGCATCGTGTCCCGCGAGGTCGCCGGAACCGACACCGCGGTGCTCACCGTCGGCACGATGCACGCCGGCACCAAGAACAACATCATCCCCGACACCGCGCAGATCGGCGTCAACATCCGCAGCTACGAACCGCACGTGCGCGACCGCGTCGTCGGCTCCATGGAGCGCATCATCCGGGCCGAGGCCGCAGCGTCGGGCGCCGAGCGGGAACCGGTGATCGAACACACCGAGGCCTTCCCGGTGCTCGTGAACGATCCCGCGGCGACCGGCGCGGTGACGGCGGTGTTCGCCGACGCGTTCGGGGCCAACCGCGTCGTCGACCCCGGTCTCGTCACGGGGAGTGAAGACGTCGGCATGCTCGCGACGGCCGCCGACGCTCCCATCGTCTACTGGATCCTCGGTGGCGCCGATCCACAGGCGTTCGCGGCGGCCTACGCCTCGGGCCGCATGGAGCAGGACCTCCCCGGCAACCACTCCTCGAAGTTCGCTCCGCTCATCCACCCCACCCTCGACACCGGCATCGCAGCGCTCTCGCTCGCCGCGCTGTCGCGTCTGACCGGAACGGCGGCCTCCGCATGATCGTCGTGACGACGGACACCGTCGCCGGACACCGCATCGACGCCGTCCTCGGCGAGGTCGTCGGGCTCACCGTGCGGGCTCGCGACTGGGGCTCCTCGATGTCGATCGGCTTCTCGGCGCTCGGCGGCGGCGAGGTCCCGGGGATGACCCAGCTGCTGTTCGAGTCCCGCCAGGAGGTCATGCGACGCCTGGTGGCCGACGCGGAACAGCGCGGCGCGAACGCGGTCCTCGCGATGCGTCTCGAGACCACCGACATCGGCGGTGCGTGGACGCAGCTGACCGCCTACGGCACCGCGGCGTACCTCGTCCCGATCCCCGCCGGGGAGCCCGGAGCCACCGGCCAGTCCGCCTACGCGGCGGAACAGCCGGACGCCCCGAAACCACGCGGCGACGTCTGATCGCGGGCGGGTGACGGTTGCGCTCTGGTTCCGACCTGCGCTGACCTGCCCGACCTGATCCGTCCCACCGCGCCGCCACCGACGGAGTATCCCCATGACCGCTTGGATCGACGAACTCATCACCGAGGTGACGACGGCTGTGCGGGAGCGCAGTGACGAACGGGTTGCCGAGATGTTCGAGCGCTGCTTCGCCGACACGCTGCACAGCACGATGACGCCCATGCCGGACGGCACCGTCTTCATGCTCACTGGCGACATCCCGGCGATGTGGTTGCGCGACTCGAGCGCCCAGCTCGCCCCCTATCTCCATTTCGCAGCCGACCACCCCGAGTTGGCGGAGCTGCTCGTCGCCGTCAACCGCCGACAGCTCGACGCGATCGCGCTCAACCCCTACGCGAACGCGTTCAACGCCGAGCCGAACGGATACGGCCACCGTGACGACCGCACCGACGCGTCGCCCTGGGTGTGGGAACGCAAGTACGAGATCGACTCGCTCTGCTACCCGCTCCAGCTGGCACACGACATCTGGCTGGCGACGGGGCGCCGCGACCACCTGGATGCGCGGTACCGCTCCGCCGTCGTCGCGGCGATGGAGGTCTGGCGCGTCGAGCAGCACCACGAGGAGCGCTCGCCGTACCGGTTCCAGCGGTTCGACGCGCCGCTCTCAGACACGCTCGTCCGCGATGGACTCGGGCCGGAGACGGCGTGGACCGGGCTCTCATGGTCGGGGTTCCGGCCGAGCGACGACGCAGGGCGGTACGGCTACAACGTTCCCGGCAACCTCTTCGCCGCGGTGACGCTCGCCGGGGTCGAATCGATCGCCACCGATGTGCTCGACGACGCGGCACTCGCCGCGGAGGCCGGTGCGCTCCGACGCGAGCTCGAGACCGCGATCGACGCCTACGGTGTCGTGACGACCGATCAGTACGGCGACGTCTACGCCTACGAGGTCGACGGGTTCGGCAATGCGCTCCTGATGGACGACGCCAACGTACCGAGTCTGCTCTCGCTGCCGTTCCTCGGTTGGTGCCCGCCCGACGACGCCCGGTACCTCGCCACCAGACGGTTCCTGCTCAGCGAGGACGACCCGAGCTACTTCGTCGGGTCCGCCGCCCGTGGCATCGGGAGCCCGCACACACCCCACGACCACATCTGGCCGATCGCCCTGTCCATCGAGGGTCTCACCTCGCAGGACGAGCAGGAACGCGCCCGCCTGCTCGACACGCTGCTGCGGACCGACGCCGGCACGGGGGTCATGCACGAGTCGTTCCACAAGGACGACCCCGACACCTTCACCCGCCCCTGGTTCTCCTGGGCGAACGCGATGTTCTGCGAGTTCGTCCTCGACGTGGTGGGTCTGCGCACGCACGTGCGGCGTGCTGTGCCCCGAGGGGACTGAACGGACCCGCCTCCTCGTGCGCCGGCTCAGAGCAGCCGCAGCTCCTGTGCACGGGTGACGGCCCGTGTCCGGTCGGCCACCTCGAGCTTCTCGAACACGTGCAGCAGGTGCGTCTTCACCGTCGACTCCGAGATGAAGAGTGCCGCCGCGATCGCCCGGTTGCTGTTGCCGGCGGCGACGAGCGCGAGGACCTCGAGCTCGCGAGCGCTGAGCTGCGGGCGGGCTGGGGTCCCACCCTGCATGCGGCCGACGAGCGTCGCCGCGATCGTGGGCGCGAGCACCGTCTGACCGGCGACCACCGAACGGATGCCGGCCAGGATCTCCTGCTCGGGCGCCGCCTTCAACAGGTAGCCGCCGGCTCCGGCCTCGATCGCGCCGAGGATGTCGTCGTCGGTCTCGTAGGTCGTCAGCACGAGCACCCGGACGCCTGGCACGCGCTGCACGATGCGCGCCGTCGCCTCCGCGCCGCCGAGGATTGGCATGCGCAGGTCCATGAGCACGAGGTCCGGCCGGTGCTCCTCGGCCGCCGCGACCGCCGCAGCGCCGTCCGCCACCTCGGCGACGACCTCGAGGTCGTCCGCACGCCCGAGTAGCGCGACGATGCCCGACCGCACGATGGGGTGGTCGTCCGCGACGACGATCCTGATCCGTGTCATCGTCCCTCCTCCCTGGTCCCTGAGCTTGTCGAAGGGCCACCGGCCGAGACGCCGTCCGTGGTCCCTGAGCTTGTCGAAGGGCCCGCCTCGATCGTCACCGGTACTCGCACCCGCACGGTCGTCCCCGCTCCGGCGGCACTCGTGAGTTCCACCGTTCCGCCGAGCAGCGTCACCCGGTCGTGCATGCCGTGCAACCCGAAGCCCGCGCCCGGACTGGTCCCGAGCAGTGCGCCGTCCGGGTCCGCGATCCCGACTCCGTCGTCGGAGATCCGCAGTTCGGCCCAGCCGTCGTCGACGGCGAGCACCAGCTCGACGCGGTCGGCGGCGGCGTGTTTCCGGATGTTCGCGAGACCTTCCTGCGCACTCCGGAGCAGCACGACCTCGGGCGCCCGCTGGAACCGTTCGGAGGGAGCGTCGATGTCGACGGACACACCCGTCTCGCGGGCGAACCGCTCGCCCAAGCGGCGGAGGCTGTCACCGAGCGTCGTGTCGGCGGCCGGCATCGCCGCCGTCGTGGCCACGAGGGATCTCGCCTCGCGGAGGGCGTCGCGTGCCGTGCTCTCGATGAGGTCGATGCTGTCGAGGGCGGCGATCGGTCGACCGTCCAGCGGGGAGGCGTCCGGCGTGCCCGCGACGGTCTCGCCGACCTCGGAACGGGCGCGTTGCGCGAGCAGCACCACACTCGTGAGGCTCTGCGCGATGGTGTCGTGGATGTCGCGAGCCATGCGTTCGCGTTCGGCGGCAGCCCCGGCCTCCCGGCTCGCCCGCTCCGATTCGGCCTGAGCGGTCTGCAGACTCACCAGGAGTCGTGCCTTCTCGTCGCCGTGCTCAGCGATCCTGGTGATCCACAGACCGAGGGACAGCGCGAAGACGAGCGAGACGCTCTGGATCGCGAGCCCCTGCAGGATCACGTCGGGGGTGGCGCCCAGCCCGACGATGAAGCCGACGGCCAAGGTCGCTGCGCTCGCGATGTTGAGGACGATCGCGTTCCGCGTCTTCGGCGTCAGCACCCACAGCAGCGGGAACACGAGGCACTGCAGCGTCAGGACGTTCGGGGAGAACGCCGTCCCGACGGCGGTGAGGGCGATGAGGGTGATCGCGAACCAAAGCCCACCCTGCGGACGCTCGAGGGTGCGGCGCCCGGCCGTGTAGTAGACGAGGCAGAGCGCCGCCAGCACGATCCAGACGCCGACGACCCGCTCCGGTGCCCCGGCCGCGCTGACGCTCACGAGCGCGCCCACGATCACGCACCCCGCGCCGAACGCGACATCCCACCACCGTCGTCCGTCCATGTCCCAACCCTCCCATCCCTGCTCGCGAACTGTCACTTCCTGCTCGTTCCGGCGGCGTACACCCACCGGAACTGACAGTTCGCGGGCTAGGAGCGGCGGACCCAGCGGAAGGTGAGGCGGGTGAGGACGAGGCCGACGACCGCCCAGACGACGAGGACGAGCGCGACCATCGGGAGGTCCCAGCCACCGGACGGCTCCTGCGAGGCGAACCCCTCCGGCAGGAAGACGGAACGCATGCCCTGCGCGATCCACTTCAGCGGGAAGACACTCGCGACGCTCTGCAGCCACTCGGGGAGCATCGTGAACGAGAGGTAGACGCCGGAGATGAACTGGAGGACCAGCACGATCGGGATGATGACGGCCGTCGCGCTCTTGCCCGTGCGGGGGAGCGCCGACAGGGCGATGCCGAGGACGGCCGACGTGGCGATGCCGAGCAGGTAGATCCAGGCGAAGGTGAGCCACCGCTCGGGCTCGGTCGGCAGGGCGACGTCGAACAGGAACCGGGCGACGAGCAGCAGCAGCGCGATCTGGAGGACCGAGGTGACGAGGACCTGCCCCATCTTCCCGAGGAAGTAGGAGATGACCGGGAGCGGGCTGCCGCCGAGGCGCTTGAGCGTGCCGTCGCTCTTCTCCGTCGTGATGTCGGTCGCGAGGTTCTGGACGCCCGAGAGGAGGATGCCCGCGGCGATCATGCCGGGGAGGTAGAAGGCGGCCTGGCTGACCCCGCCGGTGCCGTCGGGTGCCTCGCCCACGTTCCCCATCGCGCTGAACGCGGTCGAGAAGATCGCGAGCATCACGACGGGGAAGAGGAAGGTGAAGAACACCTGGTCGCCGGAGCGGAAGTAGATGCGGGTCTCGTAGCCGATCCGGCTCGCTCCGAGCCGGAGGGTGCGTCCGCGGGGGAGTGCCGGGACGAGCGCGTTGGTGGTGCGGTCGATGGTGGTCATGCGCCGACTCCTGTCGTGGTGACCTGTGTGGTCGGTGACGGTGCTGCTGATGGGGTGGTTGACGACGCAGCGCCGTCGGCCGCGTGGACGAGCCCGAGGTAGATGTCCTCGAGGCTCGGACGGATGACCTCCAGGTCGCGCGGCTCTCCGCCCAGCGTCGCGGTGAGATCGGCGACCCGTGCGGCCGGCGCCTCGGTCCGTTCCTCGTGGAGGCCGTGCTCGTCGCGCCAGCGCACCACGGGGATCCGGGCCTCGGCGCCGCCGATCTCGTCGACCGCGCCGATCTCCACGAGTCGACCCGCCGCGATGACGGCGACGCGGTCGGCGAGCTGGGCGGCTTCGTCGAGGTAGTGGGTGGTGAGGAGGATGGTCGTGCCGTCGCGTTTGAGCGAGCGGATGAGTTCCCAGAACTGCCGACGTGCCTCGGGGTCGAACCCGGTCGTCGGCTCGTCGAGGAAGAGGAGGGCTGGGCGGCCGACCACCCCGAGCGCGACGTCCACCCGCCGACGCTGGCCGCCCGAGAGCTTGCCGATGCGCGTGCCCGCCTTGCTCGTGAGCCCGACCGCCTCGATGACCTCGTCCACGTCCCGCGGGTCCGCGTAGTACCGGGCGAACTGCGTGAGCTGCTCCCGGACCGTGACGTTGGCGGCCTCGGCGCTCGACTGGAGGACGATGCCGAGGCGGGCCTTCCAGTCGAGACCACCCTTCGCCGGGTCGACACCGAGGACGCACGCCTCACCGCCGGTGCGGTGCCGGTAGCCCTCGAGGATCTCGATCGTGGTGCTCTTCCCGGCACCGTTCGGGCCGAGGAGGGCGAAGGTCTCGCCCGGGTGGATGTCGAAGGAGACCCCGTCGACGGCGGTGAAGTCGCCGTACTGCTTGCGCAGCCCGCGGACCTCGATGATCGGTCGTGTGCTCATGGTGTCCATGCTCGTCCGCTGCGGCGCGCACCGGTAGCGGTGGAGGGGCTGATCCTCCTATCCACCGATCGGTTGATGCGCGAGCGGCCTGATGCCCCGCCGCTCCGGCTCGGTCTGCCGACACGCACGAACGCCCACCCGCCCGACGAGGGCGGATGGGCGCTGGCGGGACGCTGCGGCGCCCTAGCCGAGTGCTGCGGTGGAGACGACGACGACGAGGTCCTCGACGTTCTCGAACCCGGCGGTCTCCTGGGTGAGCTGGGTGAACGGGATGCCGATGATCGTCAGCCCGTCGAGCGATCCGGTGAACGTACCGGCGGCTTCGGTCACGCTCGCGCCACCGGCCGTCGCGTTCGCGGCCGCTGCGGTGAGGGAGGCAGCGCCGCCGGAGAGGACGGCGTAGCTGCCCGAGGCGGCACCCGCTTCGTAGCTGAGGATGCACACCGTCGGCAGGTCGCCGAGGACCGCGGCCGGAGCGAAGGTGGCCTTCGCGGCGGCGACAGCGGCCGCCGGGACCGCGACGCCGCTGGCTGCGCTGAGCGTGTTGACCTGCTCTTCGGTGCACTTCGTCGCGCCCGATGCCGGCTCTTCCTGGGCAGCGTCCTCCGTGGCCTCGGGCGCGGTCGTGGCGCTCGTCGAGGGTTCGGAGTCTGCCGGTGCGTCGCCACTACTGCAGGCGGCGAGCCCGAAGAGCCCGATGACGGCGACGGCGGTCACCGCGGAGACGCGGAGACGGTGGTGAGCGGAGCGAAGTGACATGGTGGTTCCCCCTGGAATCGTGAGCGTTGACGGATGCTCACCTCCAGGATGGGGGACCGAGGCGGCAGCCTCAATGGGGACAACTCCCCAGTTGTCGGTCAGGCCCCGGTGCGCATCCACGCCGTCGTGCGGGCTCGGAGCCCGAGGGTGGTCGCACGCGCACCGAGGTAGCCGACGAAGAAGGTGAGCGCCAACCAGGTGAGCCCGGTCTGCCCGCCGGGTGCCCAGGCGAGGACCGCGAGCGCGAACGGCAGGAAGACGAGCGTGTTGAGCAGCCCGGTGATCGCGAGGTACTTCGCGTCGCCGGCGCCGATGAGGACGCCGTCGAGGACGAAGACGACGCCACCGAGCGGGGTGGTGACGGCGAGCACGATGATGGCGGGCACGATGAGCGCCGCGAGGTCGGGGTCGCTCGTGAAGAGCAGGCCGATGACCGGGCTCGCGAGCGCGATGACCAGGCCGAGCACGATCCCCGAGCCGACGCCCCACTGCAGGCAGCGGACGAGGACGGCACGCACCCCTGCCACGTCGCCGGCCCCGAGCCCCTTGCCGACGAGCGCCTGCGCGGCGATCGCGAGGGCGTCGAGTGCGAAGGCGAGGGTGGCGAAGAGGGTCATGACGAGCTGGAACCCGGCGAGTTCGTCGGTGCCGAGGTCGGTCGCGACGAACACGGCGATGAGCATCGCGGCGCGGAGGCTGACCGTACGGAGGAACAACCACCCACCGGAACGGGCCGCGCCACCGAGGCCGGCGCGGTGCGGGCGGAGACTCGCTCCCGTCCGACGTACGTGGCGCAGGACGACGACGAGATAGGCGACGACCATGCCCCACTGCGCGATGACGGTGCCGATGGCGGATCCCGCGATGCCGAGTCCGAGGCCGTAGATGAAGAGGAAGTTGAGGCCGATGTTCGCGGCGAACCCGGCGCCGGCGACCACGAGGGGCGTGGTGGTGTCCTGCAGGCCGCGGAGGAGCCCGGTCGCACCGAAGACGAGCAGCATGGCGGGGATGCCGAGCATCGAGATGCCGAGGTAGGTGTCGGCCTGCTGGGCGACGGCGTCGGTCGCGCCGAACAGCCCGACGAGCGTGGGGGAGAGGAACCATCCGGCCGCACCGATCACGACGCCGAGCCCGAGCGACAACCAGAGCCCGTCCACCCCGAGCGACACCGCGCCGCGTTCGTCGCCGTGTCCGAGGCGCCGGGCGACCGCGGGCGTCGTCGCGTAGGCGAGGAACACCATGAGACCGATGACCGTCTGCAGGACCGCGCTCGCAACCCCGAGGCCAGCGAGCGGCACGACGCCGAGGTGGCCGATCATCGCGGAGTCGGCGAGCAGGAACAGCGGCTCCGCCATCAGCGCCCCGAGCGCCGGGACCGCGAGCCGGAGGATGTCGCGATCGACGGGCCGCAGCCGTCGCCTGTCCTGTCCCGTGGTCACCCGCCGAGCCTAGCCGCGGGTGGTGACACGCCGCGTCGCCGTCCGAGGCGGGACGAGTCGACGGCCTACCGCGCGAGCAGCGATCCGCTCAGGCGGGGGAGGTCGCGCAGGCGGATGCCCGTGAGGAAGCCGGCCGCGGCGGCGTAGGCCACCCGCGGTTGGTCGGCGTCCTCGCGGCAGGCGAGGAACAGCGGCACGGCGGTGGCGCCCAGGCGCTCGGCGACGTCGGCGATCTCCGCGAAGCCGAAGAGCGGGTCGACCCGGTGGGCGATGCCGGCCATCGTGCGCACGGCGACGCCGTCGGGCTCGGTGCCGTCCTGTGCCAGCCCGGAAGCAGCGAACGAGACCATGGACGCACTTTCGGACGAGAATCGTCGGCAGGCGTCGGTCAGGGCCTGCTCGACGGCTCGGCTGGTGTGTTCCCCCGACGCTGCACCCACACCCGTTGTCGTTCCGGCGTCGTCCTTCAGCAGCGCGCGCCGGACTGCATCGAGCGCCCACCCGTGCACGATGCCTCCGGCCCCGGGGATCGGCAACCAGGACACCGCCGCGAGCACGGCGCCTGCGGCGTCGGTCACGACGGAGACCCGGACCGCGGCAGTCGGCTCCCGGTCGTCGTCATCGGGGGCGTCGATGCTCGAACCCACGGTGAGACCGAGCTCGGGCACGTGCCGGTCGGACACCCACACCGACGACAGCGCGCGGATCTGGCTGCGGAGCTCCCACGGCAGTTCGCGAGCGGGCAGCAGGATCGAGGTCGTCGGATCCGCGCCGATGGCTCCCGTCGCATCGTCCGGACCAGCGGGTTCTGATGCCTCCGCCCCGCTGAGGTCGAGCACGAGGTCTCGGCCGAGCGGCGACACCCGCCACCCCTCGGGCACGATGCGCGCGTCGCGGGTGGCGAAGACCGCCGGTGTGAGCCCCTCCTGCTCGGCCGCCGTCGCGAACGCCGACACCGCGGCGACTGCACCGCCGGGGTCGCCGATCGGCTCGCCGAGGGCCAGCGCGACGCCGGCATGTTGCTGGTAGGCGACCGCGTGTCCACCGTCGGCGGTGACGAACACCCGGTTCTCGGGGCGGAGCGCCGAGGCCGCCAGCGGTCCGCCGCCGTGTTCGCGCAGCAGCTGCGCCGCCCTGATGCGTGCTCGCCGCGCACCAGGACCGATCGCCCCGGGCAGGCGTCGCCTGGTCTGGTTCGCCGCGACCCGGAACGCGTGGCGCGACAGCACGAGGACCACCGCCTGTCCCACCCACAGGACGCTCGCGGAGATCCAGATGGTCGACGCCACGAGCGGCACCTGGGCCAGCCAGGCGAGGGCGATGAGGGCGAGCGTGACCAGCAGGTTGCCGACGGTGAGCACCATCGCCGCCCACCAGGCCCAGCGATGACCACGACGGAGCCAGTTCGCGATCACCAGGATCGCGACGGTGTCGACCCCGACGTCGAGGATGGAGCCCTGCGTCAGGGCGGTCGAACCGAGCGGCCCGTCGAGCGGCACGAGGGTGACGAGCAGCTGCACCGCACCGATCACGAGCAGCCCGGAAACGGCGAAGAGTCGCCAGTCGCGCATGGTCGGTCGTGGGGTCGACCGGTGCTCGCCGAGGAGGAGGCGGGCCGCGATCACGAAGACGACGGTCGTGATGAAGTGCTCGAGGTCGTCGATCTTCCCGACGTAGAGGAGTGCGATCGACACCCATGACAGGAGCAGCAGCCGCCAGCGCAGCCGGTAGGGGGAACGCATGAACGCGGTCGCGGTCGCGACGCAGGCGAGGATGCCGCAGCTCGGACCGACGTCGAGTGTCGTCACGAGGGACTGCGCCCACGGCCAGTCGAGCCGAGCCAACGCCAAGGCCGCACCGAGGGCTCCCAGGACGCCGATGAGATGGCCGGTCACGAAGATCGCCGACGCCCGCAGCGTGCCGAAACGGACCTCGACCCACCCGCCGAACACGGCCGCGCCGACGATCGCGATGAGGTAGGCGAGCGGGTCGGCGGTGATGAACATGCCCGTCAGGACCGTCCACCAGCGCCCGGCTTCGAGGCTCGGCACCCCGTACGCGAACGCCGGGTACCAGGCGGCCTGGTCGATCGGGCGCCACAGGCCACCGGTCACGACGCCGAGGGCGACGAAGACGGTGACGAAGGCGGTGGTCGCGGGAGTCGTCCGCAGGGCCCAGCGCAGCGGCGTCAGGACGACGGCGATCGCGGCGCGTAGATCGGTGCGGACGGGGGCCGAGCTGGCGGCCCGGGTGGTCGGCGTGTCCATTCGGGCGTCGGCGTCGGTCGTGGCCTGGACCGACCCGGATGGCGACAGCAGTTCGTCGAGCTCCGCCTCGGTCATCGACACGGGCGCGCGATCAGCGGCCGGCTGGGCAGCACGACGACGGATCCGGAACACGACGACCACGGCGATCACGAGCGCCGCGGCACCGGCCAGTGCGAGCGCCGCCCAGGAGAAGCGGTGCAGGAACTCGGTCGCGGCACTCCCCAGGACGGTGACGACCGTCACCACGAGCGAGGCCCAGGCGATGCCACCCGCCGCGTTGGCGACGAGGAAGTGCGGGTACGTCATGCGGAACATGCCCGCGAGCGGTCCGGAGAAGATGCGGAGGACGGCGATGAACCGTCCGACGAACACCGCCCACGGCCCCCACCGCCGCATGAGGTGCACCGCGGCGCCCAGCCGCTTCGGCCCCACATGCTTCGGGAACCTGCGGTTCAGCACCGACAGGAGCCGTCGGCCGTACCGCTTGCCGATCCAGTACCCGATCGAGTCGCCGAGGATCGCACCACCGGCGGCCGCAGCGGCGACGAACACGGGGTTCAGGCCGCTCGACGCGGCGAGGAGGGTCGCCCCGATGAGCACGGTCTCTCCCGGCAACGGCACGCCGAGGCTCTCGACCGCGACGACCAGGAAGACGACGAGGAGCAGGACGCCGGGCGGGAAGTCGGCCAACCAGTCCACGCGGGCTCCTTCCGGCCGGGTGGGTCAACGGTAGTCCCTCGTTCCCCGAAGCGCTCGCGACGCTCCTCCACAGGACTCGGTCCAGAGCGATACGCCCGCTCTGAGAGAACACCCGAGCCGTGGTCAGGTGCCGTCGCTAGGCTGATCCGCATGACTGACGCGCAGCTCGCCTCCGGCATCGACCGCTCCGAACTCGACCCGGCCGTGCGGCCGCAGGACGACCTCTTCCGCCACGTGAACGGCAAGTGGATGGACCGCACCGAGATCCCCGACGACAAAGCTCGCTGGGGCTCCTTCCACCAGCTGGCGGAAGACGCCGAGAACGCCGTCCGCGACATCATCGAAGAGTCGCAGACGAACCCCGACGGCGAGGAGGGCGTGAAGATCGGCGCCCTGTACGCCAGCTTCATGGACGTCGATCGGGCCAACGCCCTCGGAGCGACCCCGCTCGCCGACCAGCTCGCCCGCGTCGCAGCGGTCGACTCCATCGAGTCCTTCCTCCGCCTGTCCGGCGAGTTCGAGGCCGAGGGGGTCGGCGGCTTCCTGCAGCTCTTCGTCGACAACGACCCGGGCAACCCCGAGCGCTACCTCGTCTTCGCCGAACAGGGCGGCATCACGCTGCCCGACGAGTCCTACTTCCGTGAAGACACCTTCGCCGAGATCCGCGAGGCCTACCGCGCACACCTCCAGACGATGTTCGAGCTCGCCGGCATCGACGACGCTGCCGCACGTGCCGACCGCGTGTTCGCCCTCGAGACGGCGATCGCGTCCAAGCACTGGGACAACGTCGCCACCCGCGACAGCGAGAAGACGTACAACCTGTACTCGTGGGACGAAGCGGCGGCGCTCGCCGCGGGCGCCGACCTCGACGGCCCGAACCTCGCCGTCTGGCGCGATGCAATCGGCGCCGCCGACGCGGTGTTCGCCGAGATCGTCGTGCGCGAGCCGAGCTTCCTCGAGGGCCTCGGGGAGCTCCTCGTCGACGAGCAGCTCGAGTCCTGGAAGGACTGGCTGGCCTGGAAGGTCGTCCACGGTGCCGCACCGTACCTCTCCGAGGAGTTCGGTCGCGCCAACTTCGACTTCTACGGCAAGACCCTCACCGGCACGCCGCAGCAGCGCGAGCGCTGGAAGCGCGGCGTCTCGCTCGTCGAGGGCATGCTCGGCGAGGCCGTCGGGCGTATCTACGTCGACCGGCACTTCGGCGCCACGTCGAAGGACGAGATGGACGTCCTCGTCGGCTTCCTCGTCGAGGCGTACCGCGACAGCATCGAGAACCTCGAGTGGATGAGCCCCGAGACCCGCACGCGGGCGTTGGAGAAGCTCGACAAGTTCACGCCCAAGATCGGTTTCCCCGTGAAGTGGCGCGACTACTCGGCGCTGGAGCTCGAGGCCGACGACCTGCTCGGCAACGTCCGTCGTGCCAGCCGGTTCGAGATGGACCGCGAACTGGGCAAGATCGGCAAGCCGCTCGACCGCGACGAGTGGTTCATGACGCCGCAGACGATCAACGCCTACTACAACCCCGGCTTCAACGAGATCGTGTTCCCCGCCGCCATCCTCCAGTACCCGTTCTTCGACGCCGGTCGCGACGCCGCCGCGAACTACGGGGCGATCGGCGCGGTCATCGGTCACGAGATCGGGCACGGCTTCGACGACCAGGGGTCGAAGTTCGACGGCGACGGCCGACTCACCGACTGGTGGACCGAGGCCGACCGCGCGGCGTTCGAGGAGCGCACCGCGTCGCTCATCGAGCAGTACAACGCGCTGGCTCCCGCCCAGGTGCCCGACCACCACGTGAACGGCGCCCTGACGATCGGCGAGAACATCGGCGACCTCGGCGGGCTCGGCATCGCCTGGAAGGCCTACCTGCTGTCGCTCGAAGGCGCCGAGCCGCCGGTCATCGACGGCCTCACCGGCGCGGAGCGGTTCTTCCTCTCCTGGGCGCAGGCTTGGCAGCAGAAGGGACGCGACGCAGAGGTCATCCGACTGCTGTCGATCGACCCGCACTCGCCGAACGAGTTCCGCTGCAACCAGATCGTCCGGAACATCGACGCCTTCTACGAGGCGTTCGGCGTGACCGAGTCCGACGCGGCATGGCTCGCCCCCGAGGAGCGCGTCACCATCTGGTAGCGCCGCGTCTCGCGGAGCCTGTCGCCCCCTGCCGATGACCCCAGTAGTGGGACATGTGGGAGTGCGGTCGACGCTGCGAGAATCACTCTGGAGTCGACGAATCGTCATCCCGATGCACTCGAGAAGCTCATGGCGCGAGACCCGAACAGCGCCTGAGCGGACCTGGTCCGATCCGTCCGGTTCACAGCAGCGTCGCCGTCGATATCGCCACAGCCCCCGCCGTCCCCCGGCCCGGGCGAGGCGGTACCGGCGGCGACGTGCTCCACTCCCCGCGAACCCGTAGAATCGCAGGCGTGTCTAAAGTCTTGAGCAGCCTCCCCGTCGGCGAGCGCGTCGGCATCGCCTTCTCCGGAGGTCTCGACACCTCCGTCGCCGTCGCCTGGATGCGCGAGAAGGGTGCCGTCCCGTGCACCTACACCGCCGACATCGGCCAGGCGGACGAACCGAACATCGGCGCGGTCCCCGACCGCGCCAAGGAGTACGGTGCCGAGATCGCGCGCCTCGTCGACGCGAAGTCGGCGCTCGTCGAGGAGGGCCTCGTCGCCCTCCAGTGCGGTGCGTTCCACATCCGCAACGCCGGCAAGACCTACTTCAACACGACGCCGCTCGGTCGCGCCGTGACGGGCACCATGCTCGTCCGCGCGATGAAGGAGGACGGCGTCGACATCTGGGGCGACGGCTCCACCTACAAGGGCAACGACATCGAGCGGTTCTACCGCTACGGTCTGCTCGCCAACCCGCGCCTGCGCATCTACAAGCCGTGGCTCGACGTCGACTTCGTCAACGAGCTCGGTGGCCGCAAGGAGATGAGCGAGTGGCTCGTCGCCCGCGACTTCCCGTACCGCGACTCCACCGAGAAGGCGTACAGCACCGACGCCAACATCTGGGGCGCCACCCACGAGGCCAAGCGCCTCGAGGAGCTCAGCTCCGGCATGGAACTCGTCGAGCCGATCATGGGCGTGCCGTTCTGGCGTGAAGACGTCGCGATCGCCTCCGAGGTCGTCACCGTCACCTTCGAGGCCGGTCGCCCGGTCGCGCTCAACGGCGTCGAGTACGCCGACGCGGTCGCGCTGGTCCTCGAGGCCAACGCCATCGGTGGTCGTCACGGCCTCGGCATGAGCGACCAGATCGAGAACCGCATCATCGAGGCGAAGAGCCGCGGCATCTACGAGGCCCCCGGTATGGCGCTCCTCCACATCGCGTACGAGCGTCTGCTCAACGCGATCCACAACGAGGACACGGTCGCCAACTACCACAACGAGGGTCGCCGACTCGGCCGCCTCATGTACGAGGGCCGCTGGCTCGACCCGCAGTCGCTCATGCTCCGCGAGTCCATCCAGCGCTGGGTCGGCTCCGCCGTCTCGGGTGAGGTCTCCATCCGTCTGCGCCGTGGCGACGACTACACGATCCTCGACACCTCGGGCCCGGGCCTCAGCTACCACCCCGACAAGCTCTCGATGGAGCGCGTCGGCGACGCGGCGTTCGGCCCCGACGACCGCATCGGTCAGCTCACCATGCGCAACCTCGACATCGCGGACTCGCGCTCGCGGCTCGAGCAGTACGCAGCGGCCGGCATCGTCGGCGGCGCGACCGCGGACCTCGTCGGCAAGCTCGAGCAGGGTGAGGCGCAGGAGATCCTCGGCGGCGAACTCCTCGACCCGACCGCCGACGCCCTCGAGCGCGCGACCGACCTCGCTTCCGAGGGCGCCGCGTTCGACTCCGGCACCGACTAGTCGCACCCCGCAACGCCGAACGCCCGCCGCACTCCAGGAGTGCGGCGGGCGTTTCGCGTCGGCGCTACCTGCCCCAACTCAGGAAGGACGCGGCGTGTCGATCTGCAACCCCGCCGACACGCCGGACGACTCCTGAGTTGGGGACGGCAGGGGTTCACAACTCAGGACCGGTGCGGCGCGTCCCGCCGGACACGCCGGGTGGCCGATGCGACCCGCCGGGGCCGTCCTGAGTTGTGAACCGACCAGGCCTACGCGGGGACGGGCGACTCCGCGTACCGCTCGGGCCGGAAGGTCGCGAGCAGCGGCGAGGGTTCACCGTCGACGATCTCGTCCGCGAGGAGTTCACCGGCGATGAGCCCGAGTGTCGCACCGCTGTGGCTGAAGGCCGTGAAGAGGCCCGGCAGCTGCGGGACCGCACCGAAGACCGGCTCGCCGTCCCCGGGGATCGGCTTGTAGCCGGCCCCGATGTGGTTGAGTTCGAGGGTCGGGTTGCCGGCGAGCACCCGCGATCCCTCGGCCAACAGCCGCTCCACGGTCGAGTCCGAGATGTGCAGCGAGCCGTCGTCGCGGACCTCGATCTCCTCCTCCGACCACGCGGAGTCCAGCGCGAAGCCGCCCTCCCTGGTGCGACGGACGGCCACCTTCGGCGTGTTGAGGACGGCGACGAGCTCGGATGCGACGGGCGTCGTGAACGCGACGAACGCGGCCGGGCTCTGGTCGCCGATCGTGATGCCGAGTGCGGCGAGCTGGGCCGGGACGTCGGGACCCGTGGCCAACAGGACCGCGTCGGCCTCGATGCGGTCGCCGTTCGCGAGCACCGCACCCACGGCACGTCCGCCGGACGAGGCGATCTCGGCGCCGGCGTCCGTCACGATCCGTCCGCCGCGGGCGACGAACTCGCGGGACAGCACCTCGATCACGGACGGCAGCTCGACCCAGCCCTCGCCCGGGTTGAAGATCGCGCCCTCCGCAGCCACGGCGGCCGGATCGACACCCGGCGTGACCGAGGCGACCTCCTCCGGAGCCAGCCACCGGGCGTCGTAGCCGATGCCGCGCTCGTAGGCGAAGGTCTCCGCGTAGGACTCGCCCTCCGGTGCCCACATCAGTCCGCCGTCGAAGCGGAGGAAGTCGGCGCTCGGGATCTGCGCGGCGAAGGTCCGCCAGCGGTCGATCCCGAGGACACGGAGCGCGTGGTACTCGCTCGACCGCTGGGCTGCGGAGTTCAGCCAGGCGAGCGATCGTCCCGAGGCGCCGCTGGCGAGGGAGCGGTCGGTCACGAGGGTCACGTCGGCACCTCGGCGGGCGAGGGCGACGGCGCTGGACGTTCCGAGGATGCCGCCGCCGATCACGACGACGCGTCGGCTGGTCTGGGTGCTGCTGCTCATGCTGTCTGCTCTTTCTGTTCTGGAGTGGTGCGTTCGTGAGGTGCTGCGGCCGCGTGGACGGCCTCGATGATCTCGAGGACGGTGATCGCGTCGGCCGGATCGACCGGTGGAGGACCGCCGTCGTGCAGGGCGGTCGCCAGGAGGCGGGTGAAGGCGGCGTAGTCGCCGTCGGCCATCGGGACGGGCTCCGTGGCGCCGTCGACGCCGATCGAGCCCCAGCCGGACGGGTCGCGCCGGCCGAACCCCTCGTCCCGAGGATCGGCACCGGCTTTGAGCGCGGGTTCCTGGCCGTCGAGTCCCCACGAGGTGTAGCCGCCGGAGGAGCCGAGGATGCGGAACCGTGGGCCGGCCTGAGCGACGAGCGACCCCATCCACAGGTGCGACCGGACCCCCGAACGGTGACGGAACGCCACGAAGGCGTCGTCGTCCGCGACCGCTCCGGGCCGGACGACACCGAGTTCCGCCTGGACGTCCTCGACCTCGCCGAACAGCTGGATGGCCTGATCGATCACGTGCGTGCCGAGGTCGTAGAGGATGCCACCGCCCTCCGCGGCGGTCGCGGCCGTCTTCCACGATGCGGGCGGATCGGGCTTCCACCACTCGAAGCGTGACTCGAAGCGATGGACGTGCCCGAGCGCGCCCTCGTCGAGCAGCCGCCGAACGGTCAGGAAGTCACCGTCCCAGCGGCGGTTCTGGAAGACCGGGACGAGGCGGTCGGCGGCTGCAGCACGATCGACGACCGCCCGGCCCTCGGCCGCGGTGACGGCGAACGGCTTGTCGACCACGACGTGCAGGCCGGCGTCCAGGGCGGCTGTCGCGAGCGCGGCGTGCGTGCCGGACGGCGAGCCGATGACCACGAGGTCGAGTTCGTCGGCTCGGCCGTAGAGCTCCTCGACGGTCGACACCACCTGGACACCCGGGTACCGGCCGAGCGCCTCGGCCCGTCGATCCGGGTCGGAGGTCACGACGAGGTCAAGCGAGTAGTCGGGATCCGCGGCGAGGAACGGCGCGTGGAACACCGCGCCGGAGGTGCCGAAGCCGATGACGCCCGTCCTGATCGTGCCGGACACGCGCGCCGCCATCAGAGGACCTCGGAGAGGAAGCGCTGCAGGCGGGGGCTCTGCGGTGCGTCGAACAGCTGCGACGGGGTCCCCGCCTCGACCACGCGGCCCTCGTCCATGAACACGACCTGGTCGGCGACCTTGCGGGCGAAGCCCATCTCGTGGGTCACGACGAGCATCGTCATGCCGCGCTGCGCCAGGCCGGCCATGAGGTTGAGGACGCCTTTCACGAGTTCGGGGTCGAGGGCGCTCGTGGCCTCGTCGAACAGCATGACCTCGGGCTCCATCGCGAGCGCTCTGGCGATTGCGACGCGCTGCTGCTGGCCGCCCGAGAGGTCGCGGGGTCGGTGGTCCGACCGCTCGCCGAGTCCGACGTCGTCGAGGCGTGCTGCCGCGACCCGCAGCGACTCGCTCTTCGACATGCCCTTCACGTTGCGGAGCGCGAGGGCCACGTTCTCGAGCGCGGTGTGGTCGGGGAAGAGGTTGAAGTGCTGGAAGACGAGGCCGACCCGCGTCCGGAGCCGCTCGGGCTTCATCTTCAGGGCGCTCTCGCCGGCGAGGAGGACGTCGCCGGAGGTGGGCTCGTGCAGGCGGTTCACCCCGCGGAGCAGCGTCGACTTTCCTGAACCGGACGGGCCGATGATGCACGTCGTGGTGCCGGGCTCGACGTCGATGCTCACCTCGCGGATGACCTCGATGTCGCCGTAGGCCATCGAGACGTCGCGCAGCTCCAGGCTCGAGCCGCGGTAGAAGTGTCCGTCGGTGACGGGCAGGGGAGAGGTGTAGGTCATGTGTTGCTCCCGGTGGTGACTGGCAGGGGTGGCTGCACCTCGTCGAGTTCGTCGAGGCCGCTCTTCGGCGGGGTGGCCTTCCGGCGTCCCGTCCGGAAGCGGTTGTCGAAGAAGTTGACGAGGTGGGTGAGGGGCACGGTGATGACGAGGTAGAACAGCCCCGCCATGACGAGCGGCGAGAGGTTGCCGGTGAGGACCGCGGCGTCCTGACCGACCCGGAACAGCTCGCGTTCGCTCACGAGGAGCCCGAGGAAGTAGACGAGGCTCGAGTCCTTCACGATGGCGATGAACTGGTTGACGAGCGCGGGGAGGACCCGGCGGATGCCCTGCGGCACCACGACGAGTCGCATCGCCTTGCCGTAGCTCATGCCGAGCGCCCGGCAGGCCTCGAGCTGGCCGCGGTCGACGCTCTGGATGCCGGCGCGGAAGATCTCGCCGATGTAGGCGGAGGCGATGAGGCTGAGGGCGAGGATGCCCAGCGGATAGGGCGAGGGGCCGAACAGCTGCTGGCTGAAGCGGGCGAAGCCCTGGCCGATGAGGAGGATGGTGAGGATCGCCGGCAGGCCGCGGAACACGTCGGTGTAGATCCGCGCGGGCACTCGGAGCCAGCGTGAGGGCGAGATGCCCATGATGGCGATGATCATGCCGAGGACGACGCCGATCACCGTGGCGGCGATCGAGATGACGAGGGTGTTCACGAGCCCGGTGCCGAGCAGCTGCGGGAACACCTGCCACATCGCGTCGAAGTCGAAGAAGGTCTTGATGATGCTGTCGAGCCAGTCCATGCTGTCTGCTCCTGAGGGGTGGGATGGTGTGGTGCGGGCCGGTGTTCGGCCCGCACCACGAGACGGGGACTACTCGGTCGACGAGGTCGGGCTGGGGCTGGAGGTCTGCTCCGCCTTCGGCAGGTACTGCTCGGGCATCGGGGAGCCCGGGAACCACTTCTGGTAGAGCTTCTTCCAGGTGCCGTCCTCCATCGCCTCGGCGAGGGCCTTGTCGAGGGCCTTCTTGAACTCGGGCTTGTCCTTCGCGATCGCGAACCCGGCCGGTGCGTCGAAGGACGGGATGTCGATGGCGTTCACGAGCCCGTACTGGGCCGCGTACTCCTTCGCCGCTTCGTAGTCGAGGAAGTGGGCGTCGATGCTGCCGCTGTTGACGGCCGAGATCGCCGAGTTGTTGTCGGGGAAGCGCACGAGCTCGGTGTCGGTGAAGTGCTTGACCGCGTAGGCCTCCTGGAGGGTTCCCTGGACGACGCCGAGGCGCTTGCCGGCGAGGCTGTCCGCGTCGGTGATGCCGGAGTCCTTCGCCGCCATGACCGTGAGGTACCCGGCGAGGTAGCCGTCGGAGAAGTCGACCGTCTGCTCGCGCTCCTTGGTGATGCCGATGGCCGCGACACCGACGTCGAACTGTCCGTTCGCGACGGCGGAGAGCAGACCGGAGAAGTCCTGACCGGTGAACACGACGTCGTCGATCCCGATCCGCTTGGCGACGTCGGTGAAGAGCTCGACGTCGAAGCCGGTGAACGTCCCGTCGGCGTCGGTGAAGGTGTACGGCTTCGAGTCGCCGAGGCTGGCGACGCGGATCTGTCCGGGGGTGATGAGTCCGTAGGGGTTGTCCTCGGTGCTGCTCGCGGTTCCGGCACCACCGGAGCACGCGGAGAGGATGAGAGCGGTCGCCGCAGCGACGGCGAGGAGGGCCGTCCTGCGGAGGGTGAAGCGATTCGTCACGGCGAGTCCAATCGTGGGGAGGAGTTCGTGGTGCGTGGAGGGAACCGTCGGCTCGTGTCTTGTGGACGCCGCCAGCTCCATTGCTGTCGTTCTGCTGGTGAGACCGGTCTCAATGTCATAGGTTGAGACCGGTCTCAACAGGTTGTCCAGGACAGTACCCTGGTTCTCGGACAACGTCAACGACGCAGCAGACCCCATCGGAGGGCACATGGCAACGGATCCGGGTACCGGCAGACGCGAGGCGACGGTGTCGGACGTCGCGAAGGCGGCTCGGGTCTCGAAGGCCACGGCGGCCCGCGCGCTCGGTGATTACGGGGCCGTGAGCGACGACGTGCGGGACCGCGTGCAGGCCGCCGCGGAACGCCTCGGTTACCGCCCGAACGCCCTCGCGAAGAGCATGAACACGGGGAAGTCCAACACCATCGGGGTGGTCATCGGTGATATCGAGAACCCGTTCTTCGCTCGCGCGACCCGGGGGATCTCCGACGTCGCGCAGGCCGCCGGATTCGACCTCATCCTCGCCAATTCCGACGAGGAGGTCGACGCCGAGACGGCCGCGATCGAGCTCCTCCTCGACAAGCGCGTGGACGGGTTCATCGTCACGCCGGCCTCCTCGATCGAAACGAGAAGTTTACAAACGGCGCTCGCCGAGGGGCGTCCCGTCGTGCTCCTCGACCGCCGTGCGGCCGGTATGGAGGCCGACACGGTCGTCGCCGACAACACCTCCGGGGCGGCCGTGGCCACCCGGCACCTCCTCGCCGCCGGACACCGTCGGATCGCGTTCATCTCGACGCTCGGGCACGGGGAGCCGTATGCCTCAGGGGACGATGTCGGCTCCTCCTCGGTCGGCGATCGCATCGACGGGTTCACGGATGCCCTCCGTGAGGCCGGCGTCGAGGATCCGGCCGCGTCCGTCCACCTCAACGCGCGTGCGGAGGGGATCGACGTCATCACCCGGAAGGTCCTCGGCGACCCGGACCCCGTGACCGCGATCATCGCCTCCGACAGCCTGGTCGGCTCCGCGGTCTTCCGGACCATCCGCGAACTCGGCCTCGCGATCCCCGACGACGTGTCGCTCATCGCCTTCGACGACGCCGACTGGACGAGCCTCACCACGCCGCCGATCACTGTCGTGTCGCAGCCGATCTACGAACTCGGGGCCGAGTCCGCACGCCGGTTGATCGCCCGGATCGGTGGGGCGGGGGCCGTCGCGGAGGAGTTCGTGCTCGCCCAGACGCTCATCGAGCGCGGCTCCGTGGGTGCGCCCCCGACCCGCTGACCCGCCGACCGCGGTTCGTAACTCAGGACGGCTGCGGCGTGTCGGGCGCGACACGCCGGGCGGACGGCGCGACGCGCCGGGACACTCCTGAGTTAGGGACGGAGGGAAGGCCGTCAGTCCGGGATGCGCGGCGGGTGTTGTTGTGTCCCTAACTCAGGACCGCTGCGGCGTGTCGGGTGCGACACGCCGGCCGGACGGCGCGACGCGCCGAGACGCTCCTGAGTTAGGGACGGCGGCGGAGGACGAGGACGCTGTCGTCGAGCTCGGCGGGCTCGCCGTCTGGCCCGATCGCGGCGCGCGCGACGAGCCCTGCGGTGACGACCTCCCACTCGGTCGCCTCCAGCTCCAGCGAGGCGTGGACCTCGTCGGGCGTCGGGAAGTGCACGTGTGCGATGTGCTCGGTCGCCCAGGGCGGCGGACCGGCGTGGCCGACGACGAGGAGCGTGCCGCCGGGAGCGACCGCGGACGCTGCACGGCGCAGCACGGCCTCCCGGGGGAACTCGACGGGGGAGTGCAGGAAGGTCGCGGTGACGAGATCGAACGACGCCGACGGTTCCCACTCGACGAGGTCGGCCTGCACCCAGGTGATGCGATCGGCGACCCCCGCCTCGCTCGCGGTCGATGCTCCGAGGGCGAGCGCGCTCGGGGAGATGTCGACCGCGGTCACGGACCAGCCCTGCCGGGCGAGCCAGACGGCGTCGGCGCCCTCTCCACTGCCGAGTTCGAGCGCGGTCCCGGGCACCAATCCGCCCACCTCTCGCTCGAGGGCGGCGTTCGGTTTGCCGCTCCACACCTGGCCGCGGCTGCTGTAGCGGTGCTCCCAGAAGGCGGCGGGATCGGTGATGGCGGGCTCGTGCTCGGAGGTCATGGCATCAGCCTGCCGTGACACCGGCTGCGAACAGCCGTTTCTTGCCGGAACGGCAACGGAGGTTGTCACCGGGTGGTCTTCGACGCTTCTACAGGCTCAGTGACCGGATCGCGGCTCAGTGACCGGGTTACGGTTCAGGGAGCGGATCGCGGCTCAGGGACCGGGCGCATCGACGCCGGGTCCGACGCGGCGCAACTCGGGCACAGCCGAGGTGCGCCGCGTCCTGCGTCAGGCGCGGAAGTTGAGCGCCAGGTCGATCAGGAGGCGCGTGCCGTACCCGGTCGCACCCTTCGACCGCCAGGACTCGTCCGACTCCACGAGCATGGTGCCGGCGATGTCGAGGTGCGCCCACGGGATGTCGCCGACGAACTCCGCGAGGAACAGCGCGGCGAGCGTCGAACCGGCGAACCGGCCGCCGATGTTGGCGAGGTCCGCGACGTCCGAGTCGAGCTGCTTCCGGTAGCTGCGTTCGAGCGGCAGCTGCCACAGCTGCTCGTCGGTGGCCTTCGACGACGCGAGCGTCTGGTCGACGATGCCCTGGTCGGTGCCGTGCACGGCCGCCGTCTTCGTGCCGAGCGCCATGATCGCGGCACCGGTCAGCGTCGCGATGTCGACGATCGCGTCGGGCTCCTCCTCGACGGCGAGGCTCAGGCCGTCGGCGAGGACGAGACGACCCTCGGCGTCGGTGTTCTTGATCTCCACGGTGGTGCCGTTGCGGAACGTCAGCACGTCGCCGAGCATCGTGGCCGAGCCCGAGGGCATGTTGTCCGTGCACATGAGGAACGCCGTGACGCTGCTCGTGCAGTGCAACTCCTCCAGCGCCGTCATGGCGGACAGGATCGCTCCGGCGCCCGCCATGTCCATCTTCATCGCCGCGTGGGACGGGTCGGACGGCTTGAGCGAGATGCCGCCCGAGTCGTACATGATGCCCTTGCCGACGAGCGCGAGGTGTCCTGCGGCTTCGATCGGCGAGCCGTCGTCGTCCTTCGGCGTGTACCGGAGCTTGATCATGCGCGGTTCCTCGACGCTGCCGGCGTTGACCCCGAGCAGGCCGCCGAGACCGAGCTCGATGAGCGCGTCCTTGTCGAAGACCTCGACGTCGAGCCCGTTCGCGGCACCGAGCGTCTCGGCCACCTCGGCGAGGTCGGTCGCCGTGAGGTGTCCGGGAGGCGTGTTCGCGAGGTCGCGCGCGAGGTTCGCCGAACGGGCGAGGACCTCGCCACGGTGCGCGCCGGTCGCGGTCTCGGGCAGGTCTTCAGCACCGGCGACGAGGTGGAGCGCGACGAGCGGGGTGCGCTTCGTCTCGCGCTTCAGCTCGGTGTAGCGGTACCGGGCGAGGAGCGCGCCCTCGACGACGAGCTGGCCGGCGGATGCCGGGTCGAGGTCGAACGACCGCGCCACGTCGAGGCCGATGCTGGCGAAGGAGGAGGCCGCACGGGCGAAGGCCGCAGCGATGTCGCGGAGGGCTGCCGGGGTGCGCTTCTCGGGGGCACCGACGCCGACCGCGATGTGCGTCGGGGCGTCCTGGCTGGGGATGACGAGCGTCTGGCCGACCTCACCGGTGAACCCGGCGCGGGTCAGGGCCGCACGGTCGAGTCCGAGCGCGGCGGGGATGTCGTCGCCGGCGCCGTCGGCTGCGGGGGCGACGGCCAGGCCGATCGCCTCGACGCCCTCGGGGAGTTCGATCGCGACGCTCAGCTCGACCGCCTCGGCGTCGAGTGAGGGGGTGCGGGAGAAGGTCGGCGGGATCAGCTTGGTGGGGCGGGATGGCATGCAGCGTCCTTCGTCTCGGAGTCGGGCTGGATCCATCGTATGGGCCTCACCTGGCCGCTGACGCGAGAGGTCTGGCAGGATGCCGGGATGGGTGCATGGGGAACGGCGATCTTCTCGAACGACACGGCGTCGGACATCCGCATCGAGTACCGCGAGTACGTGCAGGACCGGGTGCCGGACGACGAGGCGACGCGACGGACCATCGCGTCGTTCGCCCACCTGGTGGAGCGCGAGGACGGCGAGCTGTGGATCCCGCTCGCGGCCGCGCAGAGCGAGGTCGGCCGGCTCGATGCCGACGTGCGGACGCGGGCGATCGCGGCGATCGATCGCGGTGCCGACCTCGAGCTCTGGGCCGAAGCAGGCCCGGGGGAGGTCGCCAAGCGGACCGCGGCCCTCGATCGCCTCCGCGAGAAGCTCCTCGGCCCGCAGCCCGCACCGAAGCGCCTCCGTCGATCGTGGCGCCACGTGGAGGACGACCTGGCGCCGGGCGACGTCCTCGCGTTCACGGCGCCGAACGGACGTACAGCCCTGTTCCGGGTCGCCGGCATTCATCGGTCCCGATACGGCGACTCACCCGAGCTCGACGTGCTCGACTGGGTGGGCGAGCAGGTCCCCGGGCCGGAGGCCCTGGCGACGCTGCGAGCGAAGCGCGAGCCGGCGTCGTTCAGCCTGCCGGAGCGCCCGGTGGTCTGGCGGCCGGATCGGTTCCGCAAGACGGACCCCGTGTGGCACGAGGTCGGCTTCGTCCGTGTGGCACGTTTCGAGGGGTGGCCGAACCGGCCGGGCCAGACGCCTGGCCACTCCGGCCTCTGGCGTGTGCTCAACCTGGTCGTGACCCGCGACCTCCTCGACGGGACCTGGTGAGATGAGGCGGATCGTCGCTCGCGGGGTGCGCGGGCGACGATCCGCCTCACCTCAGCGGGAGGCGACGAGCGCGCCCCGGACGTCTTCGCGCGTCTCGGCCCCGATCGCCTGCGTGTGCGCCTGGGCGAGCACGTCCGCGATGACCACGCGCTCGCCGGACTCGGCGGACCGCACGGCGGCCTCCACCATCGCGAGGCTCAGCACGTTCGCGTGCACCTCGCCCGACGGGACACGGCCCGTGCGCAGGGCGTCGACGAACTCGACGAGCGAACCGGCGATCTCCTCCGGCACGTCCGGCTCGAGCTCGGCGGTCTCGACCGCCGACGGTGATCCGCCCTGCGGCGCGAGCTGCCGCTGCGGAGCGGAGTCGCCGTCCCAGACGGCCGTGCCGCGCTCGCCGTTCACCCGCCAGCTGCCGTTCCACGAGGTCTCCACGCCGTCCGCACACCAGCTGCCGCTGTAGGTGTAGCGGACTCCTCCGGCGAACTCGAAGACCGCAGTCGCGGCGGCGTCGGCGGAGAACCAGCTCCACCCGGGGTTGTACTCCTCGCAGTACACGGCGATCGGGTCGCTGCCGAGGACGTAGCGGGCGGCGTCGAAGGCATGGATCGCCATGTCGACGAGCAGCACGTGCGCCATCTCCTCGCGGAAGCCGCCGAAGTGCGGTGCCTTGAAGAACTCAGTCGTCGCGGACCCGAGCCGACCGAGCGTGGCGACCTGCTCCCGGAAAGCGGCGATCGACGCGTAGTAGCGACGCGACTGGCTGGTCATGAGCAGTTGCCCGCTGGCCTCGGCAGTCGCCGCCAACGAGAGGGCCTGCGCCACCGTCGGTGCGATCGGCTTCTCGCAGAGCACCGGCAACCCGGCGAAGAGCGCCTCGGTGTTCACCGGGTGGTGCGCGGCGGGCACGGTGACGTTGACGACCGCGTCCGCCCCCGTCGCCTCGGCGACGACCGACACGCTGGTGCCGACGACGACACCCTCGGGGCCCACGCCGAGCCCCGCCTCGGTCACCGCCGACTCCGCGAGGGCCGTGTCGAGGTCGACGACGCCGACGAGTTCCGTGTCCGGGTTCACGAGGATCGTCCGCAACCACGCCCGTCCCATCCCGCCCGCACCGACGAGCACGAGCCGGACCGGCCTGGTGGCGTCCGCGAGCGTCGCGAAGCCACCGTCGACAGGAGCACTCATCGCGCGAGCGCCCCTTCGTATCCGCGGCCGTTGTAGAAGTCCTCGGTCTCGTACCGCAGCAGGACCGGCACCGCGCGTTCCGGACGCAGCGTCTGCGCCCACCGGACGCCGTTCGCGAGGACGCGACGGACGTGCTCGTGGTGGTAGACCGGGTAGTCCTGGTCGCCGGGAGAGAAGAAGAAGATCTTGCCGAAGCCGCGCTTGTAGGTCATGCCGGAACGGAAGACCTCGCCACCGGTGAAGGTCGACAGGAAGACGAGCTCGTCGGGTGCGGGGACGTCGAAGAACTCGCCGTACATCTCCTGGGCCGGGATGATGAACGGGTGCGGGATCCCCTGGGCGATCGGGTGGGTGGGGTCGACGGTCCAGACGATCTCGCGGTCCTCCTCCGACCGCCACCGGAGCGTGCACGAGGTGCCCATGAGCTTGCCGAAGATCTTCGACCAGTGGCCGGAGTGCAGCACGAGCAGACCCATACCGGCGAGTACGTGCTGGTGCACGCGCTCGACGACCTCGTCGGCGACCTCGCCGTGAGCCGCGTGGCCCCACCAGACGAGCACGTCGGTCGCGGCGAGCACCTCCTCGGTGAGCCCGTGCTCCGGTTCGTCGAGCGTGGTCGTGGTGACCACGGCGTCGGCGCCGAGGTGCTCTTCGATGCCCTCCTTGATGGTCGTGTGCATGCCGTCCGGGTAGATGGCGCGGACCTTCTCCTCGATCTGCTCGTGGCGGTTCTCGCCCCAGACGAGGACGCGGATGGGGGTGCTGCTGTCGGACATGGTGGTGCTCCTTCGAGGATGCGTTGCGTGGTCGGAGAGGGTGTCGGAGTGGTCGTCGGTCACTTCACGGCGCCGCCTGTCGCGCCCGCGGCGATGAACCGCTGGGCGATGACGAGCAGCAGGATCGCGGGCAGGGAGGAGAGGACGGCGGTCGCCATCACCGCGCTCCAGTTCGAGACCTGCGAGCCGAGGTACTGGTAGATGCCGAGCGTCACTGGCCGGACGTCCTCCGTCGTCGTCAGCGTCAGCGCGAAGAGGAAGTCGCTCCAGGAGAAGAGGAAGGCGAACAGGCCGGCGGTGATGAGCACGTTGCGGCTCACCGGGAGGACGATCGAGACGAAGGCCCGCACGTGCCCCGCGCCGTCGACCCGTGCCGCCTCCACGATCGACGGCGGGATGGTCTGCATCGACGCCCGCAGGATGAGGATCGCGAACGGGATGGCGTGCGAGGCGTCGGCGAGGATCAGCCCGGGGATCGAGTTGAGCAGGCCGAGGTCGTTGTACGCCGAATAGAGGGCGTTCGCGATCACGATGCCCGGGATCATCTGGGCGATCAGGATCACGAGGAGGGCGATGCTGATCCACCGGAACCGGAACTGCGCGAGGGCGTAGGCCGCCGGGGCCGCGATCGCCAGGGTCAGGACGACGGTCCCGAGTGAGATGGCGAGGCTCGTGACGAGGTGCCCGCCCTGGTCGGCGATCGCCTTCTCGTACCCGGCGAAGCTCGGGTTGACCGGGAAGAAGTCCCCCGTGAGCGTGTTTCCGGAGGGTTGCAGGGACGCGTTCACCATCCAGTAGACGGGGAAGAGCATGATCGCGAGGATGATGACGCCGAGGACGGTGTAACCGAGGTGGCGCCGGTCGCCGCGGTGGCGCCGTGGGCCGACCGGGGCGAAGCGGCGCGTCTGCCGGCCGCCGGTCACGATGCTGGTCGTGGTCATGAGGGTCCGTGTCCTTACTCGTCGACCGCGCGTCGGTTCACGCGCAGGTAGACGATGGCGAAGAGGAGCGAGATGACGATGAGGATGTTGCTGAAGGCCGCACCGACACCGAACTCGAAGTTCACGAACGACTCCTGGTACGACCGCACCGCGAGGGTCTGGGTGGCGTTCGCCGGCCCGCCGTTCGTGAGACCGAGGATGATGTCGAGCACCTTGATCGTGTAGACGACGCCGAGCACGAGCACGACGCTGACCACGGGGCGGAGGTTCGGCCAGGTGATGTGGCGGAACGCCTTCCAGCCGGTCGCGCCGTCGAGCGCTCCCGCCTCGTAGAGCTCGTCGGGGATGTCCTGGAGGCCGCCGTAGAGGATCGTGACGTTGAACGGGATGCCGATCCAGATGTTGACGAGGACGACCGCGAACAGGGCCACCGACGGGCTCGTCAGCCAGGGGACGCCTGACAGGCCGATGGATCCGAGGGCGGCGTTCAGGACGCCGCTGTCCTGGTCGAGGATCGACCGCCAGGTGGCGCTCGACACGATCAGGGGGAGGAGCCAGGGGAGCAGCAGCATCGCGCGGAGGAACGAGCTCAGGGGGAAGCGTCGCTTGAAGAACACGGCGAGCGCGAGCCCGATCACGAACTGCCCGGCGATCGACCCGATCGTGAACAGTGCCGTGTTGAGCAGTGCCGACGTGAACAGCTGGGAGCTGAACACGGTCACGTAGTTCGTGAACCCGACCCACGGCGCCTCGCCCGTGAAGAACGTCTTCGTCGTGTACTCCTGGAAGCTCATCGTGACGTTCTTGACGACCGGATAGCCGAAGAACAGCACGATGTAGAGCGCTGCTGGAAGGACGAAGCCGAGCTTGATCAGGTCTTCCCGGCGGAAGCGTCGGGACCGACGGCCGGCCCCGGCGGGGGTGCGCTTGGTCGGCGCACCCCCGTCGGTGCCGTTGGACCGCTGGTCGGTCTTCCGGTCCTGGAGCGATGCTCCGGCGATGCCACTGCTCATCGGGATCAGCCCGCGGCCGCCTGCTTGAACGCCTCTTCAGGCGTCGCCTGCCCGGTCAGGGCGAGCTGGATGGCGGTGTAGATCTCGGTCGCGGCCTCGGGCCACTCCTCGCCGAGCTCGCCGGTGCGCGAGCGGGCGTTGGCGACCTGCTCCGTGAACGCGGCCATCTCGGGGACCTTGGCGACATACTGCTCGGCCAGGGCCGTCTTCGTCGGGACGGTGAAGCGGGCCTCCGCGAGGGCCAGCTGGTTCTCGTCGCTCGAGATGCACTCGACGAACTTCGCCGCCTTCGCCTGCTTGTCCTTGTCGCCGGTCACGGGGACGGTCCAGACCTCGCCACCGAGCGGGGCGACGGGCGTCTGGCCGGCCTTGTTGACCGGAACCTGCACGCTGCCGTACTTGAGGTTGGTGTCGGCGCTGAGGGCCGGGATCTGCCACGGACCGTTGATCATCATCGCGGCCTTGCCGGCCATGAACTGGTCGTTCACGTCGGCCTGCGACCAGTTGATGACGCTCTTCGACGCCGAACCCGAGTTCACGAGGTCGACCTGCAGCTGGAGGGCCTCCGCGACGGCGGGCGTCGTGAGGTCGGCCTCGTCGCCGCCGTTGGTCCACATGAACGGTAGGAACTGCCAGCTGCCCTCGTAGGTGGCGATGGAGCTGAAGGCCAGCCCGTAGGTGTCGCCCTCGGTCAGGGCAGCGGCGGCCGTCTTGAGTTCGTCCCACGTGGTCGGCGGGGTGATGCCCTTCGCCGCGAGGAGGTCCTCGTTGTAGAAGAGGCCGAGGGTGTTGACCGTCGGCGCCAGGCCGTAGACCTCGCCCTCGTAGCTCGCCGCGTCGAGGATGCCCTTCGCGAAGCCCGAGGTGTCGACGCCGTAGTCGCTGAGTGGCGAGAGCCCGCCGGTCGCGGCGATCTCCTGCACGTCCGGGTTGTCGAGCATGAGGACGTCGGGCAGCGTCTTGGACGACGACTGCTGGAGCACCTTCTGGATGAGGTCCTTGCCGGGGACGGTCTCGCGCTTGATCTTCACGCCGACGTCGTCCGCGCACCGGTCGAGGGCGTCGCCCACGAGGGTCTTGTCGGGTTCGTTGTTGTAGTAGTCGAGGATCGTGAGGGTGCCGGCGTCGCCTCCGGCCGCCGCGCCACCGCCACCGCTGCACGCGGTGAGTGCGAACGGGGTGATCGCGAGGATCGCGAGCGATCCGAGCACGTGCGGCCGACGGATGATGCGTGGCTGGGTGTCGCGGGCGGTCGTGGATCTCATGTCATGGCTCCTTTGCCTGGTGAGTGGTGTTCGTGATGCGGTGGTGATCGTGGTGCGGTGGGTGGTGCGGTCAGTGGTCGAGGGGGATCCAGGCGGCGCCTGCGTCGGCGCTCGCCGAGACCGCGGTGAGCACGCGCTGCACCAGGAGGCCGTCGGCGAAGCCCGGTTCGGGCGCCCGGCCCGCGGCGAGGTCGCGGGCGAGGTCGGCGACCTCGTGGACGAAGGTGTGCTCGTAGCCGAGGCCGTGGCCGGCCGGCCACCAGGCGTCCGCATACGGGTGGCCGGGTTCGGTGACGAGGATGCGCCGGAAGCCCGCCTCCTCGGCCGGGAGGGTGTGGTCGTGGAACTGCAGCTCGTTCATGCGCTCGAAGTCGAAGACGAGCGATCCGTCGGATCCGTCGACCTCGAGCCGCATCGCGTTCTTGCGGCCGGTGGCGAAGCGGGTGGCCTCGAAGGTCGCCAGGGCGCCGCCGTCGGTGCGGGCGATGAACACGACCGCGTCGTCGACGGTCACCCGGCCGGTGAGGGATTCCGCCGCGTCGCCATCCTCAGGATCGTCGCCCGCGGTGGCGCTGAGGCCGCTCGACGAGGTGGGGAGCGGCCGCTCGGTGACGAAGGTCGAGGTCAGGGCGCTCACGCCGGTCAGCTCCTGCCCGGTGACGAACCGTGCGATATCGATGATGTGGGCGCCGAGGTCTCCGAGCGCACCGGAGCCGGCCTGGTCGGCGTCGAGTCGCCAGACGAGCGGGAAGGTGGGATCCGCGATCCAGTCCTGCAGGTACTGGGCCCGGATGTGACGGATGGTCCCGAGGCGGCCATCGGTGACGAGCCGCCGCGCGTAGGCGAGCGCGGGGGTGCGTCGGTAGCTGAAGCCGACCATCGCGCGCACGCCGCGCGCCGCCGCTCGTTCGGCCGCGGCGTTCATCCGCTCGGCCTCCTCCAGCGTGTTCGCGAGCGGCTTCTCGCACAGGACGTGGATACCGGCGTCGAGCGCGGCGATCGCGATCTCGGCGTGGAGGTGGCCCGGGGTGCAGATGTCGATCACGTCGATGTCGCCACGGGTGAGGAGCGCTCGCCAGTGGGTCTCGACGTCGGCGATCCCGAACCGGTCGGCGAACGCGCGGGCGGCGTCGGCATCGCGACCGCTGACGGCGACGAGGTCGACCCCGCGGCCGAGGTCGAAGAAGCGGGGAGCGGTGGTCCAGGCCTGCGCGTGGATGGTGCCCATGAAGCTGTACCCGACGATCGCGACGCGCAGTGGCTGCTCGGACCGGTTGTCGTCCGTGGTCGTCGGTACAGGCATCAGCACGGCTCCTTCGCCGGTCGAGGTCGGATCGCGCAGACCAGAAAGTTAACCGGTTTACTGCGCGCTTCGGAAACCAGCATGCACCGCGTCGCCGGAGTCGTCAAGAAGAAATTTAACCGGTTTACCGAATCGTGATCCGTGAGAGACTGACCGGACAGCACCGCACCTGAACGGGGATCCATGGCAACGATGCGTGACGTCGCGCGACTCGCAGGGGTCTCGGTCGCCACGGTGTCGTTCGTCGTCAACGATTCGAAGCCGGTGTCCCCGGCCACTCGACTGCGGGTGGAGTCGGCGATGGTCGAACTGGACTTCCGCCGGAACGCGGTCGCCCGCGCGCTCGCGAGCCGTCGGACCCGCATCATCGCACTGCTGTTCCCGGTGCTCCAGCATCGACTGTCCGACAATGCTGCCCGCTTCTTCACCGGTGCTGCGGAGGCTGCCGCCGAGCTCGGGTACACCGTCGTCCTCTGGCCGGAACCGAGCGACCCCGAGGCGCTTCGCGAGTTCACCTCCGATGGCCTCATCGACGGCGTCATCCTCATGGAGGTGCGGCTCGACGACCATCGGGTCGACCGTCTGCTCGCGGCCGGGACGCCGCTGACGCTCATCGGTCGGACGCGCGATCCCTCCGGTCTCGACTACGTCGACGTCGACTTCGAGGGGATGGTCGAGCTGTCCATCGACCGCCTGCAGGCCCTCGGTCATCGGGAGTTCGCCCTGCTCGAGGAGGTCGAGCGGGCCGATCTCGACGGTTACGGCCCGGTGGTCCGCGTGCAGGAGACCTTCCACGCCGTGTGCGCGGCCCGTGGACTCCGCGCTCGGACGCTCCAGTGCACTCCCGATCCGGCCGGTGGTCGCGAGATCGCGGCGACCCTCCAGGAGGAGGCGCCCGAGGTGACCGCCGTCCTCGTGCTCAACGATCGGGCGGCCCTCGGTTTCGTGAGCGAGCTCGGCAGGCGCGGCGTCTCGGTCCCCGACGACCTGTCCGTCGTCCTCGTCGCCTCCACACGAGAGGTGTCAGAGGCGGCCGACCCGGCGCTCGCCGTCACGTTGCTTCCCGCCGCCCAGCTCGGCCGGATGGGCGTCGAGACCCTCGTCGGCCGTCTCGACGGCACCCTCGGTGAACTGCGTCACGAACTCGTCATGGGGGCCTTCCTCGAGGGCGCGTCCCTCGCGCCGCCGCCGCGCTGACCGTCGATCGAGCGATCGCCGGAGCCCCGTCCCCGTCACGGTCGTTGGAGGCCGATTCGCGGGTAGAGCGCGCGGAGCGTCTGGTCGAGCCCGCCCGTGAGCGAGCTGGCGCCGTGGTCGCCGCCCGGTATCGCGAAGGTCTGGACCTTCCAGCCGGCCGCCGTCGCGGTGGCTGCGGCGCGCCGCATCATGTCGGTGTAGACCGCGTCCGCCGTCCCGGCGGAGAAGAACGCCTCCGTGTCGGCGTAGTTCGTCTTCGCCATGATGGTCGCCGGTTTGATCGCGTCGTACGCGTTCTGGTCGCCGTTGAACATCACGCGCAGGTTGTCCGCCGGGAGGCCGGCTCCGGGATACTCCTCACCCGAGACACTGACGACGTTGCCGAAGGTCTGCGGGTACTTGGCTCCGTAGTAGATCGCACAGCTGCCGCCGGCCGAGTATCCGGCCACCGTCCAATCCTTCGGCGACTGGAGGATGTGCAGGTTCGCCTTCGCCCACGGGAGGACGTCCTGCGTGACGTACGTCTCCACCTTCCCGTACCGCCCGTCGATGCACAGCGGATCCACGGAAGGGTCGCCGAGCTGATCCACGACGAGCGCGATGGGGGCGAGCCCCTGGTGGTCGGCGGCGATCGCGTCGAGCGCCTCGCCGATCCACTTCGCGTCGGGGTCACCCGGTTGTCCCATCATCATGAGGACGAACGGGAGCGCCGGGGGATCCTTCACGAGCGCGGCGGGTGGGTAGTAGACCTGCGCCGGGCGGGCGTTGAACCCGGAGTTCGTGTTCGGGATCCGGTCGCCCGTGGGAAGCGGGCCGAACCTGCCCGTCTTCGGCAGATCGGCCGGCGGCTTCCACGTCTCGTACAGCGGACGGGCCGGATCGCCGGTGGGCGTGCTCGTCGGCGTCACGAGGGTGATCGGCTTGCGGTTCTGGACGTGGAACATCGACCCGAGGGTGGTCTGGACGCCGTACGCGCCGTTGACGCCCAGCGCCGCGGTCGCGCCGAAGACGAGGATGCACGCGACGGCGATGACGCGCCGCTGCCACGAGACGCGCCAGCAGATCGTGAGGACGGCGAGCGCGAGGCCGGCGAAGGCGCCGATCAACCAGGGCTCCGCGGAGCGGATCAACGGCCCGCCGAAGACGTCGAGCACGTCGAAGACCAGCCACACCGTCCCCAGGGCGAGGAGCGCGCCGGCCAGGAGGGCGATGAGGGCGCTCAGGTACCACAGCAGCCCGGACCGACGGATGACGAGGTACAGCAGGCCGGCGATGCTGAGCCCGTCGAGCACCCAGACGAGTGGGCCGTCGATGACGTCGAGGTTCCACAGCCAGTCCATCGATGCTCCATCCTGCGTACCGCGATGGTTGTCAGGCTAAGCGGCCGCCCTGAGCGGGACAAGGGCTGTTGGGCGTCCTCACGGGCTCGCCCATAGGATTGAGGGGTTCCGGGAGCGGGCGCCAGCCAGGCGTCAGCACCGGAAGGTACCGCCGCGTGGCAAGCGGCACGGAGGATCCACACCCATGGCAGAGCAGTCCCATCTCGAGTCCGTCATCACCCTGGCCCAGCACCGCGGCTTCGTCTTCCCGTCGGGAGACATCTACGGCGGCACGCGGTCTGCGTGGGATTACGGGCCCCTGGGTGTCGAGCTCAAGGAGAACATCAAGCGCCAGTGGTGGAACGCGTTCGTCCGCGGCCGCGGCGACATGGTCGGTCTCGACTCCGCCGTCATCCTGCCCACCCCGGTCTGGGAGGCGTCCGGTCACGTCAAGGTCTTCAGCGACCCGCTGACCGAATCGCTCATCACCCACAAGCGGTACCGGGCCGACCACCTCTTCGAGGCGTACGAGGCCGAGCACGGCCACCCGCCGGAGAACGGCCTCGCCGACATCCCCGACCCCGAGCACCCCTCGAAGGTCGGCCAGTGGACCGAGATCCGCCAGATGTCCGGCCTCCTGAAGACCTTCCTCGGCGTCGTCGACGACGAGTCTGGTCTCCACTACCTGCGTCCCGAGACCGCGCAGGGCATCTTCACGAACTTCGCGAACGTGCTGCAGACGGCCCGCAAGAAGCCGCCGTTCGGCATCGGCCAGATCGGCAAGGCGTTCCGCAACGAGATCACGCCCGGCAACTTCATCTTCCGCACCCGCGAGTTCGAGCAGATGGAGATCGAGTTCTTCGTCGAGCCCGGCACGGACGACGAGTGGCAGCAGACCTGGATGGACCTCTGCTGGGCCTGGTTCATCGACCTCGGCATGACGCCCGACAACATCCGTTGGTTCGAGCACCCGCAGGAGAAGCTGGCGCACTACTCGAAGCGCACCGTCGACATCGAGTACAAGTTCGGCTTCGCCGGCAGCGAGTGGGGCGAGCTCATGGGCGTCGCGAACCGCACCGACTACGACCTCAAGGTGCACGCGGAGCAGTCCGGCAAGGACCTCAGCTACTTCGACCAGGCCAAGAACGAGCGGTACATGCCGTACGTCATCGAGCCCTCGTTCGGTCTGACCCGTGCGCTCATGGCCTTCCTCGTCGACGCGTACGAGGAGCAGGAGCTGCCGCCGAACGCCAAGGGCAAGATCGAGAAGCGCACCGTGCTGCACCTCGACCCGCGTCTCGCGCCCGTCAAGGTCGCCGTGCTGCCGCTGTCCCGCAACGAGGCGCTGTCGCCGCTCGCCCGCCAGATCGGCGACGAGCTGCGCGGCTCGTGGAACATCGACTTCGACGACTCGGGCGCGATCGGCCGCCGCTACCGTCGTCAGGACGAGATCGGCACCCCGTACTGCGTGACGGTCGACTTCGACTCGCTCGAGGACAACGCCGTGACGGTCCGTGACCGCGACAGCATGCAGCAGGAGCGTGTCGCCATCGACGAGCTGTACGCCTACCTCGCCACCCGCCTCAAGGGCGCGTAGGCCTCCGCCGCTCCACCCGAACGCCCGCTCGCCCATGTTTGGGCGAGCGGGCGTTCGTTCGCCCAAAAACGGGCGAACGGACGCGATCGCGCACGTATCCACAACCTCCGACGACTTTGGAATTTCAGATTCCAGCGTTTGTAACATCGAACCCATGCGTGCGATCGACCACACCGTCGCTCCGCCGGACCTCGACCTCCTCGTCGACACGGTCGTCACCATGGGCGATCTCATCGCTGCCGGGGAGCGCGAGTGACTCGCGGCCCGGCCGCTCTCACGGGAGTGGCATGGGCGGTGCTCGCCACCGCGCTCTGGGGCTCGACGTTCCTCGGTCCGGCGCTAGCCGAACCGGTCGGTCCACTGACACTCGTGTTCGGCAGGTACGCGGTGTTCGGCCTGCTGTCCATCGGCGTGCTGATCATGCGCAGGCGAGTGGCCTCGGCGATCGGCACTCGCAGGATCCTCGTCGCGCTGCACCTCGGCGCTGTGGGATACCTCGGGTTCTACCTCTGCTTCTCGCTCGCGGCCGACATCGGCGGCGGGGTCCTCGCGTCGATGGCGACGGGCGTCATGCCCGCAGCCGTCACGGTCGGCGCGAACCTTGTGCACCGGGAGACCCCGTGGCGCCGGCTCATCTGGCCGATCATGATCTCCACGGCCGGCCTCGTCGTCCTGAACTGGCAGCGCCCCGAGGCCGGTCCAGCGGTCGACGGATCCGGGGCGGGGATGATCCCGGCGACCCTCCTGGCGCTCGCGGCCTGCCTGTTGTGGTCCTACTTCGTGGTCACGAACGGCGCGATCCTGCGCCGGAGCGGTGTGGGATCGGTCGACGGCACGTCATGGACCGCACTGCTGGGTCTCGGAGCCTTCATTGCCTCGTTCGTCCTGCCGCCACTGGCGGTGCTGAGCGGCGAGGTCTCGCTCCTGGACGTCGGCGAGGCTCAGCTGATCCGCTTCCTCGTGTTGAGTGTCCTGCTGGCGACGCTCGGGTCGTGGTGCGCGTCCTGGTGCTGGAACCGCGCCTCCGGGCGAGTCTCGACCGTGGTGCTCGGCCAGCTGATCGCGCTCGAGACCCTGTTCGGAGCGGTCTTCAACCTGCTCCTCGAGCAGCGCCCGCCATACGTGAACGAGGCGGTGGGTGCCGTCCTGGTGACCACCGGCGTGCTGCTCTGCGTGCGATCGAGACAGGAAAGGGAAGCCCGCTCGCCCAAGAATGGGCGAGCGGGCGTTCGTTCGCCCGAGGATGGGCGAAGGGATCGGCGTCAGGCGTTGCCGAGTGAGGTGTCGAGGAACGCGAGCGTCTTCACCCAGGCGTCGGCGGCCGCGTCCTCGCGGTAGGTGATCGTGTTGGTGTCGTTGAAGAAGGCGTGACCGGCGTCGGGGTAGACGGTCGCGGTGAACTCGACCCGTGCGTCCTCCATCGTCGTGGTCAGCTCGGGCAGGCTCTGCATGAGGCCCTCGTCCTGGTCGCCGTAGAAGGCGAGGACGGGGCAGGCGATGCTCGTCACGGCCTCGGGCTCGGGCGGGTAGCCGTAGAACGGGACGGCGGCGCGGATGCGGCGGTCGGCCGCGGCGAGCGCGAAGCTGTAGCCGCCACCGAAGCAGAAGCCGACGACGGCGACGCGGCCGTCGATCCCCTCCTCGTCGAACAGGGCGTCGACGGCCTTCCCCAGGTACCCGAGCGCCTCCTCGGCGTACTCGGGCGACTTCGAGACCGAGAGCTTCTCGCGCAGCTTCGGCTGTGCCGCGGTCCTCGTCGCCTCGTCACTGTTGAAGACGAGGCTCTCCAGCTCCGCACCGATCTCGGGCGTGACGCCGGCACCACTCAGGATGTCGGGCGCGATGACGAGGTAGCCCTCCGCGGCGAAGCGATCAGCGACGTCGGTGATGTGCGGGACGAGGCCCCAGATCTCATGGATGAGCACGAGCCCGCCGCGGAGCTCGACGCCCTTCGGCGGGTCGGCGCGGTAGGCGGTCAGGCCCTTGGTCAGCGTGATGGTCGTCATATCGCCAGTGTTCCAGCCGACCCTCCGCTCCGGCTGGGGGTTGCGCCGGCCCCATGAGTTATCCACAGATCGCTTTCCGGAGCACCAACTGATGTACCAGATGACTACAGTCGACCCGTGGCGTGCCTACAGGCCTGCTCGCTTCACTGCGAGCCGGTCCAGGGGCCTCGACACACTCCGCTCGGCGTCATCGACCTGCCGACGTGCCCCCTCGTTCCATCCGCGATCAACACCCTCGGAGGTTCCCTCGTCGTGCCCAATCGACCCCTCGCCATCGTCGGTCTGTCCGCCCGCTTCGGTGGCGCAGCAGACGCACACCAGTACTGGCGCAACATCCTGGCAGCCCGGCGCAGCGGTTCCACCGTCCCCCGGTCGAGATGGGACCACGCCACGTTCTTCGCACCGCACGACCCCCGAGCGGTGCATCACGCCTACTCCGACCAGGGCTCCTTCATCGACGACGTCGAGCGGTTCGCCGCGCGCCACTTCCGCATCCCACCCAGTCGCGCGCACGCGATGGACCCGCAACATCGCCTGCTCCTCGAGGCAGCGCGAGCCGCGTGGATCGACGCCGGGTTCGAACGTCGTCGCATCGACCGGTCGTCCATCGGCGTCTTCGTCGGGATGGCGGCGAACGACTACCGCGAACTCTCCTCGCTCCGCATCCGGGCGCACCTCCTCGGCGACGACTCGGTCCACGCGGAACACGCCGGCCCCGACCTCACGGCGGCGATGGGCGCGCGCGTCGCGGGTGTGCGGCCGTTCCACGCGTTCTCGATGCCGGGATGTCTGCCGAACATGGGGCCGGCACTGGTGAGCAGCACGCTCGACCTGGGTGGCCCGAGCTTCGCCGTCGACGCCGCGTGCTCCAGCAGCCTCGTCGCGCTGCACCAGGCGATCGCCGCCATCCGGTCCGGGCAGTGCTCGGCGGCGCTCGTCGGTGGCGTCAACCTCAGCCTCGTCCCGGACGCGATGGTCGCCTTCTCGCGGATCGGCGCGCTGTCACGGAGCGGGGTGTGCCGGCCGTTCGACGGCGACGCCGACGGATTCCTCCTGGGCGAGGGCGTCGGCATGATCGTCGTCAAACCGCTCGAGGCCGCCATCGACGACCACGACGACGTCTACGCGGTCATCCACGGCTCCGGGGTGTCCAACGACGGCCGGGCCGAAGGGCCGATGACGCCGACGACGGACGGACAGCTGGCGGCGCTCCGCCGGGCCTACGAGGACGCCGCGGCCGACCCCGCCGACCTGGGCGTCGTCGAGGCGCACGGCACGGCCACCCCGGTGGGTGACCGCACCGAGCTGGAATCGCTGGCGGGGCTGCGGCGTCTCGGGGAGCCGCCGAAACGGACCGCCACGGTCACGGCGGTGAAAGCGCTCGTCGGGCACACGATGGCGGCGGCCGGGATCGCCAGCGTCGTCAAAGCGGCACTCATGGCGAGGCATCGGGTCGTCCCCGGGCAGCCCAGCCTGCGTTCGGAAGCGCACACCGAGGCCCTCCGAGACGGCCGCCTGGCGCTCGCCTCCCGCACCATCGACCCGGGCGACGACGGTCTTGGCCTCATCGGCGTCAGCTCGTTCGGGTTCGGCGGCACCAACGCGCACGTGGTGCTCGAATCACCGCCGACGCGAGCAGGTCGAGTCCGTCGGCGTGCCGCTGGGGGACCGGCCGACGAAACGCTCCCGCACCTCCTCGTGTTCTCGGCCGCCGACCCCACGCTGCTCGGCGAGCACCTCCGTGCGGTCCTCGCCGTCCTCGAGGCCGCCGACGCACCGTCCATCGCCGGCCTCGCGCGGACGTTGGGTTCGCGGTCGCTCGCGAGCACCCGGCTGGCGATCGTGTGTCGCACCCCTGCCGAGCTGGTCTCCGGGCTGTCGGCCGCCGTGGAGCAGCTCGCCGACGGCGTCACCGGGGTGATCTCAGCGGACGTCTGCACCGGCGCCCGTGTCGACGGGGCCACTCCGCGGATCGCGTTCGTCTTCCCCGGGCAGGGCAGCCAGACCCCGCGGATGCAGTCGGACCTCCTCGATCGATTCCCCGCCTTCCGTGCAGCGGCCGAGACCTTGAACGAGCAGGTGCTCGACGAGACCGGGGTCGATGTGCTCGCGGCGCTCTCCGCGGCCGACGCCGACACCCCCTCCGGGATCGAACGCCTCACGTCCACGGAGGTCTGCCAACCCGCGCTCGCGGTGACGGCGCTCGCCACCGTGGCGCTGTTGCGGGAGATCGGCGTGGAGCCCGACCTCGTCATCGGGCACAGCGTCGGCGAGCTTCCCGCCATGGCGACGGCGGTCGCGCTCGATGCGCCCGCCGCAGTGCGGCTCGCCGCGGTCCGCGGACACCACATGCGGTCGGCTGCGACGCGATCCGGCGACGGCATGACGGCCCTCGGCTGCGACGCCGAGCAGGCCGCAGCGCTCCTCAGCGGCATCGACGACGCGTGGATCGCGGCCGCCAACGATCCCCGGCAGACGGTGGTGAGTGGAACCGGCGAGGCCCTGCGCACCGTCGCGGAACGGTGCGTCGAGCATGGGGTGTCTACCCAACCGCTGCGCGTCGCCACCGGGTTCCACTCGCCCCTGCTCGAGCCGATCCGGCCGGCCCTCGTGGCGGACCTGTCGCGGTTCCGGCCTCGTGCGCCGCAGGTGCAGCTCGTGTCGACCGTGACGGGCCGCACGGTCGAGACGGGCGAGGAGCTGGGTCGTCAGCTCGAGGAGAACGTCTTCTCCACGGTGCGGTTCCGCGACGCGATCGAGTCGGCGTCCGCATCCGACGTCGGCGTCTACGTCCAGATCGGTGGGGGGTCGGCACTGCTCGGGTCCATCCGACGCTCCCTGGGCGATGCGCCCGACGTGCATGTCATCCCGTGCAGCGCGTCGTCGCCCGACGACGCGGCGACCTTCCTCCGACTCCTCGGTCGGCTGACGGTGCTGGGCGCCGACCTCGACCTGGCATCGCTCGTCCCGCCAGACACCGCGGGTGTGGCGCTGCCGATCGCGCCGCTGCCGACCGAGCCGTACTGGGTCGTCCGACCGGACGCCACCGACCCGACGACACCCCGAGAACCCACATCCGAACCGCACCGACCACCCTCCCCCGTCGAACAGGATCCCCACTCCATGCACCACGACCCCCGCGATCTGCCGTCCTCCCCGCTCGCCGGACGACCGTCGGCAGGACCGTCGATCCAGCCGGGAGCAGCCGACGCCCAGGCCGACCACCTGCCCGGACTGCTCGCCCTCATGAACCGCCAGCTGAGCCTCATCGAGGGTTCCGGGCAGGCCGGACATGCGCCCGCGTCGACGGATCCGTTCCGTTGGTCAACGGAACCCGGCTCGCCGCAGGCGGAGGTGGTCGCCCGGATGGGCCTCGCAGCCTCCCGGTCCCATCGTGCCGAATCCGACGCGGTCATCCTCGGCATGGTGTCGCGCATCAGCGGGTTCCCGCTGGACCTGATCCGGCCCGACATGCACCTCGTCGAGCAGCTCGGATTCGATTCGCTGATGATGCGTGAGCTGATCACCCAGCTGCACACGGAGTGGCCATCGTTGCCGACCCCGGCGCAGCTCGGCGAGCGCTTCGCCGGACGGCCCACGGTGGAGCAGGTGCTGGACGGCGTCGGCTCCCTGCTGCACCCGTTCGCCGCGGAGCCGCAGCACCGGCTTCCGCGGGTCGAGACGAACCCGGTGGCTGCCGCTTCCCCGGCGCCGGCCGACCGCCCGAGCCGATGGACCGAGGCCGACGCCCGCATCGAGTGCTTCCCGGAGGCGGTCGCCATGCGGGAACGCCGGCAGCAGACGGACCGCAACCCCTACTTCCTGCTGCATGAGGGGATCATCGACGCGACGACGACGATCGGCGACGCCCAGCTCGTGAGCTTCTCGAGTTACAACTACCTCGGTGTCACCGGCCACCCCGTGGTCGCCGAGACGATCGCCGACGCCGTGGCCCGATACGGCAGCTCGGTGTCCGCCAGTCGGTTCCTGTCCGGTGAGCGCCCGATCCATGCCGAGCTCGAGCAGGAGCTCGCCGACCTCCTGCAGGTGGAGTCCGCGCTCACCATGGTGAGCGGCCACGCGACGAACGTGAGCGTCATCGGGCACCTGGTGGAACCGGGCGACCTCATCGTCCACGACAGCCTCGCTCACGACAGCATCATTCAGGGGGCGAAGCTCTCCGGAGCCACGCGACGGTCCTTCCCCCACAACGACCTGCGCGCGCTCGACGAGCTCCTCGGTGCGATCCGCGGCGGGTTCCGGCGGGTCCTCATCGTCGTGGAGGGCGTCTACAGCATGGACGGCGACCTCGTACCGCTCCCGCAGCTCATCGACCTGAAGCGACGGCACGGGGCACTGGTCCTCGTCGACGAGGCGCACAGCATCGGAACGGTCGGTGCCACCGGGGGCGGAGTCGGTGAGTTCTTCGGGGTCGACCGCTCGGACATCGACCTCTGGTCCGGCACGATGTCGAAGTCGCTCGCCGGATGCGGCGGTTACGTCGGTGGCACCGCCGCCGCGATCGACTACCTCAAGTACTCCGTGCCCGGGTTCGTGTACAGCGTCGGCATCACCCCGGCGAACGCGGCCGCGTCGCTCGCCGCCCTCCGGCTCATGCGCGATGAGCCCGAGCGCCTCAGCCGCCTGCGGCAGAACGCCGACCGCTTCCGCGAGACGGCCCGGGCCGCCGGCATCGACATCGGCGACAGTGCCGACTCGCCTGTCGTGCCGTGCATCGTCGGCAGCTCGGAACGGGCACTCGCCCTGGCGACGGCGCTCTTCGACCACGGCTTCAGCGTCAACCCGATCCTGTACCCGGCCGTGCCCGACGACCAGGCGCGGCTCCGCTTCTTCATCACCGCGGAGCACACCGCCGAGCAGATCCAGCGGGTCGTGGACATCACGGCATCCGAACTCAACCGCATCACCCACGACATCGAGGTATCCGCATGACGCACCACTCCGGAACGACCCCCAGACGACGGGCGGTGATCACGCTCCTGATCGGCCTGGTGTTCGCGATCGTGGCGGGCATCGCGGGGGCCGACGTCCTCGACAATCTCAAGACGGGCGGGTTCGACGACCCGCAGTCCGACTCCGTGGCAGCAGCGGACGTGCTCACCGACCGGTTCCCCGGCAGCGACCCGAAACTCGTGCTCGTCGTGGACGTCTCCGACGGACTCGACAGCGCCGCAGGCAGGGAGGCGCTCGACGACATCGTCGGCGCTGTGGACCACGTGGACGGCGCCAGCGTCACCGGCTCCTACGCCGATGCGGAGCAGCTGCGGAGCGGCACCGATCGCGGCGTCGTGCTCGTGGCGCTCGCCGGAGACGAGGACACCGTGCAGCGGGCGACCACCGCGCTCCGCGGGACGATCACCGAGGAGGTGACGTCGGCCACGGTGCGGTTCGGCGGCATCGCGGGGATCAACGACGATCTGAACGCGCAGGTCAAGACGGACATCATCGTCGCGGAGACGATCGCCATCCCGATCACCCTCGTGCTCCTGTTCTTCGCGTTCCGTGGCGTGGTGGCCGCACTGCTGCCCGTCGGCGTCGCGGGCGTCACGATCCTCGGCTCCCTCGGTCTGCTGAACGTGGTCGCGCAGCTCACCTCGGTCTCCCTGTTCGCGGTCAACCTGGTCACCGCGTTAGGCCTCGGACTCGCCATCGACTACTGCCTGCTGTTCCTCACCCGCTATCGGGACGAACGCTCGGGCGGATCGACCGACGAGGAGGCGTTGCGGACCGCCCGGCGGACGACCGGCCGGACCATCGTGTTCAGCGGTGTCGTCGTCGCCGCGGCGCTCGCCACGCTGATGCTGTTCGACCAGTACTTCCTGCGCTCGTTCGCCATCGCGGGACTCGTCATCGTGGCCTGCTCCGTGGTGGGCGCGGTCGTCCTGCTCCCCGCCGCCCTCACCCTCCTGGGTCGCCGGATCGACTGGGGCCGACTGCGCTCCCGGCGCCAGGTCGGGGCCGAGGGCCGGTTCTGGTATCGGGTGGGCGACCACGCGTATCGCCGTCCGTGGTTGGCGGTGCCCGTGATCGCGCTCCTCATCGCCATGGCCGCGCCGTTCACGCACGCGGAGTTCGGGGTGCCCGACGAACGAGTGCTCCCCGCCGACGCGGAGAGCCGTGTCGTGGCGGACATCATGCGGTCCGACTTCGACGTCGCCGAGGCGGACGCCGTCTCCGTCGTCACCGAGGACTGGGCGGGGACGGACCGCGAGCTCGACGAGTACGCCGCCGAACTCTCCTCGATCACGGGCGTCGAGGCCGTCACGACGTCCCTCGGCAGCTTCGTCGACGGACGACTCGTCGTCCCGGCCGACGCGCGGACGGAGCAGCACTTCCGCGACGGTTCGGCGCTCTGGCTGCAGGTCGCGACCGACGTCGTCCCGTACTCGCCCGAGGGCTCGGAGTTCGTCCGCGACGTCCGCGCGGTGGACCCGGGAGCCGGCTCGACCGTCCTGGTCGGTGGCCTCGCGGCGCAGATGATCGACATCGGTGACTCCATCTCGGCGCGTCTGCCGTTCGCCGCCGCGGCCATCGCGCTCATGACGCTGATCATCCTCTTCCTGTTCACGGGGAGCGTGCTGCTCCCGATCAAGGCACTGGTGCTGAACGTGGTCGGGCTGGTCGGCATCCTGGGCGTCATCGTGTTCCTCTTCCAGGACGGCAACCTGTCGGACGCGCTCGGCTTCACCCCGTCGCCCATCGCCATCTCGATCCCGATCCTGCTGTTCTGCATCGCCTTCGGGCTCTCGATGGACTACGAGGTGTTCCTCCTCGCTCGGATCCAGGAACGGTTCCGTGCCACGAATGATCTCGCGGAGGCGGTGCGGAGCGGGCTCGGAGCGAGCGGCCCGATCATCACGGCCGCTGCGGCGATCCTCGCGGTGTCGTTCTTCGCCATGGCGACCTCCGGGGTGTCGATCATCAAGATGCTCGGCATCGGTACCGGCATCGCGATCCTCATCGACGCCATCCTGATCCGCGGCGTGCTCGTCCCGGTCTTCATGCGCGTCGCCGGTCGATACAACTGGTGGGCGCCGCGGTGGCTCGCGGCGATCCACCGCCGCATCGGGATCACGGAGGGCTGAATGGACGCACGGTTCAGCGGCCCGTCGGCCGATGACGACCTCTCGGCGCTCGTGTCCGAGGCGGCTCGTGCGGCGAACGCCCACAACACGCAGCCGTGGCTCGTGGACCGTCAGGGCGATGGACTCGTCCTCCGCCGGGATCGCACTCGCACCCTCGGCGCGAGCGATCCGCGAGGACGCGACACGATGCTGTCGTTCGGGGCGTTCGTCGAGTCACTCCTCATCTGCGCGGCGTCGGCCGGTGTCGGACTGCGGTTCGAGGCTTCAACCGGCGGTGACGCGGAGACCGATGAGGTCGGCCGGTTCTCGCGCCACCCGGAGGGCTACCAGACGAGGTTCTCCTCGGCGGACGTCCGTGGACGACGCGTCTGGCGAGGGCGATGGCGGGACGGCACTCCCGGACCGGACCTCCTCCAGGAGGCCGCGGTGGAGGCGGAGCGCATGGGTTTCCGGCTCGTCTCCATGCCGACGCGGGACGCGCGCCCGATCCTCGTGCGAGCCAACCGGTGGTTCTTCGGCGAGCAGGCGATCGTCGCCGAGCTCGATCAGTGGACCAGGCTCTCACCAAGACATCCGCGGTACGACGAGGACGGCCTCAACGACGCGATGCTCGTGCTGTCGACGGTCGAACGAGCCGGCCTGCGGACGCTGATCAGCCCGCGGGTGTTCCGCGCGCTTCGCGGGCTCGGTCTGCCCGGCTTGTTGGCACGGATGTCGGCCACCGCGACCCAGGGCTCCGGTACCGTCCTCGGCGTGGTCGGGCCTGCCGGGACACCACAGGAACTCGCCGCGGGGCGACTGCTCACCCGGCTCTGGCTCGGGTTTCAGCGCCACGGCCTGTACGTGCACCCGCAGAGCGCACCGCTCGACTGCCCGGAGACCAGGGCCATGCTCGACGAACGGTGGCAGGTCGCCCCGGACGAGCAGCTCGTCGCCTGGTTCCGGGTCGGCATCCCCGCCTCCGACCCAGCGGCGCGCGTGGCGTCCCCGCGTCGGTCGGGTGGCTGAATCCGCAGCCGCGGTGGTCGACGCTCTCCGGATACAGGTGCCGCCGGGCGTCGTCGTCTCGGCGTCCGTCGGCACCGCATCCGGGCCGTTCCGGGCCCGTCCGACCTCGGCTGGTCGCAGCGCCGAATCCCGCTCGGCGCGCGACTGCGCCGGGGCGGCACTCGCGATGCTCGGCCAGCGCTCCACGGACATCCCGACGGGGGAGGGCGGGCAACCGGTCTGGCCGAACGGCTTCGTCGGGAGCCTCTCGCACTGCCCGGGTTTCACGGTCGCAGCCGTCGGTCACGTCGGTGTCGCGAGCGCCATCGGGATCGACGTCGAGGTGCACCGGCCCATCCGTCCCGCCGTCGCGGCGACGGTCGTCTGCGGGGATGAGGCGTCCATGCTCACGCGGCTCGTCTCGAGCCATCCGGCCGTCGCGTGGAGCGCCGTGTTGTGGAGCGTCAAGGAGAGCGTCTTCAAGGCGTGGTACCCGCTCACCGGGCGATGGGTCGACTACACGTCATGTGAGGTGGTGATCCACCCGGATCGGGGCTCGTTCGATGCACGGGTCGTCGCGCCGGCTGGCCCGACCACGCCGCGCTCCTTCGCCGGCCGATGGTCGGTGGTGGGCACCCACCTCTGCAGCGTCGTCATCGTCCCGGTCTCGCGGCGACAGGACGGGGATCGGCTGATCCGGTCCACGCGGGTACCGTTGAGGACGATGTCGTAGACCGCAGGAGGAGGGGCCATGCCGGACGAGGATCAGACGACGACGGACTGGCGCGCGCTGGCCGCCGCCCTCGCGAACGACGACACCCGGACGGTGTACGCGCAACTCGTCCTCGGGCAGGAGCCCGACCTCGGCGGCACCCAGCGTGCTGTGCGGCGAGCCGAGCAGAGCGTCCAGACGTTGTCCCGGGCGGGCCTGTTGGATGTTGACGGACGTGCTTCGGGCAGGGTGTTCCGGGACTTCCTCGCAGCCGCCGCACCGCCGAAGCGCGAAGGGATCGACCGCTTCCTGGTCGACGGTCGGATCGTGCGGTACCCGTCGAATCCGGACGAGCGGCAGGCGCTGTTGCAGCGCGTCGCGGCATCAGCGCTCCAGCCGGGTGAGGTGGTCGACGAAACCGAGATCAACGAGCGACTGACTGCCTTCCACGACGACGTGGCCGTGCTCCGGCGGTACCTCGTCGATGCGCAGCTCGTGGAGCGCACGCGCTCGGGGACCGAGTACGCGCTCGTCACCTGAGTCGGCCGCCCTTCGACAGGCTCAGGTGACCGGGTTGGGGGCTCGGGTACCAGGCGGGAGGCTGAGGGACCGACGGGACGCTCCGGGACCGGGCGGCAGGCTCAAGGCCCGCCGCCGGCGTCAGGCGCGGATGTCCTTCGTGAGTTCGGCGACGAGGGCGGCCCGCTGCTCGCGAGTGGACGGTCGACCTTCGGCGTCGGGACGCTCCTGCCACGGGAACGGTCCCGTGGCGCGGCGGTACTCGACCCCGAGGGCGTCGAGGCGGGCGAGGTGCTGCTGCAGCCGCGCCTCGAAGCCGGCGAGGTCGCGCTCGCGGCCGACCCAGGCGACCTCGGCGAGGGCACACAGTCGCGGATACGCCTGGTAGTCGATGACGCGGGCGGAGTCCATGTGCTCGGTCCAGATGTTCGCCTGCACCCCGATGATGTGCTCGGCCTGCGCCTCCGTCAGCTCAGCCGGCACCGGCTCGAAGGTGTACACCTCCGCGACCGTCAGCGGCGGGCCGACCGGGATCGGCTCACCCGGCAGCTCCGACTCGCGGTAGTCGAGGTAGACGCGGTCGTCCGGGCAGGCGATGACGTCGTACCCCTGGCGTGCGGCGGCGACCGCACCGAACTCGCCGCGCCATGAGGCGACGGTCGCGTCCTTCGGCAATCCGCCGCCCTCGAGGATCTCGTCCCAGCCGTACAGGCGCCGGCCTGCGGCGGACAGGTGCGCCTCGAGCTGGCGGATGAACCACGCCTGCAGCGCTTCGACGGAGTCGAGCCCACGCTCGGCCATGAGGGCTTGTGTCCGAGCGCTCGCCGCCCAGCGGGTCTTCTTCGCCTCGTCGCCACCGACGCCGATGAAGGTCGACGGGAAGAGCTCCATGACCTCGTCGAACACGGTGCGGAAGAACGCGACCGTATCCTCGCCCATGTCGAGGATCGCCTCGTTGATGCCCCACCGTGTCCACACCGACGGCTCGTCCACGTCCTGCGCCACGTCCGGCACACCCAGCTCGGGGTACGCGGCGATGATCGCTCGCGCATGGCCGGGCAGGTCGATCTCGGGGACGACCGTGATGGACCGCTCAGCGGCGTAGGCGACGATCTCGCGCAGGTCGTCCTTCGTGTAGAAGCCGCCGTGCGGGCGGCCGTCGCCGGGAGCGTGCCGCGCTGCACCGTGCTGGCTCTCGGTCCGCCACCCGCCGACCTCGGTCAGCTTCGGGAAGGCGTCGATCTGGATGCGCCAGCCCTGGTCGTCGGTGAGGTGGAAGTGGAGGACGTTGAGCTTGTGGCGTGCGGCGAGGTCGATGAACCGCAGCACGTCGGACGTGGGGAGGAAGTGCCGTGCCACGTCGAGCATGACGCCGCGCCAGCCGAAGCGCGGGGCGTCGTCGATGGTCGTCGCCGGGACGGTCCAGTCGACGCCGGGGACGAGCGCACGGCGGTTGACCGCCGGGGGGAGGAGCTGGGTCAGGGTCACCGCACCGGAGAACGCGCCGGAGGCGTCGGCGGCGACGATGCGCACACCGTCCGCGTCCACCACGAGCCGGTAGCCGCCGGCCGCGACGGTGTCGTCGTGGATGAACGCGATGCTGTCGGTCCGCAGGTCGATCCGTGCGTCGAGGTCGAACCCGGTCGACGTCTGCAGCACCCCGCGCAACCAGCGGGTCGCAGCCGTGAAGCGGCGGTCACCGCCGAGCCCGGTCGTCTCGCTCAGCGTGAAGGCGCCGTCGTGCTGCTGGATGGACACGGGCAGTGGAAGCATCGGTGGTTCTCTCCTCGAGTGCTGATGGGCCGTTCTCAGGACATCTGCGGCGCGGCTGGCCGGGAACCCGGTGACACGCCGGAGGACTCCTGAGAACGGTCCCGGATGGTGGAGGTCAGTGCGGGTGGTCGACGAGGGTGGTGAGCCGGTCGGCGATCAGCGTATCCGAGACGACGGTGAGCGGCGACTGTCCGGCCTCGGCGGCGAGCTCGGCGATGCTGCGGCCGACGAGCTCGCGGAGGTCGGGGTGCGACACCTGCGCGATGCGCACGGCCGACCAGTCGACCCGCTCGTCGAACGGCGGCTCGGCGAAGGCGCGTTCGAGTTCGTCGACGACGGCGTCGTCTCGGAGACGGTCGATGACGGCCTCGCCGCCACCGCCGGTCACCCAGGTGGGCAGCAGGGCGGTGAGGGCGGTGCCGCGGAGGACGCCGCCCGGGAGGATGGTGCCGGTGCCGTGATCCATGGGCCGCTCTCCAGTCGTCGGGCGATTGCGCATGTTGCAACGGGGGTTGCGTCAATGTCCGACAACTGTAAAGGGTCCGAACAAACGTGTCAACGGCGTGGAGACGGGGTTGCGGAGGAGGGTTGCTCGGCACTTCGACAGGCTCAGTGACCGGGGAAGGGTGGGCCCAGTGACCGGGGAAGGGTGGGCCCAGTGACCGGGGAAGGGTGGGCCCAGTGACCGGACAAGCGGGCCCGGCGGCCGGGGCGGCTACTCCACGATGCGGAGGCGGACCGCCATGAACTGGCGGCCGGGCAGGTCGACCCGGACGGTACCGGTGTGGGTGCCGGGCAGGGTCTCGACCGTCATGTTCCAGGTGTCGAGCACGTCGACGTGGAACTCGCCCTCGGGGAGGAAGACGTTGCGGAACCGCGGCCGGTTGAAGCCGAAGTAGCCGATGACGTAGCGGCCGGCGACTCCGCCCCACGGCACGTCCCAGTCGCCGGGGAGCGGGTCGAGGACGCCCGTCGGAGACTCCGCCGAGATGCGCTCCAGGAACGCGATGCGATCGGGACTCGAACCGATGAGCGGCCCGCCCTTCGACCAGAACAGCTCCTCCCGGTCGTTGAGGTAGGTCTCGCCGTGGCCGACGTAGCCGCCGCGGATCGCGCCTTCCCAGAACCGTCGCACCATCTCCTCGCCGGTGATGTTGCCCCAGCCCTGGTCGATGTCGCCCTCGTAGGCGCACTCGTCGATGACGATCGGCTTGCCCCACTGCTCGCGCCAGGCGTCGGTGTTCTCCGCGGTCCGGTAGACGTCGACGCGCTGCACGCTGCAGTGCGTGATCCAGGGCTTCGCGTAATCGTAGAACCCCTGGCAGTTGTGGATGGAGTTGAGGTGGCCGTGCGGATCCTCCGCGCCGACGACCGCCGCGAGTCGCTCCCAGTCGTCGTTCGTCTTCGCCCAGAGCAGGTCGTACTCGTTCGCCATCGACCACCACACGTTCGCGAACGCGGCGAGCCGGCGGACGGCGTAGCGGAGGTACCGTTCGTCGACGGCCGGACCGAGGTCCGCGAAGCCCCAGCGGTCGTAGGCGTGGAAGAGGATGAGGTCCGCTTCGATGTCGAGCGCGCCGAGCTGGGTGATGCGCCGCTCGAGGTTCGCCCAGTACGCCGGGTCGAAGCGCTCGTGGTCGAACCCGTCGGCGAGCGAGCCGACGAAGGGGAACGTCTCCGGCTCGTTCGCGTTGTAGAGGTACGACTTCGGGAACACGCACATGCGGATCTTCGTGAACGGCGCGGTCTCCAGGGCGCGCAGCGTCTGCTCCTGCAGCTCCTCGGGCTGGTGCGTCCAGGCGTAGGCGGTCGTGCCGAGCGGGCGGTGGCGGGTGCCGTCGGCGTGGGCGAAGTGGAAGCCGTCGACGCGCACCGGTCCGTGGCTGCCTGTCGCCGCGGCCGACACGGTGAACGCGCCGGCGACGCCGTCGAGTGACCGGGCGGTCGAGCTCGTGGTGAACGACCACTCGCCCTGCTCCTCGGCGAGCAGCCGCACCAGGTACCGGCCGTCGCCGTCGTAGAACCCGCCGACGGTGAGCTCGCGTGCACCGTCCGTGAAGGTCGCGCTCAGCTCGACGTCGACGAAGGGGTTGCCGTGCGACGGCCCGTCCAGCCGGATCTCCACGACGCCGTACTGCGGGACGTCGCCGGAAACCGTCAGGGTCGCCGAGCCGCGCGGGACGTCCTCTCCCTCGTAGTCGGGAGCGGGCTCGATCGCGGCGCCGTAGGGTGCGCGGGCGTCGGGACCGTCGTCGACCTGTGCGAGCGCCGCCCAGAGACGATCCTTCGCCGCGTCGTCCTGCAGTTCCGGCACGATCGCCGACAGCTGCCCGAGACGGATGCTGCGGAACTGTTTGGCCATCGGCGACGCGGCGATGCCGGGCAGGAACTGCTCGAGGACGGTGCGACCCGCGGGGCTCTCGATGACGTCTCCGAAGGCGGAACTGCGGTCGAACATGGATCTCCTGTGATCAGCCGAGCGGGTCGGCGGCGGATGCTACTGGTGCAGGCGGTGCGAGTGTTGCACGTGGAACGGTCGAGTGGGGGTTATCGCGCAACTCCTGGTGCCGGAGTGGCTGCAGCCAGTGCCGCGTCCACCTCGTCGAGCATCGACGGCGGCGTGAACATGAGGAGCTGACGGACGGTCCGGCCTCGACTCCACTGGGTGCCGCGGCGGATGTCGTCGGCCTTGGCCTGATCGTGGGCACCCACCGAGCTGAGGAGGGCGTCGTACGCGGCCGGTCGGTCGATGATCTCGGAGAGTGGCGAGTCGAGGCCGAGCGTGATGTCGTCATCGGCACTCGAGCCGGCGTCCGTGACCTCGACCGTCCAGTCGTGGCGACCGGACCCGACCGTCTCCTCCGGGGCACCCGGCAGTGCGACCGTCGCCGTCGTGTTCGGGGGCACGACCGCCGACACCCGGAGTGACGACCCGTCGCGCCGCCACGCCACCGATGCCTCGCCGTAGGGCGTGACATGTCGGGCCTCGGCGTGGTCGAGTCCGTCGATCGGCCGCGGTGCGATCCGGAGTTCGCGGTAGCCGGGAGCTGCGGGGGCGAGTCCGGCCACGGTGCGGTGCAGCCAGTCGGCGACGGCGCCGAGCGCGTAGTGGTTGAACGAGGTCATCTCGCCCGGGTTGACCGAGCCGTCCTCGAGCAGGCTGTCCCAACGCTCCCAGATCGTGGTCGCGCCCTTGGTGACGGGCGAGAGCCAGGAGGGGTTCTCGGTCTGGAGCATGAGGCGGCCGGCCGCGCGGAGGTGTCCGCCGTCGGCGAGTGCGTCGGTGATGAGCGGCGTCCCCACGAAGCCGGTGCCGATGCGGTAGCCGTCGGCACGGACGAGGTCGGCGAGGCGGTCCGCGAGGCGTTGCCGCAGGGCGGGGTCGTCGACGAGGTCGAACCGCAGGGCGAGGGCGTACGCGGTCGGCGCGTCGGACATCATCCGGCCGGCGGGCGTCACGTACTCGGCGGTGAAGGCCGCCCGACTCCGCTCGGCCAGTTCGCCGTACCGCTCGGCGTCCGCCGTCTCCCCGAGGAGCCCGGCGGTGTCGGCGAGGATCCGGAGGGATCGCGCGTGATAGGCGCTCGCGACGATGTCCGAGTCGACCCTGGCCTTCGCCGGCTGGTCCGGCGGCGCGCTCGGGTCGAGCCAGTCGCCGAGCTGGAAGGTGTTCGACCAGAGACCGTCGGTGCTCACCCGGAGGACGGCCTCCACCCAGGAGCGCATCGACGGATACTGCTCGCGCAGGATCCCGAGGTCGCCGTAGCGCTCGTGGAGCACCCACGGCACGACGGTCGCGGCGTCGCCCCAGGCCGCGGTCGGGCCGCCACCGGCGAATCCGGACAGCGCGGCCGGGACCACCATCGGGACGACACCGTCCTGGTGTCCCTGCTCGAGCGCGAGGTCGCGCAGCCAGGAGTCGAGGAAGGCGGAGCTGTCGTAGAGGAAGCTCGCGGTCGGTGCGAAGACCTGCAGGTCACCCGTCCAGCCGAGCCGCTCGTCGCGCTGCGGGCAGTCGGTCGGGATGCTCAGGAAGTTGCCGCGCATGCCCCAGACGACGTTCTCGTGGAGGCGGTCGAGCAGCGCGTGCGAGGAGGAGAACCAACCCGTGCGCGTGAGGTCGCTGTGGAGGACGACGGCGGTGACCGACGCCGGGTCGAACGCGCCCGGCCAGCCGTCGATCTGCGCGTAGCGGAAGCCGTGGAAGGTGAAGCGGGGCTCGATCGTCTGCTCGCCGTCGCCCGAGAGCGTGACGTGGTCGGTGGCCGCGGCGTTGCGGAGGGGACGCAGGGCGAGTTCGCCCTCGTCGAGGACCTCCGCGTGCCGGAGCGTGAGCGTCGTGCCCCGCGGGCCGGCGACGGTGAGCCGGAGGCGGCCGACGAGGTTCTGGCCGAAGTCGAGGATGGTCGCGCCCGACGGCGAGGTGAGCACCTCCGCCACCGCGCGCTCCTCGATGCGACGGACGGGCGCGGCGATGCGGGCCTCCGGCACCGGGTGCGCAGCGTCGTCGACGAGGGCCGGGGCCCAGGTGGACGCGTCGAACGCCGTCGTCGACCAGCCGGGTTCGGCCAGGGTGGTGTCGATCGCCTCGCCGGCGTAGATGCCGCTGTCGACGAGCTCGGCACCGTCGGCCGCCGACCAGCTCGCATCGGTGACGAGCGTCTCCGTCGTCCCGTCGACGTAGTCGAGCTGCAGCTGGGCGGCGAAGCGTGGCTGGTCGCCGTAGATCCGCTCGGCGAACTGGAAGAACCCGTAGCGCTCGGTGTACCAGGCACCGGCGACGGTCGCGGCGAGGACGTTCTCGCCCGGCTCGACGAGCGCGGTGACGTCGACGGTCTCGTGCACGAGGCGGTCGCCGTAGGCGGTCCAGCCGGGGGAGAGGACGTCCTCCGAGGCAGGAATCCCGTTGAGCTGCGGTTCGGCGGCACCGAGCGCGGTCCAGAACAGCCGGGCGCGACGGATGGGCCGGTCGACGGTGAAGGTGCGGCGCACCCGGATCGGTTGCGCCGGACGCTCGGGCGCCGCGAGACCGATGAAACGGGCGGCCCAGGCTCCGTCGGCCAGGAACGCGGCCTCGACGACGGTCGGCTCGCTCCAGGGTGTCTCCTCACCCGCGGTCGACGCGGCACGGACCTCGACGGTGCGCACCTCGTCCGGCGCGAGCGGCGGGAACGGCCAGGAGACGAGGACGGAGTCGCGGCCCTCGACACGCACCCTGGCGCCACTGCCGTCCCGGAGCTCGGCCCAGGCCTGCGCCCAGTCGGAGCCAGCGGTCTCGACGGTCCAGCTCAACCGAGGCGTCGGCGTCGCGACCGCGGGGCTGTCATCCCGGGTCTCCGCCCGCAGCCGACCGATCCGCGCGACGTGCGCGGTCATCGGGAGGTCCCTGCCGCGATGGTGACGACGTGCTCGTCCGCGAGGTCGACGACGGACGATCCGATCCGGATGGTGACGTCGCCTGGCTCGACCTGCCAGCCGTCCGCCCAGTGGGCGAAGGCGCGGGCCGGCAGCGCGACCTCCCAGGCGACCGATTCGCCGGCGCCCGCGCGGACGACGGCCGATCCGACGAGCCAGCGCACGGGGCGGTCGACCGAGGAGTCCGGTCGCTCCGCGTACACCTGCACGACGTGCTTGCCGGCGCGGTCGCCGGTGTTCGTCGCGGTCCCGGAGACGCGGGCATCACCGGAGGCGACGTCGCCCGAGACCTCGCCACCGTCGATGGACCAGCTCGTGTACCCGAGCCCGTGGCCGAACCAGTAGGCGGGCGTGGCACCCGAGCGGAGCCACGCGCGGTAGCCGATGTGGATGCCCTCCTCGTAGCGGAGCACGCCGTCCACCGGGGTGACGTCGAGCACCGGGACGTCGTCGAGCGCCGCAGCCCAGGTGGTGCTCAGACGGCCACCGGGTTCGGCGACACCGAGGAGCACGTCGGCCAGGGCGTTGCCCATCTCCTGTCCGCCGAACCAGCCGAGGAGCACGGCGGCGACCTCGTCGCTCCAGGGGAGCAGGACCGGGGCGCCGGAGTTGACGATCACGACGGTGCGCGGGTTCACGGTGGCGACAGCCCGGACGAGCTCGTCCTGACGGCCGGGGAGGGTGAGGTCGCTGCGGTCCCAGCCCTCCGATTCGACCTTCGAGTTCGTGCCGACGACCACGACGGCGACATCGGCCGCGCGGGCCGCCTCGGCCGCCTGGGCGATGAGGGCGTCGGGGTCGGAGTCGTCGGGAGCGCGACCGACGGTGACGCTGATCGCGCCGAGACCGTTCTCGCTCGGGGAGAGGTCGAACTCCGCGCGGAGTTCGACGGCGACGTCGGCCTGGGCGGCGAACGCCCCGGTCGCCGACGGCGGGGCGAGCAGCGCCGCGCCGAGGTCGTTCCCGACGACCACGGGTTGCTCGTCGACGAGGAGGACGCCGTCGACGAAGAGCCGGCCGTGGAGCCCCGTGGCGAAGCCGAGTCGCAGCTGCTCGGTGGCCTCCGGTGTGTACGTGGTGGTGAGCACGAGCTGCGACGCCGTGGTGACCGGGGCGTCGCCGCCGAACCAGACGAGCGCGGTGGACCGGCGGTCCTCGGTGAAGAGTTCCGCGCCGTCGGCGTCGAGGAACGTGGCGACGAGACCGGGGTCACCCGTGCGCGGGTTGGTGAGGCGCTCGAGCGGGAGTTCGGCGACGCCCTCCTGCACGATCGCGCCGACGGCGTAGTCGATCGTCGCCTCGGGGAGCGCGAGTCGGAGTCCCTCCAGCGGGCTGACGGTGTGCTCGGGGAGGACCGTCGCACTGCCACCGCCCTGGGTGCGCGAGTCGCGGGCGTTGTGCCCGATGACGGCGACGCGGGTGAGCGCGGCGGCGTCGAGGGGGAGCGTGCCGTCGTTGTCGAGCAGCACGACGCCCTCGGTCTCTGCCTCGCGGGAGAAGGCGACCCCGTCGACCGGGGCCGGCGTCAGCGCCTCGTCACCGAGGGCACCGACACGGACCGCGAGGGCGAGGAGCCGGGCGACCTTGCGGTCGACGTCGGCTTCGGCGACGCGGCCCTCGCGGACGGCCTCGACGAGGGCCGCGCTCCATGCGGGAGCGGGGCCGGGCATCGCTAGGTCCTGCGACGCCGGTGCCGAGCCGAGGCTGCGGACGCCGGTCCAGTCGCTGACGACGATGCCGTCGAAGCCCCACTCCGAGTTGAGCGGCGTCTCCAGGAGGTCGTTCTCGCTCATCGTGACGCCGTCGACGGAGTTGTAGGCGCTCATGATCGCCCAGGTGCCGGCCTCGGTCACCGTGCGCTCGAACGGTGCGAGGTAGAGCTCGCGGAGGGCGCGCTCGCTCGCATGCACGTCGACCGTGAAGCGGTCGGTCTCGGAGTCGTTGGCGACGTAGTGCTTGGGCGTCGCGGCGACACCGTTGTCCTGCAGGCCGCTGACGTAGGCGGCCGCGAGCGAACCGGTCAGTTCCGGATCCTCGCTGAACGCCTCGAAGTGTCGCCCGCCGAGCGGGGAACGGTGGAGGTTGATGGTCGGGCCGAGGACGACGTCGACACCCTTGCGGCGGGCCTCGGCCGCGGCGACTGCGCCGTATCGGTAGGCGAGCGACGGATCCCACGATGACGCCAGAGCGGTCGCTGACGGGAGGTTGATCGACGGCGAGCGCTCGTCCCACAGCGGACCGCGGACGCCGGCCGGGCCGTCGGACAGGACCATGGCGCGGAGACCGATCTTCTCGAGCGGGACCGTGGTCCAGAAGTCGGCGCCGGAGACGAGCGCGACCTTCTCCTCGAGGTCGAGCCGGGCGACGAGGGCGTCGATCGCCGCGGTGTCGACGGACTTCGTGGCGGCGGCGTGCCGGGGAGTGGTGATGGTCATGCGATGTGGGTCCGTTCTGGGGTGGCCCTTCGACAAGCTCAGGGACCGGATGGTGGGTCTCGGGGACCGGATGTGGGTCTCGGGGACCGGATGTTGGCCCTTCGACGAGCTCGGGGACCGATGGTGCGCCCGGCCGGCCAGGTTCCTGGCCCCGGCCGACCGGGCGGTCGAAGCGACGGTCAGGCGGCGGACTCCGCCGCACGCTGCTCGTCGATGAGGCGGCGGCGCTCCACCCGGCGGTCCTCCTGGCGGTCCGGGTCGGGGATCGGTGCCGCCATGAACAGGCGCTGCGTGTAGGGGTGGGCCGGGTGCGCCGTCACCTGATCGCCGTCGCCGGACTCGACGATCTCGCCGTGGTACATGACCGCCACACGGTGGCTGATGTGCCGGACGACCGCGAGGTCGTGCGAGATGAACAGGTAGGCGACGCCCGTCTGTTCCTGGATGTCGATGAAGAGGTCGAGGACCCGCGCCTGCGTCGACAGGTCGAGGGCCGACACGGGCTCGTCGCACACGATGAGCTTCGGATCGAGGGCGAGCGCCCGGGCGATCGCGATGCGCTGCCGCTGCCCGCCCGAGAACTCGCGGGGGAGCCGTGAGGCCGCGCCGGTCGGCAGCTGCACCTGGTCGAGCAGGGATCCGACGCGCTTGCGGGCGTCGGCACCGGAGACGCCGCGGACGGTGAGCGGCTCGGTGAGGATCTGCTCGATGGTGAGCGAGGGGTTGAGCGAGGAGTACGGGTCCTGGAACACGACCTGGATCTCCGAGCTGAGTGCCCGGCGCTCCTTGCGCTTCAGGTGCCCGATCTCCTGGTCGCGGTAGCGGATGCTGCCGCCGGTGACCGGGGCGAGGCCCAGCACGGCGCGACCGAGCGTGGTCTTGCCGGAGCCGGACTCGCCGACGAGGCCGACGGTCTCACCGGGCTTGATGTCGATCGACACGCCCTTGAGGGCCTTGAACGACTGGGCACGGAACCCCTTGCCCGGGTACTCGACTTCGAGGTCCTTCACCTCGAGCAGTGACGACGTCATCGGGTCTCTCCTGTCAGGTTCGTCGCGAGTGCCGGTCGGGCGGGACCCTCGTCGAGGATCGCGCCGAGCAGCGACTGCGTGTACGGGTGCTGTGCGTGGTTGAAGATCGAGCGCACCGGCCCGGTCTCCACGATGAGGCCGTTCTGCATGACCGAGACGCGGTCGCAGAGGTCGGCGACCACACCGAAGTTGTGCGTCACGAGGAGCATCGCCATGTGGCGCTCCGCCTGGAGGTCGCGCAGCAGGTCGAGGACCTCCGCCTGCACGGTCACGTCGAGCGCGGTGGTGGGCTCGTCGGCGATGATGATGTCCGGGTCCGTGGAGACGGCGCCGGCGATGAGCACACGCTGCGCCATACCGCCCGAGACCTCGTGCGGGAACGCGGCGAAGGTGCGCTTGGGGTTCGGGATGCCGACCCGCTCGAGCAGGGCGAGTGCCTTGTCCGTCGCCTCCTTCTTGCTCAGGCCGAGGGTGACGCGCAGGGGTTCGACGAGCTGGCTGCCGATCGTGAACGCCGGGTCGAGGTTCGACATCGGCTCCTGCGGGATGTAGCCGATGCGCTTGCCGCGGATGGCCGTGTACTCGCGCTCCCCGAGGGTGTCGAGTCGGGTGCCCTCGTAGCGGATCGTGCCGTCGGTGACCCGCCCGCCGCGCGGCAGGAGCCCGAGGACGCCCCATGCGGTCTGGGTCTTGCCCGAGCCGGACTCACCGATGAGGCCGTGGACCTCGCCCTTGCGGATGTCGAGGTCGACGCCGTGGACGACCTCGGTGACCCGGCCGCCCTCCTGGTCGTAGCCGACGCGGAGGTCGCGGACGCTGAGAACGAGCTCCTCGGCGCGAGCGGAGGCGCGGGCGTCGTCGTCGTGGCGGATGGGCGGGACACCGACGATCTCGTCCTCGCTGATCCCGGAGGTGCTGATCGACTGCGTGACGATCGTGTTCGAGCCCGTCTTCGACGTCGTCACGATCTTGCGACGGCGCCGACGGACGGACACGGTGCGCTCGAGCTCGTCGCGCATCGCGTTGGCGAGCAGGGTGAGCGCGATGCAGGTGAGTGCGATCGCGAGCGACGGCCAGACCATGAGGATCGGTGCCTTGTAGATGTTCGTGAAGCCGTCGTTGAGCATCGACCCCCAGGTCGGCACCGACAGGTCGCCGAGACCGAGGAACTCGAGGCCGGACTGGATCGCGATGGCGATGCCCGCGATGATCGCCGACTGGATGATGATCGGCGCGCGGACGACGGAGAGGATGTGCTTGCCGATGATGCGCGGGTCGCTGAGGCCGGAGACCCGGGCGGCGTCCACGTAGAGCTCCGAGCGGACGGCCGTGACCGCCGCGTAGACGAGGCGGAAGTAGGAGGGCGAGAGCAGGATGCCGAAGATCGCCATCGAGATCCAGACCGACGGGCCGAGGACGGCGCGGGCGGCGAGCAGGACGACGATGCCGGGCAGGGCCATGATCAGGCCCGTGAACCAGGACGACACGGAGTCGAACCAGCCCTGGTAGTACCCGGCGATCAGCCCGGCGACGACCCCGATGACGATCGCGACGACGAGGGCGAGGAGCGCTGCGGCGACGCTGATCTGGGTGGCGGCGAGCAGGCGGGAGAACACGTCGCGCCCGGCGCTGTCCGCTCAGAGGAGGTGGTCGGCGCTCGGTGGCGCCAGGACCTGCTGCAGGGACGCGAGGTTCGGGTCCTGCGGGGCGATGAGCGGTCCGAAGATCGCGACGACCCCGATGAGCGCGAGGAACACGAGCGACGCGGCGCCGATCGGACGCTTGAGGAGCCGACGCAGGAGGTTGACGCGGACCTGCGGGGTCGGGACGGTGAGCGGGGTTTCGATGGCGGTCATGACAGTCGCACCTTCGGGTTGAGCGCAGCCTGCGCGAGGTCGATGAGCAGGTTGACGACGACGACGATGATGGCCGTCGCGATGACGACCCCCATGACGATGGGGATGTCGCCCTGGGTCGTGGCCTGCACGGCGAGCTGACCGATGCCAGGCAAGGCGAAGATCTGCTCGATGATGACGGCGCCGCCGAGGAGGCCGATGAACTGCACGGCGAGGACGGCGAGGGCCGGGCCGCCGGCGTTCCGCAGCACGTGCTTGTAGATGACGCGGCCCGTGCCGAGCCCGCGACTGCGGAGCGTCCGGACGTAGTCCTTCGACATCGCGTCGACGACGGAACCGCGCACCTGCTGCGAGACCGTCGCGATGGCGCCGATCGCGAGGGCGATGATCGGCAATGTCACCGAGGCGACCCAGCCGGAGAAGGACGTGGTGATCGGGATGTACCCGGTGGCTTTGAACAGGCGCAGGTTGATCGCGAAGGTGATGACGAGCACGAGCGCGATGAGGAAGCTGGGGATCGCGAACCCGATGACGGAGATGAACTGGACGACGTTGTCGATCCATCCACCGCGACGGGCGGCGAGGACACCGAGGATGACGGACACGATCGCGGCGATGATGGTCGCCCCGAGCACGATCGAGAGGGTGACGGCGAGGCGGCCGGTGACGCCGGAGGAGACGAGCTGGCCGGTGAACCACGAGCGGCCGAGGTCGCCCTGGAAGGCGGAGGTGATCCAGTCGAAGTACTGCACCGGAAGCGGGCGGTCGAGGCCGAGTTCGGCGGCCTTCTTCGCGACGGTCTCGGTGGTGGCGCTCTGGCCGAGGATCCGGCGGGCGATGTCGCCGCCGCCGAGGTAGAGGAGGGAGTACGCGATCACGGAGATCACGAAGATGAGGACGACGCCGGACACCAGGCGCCTGAGGATGAATCCGAGCATGGGTCACTCCAGGAAGTGGGTGAGTGAGGGGTGTTGGGGCCGGCCCGTCCGAGCGCTGGGCACTCGGGCGGGCCGGGATCGATACGACACGTGCGACCGGTCGGTTCCGGTCCCTGAGCCTGTCGACGGGCGAACCCCTCGACAGGCTCCGGGATCAGCGGACTACTTCGGCTGGATGTCGTAGATGGACGGGTACGCGTTCGTCGGGATCATCTTGACGGTCGTGTTGGCGTCCGTCGCGAAGCTGCCCTGCACCCGGTAGAAGGGGGCGAACCAGGCCTGCTCGACGATGTAGGCGTTGAGCTCCTTGGCGACCTTGCCCTGCGTCGCCTCGTCGCCGTACTGGATCTGCTTGATGTACTCGTCGACCTTCGGGTCGTCGTACTTGAAGGGGTTGAAGACGGCGTTCGGGGCGATCATGAACTGGATGAGCTGCCAGTCCGGGTTCTGCTCCAGCGCCATGAAGGAGACGGGGAACTTCGGGGCCAGGAGGTCGGCGATGAAGTTGTTGCCCGGGTCCGTGTACTCGGCGGTGATCCCGACGTCGGCCAGCTGCTGCGAGATCAGCGTGTAGGTGGTGGCGCCGAGCACCGTGGAGGACGGCATCGAGAGCGTCAGGCCGTCGGCGTAACCCGCCTCGGCGAGCAGCTCCTTGGCCTTCTCGGGGTCGTAGCCGTAACGGTCGTCGAGCGACTTGTCGTAGGCGGGGGAGTTCTCCGGGAAGACCTGACCCGTGACCGTGCCGTTGTCGTTCTGCAGTGCCTTGAGCAGCGCCGGGCGGTCGAACGCGTAGTTGATGGCCTGGCGGACGCGGACGTCGGCGATCGCCGGGTTCATCGTGCCGGCGCGGTCGAGCAGGAGCATGCCCTGGAAGTCGAGCTCGTTGGCGTTGACGGTCCAGCCGGCACCCTCGACCTCGGCGAGGTTGTCGTTGTTGGCGAGCTTGATGCCGTTGACCTCGCCCGACTTGACCGCGTTGAGGCCGGCGGTCGCGTCCTGGAGGACGTTGATGGTCAGCTTGTCGTAGTGCTGCCAGTCCTTGTTCCAGTAGTCGGGGTTCGCGGTGTAGCTGTAGCTCGTGCCGGTGACGGTCGCGGCCGTGTCGAGCACGTACGGTCCGGAGCCGACCGGGTTGGTGGCGAGGTCGGGGCTGTCGAACGACTCGGCACTGGCGATCAGGCCGGGGTCGCGGGTGAGGTAGTTGAGCATGGCCGGGTCCGGCGCGCTCAGGGTGATGACGACGGTGGTGTCGTCGGGTGCCTCGACGGAGGCGACGCCGGCGAAGTAGCCGGCGTCGGGGGAGGTGCCGGTCTTGAAGCGCTCGAGGTTCTGCTTGACGACGTCGGCGGTGAGCTTCGACTTGTCGGTGAAGGTGACGTCGTCGCGGATCTTGAGCGTCAGGACGGTGTTGTCGTCGTTGTACTCGTAGGAGGTCGCGAGCGACGGGACGATCTCGCCGTCGGCGGTGGCGACGAGCAGGGTGTCGAAGACGGCCTGGTAGAAGGGCGAGCGGTTGCCCCATTCGGAGCCGGCCGGGTCGAACGTGGTGGGGGGAGTGATCGCACCCAGGATCAGGGTGCCACCGGAGCCGCTGTCAGAGCCGGAGGTGCTACCGGAGCATCCGGTGAGCACGAGTGCAGCAGCGGTGACCGCGACGGCTGCGGTCGTCTTCCATCGGAACATCTTTGTCCATTCGCTGTGAGCAATCCCTCATCGGATCGCTGGTGATTGAGGACGCTAGCACGAAAGCCGAGTGGTCACTAGCTTTTTGTTTTCGACCATGTCACAGTTGGATCACGACCAGGCCGCGGCGTTCGAAGGGGAACGCGCTATCGTGAAGCCGTCCGAAGGGGGAGGTCGTCCGATGACATCGGTCAAGACCGGGAACAAGCCGCAGGGGAAGCCCCGCGGTGCATATGCGAAAACCGGTATGAAGCGCGTCGCGATCCTCGACGCCGCGCTCGCCGTCTTCGCCAACGGGGGATATCGCGCGGGTTCGCTTCGGGAGGTGGCCGCGCAGGTGGGGATGAGCGAGGCAGGACTCCTGCACCACTTCCCGAACAAGAGCGCGCTGCTCGCCGCCGTGCTCTCCCACCGCGACGACCTCTCGGCGACGCTCGTGCCGATGGACGGCGACGACCCGATCGAGACGCTCCGGGGGTTGGTCGCACTCGCCCGGTACAACGCTTCCGTGCCCGGCGTGGTCGCGCTCTACTGCACGCTCTCGGCGGAGGCGACCTCGCCCGACCACCCGGCGCACGACTACTTCGTCGAGCGCTACGAGGGCACACGCGCGCGGCTCGAGCGCACCTTCGGGCTGCTCGTCTCCGCAGGACGCGTGCGGGCCGGCTTCCCCACCACCAGCGCGGCCTTCATGACCCTCGCGCTCATGGACGGCCTGCAGGTGCAGTGGCTGCTCGCACCGGAGTCGGTCGACATGGCGGACGAGCTCCACGCCTTCCTGTCGGGGCTCCTCGGCGCCGAGCTGTAGCGGCCGAGCGGCCGGCGCGGTAGGAGATCCGCGCGGTGGCAGGAGCCTCTGGGCGAGTGCGTCCTGCTCCGGCGTTGATCTCCTGCTGTCGCGCTACGGCGTGGTCGTGCGGGCGTCGCGGAGGTCCGCGCCGACGGAGGCGTACGAGACGCCGCGGCGATGCCGGGTGAACGGTATGGAGACGACGGCCGTGGTGACGATGATGAAGCTGAGGATCCCGATGATCCCGACGATCGTCTGCGTGAGGCCGCTGGTGGCGTCGGGTATCTGCGCGGCGGTCGTCGTGGCGATGTACGGCAGGGCCACGACGGACCCGCGGTAGAGGCGGCGTGCCACCGAGCCGCGTCCGTCCGGCCACCGCGGGGCGAGCCAGACGAGGCGTTGCCCGAGCGACGCACCGCTCCCGATGAGCGCCGGCAGCACGATCACGAGGACGACCGTGCCCGCACCGATGCTGAGCACCTCGGGCAGCGTCGGGTCGTTGGCGGTCCCGGTCGCACCCGTGAGCAGGACGCGTGGGACGACGAACACGAGCGACAGCACCGTGATCGACAGGTTCACGGCGAACGCGTCGAGCACCATGCCGAACCAGCGTCGCCAGACGGTGATGGGTCGCGCCCGGTCGCGGGTGGCGCGCAGGGCTCGCGCGCTCGGCATCCACCCGAGGACGATCGGGGCGATGAGTGCTCCGATCGCGGCGCCCGCCGTGTTCGTGATCACGTCGTCGACGTCCGCCACCCGGTAGGCGCATTCGTACAAGCCCCAGATGCCCGTGTACTGCGTCGACTCGATCAGGAGGGAGACGAGCGCCCCGAGCAGGATGGAGACACCGAGCCCGCGGTTCCAGTACCGCCGCGCGATGGCGCCGAACGGGATGAAGAGGATCACGTTCAGGACGACCTGGAGGAACGCGTGGCTCGTCAGGGTGCTCAGCACCGAGAGCCCGGCGGTCTCCCGTGCGATGTCCCCGATCGAATGGCCGGGGATCAGCTCGAGCGCCCCGTGGGCCGTGCTGCAGTTCGCGCGCTCATCGGGCAGCGGCAGCAGGGTGTACGCCACGAGGGCCACCGCGTAGACGCTGACCGCCGCAGCACCGATCACGCGGGGGAGTGACATCTGGCCGTAGCGACGGAGCTGCACGAGCAGGATCGGACCGAGGACGGCGAAGAAGATCACCGTGCCGCCGACGAGTCCGACCCACGCCTGCCATGTCCATCCGCTCATTCCGACAACTGTAGGGCGCTGGCCGCGGCCTTGGCATCAGTCGTCGGACGGACCCCGGTCATCCTGCGGAGGGTGCCGAACGGCTGATCCCGCGTCCGTTGCAGGCGATGATGGAGTGTGCCGACGCTCATCGTGACCACCCATCCCGACCCCGACTCCCTCACCCACCACCTCGCCCAGCGGCTCGCGCAGGAGCTGCGACCGCCCGCCGGCTCGATCAGCGTCGAGGTCGCGGACCTGGCTGCGGAGGGCTTCGACCCGCGGTACACGCTCGCCGACCGCCACACCTACCGCGTCGGCGGGGACTTCACCCCGGACGTGGCCGCCGAGCAGGAGCGGCTCGACCGGGCCACCGACCTCGTGCTCGTGTTCCCGGTGTACTGGTGGTCGGCGCCCGCACTCCTCAAGGGCTGGTTCGACCGCGTGTTCGTCAACGGCTGGGCGTTCGGCCTCGACGCGGACGGCGGGATCGTCCGGAAACTCGACCGCCTGCGCGTGCACCTCGTACCGATCGCGGGCGACGACGCCGGGGTCTACGACCGCCACGGCTACGAGCAGGCGATGCGGACGCAGCTCGAACACGGCATCGTCGACTTCTGCGGCGCTCGCCGCGGCATGACGGCCTTCGTCCACGACTCGGAGGGCGAGGACGCCGCCGCCCGGACGCGTGCTGTCGAGACTGCGGTGGACGCGGTCGTCGGAGCGATCCGCGCCTGACCGCCCTTCGACAAGCTCAGGGACCGGGACTCAGTCACTGACCCGAACCTCCGGCCGCTGAGCCTGTCGAAGTGCTACGCCGTGAGGGTGCGGTTGAGCCGCTCGGTCGCGGTGTCCATGTGGTGCTGCATCGCGGCCGTCGCGGCGGCGGGGTCGCCCGACATGATCGCCTCGTAGACGGCCTCGTGCTCCTCGAAGGCGCGCTGGGCGTCGACGTCCTCGTGGATGCCGCGCTCCACCCAGATGCGGAGCAGCGAGCGGATGCTCTGCAGGAGGTCGGACAGCACGCGGTTCCCGGTGGCTGAGGCGAGCTCCAGGTGGAACTTGAGGTCGGCCTCGATGAACTTGGTGCGGTTGGCACCGGCCTCGCTCATCGCGGTGAGGTGGTTGCGCAGTCGGTTGCGCGCCATGTCGTCCATGCGCGTCGCGGCGAGGCCGGCGGCGAAGACCTCGAGTTGGCCGCGCACCTCGATGAGTTCGCGGGTCCGCGGCTCGCCGAGCATGAGGCCCCAGCTGAGCGTCTCGGGCAGGAGCTCGGAGACGCTGCCGCGGAGGTAGGTGCCGCTGCCCGGGCGGACGTCGACGACGCCGAGGATCTCGAGCGCCGCGAGGGCCTCTCGGACGGCGGACCGCCCGATGCCGAGCGACGCGGCGAGCTGGCGTTCCGGTGGGAGGCGGGTCCCCGGGGCGATCTCACCGCTCGTGAAGTGGTCGAGCAGGCGCTTCGCGACGGCGGAGACGGCGGATCCCACGGCGACCGGTCCGAGGCTGGACGAGATGTCGTCGGTCGGCCGATCCGGGAACGCAGGCATGGGTTCACTGTATCGCGGCGGGTCGGCATGCCCGGAGCCCACTGCTTGAATTGGTCAACCGGTTGATGTATCGTTCATTCCGGTCCGGCCCGGACCACGCCCTGCCCGCGGCATCGATGCCGCCCACCCGAGGAGTCATAGTGGACACCACCGCCCCCGCGGCCAATCCGGCTGTCGAGCGATCAGCCATCCGGAAGGTCTCGATCCGTCTCGTGCCGTTCGTGGCGCTGATGTTCTTCATCAACTACCTGGACCGCACCGCGATCGGCTTCGCCGCCCCCAACGGCATGAACGAGGACCTCGCGCTCTCCGCCGCCCAGTTCGGCTTCGCATCCGGCGTCTTCTTCATCGGCTACATCCTGCTCGAGGTGCCCAGCAACCTCGCGCTCAACAAGTTCGGTGCCCGCCGCTGGCTCGCCCGCATCATGGTCACCTGGGGCATCGTCGCGGTCCTGTTCACCTGGGTCGCCAACTTCGAGCAGCTCGCGATCCTCCGCTTCGTGCTCGGTGTCGCCGAAGCCGGCTTCTTCCCCGGCGCGATCCTCTTCCTGAGCCTCTGGGTCCCGGCCAAGCACCGCAGCAAGATCCTCGCCCTCTTCTACCTGGCGCAGCCGCTCACCACCGTCATCGGCGCACCTCTCGCCGGATGGCTCATCGGCCAGCACGGCGTGTTCTTCGGTCTCGAGGGCTGGCGCTTCATGTTCCTCGGCGTCGGACTCCCGGCCATCCTCATCGGTGTCATCGCCTGGTTCTACCTGAAGGACCGCCCCGCGGACGCCAAGTGGCTCACCACCGAGGAGCAGGTCTGGCTCACGGCGGCCCTCGCACACGAGAAGGCCACCACCGAGCAGAAGCAGGGCCACGTCAGCCTCAAGCACGCGTTCACGAGCGGTCGCGTCTGGATGCTCGCGTTCATCTACTTCGGCTTCATCTACGGCCTCTACGCGCTCGGCTTCTTCCTCCCCACGATCATCGAGGGCTTCCAGGAGACGTTCGGGACCGAGTTCAACGTCATGCAGAAGGGCCTCATCACGGCGATCCCGTACGTGCCGGCCGCCATCGCCCTGTACTTCTGGTCTCGTGACGCGACGCGCCGTGGCCTCAAGACCTGGCATATCGTGATCCCCGCGATCGTCGGTGCCGTGAGCATCCCGCTCGCGCTCTTCGCCAACTCGCCCGCCCTCACCATCGCGATCATCGCGGTCACCGCCATGGCGATCTTCGCCGCGCTGCCCAACTTCTGGACGCTGCCCACGCAGTTCCTCACCGGTGCGGCAGCGGCTGCCGGCATCGCGCTCATCAACACGGTCGGCAACCTCGCCGGGTTCTCGGCGCCGTACATCACGGGTGCCGTCGCGGACCTCACCAAGGTCGGCGACACCCCGCAGTACGTCGTCCCGATGTTCATCGTCGGTGGCTTCATGATGATCTCCGCCACGCTCATGGTCATCCTCTCGAAGCAGCGGAGCTCTCGCGAGCTGCGCGTCTCGCACGACGACCTCACGGGTAAGACCCGATGACGCGCCTCTTCAACGACCCGGCGGACTTCGCCGACGAGATGATCGACGGCTTCGTCGCCGCGAACCGCAACCAGGTCCGGCGCGTGACCGGCGGCGTCGTCCGGAGCACCCGGACGCCCGAGGGCACGGTCGCGCTCGTCGTCGGCGGTGGCTCCGGCCACTACCCGGCGTTCGGCGGCATCGTCGGCCAGGGCCTCGCGCACGGTGCGGCGATGGGCAACCTGTTCGCCTCGCCGTCCGCCCACCAGGTCGAGTCGGTCGCGAAGGCCGCGCAGCGTGGCGGTGGCGTGCTCCTCAGCTACGGCAACTACGCGGGCGACGTGCTCCACTTCACCCAGGCGCAGGACGCGCTGAACGCGGCGGGCATCCCCACCCGCAGCGTCGCCGTCACCGACGACATCTCGAGCGCGCCCCTCGCCGAGAAGCACAAGCGTCGGGGGATCGCCGGTGACCTCACCGTCTTCAAGTCGGCCGCCGCCGCAGCCGAGGCGGGCTACGACCTCGACGAGGTCGTCCGCGTCGCCACCCACGCGAACGAGCGCACCCGGTCCTTCGGCGTCGCGTTCAGCGGCTGCACCCTGCCGGGCGCGACCGAGCCGCTGTTCACCGTGCCCGAGGGGCGCATGGCGGTCGGCATGGGCATCCACGGCGAGCCCGGCATCGACGAGACCGACGTGCCGACGGCCGACGAGCTCGCCACGCTGCTCGTCTCCTCGCTGCTCGCGGAACTGCCCGAGGGCGTCTCCGAAGCGACGGGCGCTCGCGTCGGGGTCATCCTCAACGGGCTCGGCTCCGTGAAGTACGAGGAACTGTTCGTCGTCTACCGTGCGGTCGCCGCGCAGCTCGAGGCCGCAGGGGTGGAGATCGTCGACCCCGAGGTCGGCGAGCTCGTCACGAGCTTCGACATGGCCGGCGTCTCGCTGACCCTCTTCTGGTTGGACGAGGAGCTCGAGGGCTTCTGGGCTGCCGGCGCCGACACCCCCGCCTACCGCAAGGGCGTCGTCGCAGCGGCCGAGCAGCTCGGCCCCTCGGAGCTCGTCGTCGAGACGGCAGCCGAGATCCCCGAGTCCACCGACGAGTCGCGGGCCGCCGCCGCGGTCGTGGTCGAGGCTCTCGACGCGCTCGTCCAGGTCATCGACACGAACGTCGAGGAGCTCGGACGGATCGACGCCGTCGCGGGTGACGGCGACCACGGCATCGGCATGCAGCGCGGTGCTCGTGCCGCCGTCACCGCCGCACACGCCGCCGCCGATGCCGGGGCCGGTGCCCATACCGTCCTGCACCTGGCCGGCGACGCCTGGGCGGACCGCGCTGGCGGCACGTCCGGCGCCCTGTGGGGCCTCGCGCTCCGCTCGGTCGGAACCGCCCTCGGCGACGAGGTCGCACCAGGCCGCACCGCCGTCGCGACCGGCGTGCAGGCCGCGGTCGACGGCATCATGTCGTTCGGCAAGGCCGAGGTCGGACAGAAGACGATGGTCGACGCGCTCGTGCCGTTCACCACCACGTTGCGTGCAGCCGTCGCCGACGGTTCCGACCTCGTCGCCGCCTGGACGACCGCCGCTGCGGCTGCCTCCACCGCTGCCGCTGAGACCGCGGACCTCCTGCCGAAGATGGGCCGCGCCCGTCCGCACGCCGAGAAGAGTCTCGGTACCGTCGACGCCGGTGCCTACTCGTTCGGCCTGATCGTCACGGCGATCGTCCCCGTCCTCGAGCGCGCCGCCGGCACCACCGCACCGGACGGCTCCACCAGCACCACCACCAACGAAGGAGTACACGCATGACCGATCAGCTGCGCATCGTCATCGGCTCGGATGACGCCGGGTTCGACTACAAGGAGATCGTCAAGCGCGACCTCGAGCAGCACGACGGCGTCGCCTCGCTCGTCGACGTGGGCGTGGACGCCGATGGCCACACCGCCTACCCGCGGGTCGCGATCGCCGCCGCGGAACTCGTCGCGTCCGGCCAGGCCGACCGCGCGCTCCTCTTCTGCGGCACCGGCCTGGGCGTCGCGATCGCCGCCAACAAGGTCGCCGGCATCCGCGCCGTCACGGCACACGACAGCTTCTCCGTCGAGCGCGGTGTCCTCAGCAACAACGCGCAGGTCCTGACGATGGGTCAGCGCGTCATCGGCATCGAGCTCGCCCGCCGCCTCGTCCGCGAGTGGCTCACCTACCGCTTCGACGAGACCAGCGCGAGTGCCGAGAAGGTCGCCGTCATCGGTGAGTACGAGGCGACGGGCTCCTGCTGATGACCACCCCGTCCCCGTCGGCCGTGCCCACGTCGACCGCGCCCCGCGTGGTCGGCGTGAGCCTGAAGATGTACTTCGGCCACGCGCAGACCCTCGAGTGGATCGAGCAGGTGGGCGCCTTGGCCCGTCGGCACGAGGCCGTGGTCGACGGTCGCGTGCGACTGTTCGTCATCCCCGGCTACCTCGCGGTCGCGCCGTCGGTGGCGGCCCTCGCCGGGACGGGCGTGCTGGTCGGAGCACAGGACCTCGCGAGCGCGGACCGTGGCGCGTTCACCGGTGAGGTCGGCGGCCCCGAGCTCGCCGAGGTCGGCGTCACCGTGGTCGAGGTCGGCCACGCGGAGCGCCGCTCCCTCTTCGGCGAGACCGACGAGGTCGTCGCAGAGAAGACCGCGGCGGCCCTCCGCAACGGCCTCTCGCCGGTCCTCTGCATCGGCGAGGTCGAGCGCACGACGCCCGAGGCGGCTGCGACGGAGTGCGTGCGCCAGCTGGACTCCGCGCTCGCCGATGCCGTGGCGGGACCGGTGATCGTCGCGTACGAGCCCGTGTGGGCGATCGGTGCGGCTGAACCCGCGTCTGCCGAGTACGTGCGAGCCGTCGGCGCCATCCTGAAGCAATCGATCGCCGAGCGGCCCGACCGGGTCGGCAGTTCCGTCATCTACGGCGGCAGTGCGGGTCCCGGTCTGCTGACCGCCCTCGGTGACGACGTCGACGGCGTGTTCCTCGGACGCTTCGCCCACGACGTCGCGGCGCTCGAGGCCGTGCTCGACGAGGCCCTTCGACAGGCTCAGGGACCGAGGACAGCATGATCGGCTTCGGCACCTACACCTTCTTCTGGGAGGGCTCCGAGCTCGCTCCCGAGCGCTTGAGCGTCATCGGCATGATCGAGCGCACGGCCGACGCCGGCGTCGAGCTCTTCCAGATCTGCGACGATGCCCGCATCGAGTCGATGTCCGACGACGAGCTGCGTGGGATCGCCGAGGTCGCCCGCGAGCGCGGGGTCACCCTCGAACTCGGGACGAAGGGGATCGCGGTCGCGCACCTCGAACGCTTCCTCCACATCGCCACCCTGCTGGGCGCGAAGCTCCTGCGCAGCATGGCCACCTCCGGCGACGACCGGCCCTCCCACGCCGACGCCGTCGATCGACTCCGCGCGGTGCTCCCGGCGTTCGAGGCGGCCGGCGTGACGATCGCGCTCGAGACCTACGAGCAGCTGTCGTCGCAGGAGCTCGTCGACCTCGTGACCGCCGTCGACCACCCGAACCTCGGCATCTGCCTCGACCCGGCCAACACCGTGGCCCGGCTCGAGCACCCGAATGACGTCATCGAGCGCACCGCTCCGTACGTCCGCAACATCCACGTCAAGGACTTCGCGTTCACCCGGCGGGGTGGCTGGGTCGGCTTCACCCTCGAGGGTGCCCCGCTCGGCACCGGCCTGCTCGACTACCCCGCCCTCACCGCCGTCGTCCGACCGGACGAGCGCGGTGTGAACCAGATCATCGAACACTGGCTCCCGCTCGGCGACTCCATCACGGAGACGATCGAGCTCGAGCGCACGTGGACCGCACACAACCTGCAGTACCTGAGAGAAGGAAGATCATGACCGACACCACCACCGTCGCGGACCAGCTCACCATCGCCGTCATCGGCGCGGGCGGCAAGATGGGCATGCGCGTCTCCAACAACCTCGTGAAGACCAGCCACACCGTCTTCTACAGCGAGGTCTCGCCCGCCGGCCAGGAGCGTGTGACCGAGGCCGGTCGCCAGCTCACCGAGACCGACGCGGCCGTCACCGACGCCGACGTCGTCATCCTCGCCGTCCCGGACCTCGCCCTGAAGGCCGTGTCCGCCGGCGTCGTCCCGCTCATGAAGTCGGGCGCCGTGCTCCTCACGCTCGACCCGGCCGCCGCGTACGCGGGTCTGCTGACCCGTCGCGACGACGTCATCCAGGCCGTCACGCACCCCTGCCACCCCTCCGTCTTCGTCGAGCGCCACACGCCCGAGGAGTACGCGGACACCTTCGGTGGCATCGCCGCCCTCCAGGACGCCATCGCGGCGATCGAGTCCGACGACGCTGAGAAGCAGGCGCAGGTCGAGGCCGTCGTCCGGGCGATCTTCGCCCCCGTCGGCGAGGTCCACTGGGTCACGGTCAAGCAGCTCGCGCAGCTCGAGCCGACCCTCGTGGAGACGATCGCCTGCATGATCGGTGCGCTCCTCAAGGAGTCGCTCGACGAGGCCGTCAACACCATGGGCGTGCCGGAGCCGGCCGCTCGTGCGATCCTGCTCGGCCACACGCAGGTCGCCCTCGCGAACTCGCTCAAGGGCGACAACCCGTTCTCCGACGCGTGCCTCATCGCGATGGACTACGGCCGCAGCGCGATCATCAAGGACGACTGGAAGAAGGTCTTCCAGGACGACGAGCTCGACAAGAACCTCGCCGCCATGCTCCACCTCGACAAGATCGAGCGGTAGCCCACTTCCCCAACTGTTCGCAATTCAGGACGTGCCCGGCGCGTCGGCCCGCTCCACCCCCGATCCGGGTCGGCGCGCCGCGGCCGTCCTGAATTGCGAACGCCACATGCGGTCAACCGGTTGTGCCGGATATGCTGCAGACGCCCCGATGCACCACCCACGACAACCACTGCGACACCCGCGACACCACCCCCGCAACACCGCACGAGAGACAGGCGACGATGACTGGACGACTTGCAGGAAAGACCGCGCTCGTGACGGGCGCCGGATCGGGGATCGGACGCTCGGTCGCCGAACGGTTCGCGCGGGAGGACGCCGCCGTCGTCTTCTCCGACCGCGACATCCAGGCCGCCCGCGATGCGGCGGCACCCTTCCCGACCGCCATCGCCGTGCGACTCGACATCGCCGACGAAGCGAGCGTCGAGGCTGCGTTCGCGGTCATGGACGCAGCCGGCAAGACCCCGGACGTCGTCGTCGCGAACGCCGGCGTACAGCTCTTCGGCCAGGACGCGAAGATCGCCGACCTCGACCTCGAGGTCTGGCAGCGCACGGTCGACATCAACCTCACCGGCACCTTCCTCACGACGAAGCACGCCGTCCGCGCCATGCTCGGCCGCGGCGGCTCGATCATCCTCACGGGCAGCCCGACCGGTCTCAACGGCGAGGGCGCCGACTTCACGGCGTACAGCTCCACCAAGGCCGGGATCCACGGCCTCGGCCGGACCGTCGCCGCGGCCTACGCCGATCAGGGGATCCGCGTGAACACCGTCGTCCCCGGCTACACGGAGACCCCGCTCGTCACCGCGATCTCCGGCGACCCCGAGTCCCGCGCCGCGATCGTCGGGCGCATCCCGCTCGGTCGCCCCGGCCAGGCCTCGGACGTCGAGGGCATCATGGTGTACCTCGCCAGCGACGAGTCGAGCTTCGCCACCGGAGCGACCTTCCGGGTCGACGGCGGCATGACGAGCCTCTGAGCCGACGATCATGACCTCGCGTTCGGGAACCGCCTTCCGCGTCGCATCCGACCTCCTGCTCGACCGCGAGCGCGACGCCCTCGCCGTCGGACGGGGGCCCTGGTCGGCCTCGCTTCGCGGCTCGGAGCTGGACGACATCGCCTTCGACGGCGAGCTCGTGCTGCGCAGCATCCGCTTCGTCGTCCGCGACCAGGACTGGAAGACGCTGCCCGTCATCGTCGACGCGGTCGACCACACGACGAGCGGCCTGGCCCTGCGCGGCCGGGTCGGCGACGACGGCGAGGTCGTCGCCTGGTCCTTGTCGGTCGACCTCGGAGCGTCGACACTGCGGGTCGCCGTCCGGGCCGAGGTGACCGCCGCGTTCCGGCGCGCGCGCATCGGTCTCATCGTGCTGCAGTCGCCGGCCCTCGCAGGCACCGAGCTCGTCGTCGGCCACCCGGAGGGGTCCACGACGACCACGCGCCTCCCGGAGCACGTCGCTCCGCATCAGCCGGCGATCCGCATCCAATCCCTCGCCTGGACCGGCGACCGCATCGCGACCACGGCCCGCTTCAGCGGTGACGTGTTCGAGATGGAGGACCAGCGCAACTGGACCGACGCCTCGTTCAAGACCTACTCGACGCCGCTCTCGTTGCCGTTCCCCGTCGCGCTGGCGGTCGGTGACGTCGTGGAGCAGTCCGTCGAGGTCGGCTGTGCGCGGGTCGACGCTGCCGAGCGCGCCGACGCCCCACTGGCGACGCCGCTCACCGTGACCGTCGTGCCCGAGACGAAGCTCGCGGGGCGCGGAGAAGACCCGGTCCCTGAGCCTGTCGACGGGCGGATCGGCGCGCCGCTCGACAGCGTCGTCCCCACGATCTCGACCTCGGTGTCGAGCGACCCGGACGGTGGACGCGCTGGTGCGGTGGTCCCGGACACGATCACCGGGATCCTCGTGGAGATCGACCCGACGAACCCGGACTGGCCGGCCATCCTCGACCGCGCCGTGCACCAGGCCGGCGCCAGGCCCCTCGACCTCCGACTCGTGCTCGGGACGGGTGAGGAGGCCGAGCCGGTGCTGCGACGGCTCCGCGACGCGGCCGTGCCCGTCGTGCGCGTCGGGGCGTTCCATCGCCGCACCCACCTCTCGGAGGTCACGATGCTGACCGCGCTCGGCGAGGTCCTGCGTACCCTGTGGGTTGAGGGCCCGACGCCGCACCCGGAGCTCGTCGGCGGCACGCGCGCGCACTTCACGGAGCTCAACCGCAACCACGCGCGCCTCGAGCGCTGGACGGGCCCCGTGGCCTTCAGCATCACGCCGTTCATGCACGACCGCGGCGGGCACCAGCTCGTCGAGTCGCTCGGGATGCAGGCGGTCGTCGTGGCGGACGCTGTCAGGATCGCCGACGGCCGCCCGCTGCACGTCGGGCCGGTCACGCTCGGCGCCCGCTACAACGCGGTCGCCACCACCCGGGCGAGCGCGGGTGACTCCCGTGACGCGGAACTCCGCGCGGGCTTCGGCGCGGAGCACGTGCCCGGCGCGACGGACGACCGGCAGTCGGCGGAGGCGCTCGGCGCCTGGGTCGTCGGCAGTGTCGCGGCCCTGGCCGTCGCCGGTGTCGAGTCGCTGTCGTACTTCGAGGCGACCGGACCGCGTGGGATCGTCGCGGCCGACGGGACGCTCACGGCCGCGGGCCGGGCGCTCGGGTGGATCGCCGAGCTCAGCGGCCGACAGCGCGTCGCGGTCGAGATCGGCGGGGTGTCGCTCGGTGCCGGGTCGCCCGTCGCCGGGTCGCCCGTCTCGTCGGCCGGTGTGACCGCGATCGCCGCCGTCGATGCCGCAGGCGAGACCGTCGTGATCCTCGGCAACCTCGGCGAGACACCGGTCCGGGTCATCCTGACCGGCGCGTCCGAGCCGCGCGCCGTGGAACTCGCTGCGGGTGCGGTCGCCCGGGTGGTCGTCTCGGGTCCCGTCCCCGGTTCGTAACTCCTGCATCCCGGGCGCGTACCCGGAGCCGGGCCGCTCCTGGGCGGTGTTCTGCCCGACCAGCAGGAGTTGTGCGCAGCGCATCCGGGTCGGAGCTCCTCAGCCGGCAGGATGCCTCGCCGAGCTTCCCGTCGGTTCACAACTCCTGCACTTCGTCGCGGGAGCGCAGCGGCACGCCGGGGCTGAGCCGATCTGCGAATGTGCGACCGATGCGAGCAGGAGTTGTGAACCAGCGGGATGGCTCAGGCGAGCGTGCGGCGCAGGATGGCGAGGTCGAGCCAGCGGCCGAACTTCGTCCCGACCTCCGGCAGCAGGCCGACCTGCTCGAACCCGAGCTTCGTGTGCAGGGCGATCGATGCGGTGTTCTCGGCCTCGATGAGGGCGAGCATGACGTGGTGGCCGTCGGCCGTGGCGCGTTCCAGCAACTCGACCATGAGCGCCTTGCCGAGGCCGCGCCCCTGTGCGTCCGGGTGCACGTACACGGAGTTCTCGACGGTGTGGCGGTACCCGTCCTTCGCGGCGTACGGACCGTAACTGCCGTAGGCGAGGACGTCACCCTCGGGGAGCGCGTCGTCAGGGCCGTCGGCGATGGCGACGAGTGCGACCCGGCCCGGCTCCTGGTGGCGGGCGAGCCATGCCTCGCGCTCGGCGAGGTCGGGTGTGACCTCGGTCCAGATCGCGACACCGTTCGCGACGGCGTCGGTGTGGATGGCGAGGACGCCAGGCAGGTCGGCGGGTTCGGCGAGACGGATGCGCATACATCGATCGTAGAGCGCCCTTCGACGAGCTCAGGGACCGACGGTGTCGGGCTCAGGGGCCTGTTGCCCGCGACGGGTAGATTCGAGGCATGTCCTCCTCCACTCCGCTCCCGATGGAGCAGCTCACCGCCGTCCTGAACGCCGAAGTCGCCCGCTACGCCGCGCGCGGTTGGACGGTGTCGTCGGTGCAGGGCCAGCAGGCCGTGCTGCAGCGGCAGAAGCGCATCGGCTGGTTCTGGAACCTGATCCTGACGCTCATCACCGGCGGGCTCTGGCTCATCGTCGTGATCATCCGCGTCGTGAACCGCAAGGTCGAGTCGCTCATCGTGACGGTCGACGCCTACGGTCGCATCTCCACGCGACGCTGACGAGCATGAGCCAGCGCGGCGAGAGCGATTCCCGGGAGACCGACGCCAGAGCTGCCATCGCCGCCGAGCGCGCCCGCGTCCAGCGGCGGACGCTCACGGTCGTCGTCATCAGCCAGGTCCTCGGCGGCGCCGGTCTCGCCGCCGGGGTGACGGTCGGGGCGCTCCTCGTGCAGGACGTCCTCGGCAGCATGAGCCTCGCGGGCGTCGCAGCCGCGCTCCTGACCCTCGGCTCCGCGCTCACCGCCTTCCTCGTCGGGCGCGTCACCCAGCGGCTCGGCCGGCGCATCGGGCTCGGACTCGGATTCGCGGCGGGTGGCGTCGGCGCGATCGGTGTGGTGGTGGCCGCCACCACCGCCCTGGTGCCGCTCCTCTTCCTGTCGCTCTTCGTCTACGGCGCGGGCACGGCCACGAACCTCCAGGCGCGCTACGCCGGGACCGATCTCGCGACCCCGGCCCGACGTGGTTCGGCGATCAGCGTCGCGATGGTGTCGACCACGCTCGGCGCCGTCGCCGGGCCCAACCTCGTCGAACCGTTGGGAGCGTTCGCGACCGGCCTCGGGCTGCCATCGCTCGCCGGGCCGTTCCTCCTCGCCGCGGTCGCCTACCTGGCGGCCGGGACGGCGTTCCTCGTGCTGCTCCGACCCGACCCGTTCCTCCTCGCCCGCCGTCTCGACGCCGAGCTCGCGCAGCTGGAGGTGGAGCGGACCGCCGCGGAGCAGACCGGCGCGGAGCAGGTGGGGTCGAAGCAGGCATCGCCGGCGACCGCCGCACGCCCACGCCCCGGCGTCGGCGCCTACGTCGGCGCCGCGGTCATGGTGGTCACGCAGATCGCCATGGTGGCGGTGATGACCATGACGCCGGTGCACATGCGGGCCCACCACCACGGCCTCGGCGAGGTCGGGCTCGTGATCGGGATCCACATCGCCGCGATGTACCTCCCCTCGCTCGTGACCGGCGTCCTCGTCGACCGGATCGGCCGCACCCCGATGGCGATCGCCGCCGGCGTGACCCTCCTGCTCGCCGGTGTCACGGGAGCACTCGCGCCGGCGGACTCGCTCGGCCTGCTCATCCTGGCGCTCGCCCTCCTCGGACTCGGCTGGAACTTCGGGCTCATCGCGGGCACCGCGCTCGTCGTCGACCACACCGTGCCCGCCAACCGGGCCCGCACCCAGGGCACGCTCGACGTCCTCATCGCGCTCGCCGGTGCTGGAGCCGGTGTCATGTCCGGCGTCGTGATGGCCGGTGTCGGCTACGGCGCGCTGTCGATCGCGGGCGGTGTGCTCGCCCTCCTGCTCATCCCCGTGCTGCTCTGGGCCCGGCGGGTCACCCCGCGCCCATCGGTGAGCTGAGGGCGCGCGAGCTACTCCGCCGCAGCCGGAACGCGGACGGTGAGGGCACCCGGCTCGATCCAGGTGTTGATCGCAATGGCCTTGCCGAAGCCGTCGCCGTCGAGTTCGATCTCCTCCGGCTTCGACATCCGGGCGACGAACCGCTTCGCCGTGCCGTACTGGAGGTCGTCGTCGTCCTTCTTCTTGCCGGCCAGCGCCCGGCCGGTCTTCGTCCGTCGCAGGACACCGTTCACCCACGCGACCTTCGCCCAGATCCGGATCCAGCCGAGGATCCCACCGGGGCGCATGAACATGAGGTCGAACAGTCCGTCGTCGACGACCGCGTCCGGCAGCAGCAGGATGTTGGCGGGCAGCGAGCCGCAGTTGCCGATGATGACGGTGTGCACGGTGGCGCGGACCTGCGGCTCGTCGTCGATCCGGAACCGCAGGTGCAGCTCGTCCGGATCGCGCAGCGACTTCACGATCGCGTCGACGTAGGCGGCCCAGCCGGCCTTCGCCTTGAGGTCGTCGTCGGTGTTCTTGATCATCTTCGCGTCGATGCCCATGCCGGCCATGACGACGAACACGTGGCGGTCGCGCGAGTGGTCGGCACGCTCGATGTCGATGACACCGAGGTCGATCGCCTTGTCGTCGCCGGTGAACGCCGCGACGACGGATCCGGGCAGGTCGTTGAGGGTGAGGTTCAGGTTGCGCGCGAGCAGGTTGCCGGTGCCGGACGGCAACAACGCGAGGGGGATGTCGCTCCCGCGCATGGCCTCGGAGACCGCACGCACCGTGCCGTCGCCGCCGGCCGCGATGATGAGGTCGACCTTCGCGGCGATCGCCTCGGCGGTGACGCCCTGGCCGACATCCTCCACCGACGTCTCGAACCAGAGCGACTCGCCCCAGCCAGCGTCGGCGGCGGAGCGGTCGACCGACTCCCGGAGTGCGTCGAGGTCGACCTTCACGGGGTTGTAGATGACGGCGGCGGTCTTGGTCGCCGTGGTGTCGCTCGGCGCGGTCGTGCTCTCAGGAGTCGTCATCCGATCAGCATAGGAGCGGAGACGCGGGCGAGGGGGATCCCGCTCACGGGTTGACGCGGCACGTGGGTTCTGTAGGCGGCGGAAGAGTATCGTTGAGTCCTTGCAGGCACCGTCCATGCCCGCCACGAACGCAGTGTCCGCGGCGGCCTCCCCATCATGATTGCGACATCGTGAAGATCCTCTCCATCCAGTCAGCCGTGGCCTACGGGCACGTCGGCAACTCCGCGGCCGTGTTCCCCCTCCAGCGCATCGGCGTCGAGGTGATCCCGGTCAACACGGTGAACTTCTCGAACCACACCGGGTACGGCGCGTGGCGCGGGCCGCTCATCTCGCCCGAGCAGGTCGGCGAGGTCATCACCGGTGTCGAGGAGCGCGGTGCGTTCCCGCAGATCGACGTCGTGCTCTCGGGCTACCAGGGCGGCGTCGGCATCGGCGACGTCATCGTGGACGCGGTGCAGCGGGTCAAGGCGGCGAACCCCGACGCGCTGTACGCGTGCGACCCGGTCATGGGCAACGCGAAGTCCGGGTGCTTCGTCGCCCCGGAGATCCCCGACCTGCTGCGCGACCGCGTCGTGCCGAACGCCGACATCATCACGCCGAACCAGTTCGAGCTGGGCTTCCTCACGGGCACCGAGCCCGCCTCGCTCGAGTCCACGTTGGCGTCGGTCGAACTCGCGCGCGCGATGGGCCCGTCGGTCGTCCTGGTGACGAGCGTCGAGCGTCCCGACCGAGACCCCGAGACGATCGAGATGCTCGTCGTGGACGACGCCGGTCGGTGGATCGTCCAGACGCCGCTGCTGCCGTTCAAGGCGAACGGTTCCGGCGACGTGACGGCCGCCCTGTTCGCCGCGCACTACGGCGAGACCCGCGACGCGAAGCTCGCCCTCGAGCGCACGGCGTCGAGTGTGTTCGACCTCGTCGAGCTCACGTACCGCTCCGGCCAGCGCGAGCTGCAGCTCGTGGAGGCGCAGGACTGCTACGCGAGCCCACGGATGCAGTTCACCGCGACGGCGGTCTGAGCCGCTGAGTCGCCCGGATCCGTTCGGATCCGGGCGATTTCCGTGCAGTTCTGGGCGACGCAGCGACCCACACTCATCGCACGGCGCGGCAGGCCAGGTGGAGCGCGAGGCGCACCTCCGGGTCCGCCATGTCGACGCCGAGGAGCTCCTGCGCGCGGGTGATCCGCGTCGCGACGGTGTTGCGGTGCAGTCCGAGCGCGGCGGCCGTCGGCGCGACCGCGGACTCGTGGTCGAGGTAGGCGGACAGCGTCGTCAGCAGCTCGCCGTTGCCGGTCTGCAACGGTGCGAGGAGCGACCGCGCAGCCGGGACGAAGGTGTCGTTGCCGGTCCAGGCGAGCAGCAGCTGCTCCAGGCCGAGGCCGTCGACTCGCACGAACCAGCCCGTCGTGGACCGGTTCGCGGCGATGCGCACCGCGTCGGACGCCTCGCCGAGCGATGACGTCAAGCCCGCCGATCCGCTCGCCAGCGACCCGACGGCCGTCGCGACGTTGAACGAGCGCCGCGCCTCGACGTGCAGGTCGCGGAGGGCGGCGATGTACCGCTCGACCTGTGGCGGCTCCGGCGGTTCGGCGAAGGTCAGCCAACCGCTCACCCCGCGTCCGCTCGTCGTCGCGTGGGAGTCCACGGCGATCCGCCCGAGCGCGCCGGTCACGAAGCGGAGGAGTTGCAGGGCGTCCACCCGGCTCCGGCCGACGATGCGGAACGCGAGGTGGTAGCCGGTCGTCCGCCAGCCCCGCTCGAGCATGCGGCGTTCGACGTCGGGATCGGGGCGGCCTCGGAGGTCCACGAAGTCCCGCAGGACGCCGGACGACACGGACGCGTCACTGACCTCGGCCACCTCGTCGATGAGGATCCGCGCCGCGACGGCGGGCATGGCGACCTCGGCGGCGACCGCGAGCGCGCTCAGTTGTCGGTCGTCGAGGCCGTCCCCGAAGAACGCGACCCTGAGGCCCTCCCGACTCGGGCTGTCCACCCGGACCGATGCCGCCGCGCCGCGCCCGGCCTTCGTCAGGTCGACCCAGGGGCCGAAGTCGATCGCCGCGTGCACCTCGGACGGCAACCGCCCGCCGGCCTCGAGCAGGACCCCTTCGCTGTCGATGAGGGCGATCCCGTGGCCGATACTCGTCGAGAGGTGGCGGAGGAGGTCGGCCAGGCCCTCGGCGTGGTACTCGATGGACTGCGCGACCTTGCGGACGTACCCGAGGGTCAGGGAGTCGCGGGCCTCGACGAGCTGCCAGCACGCCTTGGCGAGCAGCATCGGTCGGTCGACGTGCAGGAGCGAGAAGCCGAGTCGGTCGGCGAGCGCGCGTGTCCCCGCGCCGAAGCCGTCGGCCTCCGGGATCGCCAGGGCGAGGAAGCCGCGATCCCGGGTGCGACGGACGAGTGCGTCCTGCTGCCACGGCCTCGTGGGCGGGACGCCGGTCACCACGGCGAGTCGACCGGCGCCGTCCTCGGGGAGGGCCGCCTCGTTCGTCTCGACCACCACGCCGGCCCAATTGGCGTCGGCCGGGCCGGCGACGAGCCGCACGCCGCCGTTGTCGGGGTGCGCGAGGAGCGCGCCCAACTGCAGGCGATCGCTCATGCCGGGACCTCGTCGGTTCGGACCTCGTCGAGCTCGTCCAGGCCGTAGGCGGACGGGAGCACATGGCGGAGTCGCTCCGGGGAGCCGGACCACCAGTCCGGACCGTCGACCCGGATGACGGCGACGTGTCTCGCCATCGAGATCGCCGTGACCTCGAGGATGTCCCGGGAGACCGCGTCGACCACGACGATGAGGTCCGGCGCGGCGGCTTCGAGTCGTCCGTCGGTCATGAACGCGAGCGTCTCGGAGCGGGCGACGAGACGGTGCAGCGCGCCACTGCTCCCGTCGATCCCGAAGGTGAGCACGTGCGGGTCCCGTGAGTCCGGTTCGACGCTGCTGACCCGTCCCTCCGCGAGGAGCCGTCCGCCCAGCGACTCGGCCAGGGCGGTCAGCGGGCCGTCGATCCGTGCGAGGAACGCCCCGCCCAGCTCGAGTGCCCGAGCGGCGTTCCCGACGATGGCGTGCGCTCGGAGGTCGCCGACGGTGAAGCCAGCGAACACCATGCCGCCACTGCCGCCGGCCTGCACGATCGCCGCGCGGACGACGCGTTCGATGTCGAGGGCCCGCTCGGTCTCGACGAGTGCGACCCCGCCGGCACCGGTGTCGCAGGTGACGACGATGCCCGGGACCTCGTCCACGAGGATCGACATCTGGTCGAGCGAGGGGACGGCGCGTCCGGTCAGATCGGCGTCGACGATGGTCCTCCCCGCGGCGAACGCGAAGGGGGTGAGCCCGTTGACCCCGCCACCCTCCAACGAACAGATGGCCGGGATGCGGTGTCCGAGCCAGCGTTCCGCAGCTCCGATCAGCCGCCCGAACGGATCAGTGCCGGGGAGGCGCTCGCTGAGCAACATCGTCGAGCCGACGAAGCCGACGGCGAGACACGGCGTCTCCGGGTCGAGGTCGTCGACGCTGTGGAGGTCGAACGGCCAGGCGCGCTCGTCGCGGAGCGCCAGCTCGAGCATCGTCGTCGCGCCGCCACCTCCCGAGCCCAGGATCGCGAACCCCGTCGCCAGGGCGGGGAGGCGATCGCGCTCGAGGAGGGTCGGCATGCCCTCAGCCTAGGCTCGGACCGCCTGACCAGCGGCGAACGCATCCGCGGCTTCCGCGGCCATCGCCTCGCCCTCGACCGGGACGAACGGCTCCGTCAGCCCGAACGCGGTCGGCCCGAAGGCGCGCAGTGCGTCCGGCGTGCGCATGAGTGCCGGCGTCGAGATCCCGAGGACCCGGACCCGTTGGCCGTAGCGGAGGCCCTCCGTGGTGATCGGCTCGGCGGTCTCGTGGTCGACGATGCAGATGAGGTCCGGCACGATCGCGACGACCTCACCGTTCCACCGTGCGATGAGGTTCTCGTTCTGGAACGAGATCTCGAGGCGTTCGGAGCTCGACGGGTCGGCCGACCAGATGACGGCCGTGCCCTTGGCGAAGCCCTCGGTGGTGCGACGCTCCACGTCGGCCACCTTCCCGACGAACAGCTCCCGCACGTGGGAGTAGAGCGTCGTGGAGAGCGTGTCGGCGATGGCGGTGAACGGTGAACGGTGCTCCTCGCGCGCGACCCGGATCGCCCGGCCGAGGGCCAGCGCCATGGAGATCGTCCGCGGCACCGCGGTGCGACGCACGTCCGCCCCGCTCATCGCGTACTCGGCGATGTGGGCGACACCGCCGAGTCGGATCGCGATGCCGCGCGCCAACCACTCCATCTGTCGGTCGTCGTCGCCGGTGTCGATGATCACGCGCTCGCCGCGTTCCCCGGCGATGGCGAGCGGCGAACCGTGCACGCCGTACACCGCGAAGGTCTCCATGGAGAGTTCCGGGAAGGCGCGTCCCATGCCGTCGGCGTCGACGACCGGCAGCCCGGTCTCGGCGGCGACGATGAGCGGGATCATCGAGTTGATGCCACCGCACTCGATGGGCATGGTCGCGTCGGCGGTGCGCCCGAGGTGCTCCTCGAGGGTCCGCAGAGCGAGTGTCGGTTCGAACCCGGCCGGGATCTTCTCGACCATGACCGTCGGAGCGCCCATCTGCGCGGTGGGGATGACGAAGAGGTCGTCGTCCAGGTCGTCGGGGTCGAGGATCGTGATGGATCGGTCGCCGAGCACCTGCTTCACGAGCATCATGCCGATGTACGGGTCGCCGCCGCCGCCGGTCCCGAGGAGCGTGGCGCCTCGGGCGAGGTCGGGCAGGTCGTCCGCGGTCAGGGTCCAGCTCATGCGGCGACCTCCGGCGCGTCCGGCGCAGGCGTCTCGGCCGTGCCGTCGAAGCGGTGCGACGGCACCTCGTACCCGAAGTACCTCGGCCCGACCATCGCGAGCGCCTCGGGGCTGTGCCAGCGGTCGTCGCTCGGCGCCGAGATCACGCGGACGCGCTGTCCGTAGCGGAGCCCCTCGGTGGTGATGGGCTCGCCGGAGTCGTGCTCGAGCACCATGATCAGGTCGGGCGTCGTCACGAGCGTGACGCCGTCGAGCGCCGCCATGAGGTGCTCGTTCTGGAACGACAGCTCGAGGCTCGCGTCGACCCCGTCGATCCGTGCGCGACCTCGGGCGAACCCGGTGGTGGTCGCGCGCTCGACGTCGACGACCTTGCCGGAGAACAGCTCGCGACCGCCGAGCAGCTGCACGGTCCGCTCCACGGGGTCGGCCTTCTCGGCTCGGGCCGCTTCGATGCCGTCGCCGATCTCGCGGCACAGCGACAGCGAGTCGGCGACGAGCGCCTCGCGTGCCTGCGCGCCGGACATCGGGAAGCCGGAGATCATGACCGAGCAGCCCATCTCGACACAGGCGACGCGGGCGATGCGTTCCGTCCAGCTGTTGTCGACGGTCGTGAGGACGCCGGTGTTGCCCTTCTCGTCGCTGAACGCGAGCGGGGAGGCGTCGATGCCGTACAGGGTCGGGAGCACCATCTGCAGCTCGGGGAAGGCCCGCCCCATCCCGTCGGCGTCGATGAGGGGGAGTCCGAGCGCTGCGGCTGCGGCGATCGGGATGGTCGAGTTCACGCCGCCGACCTCGGCGCACGCGATGTGCGTGACCGGGCGACCGAGAGAGGCACTGAGGGCGTGGACCGGTGCGACGACCTCGGTGAGGCTCGGCAGCTTCTCGACCATGACGGTCGGGGCGCCCATCATCGCGACGGTGAGGACGAGCGCGTCGTCGGGGACCTCGTCGAGGGTGACGACGGTGACGTCGCCGTGCTCGCGGAGCGCCTGCGCGGCGAGGAGCGCGCCGATGTACGGGTCACCGCCGCCGCCGGTCCCGAGGACGGCCGCACCGCGGGCGAGGCCGGGGATGAGCTCGGCCGAGATGGTCCAGCTCATCGGAGGCCTCCCATGTCGAGGTCGCCGACGGCCTTCACCCGGATGCGCGTGGCGTTCCCGGGGAGATAGGGGATCGGGACCTCGTCGAAATCGACGATCGCGACCGACGCGGGGGAGGCGCCGGCCGCGATCGCCTTGTCGATCGCCTCGGCACGGACCTCGGCGATCGCCTCCTCACGCCGGCCGGGTTCGATGGCGTAGACCTTATCGATCTCGCCCCCGACCTGCGCGATGGAAGCACCGATGGCATTCGCCACGGCGTAGTTGTCGGGCCGGTGGACGGCGCCGAAGATGGGGAGTTCGTCTGAGAGCAGGATCGACCCGCCGCCGACCGCCACCACGGGGATCGGCTCGGGGGAGGTGCGCATGCGGTCGACGGCCTCGGCGATGCGTTCGCCGATCCGCTCGAGGACGCGCTCCACGAAGACCGGGTCGAGGTGGGCGACCTTCGACGCGTCGCCGATCGACGCGCGACCGGCGGCCACGGCGATGTCCGTCGCGGTGAGGGTGCTGCCGCCGAAGACGAGGGCTTCGGTCATGAGCTTGTACCCGACGGATGCCGGGCCGACCTCGGCGGTCTCCTCGTCGACGATGCTGCCGCCGCCGATGCCGATGGACAGGACGTCGGGCATGCGGAAGTTGGTGCGGATGCCGGCGACCTTGACCTCGTTCGCCGTCTCGCGGGGGAAGCCGTTGATGAGCAGGCCGATGTCCGCCGTCGTGCCGCCGATGTCGACGACCGCGCAGGTCGCCAGTCCGCTCGTCAGTGCCGCCCCGCGCATCGAGTTGGTGGGGCCGGAGGCGAACGTCGCGACGGGGTAGAGGCGCACGTAGTCCTCGTCCATGAGCGTGCCGTCGTTCTGGCTGAGGAAGATGGGCGCCTCGATGCCCTGCTTCCGGACGGCGGCGGTGAGCCCGTCGACGATCTCCGAGGCGAGCTCGCGCAGGGCTGCGTTGATGATCGTCGCGTTCTCGCGTTCCAGGAGGCCGATGCGCCCGATCTCGTGCGAGAGCGAGATGGCGACGTCCGGGCCGAGGACCTCGCCGACGATCCGCGCCGCCTCGACCTCGAGGTCATGGTTGACGGGGCTGAAGACGGAGGAGATCGCGACGGAACGGATGCCGTTCGTACGCATGTCCTCGGCGTGTGCCCGCAGTTCGTCGGGGTCGATCGGCGAGATGGGGCGTCCGTCGAACTCGTAGCCGCCGTGCGCGAGGTAGCTGCGTGCGCTGATCGCCTCGACGAGCTCCGCCGGCCAATCGACGAGCGGCGGCAGTGCGCGGGTCGCCGGGAGGCCGAGGCGCAGTGCCGCGGTGGGTGCGAGCCGCTTGGCCTGCACGAGGGCGTTGATGAAGTGCGTCGTGCCGATCATCACCGCGGTGATCTGGTCGCCGTCGAAGTGGTGTCCGCTCCGCAGTTCGCCGATCGCCTGGACGATCCCGTCGGTCACGTCCGGGGTGGTCGCGTGCTTGACGGCCGCCAGGGTGGTGGTGCCGTCCATGAGCACGGCGTCGGTGTTGGTGCCGCCGACATCGATACCGATGTGCATATGAGGGGTTCGCTTTCTGTTGGTGCGGTGGAGCGGTGTGCGGTGGAACGGTCTGGCGGGACGGAACGGGCGTCCCGCGGATCAGCTCGAGGCGGTGGCGGGGCTGTCCGTCGTCACGTCCGCCTCGATCTGCGAGGTGTGGGCGACGCCGACACCTCGGACCAGGCCGAGCTTGCCGGCGGCGACGTACAGCACCATCGAGAGGATGAGCGACAGGACGGCCGGGATGCCCCAGGTGACGAAGTAGCCGGTGATCGCGGACACGGCCCAGATGATGATGGTCGCCGGGACGATGCGCGGGGCGGTCGTGGGCAGGCGCCCCGAGGCGCGCGTCTCGTCGAGCTCACCGCGCCAGCGCTTCACGATGAAGTACTCGGCGACCATGATGCCGGCGATGGGCGGGAAGGCGACGCCGAGGATGATGAGGAAGCCGGAGAACTGCCCGAGGATGCCGACCGCCGCGAGGATGGAGCCGACCACACCGAGCACGATGGTGGTGGTCACGCGGTTGAGGTTCTTGCCGAACGCGGTCGAGATGAAGTTGACCAGTCCGAGCGTCGACGAGTACAGGTTCCAGTCGTTGATCTTGAGCGTGCCGGTGATGACGATGATGAGGCCGATGAGCCCGACCGACGACGTGACGATCGCGACGACGTTGCCCGAGGCCGCGGCGTGGGCGAGCAGGACGCCCGAGAGGCCGATGACGAACTCACCGAGCGAGACGCCGACGACGGTCTGCTTGATGACGTCGGCGCGGGACCGGTTGAAGCGGGTCATGTCGGCGGTGATGATGGCGCCGACGATGAGGCCGCCCGCGACGATGCCGGTGCCGGCCCAGACGCTCATGGTGGGGCCGGGTGCCGGGCCGGTGACGAGTTCCATGAAGTCGTGCTGGGTGAGTTCGCTGATGATCGACCAGCCGACGAGGATGAGGAACAGCGGGACCGTGATGTTCGCGAGCCACTGCATGCCCTTGAAGCCGTAGGCGACGATGGCGGTGACGGCGAGGCCGAAGATGAGGCTCCAGGCCCACACCGGCATGAAGCCGGGGAGGAGGGCGTCGAGCGACTCGGCGGAGATCGCGCTCTGGATGCCGAACCAGCCGATGAGGCTGATGCCGATCGCGAGTCCGACGAGTGACGCGCCGATCTCGCCGAAGCCGGTCCAGCGGGCGAGGAGCGCGGTGTTGAGGCCCTCCTTCTGGCCGATGATGCCGACGATGCACATGATCACCTCGAGGATGATCGAGCCGAGGAGCAGGGCGAGGAAGGCCTCGCCGAAGGTCATGCTGTAGCCGAGGGTGGCGCCGAGGAGGAACTGGGACAGGGCCGACACCTGTCCGAAGCGCTGGACGGCGATGCCGAACCAGGGCTTCTGTGCGTCGGGACGGACGCGGGACAGGGCGAAGTCGTCTGCGTGTGCCATGCGAGCCATGCTGGTCTCCAGAAGTGGGGGAGGGAGCGGTGCGGGTGGCGGCAACGTTACTGACGGCCCGCCCGCAGCAGAATGTGCATGATGCAGGAATCCGATCCTCGAACCAGCACTCTGCACAAGCGCTCCGGTCCGCTGGCGCTCAGAGCGACGCCTGGATCACCTCGAAGGTCCGTGCTCCGTCAAGCGCCGCCATGTCGTGGCGGATCCCCGGGAACCGCGTGACGGTCCAGCCGAACCGTTCGTAGCGCTCGACGTCGGCTCTCGGAAGGACGAGCTTCGCGTCGTCCGACAGCACCAGCGTCGATGGGACGGTCGGCGCCGACGGCGTCACGGGGTTCGCTGCGACGTCCTGCAGCACCTCCGCGACCATCGAGCGGTCCCACGCGGCATGGGCGGCCTCGGCGAGCGCGACGTTCGCGGGACCCGTCGCGGGGTCCGTGCGGTCGTAGAGCCAGGCCAGGAGCCGTGGTAGCCCCGGGATGGCCCAGAACAGTCGTGCGCCGAGGCCGCGGCCGGGGAGTTTCAGCCCGAACCCGGGATCGAGGTAGATCGCGTGCGCCGGCCGGAGCGGCCCCACGATGTCGATGAGGAGCCGCCCGCCGAGGGAGTGGCCCACGATCGCGTCGAGGCCGGTCGGCAGCGTGTCGACGAGGTCGGCCACGAGTGAGGCGATGTCGTAGCGCTCGCCCCGGGTCCGATCGGCGCGTGGGCTGGAGCCGTGACCGCGCAGGTCGACGAGCAGGAACGTGTACCGCTCCGGGTCGGACGCTGCGACGACGTCGGTCCATGCGGCTCCGTCGGCCAGGAACCCGTGGATGAGGGCGATCCGGACCGGGCCGTGCCCGCGTTCCTCGACGTGCAGTCGCATGGCCCTCCTCCGTCGGTGCTGGGGACGACTCTACGCGGCGACGCCGCGCTGCGAGGCGTGTCGCCCCAGAGAGCAGAATGGAAGGCATGACCGACGCGCCGCCGACCCTGACGGAACGACTGACGCTCGCGCGTCCCACCGAGCGCGATCTGCCGGAGCTCCACGAGCTCCATGCCGACCCCGCGGTCTGGGCGCACCTGCCGTCCGCCCGACACACGGCGCTCGACGAGACCCGCGCGTTGATCGAGCGGTACCAGGCCGGCTGGGAGGCGAACGGACTCGACGTGTGGGTGGCGCGCGACACCGCGACGGGTGCCTTGGTCGGCATCGGTGGCCCGAGCCTGCGGGGAGGGCTCGCCTGGAACCTGTACTACCGTCTGGCGCCCGCGGCCTGGGGGCGCGGATACGCGCAGGAGCTCATCGCGGCCGCGCGAGCCGCGGCGTCGGCGTCGGCACCGGATCTGCCCGTGGTGGCGTTCCTCCTGGAGCACAACGAGGGATCACGACGGGCTGCCGAACGCGCAGGGTTGGAGGTCGTCTGGCGTGGCCCCGACGCGGGCAACCCGGATCCCGATGCCGTGCGCCTCGTGTTCGCCGACCGGGCGCTCAGTGACGAGGCGCTCCGCGTGTTCGTGGGCTGAACGACCGCTGCGCTCGATCTCCGAGCTCGTCGAAGGACGTCGCTTCCGGGCGCGACCGGGTATTTTCGGGCAACCGGCCGCGAAACGCAAGCAGTCTGTTCACCGACGACGTTCCTCGATACGGTTGGAAGATATGTCAGCCACGGTCGAGATGGAACACATGAGTCAGGTAGAACGCGAACGCCCGCTCCTGCGCAAGGGGAGCGAGGCGAGTTTCGTCCGGTGGGCCTTCGACGGTCGCTCCTGGTGTGCCGACCTCGTGAGCGGACAGTACCGAGGCGCGACGAAGACCGGTTGGCTCCTCCAGACCGAGAACGAGCAGCGGGAACTGTCCAATCAGGAGTGGGCTCCCTGCATGGCGTGAGCGTGCCGTCCACATCCACCTGCGCCACGCACCGAGGAGCTCTCGCATGACCGACCGCATCCTGACCACGCACGCCGGGAGCCTGCCGCGCACGCCCGAGTTGACCCGGTTGCTCGTGGCGCGCGACCAGCGGCGGCCGTTCGACGTGGCCGAGCTCGAAGAGGTCACGGCGGATGCGGTGGCAGCGACGGTCGCCGCACAGCTCGCCACCGGTCTCGATCTCATCAACGACGGCGAGGTCCCGCGCGTCGGGTTCTCGACGTACGTCCTCGAACGCATCGAGGGGTTCGGTGGAGCCGGACACCGCAAGCCGACGCTCGACTCCGTGCGATTCCCGGACTACGCAGCGTTCCAGGCGAAGCAGATCGTCGAGGGTGCGGACGTCGCACGGGTGTGGGATCCGCCGATGGCCCAGGGGCAGCTCGTGTACGACCCCACACTGTCCGGCATCACCGCCGATCTGGACGGCTTCGAGCGGGAGCTCGCCGTGCAGGCGGACCAGGGACGCACACCTGCCGGCACCTTCTTCTCCGCGGCGACGCCGGGGATCGTGTCGACGACGCTGCTGCTCGACGCCGCGAACCCTTTCTACGGCGACGACCGGGCGTACGTGTTCGCGCTCGCCGAGCAACTGCGGATCGAGTACGAGGCGATCGTCGCCCGGGGTCACGTCCTGCAGCTCGACGCCCCGGACCTCGCCATGGAGCGGGTCATCCAGTTCGGTGACGCGACGCTCGAGGATTTCCTCGCGGCCGTGGACCTGCACGTCGACGCCCTCAACCACGCCATCCGGAACATCCCCCGCGAGCAGGTCCGGCTCCACGTCTGCTGGGGCAACTGGCAGGGGCCGCACCAGGACGACGTCCCGGTCGACGTGCTCCTCCCGCACCTCTACCGGGCGCGGGTCGGTGCGTTCAGCATCCCGCTCGGCAACCCACGGCACCAGCACGAGGCGCCCGCGTTCCGTGACCACCCGCTCCCCGAGGGGGCGCTCCTCATCCCGGGGGTCGTCGACGTGACCACCAACTACCTGGAGCACCCGCAGGTCATCGCGAACCGCATCGTCGAGGTCGCCGAAGCGGTCGGTGATCCGACGCGCGTCATCGCGGGCACCGACTGCGGGCTCTCCACCTTCGCGAGTTACGAGTTCGTCGCGACCGATGTCGCGTGGGCGAAGCTCGGTGCGCTCGTCGAGGGTGCTGCGATCGCGTCGAAGCGGCTGTTCGGCGCCTGAGTCCTCGGCTGGGCGTCGCGCTCAGACGGTGATCGACGGCTCGTCGCTCACCGAGAGCGTGAGCACGGCCTTGCCGATGAGGTCGTCCTGCTCGAGGTCGCCTTCGAGCCGGCGGAGCTGACGCGCGACGTCGTTCTCGCGGTCGTCCCCGACGAGGTCGACCGACGCGACGAGGAAGAGACGTTCCGGTCCGCTGAACTCGAGGTACAGCGCCGTGACCCGCTCGATCTCCGGGTGCGACAGGAGCGCGGTGATGGTCTGCGCGCGGTAGGCGGGGCTCGGCGAGGCTCCGAGGAGATAGCGCCGGTTGCGGTTGATGAGCAGCAGCGCGACCCCGCCGAGCAGGACGCCGATCGCGATCGAGCCGATCGCATCCCACACCGGGTCGCCGGTCACCTGGTGGAGGCCGATGCCGGCCCCGGCGATGATGAGGCCGAGCAGTGCTGCGGAGTCCTCGAAGAACACCGAGCGGAGCGTCGTGTTGGATCCGTTCACGATGTAGTCGAAGAAGCCGCGGCCGTACTTCTTCGCCGTGCGCCGACCCTCGAGGATCGACTGAGTGAAGGAGAAGCCCTCCAGGAGGAAGGCGACGCCGAGCACGAGGTAGCTGAGGGCGTAGTTCTCCATCGCCTCCGGTGCGGTGAGGCTCTGGATGCCGTGCTGGATCGAGACGACCGCACCGACGGTGAAGATCCCGAAGGCGGCGAACAGCGAGAAGATGTACGCGTCACGGCCATAGCCGAGTGGATGTGCGGCGTCTCGTTGCTTGTCGGCCCGTTTGTCGGCGATGAGGAGGAAGATCTCGTTCCCCGCGTCGGCCCACGAGTGCGCGGCCTCGGCCAGCATCGACGCCGACCCGGTGAGCGCGGCGACGATGGACTTGGCGATGGCGACGATGACGTTGGCCAGGAAGGCGATCACGACGGTCATGCGCCAACGCTACGCCCAGCCGGGGTGCGCCGCGTACGCCCGGACGTCCGGACGACAGCGGTCAGGGCCTCAGGATTTCAGGACGCGTAGCGCGGAGCCCTTGTGTGCGGCCTTCGCGCCGGTCTTCTCGGACTCCACGATGAACGCGGGCTCGTCCTTCGACGCCGTGAAGTGCTGGCCGTCGAACTGGAAGTCCGCGGTCTTCCGCTCGACGACCTTCCCCTGCGTCCGCCCCTGCGAGGTGCCCCAGGACACGCGGTCACCCACTCGTACGTCTGCCATGCTGCCTCCTCGGCGCTCCACGCCGCGCGCGCGACGTGACAGCGACGATGCCAGCGTGTCGGCGGCCGGACAAGCGCTTGCGCCGCGCGAGCGCAGGGGATATCCCCCGAGGCCCAGGGGCTCCGCGGGCATAGCGTGTCCCCATGGCCTCGTTCACTCCGGGAAGACCCCGACTCGCGCTCGGCATCGGCATCGTGGGAGTCGTACTCGGGGTGGCGCTCATCCCGGTCGCCATCGCGAACGCCCACGGCGACTTCGGCTTCCATTTCTGGTGGATCGTCATCGTCCCGATCCTCGCCGGCCTGTACTTCGGTGTGGCCGGAGCCGTCGCCCTCCGCAACCGCCGCTGAGGCCTGCGGCAGCCGCGGGCGCTCCTCGAATCTCGCGTACCGTTGGCGGGATGAGTGACGACGCCGCGACCGATGAGCACCGCAGGACCGCTGCGCACGCCTACAGCGCGCTCGGCTGCCTGCTCCTCGACGCCGGCACCTCCGTCACCGACGTCCGCGACTCCCTGGAGCGCGCCACGGTCGCATCGGGCGACGAGGGCCTGGCCTTCTCGGTGCTGCCGCAGCTCATCATCGTGAACGACGTACGCACCGGCGCGGTGCTCGCTGCCGGCAACACGCACGGCGAGCTGTCGTTCCGCGGGGCTGCCCGGGCGAACCGGCTCATGCGCGAACTCGAGCTCGGACACTGGCCGGTCGGTGACCTGCCGGCCCGTATCCAGTCGATCCGGGAGACGCCACGACCGCATGCGTCGATGCACTGGGTGGTCGGGAACCTGCTGCTCGCCGGAGGGCTCGCGCTGCTGTTCCGCTGCCCATGGTGGGCGATCGTCGCATCCATGCTCGTCGGTGCCTTCGTCGGCCTCGTCATCACCCTGCTGGCGCGGTGGCGGGGAGCGGTCGCGATCGCCCCGTTCGTGACGGCGTTCGTGTCGACGACGCTCGTCGGGACGCTCGCATCGGCGATGGATCTCGGCCCCGTGCCGCTGTTCGCCGTCTGCGCGCCGATCGCGATCCTCGTGCCCGGCGCGCTCATCACCAACGCCCTGCTGGAGTTGACGGCGACGGACATCGTGACGGGCTCGGCGCGCCTGATGTACGGGCTCATCGTGCTCGCCTTCATGGCGGCCGGGATCTCGGCCGGGGCGCTGCTCACCGGCCTGTCGATCGACCCCGACTCGACGGCGCTCGTCGGTCAGGTCGTCCGCGGGAGTTCGGACCTGGTCGGGTGGGAGTCGGTCCCGCCCCTCTGGTTCACGTGGATCGGCGTCGTGATGCTCGCGGCCGGGATCGGGATCGCGTTCGGCTCGGGCCGCTCCCTGACGCTGCTGACCATCTGCGTGATGGCGCTGACCTATGCGGGCATCGTCCTGTTCGCCCCGCTCGTGGGGAACGCGGTCGCGACGGGCCTCACCGCCGGGCTCGTGTTCGTCGTCGCTCGCATCGTCGAGCGGTACTCGGCGGCGGTGCCGTCCAACGTCACGTTCCAGCCGGCCCTGCTCATGCTCGTGCCGGGCACCGTGGGACTGGTCTCCCTCGCGACGCTCGAAGGCTCAGCGGTCACAGCGGCGCTGACGGTCTTCATCAGCCTCTGCGTCGGCGTCAAGACGGCGGCGGTCCTGACGGGGGTCGTCATCCCGCCGGTGCGTGCGACCGCCCGTCCCTGAGTCGCCCGGAATGGTCCGAAACGGTGCCGAGTTCGTGCGGATTCGGGCGACTCAGCGGTTCAGCGCGGCCCGCGCTCGCGCCTTGATCGCGAGGATGACCTCGGTCTTCGCGTCGGCGTAGTCGTTCATGTCGTCCCAGGACCTCCCGAGCAGCTCCCGCTTGGTGCGCTCGTACAGCGCGCGGTCGTCGGCGTCGGAACGCAGGTGGTCGCGGAGGAGGAGGTACTCGTCGATCTCCGGCGCGCCCTGTTCATAGAGGTGCACGTGGACGTCGCGCCCCGGCGTCCGGACCATCCGATGACGGGGTTCGCGGACGCGCAGCACGTAGCCAGCGGCCAGCAGGGGGTCGAGGTAGTCCTCCTCTGCCGTGATGTCCTCCACGGCGACCACGATGTCGACGATCGGCTTCGCCGCGAGTCCGGGCACCGAGGTCGATCCGATGTGCTCGATCGCGACGGCGCTGGGTCCGCCCGCGCTCGTTCCGAGGGCGTCGATGATCCGCTGTCGGTGCTCCCGGTACCGCTCGGGCCACTCCGGGTCGGCGTCGTGCAGCTCGACCCGGACCGGCTCGGGGCCTCCGACCAGCTCGAGTGTCGTGACGTCCGGGCGGTGGGGGCGTCGGCGCAAGCCGTTCTGGATGGCGCGGATGTTGTCTCCGAGCACCCCCGATGCCAGCAGCCCGCTGCCGAGCGGCCCTGACGGATCGGTGCCGAGTGCCGGCAGGAGCCGGAGTGCCGACCGGACCGGGGCACTCACGTGTTCGAGCTGCCAGGCGATCTCGGCCGTGCCTGCTCCGGCCCGGTGCAACTCGGCGGCCTTCGCCGCGTAGGCGGCGGCACCGAGCGCGTGGGCGCCCATGTGCGCGACACCTGCTGCCTGCCCCGCCGACCACGCGGCGGCCTTGGCTGCGGACGAGGGCACTACCTGCGAGGCCCGGTTGGCGACGAAGCGTCGGCGGATCTCACCGGCGGTGTCGAGCTCGCCACTCGCGTATGCCCGCGCGCGGGCGATCGCGTCACGCGGACGATCGTCGTCCGGGGCCTCCGCTTCGAACAGCGGCAGCACCCGCTCGGCGCAATCGGCGGCCCACGAGGCGACGAGACGGCGGTCGGCTTCACTGAGTGACTGCGGCGAGAGCATGCTCCACCCTCGCACACCGGTCATGCGCACCGCGTCGGCTGCCGGGCTAGCGTAGAGGGATGGCCGCCCTGAACCTGCCCGTGATCTCCTGCAGCCTCGATCCGGCGAGCCGGAGCCGGACCCTCGCTTCGGCGAGCAGCGAGCTGCTGCGCGAGCAGGGTCATGACTCGTCCGTCATCGACCTGGCCGAGATGGAACTGCCGCCGTTCGACAACGACCGGGTCTTCGAGAGCCCTGCGTTCCGTCGGCTGCATGCGTCGATCACGGCTGCCGACGGCGTCGTCCTCGCCTTCCCGGTCTACAACTGGGCACCGGCCGCGACGGTGAAGTCGCTCATCGAGGCGACCGGCGCGACCGGTGAGGACGGCAGGCTCGCCGCCTGGTTCGACAAGGTCGTGACCTTCGTCTGCGCCGCCGGCCTGCCGCACAGCTACATGGCGACCGCCGCGCTCGGGCAGTCGCTCATGCTGGACTTCAAGTGCGTCATCAACCCGTACACGGCCTACCTGTCGGAGCGGGACTGGGAGCGTCCCGAGGTGCTGAGGGCAGACCGCGCCGAACGTCTCGCGAAGACGATGAGCGTGCACGCGGAGCTGTCGGCGCTCCTCGCCGAGCGGAGCTACCGCTCGGTCTGGGAGGTGTGAGGGCGGAGCGTCACGGTCCCGCGCCTCACAACCGCACGACGAGCTTGCGGGCTGAGACGCCGCCGTGGAGTCGGTCGAGGGCCGGCTGGATCGCTTCGAGGCCGTCGCCGACCACCTCGGGGGCTGGCGCGCAGACGTGTCGTCCGCCGGCGAGCGCGCCCGGCAGGTAGTCCTCCCACAGCATCGGCCCGACCTCGTTGGTCATGAGCGAGCTGCCCCACACGTACCGCGCCGAGATCCCCGCCCGACGGGCACGGATCTGGAGCGCGACGTTGGCCGCCACGAGCCGGGTCATGGTGCGGACGAACGTCAGACTCGGGCCGGCCCGACGCGGCAACGACCCGAACGACACCGACGGGCTCGCGAGTGCGACGCGGCGTGCCCCGGTGGCGGCGGCGACGGCGACGGCTGGTTCTGCGGAGCCGGTCCCGACGGCGAGGACGCCGACGACCGAGGAGCCGCGGAGGGCGCTGACCAGATCCGTCACGACGGTCGGGCTGCGGTAGTCGAGCACGATGTCGGCGCCGAGCTCGCGCATCCGGTCGTGGTTGTGCGGCGAGGCGGTGGTCGCGACCCGGTGGCCGGAGGCGACCGCGAGCTGGATGGCGTTGCTGCCGACGCTCGTGGCGCCGCCCCAGACGACGACGGTCGTCCCGGTGGGGGTGGGGTGCTCCGAGGGGTGGGGGAGCGCGAGGTGGTCGCGCTGGAAGAGGGCGGTCGCGGCCGTGGAGATCCCGAGCGGCAGGACGACCGCGTCCTCGTCTCGCAGACCGTCCGGGATCGGGGCAGCGAGGTCCGCCCGCGCGACGGTGAACTGCTGGAACCCGCCCTCGGCGTCATGGCGCCGACCGCGCTCCATGCCGACCGCGTAGGCCACGACGCGGTCGCCCACGGCGAAGCGACGGACGTCCCGCCCGACGGCCACGACCTCGCCTGCAACGTCCTCACCGAGCACTGCGGGCGAGGGGAGCCACCGGTACATGAGGTTCCCGGTCTGCTGCTTGACGTCGTCGAGCGGGTTCACCGCGACCGCACGGTTCCGGATGAGGAGTTCGCCCGGGCCGGGTTCGTGCATCGCGGCGGGACCGACGACGAGGTCCGCGCGGGGTGCTGGCAGCCAGGCTGCGGTGTTCGTCGGCATGAGGTCTCCAAGGGTGTTGCGGATTGGCGTGGCGATGATGACACGATGTGCCATCACTCTACACCTGACGACACGACGTGTCATCGGCTATCCTGATCGCATGGCACGCTGGGCACCCGACGCCGCTCTCCGACTCGAGAGCGCTGCGATGGCGCTGTTCGCCGAGCGGGGCTTCACGGCGACGACCGTCCCGGAGATCGCCGAAGCCGCCGGGCTCACCACCCGCACGTTCTTCCGTCACTTCGCCGACAAGCGCGACGTGCTCTTCCTCCGCGAGCGCGAGCTCCCGACCGTGGTCGGACGGCTGGTCGCCGCGGCGCCACCAGGACTCGACGCGCTCGCGCTGGTGATGTCCGGCCTCGAGACCGTGGCCGCCGGTGAACTGCAGCGCTGGCGGGACGACATCGCCGCCCGCCGCGCCGTCGTCCGGTCGGAACCGCAGCTGCGCGAGCGGGAACGGCTGAAGTCGGCGGTCCTCACCGACGCGATGCGCGATGGACTCATGGAGGTTGGTGTCACATCAGCCGACGCGGCGCTCGCCGCGTCCATCGGTTCGGCACTCTTCGACGCCTCCCTCGAGCAGTGGCTCGCCGGACCGGACGACGTGCTCCTCGTCGACGTGCTCCGCGCGATGCGTCAGCGGCTCGGCGACCTAGCGGGGAGCTAAAGCCGATCCCGGCTCCGCGTCTGCTGCTCCGGGAGCCCGACCTGCCACAGGATGAACGCCACCGCGCTGCAGACCGCGAGCGCGGCGCCGATGATCAGTGCAGCCGTGCCGGTGGAGGCGAGCCAGTCGTGGTGGCTGATCCAGCCGGGATCGTCCTGCGGGAAGTCGAGGAACGAAGCGTAGGTCGAGATACTCACGACGCCTGCCCCCAGGAACGCCGCGGCCAAGACTGATGCGCACCAGGACAGGGTCAGCCAGCCTCGGGAACGGGTCGCGTTTCGGGTCATCGGTAGCTCCTCACTCGTGCCGACCGACACCCGGGCAGGCTGGCGCCTGGGCCAGCCACCAGGCTGCGATCGCCCGATCGGCCTCGCTGGGGTCGCGCGGTGGGTCCAGCTCGTCGTCGGCGGTGCCGCACGGCTGGGCCGTGAAGCCGGCGATCCGCGGATTGTCGGCGCTCATCGTGAACGAGATGGCCGTCTCCGAGGTGTTCGCGAGCTTCGTCACCTGCTGGTAGGCCGCCCACTGCGGACTCGCCTGCAGCTCCGCGAGGGGCACTCCTCCGAGTCGCGTGTCCTCGGCGAACGCGACCGCGAGGCGGAGCTCATCGGGCCGGTCGAGGCCGCGATCATGCTGCTCCCCGTACCAGTCGATGGCTGCCACCGAGCCCCCGAGGGGCCCGAGGGCGGCGGTCGTCCCCTCGATCGTCGCGATGGTCTCCAGCACGGATGCCGGCACCGGCAGGCCCCATGCCAGAACGTGCACGCCTGCGGATCCGGGGTCGGGGTTGGTCAACACGAGCGAGATCTCCGCCGACGCCAGCGGCTTCGGGAGCTCTGCCTGGAATCCGCCCACCAGTCGCGCGGCATCCGTCGGCGTCAGCGGGTCGGCGTACAGGAACAACACCTTGAGCTCGGACGATGCCGGCCGGTTCTCTCGGGCGGAGATCGCGATGAGCTCGACCTCGACGGACGCGACCCGGACCGCATCGACCGCGACCGGGTCGGTGTCGGCCGCCCAGTCGCGCCAGGTCGTCACGGTCGCGTCGATCGTCTTTGATGGTGCACCGGTGTCGTAGGTCACCGAACCGCCCACGGCGTCCTCGATGATCACCCCGCCGGATTCCTTGCCGTCGGTCGCCTGGGTGGTCGCCGTCGCGACCCGCGAGTAGGACTCAGGCGGAGCGCCTTCGTCCATTTCGACGGTGATCCTGGCGTTGTAATACGTCTCCAGCCCGCCGCCGTTCGACGCTTCGACCGTTCCGGTGACGTCCGCCACATCGGGGAGGCCCTCGACGGCCTCGATGATCGACGCTCGTGCCGCGTCGGCGCCGGCGCTCGAACCGCATCCGGTGAGCAGGACGGCGGCCGTGACCGCGCCGACTCCGACAGCGATCGCCCGGCGTGCGTTCCGGCGCGCGCGGGTGCCTCGTGATTCCCCCATGCAGGGAGGCTACCGTGACGCCGCGCTCGCCGTCCGGCGGGCGGCGGGGTCTCTGATGGTCGAGGATGGAGCCATGCCGAACCTGGAGTCGTCCACCACCAACCCGTACCGGATGAGTCGACGGCGCATCACGACGTGGACTGGCGCGCTCATCGCCTCCGTGGTGCTGCTCGTCGTCGTCGCGATCGTCTTGGCCGCCATCGGCGGCGACAGCGCAGAGTCCTGGGTCGCGATCGTCCTGTTCGTGGCGTTCGGCGTGCCCGTCGCTGCGGCAGCGGTTCTGGGCGGGTTGGCGATCGCCTCGTGGGGCTGGGTGGCTGGCACGGTGTTCGGTGTGGGGTGGCTGACGCTGCTCGTCGTCGTCGTGAACAACGGTTTCCATCTGCTCTTCGACGGTCAGGCCGTGGGGCCCGTGATCTATGACGAGGCGATCTGGCAGGTCGTCGGGGTCGCCGGCCTGGTCGTTGGCGGGGTGCTGTTCTTCGTCGCCGGCTGGGGGAGTGGGGTGCCGATGTGGATCGGTGGACCGGCAGGCGGCGTCGACGTCTCGCGCCGGAAGCGCTCGGGCGAGGGGGACGCGGTTGTGCCGCCATCGAAGCGCAAGCCGCGCACGAAGCCGAAGCGCCGCTCGAAGCAGCAGCGACGCCGCTGATCAGCCGAGGTGATCACGGAGTCGACCGGTCAGTCGCCTCCGCCTCCGCCGCCCCCGTCTCCACCACCGCCGGAGTCGCCACCGCCGCCACCGTCCCAACCGCCGGAGTCGCTTCCGCCGTGGTGGCCACCACCATGGTGACCGTCGCTGTCGACGATGAACGGCGTGCCGGAGTCAGAGGTCGTACCACCGCGATGCTTCGAGGCGCCGGCACGTCGTCTGGTCTGCACGGTGATCGTGACGACGATGACCGCGACGACGGCGAGGACCACGATCATGATGACGGTTGAGCTGTCCATGGCTCGACCGTAGCGATGTCCGACGGCTGTCGCATCACCCGCGCGACGAGTATCGGCGTCCGACCGGACCTCAGCGCCTCGGGATCGTGGAACCGCGGAGGACGAGGCGGCCCGGCAGGTACTCGACACCCGGCGCGACCTCCGTGCCCTCGATCGCCTCGAAGATGCGGGTGGCGGCGAGCCGGCCGAGCTGTTGCAGGTTGGCGTCGATCGACGACAGTTCCGGGCGCGAGTTGGTGGCCAGGATCTCCCAGTTGTCGAAGCTGACGACCGCGACGTCGCTCGGGACGTCGCGCCCGAGGTCGCGGACGGTGTCGAGGACGCCGCGGGCGATCTGGTCGGAACCGGCGACGATGCCGTCGATCTCCGGGTGCTGTGCGAGCAGCATCGCCGCCGCATCGCGACCCCAGTGCTCCGTCCACTCCGAGAACATCGGCGTGCCGACGAGGTCCAGACCCGCTGCGGCGAGGGCGTTCTGCACGCCCGTCACGCGGTCCCTGGCCGCCGCGTACTGCGGTTCACCCGTGATCATCGCGATCCGGGAACGCCCGCACGCGATCAGGTGCTCGACGGCGAGGCGCCCGCCGTCGCGGTTGTCGGGGGTGATCGACACGTCGGTCGGGTCGTCGGACGGCGCGTAGGCGTAGACGACCGGGACGGGCAGTTTGTGGCCGAGCGAGGGGCGTGGGTCCGTCGTGCGGCCCACCACGATGATGCCGTCGACGCGCCGGGTGAGCAGTGCGTTGAGGTGGTGCTGCTCGCGGATCGCGTCGCCGCGGGCGTCGCAGAGGAACACGTTCACCTGGCCAGCACCGAACGCGTCCTCGGCACCCATGAGGATGGGGATCACGAACCGGCCTTCGAGGTCGCTCGTGAGGAGGCCGACGGTGCCCGTCCGGCCGTTGATGAGGCTGCGGGCGAGTTCGTTGGGGGTGAAGGCGACTTCCTTCGCGGCGTCGAGCACCCGCTGACGGGTCTTCGGTGCGACCTCGCTCCGTCCGTTGATGGCTTTCGAGGCGGTGGCCATCGAGACGCCTGCGATCCGGGCGACGTCGCCCAAGGTCGCCGCTCGGCCGGGGGTACCGGTCACCGAAGCACCGACATCACTGTCTGGCATTGCTCCCCCTCTTCGTTTCCGAAACGTTACCGGACTTCGCTCTTGACGCTACACCGATCCCAGGCTAGCTTTACCGAAAGGCGTTTCGACAGTTTCGAAAACCTCCCATGCACCGCCGGGCCCGACCGGTCCGCTCAACGATGAGTCAGAGGAGTCACCATGCGCAGCACGCACACCAGACGGATGCAGCGGGTCGGAGGGGTGTTGGCCGCCAGCGCCCTCCTCGTCGGCCTCGCCGCCTGTTCCTCCGGGGGCGGCGGGAGTTCCCCACTCGCCAGCGCCGGACCCGAGGGGGTGGACGACGGCTCCGAGCTCACGCTCTGGACCCGCGCCCCGCTCGAGAAGCAGGCGAAGCTCCTCGTCGAGGCCTACAACGCCTCGCACGAGAACCAGGTGAAGCTCACCGTCGTCCCGAACGACGACTACGTCGCGAAGGTCGGTGCGGCGGCCGGCTCCGACAGCCTCCCCGACCTGTTCGCCGCCGACATCGTGTACGTCCCGAACTGGGTCGAACAGGGCCTGTTCCAGGACCTCACCGCGAACATCGACGGGCTCGACTTCAAGGACGAGATCAACCAGGGCCACCTCGCCGCCGGCACCGCGGACGGCAAGGAGCACGTGCTCCCGTTCGTCCTCGACCTCTCGATGCTGTTCTGGAACAAGGAGCTCTACAAGGAAGCCGGGCTCGACCCCGAGCAGGGCCCGACCACGCTGGCCGAGTTCGCCGAGGACGCGAAGGCCGTCCAGGCCCTGAACAAGCCCGACACCTACGGCACCGCGACCGGCCTCAACTGCGGCGGTTGCCTCGTCTTCACCTGGTTCCCCAGTGTCTGGGCCGACGGCGAGCAGGTCATGAACGAGGAGGGCACCGAGTCGCTCCTCGCCGAGGACGGCGCCAAGGAGGTCTACAGCACGTGGGCCGACCTCTGGAAGTCGGGCGCCGTGCTCCCGTCATCGAAGGACGAGGCCGGACCCACCTGGACCGCCGGCTTCACCGAAGGCAAGGTCGGCGTCATGCCGTACCCGGCGACGCTGCTCTCCTCCACCCCGTTCGACGTGGGCGTGTCCGGCATCCCGGGCCCGAAGGGCGGTGACTCGACCTTCGTCGGTGGCGACGGGATCGGCGTCTCGAAGGACAGCAAGAAGGCCGCACAGTCGTGGAACTTCCTCAGCTGGCTGATGTCCGAGGACGCGCAGGTCGGTGTCCTCGCGAAGGACAACGACGTCGTCTCCCGCTCCGACCTCGCCGAGAACGAGTACTCGAGCAAGGACCCGCGCCTCGTCACGATCAACGAGGTCGCCTCGAAGGGCGACACCCCGTACTCGCTGAACTTCCAGGAGGCCTTCAACTCGCCGACCAGCCCGTGGCTGACGCTCGTGCGGAACGCCGTCCTCGAGGGCACCGACACGGTCGACGCCGACAACGACGCCATCACGGACGTGCTCTCGCAGTAGTCCGACCAGCGGGTGCGTCGCCGCTTCCCCCGCTGCGGCGGCGCACCCGCTCCCAACGTCTTGAAAGGTCCACCCATGAGTACCACCCTCGCCAGACGAGGCCCGACGGACTCGGTCGGCGCCCGGAAGCGTCGAGCCGTGCACGCCCGCACCGGCTGGTTGTTCGCGCTCCCCACGGCCGTGTTCGTCATCCTCCTGTTCCTCGTCCCGCTGGGGCTCGTGTTCCAGATGGCGGCCTCCGACTGGCCGCTCCTCGGTGGCAACCAGGGTGTGAACTTCCCCGAGAACTTCCCGAAGGCCATCGACAACCGGTTCTTCCTCGACTCGGTGGTCTTCACGCTCAAGTACACGGCCATCGCGACCGTCCTGCTCATCGGCCTCGGCCTCGGTCTCGCGCTCCTCGTGCAGGAGTCCAGCCGGTGGAAGGGGTTCCTCCGCACCGCGTTCCTCATCCCGAGCGCCCTCGGCCTCGCCTCGGCGTCGCTCCTCTTCTACGTCCTGTACTCGCCGATCGCGGGGCCGTTCGCCGACCTCACGAAGGCCATGGGCTTCACCTTCCTGGGGACCCCGGACGCGGCGCTCTGGTCGACGGTGTTCCTCATCGTCTGGCGCTTCGCCGGCTTCTACATGCTGCTCATGCTCGTGGGCCTGCAGGGCATCCCGGAGGAGGTCTACGAGGCGGCGCGCATCGACGGCGCGTCACGCTGGCAGACCTTCCGTGACATCACCGTCCCGCTGCTGAAGCCGACCCTCGCGCTCACGACGGTGATGTGCGTCACCGGCTCACTCCTCGCGTTCGAGCAGTTCTACATCCTCACCAAGGGCGGGCCTGACAACAGCACGATCACCATCGTCCAGCTCATCTACAACGTGGCGTTCCAGGGCCCGAACAACCTCGGCGTCGCCGGCGCGCTGTCGGTCATCGTGCTCGCCGCGCTCATCGTCATCAACATCGTGCAGATCCGCGCGTTCAGCAAGAAGGTCGAGGACTGAGCATGACCATCACCCGAAAGGAACCGGCCACCGTCACCTCGACGATGCCCGACGTCCGTGGTCACGGACGCACGCGCGGACGCGGACGCGACGGGAAGCCGACGAACTTCTTCGGTATCGCCATCCGGATGCCGTTCTGGATCTTCACCGCGGCGCTCGCCGTGATCTTCCTCTACCCGCTCGTCTGGACCGCCGTCCGCTCGGTGTCGCCGCTCGCCGGTACGAACCAGACCGAGGGGTGGGGGCTCGGCAACTACATCACCCTCGCCGGGTACCAGGACGGCATCCTGCAGTACATCGGCAACTCGCTGTTCGTCTCGCTGCTGACCGTGATCCTCACGCTCGTCATCTCGCTCTTCGGCGGGTACGCGTTCGCGAGGTTCCAGTTCTGCGGCAAGAACGCCCTGTTCCTCGCGACCATCGCTATCCTCATGGTCCCGTACGCGACGCTGCTCATCCCGCTGTACGTGCTCCTCAACCTGGTCGGGCTGTCGAACTCGCTCGTCGGCGTGGCGCTCGTGCTCACCATGTTCCAATTGCCGTTCTCGACCTTCATGATGCGCATCGCGTTCGAGTCGATCCCGAAGGAGCTCGACGAGGCTGCGATGGTCGACGGCTGCACGTCCTGGAGCGTGCTGTGGAAGGTCCTCGTGCCGGCCGTGAAGCCGGGGCTGATCACGGTCGGCCTGTTCGCGTTCCTCGCGGCGTGGAACGACTTCATGGCGCCACTCATCCTCATCAACGACTCGGCGAAGATGACCCTGCCGCTCGCGGTCTCGAACCTGCGCGGCCAGGTCCAGGGCGTCGTCGACTACGGCGCGACCGAAGCCGGCGTCGTGGTCCTCGCGCTGCCGTGCATCCTCCTCTTCCTCATCCTCCAACGTCACTACGTGCGCGGCTTCATGTCCGGCGCCTTCAAGGGGTAACCATGAGCACCACCACCAGGACCACATCCACTACGTCCACGACGCCGACGACGTCGGTGACCGTCGCAGCCCCGGTCGTCCCCACCGCCGGTGCGCTCACACCGCTCGGCCTCGACGAGGTGCGCATCACCGACGGCTTCTGGGCCGACCGTCAGCGGGTCAACGGCACGGCGACGCTGCCGCACGTCGAGCACTGGCTCGAGCGGGAGGGCTGGCTCCGCAACTTCGACCTCGCCGCCGCCGGGACGCTTCCCGAGGGCCGTCGCGGACGCGAGTTCGCCGACTCCGAGGTCTACAAGTACCTCGAGGCCGTCGCGTGGGAGCTCGGACGGCTCGGCGGTGACGAAGCGCTCGAGTCGCGGTTCCGCGCGATCGTCGACCGGGTCGCCGCCGCGCAGGAGGCCGACGGCTACGTCAACACCCGCTTCGGTCGCCCGGGTCAGGGTGAGCGCTGGTCGGACCTCGAGTGGGGGCACGAGCTGTACTGCCTCGGTCATCTCTTCCAGGCGGCCGTCGCCCGGGAGCGGACGAGCCCCGGCTCCGACGACGGGCTCCTCGGGATCGCGACCCGGGCCGCGGACCTCATCTGCGAGGTCTTCGGCACCGACGGCATCCAGTCGGTGTGCGGGCACGCCGAGGTCGAAGTGGGCCTCGCGGAGCTGTCGCGCGTGACGGGCGAGCCGCGCTACCTCGAACTCGCGTCGCTGTTCGTCGAGCGTCGCGGCACCGGCGTGCTCCAGGACATCGAGTGGGGCCGCGCGTACTTCCAGGACGACGTGCCCATCCGCGAGGCGGAGGCGTTGCGGGGCCACGCGGTCCGCGCGAACTACCTCGCGGCCGGCGCCACCGACATCGCGGTGGAGCACGGCGACGCCGGCCTCCTCGACGCCCTCCGCGGCCAGTGGGACCGGACGATCGCGCGCCGCACCTACCTGACCGGCGGACAGGGCTCGCACCACCAGGACGAGGCGTTCGGCGAGGACTTCGAGCTGCCGTCCGACCGCGCGTACTCCGAGACCTGTGCGGGCATCGCATCGATCATGTTCAGTTGGCGGCTGCTGCTCGAGGACCGCGACGTCCGCTACGCCGACCACATCGAGCGCGTCCTCTACAACGTCGTCGCGACCTCGCCGTCGGCCGCCGGCACCGCGTTCTTCTACGCCAACACCCTCCACCAGCGCACGCCGGGGGAGTCGAGCCCAGACGACGAGGTGTCGCCGCGGGCGTCGTCCTCCGAGCGTGCGCCCTGGTTCGACGTGTCCTGCTGTCCACCGAACGTGGCGCGGACGCTCGCGAGCCTGGCGGCGTTCCTCGCCACGAGCGACGACCACGGCGTGCAGATCCATCAGTTCGCATCGGCGGCGATCGACACGGTCATCGGCGGCGAGCACGGCGGGCGGTTCCGGGCCGAGCTCGTGACCGACTACCCGCGCTCCGGTGTCGTCACCATGCGGATCGTGGAGGCGCCGAGTGGACCGGTGACCGTCTCGCTCCGGGTGCCGTCGTGGGCTGATGACGCGGTGGTGACCGTCCGACCCGTCGACGGTGCCTCCGTGGATCGTGCCGTCACCCCTGGCTACGCCGACGTCGAGCGGTCCTTCGTCCCCGGTGACGTCGTGGAGCTCACGTTCAGCGTCCGTCCGCGGGTCACCCTGCCGGATCCCCGCGTGGACGCCATCCGTGGCAGCCTCGCGATCGAGCGCGGACCCGAGGTCTACTGCGTCGAGTCGGTGGACCTCCCGGGCGGCGACGAGGCGATCGCCCGCATCGAGGTGGGGGAGGGTGTCGTCCCCGTCGAGGACGCGGGCGGTCGACTGTCGATCGAGCTGCGCACCCGGAGTCTTGCCGACACCGCCTGGCCGTACGGCGACGCCTTCGTCGCGACGGGTGCCGACGAGACGTTCACCGCGAGCATTGCGCCGTACCATTCCTGGGCCGAGCGCGGACCGTCCACGATGCGTGTCTGGATCCCGATCACCCGGGCGTGAGGGCGGAGCGCGTCATACTGGTGTCTCGTCGACCAGCGATCCGGAAGCAGCCATGACGTATCCTCCGAACCCTCAGGTGCCGAACCCCCAGTCGTCGTACGGCCAGGCTCCCTACGGCCAGTCTCAGTATGGCCAGCCGCAGTACGGCCAGGCCCCCTACGGCCAGCCTCAGTACGGTCAGCTGCAGTACGTCGCGCCCCCTCCCCGGGGCGCCAGCTCACCGGACGACCTGTCCCTCCCGCTCTACGGGGCGACATTCGGCCAAGCCAGGAAGCGCTTCTTCAAGCAGTACGCGAACTTCTCGGGTCGCGCGTCGCTCAGTGAGTACTGGTGGAGTTCCTTGTTCACCACCATCGTCATGCTCGTCCCGACGCTGTTGGTCACCATCGGCGCGATTCTCGTCACGGTCACCGCCACGACGACGGCCGTGCAGCAGCAGGCTCGGTACGACAACGGGTACGTCGGCGAGTTCGACGGGGTCGACCTGGGTGCCACGGGCATCGGCGTCAGCGTGGTCGTCCTCATCATCGGGGTGGTTCTGACGCTCATCGCCTGGGTTGCGCTCTTCGTGCCGAGCCTCGCGATCACGTGGAGGCGCCTGCACGACGCCGGCTTCCCCGGCACCTACTACTTCCTCACCCTCGTGCCGTCGGTGGGCAGCGTGATCCTGCTCGTCCTCGTGCTGTTGCCGTCGAAGCCGGAAGGCCAGCGGTTCGACGTGCCGGCCCAGGTGCCGGCCAAGCGCTGAGCCGCACCTCACGCCGGCAGTTCGGCGGCCTTCCGCAGCAGGACGTCGCGCTCACGGTCGTTCGCTGCGAGGTGCGCGGCGGTCAGGAGTTCCGAGCGGGCCTCCTCGGTGCGCCCCAGCCGTGCGAGCAGTTCGCCGCGGACGCTCGGGACGAGATGCGACCCCCGGAGCGACGCATCGTCGGCGAGGCCGTCGACGATGCGGAGCGCCGTCGCCGGGCCGGTCGCCATCGACACCGCGATCGCGCGGTTGAGTTCGACGACCGGATTGGGGGCGATCCGTCCGAGCGCCTCATAGAGGATCACGATCCCTTCCCAGTCCGTCGCCTCCACGCTGGGCGCGACCGAGTGGCACTGCGCGATGGCCGCCTGGAGCGCGTAAGCGCCGCGTCCCCGGCCGAGGGCGTCGGCGCGGCTGAGTGCCGCCGTCCCACGGACGATCTGCGCCCGATCCCAGCGCTCGCGGTGTTGGTCGGCGAGCAGGATCGCGGAGCCGTCGGGTGCGACGCGCGCGGCGAAGCGTGAGGCCTGGAACTCCATGAGGGCGACGAGCGCGTGCGCCTCCGGTTCGCGGGGGACGAGCGCGACGAGGCGTCGGCCCAGCCGCAGTGCCTCGTTCGCGAGTTCGGCGCGGATCCAGGTCGGCCCGCTCGTCGCCGCGTACCCCTCGGTGAAGAGCAGGTAGACGACGCCGAGGACGGCCGACAGGCGCCGGGGCCACTCGGCCGGGTCCGGCGCCTCGAAGTGGACGTTCGCCGCGGCGAGCGTCTTCTTGGCGCGGGTGATCCTCGCCTGCACCGTCGGCACCGGGACGAGGAGCATCCGGGCGATCTCCTGGGTGGTGAGCCCGCTGACGACCCGCAGCGTCAGCGCCACCTGCGACTCCCGCGACAGCACCGGGTGGCAGGCGGTGAAGACGAGCCGCAGGACGTCGTCCCCGATCGGCTCCCAGTCGAGGTCGCTCGCCTGCTCCAGGTCCCTGGCGAGCGAGCGGTACCGCTCGTCCAATGCCGCCCGGCGTCGCCAGCCGTCGATCGCGCGACGCTTCGCCACCATCGTCAGCCACGCACCCGGGTTGCGCGGCACGCCGTCGCGCGGCCACTGCTCGAGGGCGTCCAGCAGCGCCTCCTGGGCGAGATCCTCCGCCAGACCGAGGTCGCCGGTCAGCTTCGTGAGGGTGGCGACGATCTGCGCGCTCTCGATCCGCCAGACGCCGTCGACCACGCGGCGGGCGGCCTCGTCGCCGTCCGCCGCGCCGCTGTCGGTCAGGTCGGCGTCGGTCATGTCCGTCTCGCGTCGGTCGTGCTCAGGCCGGGTCGGCCGCCGGCTTCGCCACACCTTCCTGCGCCCGCCACTCCTTCTCCTTCTGGAGGTACTCGTTGTCGGCGTGGTCGGCGAAGTCCGTCTCGTCGGTCACGCGGCGCACCTCGATCTTGTTGCCGGGGCCGAGCGGCGCCCGGCCGGCCCATTCGATGGCCTCCTCGCGGGTGGCGACCTCGATGGTCCAGAACCCGTTGAAGAGTTCGTGGAGTTCGCCGTAAGGGCCGTCGGTGACGATCGGGGCCTCGGTCGTGAACTCGACCACGGCTCCCTGTGCGGCGTCGGTGAGGCCATCACCGCCGACCATCACGCCGGCGTTGATCATCGACTCGTTGTAGGCGCCCATCGCGTTGATGACCGCTTCGAAGTCCATGTCCTCGAGCTTCTCGACGGACCCGCTGTTGCGCATGATGAGCATGTATTTCGACATCGTCTTCTCCTGTCGTCAGGGGCGCTGATCGCCCGCCTCACTCTGACGTCGAACGGCGAACACGGAAATCGACATCGCGGTCAGAATATCCTCGGCGGGTGCCCGATGGGGAGGGTGAACGGATCGCGGCGCCCAGGTGACCGGCGGGAGAACAGCGGCGGACGGAAGCCGCGATTCACAGCCCAGGCAACAACTGTGGGTTGATACTGAGTCCATGGCAACTGAGATCGATCACGAAGAGATCATCCGTCAGCTCACTGCGAAGCTGAGCGAGAAGTACTCGGGGGTCGATTCCGCCCGGATCGGCGAGCTCGTGCGCGAAGAGGTCAGCGCGCTCGCCGAACGCCCGGTCCAGGATTACGTGACCGTCCTCGCCGAGCGAGCGGTCAAGAAGTCCCTCAAGCGCTCCGAGAAGTAACGGTCCAGCCACCGGTCGGGCTACGGCCGGTCGGGTCTGCTCGTCAGCGCCTCGACCGAGACCACGATCACGATGCAGATGACGAGCAGGGTGAACACGTTCGGGTTCAGGGTCAGTCCGTAGACGACCACGGCGATCAGGATCAGGACGCCGCTGATGACGATCGCGCGCAGTGGTGATCTCCGCTTCGTCCGGTTCAGGTCTGACATGGAGCCCCCCCGCTCATGACTGATGTGGGGCTCCAGCCTACGCGCGGCCGGTCGCTCGATCCGGGACGCATGTGACCGGCCGACCGACCGGCAGTTGTTCCCTCCTGTCCAGGCACAGTCGATAGACTCACCTCGGGTACTTTTGTCGACGAGTCGACAGAAGCGGTTCCGTGCTGTGGGAGACACGTGCGGAAGCGCCCGTCGGTGCCCGCCCGAAGCTACGAAGGAGTACCCATGAGCGCACCGTCCGTGCAGCTGTACACCGTCCGCGACGCCATCGCCGAGGACCTGCAGGGCGCCGTCGCCCGCATCGCCGAGATCGGTTTCACGAAGGTCGAGCCCTACGCGTTCGTCGAGCGCGCGGCCGAGTTCGAGACCGCCTTCGCCGCCGCTGGTGTCACGGCCCCGTCCGGTCACGCGCCCGTCATCGACGCCGCCGACCCGGCGGTCGCGTTCGACGCGGCGTCGCGGCTCGGGATCGGGACGGTCATCGATCCGTTCATCCCCACCGATCGCTGGCAGACCGCCGACGACGCGGCACGTCTCGCCGAGCGCGTCAACGAGCTCGCCGTCCAGGCAGCGGCGTCCGGTCTGAAGTTCGGTTACCACAACCACAACTGGGAGTTCTCGACCCACGTCGACGGGCGCCCGATCTTCGAGCTCTTCGTCGAGCAGCTGTCGCCCGAGGTCGTCCTCGAGATCGACACCTTCTGGTCGACGGTCGGCGGTGCTGACACCCCGGCGTTCCTCCGTTCGCTCGGGGACCGCGTGCAGTTCCTGCACATCAAGGACGGCATCATCTCCGGTGACATCGCCACCGCACTGCCGAGCAGCGAGAGTGCGCTCGTCGTGCCCGACGCGCTCGCCCAGGCGTTCGCGAACCAGCAGCCCGCGGGCCAGGGCCAGGTCGACATCCCGGCCATCCTCGCTGCCGCACCGCACGCGACCCGCGTCGTGGAGTTCGACGGCTACAGCAAGGAGATCTTCGGCGGCGTCGCCGAGTCCTACGCCTGGCTCGCCGAGAACGACAAGTAGGCGCGCACTTCGACAGGCTCGGTGACCGGGCTGGGCTCGGCGACCGGGGAACTCGGTCGCCGAGCCTGCACGGAAGCTCGGCATCGGCCGTGGGTGCAGGGGCGGCACGCACTCAGAACGGCGGGACCGCTTCCGGTTCCGTGCGGTGTCGCCTGCCGTCAGGTGTGGTCCAGTCGAGGACCCCATCGGGCCGGTGGTCGAGCGACCACCCCGGTAGATGCTTCAGTCGGTGGTGATGTCGGCAGACGCACGCCAGATTGCCGACACTCGTCGTGCCGCCGTCGGCCCAGGCGACGGAATGGTCGAGATCGCAGGCCCGAGCCCGTCTCCCGCAACCCGGTGCGCGACACGTGACGTCGCGGAGACGGACCGCTCGTTGCAGATCCGCCGGCACGCGGTACTGCTGCCGCCCGACCGAGACGACCGCACTCGTCTCCGGGTGGGTGAGCACCCTCGTCATCGAGGGGGCGTTGACCGCGAGCCGCGCCGCGGTCTCGGGGTCGATCGGGCCGTAGCCGTCGAGGATCGCCGGGGCCTCGCTGACCCCCAGGAGGCTGAGCACGGGCACGGTGAGGTTCACCGTGGGCTGGATGTCGTCGAGCACCTCCACCGGCCGGGCGATCGGCGACCGCCGGCCCTGGTGGTCGGTCTGGTCGGCCGTGGTGACGCCGCTGATGCAGAGCGAGCCGAGCGCGTCGGCGCGCAGCTGCTGACAGGTGCGGTCGTCGTCCGTCAGGTGGGCTGCACCGACGAGCGCGTCGAGGCGTTCTCCGATCGCGATGGCGACGGGTGCCGTGGTGAACAGGTGTACCCATGCCATGCCGTCTGCCGCGGGCTCGATCTCCACCCGTCGGTCGGCCTCCGACCGGGCCGCCCGCACGGTGATGGACTCCGGGTGCAGTCGCTCGCGGAGGGTGCGGGCCTGGTGCTGCAGCCGTGCGACGGTCGACTGCTCCGCGATGGGGAGGACCGTCTCGAGGAACGCGGCTCGCCCGTGCGCCGGGATGTCTTGGAGCTGATCGGTGATGGTCCGTGCGTGCCGGCTCGAGATGCGGCCGTCCTCCAGCGAGCGGAGGACATCCGGAGCATCGGCGACGAGTCGTTCGGCATCGCCGGTGGCTCGTTGCAGGGTCGGCTCGGAGGCGCGTGTCGCCATGGCGAGCGTCGCGCAGGTGGAACGACGGATGAGCGCCTTCCGCTGCGCGGGCGTCTCGTCGTGTGACACGAGGCTGTCCGCCATGGCGTCGGCCAGGGCTGCCGACCTGGCGAGGAGACGAGCCTCCCGGGCGTCGAGTGCGGCACGCTCACGCGCGATGCCGGCGAACTCGTCCGACAGTTCCGCGAGACGCTCTTCGAAGACGTCCACCGCGCGCAGCGGGAGCGCGGTGGAGGTCTCGGTCATGACTTTAGTCCATCACGGACCACTGACATTCGAGATGCTCAGTTACCGCGCCTCGACGAACCCGGCGAGCGGTCGGGATGTGGAGCGGGGTCGCACTTCGACAAGCTCAATGACCGGGTGTGTGGCTCAGTGACCGGGATGGCTCAGTGACCGGGTGTGACTCAGTGACCGGGGTATCGGTCCCTGCACTTCGACAGGCTCAATGACCGGGGCGCGGGCGTGCGCAACCCCATGACGATCATTCGACGCTCGGTCAGGATGGAATCATGAGCGAGCAGTCCGACACCACCACCCAGCCCGATCCCGACACCGTACCCGGCATCCCGGACGCGGAGTCGCTGGAACCGACGAAGCGCACCATCGCGATCCTCGGCGCCAACGGCGACCTGGCCAAGCGGCTCCTGATCCCCGGCCTCGGCGAGGTCGTCGACGCCGCCCGCGACATCTCGCTGCAGATCATCGGTGCCGCCCGCACGCCGCAGCCGAACGAGGAGTGGCGTGCGACCGTCCGCGCCAGCCTCGAGGACGCCGGCATCGGGGCCCGGACCGTCGACGCGCTGGTGTCGACGACGGAGTTCATCCCGACCGACGCCTCCGACCCCGACGAACTGCGTGCGCTGCTCGACGCGTGCACCGGCTCGCCGATCCTCTACATCGCGCTCCCGCCGTCCGCCGGGCGCAAGGTCGCCGAGGCGCTCGCGCAGATCGACCTGCCCGACGACCTCCTCATCGCCATCGAGAAGCCCTTCGGTGACGACCTCGCCGACGCCCAGGCGCTCAACGCGGCGCTCGCCGATGTCGTGCCGGAGGAGCGTCTGTGGCGCATCGACCACTTCCTCGGCAACGCGACCGTCCTCGGGATGCTCGGCCTCCGCTTCAGCAACCGACTCCTCGAGGCGGGCTGGAACGCGGAGCAGATCGAGAAGGTGGAGATCCTCTACGACGAGGAGCTGGGGCTCGAGGGGCGTGCAGCGTTCTACGACCAGACCGGCGCGCTCCGCGACATGCTGCAGAGCCACCTGTTGATGGTCCTCGCCCTCACCGCGATGGAGCGGCCGGACGCGGTGACGCCGACCGACGTCCACGACCGCATCGCCGAGGTCCTCGGCGCCGTCCGGCTGTGGAAGGACGACCCGTCGACCGCCCGACGCGCGCGCTACACCGAGGGCCGGGTCGGCGACCGGCTCTTCCCCTCCTATGTGGACGAGCCCGACGTCGACGCCTCCCGCGAGACGGAGACGCTCGCACAGCTCCTGCTCCAGGTCGACACCCCGCGCTGGCAGGGGGTGCCGTTCGTCCTGCGCTCCGGCAAGGGCATCGGCGACCCGCGCCGCGAGGTCGCCGTCCACTTCCGACGCTCGGCCGCGCCGAGGGGGCTCGACGCTCCCGACGGGCACGCCGACACCGTCCTCCGGATGTCGCTCAAGGGCGGTGCGGTGCACCTCGACCTCATCGTGACCGGAGCCGACGACGTCGACGGCCTGCGCCGGGTCGAGCTCGAGGCGGACCCTGGAGCCGCGACCCTCAGCGCCTACGCGCAGGTGCTCGCCGGCCTCCTGCAGGAGAACACGCTGCTGTCGGTGCGCGGTGACATCGCCGAGCAGTGCTGGCGCATCGTCACCCCCGTCGTCACCGCGTGGGCCGCGGGCGAGACGCCGCTCGAGGAGTACGAGGCGGGGAGTGCCGGTCCGACGGACTGGTGACCGGGTCCTGACGCACTGCTGACCGCCTGACACGGAACGACCCGCGCCGAATGATCGGCGCGGGTCGTTTCGTACAGTGGGCAGCTACGCCGACGGCTTCAGGACGACCTTGATGCAGCCGTCCTCCTTCTTCTGGAACGTCTCGTACATCGCCGGTGCCTCGGCGAGCGGCACCCGGTGGGTGGCGAGGTCGAGGACGCCGAGCGGGTCGGTGCTGTCCTCGACGAGGGGGAGCAGCGTCGGGATCCAGCGGGCGACGTTGCACTGACCCATCCGGAGCGACACCTGCTTGTCGAACATCGACTTCATCGGCATGATGTCGGCCTCACCGGCGTAGACGCCGCTCAGGGAAACGACACCGCCGCGGCGCACGAGATCGAGCGCGGTGTGCAGGGCGGCGAGCCGGTCGATGCCGGCGTGCTCCATGGCCGGTCGCGCGATCGCGTCGGGCAGCACGCCGACGGCCGTCTGTGCCGCAGCCGCGATCGGTGAGCCGTGGGCCTCCATGCCGACGGCGTCGACGACCCCGTCCGGGCCGCGTCCACCGGTGGCGTCGCGGAGCTCAGCGACCACGTCGTCCGAGAGGTCGAGGGCTCGGATGCCGTAGCGCTCGGCGAGGGCACGGCGCTCGGGCACCGGGTCCACGGCGAAGACCTCGAGACCGCGGTGCTTGGCGATGCGAGCCGCGAGCTGGCCGACCGGGCCCAGGCCGAGCACGGTGATCGAGCCGCCGTCCGGCACCTCGGCGTACTCGACGCCCTGCCAGGCGGTCGGGAGGATGTCGCTCAGGTAGAGGTAGGACTCGTCGGGCAGGTCGCGACCGACGACGATGCAGTTCGCGTCGGCGAGTCGGACCTGCAGGAACTCGGCCTGTCCGCCCGGCACCTGGCCGTAGAGCTTCGTGTAGCCGTACAGGGAGGCGCCGCTGCCGTGCTCCTTCACCTGGGTCGTCTCGCACTGCGACTGCAGCCCGTTGCGACACATGAAGCACTCGCCGCACGCGATGGTGAACGGGATGACGACCCGGTCGCCGACCGCGACGCGGGTGACCTCGGAGCCGACGGCTTCGACGACACCCATCGTCTCGTGGCCGAGGACGTCGCCGCGGTCGAGGAACGGGCCGAACAGTTCGTAGAGGTGGAGGTCGGAGCCGCAGATGGCTGCCGAGGTGACACGGATGATCGCATCGGTGGGGGCGGTGATCGCGGGGTCCGGGACGGTCTCGACCGACACCGACCGGCGACCCTGGTACGTGAGTGCGCGCATGGATGCTCCTTCGTCGTTGTCCATCCACCCTGCGCCTCCCGGGCGTCGGGCGACTGGGGGTGGACGTCTCGTCGGAGGGCTGATACGAGCTCAGCCTGCCGCGTCGGCGGCCACGCGCTGGAGGCTGGCGAGCACCGACCGGACCGCGGATCGCGCCATCGCCTCCGGTCTCGCCAGGACGTCGACGTGCCGGACGAGGACCGCGCCGGCGACCGGTCGGAGGACCATGCCGTCGACGGCCAACGGTGCCGCCGTGGTGCGCGGCATGACGGCGATCGCAGCCCCGGTGCGGACGACCTGGGCGGCGACCGAGAACTCGTTGATGCGGTGGTCGATCCGCGGCGCCTCGCCGCTCAGCGCTCCCAGGTGGTGGAGGACGCCGGCGAGCGGGAACCCCTCGTGCGTGGAGATCCAGCGTTCGTCGCGCAGATCCTCCGGTCGCAGCTCCGACCGCGCCGCGAGCGGATGCGCCTCGTGCATCGCGATGTCGAGGGGTTCGACGAGCAGCGGTGTCACGACGAGGCGGTCGAGCGGCCACGCCGGTTCGTGCGGGAGGCGGTGGGCGATCACGAGGTCGTAGTCGGCGGTGAGCCCGGCGAACCGGTCCTGCGCGACGTCGGCGTCGGCGAGGAGGAGCCGCGGAACCGGACCGGTCGCATCGGCTCCGGGAATGGGGCCGCTCGCGAGCAGCGGTCCGAAGAACGCCAGCCCCGCGCTGTGGAACGCGGAGACGCTCACGGGGCGCTGCTCGTGTTGGAGGAAGGAGTCCACGGCGTCCCTGGCCTCGGCGAGAGCCTCCTCGACGCGCGCGGCGGCGACCGCGAGGGCTTCGCCGGCCTCCGTGAGGACGAGGCGGCGCCCGTGCTTCTCGGTGAGCGGCACCGGCATGGTGGCCTGCAGTGCGGCGAGCTGCTGCGACACGGCCGAGGCGCTGACGTGCATGGCTGCGGCGACCGCGGCGACGCTGCCACGGTCGCCGAGTTCGCGGAGGAGGCGGAGGCGCGCGGGATCCATAAGCTTTTCCTTCATCGTCGATCCAGACACTGCCTGTTGTTCTGTCGTGTCCGTCTCCAGGAGAGTAGCGGCATGGCCCGCCGCGCACCCTCCGAACTCATCGTCGACGTGCTGCTCGTCGGGGTCGCGGCGGTGTGGGGCGCCAGCTTCCTCGCGGCGAAGGACCTCGCCGCCGTCACCGGCGTGCCGGCCGCGGTCGCCCTGCGGTTCCTGGTGGCGGTGATCGCCATCGGGCTCATCTGTCTCGTGCGACGGGAGCGGCTCCCTCGCGGACGGGGCCTGCTGATCGCGGCGGCACTCGGCTGCTCGCAGGCCGCGATCATCGGCCTCGAGACGTGGGGCGTGCACCTGACCTCGGCGACGAACGCCGGGCTGCTGATCAGCCTCGCGCTCGTCATGACGCCGGTGCTCGACGGTGTCGCGTCGCGGTCCTGGCTCCCGAGGTCCTACTTCGTCGCCGCGGTCGCAGCCGTGGTCGGTGTCGCGCTGCTCGTGTCGGACGGCGGTCTCCGCGCACCCACCGCGGGCGACGCGCTCGTGATCGCCGCCGCCGTCGTCCGCGCGGTGCACGTGACGTCGAGTGCGCACCTGACGCGAGGTCGAACCGACAGCACGCTCGGCGTCGTCTTCGTCCAGATGCTCGTGTGCGCCGGGGCGTTCAGCCTCATCGCCGGTGACGGACTCGCCGCAGCCGTCACCCTGCTCGATCTGCGCGGCTGGCTCGACGTGCTGTTCCTCGGTCTGCTGTGCTCCGTGTTCGCGTTCGTCGTCCAGCTGTGGGCGGTGCGGCGGACCTCGGCCTCGCGCGCGAGCATCCTCATGGGGACGGAACCCGTCTGGGCGCTCCTCGTCGGCGTGCTCATCGCGGGGGAGGCGATCGGCCCGCTGGGTGCGCTCGGTGCGGCGCTGATCATCGTGGCGAGCTATGTCGGCCAGGCGATCGAACGCCGCCACCGCGCGCGGACGACCGGCACGGCACCCACGGTGCAGCAGGAGCCGGCGCCCGTCTGACGGGGTCTACAGCGTGGTCGCCGCGCCCGTGAGCGGCGTTCCCAGCGGTGCTGCGTCTTCGATCCGGCACACGCGGACGTCGATCTCGCGGATCGGCGTCCCCTCCATCGACGTCGCGAGCACCCCGCGGATCGCATCGCCGACGAGACGGAGGGTCGCCGGGACCGGAGCCCCGTCGGTCACGCCGATGGTCACGCCGATCGTCAGCGCACCGTCGGCTCCGCGACGGACGGCGACCTTCGTCGGCTCCTCGTCGTCGCGGCCGACCGCGTCGGCGACGGTCCGCAGGACCGCACGGATCGGCGACCCGGACGCGTAGACCGTCGTGACCCCCGGTGTCGCGGCGACGACGGCGGTGAGCTGCTGCGAGAGTGCGGCATCGGTGTCCATCAGGAGTCCTCCGGCCGGGCGACGCGCTGCGTGTGGATGTCGATGATCGTGACGTCGACGGCGACCACGTTGAGCTCGGTGTGCGTGGCCAGTTCCGCGACGACGCGATCCCGGATGAGCTGCGACAGCCGTTCGAGGTTGTTGCCGAACGCGGCGGAGGCGGTGATCGCCACTGTGATGGGCGCGTCCAGGGTCGTCACATCGCCGTCGAGCCGGACCCGACCGACGATGACCCCGCCGACGCTGTCGCCCACCCCGCGGATCAGGGTGCGGACGGAGCCCTCCGTGATGCGCAGGTGCACCTCGGGGTCCGCGTGCCTGAGCGGGATGTCCCGACCGGCGTGCGCCTCGAGCGAGATGTTCTGGAGGACCGCGTGCATCCAGGAGCGGTCCTGCTCTGAGTGCGTCGCCGCCTCCGACTTGAGCAGCGCCCAGGTCTGGGTGCGCAGCCGGAGCAGGGCGTCGAGGGCGAGTTGGCAACCGGGGGAGGCTTCGATGTCGGGGTCGAGGGGCTCACGGCCGCTGTCCAGGTAGTCGGAGAGCTCGTCGATGGTGTGCCCGTCGAGGTCGGCGCCGGCCAGGCCGTCGAGCATGGACTCGTGGTCGTCGTCGTTCATCGCCACACCTCCATCTCCCGCAGGACGGTCTGTCTGGCCCGCGCGAGCTGGCCGCGCACCGTCGACGTCGGGACCCCGAGCGACTCGGCGATCTCGACGTACGACAGACCGCCCGTCTCCTTGAGCATCCAGCACTCGCGCTGCATGGCGGGGAGTCGGTCGAGGATCGAAGCGAGCGCGCTCATCTGCATGCGCACCTCGACGACCCGTTCCGGGGACTGATGGGACGGCGCGGGGGCATTCCAATCCTCGATCTCGCTGTGTTCGCGGCGGCGTCTGATGCGGTCGATCGCCCGGTTCGAGACCATACGCATCAGCCAGGACTTCACCGCATTCGGGTCGTTCAGTCGGTCCAGCTGGCCCCACGCCTGGATGAGGACGTCCTGCACGACGTCCTCCGCCTCCGACTGGTTCCCCAGCACGCGGACGGCGTAGGCGCGCATGAGGGAACCGTGCCGGAAGACGAGGACCTCGAAGGCGGTGGCGTCTCCGTCGGCTGCGCGCTCGGCGAGGATGCCGTCCGGGAGGACCTCGAGCGAGCGCTTCACGGTGTGGCTAGAGGACGGCGAACGCGGTGAAGGCGACGGCGGTCGCGGACACGATCGCGGACGCGGCGACAGCGGCGACGTACGGAAACTGGAGCGTCTTCGTCGGGCCGTTCTCCACCGCCTCCTTGGCGCGGAGCAGCGAGACGAAGACCCCGAGGTCCTTGCCGGTGCTCGAGGCGGCGACGAAGCGGCCGTCCCGGAACTCGACCATGCCGGCGTACTCGCCGTCGACCGAGGCGACCCAGAGGGTCGCATCCGGCTCAGCCCAGGCGACCGTGGTCCCTGTGCCTCGCTCCAACACCGTGCTCATGACTGCTCCTTGCTCAACGTTCGTGTTGTTAGAGAATCTAGTTATTCATGCGTCTGCATGTACCCCACTTGACATCGCGATCCGGACTCCGCTAGACAATCTCGTTACGAGAACCACTACTGTTGGACTTCATGACCGCCCAAGCCGTTGACGCCCAGCACTACTGGTACGAACAGGACGAGCACGAGCGCGGCCGCCGCATGCTCGAGGCCATGCGTCTGTACCGCGCCGCCGAGGCGGCCATGCGTCGTCGGACGCGCGACGAGATGCACATGGGGGAGAACGACCTCCTCGCGCTGCGGTTCATGCTGCGCGCCAAGCAGGAGCACCGCCTGGTCAGCCCCACGGATCTCGGTGCCTACCTCGGCATCAAGACCTCATCGGTCACGGTCATGCTCGACCGCCTGGAGGCGGCGGGCCACGTCGTCCGTCGGCCGAGCGAGACCGACCGCCGCCGCGTCACCGTCTCGACCACCGACGTCGCCGACTCGGAGGTCCGCAAGACGCTCAGCCACATGCACCACCGCATGATGGAGGCGACCACCGGGATCGAACCGGAGATCGCTGCGGGCATCGTCGACTTCCTCGACCGCATGCGCGAGGCCGTCGACTCGATCGACCGCACCGAGCCCGAGGGGCAGCCGCAGCACTGAGCCGCGGCTCTGAGGCGGCGATGGGCCGGGAGGTCGCTCGGTCTTCCCCACCTGGTCTGAAGGGAAACAGCGAGGCGGGCCGCACGGTCTGATCCGTGTGGCCCGCCTCCGAATGTCTTCGACGATTTCGACCGCGCGCTGCGGGCCCTCCAGGCACCGCTCGAGCCGACTCTCAGAAGTCCCCGACCTTCGATGATCCGATCGTAATCGAGCACGTGTCGGACGGCCGATGCTTGAACGGTCGGATCGCTTGTGCTATTCGGGATCGTGCCGGTTGCCGCGCCTCAGTTGTCGGCGGACAGCTCCGGGTAGTCGGTCTCCGGCATGAGCTCGAGCCCCGCCGGCGTGTAGGTGCGGTCGAGCATGGCCTGCAACCAGGCGCGGTTGAGCGCGACCGGGCGGGAGCCGGTGAACCGGAAGACGATGGGGACGCCGGTCTCGATCCAGATCGCGTAGCGGCCCGAGCCGTGAGCGGGGTCGATGGTCCACGAGAGGAGGAACGCCTCACCCTTGCGGAGCTTGGAGACGACGACCATCTGCACGTGGGCGAGGGTCCGGTCCTCGAGTTCGAGTGCTTCGTTCCCGTACCGCAGCGTTCCCATGTTCCCCAGCCCCCTGTCGTCGTGTGCGCGGTGGATCACCGCGCCGATAATTCTGGCAGCTCCCGTCCACGAGCGGCGAACCCGAGGGGTGGGAGCGCCGGTCAGTCGGCGTCGAGGACGGCGTCGAGGAGGCCCGGGAACCGGGTGTCGAGGTCGTCACGCCGCAGGGTGAGTGTGCGGTGGCGACCGTTCGGCTCGTTCCGGATGACGCCGGCCTCGCGGAGCACCTTCATGAGGTGGGACTTCGTCGACTTCGGGATCGTGGGGTCGAGGGCGGTGCAGTTCGCCGCGTCCATCGGGCCGTCCCGGAGTTGCCGCACCATCTCGAGTCGGTCGGGATCACTGAGCGCGAAGAGCACGGCCGGCAGCTCGATCGCCTCGCGGTCGGGGTGCGTGAGATCGGCGGGTGCGGGCATGGTTCGATAATAGTTGAACAATCGGCGGGAAGCGCGTATCGTCCAATCGTTCGATATTTTTGGAACCAAAGGATGCCGCCCCGTGCAGACGACGACCCCGTCACCCTCGACCCGACCCGTGCCCACCGCGGCCACCGGTGTGCCCGCGATTCCGCGGCGCCCCTTCGGCTTCATCCTCGCGGGGCTCGGCAGCACGCTCATGCTCGCCGGCGCCAGCGCTCCGTCACCGTTCTACCCGGAGCTCCAGGAACGGCTCGGCATCGGCCCGATCGGCGTCACCATCGCCTTCTCGGCCTACGCGCTCGCCCTGCTGGTCGCACTCCTCACGATCGGCTCGGTCTCGGACCACCTCGGACGCCGCCCGGTGATCACCGCAGGGTTCGTCGTGCTCGCCGCGAGCATGCTGCTCCTCTGGCACGTCGACTCCGGAGCACTGCTGTACCTCGCGCGCGTGCTCCAAGGGCTCGCCAGTGGGGCGCTGCTCTCCACACTGTCGGCGACCATCATCGATCTGGCCCCGCCCGAGCGGCCGCGAGCGGCGACCCTGCTGAACGCCATCGCACCGATGATCGGTCTCGCCGCCGGCACGATCCTCGCGGGCGTCCTGCTGCAGACGGTCGCCGATCCGTCGAGCTGGACGTTCCTGCCGCTGGCGGTCGCCTACCTGCTCATCGCGGTGTCCATCTGGATCGTGCCGGAGACCTCCGCCCGCGCTCCCGGATGGGCCCGTGCCATCCGACCCCGCGCAGCCGTCCCCGTCGACGCCCGACGGTTGTTCGTCGTGAGCATCCCGATCGTCCTCGGCGGGTGGGCGACCGGTGGCCTGTTCCTCTCCCTCGGGCCGAGCATCATGCACACGGAACTCGGCGTCGACGGACAGCTCGGGGGTGCGCTGCTCATCGGGCTGCTGCCGGCCGCGGGGGCCGTCGCCGCCGCGGTGCTGCACCGTCGCCGACCCGTCGTCGCGGCCGTCTACGGGGCGTCCGCGCTGTCCGCCGGGACCGTGCTCCTCCTCGTCGCGCTGATCCTCGGGTCGCTCCCGATCGCGGTGGTCGCCGTTGTGATCGCCGGTACCGGGTTCGGCACGGCGTTCATGGGCACGATCGCCTCGCTCGTCCCGCTCGCGCCGGCCGACGAGCGCGCTGAGCTGTTCGCCGCGCTGTACATCGTCGCCTACCTGTCCTTCGGGGTCCCGGCCGTCATCGCGGGTCTCCTCGCTTCGGCCATCGGGCTCCACGCCACGGTCCTCGGCTACGGCACGGTCGTCGCGATCGCCGCGGGCACCGCCGCCGTGGTGCGTGCCCGATCAGCGCACTGACGGCTTCAGCGCACTGACGGCCCCTCGGCGAGGCGATCGAGGAGGGTCGACGCGCGGTAGGGGATGACCTCGATGAGTGAGACCTTCGTGTTCGTCCGGACCACGCCCGGAGCCGCGAGCAGCACCCCGGCGATGCGGTGCAGGTCCTCCGTGTCGTGCGCGACGACCTTCGCGAAGAGGTCGGCGTCGCCGGTGGTCGCGTGCACTTCGACGATCTCCGGGATCGACTCGAGGGCCGCGTAGGCCTCGGTCGCGAGGTCCTGCCGGATGGAGATCTCGATGAACGCGGTGAGGGGGTAGCCCAGCGCCGACAGTCGCACCCGGCGACTCGGGGCGCCGAGTGCGCCGCTCGTCTCGAGTCGACGCAGGCGGGCGTGGACGGTGTTCCTCGCGACGCCGAGGGTGCGTGAGAGGGCGAGCGCCGTCATGGACGGGTCGTCGTCGAGCGCGGTCAGGATGCGCGCGTCGAGGTGGTCGATGGTCGCGGGATGAGGCATGTTGCTCACTCTCGGGCTGGGAATCGAGCACGATGACCACTGCACTCTACTCGTGTTGCGCAAGACGATGAGCTGACGCATCGTTGGCGGAATGAGCACCCAGCAGCCGAGTGCCGCGCCGTCGAGCGCGCAGCAGGCTCCCTCCACACCTGCCCCGGCACCGTCTCCGGTCCGACACGGGGTGGTCGAGGACATCCTCGGCCTGCTCGTCGGCGTCACGGTGGTGTCGTTCGGGCTGTTCATCCTGAAGGCGGGGTCGGCGGTGACCGGCGGGACGGCCGGCTTGTCGCTTCTCGTCAGCTACCTCGCGCCCGTGCCGTTCCCGGTGCTGTTCATCGCGATCAACCTGCCGTTCTTCCTGCTCGCGATCCGCGGCAAGGGCTGGGTGTTCACGTTGCGGAGCGGCGGCGCGATCGTGCTCGTGTCCGTCCTGTCGGGGGTGCACCCGCTGTTCCTGCCGGTCGGGCACATCGACCCGTTCTACGCGGCCGTGGTCGGCAACGTGCTCTGCGGCGTCGGCATCCTCATCCTGTTCCGACACCGAGCCAGTCTCGGTGGGTTCAACATCGTCGCGCTGATCCTCCAGGACCGGTTCGGCATCCGCGCGGGCTACGTCCTCATGGCCGTCGACACCGTGGTGGTGCTCGTGTCGCTCGTGGCCGTGCCGCCGCTCAACGTGCTCGTCTCGGCGCTCGGTGCGGTCCTCCTGAACCTCATCCTCGCGCTGAACCACCGGCCGGGCCGGTACCTGGGGGTGTAGGGCAGGAGATCCGCCCGGCAGCAGGAAACTCCTCTGGAGAATGTCCTGCTACCGCGCTGATGTCGTGCTGTCGAGCGCCTACTGCTTGTAGGAGGACAGGAAGTTGCCGAGACGCTCGATCGCGTCGGTGAGGACGCGCTCCTCCGGCAGGGTGACGACCCGCAGGTGGTCGGGGTCCGGCCAGTTGAAGCCCGTGCCCTGGACGAGCAGGATGTGCTCCGCCACGAGCAGATCGTGGACGAACAGCTCGTCGTCGTGGATCTCGTGGACCTCGGGGTCGAGGCGCGGGAAGGCGTAGAGGGCACCCATGGGCTTGGTGCAGGAGACGCCGGGGATCGAGTTGAGGCCGGCCCAGGTGGCGTCGCGCTGCTCGAGCAGGCGACCACTCGGTGCGATGAGGGCGTCGATCGACTGCACGCCGGAGAGCGCCGCCTGCACGGCGTGCTGCGCCGGCACGTTCGGGCACAGACGCGTGGACGCGAGGAGGTTGATGCCCTCGAGGAAGCCGCGCGCATGGTCACGCGGTCCCGTGATCACGAGCCAGCCGGACCGGTAGCCGGCGACCCGGTAGGTCTTCGACAGGCCGTTGAACGTGAGGCAGAGCAGATCGGGGGCGACGGTCGCCATCGGGATGTGGACGGCGTCGTCGTACAGGATGCGGTCGTAGATCTCGTCGGCGAGCAGGAGGAGCCCGTGTTCGCGCGCGACCCCGGCGATCTGCTCCAGCACCTCGCGGGAGTACACCGCACCCGTGGGGTTGTTCGGGTTGATGACGACGATCGCCTTGGTGTTCGGCGTGATCTTGGAGCGGATGTCCTCGATGTCGGGCGCCCAGTCCGCCTCTTCGTCGCAGCGGTAGTGCACGGGCGTGCCACCCGCGAGGCTCGTCATCGCGGTCCACAGCGGGTAGTCGGGCGCGGGGATGAGGACCTCGTCGCCGTCGTCGAGCAGGGCCTGCATCGTCATCGTGATGAGCTCGGAGACGCCGTTGCCGAGGAACACCCACTCCGGGTCGACCCGGGGGAACCCCTCCATCTCCTCGTAGCGGTAGGAGACGGCCTGGCGCGCGGAGAGGATGCCGCGGCTGTCGCTGTACCCGTGGGAGTGGGGGAGCGCGGCGATCATGTCGCGCACGATCTGGTGCGGTGCCTCGAAGTCGAAGATGGCGGGATTGCCGGTGTTGAGCTTGAGGATGCGGTGCCCGTCGGCCTCGAGTCGCACGGCCTCGACGAGGGCCTTCCCCCGGATCTCATAGAGGACGCTTTTCAGCTTGGAGGACTGGTCGAGGGTGCGGCGGGTGGTCATCCCCACAGGCTACTGCGGCGACCTGCGCGCGTGGCAGTGCCACTGCCAACTGCATGGCTCGTGACGCATTCGCGCGGGATGGTCACGCGTCGCTGGGATCCGAGACCCCCTGCCAGTACAAGGAGTTGCTCGTCACCAAGCGGTGAACCGCGTCCGCGAACGTGGTGTCGTTGCGGACCTGCATGACCATGTGCCCGAGGACGGAGATGACGCCCCACGGTGCGCCGACGAAGTCGCGAGGCCTCACTCCAGGTGCGAACGCTCCGGAGAACAATCGTGGCTGATCCTGTTGGACAGGCCGGTTCCAGATGCGGCTGTGGTGCGCGCACACGTTCCTGAACACGGCAACCGCACGAAGGTTGGACGGGGCCGAAGAGAAGAGCCCGTCGTCGTAACCGAAGCGCTTCGCCACCCGCCGCTGGGTCTCCCGGTCGGCGAGAAGCCCGAACATCCGGGACAGCGTCCCGAACGACATCGCCTCGGTCGCGACCCAGAGCGGTACCGAACCGTCTCCCGTCAAGCGATGATGCCTGACGTGACGCTCCTTCGACCGCGCGATGTCGTCGCGAATGTCTGAGAGTAGTTTCGCTCGGTGGCTTCTTCCGCTGGCATCGGCTCTGTCCGAGTAGATCGTCTCGTGGAGATACCTGGTCCCCAGGCCACCCGGTGTACACAGATTTGCGATCAACGACGCCCGGAGCGCCACTTCGACCTCGGAGATGCCTTCGAGCAGGAGATTCCGAAGCTCAGAGTCGAGGCGGTAGATGTCGAGGACCTCCAAGAACTCCGTTCCATGAAGGAATGCGTTCCTCCCTGCACTCGGATCAATCTGGAAATACCGCCAGTACCCAGAGAGCCGGAAGTAGCCGTGTGTCATGAGTGCACGGGGGAGATGGCCCGCCTCGTCGACGAGTCCCCGGGCTTCGAGCAACCCGACTTGCTCAGAGATCGAAAGTGAGCGCTTACCCCCGCCCGCCGCGTGCGTCGCCAATGGCCCCCCGACCGATACAAAAAGGCCCCCCGACCGATCCCGGCATCCGCTGAAGGACACTGCAGGATCCCCGGGGGGAACTGTTAGAACGATCGTAACAGGCCCATCCCGTGGCGAACATGCTTGTGGACAGTTCGCGATGGCGCTGTCCCGCTGGGCACCCGCTGTCAACAACGGGGACACGATTCGTCCACGTTCAGGGTAGAGGAGTACCGTCAGACGCTGGCGGTCAAGACTGCCTGGTCAGAGGCACGGAGGAATCGTGACCGGAAACGCAACTACCCGATTCGACAATGTGGCCATGTTGTCGGTGGCGAGCACGCTGCCGTCCGCAGTGGTGACCTCGGTCGAGATCGAAGAGGGCCTCGCGGCCGCGATGAAACGCGCCCGCCTCCCGAAGGGCATCCTGCGACGCGTCGCCGGTGTGGTCGAGCGACGACACTGGGGACCCGGCGAGAACTCGGACGACGCCACGGTGTCGGCCGGTCGCCGAGCGCTCGCCGAGGCCGGCATCTCGCCCTCGCAGATCGGGCTCATGATCAACACCTCGGTGACGCGGCAGCACCTCGAGCCCTCCGTCGCCGTCCGCATCCACGACGGCCTCGGCCTGCCGAGCTCGGCCATCAACTTCGACATCGCCAACGCCTGTCTCGGCTTCGTGACCGGCATGACCATGGCGGCCGCGATGATCGAGTCCGGCCAGATCGAGTACGCGCTCATCGTCAACGGCGAGGACGCGAGCGAGGTGCACGCCAACACCATCGAGCGCCTCAGCGGCAGCACCATCGACCGCGACGACTTCATGAGCGAGTTCGCCTCCCTCACCCTCGGCTCCGGGGCCGCCGCCGCCGTCATCGGGCCGGCCGACCGTCACCCCGAGGGACACCGCATCCTCGGTGGCGTCACCCGCGCTGCGACGGAGTTCAACCACCTCTGCGTCGGCAGCGTCGACGGCATGTTCACCGATGCCCGAGCACTCCTCAAGGGCGGGCTCGACCTCGTCGTCTCCGCGTGGAAGGAAGCCGCCGGCGACTCGTGGCGGTGGTCGAAAATGGACCGCTACATCACCCACCAGGTGTCGTCCATCCACACGGACTCCATGGTGAAAGCCGCCTCGCTCGACCGCAGTCGCGTCCCGGTCACCTATCCCTACCTCGGCAACGTCGGACCGGCCTCCATCCCGATCACCCTCGCCGACCAGCAGTCGACCCTGAACAAGGGCGACCGCGTCCTCCTCATGGGCGTCGGCTCGGGGTTGAACACCGGCCTCATGGAACTCGCGTGGTAGCGGGCACGGTCGCCGCGAACGTCGGCCTGCGGACCATGGGCGTGCGCGCCGCCGGTCTGCCCGGCCTGCCTGCGCGGTACTCGCACCGCATCGACGTCCCCGGTCGTCTGGCCGACGACGGCGTGACGAGGAACTGGCACTACCTCGACACCGCCGACGCGCTCAGCGAAGCCGGTGTCGAGCCGGTGGGCACCGTCCTCGCCGTCCACGGCAACCCGACCTGGTCGTACCTCTGGCGCTCGCTCATCACCCGGTCCGTCGAGCAGGCCCACGCCGGCGGGACCGCCTGGCGCGTCGTCGCCGTCGACCAGCTCGAGATGGGCTGGTCCGAGCGGACCGAGGTCACCCGCACGCTCGAACAGCGGATCGCCGACCTCGCAGCCTTCTCCGACGCACTCGGCCTGACCGGTCCCGTCGTCACCCTCGGTCACGACTGGGGCGGCGTCATCTCCCTCGGCTGGGCCACCGAGCACCCTGAGCTCCTCGTCGGGTCGATGCTGCTCAACACGGCCGTGCACCACCCGGAGGGCACCCCGATCCCGGCACCCCTGCGGCTCGCCGGCGCTCGCGGCATGCTCGGCGCCGGCTCGGTGCAGACCACCGCCTTCCTCGACACGACGTTGTCGCTCGCGTCCCCGCCGCTCGACCGCGACGTCCGCGACGCGTACCGCAGCCCGTACTCCGCTCCTGCGCGCCGTCGCGGCATCGGCGCGTTCGTCGCCGACATCCCGGCGACCCCGGAGCACGTCAGCTTCCCGCGTCTCGAGCGCCTCGCCGACGACGTCGCCCAGCTCCGCGTCCCGGCCGTCATGCTGTGGGGTCCGCGCGACCCGATCTTCAGCGACCGCTACCTCGACGACCTCGCCGACCGCCTCCCGCACGCGGAGGTCCACCGCTTCGCCGGCGCGGGTCACCTCGTCATCGAGGACGCCCCGGTCGCCGAGTCGTTGCTCACCTGGCTCGACGACCGGCTGCCGCAGGGCGCGCCGGTCGAGGAGGCGCCGACGGAGTCCGCCGCCGCCGCGACCGAGCAGCCCGACTTCGAACCGCTCTGGCGGCGACTGGACGAGCGACGCACCGACGACAGCGATGCGATCGTCGAACAGCGCGGTTCGGGTGCGGCTCGTCGCGTCAGCTGGCGGCAACTCGACGACCGCGTGACACGCCTGGCCGCCGGCCTGCACCGCATCGGTGTCCGGCGCGGCGACCGCGTCTCGCTGCTCGTCACGCCCGGCGCCACGCTCACCGCCGTGATCTACGCCTGCCTGCGCATCGGTGCGGTCGTGGTCGTCGCCGACGCCGGTCTCGGCGTCAAGGGCCTCCACCGTGCGGTCCGAGGCGCGTGGCCCGCGTACGTCATCGGCGAGACCAAGGGGCTCGCCGCCGCTCGTGCGCTCGGTTGGCCGGGCGTGAAGATCTCCGCCGCCCGCCTCCCCGGCGCGACCGCGACGGCCCTCGGCGTCTCGCACAGCCTCAAGGACCTGCTCGACGCCCGTACGACGCCTGAGCTGCCCGGCGAACCCGGCCCGACCGACCTCGCGGCGATCCTCTACACCTCGGGATCGACCGGCCCGGCGAAGGGCGTGAAGTACACCCACGCTCAGCTGTCGTCGCTGCGCGAAGTCCTCTCCGAGCACTTCGCGATCACCGCCGACTCGGGACTCGTCACCGGGTTCGCGCCGTTCGCGCTGCTCGGCCCGGCGCTCGGAGCCCGTTCCTCGACGCCGGAGATGGACATCTCGGCGCCCCGGACGCTCACCGCCCGAGCGGTCGCTGCCGCCGTGGCCGAGACGGACGCCGACATCGTGTTCCTCTCGCCGGCCGCGATCCTGAACGTGGTCGCGACGGCCGACGCGCTCGACGGTGCGGATCGTCAGGCGCTCCAAGGCGTCAGGACCGTGCTCTCGACGGGCGCGCCCGTCAGCCGACAGCTCCTGACGGCACTCGTGGGCGTCCTGCCCAACGCGTCCGCGCACGCGGTGTACGGCATGACCGAGTGTCTGCTCGTCTCGGACATCACCCTCGACACGCTGCCCGACGAGGACACCGAACACGCGGGTGTGTGCGTCGGGACGCCCATCGGCGGCGTCGACGTGCGCATCAGCCCGCTCGACGAGGCCGGACGCGCCACGGGTGCGCCGACGCAGGACGCGGACCGCCTGGGCGAGGTCATCATCTCGGCCGAGCACCTCAAGTCGCAGTACGACCGGCTCTGGCTGACCGACCGGGCCGCCGTCCGCGAGGTCGCCGATGACGGACGCTGGCACCGCACCGGCGATGTCGGGCATCTCGACGCCGATGGCCGCCTCTGGATCGAGGGCCGTCTGCCGCACGTGATCGCGACCCAGGACGGACCGATCGCTCCGGTCGGACCGGAGCAGGCGATCGAGACGGTGCCGCTCGTTCGCCGCGCCGCCGTCGTGGGCGTCGGCCCCGAGGGCCTCCGCCAGTGCGTCGCGATCGTCGAGACGACCGCGGGCACGAAGCGGGTCCAGCTCGCCGAGGCCCAGCTCGCAGCACAGGTGCGGGACGCCTCACCGCAGCCGCTCGTCGCCGTCTTCGTGGTCCCCGAGCTGCCGACGGACATCCGCCACAACTCCAAGATCGACCGCACCCGCCTGTCGGTGTGGGCGGAAGGCATCCTGGCCGGTGAACGGCTGAGCACCCCGTGACCGTCCTCGTCACCGGCGCGAGCGGCATGCTCGGCCGCGAGGTCGCCCTCGAGCTGCTCCGCGGTGGGCATCGCGTCCGGGTGCTGCAGCGTGGACCGTCGGCACTCACCGACGTCGAGGAGGTGCGCGGATCCATCACCGACGCATCAGTCGTCGAGTCGGCGATGGACGGTGTCGACGCGGTCGTGCATTTGGCCGCGAAGGTCTCGTTGGCGGGTGACCCGGCGGAGTTCGAGCGGGTCAACGTCGCCGGGGCCGAGGTCGTCCTCGACGCGGCCGAGACCGCGGGCGTCTCGCGGTTCGTCCACATCTCCTCGCCGTCCGTCGCGCACGGTGGCTCTGCGCTCGTGGGTGTCGGTGCGGAACCGGCCGATCCCGGCGCGGCTCGCGGTGAGTACGCGCGCACGAAGGCGCAGGGCGAGCTGCTCGCCCTCGCGCGGGACCGCCGCGGCTTCGCGGTCGTCGTCGTACGGCCGCACCTGGTCTGGGGTCCAGGCGATCCGCAGCTCGTCGAGCGCATCGTCGACCGTGCGCGCCGCGGCCGGTTGCCCCTGCTCGACGACGGCACCGCGCTCATCGACAGCACGTACGTCGCGAACGCGGCGTCGGCCATCGCGGCGGCGCTCGAACACGCCGAGACGGCACACGGTCGTGCGTTCGTGGTGACGAACGGTGAGCCGCGTCCGGTCGGCGAGCTGCTGGCAGGCATCTGCCGTGCTGCCGGCGTGAAGCCGCCCGCCTTCAGCGTCCCCGCCGGTGTCGCCCGAGCTGCCGGTGGGCTCGTCGAGCGCCTGTGGAGCATCCGCCCCGGCGCCGATGAGCCGCCGATGACACGCTTCCTCGCGGAGCAGTTGTCGACCGCGCACTGGTTCGACCAGCGACAGACCCGCGCGGCATTGCACTGGACGCCGGCGGTCTCGATCGACGAGGGTCTCGAGCGCCTGGCGGCCCACTACCGCGCCTGAATCAGACGCCGGGCAGGTGTTCCTGCAGTCGGTCGCCGACGCACAGACCCAGCCCCGCCGCAGCGTGCCAGACACCCGAATGCCGACTCAAGCGGCGGCGGGGTCTGGGCCACACCCGGGCGAGGGAGCCCGGTACCGATGATGTTACGCGCCTGATCCGGTCGTTTCGGCGGAACGCCCGATCCGTTCGCAAGATGGCTATCCGAACCTGGGTGTTTGAACCCAGCCCCGCCGCTGCGATCCAGACATTCGGGTGCCGATTCGAGCGGCGGCGGGGTCTGGGCCACAACCGGGCGAGGGAGCCCGGTACCGGCGATGCTACCGGTCGCGACGGGCGGTGTCATCAGTTGACCCGCGCCAATACCCGGCGATGCGGGTGCTGCCAGACTGTGCGCATGGTCGATACGTTCTTGCGTCTGTGGGACGCCGACGACGCGCAATCCCTCCAAGCCGCCTACGTCGAGAACGTCGACCTGGCTCCGCAATTCGGCGACGCGGACCTGTCGACGGTCCAGGACGCCGTCCACTTCATCGAGCGCGCGCTGACCTCTTCCGAGTCCCGACTCAGCTGGGCGATCGTTCGCAACGGTTCGGTGGTCGGCAACGTCGGTGTCTCCGCGATCGACCGTCGGCACTCCACAGCTTGGCTGTCCTACTGGCTGATCACGGGTGCGCGGGGTGGCGGTCTCGCGACGCGAGCGGTCAGGACGGTCGCCGATCACGCATTCCGCGAGGGGCTGTTCCGCTTGGAACTAGGACATCGGGTCAACAACCCTCCCTCCTGCGGGGTCGCGACACGGGCCGGCTTCCTCGCCGAGGGCATCGAACGGCAGAAGCTCGCGTACGGCGCCGATCGCTTCGATGTCGAGCTGCACGCCCGCTTGGCGACGGACCCGGTGCCTGACGGCGATCTGCTTCTTCCGGTTCGTTAGGAGGTCCGGTCTGGCGGCGTCGATCTGCCTGTCGCACGCGTTGCCGCGGCCATGACATCGACGGCGAGGCGGTACACGTCTTCTCGGCTGTCCGTCAGACTCATCGATTCCTCGCCATAGATGTCGAAGGCGATGTCGACGAGGGTTTCCGCAGCGGTGATCCCCAGGTGTCTCACCAGCAAGACGAGGTCGCTGAGATCCTGTTCCCGAGCGCTCGCGAGCTTCATCGCGACGAGCACTTTCGGATCTGCAAGAGCGACGACGAAGCCTTCGGAGTGTGCTTTGACGTCTCCTCGGCCGTCGGGGATGAACGGCCTTGCATTCGAGTTCAACCAGGTCGGCGAAAGTGAATAGCGCTCCGCCAGCCTCGCTGCTTCTTCTCGCACTTCAATGTCTGGCCAGAAGACCGCGTCGACATCGGTCGTCACACGTATGTCGTGATCGTCCGGGTACTGCAAAGCCAGTGCAGCCCCTCCGACCACGTACATTCGTCCGTTCACCTTCCGCTCGGTCAAAGCGCCTTCGAGCTCCCGCATCAACTGGCGGACGAAACCTGGATCCAACTGCGGCTCACGGCTCACGCGCGGCTCAGGCTCTGCTCGTCGATGAAGATGTTGAGGCGCCGCAAGTGCTCCGGCGAGCGGGTGCGCGCACGCTCCCGCAGGCTGTCGAACTGGGAGACGAACCATGGCTCGGGCAGCGGCGTCAGCTCGGGCCATCGTGCGGTGAGCGCATCAGGCAGTGCTCGGCCGTAATGGGCCCGGAACAGGGTGTCCCATCCGGTGTCCGGGAGTTGCTCTGGAGGTCTGGCGAACAGCGGATCAGTCGCAAGGTCGGGCTCGACTGCGACTTTCTGCGCCGCTTGCGTCAGCAGGCGGAGGGCGAAGGTGCGATCTCCCTCGATGAGTGCGTCGCTCATCGCCTGGGAGACCCCGGCGGGCGAGAACCGAGCGGCGGGTGATGAAGACTCGACCGCGTTGATGACGATGTCCTTCCCCAGGGCGCGCAGTGCCCGCTCGAGCGATGCCAGCTTGATCGTCGCGTCCTCCTCGGACTTCAAGAGCTGCGAGATCGCCCCAGGCGTGACGTGCAGGCGCCGAGCCAGTTCGGCCCCGCTCGTCCCCGCAGCGCTCATCGTGTCCCGAATCAGCGTACTCATCGACTCCCCCGATCATTAGCTATAGCTAAATGATACCAGGGCGTCGTGGTCACACACCGTCGCTGCGCATCGTTCATCCCTGTCGGACGTCTGCTCTAGCGTCGAGCGCATGCGTTCGTTCCGGATCCAAGTGCCCGATGCCGACCTCGAAGACCTGCGGCGGCGACTCGACGCGGTTCGCCTCCCCGCCGCGATCGGCGACGCCGGCGAGGAGAGCGCCCTCTCGCTCGACCGGTTGCGGTCGCTCGTCGACCACTGGCGGGACGGCTTCGACTGGCGGCGCATCGAACGCGAACTTCAGGATGTGCCGCAGTTCGAGGCGGAGGTCGACGGGCAGCGGCTGCATGTCGCGCGGCTGATGGCGCCGGACGGCGTCACGGTGACGGTCCCGGTGATCGCGTTCCACGGCTGGCCGTACTCCTTCATCGAGATGCTGCCGCTCGCGAGGGAACTCGCAGGACGCACCGTCGACCTCGGCGACGGCCGGACACTCGGCTTCGAGGTCGTCGTCCCCTCGCTGCCCGGGTACGGGTTCTCGGCGCCTCTCGTGGACCGGCCGTTCACCGGCCCGGTGGTCGCCGAACTCATGCACGTACTCATGACCGAGGTGCTGGGGCACGCGAGCTACCTCACCTACGGCGAGGATGTCGGGTCGACGACGAGCGACTGGCTCGCGGCGCTGTATCCCCAATCGGTCATCGGGCAGTTCGCGACGCACGCCGCCTTCCCGTCGGCGTCCCGAGCGCGCGACCTCACCGCCGAGGAGCAGGACTGGCTCGATCGACACGACCAGGAGTGGGCTCGCGGTCTCGCCTATGCCCGGGTGCAGGCCACCAGGCCCGAGATCCTCGCGACGGCCCTGAACGATTCGCCCGTGGGCCTCGCCGCATGGATCGCGGAGAAGCTCCTCGCGTGGGCGGGCGACGGCACCTGGTGGACCGACGACGCGCTGCTCACCACGGTCTCGCTGTACTGGTTCACGCAGAGCATCGGATCATCGTTCCGGCCGTATCGCGACCATCCGAAGCAGCCCGAACTCCCCTTGATCGAGGTGCCCGTGGCCGTCGCCGTGCAGACGGGCGAACGCGGACTCCCGCGCTCCTACGCGGCACGGGCGTACAGCGACATCCGGAGCTGGACGGAACTGGATCGCGGGGCGCACTTCACGGCCTGGCAGGTCCCGGTCACGGTTGCGGACCGGATCCAGGCCTTCGTCGAGACGCTTCCCATCACCGACTGACGGCTGCTTCAGTGCTCGTCGTCGCGAAGTGATCGGATCATGCTGCGCAGGACGACGAGTGCCTCCCGCTGCTGATCAGCGGTCAGGCCGCTCAGCATCCGGACCTCCACCGATCGCACGGCAGCGGTCGCCTGTGCGAGGTGCTCGCGACCGAGCGGCGTGAGTCGGGTCGGCAGTGCCTTGCCGACGGGAGCCTGTTCGGGGCGGCTGACGAAGCCGTCGCGCTCGAGGGCCTGCAGAAGCACGTTCATCGATTGTCGGGTGACGAAGGCGCCGCGGGCCAGTTCGGAGTTCGACAGCCCAGGTCGCTGGGCGAGGAGTTCGAGGCAGGAGTAGTGCGTGATCGTCATGCCGAGTGGTCGCAACACCGCCTCCATCGCTGAGCGGAGCGCGCTCGACGCCTCCTTCAGGAGATACCCCAACGAGGTGTCCAGTTCGATCCCGTCTTGACTCATGTCAGTATTCTGACATAGGCTGAGCGTGTCAGATAACTGACACGACAGAAATGGACGCACATCATGCCCGTCACCGGACCGGACTTCATCTCCCTCCAGGTCACCGACCTCGACGCCTCGCAGGCCTTCTACGAGCAGTACCTCGGCCTCGTCCGCTCGCCGGCCGGCCCGCCGCACGCGGTCGTCTTCGAGACGACGCCGACCGCCTTCGCCCTGCGCGACATCGTCCCCGGAACCGATCTCGCCTCCGCGCCCCAGCCTGGGATCGGCGCGGCGATCTGGCTGCACGCCACGGACGTCCAGGAGATCCACGACGCCCTCGTCGCCGACGGGCACATGATCGTCTCGGCGCCGATCGACGGCCCGTTCGGTCGCACCTTCACCTTCGCCGACCCGGACGGCTACCAGCTGACCCTCCACGACCGCGCCTGAGCTCGTCCGGGTCCGACCGGTCAGAATGGACGGATGCGACGATCGAGAGTGCACGTGATGGGTGCGAGTGGCAGTGGCGTGACGACGCTCGGGCGGGCGCTCGCCGACCACTGGTCCGTCCCGCATGCCGACGCCGACGACTACTTCTGGGTGCCGACCGACCCGCCCTACGTCACCAAGCGTTCGGACGCGGAGCGGGTGCGGCTCATGCGCGAGCTGTTCGTGCCGCGGGAGGCCTGGGTCCTGTCGGGCTCGATGCCCGGCTGGGGTGACGAGATCGTCGCCGAGTGCGATGCGGTCGTCTTCGTGACCCTCGACCCGGCGGAACGGCTGCGGCGTCTGGAGGCCCGAGAGATCGAGCGGCGGGCAGGCGAGCCGCACGACGACCGTGCGTGGCGGGAGTTCCGTGCCTGGGCGAGCGGCTACGACGACCCCGCGTTCGACGGCCGGAGTCGGGCGTCGCACGAGGCCTGGCTCGCGACCCTGTCGCAGCCGGTCATCCAGGTCGACAGCGGGCTGTCTCGTGCTGAGCTCCTCGAGGTCGTCCTGGCCTGGGAGCCACACTGACGAGGGTTGGCGCCAGGGCCCTGTCAACGGGGTGCCGGCCGCCGGATCGAGGCGCATACTGGAACCGTCAGACTTATCTGACACACGTCGCTTAGTGAGCGACTGCGGCGTGCGGTTCCGACGCTCGAGGAGGATGTCCCACCATGAAGGCACTGCGGTACACGAAGATCGGCTCGGCCCCCGAGGTCGTCGAGATCGAGAAGCCGACACCGGGGCCGGGTGAGATCCTGCTGAAGGTCACCGCCGCCGGTGTCTGCCACTCCGACGACTACGTCATGAGCCTCCCCGACGAGGACTACCTCGCGCAGCAGTACCCGCTGCCGCTCACGCTCGGACACGAGGGCGCCGGCGTCATCGAGTCGTTCGGTGAGGGGGTCGAGACCGGCCTGCAGATCGGAGACGCGGTCGCCGTCTACGGACCGTGGGGCTGTGGTCACTGCCTGAACTGCTCGCAGGGCAAGGAGAACTACTGCACGAACGCCGTCGCCGAGGGGATCCGTCCTCCCGGACTCGGCAGCCAGGGCTCGATGGCCGAGTACATGATCGTCGACGACGTGCGTCATCTGGTGCCGATCGGCGACCTCGACCCCGTGAAGAACGTGTCCCTCACCGATGCCGGCCTCACGCCGTACCACGCGATCAAGCGCAGCCTGCCGAAGCTCGGAGCCGGCACCTTCGCCGTCGTCATCGGATCCGGTGGCCTCGGTCACGTCGGCATCCAGATGCTCAAGGCGCTCTCCGGTGCGACGGTCATCGTCCTCGACGTGAGCGACGAGAAGCTCGAGCTGGCGAAGCACGTCGGCGCCGATGTCACGCTCATCAGCGACGAGTCGGCCGCGGGCAAGATCCGCGAGCTGACCGGTGGCGTCGGGGTCGACGCGGTGTTCGACTTCGTCGGCGCCAACCCGACGATCGCCACGGCCACCGCGGTCGCCGCCATGGAGGCCGACGTGACGATCGTGGGCATCGGCGGCGGATCGGCGACCGTCGGCTTCGGGTCGATCGCGTACGACGCCGCCGTCCGGGTGCCGTACTGGGGTTCGCGGAGCGAGCTCATCGAGGTCTTCGAGCTCGCGAAGGCGGGCAAGGTCGACGTCGAGGTGCAGCCGTACTCGCTCGACGACGCGCCGAAGGCCTACGAGGATCTGCACGCGGGCACGATCCGCGGGCGTGCGGTCATCGTTCCGTAACCACGATTCCCGGAACCGGCGTCCGTCGCACTCGCGGCGGGCGCCGGTTCTGCGTTCCAGCGCACCTCGGCGCAGGGTTCACACCCCGGAAACACTTTCGACACTGCATCGAAACTCCAGCCGCGCATACTTTCAATACAGTATCGAAATGAGTCGCGGCGAGGGCAGCGACGCAACCGGAGGAGCATCCCATGACCGTCGTCGAGACCGTTACCACCGTGGAGTCCGTCCGCGCCCGACTGCAGGAGGCCGGCGTCAAGTACGCGATGGCGAGCTTCGTGGACATGCACGGCAGCATCAAGACCAAGTTCGTCCCGCTGTCGCACCTCGAGCGCATGGCCGGGGGATCGGAGCTCTTCACGGGGGCCGCGCTCGACGGCCTCCCGCAGGCGATCAGCGACGAGGAGCTCTCCGCCCGTCCCGACCTCGACAGCGCCGTGCAGTTGCCGTGGCGGAAGGACGTCGCCTTCTTCGCGAGCGACCTCTACACGAAGGGCGAGCCGTTCGAGGCGGCGTCGCGCAACATCCTCAAGCGCCAGCTCGATGCCGCGGCCGAGATGGGCTTCACCTTCAACCTCGGGATCGAGACCGAGTTCTTCGTCCTCAAGGACACCCCGGAGGGTGTGACCGAGGTCAGCGACCGCGACGACCTCGCGAAGCCCTGCTACACGGCGACCGCCGCGCTCGACAACCTCGATTGGCTCACCGAGCTGGTCGAGGCGATGACCGAGATGGGCTGGGGCGTGTACTCGTTCGACCACGAGGACGCCCCGGGGCAGTTCGAGATCGACTTCAACTACTCCGACGCGCTCACCATGGCGGACCGCGCCGTCTTCTTCCGCCTCATGGCCAACGAGATCGTCCGCAAGCACGGCTACTTCGCGACCTTCATGCCGAAGCCCTTCGCCGACCGGAGCGGCTCGGGTGCGCACTTCAACATGTCGCTCGCCGACATCGAGACCGGTGAGAACCTCTTCGAGACCGATGACGACCCGCGTGGTTGCGGCATCTCGGAGCTCGGCTACAAGTTCATCGCCGGTGTCCTCAAGCACGCGCCGGCACTCTCGGCGGTCATCGCGCCGACGGTCAACAGCTACAAGCGGCTCGTGCGTCAGGGCAGCATGTCGGGCTCCACCTGGGCTCCGGTCTTCGTGAGCTACGGCAACAACAACCGGACGAACATGCTCCGCGTGCCGCTCCAGGGCGGGCGCGTGGAGTGCCGGGCGGCCGACATCAGCTGCAACCCGTACCTCGGGGCGGCGCTCATCCTCGCCGCAGGCCTCGAGGGCATCCGTGAGGACCTCGACCCGGGAGCGCCGCACACCGAGAACATGTACGACTACACCGAGGCGCAGGTCGCGCAGCTCGGCATCGGCATGCTGCCTCGCAGCCTCGGCGAGGCGGTCGACGAATTCGCCAGGGACTCGCTGTCGCGTGCCGTGTTCGGCGAGGCGATGTACGACGCGTTCATCGACTACAAGCGCCAGGAGTGGAACGAGTACCAGGCGCACGTGTCGGACTGGGAGACCGCCCGCTACCTGAAGTTCTTCTGATCCCGATGCACCAGGTCCTCGACCTCGGGAGGTTCGCGCTGGAGTCCGGCGCGGACCTCCCGGAGGCGCGGCTCGCGTACACGACGCAGGGCGCGCTGAACGCCGACGGCGACAACGCCGTCCTGCTTCCGAGCTACTACACCGGGACGCACGCGAGCTACGAGCCGTGGATCGGGCCGGGCCGGGCGCTCGACCCGGCCCGCTGGTTCATCGTCTCGGTGAACCTGTTCGGCAACGGCGTCTCGACGTCACCGTCGAACGCGGCTGAGGAGGTGCGCGGCGCTGTGTTCCCCGAGGTCTCGATCGGCGACGACGTCCGTGCGCAACGGCAGCTCGCCGAGCACCTCGGTGTCCGCCGCTGGCGGCTGATCGCCGGCTGGTCGATGGGCGCGCTGCAGGCGTACGAGTGGGCGGTGCGGTACCCGGAGCTCGTCGAGGCATTCCTCCCCGTCGCCGGTGCCGCGCGGTGTTCCCCCCACAACGCCGTCTTCCTGGCTGGCGTCGAGGCGGCGCTCCGGGCGGATCCGGCGTTCGACGGTGGGCGCTACACGACACCGCCGCGGGCCGGACTCCGCGCATTCGGGACGGTGTACGCAGGGTGGGCCTACTCGCAGGCGTTCTTCCGCGACGGCGCCTACCGCGAGCTCGGGTACACCGACGTCGCAGACCTCCTCGAGGACTGGGCGGCCGACCACGAGCGGTGGGACGCGAACGACCTGCTCGCGATGCTGCGCACCTGGCAGCGGGCGGATCCCGGGCGAGGGGTCGAGGGCGGGTTGGCCGCGGCGCTCGGCGGCGTGCGCGCGCGGAGCATCGTCATGCCGTCGTCGACCGACCTCTACTTCACCGTCGAGGACAACGTCCTGGAGTCGGCGATGATGCCTCGGAGCGAGGTGCGGGTCATCGAGTCCGACCTCGGCCATGTCGCGGGGCGGCCTGGCGTGCGTGCCGCCGAGACCGCCGTGATCGAGGCGGCCATGCGGGAGCTGCTGGGCGAGAGCTGAGCCGTCGTGCCCGCCCGTAGGATTGGCGGAGGTGTCCGCGAGCAGGGAGTGGTGATCGATGGCCGGCCGCACAGGAGCATCGCCCGGTCGTCCTCGCGCGAGCGGGATCGCCGCCGAGGATCCTCGTGAGGAGATCATCCAGGTCGCGACCAGGCTGTTCGCGGAGCGCGGGTACGAGCGCACGAGCATGACGATGCTGGCCGAGGCATGCGGGATGAAGCAGTCCTCGCTCTACTACTGGTTCGCGAACAAGCGCGAGGTGCTGCGGGCGACCGCCGCCTCGAACCGCCAGTCGGTCGGCGCCGCGGAGGCCCTCGGTTCGATCGAGGCTGACGTTCCCACGAAGCTCTACCGCGTCCTCTACGAGGACGGCGTCGCGATCTGCGAGGCGCCCTTCGACTACAACGAGATCGAGCGGCTCGCAGCGGAGCATCCCGACGACCTCGCGTCGTTCTGGGCCGACTACCGCACGCTGTTCACGTTCATCGCCGGACTCATCCGCGATGGGGTGGAGCAGGGATCCCTCGTCCTCGGCGGCAGTGAGACGCCGGAGTGGGCGGCAGCGGCCGCGCTCCACGCCAACGAGGGCATGCAGAAGGCCTACCGCTATGGCTCCGGCGACATCGCCGCCCAGTACCCGCCGGTCGAGGCCGCCGAAGGTGCGAGCGAGGCCGACCGCATCAGGGCCTTCGCGCGGCGCACCGCCTCCGCCACCCTCCACAGCCTCCTTGTCGACCGCGCTGCGCTCGCCGACGTCGAGCGGGCTGCCCTCGCGCTCGACCTCGCGGCCGGCTAACCCGCCGGAGACTCGTCCTCAGATGGGGCGTTCGTCGAGTGGGTCCGACGTCCCGACCGCAGGCTCGATGTGATGACGGTCAGCGCGAGCGAGACCTGCACCAGTGCGAGCACGATCTGGAACCAGTCTCGACTCGTCCCCGACCAGTTCGAGACGATGATCCAGAGTTGCACGGCCACGAGCGCCAAGAAGAGGACGGCCGCCACGAGCCACAGCTTGCGGGAGCGGGTCATTGCCCGTCTCCGGCGTCGGTCCGGGCTGCGTCGATGGATGGGCGTTTCGGGAGCCGCCACGCCTGGACCAACACAACCGCGCCGAGGACGATTTGCGCGGCACCCAGGATGACCCCGAACAGATAGCCCTGACTGTCAGCGCCGGCGGGCAACCTGAACGCGAGTTGCACGACACCGAGGGTCGCCCACGTCCATCCCAGAATCAGCCGTGGCGTCCGGTACTGGGGATCGTTCGCCTTGACCATGCGAGCAGCCTATGCCGTGCCTGCCGGTGCACTCGTGCTCCCGCATACAGTCGAGGAATGTTCGTTCGCTTCCAGAGTGCCGTTCCGAATCGAAACGGCCGGTTCCCCGGTGTGTTCGCCATGGCGAACGGGCTGCACGCGACCGCGCGGTTGTCTGAAGAGGACACCGCATGGTGGCGTCAGAACAACGACCGGCTGAATGCCGCATACGCGAACCCGTCCGTTGCCTCACCGGGTAGTTACGAACACCCTGGCGCACGATCGTGGTTCAAGGAGACGGCGATCGATCTCCTCACGCTCACCGGTGGCTATCTCGCACTCCTCGATCGATACGACATCCCCTGGGTCGAGCTCCGAACGATGACGCCGGGCCGTCTCACCTATGAGGACGACGCACAGGTCGTCGCCGTTCCGTTCCGGTACTCCGACGACTGGCCTCTGTGACGTACATCTCCTTGTCTCGATTGTCGGGTCAGGGAGATGTGTGCCTCGCGACGACCTCTCGGATGAACGACTCCTTGCCGCGGTTGTAGTCGGCACGTTCCGAAACGGTCGCTGCCAATCCTCGTTTGATCCGCTCGTACTCGCGTGCCAGGCCAGGATTCCCTCGAAGAGCGTCTCGGAAGGCGAGGTGTTCCTCGGCCCAGACCGAGCCCATTCCGCAGACGTGGATGTGCACATTCCGTGGGCGTCCCGCGGGCGGTCGCAGGAAGCGGAAGTTCGCACCGCGAGCGCGGAGAACCATCCCCAGTTCTTCCAGGGCGGGTAGGTAGGAGGGTTCATCTGCGATGTCCGGCACTTGGATCTGCATGTCGATGACCGGTTTGGCGGCAAGCCCGGGGACCGCGGTCGAACCGACGTGATCGACGCGGGCTGGGAGGGGGTGGAGCGAGTCCTTGAGCAGGTCTTCCCAGTGTCTGCCGATGTCGGCCCAATCGTCGGATGCGTCGTGGATCTCGACCGCTTCCTCGATCGGCTGATCGAACCACTCAACGTCGACGTCGCCCATCTTTCAAGTCTGCCGAGGGGTAAACGCCGACCGGACTCGACACGCGATCCCGTAACGAACACGAAACGGATTCGATACTGCATTGAAACCGGTCGTCACGACAATTGGATGACCTATTGAAAATGCGGTCGTCCGTTTCGGATCCCGCGCGAACCCTGGAGGTCCGGATGGACACGGCTGCAATCGCGGGCAACACGGCATGGCTCCTGACGGCGGTGGTGGCCGTGGCGCTGATGCTGCCCGGCCTGGCGATGTTCTATGGCGGCATGGTCAGCCGTCGCGTCACCATGAACATGATGATGATGATCTTCGCGTCGTTCTGCCTCGTCGGGATCCTCTGGGTCGCGTTCGGCTACTCGATGGTCTTCGGCGACAGCCTCGGTGGCCTCGGACTCGTCGGCGACCCCACCGAGTACCCGGGCCTCGGTCAGTTGCTCGTCGCCCCCGAGGGAAGCGCGCTCCCGCCGCTGGCGCTCGCCGCACTCCACCTGATGTTCGCCGGTCTCACGATCGGGATCGTCGCCGGAGCGGCCGCCGGTCGGATGAAGTTCAGCGCGTGGATGGTCTTCGCCGGTGTCTGGTCGACGCTCGTCTACTTCCCGGTCGCGCACTGGGTCTTCGCCTTCGACTCCGCTGACGGCAGCGTGCAGGGCGGGTGGCTCGCCAACACGATCGGCTCGATCGACTACGCCGGCAGCACCGCGATCCACGTCAACTCCGGGGTCGCCGCCCTCGCCCTCGCCATCGTCCTCGGCAAGCGCAACGGCTTCCCGTCGCAGCCGAAGGCGCACAGCCTCCCGCTCACGATCCTCGGCGCCGGCCTGCTCTTCGTCGGCTGGATCGGCTTCGACGGCAGCGCCCTCGGTGCCGCCGACAACAACGCCGCCGTCGCCGTCTTCAACACCGTCGCCGCGACCTGCGCGGGCGTCATCGTCTGGCTCGTCGTCGAGAAGCTGCGCGACGGTCACCCCACCACCCTCGGTGCCTGCTCGGGCGCGATCGCCGCACTCGTCGCCATCACGCCGTCCTGCGGTGCGGTCACCCCGCTCGGCTCGCTCGCGATCGGTGCCGCTGCGGCGGTCGTCTGCTACTTCGCGGTCAGCCTCAAGGTCCGCCTCGGTTTCGACGACGCCCTCGACGTCACCGCGCTGCACTTCGTCGGTGGCGTCGTCGGTGGCCTCCTCATCGGCGTCCTCGCGGTGCCGCTCGCGCCGAGTGGTGGAGAGGGGCTCCTCGCGGGTGGCGGCTTCCTGCTCCTGGGCAAGCAGGCGCTCGCGATCGTCGCCGTCTTCGTCTACACCTTCTCCATCACCTGGGTGCTCGCGAAGGTGCTCGACAAGACGATGGGCATCCGAGTCTCGGCCGAGACGGAGGCGCAGGGCCTCGACGTCGTCCTCCACGCCGAGAACGCCTACGAGATCAGCACGCACGAAGCGCTCGCCCCGCGTGGGCACGCCGAACCGAAGGTCCCGGCCGTCGTCGACTAGGACCGGCACCGGCGAGGACCGGCACCGGCGGCGCCGCAGAACACCACCGGGGTAGGGGGTCCGCGATACCCCAGGGTGATGCTGCGGCGCCGTCCGCTTCGTAGCGTCGGAGCATGGACGTCATCAACGAGCTCATCCTCAACGCAGTGACCTCACCGTGGCTGTACGCGGTGATGTTCGCGACCGCCGTCATCGACGGGTTCTTCCCGCCGATCCCGAGCGAGACGGTACTCGTCGCCGCAGCGGCCGTCGCGGTCTCGACCGGCGGATCGAACCTCCTGCTCCTCTGCGCCGTCGCGGCCGTGGGTGCGGCGATCGGCGACAACATCGCCTACCTCATCGGCCGCGGGGTCGGCACGACCCGCTTCGCGTGGATGCGGCGTCCCCGGATCGCGGCGGCCTTCGACCGGGCTGGGCGCACGCTCGGGCGTCGCGGCGCCCCGCTGATCCTCGGGGCGCGGTACATCCCGGTCGGCCGCGTCGTGGTCAACATGTCCGCCGGTGCCCTCCGATACCCGTGGCGACGGTTCCTGCCGCTCAGTGCCATCGGGGGAGCGACCTGGGCCGCCTACAGCGCGATCATCGGCGTCGTCGCCGGCAAGCTCTTCGAGGACCAGCCGTTCCTCAGCTCCGTGCTCGGTGTGGGCGTCGCGCTCGTCCTCGGTCTGGTCGTCGACCGGGTCGCAGCCATCCGTCGTCGTCGCCGTGAGCGGTCCGATGCGGCCGGCGACGGGACGCCGGCGGGATCAGACGCCGAGGAGCACCCGCCGGCCCTGGCGCTGATGGGACAATGACCCTCATGGATCGGACGGCGCGCGGCACCTCCCGCCGCACCGTCGGACTCTTCGTCCTCGCGGGCGTCGGCGTCGTCCTGCTGAGCGTCCTCGTTCCGATCCAGAGCCTCCTCTACGGCACCGTGCTCCCGGCGTCGTTCCTCCTCGGAGCCGCGGTCTGCGGCGCGCCGCTCCTGTCCGTCGTGCTCCCACGCGTCGCGATCGTGCTGTTCTCCGCTGCGGCCTTCGTGCTCCCGCTGGTCGCCTCGCCCGACCACGACCCGGTCTGGCCGTGGCCGTGGTCGGTGCCCGCGCTCATCGCCTTCGCCGTGTTCGTCGGCGTCGTCACCTTCCTTCACGGCTGGCTGCTGGGACTCATCCCGTTGCTCGTCGGCATCGCGGGCTCGCTCGTCGCGGCACTCGTCGTTCCGACCGCCGCCGACGCGACCGCCATGGCCGCGGACCTCATCGTCGCGTCCTCCGTCGCGGGGGTGGCGTACCTCGTGGCGCTGCTCGTCTCGGGACGCGTCCGGGTGGGTGAGGAGCTGACCCGGGAGCGTGAGATCTCCGCCGCCGAGCAGTCCCGGCGCGTGCTCGTCGAGGAGCGCACCCGGATCGCCCGCGAGCTCCACGACGTGGTCGCGCACAGCATGGCCGTGATCCAGGTGCAGGCCTCGACGGCGAAGTACCGCGTGCCCGGCCTCGCCGAGGACGCCGCGGCGGAGTTCGACGACATCGCCGCCACCGCTCGGGGCTCGCTCGTCGAGATGCGGCGTCTGCTCGGCGTCCTGCGCACCGAGGACCAGGTCGCAGAACTCGCTCCGCAACAGGGCCTGGACGACCTCCCTGCGCTCGCCGACGGCCTGCGCCGCGTGGGTGCCGACATCACCCTCTCGATGGACCGCGGCGACGAGGGCGCCCTGCCCGTCCCGCCGACCGTGCAGATCGCGGCGTTCCGCATCGTGCAGGAGGCGATGAGCAACGCCGTCCGACACGCACCGGGCGCGCCCATCGTCGTCGACGTCCGGGTCGACGCGACCGCGGTGCAGCTGCGTATCCACAACGGCCCTGCGCAGAGCCCCGGGGAGCACGGCGCCGGACACGGCCTCCGCGGCATGCTCGAACGCGCCGCCCTCCTCGACGGCACCCTCGACGCCGGCCCCGACGGTGTCGGCGGTTGGCTCGTGACGGCCGTATTGCCCACCGGCGAGCCGACCTCGACGCCATCCCGCCCCCGATCCAGCTCGACGAAGGACCGCCAATGACCATCGACGTCCTCATCGCCGACGACCAGGCCATGGTCCGAGCCGGGTTCGCCGCGCTCCTCGACGCCCACGACGGGATCCGGGTGACGGGGCAGGCCGCGAACGGAGCCGAAGCGGTCACGCTGTCGGCGCGGCTCGACCCCGACGTCATCCTCATGGACGTCCGCATGCCCGAGCTCGACGGTATCGAGGCGGCGAAGCGCATCCTCGGCCCGGGCTACCCGGCGGCGAAGGTCCCTCGCATCATCATGCTCACCACCTTCGACATCGACGACTACGTCTACGACGCCCTGCAGGCCGGGGCGAGCGGCTTCCTCCTCAAGGACGCGCTGCCCGAGGACCTCGTGCACGCCGTGCGGGTGGTGGCGGCCGGTGACGCACTGCTGGCCCCGAGCGTCACCCGGCGGATGATCGCGCAGTTCGCCGCACAGAAGCCCCGTGCTTCGCATGGCGCCGCGCGCCTGGCGGAGCTCACCGAGCGCGAGCGCGAGGTGCTCGTCCTCATCGGCCATGGGCGGTCGAACAGCGAGATCGCCGCGACCCTGTTCATCGCGGAACAAACCGTGAAGACCCATGTCGGCAAGGTCCTCGCCAAGGTCGGGGCGCGCGACCGCGTGCAGGCCGTCATCTTCGCCTACGACACCGGAATCGTCGCCCCGTCCTGACTCGGACTCCGCACGTCGGCGCCTCACCCCTGGGTACGGGGCGCGACGACCCCGCCGGGTGATGTGCCCTCGGGTGCCGCGTTCGTAACCTCCTCGGACATCACCGAGGAGGACCGTCATGGCCATCACCCACGCAGCACCGATCGACGCCAGAACCGATCGCGCCAGACCGGTCCGCACCGGGCCCGATCGCACCCGGGGCGAACGCGACCGCGGCATCGACCTCGTGCGTGCCTGCTGCATCGTCGGGGTCGTCGTCCTGCACGCGATGATGGTCGGCGTGACGGTGACCTCCGCCGGTCCCGTGTTCGAGAACGCGAGTGACGGCACCGCCTGGATCGCCCCGCTCAGCTGGATCCTGCAGGTCATGCCGCTGTTCTTCGTCATCGGCGGGTTCGCCGGCCTGCTCGCGTATCGACGCCACCGGTCGAACGGTGCGCCGGCCTCGGCGTTCGTCGCCGCGCGGCTCCATCGCCTGTTGCTCCCCGCGATCGTCACCATCAGCTGTGTGGGTGCTGCCCTCACGATGCTGACCGTGGCCGGTGTCCCCGCCGACCTCGTCGCCATGGCCGGCTTCCGGTTCGGCCAGCCACTCTGGTTCCTCGGCGTCTTCCTGCTCTGCCAGGCACTGCTGCCTGCGCTCGCCGCCGCCCACGAGCGCGCACCGCTCCGGTCGATCGTGTCGCTCGCCACCGCGGCCGTGCTGGTCGACGTCCTGCGTGCGACCACCGGTGTCGACGCCCTCGGATTCATCAACCTCGTCCTCGTCTGGACCGCGCTCCAGCAACTCGGGTTCTTCCTGGCGGACGGCTCGATCGGCGCGCTCAGCAGGCGTGTCCGGGCGCTCGCCGGTCTCGGGGCGGTCGTCGTCCTCGTGCTCACCTGGTGGGCCGGCGTCTACTCCAGCGACCTCATCGCGAACATCAACCCGCCCACCGCGGCGCTGCTCCTCGTCGGCGTCGCCCACACGGCACTGCTGTCGCTCGTCCGCGAACGACTCACTCGGCTGAGCGCGCGTCGCCGGGTCGCGTTCGTGACCGACTTCGTCACCCGTCGCGCCATGACGATCTACCTCTGGCACATGCCGGTACTCCTCGCCATGGCCGGTGCGTCCGCCGTGTTCGCGCTTCTGACCGGCATCGCCCTCCCCGCGCCGGACAGCCTCGGGTGGTGGTTCGGACGGCCCCTCTGGCTGGCGGTGGCACTGACACTGACCGCACTGGTCGCGATGGTGTTCGCCCGTGTCGAGGCGGTTCCGCCTCCGGTCGCGACCGGTGCACGACGGCGACTCGCGATCGCCGTCCTACTGGGGCTGGGCGCGATCGCGGCGCTCCTCGTGATCGGTACGACGGTGCTCAGCGCGGCACTCGCCGTGGTGTTGATCCTCGCCGCGCTACTCCTGAGCGCAGAGACCGTCGCGGATCGTCGCAGCCAGTGCCGCGCGCCGGCGCTGGTGCACCTCGGGTGAGTCGGCGGACGTGGCGACGACCGTCATGGACGCCTGGGCCCACGTCGCCGCGGTCGAGATGAGCAGTGCCCACACGTCGGTCGGGTCGAGGTCGGCGCGGATCGACCCGGCTCGTTGCTCGGCCTCGATGTCTTGGAGGTGGCGGAGGTCGTGGTCCTCGAGGCCGCTGTAGAGGTACCCGGTGCTCTCGCGCTCGAGCCGCTTCCACATGACGAGGCGGGCGAGCGCGGGATCGGCGAGGTAGTCGTCGTACAGCCGGGCCGCGTACTCGGGGAGCTCGGCCGCCGTGAACGGCACGCGATCGCCGTTGCCGATGACATGCGCGTCGAAGACGGCGTCGAACAGCTGGTCCTTGGCGCCGTAATAGGCGTAGATCATCGGCTTGCTCATGCCTGAGCGCTGGGCGATCCTGTCCACCCGCGCACCGGCGATGCCGTGCGTGGCGAACTCCTCGGTCGCGGCGTCGAGGATGCGCTGACGAGTCTGTTCTGCGGTGTTCATCGATCGAGTGTATCGATACTACCAACTAGTAGGTAGTATCGACCGCATGCGCACAACCGCCCTCATGTCCACGGCCGCCCCTCGGTCGCTCCAGCAGACCGTCATCGAACGCCGCGAGCTCCGACCGGACGACGTCGATGTCCGCGTCACGCACTGCGGCGTCTGTCACAGCGACCTGCACGCGCTCGCCTCCGCGGGCCCGGAGGCGGGACTCGTGCCCGGTCACGAGTTCGTCGGCGAAGTCGTCGCCGTCGGCTCGGACGTGACGTCCTTCGCGCCCGGCGACGCCGTCGCCGTTGGCAACATCGTGGACTCGTGCGGAACCTGCACGATGTGTCTGCGCGACCAGGAGAACTTCTGCGTCGAGTTCCCGACGCTCACGTATGCCGGCCGCGACCGCGTCGACGGCAGCACGACGCTCGGCGGGTACTCCGGGCGCTACGTCGTGCGCGACAGCTTCGTCTACCACCGCCCGACCTCCCTCGACCCGGCCGGTGTCGCACCCCTGATGTGTGCGGGCATCACCGTCTGGGAGCCACTCCGCACCAACGGCGTCGGGGAGGGGACGCGACTCGGCGTCGTCGGCCTCGGCGGTCTCGGTCATCTCGCCGTCCGGCTCGGTCATGCGCTCGGTGCCGAGGTCACCGTCTTCACCACGTCCGAGGGCAAGGCGACCGACGCGCTGCGGCTCGGGGCGTCCCGAGTGGTGGTCTCGACCGATGCCGACGCCATGGCTGCGGCGGCCGGCAGCCTCGACCTCGTCATCGACACGGTCTCGGTGGAACACGATCTCGCGCCGTATCTCCGCGTCCTCGACCTCGACGGGACGCTCTGCTCGCTCGGTTACCTCGGCCCGATCGACATCCAGACCATGGACCTGCTCCTCGGCCGGAAGCGTCTCACGTCGGCCGGGAGCGGTGGTCGCCGGTGGACGCAGGACCTCCTCGACTTCTGCGGCACCCACGGCGTGACGGCGGACGTCGAGGTGGTCTCGGCTGCGGACGTGGACGTCGCGCTCGATCGGCTGGCCCGCAACGACGTCCGCTACCGCTTCGTGCTGGACCTCGCCGACATCGACGCCGAGCTCGCCTGACGATCAGGCGTTCGCGGTCGTCGCCTGCCGTCCCATCGCGCCGTCGAAGAACGCCGCGAGCTCCGCGGTGGCCGTGAGTGGGAGCACGTGGGCGACGTACTGGTCCGGACGCACGACGACGACGGCACCCGCTCGGTCGATGCCGCGCTCGGCGAAGATGTCGACGTCGGGATGGCGGGCGTAGACCTTCTCGTAGTCGACGAGGTCGAACGGGCCGACGCGCGGCAGGAACACCGGCGGAACGGTGCCGAGGTCGATGTCGGTGTGGCGTTGCTGGTAGACGATCTTCACGTCGAACCAGTCGTCGGCCCGCACGCCGTCGGGCACCACGCGGAGCGGTGACTCCGGTGCGTCCTGCAGCCAGGCCGCGAGCTCCGCCGATCGGCCCGATGCCGGCGAAGCGGCATCCGCGAAGACGTAGATCCGCCAGCGCCCGTCAGCCGTTGCGTGGTGTCCGAGATGGATGTGGTTGGCGTCCGCGACGCGCGAGGTGAGGGCGGACTTGAACCGCTTGCCGATCGGGAAGCCGCTCGCGAGGTGCTGGTGGGTCGCCTCGCCGACGATCGCCGACGGGCTGTACTCCGTCATGAAGCCGGCCGGGAACTCCGCCGTCCGCACGTAGAAGTCGGCGAGCTCGGAGGGGTCCTCGAACTCCTCCGGCCGCTTGGCCATGAGGCTCGACCACTCGCGGTCGAAGTCGATGAGCTCCCGGGCGACGACCTGACGCTCGGCCGAATACGTCGCCAGCAGGCTCTCGGGGCTCCGGCCCTCGAGCACGTGGCCGAGCTTCCACGCCAGGTTGAAGCCGTCCTGCATCGACACGTTCATCCCCTGCCCGGCCTTCGCGCTGTGGGTGTGGCAGGCGTCACCGGTGATGAAGACGCGCGGCGTGCGCGAGCCGAGTTCGTCGATCGGGACGTCGTCGAAGCGGTCCGTCAGGCGATGGCCGACCTCGTAGACGCTGTGCCAGGCGACGTGCTTCACGTCGAGCCGATAGGGACTCAGGATGGTGTTCGCGTGGTCGATGATCTGCTCGATCGAGGTCGACCGCACGGCTTCGCTTCCGCCCGACGGCACCTCGCCGAGATCGACGTACATGCGGAAGAGGTGTCCACCCTCGCGGGGGATGAGCAGGATGCTGCCGCCGGAACCCGACTGGATGGCGCACTTCGTGCGGATGTCGGGGAAGTCGGTGACGGCGAGGGCGTCCATGACGCCCCATGCGTGGTTCGCCTGGTCACCGGCCAAGGTGCAGCCGATCGCCTGGCGGACGGCACTCCGGGCGCCGTCGGCTCCGATGACGTACTTCGCGCGGACGGTCCTGGTCTCTCCTGAGGGCTCGTCACTCGTGTCGAGCAGCGTGACCGCGACGGGGTACTCCGCGTCGTCGTCGATCTCGAGTCCCTGGAACGCCCACCCGTAGTCGGGGCGCATCCGGGTCGGGGCGTTCGCCATGTACTCGGCGAAGTAGTCGAGCACGCGGGCCTGGTTCACGATGAGGTGCGGGTACTCGCTGACGCCCGTGGTGTCGTCGAGTGGCCGGGCGCCGCGGACGATCCGGCCCGGGTCCTCGGCGTCGGGCTGCCAGAACGCCATCTCGGTGATGCGATACGCCTCGGCGGTGATGCGCTCGGCGAAGCCGAAGGCGTCGAAGGTCTCGACACTGCGGGCCTGGATGCCGTCCGCCTGACCGATCGCGAGGCGTCCCGGTCGGCGCTCGACGATACGGGTGGTGATGGTCGCGAAGCGGGACAGCTGGGCGGCCGCGATCATGCCGGCCGGCCCGCTGCCGACGATGAGCACGTCCATCTCGTCCGGGAGGTCGTCGGGCCGATCGACCCCGACACCTGCTGCGGGCAGGACCCGCGGATCACCGGAGACATAGCCGTGGTGGTGGAACTGCATCGATTCCTCACTTCATCGTCAAGAATTCGATAATGGAACACGCTGTTCGCTTATCGCACGGCAGACACTACCCTGCACCGGCGCACGGTGGAAGACCGTTCGCCGGTGCAGGTGCAGCGCGAGTCGCGGGAGCTCAGTCCTTCGTCGCCCAGGTGCCGAGGTCCTTGACCTCGACGGCCGTCGGCAGGGCGTCCTTGTCGCCGAGGAAGGCCTGGCAGGCGACGAGCGGGGCGTCGGGGGACACCCCGGCCGTCGCGTTGCCGTCCGGAGTGCAGTCGAACTGCCCCAGGACCTTGATGGGCTGGTAGGTGCCCGTGCCGCTGAGCTTCCATTCGTCCGTCGTCGGCACGGGGAGTGCGGAGCGGTCGGCGTCCTTGATGTCGCCGTCCGTCAGCGTGACCGAGTAGGTGACGAAGTACGGGGTCTTCCCCTCGTCCGACGGCGTCGACTGCACGCCCATCTCGGCGAGGTCGCTGAGCTTCCCCTCCCGGACGTCGTCGATGGCGAACGACATCTCGACGCCCGTCCCGACCTCGACGGCCACACCTGTGCCGAGTGCCAGGGCGTCGTCGGGTGCCTGCTGCGGGCTCGAGCACCCGGTCAGCGCGATCCCGGCGGTCGCTGCGACGAGGGCGGTCAGGGCGAGGGTGCGGTGCATGCGGATCATGTCATCGACGGTATCGGGGACTGCCGCCCGAGGCCTACGGGGACAACTCCCCATCTGTCGGGGAAGAAGCTCGACTCGCCGTCGTCCAGTGCCCCGGTCGGTCGAGCGCGGTCGGCAGAAGCGCCGCCTCGTCACCTCGTGCCGCGTCGAGCTGCATCTGGGTGAGGAACAGGGCGTCCGAGAGGTCGGCCCCGTCGAGTCGTGCGCCGCGGAGATCGGCACCGAGCAGGTCCACGCCTGCCAGGTCCGCTCCGCGGAGGTCCGCGCCGATCAGGATCGCCCCGCGTAGATCGGCTCCGCACAGTCGACGGGCGCGCAGGTCGCGTCCGGCGAGGTCCGCCGAGGAGTGGAGGTCGTCGTCCGGCGCGGTGTCGGCGCCGGCCAGGTACCCGCCCCGCGCCTCCTCGCTGACGTCGATCAGCACACTTCGGATGTCAGCGCGGAGGGACTCGACGTCGCAGGCGAGGATCTGGGAGGTGCCGCTGTCGAGGATCCGCTGGATCCCGGTGCGGAGTCGGCCGATGTGCACCACCAGGTCTGACGCGGCCGTCCGCTCGGCGGCTTCGACGAGGTACCAGCGCATCTCCTGCAGTTGGCGCACCACGGAGAACGTGGCGAACATCTCGGCGCTCGTCTCGGGGCGTTCCCGCCAGCTCGTGCCGCCGAAGAGCTCCTGCGAGACGAGTTGGCCCGCGCCGAAGCAGTCGAAGACGGTGCATCCGCGGAACCCTCGCGGGCGCAGGGATTCATGGATGGTGCAAGAGAAGTCGTCTGCGAGATTGAGGCAGGGCGTGCCTGCCGGTTTGTCGATCGGGAAGTCGGTCGATCGTTGGAACCCGAAGGCGGTGCAGCAGAGCGCGAAGCAGTCAGCGCAGTTCGCGCGAAGAGCCGAGCGGTCGTCGGACGGGGTGGAGGAAGCGTCGATGGACGTCATGCGTGGGTGTTCTTTCCGGAGTGGTTTCGAGTGGGGGCCGGGGTGCAGGGGAACTCCGCAGGGAGCTCCCGTTCCGGGCGCACGAAATCACCGCCCCTCGTGGGAGGAGCGAACGGGTGTCGCTGAAAGGCCTCTGGGTCACAGAGCGAAAGAACGGTTCACTGCCCTCAGGGTATCGCGCAGGTCCGAAGCTGCTCTAGGTGCGTCTGCGTCGTGCCGATCATGTCAGGGGCCTCTCTTACGGTAATGCCGTGAAGATCCTCCTGCTCTCCCGTCAACCGGGTGCCATGGTCCCCTTCCTTGCCGAGTCGATCGATGCGGCGGGTCGTCGGCTGCGACTCGGGTACATCGACGACGCGCAGGTGGCGTTCGCCGAGGCGCCCTTCGTCCGCGCCGAACGCGAGTCGGTGGAGGCCCTCGGACACGAGGTCGTGCGGATCACCGTCCGCGACATCGCCCCTGCAGACCTCGACCGCATGCTGGCGGACCTCGATGGAGTGTATGTCGCAAGCGGGAGCACCTTCGCCCTGCTCGAGGCGTTGCGGAGCTCCGGGAACGACACGGTGATCACCAGGCACGTGCAGGCGGGCCTGCCGTACATCGGTTCCAGCGCTGGATCGATCATCGCCGGACCGGACGCCACCCCCGCTTCACTCCTGGACGACCCTGCAGACGGCCCGACGCTCACCGGCTTCGCCGGCCTCGCGCTGGTCGACCGAACGGTGATCCCGCACGCCGACGGCCAGTTGCCTCCGTACCCGCCGGAGCTCATCAGCCGGACGGTCGAGCGGTACGCCGACGACTATCCGCTGGTCCCGCTCCGCGACGATCAGGCCCTGCTGATCGACGGCGCGACAGCGACGGTGATCCCGTCCAGCCCGTGAGGGTATCGCGCGGCGTCGGATCGGCATGCTTGATCGGGTTGCCCTGAGAACTCAAGCATTCTAAAATGAGGTGGTGGAGAACACCTGGGACATTCGACTTTGGCCTGACGTGGAGGCGCAGATCCTTGCTTTGGCCGAGTCCGATCCTGATCTCTGCGATCAGATCATCGCTCGTATCGACATGCTGTCCGAATATGGCCCGTCGCTGGGGCGTCCCATCGTGGATCGGATCAAGGGCAGCACGATCCACAACATGAAGGAGCTTCGCGCGGATTCGATTCGGATCCTCTTCGTGTTCGATCCGAAGAGTCGTGGGATTCTCTTGGTGATGGGTGACAAGCGCGGCGACTGGAGAGGCTGGTATCCGCCAGCGATCAAGACCGCAGAACAGCGATTTCGTGAATGGCAGAAGGGTGATGACGATGAGTGAGAAGCCAGTGAGTTGGGGGAGCGCGCGCGCGAAGTTGGGCCGAGATCCGGAGCGCGTCGCCGCCGCTCGCCATGCCGCCGAGTCAGAAATCCTCGCTTATCAACTGGTCACGCTGCGGAAGGAAGCTGATCTGACGCAGACGGAGCTCAGTAAGACGATGGGCGTATCGCAGCGTCGTGTGTCGGCCATCGAACACGGGCAGCTTGAGTCGTTCGAACTCGACACCATCAGGAAGTACGTCGCCGCGTTGGGTGGTCAGGTCCGGGTTGTCGCCGACTTCGGGGATCGCAGCGTCACCCTTGCGAGTTGACCTTCTCGCAGGCCCGTGATCGCATCGAGCAGATGAGTATGCGTCCATTGGTGCTCTCGGGTGGTCCTGCGGTCGGGAAGTCGACCTGCGGCAGGCGCCTGGCCGAAGAGCGTGAACGAGCGGCGTTCATCGATGCGGATGACGTTCGGCAGTTGATCGTGGCCGGTGACGCGACGCTCTGGAGCGGTCCGGAGGGGCGAGCACAGCACCTGCTCGCGGTCCGGAACGCGGCGGCGCTCGCCCGCAATCTCGCTGCCGCCGGCTTCGACGTGGTCATCGCGGATGTCGTGCCGGCTGACGCGCTCGCGACCTACCGTGCCGAACTCCCCGACTGCCTCGTGGTCCAGCTCGCACTCCCGGTGGAGGAAGCGCGAGCACGTGCCGCGACGCGCCCCGCGTATCTGACGGACGCCGAGTTCGATCTGTTGCACGACCTGCTTGCGTCGTCACCGGAGGTCGACGTCGTCCTGGACGTCTCCGGCTTCACGATCGACCGACAGCTCGAAGCGATCCGCGACGTGTGGTCGGTGTCCCGCTGACCCCGCCGGGAGTTCAGTCCCGGATGAGCTGGTTCAGTGCGGCCCAGCCGAGCGTGGGCGGTGATGGGGGAGCTGCATCGGGCGTCTCGAGCATCGCCGTCGCCCACTGCTGCGCGAGGCTGTAGGCGGCCTCCGCGATCGACGAACCCGCGCTGATACGACTCGCGCCGGCTCTCGCGAGCTCACTGATCGTCAGCGTTCCCGGACCGAAGGCGACGTTGAGCGGCAGGGTCGCATCGGCGAGCCGCTCGATCGTGTCGGCTCGGAGGGCACCGAGCACGAAGATCCCGCTCGCGCCGGCCCGTGCATATGCAGCGGCACGCGTCACCGTCTCCTCGAACCAACGGTCGCCTCCGATGTCGCCGAGTCGATGCGTGTCGATCCGGGCGTTGATGAAGAGGGGGATCCCGGCGTCGTCAGCGGCAGACCGTGCTGCCGCGATCCGTCGTTCCTGTTCCGCGATCGGGCGGAGGGAGTCCTCGAGGTTCACCCCGGAGGCGCCCGCGTCGATGCAGGAGGCGATCGTGCCGGCGACCTCGTCCGGTGTCTCTCCGTAGCCGCCCTCGATGTCCGCGGTGAGCGGGACGGGCACCGACGATGCGATCCGTCGGACGGTATCGAGGGCGACGTCGCGAGTCAGCTCGTTCCCGTCGCGGTGCCCGAGCGACCAGGCGACCCCGGCACTCGTCGTCGCGATGGCGCGGGCGCCGGACGCGAGGACGGTGCGGGCGGAGGCGACGTCCCAGGCGTTCGGCAGGATCAGCGGGTCTCCGGGTACGTGCATCGCCTGCAGGGCGAGCGCGCGTTCGAGCGGTGTGGTCATCAGACAAGTCCAGCACATCTCGCCTGGCCGTTCGACCGCGTGGGTGGCTGAGACCCAGGGGGTCAGCGGACGGAAGGCGTGAGGGCTGAGCTCAAGCGGGACATCGGGATCGCGCCGGGGAACGGCTCGCGCTTCGGCTCCCAGCCCGGTTCGGTGAGACGCCGCTCGGTGACGTTCTTCGTCTGCCCGTCCCAGATCCTTGTGAGGACATTGCCGGTGCGCCGGCTCAACATCGTGATGATCAGGTTGAGCGGCGAGATCGGGACGGGCATCTCGACGTCGAGCAGAATGCAGAGCCGACCCGAGTACAAAAACTTCGGATCGTGGTTCACGAACCACCCGCCCCCGGCGATCCGCAGGTAGGTCTCGCCGATGTATCGCGTGGCACCGTCGTTGAAATCGGTGTCCTGCTCCTGCGCGAAGGCGTGGCGGTCCGGCCAACGGTGGAGGATGAGCCGCTCGAGGGAGACGAGCGAGTCCCGCGAGTAATCGGTGACGACCTCGCGCGGTGTGAGGAAGTCCTCGAATCGTGCGAGGCGCGGGTGCATGATCTCCAGCCACTCGATCAGCAGCTTGTCCTGCTCCGGTGCGTGTGGTTGCTCACCGGTCTCGGTGCGTCCGTCGTCGTCCATCCCTCGAACGTACGCGGTGCGCGACGGGCAGGGAATGGGGACATCTCCCCTCGGTGTGGTTGGCTGGGCCGCACCTGATTGAATTCGTCACCCTAGGAGGTAGCCGTGCGTGTCTTCGGTGTCTTTGCCCTCGTGCTCGCCGCCGTCGGCCTCGTGGTCGCTTCGCTGGTCGTGATCGGCAATCCGGATCTGGCCGCACCCGGTCCGCAACTCCTGCCGTACCAGGCGTACGACTCCTGGCGCTTCACCCTCGGGCTCCTGCTCTGGGGTGCGGGTGTCTGGCTCGCGGTCGGCATCCTCGCGGTGTCGCGTCAGCCGGGGCTCGCCTGGCTCGTGCTGCTGGCGTTCATCCCGCTGCTCGTGGTCGACCTCATCGGCGGTGGGCTGATGCCGAGCTTCGTCCTGGCGCTCCTCGCTGTCGTCGTCCTCGGGCTGGTCGTCCCGGTGATCGTCGGGATCGTCGGCGTCGCGATCGGCGGGGCTGTCCGCCGTCGGAAGCTGCGGACGGCACCGACGGCCTGAACCGCTCGGCCGGCGCTTCCGCTACCGCGCACCCTCGAAGGTCTGGGTGCCGAGGACGGCGAGGAGCTTGAGCTTGCCTGCGGCCTCGGTGTGCGGTGCGGCCGTGAGGACGAGGAGCGCCTGCGATTGGTCCTCGGTGAACAGCGCCTGGCAGTCCAGCTCGATGGGGCCGATCTCGGGGTGGATGAGCACCTTGTGGTCCTCGAACCGCCGCCCGACCTCGTGCGTCGCCCACAGTCGCCGGAACTCCTCACTGTGCCCGGTGAGCGCCTCGACGATCTCGCCCGCCGGCGACTGCGCCCCCAGCGAGCCGTAGGCCGCACGGAGCGACGCGACCTGCGCTCGGCTCTGCCGGTCCCGGTCCTCGGCCGGGTATCGCTCGCGCTCCTCCGGGTGCAGGAACCAGCGGTAGATCGCGCTGCGCTCCAGGCCCCGGTAGCGGCTCGCATCACCGAAGAGCGCCCGGGCAGGATCGTTCTGGACGAGCGTCTCGCCGAGCGCCGAGAGGATGAGCGCGGGCGCGTCGGTGAGCCGGTCGAGGACGCGCAGAAGCGCCGGCGCGACGTAGTCGGTCGCTGCGAGGCGGGTCGGCGCGTTGTGCCCGGCGATCCGATACAGGTAGTCGCGTTCCTCGGTACTCAGCCGGAGCGCCCGCGCGAGTGAACCCAGCATCTGCGTGCTCGGCTGCGGACCCCGCTGCTGCTCGAGCCGCGCGTAGTAGTCGGTCGACATCGCTGCGAGCTGTGCGACCTCCTCGCGTCGGAGCCCCGCCGTCCGTCGCCGAGGTCCGCTGCTCAGACCGACGTCCGCGGGCTGCAACGTCGATCGGTGTCGGAGGAGGAAGTCGGCGAGCGCTGGGCGATCCATCCCGCCAGTATCCGCCTCCACGGCCAGGCGATCCAGGGATCGCGGATCCATGGATCGCCGGACCCTGGTGCGGCCGTCGTCACCGACGGAGACTCGATGCATGCAGATCACCGGAAACACCGTCTTCATCCCCGGCGCGACGAGCGGCATCGGCCTCGCTCTCGCACGACGCCTCCACGCAGCCGGCAACACCGTCATCATCGGCGGGCGACGCACCGAACTCCTCGAGTCGATCGCCGCCGACGAGCCCGGTCTCCACACCGTGCGGATCGACACAGCCGATCCTGCGAGCATCGAAGCCGCGGCGAAGCAGGTCATCGCGGAGCACCCGGAGCTGAACGTGCTCATCACGATGGCCGGCGTCATGCGCGGGGAGGACTGGACCGGTTCCGACTTCGTCGCGACCGCTGAGGAGATCATCACGACGAACGTCCTCGGGCCCATCCGGCTCATCGGCGCGTTCCTCGAGCAGCTCCGCAGCCGGCCGGACGCGACGATCATGACCGTCTCGTCCGGGCTCGCCTTCACCCCGCTGCGGGTGACGCCGACCTACAACGCGAGCAAGGCTGCCATCCACATGCTGAGCGAGTCGATCCGACTCCAGCTGGCGGCCACGGGCGTCCGCGTCGTCGAGCTCGTCCCGCCGGCCGTCCGCACCTCGCTCATGCCCGGCCAGGAGGAGAGCGACTTCGCGATGCCACTCGACGCGTTCGCCGACGAGGTCATGGGCCTCATCGAGTCGCAGCCCGACGCCACGGAGATCCAGGTCGAGAACGTCAAGTTCCTGCGCTACGCCGAGGTCCGCGGCGAGTACGACCAGACGGTCGCGATGCTCAACCGCCTCGACCCGCACTAGGCGCGCTCATCCGCCCGGATCTGCACGATCTCCGCCTGATCCCGTGCAGATCCGGGCGACTCAGCCGAGGTCAGACGCACGGATGATCCGGGCAAGTGCGGGGAGGACCCGCGTCATACTGTGCTCGTGCGCCTCGATCGTATTGTCCGTGACGGCGTCCTCGACGATGACGACGTCGTACCCGAGGTCGTACGCCTGGCGCGCCGTCGACTCGACGCCGAAGCTCGTCGCGATACCGACGATGACGACCTCGGTGATGCCGACCTCTCGGAGTTCGTGGTCGACGTCGGGCGCAGCGAGGGCGCTCCAGCTGCGGCGGACGAGGTGGCGGTCACCATCCTGGGCGCCGAGGCCGTCGACCAGCTGCGCGAATCCGTCGGGGAACATCCGTCCACCGGCTCCGTGGCTCGTGCGTCCCGCAGGCGTGCCGTCGACGGTGGCCCACACCACCGGCAGGCCGCGGGACCGGAAGAGGTCGGCGAGTTCACGGACCCGTGGCACGATCTCGTCGATCGCGTGCGCCTTCGGCCCCACTGTGGTGCCGAGCTGGAGATCGAGGACGACCAGGGCGGAGCGGCTCGTGGTTCGCGCGTCGGTGCTCACTCCGCATCGCCGAACGTCACGACGACCTTGTCCGCGGCACCCGGGGTCGTCGCGAGGGCGATCGCCTCGGCGACGCGCTCGAACGGCACCAGGTCGCTGATGATGCGGCCGTAGCGCTCCCAGGCGGTGACGATGTCGTCGGTGACCTCGAAGATCTCCGTCGGGTACCCCATCGCCATCGTGATGGTGAGCTCCGTCGACAGCAGTGCTCCGAAGTCCACCTCGACCGGCCGCTTGTGCACCGCGACGATGCTGAGTCGCGCACCACGCTTCGCGAGCCGTTGGACGGATTCGATGACCGCGCCGACACCGGCGGCGTCGATGTAGACGTCCGAGCCGGGACGCGAATCGCCGGGCCGGAGCGGCGCGTCACCGTGGAGCTCGATGAGTCGGGCGGCGACGTCCTCCTGCGACGAGTCGATGACCGCGTCGGCGCCGATCTCGAGTGCCTTCTGCAGTCGGCCCGGTTGCACGTCGACCACGACGACGCTTGCGACGCCGCGCAGGGTCAGGTCGATGAGGGCGCCGAGGCCGATGGGCCCGGCGCCGAAGATGACGACGCGGTCCTGCGGTCGCGGGTCCGCGCGGTTCACTGCGTGGCGGGCGACGGCCATCGGTTCGTTGAGGGCCGCGACCTCGAAGGGGATGTGGGGTGGGACGACCGCGAGGCTCGTGCCGAGGACGGCCTCCTCGATGAGCAGGTACTCGGAGAGCCCGCCCGTCGCGCCGCCGTTGCCGATGATGCCGGTCGGTGCCGCCATGGGGTTCACGACGACGTGGTCGCCCACGGCGATCCCCCTGACCTCGGATCCGACCTCGGCGACCTCACCGGCGACCTCGTGCCCGAGCGGGGTCGCGCCCTGTCGAGGCGGAATGCCCCCGATCGACACGTAGAAGCCGTCGGATCCGCAGATGCCGCACGCGCGCACGTGCACAAGGACGTCCCGTGGGCCGGGCGTCGGGCGGTCGATCGTCTGTACCTCGTACGCCCCGGGCCCGGTCACCACGACCGATTGCATCTCCACCATCTCGTCTCCTTCATCGACCGCGGTCGTTCGCCGCGACATCGTGTCCGACCCACTCGGGTCGATGAGAACAAACTAGCCGATCGGCTACTTAGTGCAACACCAGCCGGCGAATTCTCGGCTACCGTCGAGGGACGAGCTCTCGACCGGACCCGGAGGTGGACCATGGCGGCTCCGAGTGATGCGGACGGCTCCGCGCCCCCTCCGCGCCGTCGCTCACCCCGGGGGCAGGGGCGTGCGCGACTCCTCGACGCGGCGACAGGCCTGTTCGCCGAGCAGGGGGTGAGCGCGACGTCGCTGCAGGCGATCGCGGACCGTCTCGGGGTCACGAAAGCGGCGGTCTACCACCAGTTCTCTTCGAAGGAGGCGATCGTCCTCGCGGTCGCCGAGCCGATCATCGAGCGACTGCGATCCATCGCCGACCGGGCGGAGGCGCTCGATGAGCCGGCGTCCGTGGCCGCGGTCATCGAGGGGCTGGTCGATTTGGTGATCGACGAGCGCGGTATCGCCGCCGTCGTCCGGCTCGATCCGGCGATGGTCCGTACGCTCGACGACCACGAGCCCTACCGACGGCAGATCGCGCGGATCGACCGCCTCCTGCTGGGGCCCGATCCGACCGTCGGGCGTCGCATCGCCTTCGGCTTCGCGGGTGGCGGCATCATGGCGGCCGGGTCCCTCGCCGCGCTCGACGAGGTGCCCACCGATGTGCTGCGCGCCGAACTCATCGACGCCATGACCCGCGCACTGAACCTCGACGACGGCTCGGCGGCGTCCTGAGGTCCGCGATGACGCGGTATCAGCAGGTCGCCGCTTCGAGGTCGACGACGACGTCGTCGAGGCCGGCACCGCTCACCGTCACCGTGATGGCGCCGGCCCCGCTCGGCCGGACGATCGCCAGCGCCCGTCCGTCGAAGGTGGTGCGCGTGGTCGCGTCGAAGCGCTCGGTCGTCTTCGGGGTGCCGCTTCCGAAGCCCGCGAGCCGACCCGCCCCCGCGACGCTGACCGAGACCTCGCGGTCGGGGCCGGTGACCAGGACGCCGGCCGCATCACGCAGCTCGATCGCGATGAAGGCGAGATCGGTGTCGTCGGCGCGGAGCGTGGTCCGGTCGGCGGTCACCACGAGCCTGGTCGGGCCGGTGGCGGAGTCGAGCGCAGTGCGGCCGACCTCCGCGCCCGAGCGGAACGCGACCGCCTCGAGCGTGCCCGGCCGGTAGACGGTCTCGAACTCGGCGAGCTTCGGCCGGCGTCCACCTACCGGCCCGCGCGCCACCTCGACACCGTCGAGCAGCAGGGCCACTTCGTCGGCGTCGGCGGCCACCTCGACCGTCACCGGCGCGCCCTCGAAGCCGGGCCACGTCCAGGAGTCGACCGAGTCGCTCCATGCCCACGGCGACTGCATCGTGATCGTGTGCCCGTGGTGTTCCGGTCGGAGCACCGCGATCGCCGGCTCGCACCGCAGGCCGAAGACGATCTCCCGGTAGTACGACACCGGCCGCCGCCAGCCGGTGATGTCGAAGTCGCCGCACCACGCGGTGAGGTACGGGAACTCGCGCTCGAGTGCACCGTTCGCCTCCGGGTCTTCAGCGTAAGAGGTCGCACCGATGCCGACCTCGCCGAGGTAGTCCCAGCCGGTCCAGGTGAAGTCGCCGATCACGTTCGGGTTCGCCTCGACGAGCGGCCAGAGGTCGCCGATCTGGGTCGGGAAGGTCTCCGAGCCGACGATCACGCGGTGCGGGAACCGCTCGGCATCGCTCGCGTAGCGGCCGTCCGCGTAGTTGAGACCCAGGACGTCGAGCGCCGCACTGGACTCCTCCGTCCTCGTCGTGACGGCGTCGGAGGAACCGATGAGGCTCATCATGTTCGCGCCCGCTTCGCCCATCAGCTCGTTCAACCCCTGGTCCGACGCCATGATGCCGTCCAGATCGTCGAGCACGGCCAGGGTCGCGTTCACGCCGTTCGTCACGAGTCGTGTCGGATCCAACGAGCGCACGTGCTCGGCGAGTTCCCGCGCCTGGATCGCACCGTGAGGGGTGCCGACCTCGACGATCTCGTTGCCGATCGAGTACATGATCACGCTCGGATGGTTCATGTCCTTCGCCACCATCGACTCCAGATCGGCCCGCCACCACTGCGCGAAGTCGAGGGAGTAGTCGTTGTCCGTCTTGCCCCGGCCCCACATGTCGAAGGCCTCGTCCATGACGAGCATGCCGATGCGGTCGCAGGCGTCGAGCATGGCGGGCGACGCCGGATTGTGGGCCGCGCGGATCGCGTTGAAGCCGGCGTCCTTGAGGAGCTGGACACGCCGTTCCTCGGCGCGCGCGATCGACGCTGCGCCGAGCGGACCGTTGTCGCTGTGAATGCAGGCCCCGCGCAGGAGTACCGGCTCACCGTTGATGCGGAGACCCTTGCGCGGGTCGACGGTGACCGTGCGGATGCCGTGGACCGTGTGGACGACGGCTGTCTCGTCGGCGGGTCGGTCGTCGACCTCGAGCGAGGTTCTCGCCGAGTACAGCGCCGGTGAGTCGACGCTCCACAGGGCTGCGTCCGGCACGTACAGGCGCTGGCGGATGAGCGCGCTACCGCCTGGCGCGACGGTGACCGGCGTGCGCTCGCCCTCGACCACGCTCCCGTCAGGGCCGGCGAGTTCCGTCGCGAGGATGCGTGCACTCCTGGTGAGACCCCGGTTGACGACGGTCGTCGCCACCTCGAGCACCGCCTGGTCGTCCTCGACCCGGATCGTCGTGATGCGGACACCGTCGGGCTCGACGTGCGTGGGTTCGTCGACGTGCAGGAGGACCGGCCGGTGCAGGCCGGCTCCGGCGTACCAGCGGGAGTCCTGCCCTGCGCGGGTCTCGATGCGCAGCGTGTTCGTCTCGCCGAAGCGGAGGAACGGGGTGAGCTCGACGAAGAAGCGCGCGAAGCCGTCGGCACGATTGCCGGCGAACTCGTCGTTGAGATACACCATCGCGTGTCGGAACACGCCCTGGATCTCGAGCCGGACGATGCGACCGGACCACTCGGCGGGGACTTCGAAGGTCTTCACCTGGCTGAACGCGCCGGCGGGGAAGTAGGCGGCCCCGCCCTTGGCGACTGCATTCGGCGAACGTTCGGCATCGCGCAGGGCGTCGTGCGGGAGGGTCACGGCTCGCGAGTCGTCCACACCGCCCTGGACGGCGGCGAACGGGCCTCGGGGTGCGCGGACGATCCAGTCGCCGGTGAACGGGATGGTGGTCATGACGTGCTCCAGTGCAGATCGGGGTGGCGAAAGTCTTTCGGCGTCGTGCGCCGCGATCCCGAAGGTAAGCGAGGCAACGGGACGTCGTCAACGCGTCGTCTCGAAACTGTTTCGCTAGGCTGGGCGCGACCGACGGCTGCCCGCTGCGGGACGAGGGAGGGGACTCCATGGCACGAACGCCGATGACTGGTCCGACGCTGGCGTCGATCGCAGAGCGCGCCGGAGTCTCGATCGCGACCGTCTCGAAGGTGGTCAACGGTCGATCGGGCATGTCCGAGGCGACCCGTGCCCGGGTCGAGACGGCCGTGCGCGAGCTCGGGTACCGCCCGACATCCCGGTCGATCCCCGGTGCTCCGCGAACCATCCACGTCGTGTTCGACACCCTGCACAGCGTCTACTCCCTCCGTGTCCTCGACGGCATGGTCGCAGCGGCACAGCGGTCGGACATCGACCTCGTGACGCGGGTGCTGTCGCCCGGCTCCGGCTTCGGTTCCACGGATGCGACCGGAGACGAAGTGGCGCTCGACCGCAGCTTCGTCGACGGCGTCGCGGCGCGAGGTGCGATCGGCATGATCGTCGTCACGACCCCCATCGCCGCCGACGTCGTCGACGCCTGCCTCGACGCGGGCATCGCGCTCGTCGCGGTCGACTCGCCTGATCCGCTCGACCGCTCGGTCGCGAGTATCGGCTCGAGCCACGCCGCCGGCGGGCAGCAGGCGGTCGAGCACCTGCTCGATCTCGGCCACCGGCGGATCGCCTTCGTCGGAGGGAACCCGGCGAATCCAGGCCTGCGGGCGCGCGCCGTCGGCTACCGCGAAGCACTTCGCGGGGCCGGTATCCCGCTCGATCCGGACCTCGTCTCCGAGGAGGGGATGGGTACTGCCGGGGACGCCGTCGCGCGCATGCTGGCCAGCGCGGATTCACCGACCGCCGTGTTCGCGACCAACGACGCCGACGCCTTCGCGGTCGTGCGCACCGTCCTGCGGGCCGGGCTTCGCGTCCCCGAGGACGTGAGCGTCGTCGGCTACGACGACACCTATTCGGCCATGCTGACCGTTCCCCGCCTCACCACGGTCCACACGTCCATGCACGACATCGGACGCGCAGCGGTCGACACCCTGCTGCGGCTGCACGCGGGGGAGAAGCCCTTCTCGCACCACCTCGAGCTCGCGACCACACTCATCGAACGTGAGTCGACGGGGCCGCGCCCCACAGTCGGCGCCTGATCAGGGGAACCTCCGCAGGTCGGCCAGGGTGAACCGACCGACGGGGAGCGCGGCGCGGATCCGGGACTCGTCGAAGCGGCGTGACGGACGGAGGTCCGCAGGGAGTTCCGGTGCCGGTGGGGCCGCCTCGCTCACTCCTTCCGCCAGCATCTGCGCCTGCGCCTTCGCCACGAGCGGCGTCTTCATGAGGCGTTCCGTCGCGCGCGCGAGCAGGCGGATCGTCCACACGGGGACCGGGACGTACAGCGGGCGGCGTCCGGCCACGTGCGCGATCCGGCGCACGGCCGCACCCAGCTCGAGTTCCTCAGCGCCCATGACCGCGACGGTCGGCTCCGACACCCGGCCCTCGAGTGCTGCGACGAGGACGTCGACGGCGTCCGCGACCGGCACCGGACGCACGCGGCGCTCGCGGTAGCCGACGGTCGCGAACACCGGGAAGGTGCGGACGGCCTTGGTGACGTGATCGACCATGTGGTCGCCGGCGCCGTAGATCATGCCGAACTTGAGGACGGTGTGCGCGATGCCCGAGCCCCGCACGATCTCCTCGGCAGCCCACTTCGTCTCGTGGTACCCGGAGCCGCAGTCGGGGCGAGCGCGGAGGAAGCTGACCAGCACGATGCGACCGACACCGGCGCGGCGGGCCGCATCCACGACCGCCCGGGTGCCGTCGACGTGCACACGCTGGAAGGTCTGATCACCGAGCTCGCGGTTGATCCCGGCGCAGTGCGCGACCGCGTCGCAGTCGGCGAACGCGGCGGCCAACGCTTCGACATCGTCGATCTCCACGCCGGTTCGTCGGGAGACGACGACGATCTCGTGTCCGTCGTGCTGCAGCCGCTCGGCGAGGTGCCGTCCGACGAACCCGGTCCCACCGGTGATGGCCACTCGCATGCTGTCTCCTTCGCTTGTTAGCAATATAGCGAAACTGTATATCGCAATTGTGCTAGATTGCAAACATGGCAGATACAGCGTCGGACATCTTCGCCGCGCTCGCTCATCCGACGCGGCGGCAGATCCTGCAGGACCTCAAAGACGGCGAGCTCGCCGCGGGGGAGATCGCCGCACGCTTCGACGCCACCGGTCCGACCATCTCGCGGCACCTGAGCGTGCTGCGCCAGGCCGGCCTCGTCTCCGAGCGCCGCGACGCGAACCGCATCCTCTACTCACTCGTCGGTGAGCGCCTCGCGCTGTCGGTGGGCGACTTCCTGTCCACCGTCTGTCCGGAGCAGATGGTCCTGCGTGAGGTCCGCAAGCGCCGGACCTCGTAGCTCGATCTCGATCCGGCCCTGAGCCGCCCGAACGTGTTCGATTCCGCCGCGATCTCGAGCCGTTTCGGGCGACTCAGCGCAGCCCGCGCGTGACGCTGCGGACGATCGTCTGCGTGGCGGCCTGTCCGGCGCGGGTCGGCAGCAGTGCCCAGACGTGGAACTGTCCGGTGCCCTCGTGGTAGTCGACCGTGACGCCGGCCGCTTCGGCTCGTTCGACGTGCAACTCGGCGTCGGGGTTGAGGACGTCGCGGGTCCCGCTCAAGACCGTGAGCGGCCCGAGCCCGGCGAAGTCGCCGAAGAGTGGGCTCACCACCGGATCGGTGATGTCCAGGTCGCCGCGCCAGTGCTCCGCGAACACGCGTCCGCCCGGCGTCGCCAGCCAGGGGTCACTCGGCTGCACGAGGGGGATCCGTGGGTTGCTCCAGGTGAGGTCGAGTGCTGGTGACAGCAGGGTGGTCATCGGCAGGACGACGCCCTCGTCCCTGAGTCGGAGCGCGGCCGACAGGGCGATCTGACCGCCGGCCGAGTCGCCCGCGAGGACGGTCTGCCCGTGCCGCTCGATGCTGCGCCGGACCAGCTCGACGACGCCGTTCTGCGCCACGGCCGCGGTGCCGTAGGGCACGAGCGGGTAGATCGGCAGCGTGACCACGGCGCCGGTCTCCACCGCGAGGGTGGCGGCCAGTGTCCAGTGCTGCGGTGCGATCTCGCCGACCCAGCCGCCGCCGTGCGCGTACACGACCCCGCCGATCGCCGGTCGTCGCGTGGGGGACACGGTGTACACAGGCCAGTCTCCGAAACGTTCGACGTCGACCCGGACGTCGCTGCGGAGGGTGCCGGGCGGACCGTAGGACACCGGCCGGAGGGTGCGCTCCCGGATCCGGCGGCGAGCGCCGGCCTCGCTGACGAAGGCGCGGTTCGCGCGGATGAGTCGGAGCGCGGGGCCGACGACGACGCCTGGGATGGTGAGCACGGTGCCTCCGCGGTTGACGGGTTCCTGGGGCTCGCCACGCTAGCAGCGCAGGCTGGGCAGGAGTCCCCATCGCCCGGTCTCCTCCGCACCGCCATACTGACGGCATGACCCGTCGCCGCCTGCTGCCCATCGGTGCCCTCGTGGCGCTCCCCGCTTCGCTCCTGCTCGCCGGTTGCAGTTTCAGCGCCAGTGCCAGTGCCAGCCTCACGGTGCCGGCCTCGGACATCGAGGACACGGCCGCCGGCGCGCTGGAGGAGCAGGTCGGTACCCGTCCCGACCTCGACTGCGGCGACGAGCGCGTGAAGCTCATCGACGACACCACCGTCGACTGCACGCTGACCGATCCGTCGAGCGGCTCCGAGTACGACGCCGTCGTCACGATCAGCGACGTCGAGGGCACGAAGTACCACGTGGCGGTCCAGGTCGCCGACACCGCGAACTGATCCCGGTCGGTGCGCTCGGACCCTTCCTTGACGGCTCGGGCGACCGTTCGTCGTGGGACACTGGCAGACGGTGTCGACGTGCCGATCGCGCCGCAGCAGCCCGTCCAGAAGGAACCGCATGCCCGAGCTGAACCCCGTCGTCATCGAGCGAGTCGCCTGGGACGACGAGCGGGCCGTGCGGCTCCGCGCCGCGATGGACGAGGAGATGGACGCCCGGTACGCGTCGGCCTGGGAGGACTGGGACCCGGCGGACGCCGAGCGGGCGCTGACCGCGTTCACCGTCGATCCAGCCGACATCAGCGCGACCTTCCTCGCCCTCATCGACGGCGAGCCGGTCGGCCACGCGGCCCTGCGCCGACTGCACGGCGAATGGGAGCTCAAGCGCGTCGTCACCCTCCCGAGCCACCGCGGCCGGGGCGTCTCGAAGCAGCTGATCTCAGCCGTCGAGGACACCGCACGTGCCGAGGGGGCGTCCCGCCTCATCCTGCAGACCGGCGACCGCCAGCCCGAGGCCGTGCGGCTCTACGAGTGGCTCGGGTACGAACCCATCCCGATCTACTCGCCGTACGAGGTCATCCCGATGTCGCTCTGCTACGCCCGCCCGCTCCGCTGACGCTCGGCAGCGCGGCTGTCTCCGCTAGTGGGCAGCTTTCGCGGGCTGGTTCCGTGACCGCAGGCGCGAGATCCCGGTCACGATCGCGACGACGATCAGGCCGAGGACGAGTCCGAACACGGCGGACATCGCGGTGTCGGCGATCCAGACGACGACCGGTCCGGCGGCCTCGATCGCGTGGGTGACGACGTGCAGGAGGTCGTACGGGCCGTGCCAGAACGTCTCGGCGAGGTTCGCGATCACGAGGTGGCCGCCGACCCAGAGCATCGCGACCGTGCCGACGATGCTGATGACGCGGAAGACCGCGGGCATCGACGCGACGATCCGTGCGCCGGTGCGGCGGACGCCGCGTGACGGGTTCTTCATGAGCCGGAGTCCGATGTCGTCGATCTTCACGAGCAGGGCGACCGCGCCGTAGACGACCGCGGTCATGACGAGGCCGATGACCAGGAGGGCGCCCAGCGTCATCCAGATGCCGAGCCCCGAGTCGAGGCTGGCGAGGGAGATGAGCATGATCTCCGTGCTGAGGATGAGGTCGGTGCGGACGGCCCCGGAGACGAGCTTCTTCTCGTCGCGGACGTCCTGCTCCGCCTCGGCGTGGTGCATGCCGAACCACTCCATGACCTTCTCCGCGCCCTCGAAGCAGAGGTAGGTGCCTCCGATGATGAGGAGGAACGGCAGCACCCAGGGGGCGAACGCCGTGAGCAGCAGGGCGATCGGGATGATGATGACGAACTTGTTGATGAGGCTGCCGCGGGCGATCCGCCACACGACCGGCAGCTCCCGAGCGGGGGTGAGCCCCTGCACGTACTGCGGGGTGACGGCCGCATCGTCGATGACGACGCCGGCGGTCTTCGCACTCGCCTTGAGGGCTGCGCTGAGGATGTCATCGACAACGGCGAGCAGGCCGACCGACATGTGCTTCTCCTTGGCTCGGGGTCACACCGCTGCGGGCTCGGCGGGGACGGAGTCCACAGTACTGTCGCGATCGCCGAAGGGTGTACTGCTGGACACTCCCTCGCCGACGTGCACGGCCGTAGCGTCGTCCGTATGCAGATCCAACCGAAACCCGCGACGATCAAGAACCCCGCCGAGCAGTTCACCGGCGACGTCTACCTCGACCTGCTGGCCGCGCCACAGCAGGACGGCCAGCACATGATGGTCGCGAAGGTGCGGTTCCTCCCCGGCGCCCGCACCGCATGGCACTCCCATGCCAACGGGCAGACCCTCCACGTCACCGAGGGAGTCGCCCTCATGGGCACGCGCGACGGCGCCGTTCTCGTCGTCCGGCCGGGTCAGACGGTCTACACCCCACCCGGCGAGGAGCACTGGCACGGAGCCACGCCCGACGACTACATGGAGCACCTCGCGATGTTCGAACAGGCGGACGACCCGGCGATGAGCACCACCTGGCTCGAGCACGTCGCCGAAGCCGACTACCACCGCCCCTGACCGACTGCCCGACCGCGACCCCGCTTCTCCGCTGTGGAGAAGCGGGAGTCCTCCCCAGAGGTAGGGAGGCCTCCCTTCCACGAGGTTGCCACCCCGGTACTGTTGGCACTCACGACAGATTGGGGATTTCGAATGGTCGAGACCACACCGCGCCGCTCACGGTCGGCCGTGCTCGCGCTGACCTTGACGATCGGAACGCTCGTCGCGGCGGCGATCATCGGCGGATACTTCATCATCGTCGGCGATCAGGCCGACATCGCCGGGCGGGTCTGGCTCACGCTGCTGCTGCTCGCGGCCTTCGTCGGTGCCGTGTCGCTCGACGCCGCAGCCGGCCACGGACCCAACAAGTGGTACCTCGCGGTGTCGACGTTGGTGAACATCTTCCTCGTCACCGTCGGCCTCCTGAAGCTGTGGAACGGATGGCTCCAGCCGCCGAACACCTCCGACGGGTTCGTCTGGTCCACGCAGATCATGCTGTTCCTCGGCATCCTCATCATCGTGCGTCTGGCGCTCATCATCATCCAGGTGTACTTCCTCCACTTCGTCACCCGCGCCACGTCCACCGTGGTCAGGGCCACCGGCATCGTGACGATCGCGCTCATCATCGCCACGGTCCTTGTGCTCGTGCTGCCCATGGCGTTCCCCGAGGGCACCTGGGCGGACTGGTGGTGGCGCATCGCCGCGGCCACGACACTCGCTGCGGCGATCTCCGCCGTGATCCCCGTAATCGTGCGGGCGTTCTCGCCGAAGCCGGAGGGTGAGCGGGTGTCCTACGGGCAGCAGCCGTACCGTCCGGAGGTCTACCAGCAGGCCGCACCCGGCTACCCGGTTCAGAGCTTCCCAGGGCAGCAGGGCTACCCGGGACAGCAGAGCTACCCGGGACAGCAGAGCTACCCGGGACAGCAACCGCAGCAGCCCTACCAGGGGCAGCCGTACCCGCAGCAGCCGCACCAGGGGCAGCAGCAGCCGTATGGCGGCCAGCTGAACCCCGGCCAGCTGAACCCCGGCCAGCTGAACCCCGGCCAGTATGGGCAGGGGCACCCCGGGCAGGGCTACCAGGGGCAGCCGTACCAGGGGCAGCCCGCCCCGCAGCAGCCGGGCCAGCAGTGGCCCACGCCGTCCTGGCAGGGCTCCGCGCCCGGGCAGCCTGCTCCGGCACAGCCCGCGCCGCAGCAGTGGGGGCCTCCGCAGCCGCAGGTCCCGTCGTCGCCGGTTCCGCCCGTGCCTCAACAGCAGGACCAGCAGCGTCCGCAGGAGTCCCGTCCTCCGCAGGAACCGAAGCAGCCGACGGAGCCGCAGCAGCCGCAGAGCCCGCCGCCCGCCGAGTAGACGAACCGACCACGAGCCGGCTGGAAGTCGACCGCTTCCAGCCGGCTCCGTCGTCGGTCGCACTCGAAGCCTCGCTTCGCTTGCGCACAACTGCGTAGCCACGTCGGGGACGTCCTCGCCCAGCGGCGGATGTGGCGATGCGCTCGCTCCGTGAGTATGGAATCGGCGCGGTGCGACCGCCCGCCGCCGACTCCTCACGATGGGTGACGATGCGCAAGCTCCTGAAGGTTCCACTGATCTCGATCGCCACGATCGCCGGCCTCGTCGCGGCGGCCCTCGCGACGACGACCATCGTGAACGCCGTCGCGAGTTCGTCGGAAGCGAGCGAACTGCAGCCCTACGGGCAGTTGGTCGACGTCGACGGCAAGGACATGAACGTCGTCATCAGTGGTTCCGGCGCCGAGACGATCGTCCTGCTGCCCGGGCAGGGAACCGCGGCACCCGGCCTCGACTTCGAGCCGCTCGTCGACGAGCTCCGCGACCAGTACCGGGTGGTGGTCGTCGAGCCGTTCGGCTACGGCCTCAGCGATCAGACGGACGTGCCCCGGACCTCGGCCAACATCGCCGGCGAGGTGCACGCCGCCCTGCAGCACCTCGGCATCGACCGTTACGTCCTCGCCGGACACTCGATCGCCGGCATCTACGCCCTCGAGTATCTGGAGCGGTTCCGCGCCGAGGTGACGGCGTTCATCGGGATCGACACGAGCGTCCCGACCCAGCCCGGAAGCGACGAGCCGACGCCGACCGACGGCGTCGACACGCTGAAGGCGCTCGGCATCCTCCGCCTCCTCACCGCCATCGCGCCCGGCCCGTACGAGTGCCTCCCGTACGACGACGCCACGAAGCGCCAACTCGCGATCCTGACGAACCGCAACGCGATGTCGCCGACGCTGCTCGACGAGATCGCCCACACGCCCGGCAACTTCCAGACGGCCCGGTCCCAAGCGTTCCCGGCCGACCTGCCGATCCTCATGTTCGTCGTCGGCGACGACCCGGAACTCTCCGACTGGGTGCCCCTCCACGAGGAGCAGCTCGCCGGAGTCGACCGGGGTGAACTCGTCCGCCTCGACGGCGGCCACTACCTGCACCACACCGAGGCGACGGTGATGGGCGAGGACATCAAGCGGTTCCTCGCCGACACGCCGGGAGACTGAATCCCCGGCCGATCCGGGCTGGCGTGTCGTCGGATGTCGGGTTAGGCTCACTCTCTATCGAACGTATGTTCGAACGATGGGAGGCCACGCATGTTGATCACGAGCACCGAGATCGCGGTCTGGACGACGCCGGCAGGCGTGCCGGAGCGACTGTTCTGGGATGGAGCCCGGTACCTCGTCACCGACACCCCGACCCCGCTCGAGCCGAACGTCTCGTTCGTCACCCATCCGCCCGCGGCGACCCCCGCCTGGCGGTTCCAGGCGACCGCTGCAGACGGCCGGTCCTTCGTCTTCGACATCCGACTCGACGCCGCGCGCGGACGCTGGCAGCTCCTCCGAGCGTACGAATGAGCCGCTCAGACCATCGCCCGGGCCGACGTCGCTCCGGCTGTCAGGCGGCCGGCTGCAACCGTACGACGATCGCCTTCGAGACCGGGGTGTTGCTGCGGTCGGCCGTCGAGTCGAGCGGGACGAGGACGTTCGCCTCGGGGAAGTACGCCGCGGCGCATCCACGAGCGGTCGGGTAGGAGACGACGCGGAAACCGCGGAGCTCCCGATCCGGCTGCCCGGCCCACTCGCTGAAGACGTCCACCGTCTGCCCGTCCTCCAAGCCGAGGTCGCGGAGGTCGTCCGGGTTGACGAAGACGACGTTCCGGCCTTTCTTGATGCCGCGGTACCGGTCGTTCAGGCTGTAGATCGTCGTGTTGAACTGGTCGTGTGAGCGCAGGGTCTGCAGGAGCAGCCGACCGGGCGGGCAGTGGATCGGTTCGAGCTCGTTGACCGTCAGCAGGGCGCGACCCTCGGGGTTCGTGAACGTGCGGGAGTCCCGCGGTCCGTTCGGCAGGACGAAGCCGTCCTCGCGGCGGATCTGCTCGTTGTACCCCTCGCAGCCCGGCACGACCCGTCCGATGTGTTCGCGGATCGTGTCGTAGTCGTCCTCGAACGCCTGCCAGGCGATGCCCGAGTCCTCACCGAGCGTCGCACGCGCGAGTCGGGTGATGATGGCGACCTCGGAGAGCAGACCGGGCGCTGCCGGCGGGATGCGGCCGTGCGAGGCGTGGACCGCGCACACCGAGTCCTCCACGCTGACCATCTGCGGTCCGCTCACCTGCAGGTCGATCTCGGTCCGCCCGAGGGTCGGCAGGATGATCGCCGCCTCGCCCGTGACCGCGTGTGAGCGGTTGAGCTTCGTGGAGATCTGCACGGACAGCTGCGTTCCGCGGATCGCGGCCTCGGCGGCGGCGGTGTCGGAGATCGCCGCGACGAAGTTGCCGCCGAGCGAGATCCAGGTGCGGACCTCGCCCCGCTGCATCGCTCGGATCGCGTTCACCGCGTCGACCCCGTGCTCCCGCGGCATCGGGACCGCGAACTCGCGCTCCATTGCAGCGAGGAAGGATTCGGGCATCTGCTCCCAGATACCCATCGTCCGGTCGCCCTGCACGTTGCTGTGCCCGCGGATCGGCGACGCACCGGCGCCCGGCTTGCCGATGTTCCCGCGGAGGAGGAGCAGGTTGATGATCTCCTTGATCCCGTTGACCGCCGCCTTGTGCTGGGTCAGACCCATCGCCCAGGTGACGATCGTCGCGTTCGACGCGATGTAGCGCTCGGCGAGTTCGTCGATCTGCTCGCTCGAGAGGCCGGTCGCCTCGAGCACCGCCGCCTCGTCGAGGTCGGCCAGGTGGGCCGTCAGCTCCTCGAGTCCGAGGCAGTGCTCGGCGAGGAACGCGTGGTCGAGGATCGTCCCCGGAGCTGCCGCCTCGGCCTCCAGGACCCGCTTCGAGACCGCCTGCAGCAGCGCCATGTCGCCGCCGAGCCGGATCTGCAGGAACTGGTCGGAGATGACCGTGCCGCGCCCGACCATGCCACGGACCGTCTGCGGGTTCTTGTACCGCTCGAGCGCCGCCTCGGGGAGCGGGTTCACCGAGACGATCGTCGCGCCCGCCTGCTTCGCGTCCTCGAGCGCCGTGAGCATGCGCGGATGGTTCGTGCCCGGGTTCTGGCCCATGACGATGATGAGGTCGGCCTGCTCGAAGTCCTCGTACCGGATGGTCGACTTCCCGACCCCGATGACCTCGCCGAGCGCCGTGCCGGTGGACTCGTGGCACATGTTCGAACAGTCGGGGAGGTTGTTGGTCCCGAAGGCGCGAACGAAGAGCTGGTAGACGAAGGCCGCCTCGTTCGACGCGCGGCCGCTCGTGTAGAAGACGGCTTCGTCAGGGGACTCCTGACCGCGCAGCTGCTCGCCGACGATGGCGAACGCCTCGTCCCAGCTCACCGGCCGGTAGTGGTCCGAACCGGCCGGCTTGTAGACGGGTTCCGACAGCCGACCCTGCATGCCGAGCCAGTACTCCGACTTGTCGGCGAGATCGGTGAGCGAATGTTCGGCCCAGAAGGCGCTCGGGATGACGACCGGCGTCGCCTCCCAGATGACGGCCTTCGCGCCGTTCTCGCAGAACTCGAGCTTCTTGCGGTCGTCCGGGTCGGGCCAGGCGCAGCTCATGCAGTCGAAGCCGCCGCGCTGGTTGATCGAGGTGAACAGCTCCGCGGTCCGCTTCGGCCCGAGTTGCCGGAGGGCGGGCTCCATCGAATGCAGGATGCCGGGCAGGCCGACGGCGACGTGCTTCGGGTGGGTGACCTCGATGTCGGCGTCCGTGACGTCCTCGACGGGCGGTTCGGCGCTCATGCGCTCGCTCCGGTCCGGAGTGCTGCTGGTGCCGAGCCTTCGGCCGGGTCGTCAAGGCGATGCGCTCCGCTGTAGACGACCATCGAGTCGCCACGGAGGAAGCCGACGAGCGTCATCCCGAGTTCGGTGGCCAGTTCGGCGGCGAGCGACGACGGCGCGGAGACGGCGGCGAGCATCGGGATGCCGGCCATCGAGGCCTTCTGCGTGAGCTCGAAACTCGCGCGCCCCGACACCATCAGGACCATGGAGCGGAGCGGGAGCAACCCCTCCTTCGCCGCCCATCCGACCACCTTGTCGACGGCGTTGTGTCGGCCGACATCCTCGCGGAGCACGAGCATCTCGCCGGTGCGTGCATCGAACAGGCCGGCCGCGTGCAGACCGCCGGTGCGCTCGAAGACCGCCTGCCGTGCGCGGAGGCGGTCGGGGAAGGTCACGAGGAGCGCCGGGTCGAGGCGGAAGTCGTCGTCCGCGACGGAGTACCGCGAACTCGTCCGGACGGCGTCGATGCTCGCCTTGCCGCAGAGGCCGCACGAGCTGGTGGTGAAGAAGTTCCGTTCCAGGCTCGGATCCGGGGCGGGGACGCCGGGCGACAGGGCGACGTCGAGCACGTTGTAGGTGTTGACGCCCTCGTCCGTCGCGCCGGCGCAGTACCGCGCGGTCCGGACGTCGTCACCCCGACCGATGACGCCCTCCGAGACGAGGAAGCCGATCGCGAGGTCGACGTCGTGGCCGGGCGTCCGCATCGTGATGGCGAGCGAACGACCACCGACGCGGATCTCGAGCGGCTCCTCGACGGCGAGGACGTCCTCGCGGGTGCGTGCGGGCTGTCCCACCGTGATGCGGGTGACGCGTCTACGCGCCGTGATGCGAGTCATGGCTCATGGCTATCACCACCATCGGACGAGGGCAAGGTGCCTCACCGGATCCGCAGCCGCCTCGGGGGCTGGATCGCGGCTTAGGCTGGTGCCATGTCCGTCGACGCGATCATCCTCGCGGGAGGGCGGTCCTCCCGCCTCGGCGGCGTCGCGAAGGCGTCGTTGCTCCGCGACGGCCGGACGCTCCTCCAGCTCGCGATCGATGCTGCGCGGGCGGCCGGCGGCCGTGTCGTCGTGGTCGGCCCCGAGGTCCGGACGACCGCTCCGGTCCGCTTCGTCCGCGAGCGCCCCGTCTTCGGTGGCCCTGCCGCGGCCATCGCCGCGGGCCTGGACGCCCTGCGTGATGGCGTCGCGGCCGAGGGTCCCACGCAGGTCGCCGTCCTCGCCTGCGATATGCCGGATGCCGCGCCGGCGCTCGCCGTGGTGCTCGACGCAGCGACAGACACCGCCACAGCCACAGCCGGGACCGACACCGACGGCTGGGTCGCGGTGGACGACTCCGGTCGTGAGCAGTCGCTGCTCGCCGTGTACCGCCGGGAGGCCCTGGAAGGCCGGGTCGCCGCACTCCGGGCGTCACAACCGAGCGGTGACCTCGCGGGGGTCTCCGTCCGCCAGCTGCTCGCCGGACTCGTCCTCCGCCAGGTGCCCGTACCCGAGGGCGGTTCCGCCGACGTCGATACCTGGGCCGACGCCACCGAACTCGGGGTCGTCACCGCCGTCGAGTCGACGGCGCCGACCGCGTCCACCACGCCGACCGCCGACCCTGAGGAGCGTCTCCCATGACCGATGACCTGCATGCCGTCCTCGCCGACTGGACCGACCGGGTGTCCGCCGAGCTGGAGCTCGGCGACGTCGCGGTCGACATCGACGCCGTCCTCGGACTCGCGGGCACGGCCGCGCACGCCGTGCTGCGTCCGGCCGCCCCGCTGACCACCTACCTCGTCGGCATCGCCGTCGGGAAGGCGCTCGCGAGCGGGGCGGATCCGGTCGCCGCCGCCGAGGCTGCGACCGCGGCCGTCGAGCGGCTGGTCGCCTCGGACCAGACCGCATGACGAGGTCCTCCTGGTCGGACGCCCGCAGCATCGCGCATGCGGCGGGTGCCACGCAGCGATCCGACGTCGCCGACACGCTCGCGCTCACCGAGGCCCTCGGACACGTCCTCGCGGCGCCGCTCGTCTCGCCCATAGCGATCCCGCACTACGCCTCCTCGGCGATGGACGGCTGGGCGGTGGCCGGGAGCGGCCCGTGGACCCTGCTGACCGGCGGCGACGCCGAATGCGCACGGTCGGTCGGACTCGGCGACGGTGTCGCGGTCGACGTCCTGACCGGAGGGCTGATCCCGGCGGGCGCCGAGGCGGTCCTCCAGCTCGAGCACGGCGTGGTCGAGCGCGGCTCGGGATCAGCTCGCCTCCACCTCGCACCGTCCGCTCCGAGCGGTGAGCCGCGGTCGGGGCGGCACATCCGACCCGCCGGAACCGAGTCACCCGCGGGGTCGACCGTCCTCGACGCCGGCACGCGTCTCGGTCCCGTCCACCTCGCGGTCGCCGCCGGCGCCGGCTTCGACCGCGTGTTCGTCGTACCGACCCCGCGCGTCCGCCTGGTCCTCACGGGCGACGAGGTCGTCACGAGCGGCGTGCCCGGCCCGGGGTTCGTCCGCGACAGCTTCGGTCCATCGCTCCCGGGAGTGATCGCCTCGCTCGGCGGCGTCGTCACGTCCAGTGTCCGTGTCGGCGATGACGCGTCCACCACGGCGGACGCCCTCGGGCTGACGAGTGCGGTCGGCGCTCCTGCCCGCCAGCAGCGGGACCTCGTCGTGACCACGGGTGGTACCGGCGACTCCCGCGCCGATCATGTCCGAGCGCTGCTCCGCGACGCCGGAGCGGACTTCCTCGTGGACGGCGTCGACGTCCGCCCGGGTGGCCCTGCGCTGCTCGCGCGGCTGCCGGACGGCCGCCTGTTCGTCGGGCTGCCCGGCAACCCGCTCGCCGCACTGCTCAGCGTCCTCACGCTCGTGCACCCGGTGCTCGCCGGCCTCCAGGGACTCGAGCTCCCGGCCCTGCGACCGGCGGTGCTCGCCTCGCCCGTCGACGGGGTCCGTTCCGGGACGGTCCTGCGTCCGTACCGCTCGGTGCACGATCCCGACTCGGCCACGGCGCATGCGGAGCCGACGCCATGGCACGGGGCAGCCATGCTCCGCGGGCTCGCCGACGCCGACGGCGTGCTCGTGTGCCCGGGCTCCGGCGCGGCCGCGGGCGGCCTGGTACCGAGTCTCGACCTGCCCTGGTGATCGGGCCTCGGGTCAGCGGCCCCGGACGGCTGCCGCCGTCATCAGCTGCAGCAGTTCCTCGCCGGCGAGGATGCCGCGCCGCTCGGTGACCGTCAGCGTGTCGATCGTGAAGCCCTCGTCGTCGAGCTCGCCATGTGCAGGCCGGAACGCGAGGTCGGCGGTCTCCAGCATCGACTGGTCGAGGAGCGAGTCGCCGGCCGCGAGCACGAGTGGGCCGTCGAGGCGGCGGGCTACCTCACTGACGGCATCGTGCTTCGTGAGCGTCCGGGGTACGCAGTAGAGCTTGCGTCCCTGCAGGGAGACCGTCCACCCGAGCCGTTCGCACTCCTGCTCGACCTGTTCGAGCCAGCCCGCCGGGATCGCGTCGCGCTCGACGATCGAGTAGAAGAACAGCGCGTCCGCGACGTTCGTCTTGAGGATCCAGGTCGGCGACGCCAACTCCTCGAAGCGCGCGAGTGCCTCGTCGAGCGGAGCGGTGTGGTCGGTGAGGTGCGCTCGCACCCGGTCGCGCCAGTCGGCGTCCGGGACGCCGTCGACGAGGATCTCGCCGCCGTTGCTCGTGATCGCGTACGCGGGTGCGCCGCCCGGCAGCTGGACCCGCTGATACTGCGCCACCGTGCGCGTCGTGACCGGCATGAACACGGCCTGCGAGCGCAGCTCGATCAGCAGGCGCTCCGACTCGCGCGTCATGAACGAGATCGGCACACCGTTCCAGAGCTCCGAGACGATGATCGACGGCGCCTCGGGGTCTGGCGTCTCGAGCCAGAACGCCTTCGGTGAGTAGATGAGGGTGCGGTCGAGGTCGCAGGCGACGAGGGCGCTCACTGGGCGTCTCCCGCCGCGGCGTCGCTCAACGGGTTGATGAGCCCGACACAGCTGTAGGGCAACCCGGGCACGACCTCGACCGGCACACCGCGCTGCTCGGCGAGCAGGAGCACGTGCGCGACGTCGTCGAGGGCGTCCGGCGACACGAGCACCTTCCACGGCACCCGGCGGAGCAGGACGCGGGTGGTCTCGCCGACACCGGGCTTCACGAGGTTCACGGTCGGGATGTCGTACTGTTCCCGGATCCGCTCGACGGCCTCCCAGCCGATCCAGCTCGGTTCGCGATCGGCCGCCGAGGCCTCCTCCACACCCGCGGCGACGTCGTCGACCACCTCGGCGAAGCGGCTGGAGACCGCGTCGAGGAAGGCGCCGGAGACGTCGTGACTGCTCAGCTCGCGGTAGAACTTGGCGCCGTGGAACTGGTCGTCGGAGAGCAGCTCGCGGTTGTACACCGTGCGGGACACGAGGCCGGAGACGGTGGAGTTCAGGCACGCGGAGGGGATGAGGTAGTCGTCGCGGGTGCCGTAGACGGGCACACAGTGTCCGGGGTCGGCGAGGACCGCCAGCTCGTCGGAGAAGCGGATGCCGTCGGTCTCGGCGAAGAGTTCCAGCGCCGCCGTCAGTTCGCGCGCGATGGCGCCCTTACCGGTCCAGCCGTCGACGAACGCGATCTGCTCCGGGTCGTGGTGCGCCGCAAGGTAGCGCAGCGCGGTCCCGTCGACGCCGACCCCACGCACGATGCTCATCGTGTAGTGCGGCACGTCGATCCCACGGACCTCCTTCGCCCAGCGACGCATGAGGATCCCGATGGGTGTTCCGGCGCGGGCGAGGGAGACCAGCACCGGCCGGTTCGCGCGGGAGGCCAGGACGAGGTCGGTGACGACGCCGACGGCCACCGCGAGGCGTCGGCTCGAGCGCGCGAGGGCGTCGCGGTAGAGCTCCTCGTACTCGGGGGAGGGCAGGTACTCGATGGGCAGCGACTCGGCGTAGTGCGCGCGACCGCTCTGGATCGCGGCCTCGCGTTCGGAGGCGTCGGCCTCGAGGCGGGTGTCGCCGAGGTCGGTCAGGAGCCAGCGCACCTCCGAGGCGTCGTAGGACCCGAAGTCCGGTCCGGTGAGCGGCTCGGGGAGGGCGGCGGCGTCGATGGTCACGGTGCGGGGTTCCATTCGGCTGGGGTCGGGACGGATTCGGAGAGGAGGACGACGATGACGTGGTCGGTGGCGGTCCGCAGCGCCTCGACGACGCCGTCGGGCCGGAGCAGGAGCTCGCGGTCGGCGCCCGGCTCCGGGAACAGGACCACCGCCGCGAACCGTGAGCCACCGCGGGAGAGGTTGTAGGCGAAGCGGGGTCCGAAGCCGTCGATCGTGCGGTCGTGGCTGGTGAAGGACACCGCGCTCGCGATGGCGTAGTCGTCACGGTCGATGACGGCGATGGGGGATCGCGTGGTGGTGGAGAAGCGCGTCGCTCCGCGCGTGCGGTCGAGGTGGTCGGCGACGGCCAGCGGTACCGCGATGAACTCCTCGGAGCCGAGCACCACGACCTCGCCGTCCGGCAGCTCCGGAAGGACCCGGTCGGCGATCGCGGCGGTCACCGCGTCGTCCAGGCGTCCTGGCGCACCGAAGCGCGCGCTCCGCACGGGCGGCAGGCCGGAGGCGTCCACGACGACGACGTCGCCGGCAGCGGTCGATCCCGCGACCGATGCGGCCGGTGCAGCGTCGATGACCGCTCGCGCGCGGGCGAGGACGTCCTCCGGAAGGTCGACGGCACCCACGCCGAGCGCCACGACGGTGATCCGCGTGCCGAGGCGGTCGGCGAGGTCGTCGAAGCGCTGCCGGTCCGCATCCGAACGGAGGTCGATGAGGCCCGCGACCACCCAGTGCGCCTGCGGCGTGGTGGCGTGCAGCGCGGTGATCGTGTTGCGCACGGTGCGTCCGGTGCTCAGCTCGTCGTCGACGAGCACCGTGGTGCCGCCGACCATGGCCCACGCGGGGTCGCTCGGGTACAGGCGGTGGTCGCTCGCGTGCGAGTGCTCTTCCTCGAACGGCGTGAAGGGCACGTCCGCCTCGTGCCTCGTGGAGTGGAGGTAGGGCGAGCCGAGCGCGTCGGCGACGATGTGGCCGAGCCCGGTCGCCGTCTCGGCATAACCGACGGTCACGAGCTCCGGGCCGGCCGCTGGGGCTGCATCGCGGAGCTGGGCGAGGTGCTCGCGCACGGCGGTGAGGGCGACAAGACCCTCAGCATCCGGCCGTTCCCGACGGGCCAGGAGCTGCGCCACCGTGTCGAACGGAGCCGTCTCCGGATCGCTGCCGTCGAGCGCGCTCCGCACCAGCAGTCCGAGCAGTTCGCCGGCGGCGAGTGCCAGTCCGGGCACGGTCGGCACGTGTTTGGCGAGGACGGTCGACACGAGCAGCTGCGCGCGTTTGGGGTTGTCGCGGAGCGCCAGACCGACGAGGTCCTCCACCGGGATCAGGCTCCGGGACGCGTCCGAGCGCAGGCCGATGCCGACGGCGTTGCGCACGAAACCGCCTGTCCATGCGCCTGTCCATACGGTCACCGCATGCTCGTCTCGAGGAGGTCGACGAAGGTCGTCTCCTCCGCAGCCACCCCGAAGGCATCCGCGCGGAGCAGGGTCTTGCGCGCCCACGCCTGGTGCGGTTTCATCTCGTTCATCTTGTTCCGGTAGGGGGAGGCGTTGGCGCCACCGCCCACGTCGCCGACGACCGAGAGGGCGTCGACGTACTCCTCGTGGCTCACGACCGACATCGCGTGGACGACCGGTACGTGGCTCGGGTGGATGACCGTCTTGCCGAGCAGTCCGTTCGCCTGGTCGAGCGCGATCTCGCGGATGAGGCCGTCGAGTCCCTTGAGGAGGAGCTTCTGACGCAGCTGCGCCTCGTTCGCGTCCTGGAACGGCGTCATGCGCAGCTGCGGGCGCATGAGCCGCTCCGCGTTGTGGAAGTGTTCCCAGACCGTGCCGGTGATGACGAAGTCGTCGCCCGGTCGACCGAAGACGTTGACGACGTCGGCGATGACCGAGGAGACGAGTTTCACGTCGTACACGGTGAGGTCGCGGGAGCGCCGGAGCGAGAAGGCGCTCGAGAGGTCGGTGGCGCCGATCCGGACCGCCAGGACGTCCTCGCGGTGGGCCTTGGTGACGTCGACGATCCCGGAGAGGGTGTCGTCGCGGGTCTCGCGGTGGATCATCCGCGGCGACTCGAGGATCGGCATGACCCGGAGGCGACGCGCGCCGTTCGACCCGTCCTGCCCGTAGTCGCGCTGCACGCGGCCGAGTGCTTCGAAGAAGCGGTCCGCCACCCCGTCGCTGTTCTCGTACTTGGGGATGACGAAGCCGCTCAGGAGGTCGAGTCCCGGACCGAGGAGCCCGGCGACCCGCTCGAGCTGCTCGGGCGTGCGGACGCGGATGAAGAGCAGCGGCAGCACGGGCCGTTTGGACCCCGAGCTCTTGGTGGCGAGCTGCTGCATCGCCTCCGCGACGTTCGTCTCGGCGAACTCGACCGCGTCGTCGGGGACCGAGTCCTCGAGGCACAGCACCATGCTCAGGCAGCCGTGCTTCGCCTGCTTCACGACGTCCTTCGCGAGCGTCGGGCGCGTGCCGGGACTGTAGAGCGTCGCGCCGAGTGCCGCCGCCACGTGTTCGGGTGGGGAGTCGATGCTGATGGGGCTCGGGAGCTTGTGGAACAACCGCGACGCGCGCTTGTCGTCGACGTAACTGAAGTGGCGCATGGTCATCGTCTCCGGGGTTCGCGGGCGACGACGTACGGCGTCGGCTCGAAGCCGAACTGCTGCAAGAGCGTCTGGAGGGGGATCTCGGCGGGAAGGGGTTCGAGGCGGAGTTCGAGTCTCGACCCGATGCGCAGCAGCGAGACGACCGGCGGTGCGCCGGTGTCGTCAGCGGCGGCGAAGCTCTCGCCGTCGAAGAGCTGCACCGTCAGCGGGTGACCGGCTGTGCCGACGAACAACGCCCGCCGGATGAGGTGCACGTGCCGGAGCGCGAGGATCGCGTCGCCGCCGTCGAAGCCGAGCAGCGGCCGGTTGCCGGGCGTCGTCACCGGCGTGCCGTCGACACCGTCGGCGGTCGCGACCCCCGTCACGAGTTCGACGGTCTCCCACGCGATCGCCGTCGCTCCGCCGACGATGAGACTGCCGATCGCGGACTGACGCGGGTCGAGCCGGACCAGCGGGGTCTCGTCGTCGAGGACGCGGACCTCCTCGGCCGTCGGGGCGGGGAAGGGCTGTGGGGTGCTGGGCGTCGACGGGGGCGGCGACGCCGCGTTCACCGAGGGGGTCACCACGGCGGGCGTCGAGGGCCCGCCAAGCGTGAGTCCCGTCGACGGTGCCGACGGTGCCGACGGTGCCGACGGTGCCGACGGTGCCGACGGTGCCGACGGTGCCGACGGCGCTGCCGATGCCACCGGGGCAGGGCGTGCGGCGGCGGGCGTCGACGGCCCGCCCAGCGTGAGTCCTGTCGACGGTGCTGGCGACGCGGCGGGCGCCGCGGGGGCAGGCGCCGCAGGGGTGCTCGCCACCGGCTCGACCTGCGCGACCGGCTCAGGCCTCGGCTTCACCCGACGACGGAGGTAGTCGATGTCCCGTCGCACCGGGGAGGTGTTGAGCGGCACGGCTCAGAGGTCGATTCTGAAGTCGCGTGCCACGCCGGCGAGCCCGCCGGCGTACCCCTGCCCGAGGGCACGGAACTTCCAGTCCGAGCGGTGCCGGTACAGCTCGGCGAGGAGCAGCGCCTGGCTGCTGCGGACCTCGGCGATCGGCACGTCGAAGCGCACGAGCTCCCGACCGTCGGGCGTAGCGACGCGGACGAACGCCGAGCGCACGGGCGAGAAGTCGCCGGGGCCGCGGACGTCGGGGTCGATGTAGAGCAGGAAGGCGATCTTCGACACGGCGTCCGGCACGCGCGACAGCTCGACGTCGATCTCCTCGTCGTCGGCCTCGGACGAGAAGGTGACCGCGCCGTCCTGGCTCTCGACCTGGTTGAAGAACACGAGGTGGTCGTCGGACAGCGCCTTGCCGTCGTCGCCGCACATGATCGCCAGCGGCACGGGTTCGCTCTGCGGCCCACGGCTCGCGATGACGTCCCAGCCGAACCCGATGAGCACCGCGTCGAGACCGGGGTTCTCGGCGGTGAGCGCGGCGTTCGCGCCCGCGATCAGTGACGCCATCAGTGCGCACCCAGCACGAGACCGGCGTCGGGCTCCTGGAACTTGTCGGAGAGGAACCGACCGTGCGTCGAGAGTTCGGCGATCGCGCCGATGCGGATCTGGTTGAGGAGGTCGCGGATGGTCTCCTCGATGAGCTCCAGCTGACGTGCGAAGACGATCGTGCTGCGGGAGTCGTCGGTGCGGTCCGCGGCCGGCAGTGCGAGGAAGGAGCGCAGTGGGCTCGGGAGGTAGTCCGTCACCATCGCGGCGAGGAGCACGCGCTGCTCGGTCGACGCACCCTGGTCGGCGATCGTCGCGACGACGAGGCGCAACTGGTCGTCGATCTGTCGGAGCTGCGAGGTGAGCAGCGTGGGGAGGTCGCGCCCCACGGAGCGTACCGAGTCGCGGAGTTCGTCGAGGTGCCGGGCCGTCTGCTCGTCCTCGGTCTCACCGACGGGCGCCGGCGTGGCGTCGACGACGCCGAGCGGCTCGGCCCCGCCGGTCCGCAGTGCGTTCAGCAGTCGTCCGAATGCCATCCCTCGTCCCCTTCGTCCTCAGCGACCCGTGCGCCCGGTCACCCGAGCGTGAGGCTACCGCAGTTCGCGCTGCTCGGCCTGACGGCTGCGCTCGAGGTACGGCTTCGCCTTCTCGAGGCCCGACTCGAGCGCGTTGACGGTGCCCTCCATGTTCTTGGCGGCTTCGGCACGGAAGGTGTCGATCGCGTCCATGGTCTGGAAGACGTTGTCGAACGCGCGCTGCAGGGTCTCGACGCTGACACCCGCTGTGGAGGCCTGCTGGTGGATGCGCGTGGTCTGGTCCTTCAGCATCTCGCTCGTCTGCAGGATCATGTTGTTCGTCGTGGTGTTGATCGCGTCGATCTGGTCGAGGACCATCTTCTGGTTCGCGAGGGCCTGCGCGACGACGACGGCGGTCCGCAGGGCGGCGATCGTCGTGGTGCGAGCGCGGTCGACGCCCTTGATGAGCTCGAGGTTGTTCTTGCGGATGAGGTCCATCGCGAGATAGCCCTGCACCGAGACGGCGAGCTGCGTGAGGATGTCCTGGTGGCGCTGGCGCACGGGGAAGAGGACGTCGGCCTCGAGCTTCTGGGCTTCCTCGATGCGTCCGGAGGAGCGGGCTTCGTCGATCTTGGCGACGCAGGCGGCGTCGAGCGCCTTCGCGAAGACGGCGTACTCACTGAGCGCCTGCATCGTCTCCCAGAGCTGGACCTTCTCGCCGGCGAGGGCGGCGTTGTCCTTCAGGAGTTCGTCCTGGCCGGCCATGAGCGACTTGATGATCTTGTCGAGCTGGGTCTGCGCGGACTCGTACTTCTGGAAGTACTTGGCGAGCTTGTTGCCGCCCGGGATGAACCCGAGGATCTTGCGGCCGACGCCGAGGTCCGCCTGGTTCGGCGTGAGGTCCTCGACGGTGCTGCGGAGGTCGCCGAGCGTGGTCGCGACCTTGATCTGCGCGCTGTCACCCGAACGCTTCGCGCCGGCGACCGAGGTCGACGAGCGGTCGAGCATGCGGGAGGAGTACCCGCTCGACTGCACCATCTCCTTGCCGCCGATCTGGGAGATGCCCTCGATCTTCTGCGTGAACTCGGGCGAGCGCGGGTCGAGCGTCGCGACCTCCGTCACGAAGGAGCGGGCCTGCTGCTGGATCTCCGTCTGGCGCTCTGCCGGGACCGGGACCATGCCCGGTGCCTCTTCGGCCTGCACGACGTCCGGTGCATCCGGAGCGTGCAGCACGAGGGAGGCTGCTGCCTGTTCGTTGGCGTCTGGCGGAGTGAGTGGCGTGCTCATGCGGTCGACCTTGCTCTCGTGTGTGGCTTGCTCGTGGTGGAGGCGTCGGTGCTCAGCCGAGCGGGACGCCGAAGTCGCCGGCGATGCCGGCGAGACCGGTGGTGTAGCCCTGGCCGACGGCCTTGAACTTCCACTCGGATCCGTTGCGGTAGAGCTCCGAGAACAGCATGGCGGTCTCGGGGGCGGCGTCCTCGCTGAGGTCGAAGCGGACGATCTCGGTGCCGTCCTGGTCGACGATGCGGCAGTACGCTCCGCGGACCTGGCCGAAGTTCTGGCGTCGCTCGTCGGCCTTGTCGATCGACACGGCGATGATCACGCGCTCGACGTCTGCCCCGACCGCGTTCAGATCGACCGAGATCTGCTCGTCGTCGCCCTCGCCGTCGCCGGTGCGGTTGTCGCCGAGGTGCTTGACGGAGCCGTCCGCTGAGGCGGGCTGGTTGTAGAAGATGAAGTCGGCGGAGGAGCGCACCTTGCCGTTCGCGCCGACGAGCAGTGCCGAGGCGTCGAGGTCGAACGCCTCACCGCTCGTGGTGCGCGGGTCCCACCCGAGACCGACCGTCGCGACGGTCAGGCCGGGGCTGGTCTTCGTGAGCGAGAGGTTGTTGCCCTTTTCGAGGGTGAGTCCTGCCATGGTGATCGCTTCTCCTTCGGAACTGCGCTGTCGCGCGGGGGACTGCTGCGGGTGGTGCTCAGAGCGCCTGGGCGGCCGGGCCGAGGAGGTCCATGACGGAACGCCCGTTGGCGCGCTCGCCGATCGCCTTGAAGGTCCAGCCGTTGCCCTCGCGTGAGACCTTCGACATGATCATCGCGGTGTGCGGACCGGAGTCGGTGAGCTGGTAGCGGGCGACCTCGGGGGAGCCCGGGGTCGAGTCGTCGATGATCCGGCTGAAGGCGTTCTGCACGGTGTCGAAGGTCTGGCGGCTGTAGCTGCTGATCACGAAGACGATCTGCTGGACGGACGGGGCGACCTTCGAGAGGTCGACGAGGATCGTCTCGTCATCACCGTCGCCGGCGCCCGTGAGGTTGTCGCCGGTGTGGCTGGCCGAGCCGTCCTTGCTCGCGAGCTGCTGGAACCAGATGGTGTCGAGCACCTTGCCGGTGGCGTCGAAGAAGATCGCCGAGGCGTCCAGGTCGATGTCGGGTGCGGACGAGCGGCCGAAGAAGCCGCGCTTCACCGGTGCGACGCCGTCCCAGCCGAGGCCGAGGCGGATCCGCGTGAGCGAACCGCCGTCCTGCTTCGTCAGCGAGAGCGACTGGCCCTTTTCCAGACTCAGACCCATGGTTCCGTCTCCTAGATGCTTCGTCGTGTTGCTGGTGGTGAGGTGTGGGACGTGCGCCCCCGGCCGAAGCTGGGAGCGCACGTCCACGTTATCGGTTCAGCCGGGCGAGCGCCCGGATTCCCGGTCCGTTCAGAGCAGGCCGCGTGAGTCGGAGCTCTTCGCCTGCAGCTCGTGGGCCCGGGCGAGCAGCCGCTGGAGCTCCTCGTCGTCGGCCGCTTTCGCCTGGTGCTTGGGCTTCAGGTTCGCGAACGACTTCTGGCGCTCGACCATGCGGGTGTAGCTCGTCTCGAGTTCGACCTCGTCCACGTGGTGACCGTCCGGGATGTCCTCCGGGGAGTCGGCGTGGTCGACGATCTTCTTCGCCTGGGTGCGGGCGTCGCTGATGATCGTGTGCGCACGACCGGCCGGGCTGAGGAGCGAGGCGAGGACCGTGACGGTCAGGATGCCGATGATGACGATGAGCGACAGACCCGTGCTGATCTCGAACACCGGGATGTGCTCGCCACCGTTGAGGAACGGCAGGGTGTTCTCGTGCAGCGCGTGCAGGACGAGCTTCACACCGATGAATCCGAGGATCGCCGCCAGGCCGTAGCTCAGGAAGATGAGGCGGTCGAGCAGGCCGTCGATGAGGAAGTAGAGCTGACGGAGGCCGAGCAGCGAGAACGCCGTCGCGGTGAAGACGATGTACGGGTTCTGCGTGAGGCCGAAGATCGCGGGGATCGAGTCGAGTGCGAAGAGCAGGTCGGTGCCGCCGATGGCGACCATGACGAGCAGCATCGGCGTGAGGACCTTCTTGCCGTTCTCGATGGTGACGAGCTTGTCGCCGTCGTAGCGGTCGGTCGTCTTGAAGAGCCGCTTGGCGAGACGGATGACGAAGTTGTTCGCGTCGTCGCTCTCCTCCTCCGGGCGGAGGAGCTTGATCGCCGTGAAGATGAGGAACGCGCCGAAGATGTAGAACAGCCAGGACCAGGCGTTGACCGCGGCGGCACCGAGGAAGATGAAGCCGGTGCGGGCGATCAGGGCGAAGACGATGCCGAAGAGGAGCACCTTCTGCTGGTCGGCCCGCGGCACGCGGAAGCTCGACATGATGATGAGGAAGACGAAGAGGTTGTCGACCGACAGGGCCTTCTCCGTGATGTAGCCGGCGAAGTACTCGGATCCGAGTGTGCCACCGCCGAAGAAGAGGACGCCGAGGCCGAAGACGATGGCGATACCGACGTAGAGGGCCGACCACTTCGCGGCTTCCGGCAGCGTCGGCTCGTGGGCCTTGCGCACGTGGAAGATGAAGTCGAAGGCGAGGAGGGCCAGAATGCCGACGATCGTCAGCAGCCAGACGTATCCGGGGATTTCCATGGGCTGTGTTCTCCGCAGCGCTCGAGGTGGGGGACGGGTGATGTTTAGTTGGTGCCGTCCCACTATATAGTTGGTATGGTCGAACCAACACCCGAACGCACGTATTCAGAAAGAATTCAGCTATGAGCGATGACGTCGACCCCGCCGAGGCGGGAGCCGTCATCCAGGCGTCCCTCGCGACGGTGCTCCGCTGGTCCACCAGGGCCGACAACCGGCGGTCGCTGCACGATGCCGAAGGTGCCGCCCTCACCGCCACTGACGCGTGGCTCCTCGAGTACGTCATCACCGCCGGACCGATCCGCATGTCCACGGTCGCGGGCTGGATGGACGTCGACAAGTCGACCGCGACGGCCGAGGTGCGCCGTCTCGAGGAGGGTGGTCTCGTCGTCCGGGAGACGGATCCGAGTGATCGCCGCGCGGTGCTCGTGAGCGCGACGGAGGAGGGACGGACCGCCCTCGAACGACACCGGCAGGCGGCGCAGCAGGTCTACAACACGCTCGTCGGCAAGTGGAGCGAGCGCGATCGAGCGGAACTCGCCCGGCTGCTCTCGCGGTTCGTCGACGAGTTCTCCTGGGTCAGCGACGCCGTCTCGCAGCACAACGCGAGTCGCTGACCGGACGGCCTCACGGGTCGACGCGCACCGGGATCGGTCCAGTCCGCTCCGCCCGCGGCCCGTACACCCAGAAGCGGTAGAGCACGAAGCGGAACGCGGAACCGAGCGCCAGCCCGACGATGTTCGCAGACACGTTGTCCGCCAGCGGCGTCGTCAGGTGCATCGCGTCGTGGGAGACCCAGAGGCAGGCCAGGGCGATCGCGCCGCCCGCGAGACTCACCAGACCGAACTCGAGCGCTTCGCGGGCGACGTCCGAGCGCCGATGCGCGCGGAAGGTGAGGAGCCGGTTGCCCACCCAGTTGGCCACGATGGCGAGTGTCGTTGAGATGCCCTTCGCCACGAGCAGCCCGGAGGTGCCGGTGTGGAGGAACACGGTGTACGCGAGCAGGTTGAAGACCCCGACGTCGACGAGGAAGCCGGCGCCGCCGACGAGGCCGAAGGCGGCGACCTCGCGGACGATCGGTCGCCGGAGCAGTGCGCGCGGGTCGGGAAGAGGTCGGATCACCACCGCGTCACGACCTGACCAGCTCGAAGACGATGCTGCGGTGGACGGGGATCCGCTGCTCGACGTGGTAGCCGAGCGCCTCCAGATCCGCCACGTTCGGAGAGGTGCTCGAGCCCTCGACGACCCAGACGGTGTCGTGGCCGATGAGCCGGTCGTGGATCTCCGACAGCGGCGCGGCCAGGTCCCAGAGCTCGGGGCGGTCGCGGTAGCTCGTCTCGAGCGCCACGTCGTCGAGGCCGGCGAAAGCCTGCGGGTAGAGGTCGATCGCGAGCCGTGACTTCCGCGAGGGCTTCACCGACTGGTCGAAGACGACCGCGTCGCCTGGCGAGGCATGGGCCTGGACGACCTCCGCGGTCTGCCGGAGGTCGCTGCCGTCGTCCTTCGCGAACGGGCCGCGCTGTTCCGCGAGGACCGGGATCGCGAGCGCCAGCACGAGCGCGACACCGACCGCGGTCGCCACCGCGCGGTCCACCTGCGTCGGCAGGAGGTCGACGATCGTCCGGAGTCCGAGCGCCATCATGATGGCGACGGCCGGGACGCAGAAGGTGACGTAGCGGAGGTTGTACATCGGCGTCACGAGGGTGTTGCCGATGATGAGCAGCGCGGTCGGTGCGAGCGCCCAGACGGCGATCATCGCGAGGGCGCGACGCTGCCGGGACGATCGGCGCACCACGAGGACGCCGATGGGGGCGAGCACGATGAGCAGCCACGCGAGGACGGCGAAGGCCGGCGTCTGGAACCACTGGCCGACGAGTACCGATTCCGGCGTCGCGTAGTCCCGCCTACCGAGGAACGCGATCTGCTCGCGCTGCGCGATGCCCGCGATCACGATCGGAGCGCCGAGGACCAGTGCGCCGACGAGGGACCAGCCCCACGCTCGCATCACTCGCCGCCCGGGGCGTTGGAGCACCATCCACGTGGCGTGCACGAGGAGGAGCATCGCGAGGTACAGGAACAGGTACATCGAGGCGGCGCTCGCGATGGCGAAGAGTGCCCAGCTGCGGCGTGATGTGGAACGGCGCCGCACGAGCGACACGAACCAGACCGTCAGCCACACGACCGCGGCCATGCCCAGCGCATAGGAGCGCGTCTCGGCGCCCATCCTCGTGACCTGGGGGATGACGGCGAACACGAGGCCCGCCGTGATGCCGATCGCCGGGGTGAAGATGGACCGCGCGAGCACGACCGTGCCGGCCGCGGCCAGACCGACGCCGATCGCGCTCGGGAACCGTGTGACGGCCTCGGCGGTCCCGAAGGCGCCGGTCCAGACGTGCAGGAACGCGTAGTACAGGCCGTGGACGGCGTCGATGTGGCCGACCATCCCGAACAGGACGGGGAGGGGGCGTTCGGCGGCGAGGACGCTCGCCGCCTCGTCACCCCAGTACGACGGCGTGCCGATGCCGATGAGCGAGACGACGGTGGCGAACAGGCCGACGACCCATGGTGCGGCGCGGCCGCCGAGGAGGGTGTGGAGGGCGTCCCACCGACGGCGCGAGGGCGCGGTCGGGACGGTGATCGTCGCAGTCATGGGTTCCCCTCGGACGCGACAACCTGGCGCGTCGTCTCATCGTCCGCCGCTCGGATGAACGCCAGCAGAGAGATTCCTGAGAGGGCGCGGGGGATCCCGCCCGGACCCGACGGCAGGTGGCCGGCCGCCCCGGTGGGGAGTTGTCCCCATCGCGCGGCAACGGCGCGCGGGACAGACTGCTGGAGTCCGCCGCCGAAAGGAATCCCGATGCAGCTCTCCCGCGTCACCGCCCTGATCACCGTCCCCGTTGCAGCCATGCTCGTGCTGGCCGGGTGCTCCACGCCGTCGGCCCCCGACGCGAAGCCGACGGAGAAGGCCTCATCGTCCGCGACGTCGAAGCCGACCTCGACCGGATCGGCTGACGGTGAGGTCACCGAGCCTGGAGCGCAGGTCGGGATCGATGAGCCGATCGTCTACGAGTCGCAGGGCACCGACGGCGTCACCGCGCTCATCAGCGCGAAGCTGACCGAGGTCACCCCCGCGACGGCCGACCAGGTCGCGTTCCTCAAGACGCAGTTCGACGGCGGGGAGCTCGACGGCTACGACATCACGCTCATCCGGCTCGAGATGAGCAAGGTGTCGGGCGACCCGGTGGCGTTCAACAGCGACGCGACCTCCTTCTCGCCTGTCGACGCCGATGGTGAGAAGGTCCAGGAGGCCACGCTCATCGGGTGGGACGAGTGCGGATCCGAGTCGTTCACCGAGGAGTTCGACGCTGGCGCGCCGATCACGCAGTGCTACGTCGCGGCGGCTCCCGCCGGTGGCAAGGCTCCAGCCGGCCTCATGTACGACGGCGGCTTCACCGACCCGAACCCGTACGACTCCTTCGACGGCGACCCGATCCTGCTCATCAAGGACTAGCTGTACTGCAGGCCTGAGTGCCCTTCGACAGGCTCAGGGGCCGAGGGAGGTCCACCGGGTTGGCGGGGTTTCTCCGTGTGCCCTTCGACAGGCTCAGGGGCCGGGGGAGGGAGGTCAGGGACCGGGGGAGGTGAGCCGCGTCGGCGTCACTGCGGACAGACGAACGCCGGTGACCCGAGCGGGTCACCGGCGTTCGTGTGATCAGGAGGTCAGTTCTTGAACGCGTCCTTCACGTTCTCACCGGCCTGCTTCACGTCGGACTTGGCCTGGTCGGCCTTGCCCTCCGCGACGAGCTTGTCGTTGTCGGTCGCCTTGCCGACGGCCTCTTTGGCCTTGCCCGCGAGGTCTTCGGCGGCGTTCTTGATCTTGTCTGCTGCGCTCATATGGTGCTCCTCACATGTTCTTCGGGCTGTCGATCCGCATTGATCGAATCCGACAGGGCGACCTGGTGGACGCCCTTCACTTCTACACCCGCGACCTCCACGTCCGCACGGGGTCCAGCAGACTCCCAGAGAACTCGGGTGCCGATGACGCTCAGTGGATAGGATGGAGGCTGGTGCGCCGGGAAGTCTGGTCGGCGGGCGATCGATCGGGATCGCTCTGCTGCTCGACCGAACCCTCCCCCGAAGGATCCGTATGCCCGACGCTCACCGCTCCCACGACCTGCCGGCCGACCAGGCCCCGCACTCGATCTGGCGTGGCATCCACCAGACGCTCCAACAGGACACCGTCGGTGGTGCCCTCCTCGTCGTCGCCACCGCACTCGCGCTCGTGCTCGCCAACACCGGTGCCTCCGAGTTCTACCTGAGCGTCCGCGACTTCACGTTCGGTCCGGAGGCGCTCCATCTGAACCTCTCCGTCGGTGCCTGGGCGGCCGACGGGCTCCTCGCGATCTTCTTCTTCGTCGTCGGTCTGGAGCTCAAGGAGGAGTTCGTCGCCGGCAAGCTCCGGAACCCCAAGACCGCGGTACTCCCCATCGCCGCTGCGGTCGGCGGAGTGGCCGTGCCCGCCGTCATCTACGTCCTCATGAACCTGAGCGCAGGGCCCGACGCGCTGCAGGGATGGGCGATCCCGGCCGCCACGGACATCGCGTTCGCCGTCGCCGTGATCGCGGTGGTCGGCAAGTTCCTGCCGCCGGCACTGCGGACCTTCCTGCTCACACTCGCCGTGGTGGACGACCTCATCGCCATCAGCATCATCGCGATCTTCTACACCGACCACATCGAGTTCCTGCCGCTGGCGCTCGCCGCGGTGCCGCTCGTCGTCTTCGCTGTGCTCGTCCAGCGTGGCGTGCGGGCCTGGTGGGTGCTCATCCCGCTCGGTCTGTGCACCTGGGCGCTCATCCACGCGTCCGGTATCCACGCCACGGTGGCCGGCGTGCTGCTCGGCTTCATGGTGCCGGTCATCGCGACGAAGCGCGCGCGCGTGCAGGTGGGGACCACCGCTGAGGGACGACCGGTCTACGACGGGCTCGCCGCGCACTTCGCCGACCGCTGGAGCGTCGTGTCGACGGCTGTCGCGGTCCCGATCTTCGCGTTCTTCTCCGCGGGCGTGGTCATCGGCGGGATCTCGGGGCTCGTCGAGTCGTTCCAGGACACCATCGCACTCGGGATCATCGCCGGGCTCGTCCTCGGCAAGCCGATCGGCATCACGGTGACGACGTTCCTCGTCACGCGCCTGCCCGGGCTCAGGCTCGACCCCTCGATCCGCTGGGTCGACCTCGTCGGCATGGCGTTCGTCGCGGGCATCGGCTTCACCGTCTCGCTCCTCGTCGGTGAGCTGTCCTTCGGTGTCGGCAGCGCGTCCGACGACCACGTCAAGGTCGGTGTGCTCGCCGGCTCACTCATCGCCGCCACCATCGGTGCCGCGATCCTCGCCGCCCGCAACCGCGTCTACCGGCGCGCGGTCACGGCTGGAAGTAGTACGCCGAGTGGAGGCGGCAGCCCGGATTGAACCGGGCCTCGCAGTTCGGACACGCGTCGACCTGCAGATAGCGGTCGATCGTCAGTTCCGTCGAGCACACGCCGCACAGGATCGCCTCGCGGTCGCGCTGCTCGCGCGGCCACTGCTCGGCTGGGTGGTCGGCGCACTCCGCGTGGCACAGGTGGCACGGGTAGTACTCACCGCAGCAGGCGAAGCGGATCGCGATGACGTCGAGCGGGGTCGCGTAGTGCACGCAGCGCGTCTCGTCGTCGACCGTCTTGCCGAGGACGCGCACGGTGTCGCCGCCGCTCACCGGACGCCCCGGGCGGTGAGGGCCTCACCGAGCTCGTCGGCGTGCTTCAGCGACACCACGAGGAACGGCACGACGAAGGTCACGAGGTTCGACCCGGCCCCACGCGCCCGCTGCGCTTCCCGGACGCTCGTCGCCAGGCGGGCGAGGACCGGCACCGTGTTGATCGCGACGGCGAGCATCAGGGCGATGCGCGAGGGGTCGACACCGAAGCGACCCAGGGGCTGGAGGACGCGCTCGAAGGCGTCGAGCAGGTCGGCGACCCGCGTGCTCAGCACGAGGAGCGCCGCGAGCAGGATGGCGGCGACGATGCGGGAGGTGTTCGACACGGCGGACTCGACGTCGAGGAACAGCAGTTGGCCGGCCACCGTGATGGTGATGATCCAGCGGATGAGCAGGAGCTGCCGTCCGAGCTCGCCGAGGCCGAGGCCCGAGACGAGGTAGGCGAGGACGGTCACCGTGGTGGCGATGCCCGCGGTCCACCAACTCGTCGGCAGGAGCGAGATCGCGAGCACCACGATGAGGATGCCGAGCGCCTTCGGGCCGGCCGGCGCGCGATGGAGCCAGCCGGAGCCAGGGCGGTAGAGGGTGATCACGCCGTCACGACCGCAGGCTCGCGCGGTAGGCCGCGACCACGTCGTCCGGTGCACCCTGGGCGACGACCCGCCCGCCGTCGAAGAGCAACGCGGTGTCGCAGCGGGCGGCGAGCTCCAGGTCGTGGGTGACGAGGAGGAGCTGATGGCCCGCCTCGGGGTGCAGGAGGTGGTCGGCGACGGCGGCGCTGTTGCGGGCGTCGAGGTAGGCGGTGGGTTCATCGGCGATGAGCAGCGCCGGCCGCCGGATCACGGCCCCGCAGAGCGCCAACAGCTGCTTCTGGCCACCGGAGAGTTCGTAGGCGGACCGGTCGGCGAGCGTCGTCAGACCGAACTCGTCGAGCGCGTCGGCGACCTGGGCGGCGATGTCGGCCTTCGACGCCTTCGTGCCCCGGAGGGAGAACGCGACGTCCTCCGCCACCGTCGGCATGACGATCTGTGCGTCCGGGTTGCTGAACACGATGCTGACGAGCCGTCGAAGGGTCGCCGTGTCCTTGGCTGCATCGACCCCGTGGACCTGGACACTGCCGGCGGTCGCTCGCGTGAGGCCGCCGACGAGCCGGGCGAAGGTGGACTTGCCAGAGCCGTTCGCGCCGATGACCGCGATGCGCGCGTCGTCGAGGTGGAGCGTCACGTCGTCGAGTGCGACGGTGTCGCCGAGACGTGCGGTGACGCGGTCGAGACGGATGGCGGATGACTGGTCGATGTCCCCGATCATCGCACGACCTCGAACACCGCGGCGACGCCGAGACCGCCGCCGACCGAGGCCGCCGCCACCCCGATCGTGCCCGCCGGAGCGCCGCCGCGGACGAGCCGCGAGAACAGGCGGACCACGGCGACCGCACCGCTCGCGCCCCACGGGTGACCGAGCGCGAGGGCGCCGCCGTCGGCGCAGAGACGTTCGTCGTCCTCGGCGACACCGAGTCGGTCGAGCACGGCGAGCGTCTGGGCCGCGAACGCCTCCACGATCTCGAACGCGGCGACCTGCGCGAGGTCCACGCCGGCCCGATCGAGGGCGTCGAGGATCGCCGGCGCGGCCCCGATCCCCGGCAGTGCCGGGTCGCAGCCGACGACGGCGTGCGCCCGGACGGCGAGACCGGGCGTCGCACTCCCGTGGGCGGGCCCGCCGGGTCCGCCAGGTCCGCCGGGCACGACGAGCACGGCAGCCGCACCGTCGCTCACCCGGCAGGTGTTGCCTGCGGTGAGGGAGCCGTCGGTGAAGAGCGGCGTGAACCGGGGGAGCAGACGCTCGATCCCGCGGCGCGGCGCCTCGTCCTGCTCCGCCGCCCCGACCAGCGGCACGAGCTCGTCGGTGAACCGTCCGGCGGCGACGGCGCTCGCCGCACGGTGCGTGCTCCGCGCCGCGTAGGCGTCCTGGCGTTCGCGGGAGATCCCGTCGTGCGCGGCGAGGTCCTCCGCGGCGCGGGTCATGTCGGGGTCGTTCCAACCCGCCGGCGCGAACGGTGCGCGTGCGTAGGCGACGCCGTCGACGGAACGGGTCGGCGCGGTCGAAGCGCTCTCGACCCCGCCGGCGATCCGTGGCCGATGGTCGCCGGCGCTGATCGCCGTGGACGCCTCGATGATCGCCGCGAGGCCGCTGCCGCACTGCCGATCGACGGTGAGCCCGGGCACGGTGAAGCCGAGTCCGGCCCCGAGTGCCGCGACACGGGCCGGGTTGCCGCCAGGCCCCATGCAGTTGCCGAGGACGACGTCCGCGACCACCGGCGGCAGACCCAGTACGTGCGTCGCGTCGTCGTGCACGGCGCGGACGACGGGGACCGCCAGTTGCTCGACCGTGAGCGCGGCGAGGGCGCGCCCGCGCGTCGCGATCGGTGTCCGGCGGGCCGCGACGATGCGCGGGAGGGCGTGCGACTCAGTCAAGGGACGCCACCGTCCCTGCCGCGAGACGGTCGGCGAGCTCCGCGCGGGCGGCCTTGCCGGTGACGGTGCGGGGCAGCTCGTCGACGACGAACCAGCGTCGGGGCCGATGGGTCGGCGACAACAGCGGTGCGAGGGCGTCGCGGAGCATCGCGCGGGTCGGACGCGCGCCCGGGTGCAGTTCCAAGACGGCCGTCACGAGCGATCCGACCCCGGCGTTCGGCAGGCCGAGCACGACGGCGTCGTCCACCTCGTCGAGTCGGCGCAGGGCCCCCTCGACGTCGGCGGGGATGACGGTCGCCGCGGCCGTGAGGATCGCGTCGTCGGATCGGCCGAGGAGCGTGACGATCCCGTCATCGATCCGTGCGCGGTCGCCGACGGTGGACCAGTCGCCGTCGCGTCGGAGCGGTCCCGAGCCCCCGAGGTACCCGGTCGCGACGAACGGCGATCGGACCCAGAGGACGTCGTCGTCCCGGACCTCGAGCTCGACGCCGGGGAAGGCACGGAGGCCCGGTCGATCCGGATCGTCGCCGTCGTCGACCGCCACGAAGGAGAGCTCGGCGGCACCGTAGTAGGACACGACACGGATGCCGAGGTCCTCCGCCCTGGTGCGGAGCCCGGGGTCGAGTGCGGCGCCGCCGATCAACGCCACCCGCAGGCGGGGCGGCACCTCGCCGTCGAGCAGTGCCCGGAGGCTGTTCGGGGTCCCGTGGAACCGCGTCGCGTCACGGGCGTCGTCGGGGGTGAGCGCGTGGGTGGTCGGGAGGGCGAGCGAGCAACCGACGGCGGCCGCATGGGCGACCGAGAACAGGGACAGCGACGACGCGGGCGGCGACGACAGCGCGAGGACGTCGTCCGGCCCGAGGTCGAGCAGCGCGCCGACGGCCGGGAAGGAGTCCACCCACGACTCTGCGGTCCTGAGCACGATGCGCGGCTCGCCGGTGGTGCCGGAGGTCAGCGTCGCCCAGCCCTGGGCCGGCTGTGGACCGGCCGCGGTGGTGCGGTCGCGGACGGAACGCCAGTACGACTCGCTCCACCGGTCGTCGCCGATCAGTGGCACGCCGCCGGCCGCCCGCACCTCGAGCGCCCGGCGGACGAGGTCGGTCGGCGCCCCGCCGCGCAGCGGGACGAGGTGCCCTGCACGCACGGTCATCCGATCCGGGCGGGCTCGCCGGGACGCGTGGAGCCGGCGCCGGCCGCGTTGCGGAACGCGCGTGGGTAGGCGCGGGCGAGCGTCATCGTGATCACCGTCGCGAGCACGACCTTCACGAGGTCGCCCGGTACGAAGACGAGACTCTGCAGGGCGGTCTCGCCGAGCGACAGGCGCGTGACGAGCGACTGCACCGGGATGCCGAACGCGTAGATGACGCCGATGCCGCCGACGAACACCCCGAGCGCGGTGCGCCACCAACGCAGCCGACGCCCACCGGCGTGCACGATGAGCCCGATGACGAAGACGCCGACGATCCAGCCGAGGAGGTACCCCCCGCTCGGTCCGACGAAGACACCGATCCCGCCGCGACCGCCGGACAGGAGAGGCAGGCCGATGGCGACGAGGGCCAGCAGCACCAGCATGGAGAGCATGCCGCGCCACGGGCCGAGGATCGCGCCGGCGAGCATGACGCCGAGGGTCTGCGCCGTGATGGGCACCGCGCCGAGCACCGAGAACGCGCCGGGCAGGCCGAGGGCGGCCACGATGGCGGCGAACACGGCGATGCGTGCGATGTCGGTCGCGTCGATCCGGAGTCTGCTCATGCTGGGTCCTTCGTCGGGATGGTCGGTTCGCCTAGGGCGGATGGATCGCACCTGAACGGTGTTCACTTGAACAGCGTTCACTATAGTGGTGCTCATGTCCGGTCCCGCAACAGCGCGCCATCGGCGCGACGACGTCGCTCAGGTGGCCCTTCGCATCCTCGACGATCACGGCCTGGCCGACCTCACGATGCGCCGCCTCGCCGCGTCGCTCGACGTCCAGCCGAGCGCGCTGTACTGGCACTTCGAGAACAAGCAGACCCTCATCGCCGAGCTCGCCGACCGGATCGTCGACGCCCACCCGGCACCGGTCGATGCCGTGTCCGAGGCCGGTTCCGACTGGCGCGAGCGGACGCGCGTGGAGGCGGAGGCGCTGCGTGACGCCCTCCTCGCCTATCGAGACGGCGCCGAGGTGGTGTCGAGCACCTACGCGCTCGGGCTCGGTTCCGGACGTGCGCTCACCCGGCTGACGGACGCGGTGTCGGTGGCCGGGTTCGACGAGGCCACGAGTCGACGTGCGGGCACGGTGCTGCTCCACTTCATCCTCGGGCACGTGTCGCACGAGCAGCAACGGATGCAGTACGACAGCGTCGGTGTGCTGGCCGACGGTGCGACGGATCCGCTCGGCCAGGAGGACCAGGCACAGGCGTTCGCCTTCGGGGTCGGTCTGCTCGTCGACGGCCTGGCGGCGCTCTCCGTCCGCTGACGGCCCTGGTTCCATCGACCGCTCCGGGTCCGCCGATAGCACAGCGTCGATGGAACCGCCCACCGTCTGGATCGGTGGCAGCCCACGGTAGCGTTGGTGCAGGCAGGACGTGAGGGAGGCCGGTGATGGCGAAGGGTGATGACGACGACGTCGACATCGTCATCGACGCCTGGGCGAACGCACTGCCCGACGTGGACTTCGCACCGCTCGACGTGGTGTCCCGTCTCCGTCGGCTCGTGCCGCACCTCCAGGAGGTCCGACGACTGTCGTTCGCCGCGAGCAACCTGCGGCCGTGGGAGTTCGAGTTCCTCTCCATCCTCCGCCAGCACGGAGCGGACGGGCTGACGCCGTCCATGCTCGCCACCCGACTGGGTATCACGAGCGGCAACCTCGCGAGTCAGCTCGATCGCCTGGCCGCTCGCTCGCTCGTCGCCCGACAGAAGAACGAGGCCGACGGCCGGAGCAAGATCGTCGTCCTGACGACCCTCGGTCAGCAGCGGGTCGACGAGGCGATGCGTCGGCTGGTGGACGACGAGAACGCGATGCTCGCCGACCTCAGCCACGAGCAGGTGGCCGTGCTCATCGAGAGCCTGCGGGTCATCGGCGCGGCGCTCGAGCGTCGGTAGGGCTCTGTTCCCCTGCCCTCCGACAGGTTCAGGGACCGGAGCCGCCTCAGAACCGCAGGTCGGACGGGTCGCTCAGCTCGATCCAGGTGTCGGTGTCGGGGCGCACCGTCGCGGGAGCCGGCTCGAGGACGTCGGCGGAGGCGAGGGCACCGAAGTCGAGACCGGTGAGGCCCGCGAGGTCGAGGATCGGCAGCTGGAAGGTCCGGAACGGGCCGAGTGGGGGCACGGCGGTGGCGTTTTGCGTGTCATCGATCGCACTGGACCGGCCGAGGTCGATGTCGTCGAGCTGCGCCGACTGGTCGAGGAGGTAGCCGCTCGCCGCGAGCGCTCCGCCGTTCGACCACGCCGCCACCTTCCAGAACCGCCGCGGGATCTGTACGCCGCGGTACAGCGGGTCCGTGTCGGCGAACACCGGCCCGGTGAAGACCGACAGCCGCCGACGTCCGGCCGAGGCGTACTCGAGGACGAGGTCCTCCAGGCCGTTCCAGAGCTCGAGTGACTGGTTGAAGTCCGCAGCCTGCGGTGCGGCGTTCGTGTAGCAGAAGGTGTCGACGTTGGCCTGCCGGGCGATCTCGACGGGCCCCCAGACCGGGTCCCTCCGGCGCACGAGGTGGCCGCGGTCGAGGTCGTTGCGGGCGTAGAGCTCAGGGCCGGCCTGCTCCTCGTCCGGCACGCGGTCGTCGAGGTGCCAATCGTCTCCGCGCCCGAGGTCGAGGAGGGCGGCGCCGTCGATGTCGACGGCGGTGGCGGCTGCCAGCCGACGATCGGGGTCGAGCAGCACGGAGAAGTGCGTGTAGTCGAGGGCCCGGAGTCGCGCATTGGCCGTCGGGTCGGCTGGAGCGGGGATGGCGAGTGGATCGGCGAGGCCGAGGAAGCCTGAATCGAAGCCAGTCATGAACATGAGTCGATCATGGTTTTGGGTCGAAAGAAAGTGCGGAGCGATGGCGCGTTCGTCGTCGACATGGAAGCTACCGTTCTCATACTTCTGTTTCAGTATGAAGTTTGATATATTACAACCATGACCACGATCTACCAGAACCCGCACCGAACCAGCGACGCCCGCATCCTCGCGGCGCTCGTGTCGGCGACCTTCCTCGTCGACGCCCTGATCGTGTTCGGCATCGGATTCCTCCCCGGCGTCTCGGGGATGGACGGCGGAGCCACCGTGGCGACGGCGACGATCCTGACCGCGGTCCTCTTCGCGGTGCAGGTCGTGGTCGTCGTCGTGCTCGCGCGCCTCGCACGAGCATCCATCGCCTGACCCGACTCAGAAGCGGATCTGTGTCTTCGGTCCGCCGCCGGGCGCGCGGGGGAGGCCTGCGGTCAACACCCGTGGCACGTCGTCCAGGCCGATGACCGTGCCGATCAATCGCCGGACCGTGTCACCCATGGAGGCGAAGCGTCGCGCCGCCTCATCGATGCAGTCGGATCCGCCGAGCACCGCGTGGAGTGTGGCGTCGAGGGCGATGAGTCTGCCTGAGGGCAGCCCCACGTCGCCGCCGGGCACGCCGAGCAGGGCGATGCGGGCGCCGGCGGTGGCGTTGTCGAGGAGGCGACGTGTGACCTCGGCCGAACCCGTCGCCTCGATGATCACGTCGAAGCGCTCGTCACCGAGGTCGGCCGGATCGCGCGTGGCCAGGCCGAACTCCGCGGCGAACCGCCGATCGGACTCGCGGCGGGCCACGACGGTGACGGATGCCCCGGAATCCGCGGCGAAGAGCGCGGCGAACATGCCGAGGGTTCCGGCGCCCCAGACGAGCACACGGTCGCCGGGCCCCACCGCCGTGAGTCGGACGCCACGGAGTGAACAGGAGGCGGGCTCGACCATCGCGCCGAGGTCCGCGTCGACCCCGGCCGGGAGGCGATGGACCGCGCGTTCGGGGACGACGAGGAGTTCTGCGAGGGCGCCGTCCAGTTGCCCGAGGACGCCGAGTTCGAGATGGTCGGGACAGAGGTGGTGTCGGCCCGAGGTGCAGAGCGTGCAGACGCCGCACCCGATGAAGGTGTCGCCGGTGACGAGGTCTCCCGCTGCAGTCGAGGTGACACCCTCGCCCACCGAGGCCACCCGACCGGCCCACTCGTGGCCGGGTTGGAGCGGCAGGGTCGTGCGTCCGTCGGCGAGGTACGGCATGGTGCCTCGGAAGAGCGCGACATCCGTGCCGCAGAGTCCTGCGCGTTCGATGTGGATGAGGACCTCACCCGGTCCGGCCTGTGGATCCGGTCGATCGAGGACGGTGGCCTCGTTCGGTGCGGTGATGCGTACGGCTCTCATCCGGTCTCCTCGTCGTGACGGCGCTGGTCGGAGCGTCGTGGGGGTATGCCGCCGTCTCAGCTCACCAGGACGACTTGCCTCCGCCTGCGACGACCGCGCTGGGCCGCTGCACCTCGGTGAGACGGGAGGTCCGGAGCGGCGTCGTCTCCCACCAGGCGTCGAAGGTGCCGGCAGCCGGGTCGATCTCGACGTGCATGCGGTGGGGGGTCTCGATGAAGATCGCGTCGACGCGGAGAACCCGAGCTCCGTCTTCGCCGCCGGTGCCCCAGGCGGCACTCGCCGTGATCGGTCCGTGCGTCCGCCAGGCGCCGACGCCGGGGATGATCTCCACCCGGTCGTCGCCCTCGTGCACGACCAGCACGGTGTCGTCACCCTCGCCCGCCGTCATCTCGAGCGCCGTCAGCTGCGCCAGGCCGGTATCGGCCGCAGCAGCGAACGTCCGCCCGGCGAGCTCGCGCAGTGACCCGGACGAGTCGGTCTCGTCCGACGCGTCGAGCGGTGGCAGGGCGAGCCCTGCCAGGCGTTCGAGCAACGCCTGATCAGCGGTTGTGCTCGCACCGCGCTCCGCGTCGGAGACCTCGCCGGTCCCGAACGCCGGCAGCAGGTGCTCCCACGCGGCGTTCAGCACGGCCTGCATGTCGAGACTCTGACCCGTGATCGCCAGGACGACGTCGTGCTTCGGCAGGACGACGCAGTACTGACCGTAGGCGCCGTCGCCACGGAATCCGTGCCGGGCCATCCAGAACTGGAACCCGTACCCCTGCGCCCAGTCCGACTCCGGGTCGTCGCCGTTCGCGATGTGCGATCGTGTCGCCTCGGCGACCCACTCCGACGGCAGGAGCTGCCGCCCCTCCCACTCGCCACCCTGCAGATAGAGCTGCCCGAGTGCGGCGATCGCCTCCGTCGTCGCGTGCAGCCCGCTGTACCCGAGCTCGAAGCCCTCGTCGTCACGCTGCCAGTCGAACTCGCCGATACCCAGCGGCTCGAGCAACCGCGGTCGCAGGTAGTCGGTGAGCGTCCCGCCCGTGACGCGCTGGACGATCGCCGCGGCCGTGTACGTGCAGGGCTGGTTGTACGCGAAAACGGTTCCCGGGTCCTCGTCGGGCGGGAGGAGCAGGAAGCCGCGGACGAGGTTCGTCGGGTCGATCGCAGCGGCCCGCATGATCGTCTCCTCGCGGTGGCCGCTCGCCATCGCGAGCACGTGTCGCACGCGCATGGCGCGGCTGCGGGGGTCGGTGATCTCGGCGTCGAGCTCCGGGAAGTGGCTGATGATCGTGTCGTCGAGTCCGAGCAGACCCTCCTCGACGGCGAAGCCGACGGCGGTCGAGGTGAAGCTCTTGCTCAGCGAGTACAGCAGGTGCACCCGATCGGCCGAGTACGGCGCCCACCAGCCCTCGGCGACGACGTTCCCGCCGCGCAGGAGCATCAGGCTGTGTGGTTCGACGTTCGGCGTGTGCTCGAGGGCCGTGATGAACGCCTCGATCCCGGCGGCGTCGACGTGCTGGGCGGACGGAGTGCTTCGCTGCAGGCTCATCCCTCCATGCTGCCACCTGCCGGCGGTCGGATCGACCCGACCCTCAGTCCTGGTCGGCGTCGAGCTGGTCGCGGAGCCCCTGGTTGATGTCCTCGAGGTCCAGCACGCGAGCGATACCGGCGAGGTTGACGCCGTCGTCGCGGAGATCGGTGACGCGCTTGAGTCGCTCGATGTCGTCCTCGCTGTAGCGACGGGTGCCACCTTCGGTCCGGGACGGGGTGAGGAGGCCTTTGCTCTCGAAGAGCCGCAGGGAAGCCTCCGGGACGCCGGCGAGCTGGGCCGCGACGGCGATGCCGTACACGGGTGTCGTGCCGTCACGTTCGGCCATGCTTGAGATTTCCTTTGAACGGGTTGCACTGGATCAGGTTTCGGATGTATAAAAAATCTACACCACGAAGTACAGATCCGAAGCCCCGGATCTGAAACTTCCGGGCACTGACAATCGATGAGCCCGATCCGTCATCGGGCGACAGGGAAGGAGAACACCCATGGCAATGACCCTCGATCCCATCAGCCAGCTCGACCGCTTCGCGGCCTCCGTACTGGACTCCGTGCGCGCACCCCGGCCCATGCCGGTGGACCTCTTCCGCGACGGCGACCGGTACATGATGGTCGCCGACCTCCCCGGCATCGACCCCGGATCCATCGACGTCGACGTCGACGGTGGTCAGCTCACCATCCGTGCCCAGCGCACGGCCGACAGCCGCGAGGGTGTCCGCTGGCTCGCACGCGAGCGCGGTGGCGGCCACTTCCTGCGGCAGTTCACCCTCGGCGAGGGAGTCGACCTCGACGGCATCACCGCGTCCTATGACAGCGGTGTGCTCTCCGTGATCATCCCGGTGAGCGAGCGTGCGAAGCCGCGGAAGATCACCGTCGACTCCACGACCGACCACCCGCAGTCGATCAACGCCTGAACCGGGATGAACGCCTGAGCCGCGATCCACACTCGTCCGAATCGAACGAACCGAACGCCCCGCCCACGATCCGTGGGTGGGGCGTTCGCCTGTGGGCGACCGGCGGTCGGCATACTGGGGGCATGTCCCGCGTCCAACGCATCCTCGTAGCGTCTGCCCTGCTCGTGATCGCCGCGTTCGGGCTCTTGGTCGCGGCGACGCAGACCACGATGATCTGGTACCAGGCGCCGGGCGCTGACGGCATCGCGACCGAGCAGGTCGCGGTGTTCGAACCGGCGGTGGTCGGCACCGTCATCGCCGCCGTGGCGGTGCTGGCGCTCCTGGTCCACCTGATCCTCGTGATCCGCCGCGCGGTGCCCCGGTTGCAGTGGGTCGTCGCCGTCGCGCTCACGGTCGCCACCGTGATCGCCGCGGTCCTCGTGTCCATCGCGGACCGGCCGGTGTTCTAGCGCACGTCGACCTCAGCCGAGCAGCTCGGCCAGCAGGGCCTGAGTGCTCTCCTCGCTCGCCCCGGGGGCCTGCAGACGCACCCAGTCGTCGCCACGTCGAGCGTGCGCCGAGTGCTCGCCCGCATCCACGGCGCCGGCCGGACTGTCCTCGCGAAGCACCCACGCGCCTCCAGGGAGCACCGTGAACCCGACCAGCTCGCGGGAGTCCGCGGACAGCAGTCGGCAGTCGAGTCCGCCGACCCGCTGGAGTGAGTCCTGCACGAGGTGGTAGCTCGGTGTCGCGGTGCTCACGTAGCTCGCGCCGGTGGCGGCTGCGCCGAGGTGTGCCGCCGCGGTGTCCACCGGCAGCGCCGTGGCGCAGGAGCGCGAGGCGGGTGCCGACGACGACGGGGGCGCGGCGGGCGCCGGAACCGGGGCTGCCGCAAGCGCCGTCCGAGCCAGTTCCTCCGTGCGCGTCCCAGCCGGGTCGTCGATCCCTGCCGCATCGACCTCGATGAACCGCTCGCCGTCGAGGGCGTGGACGGAGCAGGCGCCGTCCGAGCACATCGTCCCGTTGATCTCGCCGACGCTGTCGCTCCAGTCGGTGTGCTCGTACCAGTGGTTGAAGGTGGCCCAGTGGTCGACGCCGTCTCCGACGAGTCGGACGGTCAGCGAGGTGCCGGCCGCCTCGTCGGCCCAGGCGCAGACGGTCCCGCCGTCCTGCAGGACCGGGGCGTCGTCGACGGTGAGCGGTTGCGGCGCGGCTGCGGCGCCCAGGAACGATGCGACGCTCGCGGGTGGGACGAGCGCGTCGCAGGCGAGCCCCGGGAAGGCGGACGTCGGCGAGGGTGGGAGCGCCGCCGACGCATTCGGTGCGGATCCGGCCGGAGTCTCGGTGGGCACCCCCGACAGTGGCACGCTACACGCTGTGAGGACGCCCAGCAGCGCGGCGATCGAGAGGACGCGCGCGCCACGTGCGATCGCGGGCACCGTTCGACTCAGCCCACTGCTCATCGTCGCCGGAACAGCCCTCGCTTGCGGCGGTGGAACGGCGGGACACTGGTCAGGAGATGCTTCGCACCCGGTGCCACGTACATGACGTCGATCGGCACGCTGGCCGAGTACGTCGCGAGGGCCCGTGCGAGGGGCCCGCTGATCGTCTCACGGGCGGTCGGGGCGCCGACGATGACGAGGAGGTAGCACTCGTCGAACGTCCCACCCTCCTGCGGGGTGACCTTCCAGCCCAACACCGCTTCGTCGACCTCGCTGTGCTCGGCGAGGACCGCCGTCAGCGTCTCGGTCATCCCCGGTGGGATGCGAGCCGGCTGTCCCACCATGACCTCGGTCTCGCGCTCGACGACGCGTGGTGTGAGCACCGCCTCGCCGTCGAGCAGTTGGGCGATCTCGCCGGGGAGGAACTCCTTGCCGTGCGTGGAATGCGGGTTCAGGACCAGCCTCGCGCCTCGGGTCATCTGCCACAGGACGCGGCAGGGGAGGGCGAGGAGGTGCTGCTCGAACGACGGGACGACCTGGAGCGTCTCCTGGAAGCGCGCCTTCGAGGTGTAGAACGGCTGCACCGAGCTGCCGTCCGAGTCGAGGAGGTCCGCCAGGGTCGCCAGGCCGTCGTCGGTCACGGTCCCCGCCACGATCACGGTGCTCTCGAGGAGCGCTGTCAGGAACGCGGGTGCGTTCGAGCGGTCGTTCGCGGCTGCGGCGAGGAGGGCTTCGATCTCGGGAGCGTCGGGTGCGTCATCGGCGGCAGGCATGCCAGCAGCGTATCCCGGCCATGTGGGAGGGTGCGCGCGCTCAGCAGCAGTCGCAGGTGTCCGTGTTCTCCGAGGTGAGCGATGAGACCGGCCGCTTGCACGAGTCTCCACGCCAGGCTTCGACGCCCTCACGGACCGCGAAGCCGGCGATGACGAGGGCGGCGACGCCGTCCGCCCAGGCCCAACCGAGGGTGCTGTTGAGGACCAGCCCGATGAGGACCGCGGCCGACAGGTAGGAGCAGATGAGCGTCTGCTTCGAGTCGGCGACGGCGGAGGCGGATCCGAGCTCCTTCCCGGTCCGGCGCTCGAAGAGCGAGAACGCCGGCATGATCACGACGCTGACCGCCGCGAGGACGATGCCGACGGTCGAGTGCTGGACCTCGGCGAACCCGAGCAGCGAGCGGGCGGCGTCGACGCTCACGAACGCGGCGAGGCCGAAGAACGACAGGGCGATGACCCGGAGGGCGACCCGTTCCCGGCGATGGGGATCGGGGCTCGAGAACTGCCAGGCGACCGCGGCGGCGGACAGGACCTCGACGATCGAGTCGAGACCGAAGCCGACGAGGGCCGCTGATGAGGCGACGGTCCCGGCCGAGAGGGCGATGATGGCCTCGACGACGTTGTAGGCGATGGTCGCCGCGACGATCCAGCGGATGCGGCGCTGCAGCGTCGCGCGTCTGGCGGGGCTCAGCCCTGCGCGGAGGCGGGGGCTCGGCAGGCCGACGGTGCTCATGCGCAGGTGCAGCTCTCACCCGAGCAGCAGGCGGGATCGACGACCAGGACGAGCCGGAGGAGGTCGTCGAGCGCCGGCGCCAGGTGGCTGTCCGCCAGGCGGTACCAGGTGTTGCGTCCTTCCTTGACGCCTTCGACGAGGCCGCAGCCGCGGAGACAGGCGAGCTGGTTCGACATGACCTGTCGGGAGACGCCGAGTGCGTCCGCGAGGTCGGAGGGGAAGGCCGGTGCCTCGCGCAGGGTCAGGAGGATCCGGGCCCGGGTCTCGTCCGACAGGGCGTGTCCCAGCCTCGCGAGCGCAGCGGTGTGCGTCAGGGTCGCGGTCGGCGTCATGGTGTCGGTCACGCGAACGACAGTACACGAAACGCTGTATCGAGCAAGCCTCGCGGTCGCCCGAACAGCCGCGTTAGGCGAGGCGAAACGCTGGCAATCGGGCGTCTCGGCTTGCCGCCGCCGCACCGCGCTGGCAACGTTGACGGGTCCTCGCGGCACGGCGCCCGAACGCATCTCCGCGTCCAGGACGCATCACAGGAAGACCTCGCGACATGACGTTCTGGCCGCTGCTCCTCATCGCGCTCGGCGTCTCCGCCGACGCCTTCGCCGTCGCCCTCACCAAGGGCTTGCACATGCGGCGGTTCAACGTGCGTCACGCGCTCGTGATCGCCGGCACCTTCGGACTGTTCCAAGCGGTCATGCCGCTCATCGGCTGGTTCCTCGGCACGCAGTTCGCGCGGTACATCACGGAGGTCGACCACTGGGTCGCCTTCGGCCTGCTCGCCCTCGTCGGCGGCAAGATGCTCTGGGAGGCGTTCTCGAGCCACGAGGACACCGAGGTCGACTCCGACCGCCTCGACGTCCGGCGACTCCTCATCCTCGCGCTCGCCACGAGCATCGACGCGCTGGCCATCGGCATCACGCTCGCGTTCCTGCCCGGCTCCATCGTCGAAGCCGTCGTCCTCATCGGACTGACGACGTTCGTGCTCGCGTTCCTGGGCGTCTTCATCGGCCGTCGCGTCGGTCAGCGTTTCGGCAAGCCGGCGGAGATCGCCGGTGGAGTCATCCTGATCCTCATCGGTGTCAAGATCCTCATCGACCACCTCACCGGCTAGTCGGAGGTCACCGCTTCCGGGTGAAGATGGCGCCGGTCGACACGTCCTCGCCGAGCGCCTCGAGGCTCCGCCCACGCGTCTCGGGCACCTGGGTGGCGACGAACAGGAGCGCGAGCGCGCCGACACCCGCGAACACGAAGAAGGTCCCGGTGATGCCGAGGCCGTCGACCAGGGACGGGAAGTACAGCGCCAGGAACCCGTTGGCGACCCAGAGCATGAAGATCGAGACCCCCATGCCGAGGCCGCGCATCTGGAGCGGGAAGACCTCGGCGAGGTAGACCCAGACCGCCACGTTGAGGAACGTCTGCATGGAGCCGACGAACACGACCACGAGGACCAGGATGACCCAGGGACGCATCGGGTCGCCGGGTTCGAGCACCATCGACGAGAAGCCGATGAGCAGATGGCACGCGGTCGTGAGCGAGAAGCCGATGACGAACGTCTTCCGTCGGTCGAGTCGGTCCATGTAGGTGAGGGCGATGAAGCCGCCGACGACGGCGATGATGCCGGGCGCGATGTTGGCGATGAGTGCGGCACTCTCGTCGAAGCCCGACTCCACGAGCACGGTCTGCCCGTAATACATGATCGAGTTGATCCCGGTGAGCTGCTGGGCGATCCCGACGCCGACACCGACGAGCAGGATGCGCACGAGCCACGGGTTGCGGAGGACGGCCCCGAGTCCGATCCGGTGTTCGTCGCGCTGCGCGGTGATGGACGCCTCCACCTCCGCGAGTTCGGCGACGGCGCGGTCCTCGGAGCGGACGGTCCGCAGCACGTCGAGGGCGTCATCTCGGCGACCGTGGTCGACGAGCCAGCGCGGTGACTCGGGCATCCGCAGCATGCCGACGAACAGCGCGACCGCGGGCAGGGCGCAGACGGCGAACATGATGCGCCACACGCTCGTGTGCTCGCTGAACACGTTGCCGATGACCGCGTTGATCACGAACGCCGACAACTGTCCGAGGACGATCGCGACCTCGTTCCGGCCGGTGATCGACCCTCGGATCTCGTACGGGGCGAGTTCCGCCAGGTAGACCGGGACGACGGCGGAGGCACCGCCGACGGCCAGTCCGAGCAGCACGCGACCGGCCACGAGCAGCTCGACGTTCGGTGAGCAGACGACCACGAGCGTCCCGACGAAGAAGAGCACCGCCAGCAGGATGATGCTCCGACGCCGACCCCACGCGTCCGACACCCGGCCGCCGAGCAGTGCACCGACGGCGGCCGCGAAGACGAGGGAACTCGTGACGATGCCCTCGGTGAACGGGGTGAGCCCGAGTTCGGCGGTCATCGGACGCAGCGCCCCGTTGATCACGCCGGTGTCGTAGCCGAAGAGCAATCCGCCGAAACAGGCGACGATCGAGATCAGGCCGAGGTGGCGGCGGTGCGGCCCGGACGTGAGAGTCGGCAGCGCGCTCGCCGTCTGTCGGGCTGTGGGGGATCCGGCCATCGCACTTCCTCGTCTGCTGGGCCCGCGCGCCGGACGGCGTCGTGGACAGGACGACAGTACCGGTTCAGTCGTCGGCGCCCGGCTGCAGCAGGCCGCTCTCGTACGCGAGGATGACGAGCTGGGCGCGGTCATGGGCGGCGACCTTGGTCATGATGCGGTTCACGTGGGTCTTCGAGGTGTGCGGTGAGATCACGAGGTCGTCGGCGATCTGCTGGTTGGAGCGTCCGCGGGCCACGAGGAGCAGCACCTCGAGTTCCCGCTCGGTGAGCAGCGCGAGCTCGGTGGGGACCGCGCGTGGACTCGTCGGTTCATCCGCAGCGACGACGTACTTCGTGATGAGACTCCGGGTCGCCGCGGGGGACAGGAGTGCGTCGCCGGCGTGCACCGCGCGTACGGCGCGGACGATCTCCTCGGGCTCCGAGCCCTTGCCGATGAAGCCGCTCGCGCCGGCTCGCAGGGTCGCGATGAGGTTCTCGTCCTCCTCGAACGTGGTGAGGATGAGGACCCGCGTGTCCGCGAGGTCGGGGTCGGCGCAGATCGCCGAGGTTGCACCGATGCCGTCGAGCACGGGCATGCGGATGTCCATGAGCACGACGTCCGGTCGCAACTCGCGGGCGAGCGACACCGCCTGCGCGCCGTCGACGGCTTCGCCCACGACCTCGAGGTCGGCCTCGGACGAGAGGATGTCGGCGACGGCCTGGCGGATGAGTGACTGGTCGTCGACGACGAGCACGGTGGTCATGCGGGGGACTCCTCGGGGTGCGTCGGGGTGCGGTGTGTCGGACCGGAGTGTGTCGGCGCGCCGGTCGGGAGGCTCGCGGACAGCCGCCAGCCGCCCGGGGTCGCGCCGACGTCGACGGTCCCGCGGACGGCGGCGACGCGCTCACGGATGCCAAGGAGTCCGTGCCCGGTGGTCGGTGGCGCGTCGGCCTGCTCACGCGGGACGCCGGGTGCCGTCGGATTGCTCACGCTGACGACGATCCTCCCGTCGCCGCCCTCGACGAGCACGTGCGCGCGACGCTCGGGACCGTGCTTCAGTGCGTTCGTCAGCCCCTCCTGGACGACGCGGTACGCGACCATGTCCGTGGCGGTCGACAGCTCCGGTGCGTCGGGGTCGATCCGTGTCGTGATGTCGAGGCCTGCGGCGGTGAACTCGGCGATCAATGCGTCGAGTCGGTCGAGTCCCGGCTGCGGCAGCGTTCCCCGGGAGCCCGCGCCGGCGCCGTCGCTGTCGCTGCGCAGGACCTCGAGCAGATCGCCGATCTCGCCGAGCACCGTCCGCGACGCCCGGCGGATCGAGACGAGCGCCTCCTTCGCCTTCTCCGGCCGCGACTCCAGGGAGCTCGACGCCACCCCGGCGTTCAGGCTGATCACCGAGATCTGATGGGCGACGGTGTCGTGGAGGTCGCGCGCGATCCGGAGCCGCTCCTCGGTCACCCGACGCCTCGCCTCGGCCTCGCGGGTCTGCTCGGCCCGTTCCGCGCGTTCGGTGATCGCGAGGATGTACGCGCGGCGGGACCGCGTCCCGTCTCCGGCTGCGGCGGCGAACGCGATCAGCACCGCGAACTGGACCGTGCGCGGATCGAAGCTGCCGATCGACGCGAGGAGGCTGAGGAGGGCGACGGCGACCATCGTCGCGACGGCCGTGATGAGGGTCGTCCTCCGCGCGGAGCGCACGGCCACCCCGAACATCGCGATGGCGGCCGCGATCACGACGCCGGGAGCGAGGGTCCCCGTGATCGCCGCCGCGCCGTAACAGGCGATGGCGGCCGCGAGCACCGGGATGGGCCAGCGTCGGCGGAGCGGGAGCAGGAGCGCGGGCGCGACGACCAGGGCGACGACGAGCGGGCTGCCGGGCCGGAACTCCGCATTGGGGAAGGGTATGAACGCCGAGGCGATGATGAGGACCGCGGCGACCACATCGCCCACCCACGCCGGGGGTCTCGGATGCGGATCGCGCACCCGGTGATCCTGCGTCGCGGAGGTCATGGGCCCAGTCTGCCGGGAACCCGCGCCCGGCGACTCCTCCGCACGTGGCATTCCGCGGTACCACGGACGCGGTACACGGGTGTCCGCCGGTGGGGGACGCGTCGGACGGTCGTCGCCGCGAGTCTGGACTGGTGCCGGAGCACCCGGCCCCAGACGAGGAGACACCATGCAGAGCACCACAGCGCCGCCGATCATCTCGGTCCGGGACGTCCGGCGTTCCTACGGTCGCGGTCAGAACCGGTTCGACGCGCTGAAAGGGGTGAGCTTCGACATCCACGCCGGCGAGAGCGTCGCGATCGTCGGGAAGAGCGGCTCCGGCAAGTCCACGCTCATGCACGTGCTCGCGCTCCTCGACGCACCGAGTTCCGGCACCGTCGAGCTCGAGGGGGTCGACACGAGCACCCTCCGTGGTCGCCGTCTCAACACGACCAGGAACAAGACCTTCGGGTTCGTGTTCCAGCAGTTCTTCCTCACCGCCAACGCGACGGTGCTCGAGAACGTCCTGCTCCCGATGAAGATCGCCGGCGTCCGCCGAGGTGACCGACGTCGCCGGGCGCTCGCCGCACTCGCGCAGCTCCAGCTCGAGGACAAGGCGCGGAACCGCGCGGTGAACCTCTCGGGCGGGCAGAAGCAGCGGACGGTCATCGCCCGCGCGCTCGTCAACAACCCGCGGATCATCTTCGCCGACGAACCGACCGGCAACCTCGACACGGCGACCGGCGCCGTTGTGGAGGACATCCTGTTCTCCCTCAACCGGGAGAGCGGCATCACCCTCATCGTCGTCACACACGACGAGGAGCTGGCGGCACGCTGCGATCGGCGGATCCTCATCCGCGACGGACTGCTCGTCGAGGACGAGGCGGTGGCCGCATGAGAACCGTCGACCTCATCGGGACCGCCGTCGCGAACACGTTCCGGTCCAAGACCCGCACCATCCTGACCATCCTGGCGATCTTCGTCGGAGCGTTCACCCTCACGCTGACGAACGGGCTCGGCACCGGCATCAACGCCTACATCGACGACACGGTGTCGAGCGTCGGCGCGTCCGACACGATGACCGTCACCAAGACGGCCGACACCGGCGGCGGGTTGGGTGCGGCGACGAGCGGGCCGAAGGAGTACGACCCGGACGCGGTCGCCTCCACCGGTGCCGGCGCGCCGGGATCGACCGTCGTCGCCCTGACACCGACCGATCTCGACGAGCTCGGTGGGATCGACGGCGTCCTCGACGTGCAGGCCGTGAAGTCGATCTCGACCGACTACATCGAGGCGGGCGGCGGCACGAAGTACGTCGTCGGTGTCGGTGGACTCATCTCCGGACAGAGCGTCACGCTGTTGGACGGTGCACAGCCCGACGACGACACCGACACGCTCCAGCTCGTGCTCCCCACGTCCTATGTGGAACCGCTCGGCTTCGGAAGCGACGCCGACGCGGTCGGGCAGACGGTCACGGTCGCGATCACTGATGCGCAGCGCACGCAGCACACCGTGGACGCGACCGTCGTCGGAGTCGCCGAGGAGAGCCTCGCTTCGCCCACCGGCGCCTCGATCGTGCCGAACGCCGCGCTCACCGACCTCCTGTACGAGACGCAGAACATCGGCGTACCGTCCGACCAGGTCGAGCGGTACGCGCAGGCGTCCATCCGGTTCAGCGCGGACGCCACCGACGAGCAGATCACGGCGTTGAAGGACCGACTGGCCGACGCGGGCTACACCGGCACGACCGTCGCGGACCAGCTCGGCACCATCAAGACGGTGATCGACGGGATCGTCCTCGTCCTCAACGCCTTCGCGATCATCGCGCTCCTCGCGGCCAGCTTCGGGATCGTGAACACGCTGCTCATGTCCGTGCAGGAGCGCACCCGCGAGATCGGTCTGATGAAGGCCATGGGGATGGGTAGCGGGAAGGTCTTCGGGTTGTTCAGCCTCGAGGCCGCGTTCATCGGCTTCCTCGGCAGTGCGATCGGCGTCGGTATCGCGGTGCTCGCCGGCACCGGCATCAGTGCCGCGCTGTCGGGATCGCTCCTCGCCGACCTGCCGGGCCTCGACCTCATCGCGTTCGACCCGGTGTCACTCGGGATCATCGTGCTGGTCGTCATGGTGATCGCGTTCCTCGCCGGCACGCTGCCCGCCGCCCGTGCCGCCAAGGCCGATCCGGTGGAGTCGCTCCGCTACGAGTGAGGTGCAGCGGAAGGTCCGTGGTGGCGGCTGTGGGGCGCGGCGGAAGCGGCGCCCCACAGCCGCGCCGGCGCCAGGTTGAGGAGCAGCGCCGGCGCAGACGCTCAGGTCGCGTCTGCGGCGTCCACGTTACGACAAGCGGCCGTCCCGTCGTCGGAGGTTGAGGCTCCGTACCTGCTCTTCTGCGCTTCGCGCTCGCGCTTCTCCGCTTCGCGCTGTGGGGTGGTGACGTGCTCGGGCCTGAGCCCGATCCCGATGAACCTCGCCGCAAGCGGTCGGATGACGGGTCCGCCGAGCCGCATGAGGCGGATCACCCACCGCGGCGCGATGTGGGCGCCGGTGGTCGTGCGGGAGATCACCCGATGCCCCGCTCGCTGGATGCGCTGCATGATCCTGACCGGCCGCTCACGTCGACGTTGGACGGCCGCGAGGACCCCGGACGGTGCGTCCCCCGCGGCGAGGTGGCCGGCGATCGCGTTGGACAGGGCGACCGCGTCCTGGATCGCGTAGTTGACCCCGACGCCGAACATCGGTGACATCGCGTGCGCGGCGTCGCCGATGGCGATGAAGCCCGGGCGGTGCCAGCGGTCGAGGCGGTTGAGCTGGACCGAGAGGAGTTTGACCTGGTCCCAGTCGGTCAGGGTGTCGACCACCGGACGCAGGACGGGCGCGGCATCCACGATCCTCTGGCGGAGCGCCGGCAAGCCCTCGGCTTGGAGCTGCTCCGCGCCGCCCTTCCGAATGACCATGCCTGACTGGTACCGGTCACCCCGGTCGATCGTGAGGACCATGCCGCGCGGCGAGAGGTAGGCGAGGGTCGGGGGTGGAGGGTCGGCCGGCTTCGGCAGGCTGAACCACAGGACGTCGATCGGGACGCCGCTCTCGTCGGGGATGAGTCCGGCCGCGTCGCGGAGGGCAGAGGTGCGTCCGTCCGCCGCGACCGTGAGGGTGGCTCGGATCTCGATGTCGGTGGAGGAGCTGGTCGCCGGGTCGATGTCGGTCGCTGGGTCGTCGGCGGTCGTCGTGGTCGCGTGCAGGCCACGCACCCGGCCCTGCTCCACGATCAGGCTGGTCGCCTCGGTGCGGAGACGCAGCTCGAAGTTCTGCAGCGCGGCGGCCTCCTCGGCGAGGAAGTTCAGGAAGTCCCACTGTGGCGCGAGGACGAGGAAGCGGTCGGGTGCTGGCAGGGTGCGGAAGTCGACCATCGTCATCCGCATGCCGTCGATCACGGCGTCCATCGTCTGCAGCCGGTTGAGCGGCAGCCGGAGGAACCGCTCGCGCAGGCCGAGCTCACCGAGCAACGTGATGGTCGACGGGTGGATCGTGTCGCCGCGGAAGTCCCGGAAGAAGTCGGCGTGTTTCTCGAGCACGGTCACGCGGAGGCCGGCCCGGGCGAGAAGGTAGCCGAGCACCATGCCGGCCGGGCCGCCACCCGCGATGACGCAGTCGCGGTCGGCGGTGTGGTCGGCGGTGTGGTCGCCGTGATCACTGTCGGTGCGGGTCGTCGGTTTCATCGCGCTGCTCCCGTCGGTCTCTTCCGGACACTACTCCGGAACCCATATCGTCGACATCATGCGTGTGTTGCAGCGGACAGGACTGCCGCTTCTCGTCTCCGGAACGATCGTGCTCGCGCTGGCGGCGTGCACTGGTGGGAGTGGGCCCGGCGGTGGCTCCGCCGGCAGTGCGTCGCCCGCTGCGTCGGTGTCGGCGGAGACGTCGAGCGGGGGCTCGGGAGACGGATCGTCCCTGCAGGTCGACTGCGCGGCGGTGGAGGCGGCCGTCGCGCCGTACATCGACGGACTCGTCGCGCGGGAGGACAACGGGGCGGACGAGTACGGGACCATCTGCGGCTGGGAGGCGCCGGAGGGGACGATCGATGCGGCGGACATCCGGTCGGTGGAGGTCGTCGTCTCGCCCGAGTCGAGCGAGGCGCTGTCGGCCGATGAGCTCGCCGCCGCCGGGCTCACGCCGATCCCGGATGCGACCATCGAGGCTGCCGGAGGGACCGCTTACAGCGCGACGGTCGAGACCCGTGTCGCCGCGGTGATCGTCACGACGGTGGTGCTGCCGGAGACGGAGATATCCGTCACCGGTGGGCAGTGGGCGGGCCATCCGTCGCTCGACGGGCCGGCCGCGGTCGAGGTCGTGAAGGCGCTCATGGGCCGGTGAGTGCCCTGGGAGCTGCGGAGCCCCCCCCGTCCCTGAGTAACCCTCTCCGGTCCCTGAGCCTGTCGAAGGGCGCTCGAGGAGACTTCCACATCGGAGACCACTCAGCATCTGGAATGTCAGTGGTTCATGGTGGACTTGTTCCATGACCGAGACCACCGCCTCCGCAGTTCGAGCTGGTGACGAATACGCCGCGCAGCTCGCGGAGTTCTCGGACCACTATGCGGACATCCAGCGTCGGCGTGCTGCTCTGGCCGCCGAGGAGGCCCGGCTGCTCGCCCGCTCTGCAGCGTACGCGGACGCCTTCGCAGACGTCACGGTCCCGGTGATCTTCCCGCCGGCTGAACGTCAGGCCCTCTCCCGCCGGTCGACCTGTGCGGCGCTCGCGATGGCGACACGGACGCCGGAACGGACGGTTCAGCGTGCGACCAACGATGCCGAACTGCTCGTGAACGAAGCGCCGGCTGTGCTTGCCTCACTTGAGGCCGGTCGTATCTCCGCCCGGCATGCGCAGACCATCACGGACCAGCTCTGCGACATCCCGACCGCAGGGCGAGCGGTGTTCCTCGCCGAGGTCCTGCCGGTCGCCGAACAATCCACCAATGCGTACCTCCGGAAGCGTGCCCGCGTTCTGCGCGAGCGCCTCCACCCGGAATCGATCACCGCACGCGCAACCCGTTCGGAGGCTGACCGTCGGGTCGAGTTCGAACCTGCCGCCGATGGCATGGCGTGGGTGCACCTGTTCACGACGGCACCGATCGCGCAAGGCATCATCGAGCGGGTCGAGATGGCCGCCGCGGAATCGCGCAACGCCGGTGACACCCGCACCTGCGCACAACTCCAGGCGGACGCCCTCGCGGCGCTCGCGCTCACCGGCGTAACCCCGGAAGACGTCATGTCCAGCCCAGTCCTCCCGCACCCGATCGAGGTGCAGGAGCACATCACGCCGACCGTGCAGATCACCGTCCCGGCACTCACCATGGCCGGCGTCTCCGACGCACCCGGCATGCTCGATGGCTACGGCCCGATCGACCCGGAGACCGCAGCCCGTATCGCCGTGAACGCCCCAAGCTTGACCCGGATCCTCGTCCAGCCGGAAACCGGCGCGGTCCTTTCCGTCGGGCGCAATCAGTACCGGGTTCCGGCCGACCTGCAGCGCGCGGTGCGGCTTCGGGACGGCACCTGTCGGGCGCCCGGTTGCGGTCGACGCGCCAGGGCTTGTGACCTCGACCATTCGGTCGCGTGGGAAGACGGCGGCACGACGGATGTCGGCAATCTCGCCTGCCTGTGCCGACATCACCACCGGATGAAGCACCTCCCCGGATGGAACCTCGACCACGGGCCCGGCGGGGTCCTCGAGTGGACAACGCCCGACGGCAAACACCATCGGACTGAACCCGATCCCGCGCCGTTCTGACCATTTGCGGTCACTGCGCTGTGCCTATCGACGTGTCGGAAGGGTTCCTCGTGGGCACTTCGACAGGCTCAGTGACCGGGAGAGGTCCACCCGTATGGACCCGGTCCCTGAGCCTGTCGAAGGGCTTCCGGGACCGCCCCCGCACCTCGCCGGGTAGGCTCCAAACGTGGGCACCGACGAAGACCAGATGCTGTCACTCGTGTACGCGAGCACGGCGACACAGCCGTTCAGCGACGACGACCTCACCACCCTGCTCGCCGTCTGCCGCGACAACAACGCCCGCGCACAGCTCACCGGCATGCTCGTCCATCGCGACGGCCGGTTCCTCCAGGTCCTTGAGGGCCCCGAGGCCGCCGTCCGCGAGCTGATGGTCACCCTCGCCGCCGACCCACGCCACACCGGCATCCGCGTGATGTTCGAGGAGCCCATCCGCGAACGCCAGTTCGCCGCCTGGACGATGGGCTTCGAACGCGCCGACACCGGCTCCGCCGCAGACCTCGACGGGTACCGCGACACCTTCGACGACCTCGACCGCGACGACCCGACCGCCACCATGCGCGCCCTGCAGGAACTCGCCCGCTGGTTCCGCAGCCGCGTCACGCGGAGCTGAGCCGCGCTCAAGCCCGCGGTCCAACCCGCGCTCAAGCCCGCGCTCACGCCCGCAGTCAGCCTGCGAGCTTGCCGATCGGGCTGTCCGCGAGGTTCGCGAGCAGCTCGGCGACGTCGCCGTAGACCGCGACCGCACCGGCGTCACGGAGCTCCTGCTCGCCGAACCCGCCGCTTCGCACGCCGATGCACTCCACACCGGCCCGCGCGGCCGCCTCGATGTCCCAGACGGCATCGCCGACCATGACGGCCCGCGACGCCGGCACGCCCGCACGATCGAGCGCGACCTCGACGATGTCGGGCTCCGGCTTGGCGGTCTCGACGTCACCGGAGGAGGTCGCTGCGAAGATCGCATCGTCGACGTCGAGCAGGTCGCGCAGGATCTCGAGTTCGTTCTCCGGAGCCGAAGTCGCCAGGACGACCGCGATCCCACGCCCCGCTAACTCGCCGAGCAGCTCGCGCGCACCACCGATCACCCGCAATCGTGAGGTGTTCTGGAGGTAGTACTCGCTGTGCAACTCTTTCGCCCGCTCGCCGTACTGCTCGACCTCGTCGGACCCGTCCAGGAGCGATTCGAGCAGCTCGCCGCCGTCCTTGCCGATCGAGCGATGGATGCGCCACGCGTCGACCGGCCTGCCGGCATCGGCGAACGCGCGATCCCACGCGTCGACGTGCAGGTAGTTCGAGTCGACGAGCGTTCCGTCGATGTCGAAGAGCACCGCGATGCGGTCGTCGGAGTTCTCGGGGACGTTGGTGTCAGCTGGTTCGGACATGCGTCCAGTCAAACCCGCGAGCCCGCGATTGTGAAGCGGTGGTCATTCGCCGCAGAACGTGCGAGCCCGCGGACGCGGCAGCGCGCCCGCTACTGGAACCGGCTGGTGAGGATCACCGAGCTGGTCGCGTCGTCGAGGAACACCTGTGTCACGCGGCCGTCCTGCGAGAAGGTGTCGTCGAGCGCAGACGAACGCACGAACGGTCCCGGCGGGAGTGCGTCGTCGAGTCCGGCGTCGAGGTCCGGAAGCTCCGCCTCCGCGTCCGAGCCCGCCTCCCCTGGAGCGAGTGCCCGCAGTTCCGTGTAGCCGGCCTCATCCAGGACGACGACCGCGTCGATCCAGTACGTGCTCGGGCCTGGAACCCGCTCGTCGCCCATGGTCCCCGACATCCAGGTCGCCGAGATCGCGCTGGCAAGTTGTGGGAATCGGTCGGTGAGTGGGCCGAGCTCGTGCCGGATCTCACCGGTGCCCGAGCGGGTGGCGGAGTCCGATGCCGATGTGGATGCCGCTGTCGTCCGGTCCGGCGCGGGTGATGACGCGCAGCCGGCGAGCAGGCCGGCGACCACCGTGACCGCCGTGGCCACGACGGTCGCGCGCGGCGCGAGACGGTGACGTCGATCATGCATCCGAGCAGTCGTGTCCATGCCAGCAGCCTAGAGGTCGTCGATCACTGTCCGTTCGGCCAGCCCGGGACTGTGCGGCAGGCGGGGGTGCCCGGCGCGGCTTGCGCCGAGGCTGGAGCCATGAACCTCTCCACCGCCCATCCCATCGAGGCTCGCGGGCTCCGCAAGACCTTCCACGGTCGCCCGCGCGTCGATGACGTGTCCTTCACCGTCGACCCCGGCCGGGTCGTCGGACTCCTCGGCCCCAACGGTGCCGGGAAGACCACCACCATCCGTCTGCTGCTGGGACTCGCCCGTCCCGACGCGGGGGACGGCCTCATCCTCGGCCGCCCGTACCGCGAGCTCGAGCAGCCGGCGCGCACCGTCGGCGCCGTCCTCGACGCGGGCGGACTCCACCCGGCCCGCACCGGGCGGCAGCACCTCCGCATCGCCGCCGCGCGGGTCGGGGTCGACGCAGCCCGGATCGACGCGGTCCTCACCGAGGTCGGCATGGCACGCGACGCCGACCGCCCCGCCGGTGGGTACTCGCTCGGGATGCGTCAGCGCATCGCGATCGCCGCCGCCCTCCTCGGCGAGCCGGCCGTGCTCATCCTCGACGAGCCGTCGAACGGCCTGGACCCGGCAGGCATGCAGTGGCTGCGACTCCGGCTGCGTGCGTTCGCCGACGCGGGTGGAACGGTGCTGCTCTCGTCCCATCTGCTCTCCGACGTCCAGGACATCGCGGACGACGTGGTCGTCATCACCGACGGGCGCGTGCTGGCCCAGTCGTCGATGGGCGACATCCTCGCCGCATCGGGCGGCGACCTCGAGGCGTACTACCTCCAGGTCACCGGAACCGCCCAGCTCATCGAGAACAGGGAGGTGCGCTGATGTTCCGCGCTGAACTCATCGGGCTCGTCACCACGACCGCGACGAAGGTCACCGCGGCGGTCGCCGTCGTGGGACTCATCGTCACGCAACTCGCCTTCGTCACCCTCATGCCGGCCCTCGCCGACGGCGACATCGGTCCTGGACTCGACGCTCTCGGCAGCGACTTCCCCGTCCTGGACCTCGCCACCCGCGCCGTCCAACTCGACGCGCTCAACCCCCTCGGTGCGTCGATGGGCAGCGGCTCCATCGGCGTCGCACTCCTGGCGATCACTTTGCTCGGTGTGCTCGCCGGCACGAGTGACGACCGCTACGGCGGCATCGTCGGCGCCGTCCTCGCCTCGCCGAAGCGGTTCCGCATCGTCGTCGCCAAGGCGGGCGCCGTCGCACTCGTCGGCGCAGCCCTCGGTGTCGTGCTCGCCCTCGTCAGCCTGGTCACGCTCGTGATCACCCTGGCAGCCACCGGGACGCCGTTCGTACTCGGTCTCCCGGACCTCGCAGCCCGGTTCGGGCTCGGTGTCCTCGCGGTCACCGCCCTGTCGGTCATCGGTCTCGCGGTCGGACTCATCGTCCGCACCCAGCTCGCCGGCGTCCTGACGATGATCGGGATCCTCATCCTCGAACCGATCGTCGTCTCTTCGATCCAGCTGATCACCGGCGGCATCGTGCCGGCCTGGACCCAGTTCCTGCCCGTCGCCCTCGCCCAGGGCGTCATCCACGGCGGAACGGACGGGCTCGGACCGTCCGTCGTCATCCTCGCCCTCGTGGCCCTCACCGCCGCCCTCACTGCGGCCGCATCCGCTGCGCTCGCGCGCCGCGACATCTGAAAGGAATCACCCACATGAACGACCAGACCCAGACCGAGACCAAGACGCAGCACCAGACCCGTCACCGCACGATCATCGCCGTCTCGGCCGCCGCCGCGCTGCTCGCCGGGACCGTCTCCCTCAGCGCCTGTTCCAGCGCCACGGAGCAGACCGCTGGGCCCGGCTCCGAATCCGGCCCGCTGCAGGACCGGATGCAGTCGCTCGTCGACGCCGGCTACCCCGCGGCACTCGCCTCGGTGATCGGACCGGACGGCGAGGCGATCGACGTCGCGGCCGGCATCGGCGACCTCGCGACCGACGAGCCGGCCCCGGTCGACGGCGAGGTGCGGATCGCGAGCAACACGAAGATGTTCGTCTCGACCGTCGTCCTGCAGCTCGTCCAGGAGGGGAAGGTCGCGCTCGATACCCCGATCGACACCTACCTCCCTGGGCTCATCACCAGCGACGGCATCGACGGCGCCCGCATCACGGTCCGTCAGCTGCTCCAGCACACGGCGGGGCTCCCTGAGTACGCCGACCAGATCGCCGCCGACGCGTTCGCGGCACAGGAGCGCTACACCTCGCCCCGCGACATGCTCGACATCGCCCTCGCCAAGCCGGCCGTGTTCGCGCCGGGGGAGCGGTGGGCGTACAGCAACACGAACTACCTCGTGCTGGGGCTCATGGTCGAGAGCGTCACCGATCGGGCACTCGCCCAGCAGATCGACGAGCGCATCGTCAAGCCGCTCGACCTCGAGCACACGTACTTCCCGGCGCCGGGCGAACGCGAGCTGCGCGGTGAGCACCCGCACGGGTACCACGCGAAGACCGTCGGCGACCTTCTGGACATCACGGCCCTCGACACCTCGTTCGCCTGGTCCGCCGGTGCGCTTGTCTCGACGCCGCACGAGCTCAACGTCTTCATGAAGGCCCTGCTCGACGGCGAACTCCTGAACGAGGAGACCCTCGCCGAGATGCAGACCACGGTTCCGGCTGGTGACGAGCTGTGGCCGGGAGCGGGCTACGGGCTGGGCCTGCAGAGCTACCCGCTGAGCTGCGGCGGTGTGGCGTGGGGCCATGGCGGCGACATCCCCGGAACCCAGACGCGCAACGCGGTCGGCCCCGACGGCACGGCCGTCACCATCGCCGTCACGTCGCTGCCGTGGGCGGTCGTGTCGCCCGACGACAACGAGCGGTTGATGAAGCAGTACCGGATCGTCGTCGACGCCCTCGACGCGACCCTCTGCGAGCGATGATCACTTCCCACCGGACGCCGAGCGCCGGCCCCATCCGGGGTCGGCGCTCGGCGTGGTTGACTCGACCCATGTCCTCTCCCGCACGGCCCGCCCCTGTCGCGGCCCGTCTGCGCTCGGCGCTCCCGCCGGTCCTGGTCCTCGCCGGTTCGGTGGGGTACCTCGGGGTCGTCCCGTGGGTCGACGAGCTGCACGCCGTGCCTGGTCGGATCCCGCCGTGGGTGCACGCGGCCCTGGTCGTGCTTCAGGCCGTCGCACTGCTGCTGCGGGTCCGGTACCCGGTGGTCGTGTTCGGGGTCGTGGTCACGCTCGACCTCGTGATCCTCGGCAGCACCGGCGGTGAGCTCGGGATCGGCTCGTTCGGGGTGATCCTCGCCACCTACGCGCTCGCTCGTCGCGCGGAGCGGCGGACGGTCATCCGCGCGCTGGTGGCCGGCGCGGTCGCGACGACGGTCATCGGCGGCATCGCGATGGCCTTCGGGTCATCCGAGCAGCCGCTCATCCTCGTGTTCGCGGCCGTCGCGCGCATCGTGCTGCAGTACGTGCTCCCGGCCGGTGTCGCCGAGTACGCCAGGGGTCGCGAGCGCTTGCTGTCGGCGATCGAGGACCAGGCGCGCATGGCCGAGAACGAGCGTCGGATCAGTGTGCAGAACGACCTGCGCGCGGAACGCACCGCCCTCGCGCGGGAGCTGCATGACATCGCCGGACATCACCTGTCGGGGATCATCGTCAGTGCGCAGGCGGCCAGCGCTCTGGTGGAGCGCGACCCGGAACGTGCTCGGGAGATGCTCCAGACGGTGCAGTCGGACGCACGGACGACGCTCGTGGACCTGCGTCGGACGGTCGGCTTGCTGCGCAGCGACGACGCGGACGCCCAGGGTGGTGGAGGCGGATCGACGCTCGGGCCGGCGACCACTCCGACGATCGCGGCGATCCCGGAACTCGTCGAGGCGGCGCGTTCGCGGGGGCAGCACGTCGCGTACACCGTGACCGGTGAGCCTCGTGTGCTGGGTCCGTTGGCGGAGACGGCCGCGTATCGGACCGTCCAGGAGTCGCTGGCGAACGCCGCCCGGCACGCGCCCGGAGCCGTCTGCCGCGTGGTGGTGCGGTTCGAGGCGGACGCGATCGAGCTCACTGTGACCAACGCAGCGTCGTCGCAGCGGCCTGCTTCGCCGTCGCGCGACGGCTACGGTCTCTGGGGCATGCGCGAGCGCGCCGAGCTCATCGGAGCGCGTTTGACCGCGGGGCCGACGGACGACGGCGGGTGGCGGAACCGTCTCACCATCCCCGACGAGCACCGACCCGACCAGCAGGGTCCCGACCAGCATCGGAGTGACGCATGATCCGCCTTCTCATCGCCGACGACCAGGCGGTCGTCCGCGCCGGCCTCTCGGTGATCCTCGGTGCCGAGCCCGACATCGAGGTCGTCGGTGAGGCGATCGACGGTGCCGACGCGGTGCGGTTGGCGAAAGAACTGCGACCGGACCTGATCTGCATGGACATCCGGATGCCGGGCACAGACGGGATCGCGGCGACCCGCACGATCACGGCGGACCCGGAACTCGACGCCGACGTCCTCATCCTGACGACCTTCGACGTCGACGCGGACGTGTTCGCCGCCCTCGAGGCCGGTGCGGCAGGCTTCCTCCTCAAGGGTGCCGATGAGGCGACGCTGCTCGCCGCGATCCGTTCCGTCGCAGCGGGGGAGGGGACGCTCGACCAACGCCTCACCCGTCGCATCCTCCGCGAGTTCTCGGAGCGCCGACGCGAGGCCCCGGTTGTGACGTCAGCGGTCGAGTCGCCGCTCACTGATCGCGAATTCGAGGTCCTGGACCTGCTGGCGCAGGGACTCTCCAACGCGGAGATCGCCGACCGCCTGTTCGTCGAACCCACGACGGTGAAGTACCACCTCGCCGGTCTGCTGCAGAAGACGGGAGCGCGCGACCGCCTGCAGGCCGTGCTCTGGGGCATCCGCGCGGGACTCGTCGACCCGCGCTAATCCGAGTGCAAACGAAATGATATATATTATTGGCTCTTCTTCTACGTGTGTTTTTGAGCCCTACACGGCATGCGATGTTGGACGCGAAGGGACCGGATGGCTGTCGCTACCCAGCGGACGTGTCGTTACACGCGTTCCTTGCTGGAGCTCGTGGAGCGAAGAGCGGACGTGGGTGGGCCGACCTGGGCAGACTGCGCTGCCTGCGGGCTCGAAGCGCCGGAAGCCCTGGGGGCCATCGGGCACGCGGGGGACTGTCTCGTCGTGCTGATGCCCGGCTGATCTCGTCGCAAGGGTGGTCGTCGGGACGTGCTCGGGCGCCGCGCTCTATCGGTGGCGACACCGATCGTCTTGCTCCACAAGGTGCGTTGGCCGCACACGGACACCGGTCGACACATCGTGACGCCGCACGCGTCGACGTCGCCGATAGAGTGCGGTGACGGGTCGCGGACCGGTCTGAGCCTAGGGAGCGCCGATGGTGGTTCGTGTTGAGTGCTCTCCAACGACTGGCCAGGCTCCATGGCTGACCGCTTGCTGTCCTGTGGAACGAGCAGGACATCACTGCAGGTTCATCCAAAAGCATAATATTGCCTTTATTGGCAAACTCTCAGGATATTGCTATCTTCCGCGCCAGGTCGCCGATCTTTGGGGCCGGTGTTGAATGATCGAGGAGGTTGAGCGGTTGCGAGAATGCGACTTGGGGACGAAGCCTAAAGTGTCCCCGCAGATGAATTTTGTAGTAATGACGAAAATCGGGATGGACTGATATGGGTTGGCAGAAGAAGCAAATTTTGCGAGACATCTTGATTGGTTCGGCTTCTGTGATTGTCTGCGTGGGGATATCGTTCCTTCTCGTCTCTAGCTGGCTTCCGGGGCTTCCGATAGGGGTGCTGCTGGGATTGGTGCTACAGCTGATCTTTAGGTACCGGTCGACGAAAAAGTCCCAGCGGTCAGAATAGTTCACACTCAAAGGAGAATGTTGTGTTCACAACTCTGAAAGGCAAGCTCGCGGGATTCGCGCTCGTTGCCGCTCTTGGCGTAGCTGCACCCGTCGCCGTGGCTTCATCTGCCTCGGCAGAAGACTGTGATCCTGGCGCCCGACACGACATCTGGGCGACTCCTGATGCCGCGTACGATGCTGTCACGCTCAACGCATGCTCGGCTCGAATCCTCTCCGATGAGTACGGGGCGAGCAGCGGCTACACGGGAGTCGTGGGGCTCATCACTTCATGGATTCCGGGGATCCCTGCGAAGACGGCCTCCGGACTCTTCGGCGTCAAGTCTGTCTCTGATTTCTTCGTCGGGAACGGGCTCGCTTCCTGCTCGAACAATTTCACGACGACTGTCAAGGTGACATTCGCAAATGGCTCGTTTGCCGGCTGTGAAGCTGGTTCTCTGGGCAATGGTGGCGGGATGCGGTAGATATCACCGGACTGGAAATGTTGTCTCTGCCGTAACTGAGCTTCTCAGAGGGGCGTCGTGGAATCTCCGCGGCGTCCCTCCAGCTTTGTTCAGGTCGCCCAGCAAGCGAGGCGTTGCGTTGCTCGAGGTAGCGGTCGATCGAGTTTCGACTGAACGAGCCGATGGGGGCTCGGTCGTTGAGTTCGGGCCAAGCGTTCGGGTTCGTAGCAGCGATCTCGTGGAGACCTTTACGTACGGACAACTCGTCGAGCACCCGACGCAACCATGAAGTCATCGTCCGCGGCGAGCATGGCGAAGATCTCTTCTGGGGGGCTCGCGAGAAGTCAGGTTCCAGCGGACGCTGGGGTCTGGGTCGCGCGCTTGGCGGCGCCACTCTTCAAGTTGCTCTGGGTTAGTCATACTTCGCGCTTTCAGAAGGAACGTACTGGGTCTGCAATTACTTCGATGATGCGCCGTCCGGAAGTGTCTCGCGCACTTTCCCTTCCATGAGCTGCCGAAGCGACGCGATCTCGGTCGTGAGTGCTTCGATGTGCGCAGTGGTGATCGCTTCGGATACGGCCTCCCTTTGCTCGACGCGTTCGACGATCCATGAGGCAAGGGTGGCAGTGACGACACCGATAAGGGCGATCCCGCCGATCATGACTCCGACGGCAACGAGCTGTCCGGTGTACGTCACGGGGAAGTAGTCGCCGTAGCCGACGGTGGTGATGGTGACGAATGCCCACCAGAGGGCTTGGCCAAGTGTCTGGATCGAGCCGTCGCCGCCGCGTTCAGCATCAAGGACCGCAAGACCTGCGACGTACACCAGGAGCGTGGATGCGCCGGCGGCATAGATGATGACCCGTCCTCGGAAGGCGGCGCCGGCGGTCCGGTTCAGGATCGCCAGGAGCGTGACGAGCCGGAGCAGGCGCAACGGCCGGAGCATCGGGAGGACGACGATCGCGAGGTCGAGAAGGTGGGTGTAGAACCATCGCCATCGCGGCCTCGCGAGCACGAGATTGACGACGTAGTCGGCCACGAAGACAACCCACGTCGCCGCGATGATGGCCTCGGCGACGCTTCCGCCGGGTTCGGCGATCACCTCGTATGAGTACGCCGCGAGGAAGACGACCGCAGCGATCGCGAGGGGCCATTCAGTGAGCTTCTGCCAACGTGCCTGGGTCATGCCGTGAGCGTATCTGGAGTAGCGGTCGGCGTTGAGGTGTCCGGCGGACTGTACTGGCGCCGAGCCTTCTTGATAGCGCGCCCGCTGAAGGCTCTCTCACCGGGACAGACGAAGAGTGAGCGGTAGCCGGTTATCGCTAACGGGTCGGCTTCGTCCACACGAGCGCATACCTCCACAGCGGCAGCCGTCGCCATGTTGCTCCCGGCAGGACTCGGGCGGCGCTCCTTCGTACGTCGGCGTAGGTATGCAGTGGTGGTGCAGTCGGCGCGGAGTGTTCCCAGACGCCGAACCGTCGAGCGAGACGTCGATGCTGAATGAGTCCCGCAATGTCGTAAGCATGGTCGAGCAGCCGGGATGATCGGGCCAGACCGATGACAGCGACGGTGCCACCCGGGGCGGTGAGTTCGGCGAGCCGAGTCAGTGTTCTATCGAGGTCGGGCAGGTGGTGGATCGTCGCGACGGAAGCCACCACGTCGAACGAAGCGGGCGTGAGCGGATAGGTCATGACGTCACCCTCGACCCAGGTGACGTCCGACTGCTGGCGACGAGCTGATTCGAGTACCTGAGCGTCAGGATCGATCCCGGTCACCTGAGGCACGAGCTCACGCAGCTCCATCGCCAGGAGTCCGTCTCCGGTACCGACGTCGAGCGCGATGCGTGCTCCGTCCGGCACGACGTCGAGGATGTGCCGGTGGTAGTGGATGTTGTGGTTCCAGCGGACCGCCGGCTCATCTTCCATCGGTCAAGACTGCCCGGTCTCCAGCGACGGCTGCAATCGGTCATTTACCGTGGAAGCCATGTGGTGGTCGGATGGCGAATGGGATGCGCTGACGGCGGCCGAGCAATGCGGCATGTGTGCGGACGCACACTTGCCGACGAACGAGCACAGTGCCCTCATCGCGACAACCGGCACGAGTCACGTACGGCTCGCTCGAAATCAACATCACGCCGGATACAGCCTCGTGATCCTTCGAGAACATGTCGTCGACATGTCGGAACTCCCTCCAGACCAACTCGCGAGGTTTTGGGCAGATGTGCGACGTGCGGCACGAGTCATCGATGAGGTCTCCCGACCGAAGAAGATCGACTATCTCGTCATGGGCCACCGGATGCCCCACCTGCACTGTCACCTGCTCCCTCAGCACGCGCACGACGATCCCCTCAGGAATGTGAACATCGCAGACGGCCCGACGTACCTTTCTCCGGAGGCGTTCGATGCCACGATCGCCGCGCTCCAGCGAGCGTGGGAGTCGTCGGAACCTCCACTCGGTAGATAGCCCTCGACTGCCGCATAACATCGTGGAGTGATCGTTGCGGTTGAGGGTCCGAGTGCTGCCGGCAAGACGACCTGGTGTCGAGCGGCAGCGACGGAGTTCGTCGCTGAGTACCTGCCCACGGGCGACGAACCTGATGGACACGACCCGGAGGCCCAAGCGAGGTACTGGACCGGAGTGAACTGGGATCGCTGGTCGCAAGCGATCGCTCTCGAGCGCCGAGCCGGAGTGGCTCTGTGTGACAGCGATCCCCTCAAGCTGCACTACTCATGGTGCCTGGCTCGCATCGGCGAGGCTTCCGCTACGCGCTTCCTCGCTGAATTGGGTGCTGTCCGTGAGGCGATGCGGCGGCGACAGATCGGATTCGCTGACGCCGTCTTCCTGACCCTTCCTGAGGAAGGAGTCTTGCGGCGCCAGAAGGACAGCGACACGACACGGTCCCGGCGCACCTTCGAGCTGCATGTCCGGCTACGCGGGCCCCTCGAGGAGTGGTATCGCACGGTGGACTACCTCCGTCCCGGCAGCGTGGTCTGGGAGCTACCGCCAACTGGGGTGGCGGATCTCGTGCCAGCGCTGCAGCCCGACGACCGCTACGACGTTGACCTGCTCGATGCGCTCGCATCCCGACTGCCGCAGACCGGCTGACAGCAGACCCTAGTTTCCGATTGTCGATCGTCGCTCGGTGAGCGCGGCCGTCCGATGAGTCGACCGGCGGTGACCGGTCGACGATTCGCGCCTCCAGTCAGGTAAGGCTATCCTTCCTAGGTCCCACCCCCTCGAATGAAGGAGACGACGTGCACCAGCGCGCCGCCATCAGCCTCGTCCTCGCCGCGGCGCTCGCCGTCGGACTGTCCGCCTGCGGCGCGTCCGAAGCGGTGGAGCCCGAATCGACCGCTGCCGCAGGGCAGGGCGCGACCGAATACCCGCTCACGCTCGACAACTGCGGCACCGAGGTCACGATCGACGCCGCACCACAGCGGGTCGTCTCCCTCGACCAGAACTCGACCGAGATCCTGCTGTCCCTCGGTCTCGAGGACCGCATCGTCGGCACCGCCTCCTGGACGGACCCCGTCCTCGACTCACTCGCCGACGCGAACGCCGACGTCCCGCGCCTGGCCGACAACGCGCCCACCTACGAGGTCGTCCTCGGAGCCGACCCGGACTTCGTCACCGCCTCGTTCGGCCGTCACTTCAACGAGGGCGGCGTCGCACCACGCGAGCGGTTCGCCGAGACCGGTGTCGCCAGCTACCTCTCGCCCACCGACTGCGACAACGGGACGAGCATCAACGGTGGCGGAACGCGCACGACGCCGCTCACCATCGACGCGCTCTACCAGGAGATCACCGAGATGGGAGAGGTCTTCGACGTCTCCGACCGTGCTGCCGCGCTCGTCGCCGAGCTGCAGGGTCGCGCCGCGAAGGCGACCGAGGGTGTCGACTTCGACGGCACAACGGTCGCGTTCTGGTTCGCCGACACGAAGACCCCGTACGTCGGCGGCGGGCTCGGATCCGCCGCGCTGCTCGCCTCGACCACCGGGCTCGACAACGTCTTCGGCGAGCTCGAGGACGACTGGCCGGCCACCACCTGGGAGGACCTGGTCGACCGCGACCCGCAGGTCCTCATCCTCGGCGACCTGCAGCGCGACCGGTTCCCCGGCGACCGCCTCGACGACAAGGTCGCGTTCCTGGAGTCCGACCCGCTCACGAAGACCATGGACGCGGTCCGCAACCAGCGGTACATCGCCCTGCACGGCGCCGAGCTGAACCCCTCCATCCGCTTCGTCGACGGCCTCGAGAAGATCAAGGCGTGGTGGGTCGAGCACGAGGACGAGCTCTGAACCCCGACACGGTGACGAGCTCCGAACCGGCGACGAACGGCGACACGGCGCGGCGACCCGCCTCACGCGCACGCCGCGCGACGATCACCGGCCTGCTCGTCCTCGCCGGCGTGGTCCTGCTCCTCGTCTCGGTCGGCGTGGCGATCACGCTCGGACCCGCGGACATCCTGCTCGTGAACGTCCGGGACATCGTCGCGAACCACCTCGGTCTCACCGACATCCCGGTGAAGCTGTCGAAGGACGCGATCGTCTGGGAGGAACGCCTGCCGCGAGCCTTCGTCGCGGCCGCCTGCGGTGCCGGGCTCGGACTCTGCGGCGTCATCATGCAGTCGCTCCTCCGCAATCCGCTGGCCGATCCCTTCATCCTCGGCATCTCCTCCGGTGCGTCGACCGGTGCCGTCGCGATCGGGATCCTCGGACTCGGCGGTGCGTCGATCGGGCTCTCCGGCGGCGCGTTCATCGGCGCGCTCGTCGCCTTCGGACTCGTGCTCCTGCTCTCCCGTCTGTCGGGCGGCGGGACCGACCGGGTCGTGCTGGCGGGCGTCGCCAGCACGCAACTCTTCTCCGCGCTGACCTCGCTGATCATCTTCGCGTTCGCCGACTCGGACGAGACGCGCGGCGTGATGTTCTGGCTGCTCGGCTCGCTCGAGGGCGTGCGCTGGGACGACGTGGCACTCTGTGCGATCGTCGTCGTCGCCGGGTCGGTCCTGTGCCTGCGGTACGCCCATGCGCTCGACGCGTTCGCCTTCGGTGAGGACGTCGCGGCATCGCTCGGCATCCACGTCGCAAGGACGCGGGCGATCCTGCTCATCGCGACGGCGCTCATCACGGCGACGCTGGTGAGCGTCGCGGGGGCGATCGGCTTCGTCGGACTCGTGCTGCCCCACGCCGCCCGCCTGCTCGTCGGGCCCCGTCACGGTCGGCTCATCCCGGCCACGGCGATCATCGGTGCGATCTTCATGGTCTGGGTGGATGCCGGCTCGCGCGTCGCGTTCTCACCGACGCCGCTGCCGGTCGGCGTCGGGACCGCGCTCGTCGGGGTGCCGGTCTTCATCGCACTGCTGGCCCGGAGGAGGAAACGGGCATGAGGTGTTGTAGTGCGGCGGCGCGACGGAACCAGGTCGAGACGTGTGGGAGGCGGGCATGACACTTCACGCCGAGAACGTGTCCTGGAACCGCGGCGGCGCGCTCGTCGTCGACGGCGTGACGCTGCACCCCGAACCGGGACAGACCGTCGGTCTCCTCGGACCGAACGGGTCGGGCAAGTCGTCGCTCCTGCGGGTGCTCCACGGCCTCGTGAAGCCGACCGCCGGACTCGTGACGCTCGACGGTGTCGACCTGGCGTCGGTCGGTCGGCGGCGGATCGCGCGTTCGGTCGCGTCGGTGACGCAGCACGCCGACACCGACGTCGACATCACGGTGCGCGACATCGTTCGCCTCGGCCGGATCCCGCACCGCTCGGGACTCGGCGGTGACACCGCAGCCGACGAGACCGCCGTCGACCGCACCCTCGCCCATGTCGGCCTGCTCGACCAGGCCGGCCGCCTCTGGCGCACCCTCTCCGGAGGCGAACGTCAGCGGGCACAGATCGCGCGGGCCCTCGCTCAGGAGCCACGCGAGCTCCTCCTCGACGAACCGACCAACCACCTCGACATCAGACACCAGCTGGAGCTGCTGGATCTCGTCTGCGCGCTCCCGGTCACGACCGTGATCGCCATCCACGACCTCAACCTCGCCGCGATGTACTGCGACACGGTCGTCGTACTGGGCGCCGGTCGGGTGGTGGCTGCCGGGGCGCCGAGCGAGGTGCTGACCGCGGCGCTCATCGCAGACGTCTACGGCGTGGCGGCCGAGGTGACGCTGGACCCCCGTCGTGGGCATCCCGTCGTCACGTTCACGCGATGATCCCACCCGCTCTGGGCGCCACCTGGCCCGAGCACCGCGGGCTCCCTCACTCCGAGCGCTCGAGCGTCCCGATCTCCGTGCCGCTCTCGTCGAGGACGACGAGGCTCGTGTCGGTCCAGGTGCCGGACGCTCCGCCCGACAACCAGGTGTCGACCCCCTCGCAGGCCATCCGCGTGGACACCAGCGGCGCGAACTCGACCGTGTCGCCGTCGGCCGTCCACGAGCCCATGAGACGGTTGCAGCCGTCGGTCCCCGTCACCTTGCCGTCCTCCGCGAACACCAGTGACGGGGTGTTCTGTGCGTCGGCGTCTCCCCAGACGCCGACGATGCCGACCGCGTCGCCCGACTCGGTGCCAGGCGTGGTGGTCGAGGCGTCGACGCCGCTCTCGGTTCCGGATGCACATCCCGAGAAGGTGAGCGCGAGCACCGCTGCGCCGATGGCAGCGAGGGCCGCGGCGCGCCCCCGGTTCGACCCGTTGCCTGTGAACATGTCCATCCCCTCCGGTGGCCGCCCGGCCGCGACTGGCTCGATGCTAGCGTGTCGGCTCGGGACCGGCGATGGCCGTTTCCCGTGTGGCCGCGTTTAAGCATTAATTTATGAAAGTCCTTGACGGCCGGTGTCCCCGGCCGCGATCCTGGGGTCGCCGCCCTCCGACGACGCAGGGCGAAAGGGAGATGAACATGACATCGCACACCCGTAGGACGCGCATCGCATTGGGCGCCGCACTCGTCCTCGGCCTCGTCGGCTCGGCCGTCGCGCAACCGGTGGACGCCGAGGCGTTCCCGGCGAAGAACAAGGCCACGGTGATCCAATACCTCAAGACGATCGCGGGCACGAGCATCGTTTCGGGCCAACACAACAAGGAACCGGCGAGCCTGCCGGGTCAGTACACCCAGCAGGTGAAGGACATCACCGGACAGTATCCCGGGCTCTGGGGCGGTGACCTCATGTTCCGCGGCCAGGACGCCGCGAACCGCCAGCGCGTGGTCGACCAGGCGAAGACGGAGTGGGCGAACGGTTCGCTCGTCGCCCTCACCTGGCACGCCTGCTCACCGACCGGACCCTCCACCTGCGAGTTCGACGGCGGGGTGAAGACCCAGATCTCGAACGCCCAGTTCACCCAGATCGTGACCGGAGGCACCGCGCTCAACACGACCTGGCGGCAGCGGATGGCCGAGGTGGTGCCCTACCTGCGGCAGCTCAAGGACGCCGGGATCCCCGTCCTCTTCCGTCCCTTCCACGAGATGAACGAGACCTGGAACTGGTGGGGTGGCCGCTCAGGCGCGAACGGTGGCGCGAAGATCTTCCAGCAGATGCGCGACTACTTCGACGCCCAAGGCCTCGACAACCTCATCTGGGTCTGGAACGTCCAGGACAACCCGCAGGGAGGGTGGTCGGGCTACTACCCCGGGAACTCCTACGTCGATGTCGTCTCGCTCGACGTCTGGTACAAGAACTACCCGAGCACCGCCGACTACCAGCAGCTGCAGGCGATCGCCGGGACGAAGCCGATCGCCATCGCGGAGATGGGCAAGGTGCCCGACGCGAACCTGTTGCAGTCCCAGACGCGCTGGTCGTACTTCATGATCTGGTCCGAGCAGTTGCGCGGCAACAACTCGAACACCGAGATCCAGAACACGTACTTCCACCCACGGGTGCTCAACCAGGGCGAGGTGGTGCTGCCCTAGTCGGCGGCGGCGCGAGAAGCTGTCCTGAGTGGGGTGCGGGCGGGTCCGACGATCCGCCCGCATCAGCCGATCGGGCGGGCGGTCCCCGTCACGGTGATGCCGCCGGTTGCCGGGACGTCGACCGTCAGCAGGCTGGGTGCACCGACGTGGTGGCCCTGCCGGATGAGGATCCGAGCCGGCGGGGCGAGGAGACCGAGCGCCCGCAGGTAGCCGCCGAGGGAAGCGGCTGCTGAGCCGGTCGCCGGATCCTCGGTGATGGCACCGACGGGGAAGAGGTTGCGGGCCTCGACGAGCAGGTGGCCGTCCGCGTCGAGGCCGTGATCGTGCACGACCGTGGCGGTCCCCGCCCAACCCTGCTCGTCCATCAGCGTGCGCAGGGCGGTCGGGTCGAAGGTGAAGGCGTCGAAGACCTCCTGCTCCCGGACCGCGACGACCGGGTGCCGGTTACCGGCGAACGACTCACGGAGCGGCCACCGCTCGTCGAGGTCGGAACGCTCGAGCCCGAGCAGTGACAGCAGGCGATCGGCGACCTCGGCGTCGAGCTCGCGCACGGTGGGTTCGACGCTCGTGAACGACGCGGTGATCGAGCGGGTGCCGCCGTTCGTGTCGGCGTCGGCGTCCGCGTCGGACGCGGTCTCGACGACGAGGGGGCCGACGTTCGTCTCCAGCGTGAAGCGTCCGACGCCACGGCGCTCGGCGAGGGCGACGGCTGTCGCGATGGTCGCGTGACCGCAGAACGGCACCTCGGCACCGGGGGAGAAGTAGCGCAGGCGCACGTGGCGGTCGTCGCCACCGATGCCCGGGTCGACCACGAACGCCGTCTCCGGATACGCGACCTCGGTGGCGATCGCCTGCATCTCGGCGTCGGTGAGCGCAGAAGCGTCGAGGACGACACCCGCGGGATTGCCGCCTCCGGGTTCGGCGGCGAAGGCCGTGAGGCGGAGGATCTCGAGAGGTCGCGTGTTCGACATCCGACGATGCTATCCCGCGAGGTCGTCTTCGCCGACGGCGGTGACCTCGACCATCCACGTACGTTCCGGGTGGGACGAAGGGGTCTGGAGACCGGCATGGAGGAGCGACCTGCCGGACGCGACGACGCCGGTCCAGCCCGCGAGCGGACCGTCGACGTCGTCCTCGCCACCGAACCAGGCGGGGACGGTGCGACCACCGGCCGGTTCGCCGATGTGCAGCGGTCGCACCCGGTAGCGGCGCTCCGGGTCGAGACCGCGCAGGGTGAACCGTCCGATCCTGGCCACGTCCGAGCGCCCGAGGAAGGCGAGCGCGTAGAGGGCGCTCGAGCCGTCCGCGGCGACCACGCCGGTGATCTGCAGCGCGTCGTCGACCACGTCCTCACGGATGAGGCGTCCCGTATGCAGCAGCGCGCGCGTCGACCGGTACAGGACGAACCACTCGCGCAGCTCATCGATCTCCGCCGGGGACGCCTGCCGCAGGTCCCACTCGACCCCGAGGTGTCCGAACAGCGCCGTCGCGGCACGGAACGACAGCTCGTGGGACCGGCCCGTCGTGTGCGACCGTCCGGACGCGATGTGCGCACCGAGCCGTTCGAGCGGGACGAGCTGGGCGGTCCAACGGTTGATCTGCTGCCGTTCGAGCGGGTCGCTGCAATCGGAGGCCCAGACCCGGTGGGTCCGTTCGAGGACGCCGAGGTCGACCCGCGAGCCGCCCGAGGAGCATGACTCGATCTCGAGCCCGGGGAAGCGGTTCGCGAGTTCGTCCATCAACCGGTACACGGCCGCGGTCTGGCGATGCACGCCGGCCTGGCCGCCGGGCGCGGAGCCGGCGTCGACGAGGTCGCGGTTCTGGTCCCACTTGACGTAGGCGATGTCGACCTCGCGGAGGATCGCCGTCATCCGCTCCAGGACGTACGCGAACGCCTCGGGCCGACCGAGGTCGAGGACGTACTGGTTCCTGGCTGGGACCGGCAGCCGACCGCCGGTCCGCATGACCCAGTCCGGGTGTTCCCGAGCGAGGTCGGAGTCGAGGTTGACCATCTCCGGTTCGAACCACAGACCGAACTCCATCCCGAGTGCGCGGACCCGATCAACGAGCGGTTGCAACCCATCAGGCCACACTTCCTCGTCGACGAACCAGTCACCGAGCCCGGCCCGGTCGTGCCGTCGACCGCGGAACCAGCCGTCGTCGAGGACGAATCGCTCGATCCCGAGCGACGCGGCGACCTCCGCCAACTCGGTCAGGGCTGCGGCGTCGTGATCGAAGTAGACCGCCTCCCACACGTTGAGGGTGATGGGGCGATCCCGGACCGGATGGCTCGGCAGCGCGCGCAGGTGCTCGTGGAAGAGCGCGGCCTGCGCGTCCAACCCGTCACCGTACGCGCCGTACACCCACGGGCTCGTGTAGGTCTCGCCCGGACCGAGGCGTACCTCGTCGGGCAGGAGCAACTCGCCGCCCCCGATCACCTGGTCGCCGGTCGAGAGCCGTTCCGCGAGGTGCCGCTGGTTGCCACTCCACCCCACGTGGACGCCCCACACCTCACCGCTGGCGAAGCCGAACCCGGGGACGCCCACGTTCAGGACGAGCGGCGCGTCGGGGCCGGTCCGTCCGCGTCGGTCCTCGCGCACCCAGGCGCCGACCCGGAGCGGCGAGCGCTGCGGCGTCCGCTCCTTCCCCCACCTGCCGGCGAGGTCGAGGACCTCGCGGGCGCGAGCCGGTATCGGCAGGGCGAGATGCAGGTCGTCGAGCCGGTAGACGCCGTCGGCGACGTTGCGGAGCGTCGCTCGGACGCGCAGCAGACCGGCCTCGCTCAGCTCGAACTCGATCCGGATCGCCAGTCCCGCCTCGGCGTCCTCGCCGTCGACGGTGACCGTGCGCGAGGTCACCCGTGCCGGCTCCATCGTGAACAGCGGCGACCAGTCGCGTCCATCGCGGCTGCCGGTGATGCCCGGTCGGCCGAGCCAGGCCTCGCTCTGCTCCGGGAGGACCGCGAGGCGGGTCGGGCGGTCGGGTGCGTTCTCCGTGACGAACCGCTCCGCTCCGCGCACGACATCGGCGAGCTCTACATCGTCGAGCGGACCGAGGTCGGCTCCCCAGTGCGCGATCGACGGCAGGTGGCCCTCGCGCAGGTCGATCACGACGCTCACGGCGCGCGATCGCAGGTGGATCAGGTCGTCGGTGGTCATCGTCCGACCTCCGTGTGCGAAGCGGGGCCGAGTCGCAGCGCGTGCACCCCGGCCACCGTCGGGTCCCGTTGCACGAGGCGGATGCGGAAGACGGCGGACCCCCAGACCTCGTGGAGCTTCGGGTCATCGATGTCGATCCGGTCCACCGCCACGTCGAACGCGGGGTCGGTCTCCAGGCGGGCGTCGCCGACCAGGACACCGCGACCATCGGCGACCGGCTCGGTGGCCGTGAGGAACGTCAGCGTCATCCGCAGCGGTTCGGTGAACGCCCAGCGGTCTTCGACGCGGACGGCACCGGCCGCACGGTCGAGCGTCACCGTGCGGTCCAGAGCCGTGAGGTGGGCCTCGGGCGGATACGCACCCAGAAGGGACGTGGTCAGGGCGGAGCGGTCGCCCTCGTCGGAGAACCGTGTCCCGCTCGCCGTGAAGGCACGACCATAGGGTTGCTCGACCCCGGCAGGGAGCGGGACGTTGTGGAAGGCGCTCCGCATGGTCCAGATGCCGTAGCGGGTGTCCGGCATGAAGGTGTCGCGGTGGTACACCCCGACGCCCACGTCGATGAGGACGGGGTCGCCGTCGAGCGAGACGATGACCCCGCCGACGTCGTTGTGGTTGTGGCTGACGTCGTTGTGACCGCCCTTCGCCGCGACCGCCCAGCCGTCCACGCGCCCGGCGTGCTCACGGAACACCGCCACCTCCGTGCCCGGCGCGTACCAGGAGGATGGCATCCCGGGCCGGGCATCACCGGCCGCGGTCCACGCCGGGTCGAGCAGCTCCGCGAGCGTGCGGCGGAACAACGGAGCCAACTGCCCTGAGAAGCCGAGCGGATGCGAGCGTCCCATCCAACGAGCGTGCGCCGCCACCTCGTCGTCGCCCACGCGCTCGCCGAAGCGGGCGAGCAGGTTCCAGGTCGCGTTCGCCGGCAGGCTCGCGGATCCGTCCGAGAAGTTGACCTGCGACGTGGCCGACAGCTGCATGACCATCGGGAACCGGGCCATCGCAGCGATCGGTGGGACCGCGAAGCCGTCGAAGGCACCGTCGGTGAGGTCGCCGAGCAGGTCGAGGGCCTCGAACAGGGTCGCGCCCGCCCACCACCAGTACGTCGCACCCTCGTCGCAGCTCCCGTCCTCGGCGTATCCGGCTCGGAAGCGGTCCAGGACTGCGACCGCTCGGTCCACCGACGCCGCCAGCTCGAGCCGATCGGTCTCGACCACGGCGGAGCACACGAGCACGTTCGAGACGATCCACGGGGCCCAGTTGTTCGGCGGCCCGTCGAGCCCGTGCCAGAAGTCCACCTCGTCGCGCCAGGGGTCCAGGACCCGCCGACGGATCTCGGCATGCACCCGCGCGCGCAGTCCCGGGACGGCGCGCTCCAGGCGCTCCCCGGCGATCGTGTCGATCGCGGCGAGCATCCCGCCGATGTAGGCGTCGGAGAGGTCGAGCACGTCACGGCCGGGGATCGGGAGGAAGGGGCGTTCGCCGGACTCGGGCAGCGCGTAGTGCGAGGGCAGACACCAGGCCGTCAGTTCGCAGAGCCGCCAGACGCGATCACCGAGCTCGCCGACCCAGGCATCGTCTCCGGTGGCGCCGAGCGCGAGCGCCGAGGCTGCGACCGACCCGAGGAGGGCCTGCTGCGCCGTCTCGTACGGGGTCCGGTCGCCCTCCGCGCTATACCTGGCCCAGAGCGACAGGGTCGGCGGGTTGCGGTCCGCCTCCGCGCACCAGCGGTGGGCCGCGTCGACGAGAGACAGGCGGTCGCGCTCAGCGACGCGGCCCCAGGCCTCACGATCGTCGACCGAGGGTCCGACGCTCCAATCCCCGACCCGTAGGGCGCGGCGGGCTCGGTCGTCGAATCGCCCGGCGAAGCTCGTCGTCGGCGTGCTGCGGTCTGTCTCGAGGGTCATGGTCTGGCCTCTGGTGCTCGGGGGTCGGTTCACGCCTGCAGCGCAAGGGCGGCGAGGGTGATCGGTCGCTGGAAGGTGCCGAACCGGACGAAGTGCAGAGCCTCGTCGACCGCGTTGGCGGCGAGACGCGCGAGCTCATTCCCGGCCGAGCCGGCGATGTGCGGCGTGATGACCGTGTTGGGGGTCGACCACAGCCGTGAGGAGCGCGGCAGGATCTCCGGCGAGGTGACGTCGAGGATCGCGACCAGGTCGCCGCGGTCGAGTCGGTCGGCGAGCGCGTCGTGGTCGATGAGGTCGCCTCGGGCGGTGTTGATGACCGTGGTCCCGGGCCGCATCAGCTGGAGGAGGGACCGGTCGACGAGGTGCCTGGTGGAGGGGAGCGCCGGGGCGTGGAGCGTGACGATGTCGCTGTGCGCTGCCAGCTCGTCGAGCGTGACGCAGGGCACCCCGAGGGCCGCCTGTTCCTCGTGGTCGAGGGTCGGATCGGCGACGAGCACCCGGACGTCCAGGGAGGCGAGGCGGTCGACGACGAGTCGGCCGATCCGGGAGGCGCCGACGACGCCCACCGTGATCCCGTGGTTGCCGACCGTCGGCCATGCGCGCTCCGCGTCGACGGGGGCCCGAGAGGTTCGGAGCGTCTCCGCGGCCCAGAACGTGCGCTTCGCCGCGAGGATCACCATCGCGATGGTGAACTCGGCGACCGGGACCGCGTTGGCCGTCGCACTGGAGGTGAGGGCGATCCGGCGTTCGAGGAGGGCGTCGGTGACGATGCCGCGCATACTGCCCGCCGAGTGCGCCACGGCCCGCAGTGACGGCAGGGATCGCAGGAGCGTCTCGTCGAGCAGGGGGGAGCCCCAGCCCGTCACGAGCACCTCGACCGCGGCCAGCCGGGCCCGGTCCTCGGCGCGCTCGAGCCGGAGCGGCCGGTCCGACGGAAGCCTGGCGTGCGGCTCCGACCGCAGCCGGGCGAGGTCCGGCTTGGAGAACACCCGGTCGAAGGTGCCGTCCGGCATGAGGAAGCCGATCGTGCCCGTCGGGGCGCTCTCGCTCTGCGGCATCGTCGCCTCCTGGTCGTCTCGGCAGCAGGCTCAATCCCAATCGGAGCCGCCCGATCGTGTCAAGCACGTCCGTTCAAACGAACAGGAATCGAACAGTGCGCCTATCGCGGTGGCGCGGTGGACTCGCGGAGGCTCAGGCTCGGCCGCAGGCTCATGTGGCGTGCGGAGAAGCCCTGCTGGGCCGCGGCCGAGATGCGCTCGAAGCACATCGTCGCCGCGAACCGGCCGATGTCCCGCTTGGGCGGTGCGACCGCCGTGAGCGGCACCCGGGCGAGCCCGGCCACCTCGTCGTCGTACGCCACGATCGACAGATCGTCGGGGATCGAGAGCCCGAAGTCGAGCGCCGCGTCCGCGAACTCGACGGCGTAGTGGTCCGAGTGCATGAACACCGCGGTCGTCCCGGACGCCACGCATGCCTCGAGGTACCGCCTCGTCTGCTCGCCGACGCCGTGCTGGTCGTCGATGATCGCGGTGCTGGCATCATCGCGGAGCCCGAGCTGGCGCACGGCGCGCTCGTAGCCAAGACGCAGCGACGGCGTCGTCGGCGTGTCGAAGGCCGCCATGCCGATGCGTTCGTGACCGAGCTCGGACAGGTGCCGGAGGGCCATGACCGCTCCCGCCGCATGGTCCGTGCGCACGAACTCGAGGCCGTCACCGACCTGGGATTCCGCGACCGAGCGCTCCACGAGGACGACGGGGACCGGTGCGCGCTCGAGGAGTTCGAGCGTCGCGAAGGCGTCGAGGACCGAGGTGGTCACGAGGAGGCCGTCCACGCCGCCGGCCAGCAACCGCTCGATCTGGTCGCGTTCGCGGGCCGGGTCGTAGCGCGAGACGCCGAGCACGATCCGACCGCCGAGCGACTGGGCTCGCTCCACCGCACCGGCCACGATCGTGGGGAAGTAGTAGCTCGGATCGGGGACGACGAACCCGAAGGTGAACAGGGTGTCGGCCGCACCAGGGGCCGGCGTGGGGCGGGCACCCGGCCGGTGCGGGATGCCCGTGGTCGGCTGCGTGTCGATCGAGACGGCACCGCCGTGCACCCGACGGAGGCGGCCCTGCTCCCCGAGCTCGCGGAGGTCTCGCCGGACGGTCATCGCGGAGATGCCCATACGCTCGGCGAAGTCGGCCGCGGAGAGGCTGCCGTGGATCCGCAGTTCGGCGAGGATGCGGTCGTGTCGTTGCGAGAGCTCCATGATCGACTCCGATGTTCGATATCTGTTCGGATGATTGGATGATCTTGACTTTACTCAACGGCCCCGCGAAAGATTGCCAACGTTCGAGAGAACGACGCGGAAGCACCCGACGGGGCTTCCGCTGCGAGCAAGGGAGCTGCTGTGAGCGCGACGACGACCGATCGGCCGGAGACCATCCGACCACCGATCGCCCCAGCGGGGTCCGGAGGCCAGCCGACGAGGCGGAAGGTGCCCTTCCGGATGCAGTTCCGCCGTGACTCCCCACTGCTGATCATGGTGACCCCGGCGGTCGTGCTCCTGCTCCTGTTCGTGTACATCCCGTTGCTCGGGAACGTCATCGCGTTCATGGATTACCAGCCTTACATCCCGATCCCGGACAGCCCGTGGGTGGGCTTCGCCAACTTCACGGCGCTCTTCGGTGATCCGGCGTTCTGGAACGCGGTCTCCAACACCCTCCAGATCACGTTCATCCAGCTGATCCTCTTCTTCCCCGTCCCCATCGCGCTGGCCATCTTCATCCACTCGTTGACCTGGCCATGGCTGCGCTCCATCGTGCAGTCGGTGCTCTACCTGCCGCACTTCCTCTCCTGGGTCATCGTCGTCGGCTTCTTCCAGCAGAGCCTCGGCTCCGGAGGGGTGCTCAACACCTGGCTGCGGCAGCTCGACCTCGGCACGATCTCCGTCATGTCGGACCCGGCCACCTTCAAGCTCCTGCTGTCCTCGCAGGTGATCTGGAAGGACGCCGGCTGGGGCACGATCATCTTCCTCGCGGCACTCGCGGCGATCGACGATTCGCTCTACGAGGCTGCCGCCATCGACGGCGCGGGCGCGTGGAGTCGGTTCTGGCACATCACCCTGCCCGGGATCAGACCCATCATCGTGCTCCTGCTGATCCTCCGATTGGGTGAGGCGCTGTCCGTCGGCTTCGAGCAGATCATCCTGCAACGCAACGCCGTCGGCCCCGGAGCCGCTGAAGTGCTCGACACCTACGTCTACTACCACGGCGTCATCGACGGGAACTGGAGCACCGGCATCGCCGCCGGCCTCATCAAGGGTCTCGTCGGTCTCATCCTCATCCTCGTCGCCAATAAGGCGGCGCACATGCTCGGCGAGCAGGGAGTGTATTCCAAATCATGAGCACCATCGTCCGACCGGTCTGGGCTGGGAAACCGAAGCCCGTCGTCCTCGCCCTCAAGGCACTCGCGATCGTCATGATCCTCGCCGTCATCCTGTTCCCGTTCCTCATCGTGGTCTCCACGAGCGTCTCGACCGCCGAGGACGTCACGGCCGCCGGTGGCTACGTCGTGTGGCCTAAGTCCTTCACGCTCGATGCGTACCAGCAGATCCTCGCCGGGGGCGTGGTCACCCGCGCGATCCTGGTGACGCTGTTCGTGACCGTCGTCGGCACGCTCATCAGCCTCGTCTGCACCGTGTCGGCGGCTTGGGCCCTCAGTCGGCGCTCCTTCTTCCAGCGCCCCGTGCTCATGATCGTGCTCGCCACGTTCCTCTTCACCCCGGGGCTCATCCCGCTGTACCTGATGGTGAAGCAGCTCGGTCTGCTCGACAACGTCTGGGCGCTCATCCTGCCCGGTGCGTTCAGCGTGTTCAACATGGTGGTCGTCCGCGGCTTCATGATGGGCATCCCGCAGGAGCTCATCGACAGTGCGAAGATCGACGGCGCCGGGGAGTTCCGAATCCTCGGGACGATCGTCCTGCCGCTATCCCGCGCGGTGATCGCCGTCGTCGCCCTCTTCTACGCGGTCGGGTACTGGAACGCGTTCTTCAACGCGCTGCTCTACATCAACGACACCTCCAAGTGGACACTTCAGCTCGTCCTGCGCACCTACGTGCTGCAAGGGTCCTCGCTCGTCGGGGGAGCCTCGGACGCCTCGGTGCTGCCGCCGGCCGAGTCCCTGCAGATGGCCGTCGTGCTCATCGCCATCGTCCCGATCCTCATCGCCTACCCACTCGTACAACGCCACCTCACGAAGGGCGTGCTGACCGGCGCCGTCAAGGGCTGACCGGTCCACGCACCCGCACCCGGCACCGTCGCCGGGCCTCACTCGCGCCCCTGGCGCCCGCCCCACCTCGAAGGAGATCACGATGAACGACACCACCCCCGGCCTGTCACGCCGCACCTTCCTCACCGCGGCCGGCGTCGGCCTCGCCGTCCTCGGCCTCGGTTCCGCGCTCGCCGGCTGCACGCCAGGCGGCGCGACGTCCGGTGCCGCGGGTTCCGGAGCCCTCGTCCCGCTGCCCACGTACGTGCCGATCACGAAGGGGCCGACGCCCGACCTCGCCGGCTCGGCGACGGTCCAGCCCGTCTACCTCTCGGCACCGAAGGAGGCCGAGCTCTTCACCTCGGTGTCGGGGAAGGCCGCCGTGAGCGGGACGGTGTCGGGCTTCGTCATCTCGTACAGCCCGCCGGCCCCGGCGTCGAACAGCTACCTCCAGGCGGCCGAACAGGAACTCGGCTGCAAGCTCGACCTGCAGGTGGTCCCCGCCGACTCCTTCGCACCGAAGTTCGCCACGGTCATGGCCGGCGGCAGTGTGCCCGACCTCGTCGAGTTCCTCGCGTTCCAGCTGCCGCCGTCCTACCCGCAGCTGCTGAAGGCCCAGTTCGCGGACCTGTCCGACCACCTCGCGGGCGACAACGTGAAGACCTACCCGAACCTCGCGAACCTGCCCACCCCGTCCTGGGAGGGCTGCAGGATCAACGGTCGCATCTACGGCGTCCCGGTGAACCGCCCGCCGTTCGGCAACATGCTCATCTCCCGACCGGACGTCATCAAGGACCTCACCGGGGCGGAACCGGCTCCCAAGACGAAGGACGAGTTCACCGAGCTGTGCAAGGCAGTCACCGACGCCAAGCGCAACCGGTACGCGATCAGCGGGCAGAGCAACGGCGACAGCGTCGACTGGGGTTACGACTTCATGGGCGCGATGTTCGGGGTGCCGAACGGTTGGGAGCTGAAGGGCTCGAAACTCGTCCACAAGTGGGAGTCGGATCGCTGGCTCGAGACACTGTCGTACATCAAGGAGTTGAAGGACGCCGGGTACTACCACCCGGACACCCCGAGCATCTCCGGCTCCCAGGCGAAGACCTACATGGCCAACGGCACGGTCTTGATGCACCAGGACGGCATCTCGGCGATCATCGACCCCAGTGCCCCCGAGGGCGTGGTCTACGACGCGATCCTGCCGTTCGCGGCGGACGGCGGCGCCGGCATCGTCTACCAGGGCTCGTCGATGTTCTCCTTCACCGCCATCAAGCAGGCGGACGACGTTCGGGTGAAGGAACTGCTGACGCTGCTCAACCACCTCGCGGCGCCCTACGGCAGCACCGAGGGGTTCTTCCTCCAGTACGGCCGGGCCGGCGAGCACCACACGCGTGAAGCGGACGGTCGCGTCGTCCTGACCGAGGCGGGATCGGCACAGATCGGCCCCACCTCGTTGAACCGACTCGCCGCTGCACCGCAGATCCTCGCGAGCGCGGTGCCGATGGAGGAACGGCTGCGTCGCTCGCACGCGTGGCAGGAGCAGGCCTCCCCGATGCTGCAGAAGAGCCCGATCACCGGGCTGTACTCGGAGACCGCCGGCAAGACGTCGTCGGCGACGAACGCCCTGTCGTCGACGATGAACGAGTACATCCTCGGCCGCACCGGTTTCGACGCCGTGAAGTCGGGCATCGCCTCGTGGAAGAAATCGACGAACGACAAGGTCCGGGCCGAGTACCAGGAGCAGCTCGAGAAGCTGTCCTGACGGCGGACGGCGGTCAGGCGCGCGGCCTGGCCCACATGGCGATGATGTACCGGGCGAGGATGGCCACGAGGCCGGCGACCAGCGCGCCGAGTACGAGGTCGCCGAACGGGTCGTCGCCCGCGACGCCGTTCAGGGTCCAGACGCCGAGCACGACCGCCGCGATGAACGTCGCCGGGGTCAGCCAGCGCACCGCATCGCGGAACGGCCCCGGTTTCGGGGCCCGGCGCCGGGCTGTCCCGAGGGTGCCGATCACGGAACCGAGGATGGCCAGCCCGGCCAAGCCCGCCGTGAGGAGCCCCGGTGCTTGCGCCGCCGTCCGAGCCCAGGCTGCGGCATCGGCGTCGGTCCCGGCGACCGTCCCGGCCGGGAGGTCGAGGACCACACCGAGGTCGTCGCCGCGGACGTCGAGTGACCACCGGCCGTCGTCGTCCGGCGCGAGGACGAGCTGCGCCGTCGAGCGGCCGGAACCGTCCTCGGATGCCGCCGGTCGCCAAGCCCCTGCCTCGGCGGGAGTCCACCCGGCGTCGACAGCATCGTCGAGGAGCTCGTCGTCGGCAGTGAAGCTGAGTCGGAACGGTTCGGGCGGGGAATCGCGGTCCCACGGGACGCTGTTCGACCAGCCGTCGAGGAGCGCGACCCACCTGACCTGGTCGACGTCCCGACCATCGACGGACGTGGCGACGGCCGGCCTTGTGGCGGTCGTCTCGATCACGACGTCGTGCAGGCCGGTGCGCACGTCGGCGAAGGTCGTGCGGAGCAGCAGCCGACCCTCCGCGCGTTCCGTCGTGAAGGGTGCGTCATCACCGTCGATCGTCACCCGGTCGACGGTGAGGCCCAGGTCCTGGCCGTCGACCACGGCCGGCCATTCGCGCACGACCTGTGCGGGCACCGAGCCCTCGTTGGAGAAGTCCACACCGAGGCGTTCGGTCACGCTCAGTCGTGCACCGTCGCCGTCGGTCCGCGTGAGCTCCGCGTCGAGGTCGGCTGTCGCGATCGTCGTGAGGGTCGATCCGGGGATGTCGCCCGTGTAGGAACGGGGTGTCTCGGACTCCAGCGACGGTGCCGGGAGGACGTTCACAGCGACGATCGCGCCGACGACGAGCAGCACGGCGAGCACCCGGACGGCGATGCGCGGACCGGTCAGGAAGCCCGCTCTCGACCCGTCGGCGCGCGAGGCGCGATCGGCCGCGGCTGCCGGCATCGTGATCTCCGGCGCGATCAGGTCCGCCACCTGCCGGCCGGTCGCCCGAGGTGGGGCGCCGAGCACGGCATAGGGCAGGAGGCGATCGCGCAGGGTGGCGCGATCGAGCAGCTGCGTCCGCTCGGCGAACACCCGGATGCCGAGCAGGTGCTGCTTCACGAGCGCACCCTTGCGGGTCAGCGGCCGGGCGGTCAGGGCGATCGCGAGCACGATGACGGCGAAGACGGTCGAGAGGGCGACGAAGGCGAGCGGCCACCACACCACCGCGAGCACGGTCTGGTGGGAGAGCTGCCGGACGATGCCCCACTGGAGAAGCGTCAGCGCGATCGGCGCGGCGATGAACCAGTCGCGGACGAAGCCTTTCGGCACGCGGCGGAGGCCCGCCTGGATCTGACCGGCGCGTTCCGGTCCGGTCAGGTATCGCCGCAGAGCACGGGGTCGGTCGCCCAGACGGCCGGCCCGCTTGGCGGCACCCGCCGCCGCGATCAGGCGCGCCTGTCGCTTCGCCTGCTGCTTCGTGCCGCTGATCGCGGCGTCCTTGAGGCGTTCGGCGAGCTCCATCGTCGCGGGCGACCGGAGGATGTGGGCGGCAGTGCGCGGCGTGACACCCTTCGGTGGGTCCCATTGGGCGACGTACCACGGGCGTCCACGGGCGTCACCCCAGGCGACCGCACGGGCCGCGAACGACAGCAGGAGCGTCGCAGCGAGGACGAGCATCGGCAGGACGGGCCCGAAGGTCTGGACCCAGAAGATCCAGGACTGCGGGGGCATCGTGATCGAGCCCGGCTCGAACGGCATGGCGAACCGCGCCTGCGCGTGCGGTGGGGCCGCGTCCTCGCTCGTGAACGCATAGGCGACCTCGCCGGGAGGCGAGTCGGGCTCCGGGCTGAGCCACTGCCCGGCACCGATGAGGGTCCAGGCGAGGGAGCCGTACGGCTGCCGGACGAGGCGGTCGTCGAGCTCCTGCGGGATGGTCACCCGTACGTCGAGCTTCGCCACGGCCTGCTGCAGGTCGGGCCCGAAGACGTCCCAGCGGAGGAGGTCGACGGGTCGCCCGGTCGCCGGGTCGGTGTTGACGTAGGCGAGATCGGAGAGCCGGTAGCGGATGACGAGCTCGTGGTCGCCCGTGAGCTGCTCGCCGGGATCGACGACGAGCCTGAGGAAGACCGCGGCCCGCTCCCGGGTCACGTCCTGCTTCACGCCGTCCAACGTCACCGTGATCCCCGACGGGTCGAGGGCGTGCCCCTGGTACTCGGTCGCGAGCACCCGCTCGATGGTCCGGTCGTCGAGGTCCTTCGGGAAGAACGCGTCGATGCGTTCCTCGACGTCGGTGACGAGCCGGCCGTCCTCATCCGTCGTCACGCGGTAGTCGGCATCGAAGGAGCGGGCGATCCAGGTGTCGGTGACGTCGGATGCCTCGTCGGTGAGGTCGTCGAGGGTGAGGGGCGGGTTGATGACCGGACCGACGAGGAGGAGGATCCCGCCGACGGCGACGAGCCCCCAGAGCTGCCACAGCCCACCACGGAGGCGGGAGCCGCCGCGCGATTGCAGCCATCGCTCGACCCGCAGGAGCCAGGCGGAGAGGACGGTCCACAGCGGCGTGTGCCGTGGTGCGGGGTCCGGGATGCGGGTGTCCGGTTCGACGGCGTCTGTTCCGCTCGCCTCGTCCGATCCGATCACGTCGTCGAGTGTAATCGTGTGGCGTCGCGCTGCTGAGCGCCAGCCGTCGCTCAGCGTTGCCGGGAGCTCAGCGTCGCCGAGAACTGAAGGCGACCGCCTGGTGACCCGTCTCGGTGACGTCGCGTTCCGCCGCGGCCCGCTCTCGGCCCAGGTCGAGCGACCGTGAGAGGAGCACATAGGCGATCGCGGAGGCGGCGAGACCGATGAACAGGGCCAGGTCCGCCCCGCCGAGCAGCTGGGCGATCGGGCCGGTGAACCACACCGTCACGACGAACGGGATCATGGCGACGATCCCGATCGCGTAGGCGAGGAGGCCACGCCAGCCCCACGCGCCGTAGACGCCGTTCGGGGTGAAGATGTCGCGGACGACGTAGTGGCCCTTCCGCACGAGGTAGTAGTCGACGAGGTTGATCGACGTCCACGGCACGAGGACGTAGAGCAGGACGACGAGGAAGCTGCTGAAGTTCGCCAGGAACTCGCCGGTGCTCAGCAGCGAGCCGATGACGGCGGCCGTGGCGATCGCGAGGCAGGTGACGACCCGCAGGGTGCGCGTCGGCCGGACCGGTCGGATGGAGTCGATGATCGTGATCGTCTCGATCGACGCCGCGTAGATGTTGACGGTGATGACGCTGATCAACCCGGGCAACGCGGCCACGAGCAGCCAGGTCCCGGAACCCGGCAGGATCGCGTCGGCGGCGTCACGGACGCCCTCGAGCGGGTCGGCGCCCTGGAACGCGCTGGCGACGAACGCACCGAGCCCCATCAGCCAGACCGCGCCGACGAACACGCCGCCGTAGGTGTAGAAGAGGGCCCGCCCGGGGTTCGTCTGCGGCGGGAGGTACCGCGAGTAGTCGGAGACGTACGGTGCCCAACCGAGCGCGTAGGCCGCGGCGCCACCGAACTGCACGAGGAACGCGACCCAGCTGAAGTTCGCGAGCGACAGCGCGTCGGCCGGCAGCGGCACGACGAAGGGGACGACGACCGTGAACAGTCCGAAGGTGATGAGGAACAGCGCGGTGAGCCACGACTGCGTCCGGTGGATCCAGGAGTAGCCGAAGATCGCGAGGAGGACGGCGACACCGCTGATGAGCACGTACCAGCCCGCACCGGCGTCGACTCCGGTCGTCATGGTGAGGACGTCCGCGCCGAGCATCTGGTTGAACATGTTGAAGCCCACGAGGCTGAAGACGACGATCGCGCAGATGAGGACCACGCCGCGGTAGCCGAACTGGGCGCGCGACTGGATCATCTGCGGGAGTCCCAGCTGCGGCCCCTGCGCCGAGTGGAAGGCCGTGAACACGGTGCCGACGGCCACGCCGAGGACGATCGCGAGGAGGGACGTCGCGAGGTTCGCTCCGAGCGCCGCGCCGAGCATGCCGGTCGCCAGGGTCGTCACCTGCGCGTTCGACATGAACCAGAGCGAGAACAGCGACCGTGGGCGACCGTGACGCTCGTCGAGCGGGACCCAGTCGATGGAGCGGGATTCGACGAGGGACGGCTGGGTGTCACCCGCTCCGGCGGCGGAACCGGACGGGGACGTGGGGGCGGCGGGTGTCGCCATGGCTGGCCTCCAGGGCTCGGGCGGTCGACGAGTGCGACGGGCAGCGGGGGTCTGCCTCGGATCGGGGACTCGCTCGTGCCGACGACGGTATCCGCAGGCCACGGACGGGCACAATCGGCCATGCCCCGATCCCAGCCATCGGGGAACACGATGGTCCCGTCTGCGAGGGCTTCGTATGATCGCTGGATGACCAGCACCGACCCCACGGGGGCCATCGACCACAGCGACCCCGACGCGCGGAGCATCCGGGTCCGTGCCCAGGAACTCGCCCCCGTCCTCGGCGACCTCGACGGCAACCTGCGCACGATCGAGGCGGCCATCCGGGACGCCGTCGCCGACGGGGTGCAGCTCCTCGTGCTGCCCGAACTCGCGACGAGCGGTTACTACCTGGGCAGCCCGGAGGCGGCCCGCGCGGTCGCGCTCCCGAGCGACGCGTCGGTGTTCAGTGACTGGGCGTCGCTGCTCCCCGAGGACGCCGTGGCGGTCGTCGGGTTCTGCGAGCTGGACGGCGAGGAGATCCGCAACAGCGCCCTCGTCCTCGGCGCCTCGGGTGTGCTCGGTGTCTACCGGAAGGTGCACCTGTGGGACGAGGAGCAGTCCGTCTTCGTGGCGGGTCGCGAGACCCAGCCGGTGGTCGATACGCCGCTCGGCCGGCTCGGCGTCCTCGTCTGCTACGACCTCGAGTTCCCCGAGGTGCCGCGGGGGCTGGCGCTCCGGGGCGCGGACCTCCTCGTCGTCCCGACGAACTGGCCGCTGGTCGAGCGGCCGGACGGCGAGCGAGCACCCGAGGTCGTCCAGGCGATGGCGGCGGCGCGCGCGTCCGCGATCCCGATCGTCTGCTGCGACCGCTCCGGCACCGAGGCTGGCAAGCCGTGGACCGAGGGGACCACGATCATCCCGGCCGACGGCTGGCCCGTCGGGCGGAAGGACGAGCGCGGGCGGGTGGACGCGACCGTCCGCATCGACCGGGGCGCGACCCGGATCGGTCCGCGCAACGACGTGCTCGCCGACCGGCGGCCCGAGCTGTACGGTGCGGTGACGGGAGAACGCTCCTCGCTAGGCTGACCGCATGACCCTCGCGCAACTCCGCGCCTTCCTCGCCGCCTATGAGAGCGGGTCCTTCACCGCCGCGGCCGCCGAACTCGACAGCAGCCAGGCCTCCGTGTCCGAGCTCGTCAGCCGTCTCGAACGCGAGATCGGCCTGCAGTTGTTCGCCCGCGGTGCGCGTCGGCTCGTCCCGACGGCTGCCGCCGAAGAGCTCCGTGAACACGCCAGGCGAGCGGTCGCCGCGATCGACGGCGGACTCGACGCGCTGTCCGCGATCACCTCGCTCGACGGCGGCGTGTGCACCTTCGGCGTCCTCCGCAACGCCGCCTACTACGAGCTCTCAGACCTCGTGCAGCGCTTCCACCAGCGCTACCCCAACGTGCGCGTGCGACTCGTGGGGCTGAACTCGGCACTCGTCGCGGACTCCGTGGCGAGCGGCGAGATCGAGGCAGGGCTCGTCGTCCTCCCGGTGCCCCTCGGGGGCCTCGCCATCAGGCCCCTCTTCCGCGACGAGGTCTTCTACGCCTCCACCACCAGGGATCCCGCCGCGGGCCCGGTCGGGATCGACGAGTTCGCGGACGCCAAGCTCGTGCTCTACGACGCCTACGCCGGGTGGCGGGACCCCACGCGGCTCCAACTGCTGGAGCGCGCTCGCCTGCAGGGGCGGTCGATCGAACCGGCCGTCGAGGTCGAGCACGTGGAGACCGCCCTGAGCCTCGCCGCGACCGGGGCCGCGGACACGATCGTCTCCGGCACGGTCGCCCGCACCGGCGGATTCCCGGAGCAGTTGACGCTCACCCCCTTCGCCGAGCCGCTCTACGACACGATCGCGCTCGTGCAGCGCGAGGGCGCCTACCTGTCGCCGGCCACCGCGCGGATCGCCGAACTCGCCGAGCACACCCTGCTCGCGGCGGCGGAGCCCGACCAGGTGATCGCGACCACCCCGAGACGCTGAGCGTCGCCCGCGGACCGGCGTATCGGGTGACCCGATGGCTCGCGCAGGCACGTCCCCCGTTGTCGCCCCCGCGCCGCATTCGTACGCTCGCACCATGCGATTCAGCCCTCCCGTGCTCCAGTCCCTCGACGGCTCCTTCCGTCACCTCAAGACCCCGCTCGTCGACGCTCCTCCGGCGCAGCGCGACCCGGCCGTCATCGAGACCGTCTCCGCGATGCTCCTCGACATCGAGCGGCGCGGCATGGACGCCGTGCTCGACGCCGCGCGACGGCTCGACCGGTACGAGGGCGGCGACGTCGAGCTGACGCCCGAGCAGATCGCGACCAGCGGCGACCGCCTCCCCGCGGACCTCCGCGCAGCCATCGACCTCGGTGGCGAGCGCACCCGTGCTTTCGCCCAGGAGCAGCGCTCCCACCTGCAGGACTTCGAGACCGAGCTCGTGCCCGGACTCGTCACGGGGGTGAAGTACGTGCCCGTCTCCCGCGTGGGCGCCTACCTCCCGGCCGGTCGTTTCCCGCTCACCGCCAGTGCGTTCATGACGGTCGGCGTCGCCAAGCAGGCCGGTGTGCCGACGGTCATCGCGTGCACCCCGCCGCAGCCGAACGGGGGTGCGAACGACGCGGTCGTCTACGCCGCGCACGTCTCCGGTGTCGACCGGGTCTTCGTCCTCGGCGGTGTCCAGGCGCTCGCCGCCATGGCCTACGGTCTGCTCGGCGAGCTGCCGATCGACATGCTCGTCGGTGCGGGCAACGCCTTCGTCGCCGAGGCGAAGCGACAGTTGTTCGGCACGGTCGCGATCGACCTCCTCGCCGGTCCGTCCGAGGTGGCCGTCCTCGCGGACGAGACCGCGGACCCGATCCTGGTGGCCGCGGACCTGCTCGGCCAGGCCGAGCACGGTCCGAACTCGCCGGCCGCGCTCGTGACGACGTCGGAGGAGCTCGGCCGCGCGGTCATCGCCGAGGTCGAACGCCAACTCCCGACGCTCTCGACCGAGTCGATCTGCGGGCCGGCCTGGCGCGACTATGGCTCCGTGACCGTGGCCGACGACCGCGAGACCGCCGCGGCGCTGATGGACGACCTCGCCCCGGAGCACCTCGAGGTCATCACGGCCGACGACGCCTGGTACCACGAGCGGTTGCTCAACTACGGGTCGATCTTCCTCGGCGCGTGGAGCACCGTCGCCTACTCGGACAAGGGCATGGCCGGGACGAACCACGTCCTCCCGACCGCCGGCGGCGCCAAGCACAGCGCCGGGCTCTCGGTGTCGCGCTTCCTGAAGCCGCTCACCTACCAGCGGATCGCCGAGTCGGCGACACCCGAGCTCGCCGACGCGGTGCAGGTCATCTCCGATTCGGAGGGCATGGCGGCGCACAGCGCGACCGCGTCGCTCCGCACGGCCCGGCTCAGCTGAGTCAGGCCCGGCCCCTTCTGGTCAGGAGGCGCTCGGCGCACGCGCTTCGTCAGTCACCGCGGAGCGCGTGCTGTGCCTCCTGCATCGCCTCGTCGAAGTCCGTCTCGGGGTCGTGGAGGATCCTGGCGGTCGCGCGAGCGTGCGCACGGGCCTCTCGCTCGAACGCCTCGGATGCGGCCGTCTGCTCGACGGGTTCGATCGAGGGCTCGCCGATCGTGGCGAACGCACGGGTGAGGCTGAGCTGCACCTCGCGGTCGCCGCGGCCGAACTGCTTCGCCAGCAGCTCCGCGAGCGCCGACGCCTCGCGCTCCGGGACGACCCCTGCGGCGGTGCGCCAGGCGGCTCGGGCGACCTGATCCTCCTCGTCCTCCAGCAGCGCCAGGGTGATGGCCGACCAGGTGCGTGGGTCTCCGGTCTTGGAGAGGGTGTGCAGCGCCTGGCTGCGAGCCTGTGGGAAGACCGACCCGAGTTCCTCCATCAGGCGAGGGACGGTCACCTCGGGGTCGTGCCGCACGAGCGCCCAGGTGAGCATGTCGCGCACGAAGAAGTCGGGCTCGACGGCGCAGCGGTCGACGAGGACCTCGATGTAGGTGGTCTTCGGGCTGGTGCCCGCCGCGAGTGCGGCCTGGAGCCGGTCCGAGGGCACGGGCGCGCGGAGGGCGATCGCCAGACCGTTCGCCGCAGCGGCGTCGTGTTCCCGGCTCATCGCGTGACCTCCCAGGGCTGTGTCGGTTCCCATCCAGCGTAAGCGCACGGCGCCGGCGGGGTTCCCCGAAGCGGGCGGGAGTCGTTCCGCCCGCGACGCATCGATGCGCTGTCAGCGGGTGAGTGCCGGCCCGTGTCCTGGTGCGATGGTGCCCTGCAGGACGAGTGATGCGGCACCGATCGCGGCCGCATCGCGCGGGTTGGCGGAGAGCTCGACCATGATCGGGTGGGCCCGTCGCGCGAAGAACCGTTGGTCGAGGCGTTCGCGGATCGCACGCGCATAGAGCGAACCGGCGACCGCCATCCCGGGGCCGGCGAGGACGAGTCGATCGAGGTCGAGCAGGTTCGCGAGCGTCACCGTGGCGGCAGCGACGCGGTCGGCGGAGAACCGGATGAGGTCGAGCGCCACCTCATGACCGCTGACAGCGGCTCGGGCGAGCTGGTCGAAGTCGCGACTGAGTGTGTCCGGTGCGAAACCGAGGCCCAGGTCGCCGAGTCGGTCCCGTGCAGCCGCTGCCGCCGCCATCACGGCTGCCGGTGCGGCGTAGCGCTCCAAGCACCCGCGGTTGCCGCAGTGGCAGGGGACACCGTCGACCTCGATGCTGATGTGGCCGAGTTCCCCGGCGTTCGAGCTCGCCCCACGGTAGAGCGCGCCACCCAGCACCATGCCCGCCCCGATCCCGGTGCCCATGTAGACGCAGGCGAAGGACTCCGTGCGCGACACCTGGCGACTCCAGAACTCGCCGACGGCCGCTGCGGCGGCGTCGTTGTCGACGACCACCGGCACGTCGAGGCTGTCCTGCAACGCCTGCTGCAGTGGGAAGTCGTCCCACCGGACGAGCGTCGGCGGTCCGAGCAGCACGCCGCCGAGTTGGGCGATCGGGCCGGGAGCGACGACGGCGACGCCCGCGATCGACGGGGCCGCGAGACCGACGCCGGCGACGAAGTCACGATAGAGCGTGACGAGTCGGTCGGTCACCTGCTCCGGGGTGGCCGAACCCGCCCCGTCGACGAGCTGCCGGCCGACCACACCACCACGGACGTCGGTTGCGACGAGCGTGATCGACTCGAACCCGAGCTGGATCCCGACGCCGTACTTGGCGCTCGCGTTGATCTCGAGGAGGGTCCGTGGCTTGCCACCCCGGGGTGCCGCCCGTCCGGTCTCGCGGACGAGTCCGTCCTCGATGAGCCGACGCACGATGTTGGAGATCGAGGGCTGGGTGAGGCCGGTCGCCTCCGTGAGCTCGGTGCGGCTGATCGTGCCCGCGGAGCGGATGAGGTCGACGATGAGCGCCTGGCTCCCGGGGCCCGACTGCACGGACTCTCGTCTGGCCAACTGTCCCTCCCGACGATGTTCGAGCGCGTAGTGTGAGGGCCACACAACCACTCCTCACGAAAGGCCGCGTCCCGATGGGTCTCGACGCCGAACAGACTATCGCGCAGCCCCGGCCGATCGGCCTCACGCTGTTCCGGGCCTCGGAGATCTACGGCGCGGAGCCGTTCTACCACGAGCTCATCGCCGGCATCGATCGTGTCGTCCGCCCGCACGGTCTGTCCGTCTTGCTCCGAGTCCTGCCGACGCGGGAGGAGGAGCTGCTGCAGCTCGGACGCTGGCAGCAGGACGGCACGGTGAGCGCCGTCATCCTGGTGGACCTCATCGACGACGACGAGCGGGTGGCCTTCGTCGAGCGGTCCGGGATCCCGGCGATCGTGATCGGCGCACCGACGACGGCGCAGGGTCTCCCGGCGGTCTGGACCAACGACGCGGTCACGATGCACGAGGCCGTCGACCACCTCGTCTCGCTCGGGCACCGTCGGCTCGCACACGTCACGGGTCCGCGCGAACTCACCCACACGCTGTCCCGGATGGAGGCGTTCACCCTCGCCTCCGACCGGCCCGACGTGGAGACGGTGTCGATCGGCGGCGACTACTCCCGGGCGTCCGGCCTCCAGGCCATGCAGGTGTTGCTCGCGCGCGACCCCAGGCCGACGGCGGTCGTCTTCGACAGCGACGTGATGGCGCTCGGCGGGCTGCAGGCGGTGCAGGAAGCGGGGCTGCGCGTCCCCGGCGACCTCTCGATCGTGGCCTGGGACGATTCGGCGCAGTGCCAGCTGTCGGACCCGCCGATGTCGGCGCTGAGCCACGACGTGCAACGCATCGGCGAGATGGCGGGCGAGGAGCTGCTCGAGCTGTTGGCGGGTCGCCCAGGCGCCACCCGGGAAGCGCCGCACGCCGTGGTCATCGAGCGCTCCACCTCTGGTCCCGTCCCCGTCGCCTGAGGCTTCGAGGGTGACCGGAGGCGGATTTCCTGTGACCGATTTGTTATATAAATTAATAATGTTTACTCTTGACGGGTGCTGGGCGGCAGACGATGCTGGACAGCGAGCGACGAGGCGACCCGGCCCTTCGCCCCCCGAACGAAGGAGTTCCCATGTCCCGGAGACCGATCATCGGCCTCGCCGCAACGGCTGCGGCCGCGGCACTCGTCCTCAGTGGCTGCTCCGGCGGAGCCGCCAACGACGACGGCGACCCGAGCGGCGAGATCACCGTCCTCACGAACCGCACCGACCTCGTCGACACCACCTTCAAGGACTACGCGACCGAGTTCGAGAAGCAGTACCCCGGCACCACCGTGAAGTTCGAGGCCCTGACCGACTACGAGGGCGACGCCAAGATCCGCCTCAACTCGAAGGACTACGGCGACGTGCTGCTCATCCCGTCCTCGAACGTCACCAAGGACCAGTACGCGAACTTCTTCGAGCCGCTCGGCAGCACCGAGGAGCAGTCCAAGACCTACCGCTTCGCGAACGAGGCCTCCTTCGACGGCACGGCCTATGGCGTCTCGACCTTCGGTTCCGCCATGGGCTACGTCTTCAACCGCGACGTGTGGACTAAAGCCGGGATCACCGAGCCTCCGGCCACCGAGGAGGAGTACCTCGCCGCACTCGAGAAGATCAAGGCGACCGGTTCGATCCCGTACTACACGAACTACAAGGACGGCTGGCCGCTCGCGACGCTCGAGGGCAACCTCGGAGCCGTGCAGGGCCCGAAGGTGCGCACCGAGATGATCGCGACCGACAGCCCGTGGACCGAGGGCAACGACCAGTACAACATCGACGGTCTCCTCTTCGACACCGTCGCCGCCGGCCTGAGCGAGCCCGACCCCACCACCACCAACTGGGAGGAGTCGAAGAACCTCCTCGCCTCCGGTGAGATCAGCTCGATGGTGCTCGGCTCCTGGGCCGTCTCGCAGATGCAGGACGCCGCCGAGAAGGCCGGCGAGTCCCGCGACGTGATCGGCTTCTGGCCGATGCCGTGGAAGACCGACGACGGCTTCACCTCCGTCACCGCCTCCGACAAGTTCCTGGCGGTCAGCAAGTACTCGAAGAACAAGGCGACCGCGAAGGCCTGGATCGACTGGTTCACGAACGAGTCCGGGTTCGCCGCGAGCCAGGGTGCCATCAGCCCCGTCATCAGCGACCCGGCGCCCGACACGCTGGCCGACTTCTCCGACCTCGGCGTCACCTACCTGGAGCTCGCTCCGGACCCGGTGGGCAAGGAGGCCGTGATCAACGACATCGCGAACGCCGCTGAGATCGACCTCTTCGGCAACACCTACCGCCAGAAGCTCATCGACATCGCCCGCGGCGCAGCCGACGGCGACAAGGAGAGCGCCTTCGCCGACCTCAACGAGCGCTGGGCAGCCGCCCGCGCCGACGTCGCCGAGTAGCACCCATCCGATCGACACCCGGGCCCGTCCCCACGGCGGGCCCGGGTGTCCTCCACCCCGCGCAGCGAAGAAGGCAACCAGCATGGTCACAGTCCAGGGAGCGTCACCCGCCACCCGAGCGGTGGTGACGAACCATCCACGCCCTCCGCGCACCCTGCGCCCCGGCAGGCCCCCGAAGGCCACCGGGTCGCGTGTCACCCCCTGGCTCTTCCTCGTGGTGCCGCTCGCCTTCCTGATCGTGCTCACCTACGTGCCGGTCGCGAACATGTTCTGGTACAGCCTCACCTCGTGGGACGGACTGGAGCCCGAGCAGGAGTTCATCGGCATCGACAACTTCGTGCAGATCTTCACGAAGCCGGAGATCTTCCAGGTCTTCTTCGTGAGCCTGTACTACCTCGTCGGGGCCGTCGCCCAGCTCGTCCTGGCGCTGTACCTCGCCACGCTGCTGAGCTTCCGCACCCGCTTCAAGAACCTCTTCAAGGGCGTCATCTTCTTCCCCTACCTCATCAACGGGGTCGCGATCGGGCTCGTCTTCCTCTATTTCCTCCGCCCCGGCGGCACCCTCGACGCCCTGCTCGCGGCGGTCGGCGTGCAGGACACCCCGCAGTGGCTGGGTGATCCGTCCTTCGTGAACGCGTCCCTCGCCGCCACGTCCGTCTGGCGGTACATGGGCCTCAACTTCGTCCTGTTCCTCGGCGCGATCCAGTCGGTCCCGTCCGAGCAGTACGAGGCCGCGGACCTCGACGGTGCCAACTCGTGGCACAAGTTCCGGTTCATCATCCTGCCGAGCATCCGGCGCATCCTCGGCCTCTCGTTCATCCTGGCCATCGCCGGAGCACTGTCCGCCTTCGAGATGCCGTACGTCATGACCGGCGGTGCCAACGGCTCCGAGACCTTCGTGATCCAGACCGTGAACACGGCGTTCAAGTTCTCGAAGGTGGGTCTGGCGTCCGCGATGGCCGTCGTCCTGCTGCTGATCGTCCTGATCATCACCTTCGTCCAACGCCGGGTCTTCCCCGACGAGAAGGGAGGCGAATCGTGACCGCCACCGCCGACCGACCGGTCTCCGCTGCCACCCCCGAGCCCCGACGCGCACTGCGACGGACGCGGCGCGGGCCGAAGCGTCCGCAGGGCGCCGCCGCCCTCACTGCGACGACGATCAAGTACGCCTCGCTCATCATCGCGAGCCTCTTCGCCGTCGTGCCCCTCGCCACGATCTTCATGCTCGCGTTCAAGACCGACCGCGAGCAGCGGACGACCGGTCCGCTCACCCCGCCGTCGAACTGGTTCAATTTCGACAACTTCGTCGTCGCGTTCGATCAGGGCGGCATGGTCACCGGCTTCCTGAACACCGCGATCATCCTGCTCGTGTCCGTCGCCGGGACGATCCTGATCGGCACCATGTCGGCCTACGCACTCGACCGGTTCCGGTTCCGCGGCCGGAAGCTCGTCATGGGCCTGTTCCTGCTCGCGACGCTCGTGCCGTCGGTCACGACCCAGGTGGCCACGTTCCAGGTGGTGTCCGCACTCGAGCTGTTCAACACCCGTGGCGCCGCGATCCTCCTCTTCATGGGGACCGACATCGTCGCGATCTACATCTTCCTGCAGTTCATGCAGTCGATCCCCGTCTCCCTCGACGAGGCCGCGATGCTCGACGGCGCGAACCGCTTCACGATCTACTGGCGCATCATCCTCCCGCTGCTGAAGCCCGCCGTCGCGACGGTGGTCATCATCAAGGGCATCGCCATCTACAACGAGTTCTACATCCCCTTCCTGTACATGCCGTCGCAGGACCTGGGGGTGATCTCCACCTCGCTGTTCCGGTTCATGGGACCGTTCGGCGCCCAGTGGCAGATCATCGCGGCCGGGACGATCCTCGTGATCATCCCGACGCTCGTCGCCTTCCTCTTCCTGCAGCGATACATCTACAACGGCCTGACCTCTGGAGCAACCAAGTGAGCATCATCGACACCGCCACCGTCCGTCCCCTGACCACCCGCCTCCTGCACGAGGGGTGGAGTCTGCGTGCGGTCGGCGGTGCCGTCCCCGAGGCCTTCGTCGGGACGAGCGTCCCCGCGACGGTGCCCGGCCTCGTGCACACGGACCTCCTCGACGCCGGGCTCATCCCCGACCCCTTCCTCGACCGCAACGAACACCTCGTGACGTGGATAGGATCGACGGACTGGGAGTACCGCACCACCTTCACGTGGGAGCCGGACGGCCACGAGCGGCACGACCTCGTGTTCGAGGGACTCGACACCGTGGCGACGGTGACCGTGAACGGCTCGGTCGTCGCGACCACGCGGAACCAGCACCGCACGTACCGCATCGACGTCGGTGCCGTCCTGCGCGAGGGCGAGAACGAACTCGTCGTCCACTTCGCCTCGCCCGTCGCCGCGGCGGACCTGGCCAGCCTCGAGATCGGCTATCGCCCCCACACCTACTCCCACCCGTTCAACGCCATCCGCAAAGCCGCCTGCAACTTCGGCTGGGACTGGGGACTCGACGCCGCCTCGTCGGGACTCTGGAAGCCCGTGAGTCTGCAGTCCTGGTCGACGGCCCGGCTCGCCTCGGTGCGTCCGGTCGTGACCGTCGACGGCGGCGAGGGCCGGGTCGCGGTGCACGTCGACGTGGAACGCGCCGGCGACGGTGACGTCGCCCTGGCGCTCTCGGCCACGGTCGCCGGCGCGAACGCCGACCTCGTGTTCCCGGCCGGCGCGGACTCCGCCGTGGTCGAGCTCGCCGTGCCGGACGTCGGACTCTGGTGGCCTCGCGGGTACGGCGAGCAGCCGCTGTACGACCTCGACGTCGTGCTCGGGCAGGACCAGGCACGCCTCGGCGAATGGTCGAAGCGGATCGGGTTCCGGACCGTCGCCGTCGAACTCGAACCAGACGCGGAGGGCACCTCGTTCCGTTTCGTCGTGAACGGTGAGGCCGTCTGGGTGCGCGGCGCCAACTGGATCCCCGACGACGCCTTCGTGACCCGCGTCGACCGCGCCCGGCTCGCGCGCCGGATGGACCAGGCCGAGTTCGCGAACCTCAACCTGCTCCGCATCTGGGGTGGCGGCTACTACGAGTCCGACGACTTCTACGAGCTCTGCGATGAGCGCGGGATCATGGTGTGGCAGGACTTCCTCTTCGCCTGCGCGGCCTATGCCGAGGAGGAGCCGCTGTGGAGCGAGGTCGAGGCTGAGGCGCGCGACAACATCACGCGCATCATGCCGCACGCGAGCCTCGTGCTCTGGAACGGCAACAACGAGAACATCTGGGGCTTCGAGGAGTGGGGCTGGGAGAAGCGCGTCCAGGGCCGTACCTGGGGCATGGGCTACTACCTCGACCTGCTGCCTCGGCTCGTCGCCGAGCTCGACCCGGCCGGCAACTACACCGCGGGCAGCCCCTGGTCGGGCACGCCGGACATCCCGGCCAACGACCCGGACCACGGATCCGTGCACCTCTGGGAGCTGTGGAACCGCGTCGACTACCCCGCCTACCGCGAGGTCTCGCCGCGCTTCGTGGCCGAATTCGGTTGGCAGGGCCCGGCGACGTGGTCGACGATCGACCGCGCCATCTCGGACTCCCCGCTCACGCCGGAGTCGCCCGGCATGATCCACCACCAGAAGGCGACGGACGGGAACGACAAGCTGACCGACGGACTCGTCGCGCACCTGCCGCTGCCGGACGACACCGAGGACTGGCACTGGGCGATGTCACTCAACCAGGCGAACGCGGTGACCGTCGCGATCGAGCACTTCCGGTCGTGGAGCCCACGCTGCATGGGGTCGATCGTCTGGCAGCTGAACGACTGCTGGCCCGTCACCTCCTGGGCGGCCGTCGACGGCGACGAGCTCGCGAAGCCGCTGCTCTACGCCCTGCGGCACGTCTACGCCGACCGGCTCGTGACCGTCCAGCCGCGTGGGGAGTCCCTCGTGGTCGCCGTACTCAACGACGGCCCGGACGCCTGGGCGGACGACCTCGTCATCCGACGCCTCCGGTTCGACGGGGCCGAACTCGCCGCAGTCCGCGTCCCGGTCGACCTGGACCGACGCTCCTCGACGCTCGTCGACATCCCCGAAGCGGTCGCGGTCGCGGGCTCGGCGCCCGACGAGGTGCTCGTCGCCACGCTCGGGGCGGAACGCGGCTTCTGGTCCTTCACCGAGGCACGTGATTCGACGATCCCCGCCCCGCGGTTCAGTGCCGAGGTCGCCCGCGAGGAGGACGGTTACGCCGTGACCATCACGGCCGAGTCGTTCCTCCGCGACCTCACGCTGCTCGTCGACAAGCTGGACCCGGCGGCCGTCGTCGACGACCAGCTCGTGACCCTGCTGCCGGGAGAGCGCGTGACGTTCCACGTGCGGACCGAGGCCGAACTCGGCGAGGACGAGCTCCGGTCGACCCGGGTCGTGCGCACCGCGAACCAACTGGTCGAGGACTGGGCGCGGTGACCCTGGCGGACCTGACCGGGAGGCAGGACCCGTCGAGGTCGATCGCGCTCGCGGTCGACCTCGGTGGCACCAAGGTGGAGGCGGCGCTCGTCACGGCCGAAGGCGTCGTGGTCGAGGGCAGCGCGCATCGGGCGCCGACGGGGCCCGAGGCCGGGCGCCGTGCACTGGAGGACGCCGTCGACCGAGTGGTCCTCGCTTCGGTCGCACACCTGCCGGACGGTTCCGCGCTCGTCGGCGTCGGCATCGGTTCCGCGGGTCCCGTCGACCTCGGCCGCGGCACCGTGAGCCCGAAGAACCTCCCGCGACTGCACGGCTTCGACCTCCGGACCCATGTCGCGCGGCTGTTGCCGGACGCCCCGGTGGTGGTCCGTCTCGACGGTACCTGCATCGCGCTCGCGGAGCACTGGCTCGGAGCGACCCGCGGCACCGAGAACTCGATGGCGATGATCGTCTCGACCGGTATCGGCGGTGGTGTCATCCTGCACGGCCGGTTGATCGCCGGCCGGAGCGGGAACGCCGGCCACATCGGTCAGGTGCAGATCGCCTCGCGCGTGCCGGGGGAGTCGGCCGACGACGCGACGCTCGAGCGCATCGCCTCCGGACCACGGAGCGTCGCCTGGGCGCGGGCCCGCGGCTGGGACGGGCACACCGGCGAGGCGCTCGCCGTCGACGCCGCGGCAGGGGATCCGGTCGCACGGTCCGCCGTCGTCCGTTCGGCCACCGCGGTCGGCCAGGCGATCGCGAGCGCCGCGACCCTCCTCGACCTCGAAGCGGTCGCCGTCGGCGGTGGGTTCACCGCCGTCAGCACCGACTACCTCGACCTCGTCCGTGCCGCCGTGCAGGACGCCATCGTCCTCGACTACGCGGCCGGCGTGGTCGTCACCGGTTCCGCGCTCGACGGCGCAGGTCCGATCCTCGGCGCCGCAGCACTCATCCACCGACCGGAGGCACTCGGCCTCCCACCGCTCGACCCGATGCACCATCCCAGACGAAGGAGCCTGGCACGATGAATCGCACCCCCGATCCCCGCCCATCGCACCGCGACACGAGCGGCCGTCTCGCCGCCGGTATGCTCGCGGCGGCCGTCACCGTCACACTGCTCCCGGCGCTTGCGACACCGGCGGCCGCCGCCCCGGCCGACTGGACCTCGCTCAACACCTCGTTCGTCGAGCGTGACGGCTCCCGCCTCGTGCTCGACGGCGAGACCTTCCGCTTCAGCGGCCCGAACATCTACTGGCTCGGTCTGGACGAGAACGTGGGCGGGGTCGACTACCCGACGGCCTTCCGCATCGCCGACACCCTCGACGCGGCGGCCCGGATGGGTTCGACCGTCGTCCGGACGCACATGATGACCTCGACGGGCCAGGACGGCGCGAACCCCCTGGCCATCATGCCGAGCATCGGGCAGCTGAACGAGGAGGCGTTCGCGACGATCGACTTCGCCGTCGCGTACGCCGGCGAGCTCGGCATCCGGCTGGTGCTCCCGCTCACCGACGAGTGGGAGTACTACCACGGCGGGCATCGCGACTTCACGACCCCGTACGGGCTGACGTCGGCCGACTTCACCACCGACGAGCGGCCGATCGCCGCCTACCAGGCCTACGTCGACGCGATTCTCCAGCGGACGAACGCGCTCACCGGCGTCCGGTACACCGAGGACCCGACGATCATGGCGTGGGAGCTCGGGAACGAGTTGGAGGGGATGACCGCCCCGTGGATCGACCGGCAGGTCGCGTTCATCAAGGAACGCGCCCCGCAGCAGCTCGTCGCGGCCGGTCGTCGATTCGACATCGACCCGGACACGCTCTCGGCACCGGGGCTCGACATCGTCGACGTGCACTACTACCCGCCCACCGCCGCACGCGTGTCCGCGGATGCGGCCACCGTCACCGCCGCGGGCAAGGTCTACCTGGCCGGCGAGTACGCCTCCACGGCTGCGAGCCCGGCGCTGCTCGAACCGCTCGTCGCCGACCCGAACGTGACCGGCATGCTGTTCTGGTCGCTGTTCGGCAACGACGACCGTGGTGGGCTCGTCCCGCACGACGACGGGTTCACGATCCATGCACCCGGTGCGACCGACGCCGAGCGCGCCCGGGTCTCCGCGATCACCGCCTATGCCGCCGCGATCGGTGCCGTGCCGGCTGCTCCCGCCGTCGGGACACCGCTCATCACGGCGGTCGACCGCGCGGACGGCATCAACACCGTCCGGTGGCGCGGGGCCGGCGGTGCGGTCTCGTATCGGCTCGAACGCTCGCTCGACGGGACCTCGTGGACCGCGGTCGACACCGGCGCGCTCCGGGCCGATGCCGGGTCCGCGACGGACTTCGCCTCGCCGACGGGAGCGGTCTACCGCGTCGTCGCGATCGACGGGGCCGGGGCCGACGCAGCGTCGTCGGACCCGGTCATGACCGAGACCGACACCCGCGTACTCGTCGACCCGCTCGAGTCCTGGCTGCTCACCGAGGCACACGACGGTGCGACGATCGCGCCACGCGCGGACGGGACGAGCGTGGTCGCCGCCTCCGATGGAGCCAGCGTCACCTGGAAGCAGGACCGACTCTCGGCGGCGTCGTTCATCGTCTCCGGATCGGTCGTGGTCGAGTCCAGCGCTGACGGTTCAGGCTGGGTGACCGCCGCGTCCGAGGTCGGACCCGGCGGCACGGTGAACGCACGCGATCTGACGGGGCCGTACCTCCGGGTGACCCTCGCCGCCGACGCGACCGTGTCGCGGGCCACCATCTGGTCGGCGGTGGACGCTCCGAGCGGGCCGCCGGCGGCGTTCGCATCCGTCTCGCCGGCGCCCGGCACCGTCGATGTGACCGCGACGCCGACCTTCACCTGGGAGTCGGCGGCCGGCGCGGCCTACTACCGCTTCACGCTCGCCGCGCAGGCCGACCTCGGAAACCCGGTCGTGGTCGTCGACGGTGTCGGAACCCCCTCGGTCACCCCGACGGTCTCCCTCACGCCGGGACAGCGGTACTGGTGGTCGGTCACCGCGGTCAACGGAGCCGGGACGACCGCCTCGAGCACGGGAGCGGCGGACTTCCTCATGAAGGCGCTGCCGAGCGAACCGCTCGTCGTCGAGGACTTCGAGTCGTACGCCGATGACACCGCCTTGCAGGCCGCCTACGTGCGGAACACCGGGGGCGGTGCCGTGACACCGACGCTCACGCCGAACCCCGACACCGGCACGAACGCGATGTCGGCCGCGTACGATCTCGCCGGTCCCGGCTATGCCGGCGTCGTCCGCACCTTCCAGACGCCGCAGGACTGGTGGGGCTACACCGGGCTCCAGCTCTGGGTGCAGGGGACACCGGGCGACGACGTCACCGTCCAGTTCGTGACACGTGGGACGTACTGGGAGACGGTCGCGCCCATCGAGGGCGAGGGCTGGCAGCTGATCGAGATCCCGTTCTCCGCCTTCGCCCCACCGGCCTGGGCCGGCGAGGCGGCGTTCGACCCGACCTCCGTCACCCAGATCGGGTTCTACCTCGGCGGTGAGGGGGCAGGCACCCTGCTGGTCGACGACGTGGTCACGACAGTCGCGGCGGTGGAGCCGGAACCGGGCACGGGACAGCCAGGCACGGGACAGCCGGGCACGGGACAGCCTGGAGGGTCGGGCGGCACCGACCCGGGGGCGCCGACGGACGACCTCGCCCGCACCGGGTGGGAGGCCACACCCTGGATCGTCGGCGCGCTCACGCTGCTCGCGATGGGTGGCCTGCTGCTGGTCCGCGGTCGACGGTGTGCCCGCTGATGGCGCTGCACCGCATCACCAGCGACCCGAAGCGGTACGCCTGGGGGTCGACGACGGTCATCCCGGAGCTGCTGGGGGTGCCCGCCGACGGTTCGCCCCAGGCTGAGCTCTGGCTCGGTGCACACCCCGGCAGCCTGACCGAGTTCGTCGATCGGGATGGCGGTCTTCCGGAGAGTCTCAACGAGTGGATCGTGTCGGACCCCGACGCGGCTCTCGGCGGGCGCTCCAGGATGCCGTTCCTGGTGAAGCTGTTGGCCGCCGCGAGGCCGCTCTCCCTCCAGGTCCACCCCACGCCCGACCGGGCCAGAGCGGGGTTCGCCGATGAGGACCGACGCGGCGTACCGCTCGACGCACCGCATCGGAACTACAAGGACGCGTGGCACAAGCCGGAGATCATCGTCGCCCTGCGGGACGGGTTCCGTGCCCTCTGCGGCTTCCGTGCGGTCGAGGAGTCGCACGCGCTGCTGGGGCATCTCGCCGGACGCATCGTCGGCCCGGACCGGCGGGCGCTGGACGAGCTGGCGGTGCGGCTGCTCGACGCCGGGCTGGAACCGACGGTGCAAGCCGTGCTCGAACGACGCACACCTGGCGTGGTCGCCGCCCTCGTCGCAGCCGCCGGTGTCGGCACCGACGGTGGAGCGGCCCCGGACGCCGACGGTCGATCGCGCTGGACGGCCGAGCGGGAACTCATCCTGCAGCTCGCCGAGGAGTACCCGGGGGACCCCGGCATCGTCGTCGCGGCGCTCCTCAACCTCGTCACGCTGCGGGAAGGCGAGGCGTTGTTCCTGCCCGCGGGGAACATCCACGCCTACCTCTCCGGATTCGGGGTCGAGGTCATGGCGTCGAGCGACAACGTCCTGCGTGGCGGGCTGACGCCGAAACACGTCGACGTGCCGGAACTGCTCGCCGTCCTCGAGATCGCTCCGATGCCGGTCCCGTTCGTGGAGCCGGTGGCGCGTGTCGGTGGCGGGGTCGTCTACCCGGTGCCGGTCGACGACTTCCAACTCGTCCAGGTCGACCGGGGGACGGCGAGCGACCTCGCTCGCGGCGGGGCGGCCGTCATCATCGTGACCGCCGGTACCGCGCGCGTGGAACAGGGCCCGGACACGGTGGTGCTGGAGCGCGGTGCCGCGGTGTTCGTCTCGCCGGGTCCGGAACCGGTTACCGTGTCCACGGACGGGAAGGTGTTCGTCGCCACCGGGTGAACGGCCAGACTGGACCCATGATCACCATCCACCTCCGCTACCAGATCGACCCCGAGCAGCTCGACACCTTCACCGAGTACGGGCGGCGCTGGATCCGCCTCGTGAACCGGCTCGGTGGCGACCACCACGGCTACTTCCTCCCAGCGGAGGGCGACAACGACGAGGCGTTCGCGCTGTTCAGCTTCCCGTCGCTCGCCGCCTACGAGCAGTACCGCATCGCCGCGACGACGGATCCGGAGTGCATCGAGGCCTACGAGCTCGTACGGGGCACCGGCTGCATCGTGCGCTTCGAGCGTCGGTTCCAGACACCGCTCTTCGGCGACGAGGCGGTCGCGGAGGAACGCGCATGACCGTCCCGACCGTCGACACCTCGAAGCTCGCGGAACTCGACACCCTCGTGACGCCGAGGCTCCGGCTGGTCCCGCTCGGCTCCGCGCACCTCGAACCGACGCTGCGCGGCCTGGCCGACCCGGAGACGCTGCGTCTCACGGGCACGCGTGGCCCGATTCCGCGTGAGGCGGTCGAGCATCACCTCGCGACCATCGGCGGGCAGGACGACCGGGCCGACTGGGCCGTCACCGCGATCGATTCGGGGGAGTACCTCGGCGAGGTGGTGCTCAACGAGCTCGACGAGGACAACGCGTCGATGAACTTCAGGATCGCGCTGGCCCCCGGGTGGACCGGACAGGGCTTCGGGACGGAGGCCACGACGGCGGTCCTCGACCACGCGTTCTCCGTGCTCGGCCTGCACCGGGTCGTCCTGGACGTCTACTCGTTCAATCCGAGGGCGGAACGGTCCTACGTCAAAGCCGGGTTCGTCGTCGAAGGGCGTCAGCGTCACACGCTCCACTGGGACGGCGCATGGGTCGACTCGATCCTGATGTCCGTGCTCTCCACCGACGACCGCCACTCGTGAGCGGACGAACCGCGCCTCAGTAGGGCGCGCGGAACGTCAGGGTGAACCGGGTCGGCGCGTCCTCGGTGAGGAGGGACCCGTTCAGGAGTTCGGCGCGTTCGCTCAAGCCGACGAGGCCGTGGCCCGCGGACGACCACGAGCTGTCCGACGCGCGTGCGGGGCGGGTGTTTCGGATGACCACGGTGACCTCGTCGGCGGAGGCTTCGGCGCGCACGTCGACCGCGGCGCCCGGCGCATGCTTCCGAGCGTTCGTCAGCCCCTCCTGAACCGTCCGGTAGATCGCACGCTGCAACGGTGCGGGGAGGCCGTCCGGCAACTCGATGGCGGAGGTGACGGCGATGCCGCTCTCCGCGATCAACCGGTCGAGGTCGTCGACCGTCGGTTGCGGGGCCAGCGGCGCGTGTCCGGTCTCCGCGCGCAGCAGCGTCACCATGTCCCGCAGCTCGTCGAGCGTGCGCGACGCGAGCGAACGGATCGTCACCGCCATCCGCTTCGTCCCGGGTTCCTCGGTCTGCACCTGGATCGCGCCGGCCTGGACGGCGATCAGACTGACCTGGTGGGAGACGACGTCGTGCATCTCCCGGGCGATGCGCGTGCGCTCCTCGACGAGGACGTCGGAGGCGATGCGCGCCCGCTCGCTGCGTCGGATCTGTTCGAGGTCGCGGATGCGGTCGAACAGCTCGCGGCGGGTGCGCACGAGCAGGCCGAAGGCGATCGGTGCCGCCGCGTAGAGCGCGGCGTACACCATGGAGAGGATCGTGTAGTTAGGCGACGTCCACCCCCACCACGGCACCGCGGCGAGGACGAAGACCACGGCGCCCGTCGTGACGAGCCGCCAGCGTCGCCGTTCCCGCACCGCGACGGAGAAGAGCGATGCCAACCCGGCGAGGGTCGCGAGGTTGAGGGTGAAGGCCGGCACAGCCAGGAGGAGCGACAGCCACGGCCAGCGTCGCCGGAAGACGAGGCCGACGGCAGCGGCGATCGCCAGGCCGGACTCCCAGGGGGTCGCCCACTCGAGCGTCGTCAGGCTCTCGACGGCCGCCGCCGCGATGAGGGCGAGTTCCAGGAGGACCGACCAGAGCCGGGAGCGCGGCTTCACCGCGGGGCCGCCTCGTCGCCGCGGGCCCCGGCACGCTCGGCGATGATGGCGGCTTCGAGCCGGGTCGTCACCTCGAGTTTGCCGAGGATCGCACTCACGTGGTCCTTCACGGTCGCGCGGCTGAGGTGCAGTGCCTCGCCGATCTCGGAGTTGGACGCACCGGTGCGGAGCGCCGCGAGCACGTCCTGTTCGCGGCCCGTCAGCCCGGACAGTCGTTTCGCCGCCTCGCGGTCGGCGGTGCGCGCGAATCCGCCGACGAGCGTCCGGGACACCTGCGGGGACAGCACGATGCCGCCCGCAGAGAGGGATCGGAGCAGCATGGGGAGCTGTTCCGGGTCCGTGTCCTTCACGAGGAACCCCGCGGCGCCACTGCGGAGGGCGCGTGCGATGTAGTCGTCGGAGTCGAAGGTGGTCAGGATCGCGACGACGGGCGGGTCGTCCCAGGTCTGCAGTTCGTCGAGGATGTCGAGCCCGTTGCGCCCTGGCATGCGGACGTCCAGGAGCACGACGTCGGGACGGCTCGAGCGGATCGCCTCCACGGCGTCGATCCCGTCGACCGAGGCGACGACCTCGATGTCCTCGACGGCACCCAGGATGAGTTCGAATCCGGACCGTACCAACGCCTCGTCGTCGACGATGGCCACTCCGATCACGGTGTCCTCCTCAGCTCGACTCTCACCCTACGAGTCCCGGGAACCGGGCGGCGACGGCCGGGAGGCTGAACCCGCCAGGTGGCGGGGGTGGAATAGCCCGCAGCAGGATGTGGACGGATCGCCACGCCGTCGATACTGAGTCAACCGGGTCGGTCGACGCTGCCCGGCGCGTCGGGGTCGAGGATGCCGACGTGGAGCCAGGGGAATCTGCATGGGGGACCACACGTGAGACCAGGACGAGACAACGGTGCGCGGCGTCGCTCGTCCGCCGACCAGCTTCCCACGGTCGGCATCGGGATCATTGCGACCGTCATCATCGTCGCGGCCGTCGTCCTCGTCGTCGGCTTCATCGTCGTCCTCGCACTGGGTGGCCGTTGACGGCGATCGCCCGATGACGGCCGCGCGATCTCGCCGTGGAGGAGGCCCACCATGCCTCGCGTGGCGTCGACTGGCTGGAGTGCGCGATGCGCACGTCGATCTGACGAGTCTCCGCCGTGTCAGCCCGCCCGCACCTGTCGGCCCCGCGAGTCGATGTCGGGCACCGTGGCGGCGGCGGCGGCGCGCGAGCCGAGGACGGTGAGCGCAAGCTCGACCGCCTCCCGCACGCTCAAGCCGGTCGCCGTGAGGGTGTTCAGCTGCGCGAGGGCCTCGGGATCCACGATGACGACCGAGACGGGCGATTCGGGCCCCGCCTCGCCCACGGCGGACCCGGCGCGAGCCCGACGGGTGGCGAGCCCGCGAGCGATCCACGCCCGGTTCCGCTCGACGTCGATCTTCAACAACCGTTTGTTGTTCCGGACCCGTTCGGCGACGAGTCTGCCCTCGTGGATGTCGGAGTACACCTGCCAGCGCGGGTAGAGGAGCCGGGTCGCGAGGTCGGTCGGTCGCAGGGGGACCGGGAGGTCGTCGATGAAGTCCTGCAGCACCGCGTCGGCGAGCGCCTCGCGGAGCGTTCGCCGCTGCAGGGTGTCGTCGGGCGAAGCTGGGAACGGCAGGGTCATGGGGATCCGGTGGTCAGAGGTCGGGTATGGTCCAGTGTCACTCCGGGTCCTGCGCCCCGGGTGGACTTCACCTGGAAACCACCCCGGAACCAACCCCTGCAAGCCGTTGACCGTGCAGGTGCCGGTCTCACCGCACGGACCTGATCGGCAGCACGGCGAGTCCGCCCAGGACGGCGAACACGATCGCCGCGAGATACAGCGCGTGATAGTTCTCCCCGCCACCGAGCGCGAGCAGGGGGACGGCGACGATCGGCACGAGCAGCTGCGGGAGCTGGTAGGACAGCGAGACGATGCCGAGGTCCTTGCCGGCCTCGTCGAACGACGGCAACACCTCCGTCATGAGGGCGATGTCGACGGACACGTAGGCCCCCTGAGCCGCCCCGACGATGAAGATGCCGACGAGGAACACGGTGACGTCGGGGGAGACGATCGCGACCCCGAGCCCGACGGCGCTCAGCAGGCTGGAGACGAGCACGATCGGTTTCCGTCGCCCGGTCCGGTCGGAGATCCAGCCGAACAGCACCGTCATGACGATGTTCCCGACCGTGAAGATGATGAGCGCGTTCGCCTGGACCCCCGAGGCCTGCTCCTTCGGGATGCCCAACTGGTCGATGATGAAGAACAACAGGTAGATCGACACCGAGACGATCGACATCGTCACGAGCAGCCGGCAGGCCCACGCCCAGAAGAAGTCGCGATAGCGCACGGGGTTCAGCCAGTAGGTGGACAGGACGTCGGCGAGGCGTAGCGGCGGAGCAGGGACCGTCCGCACGATGTCCCGGAGCCCGAACACGAGCGCGGTGCTCAGGACGCCGCCGATCAGGCCCGGCACGACGAACCAGGTCCACCGCGCATCATTGGGGAGGGCGGCGACGATCTGCGCACCGACGATCAGGGCGAGGCCGCCCGAGACACTGGCGGCGGCTGCGACACGCGCCCGGATCCGTGCCGGGATCTGATCGGCGAGCAGTGCGTGCACCGCCATGTTCGTCGCGCCGAAGCCGAGCTGCACGATGCTCCACCCCAGGATCGTCACCGCGAGACTGTCACCCGTCGCCAGGATCGCGACCCCACCGAGCGCCACGATCGCGCCGCCGAGCATCCACGGTCGCCGCATCCCGAAGCGCGAACGTGATCGGTCGGACAGCCGGCCGAACAGCGGCGTGATGATCATGATGACGATGCCACCGACCGCCGCGACGATCGAGAGGTTCGTCCCCTTCGTCGCGTCGTCGAGGAAGGCGAGGGCCTTCGGGATCGACGCCCCGCTGATGGTGCCGAGCGCCAGCGTGACCCCGAACCAGGCCAGGACGAACAGCGGCAGGAAGCCGCGCGCCTGCGGGGACCCGGGGACGGCGTCCGGATCGACCGCCGCGACGGGGACGGCATCACCGATGCGCGGCTCCGGCTCGGCTGGCCCCGTGGACGGACCGGTGGGTGGGGTGTGAGCTGACATCATCGTCTCCTCGGCTGGATCGGCTCTGGCGTGAGCGGGTTCGTCCCGTAGGCCTCACGGAGCGCGGTGGCCTGGACCGTCTGCCACTCCCTCGCCCCCGCCATGACGGCCGTGAGACCACCCGATGCATGGACGTGGCCGCGCCCGATCCACGTCATCGTCGGGACCCCCGCCTCCACGAGTCGGCGTCCGTACGCCAGACCCGCGTCGCGGAGCGGGTCGTGCTCGGCGACCTGGATCAGTGTGGGCGGCAGGCCCGAGAGGTCGTCGGCCTCGAGCGGGGAGGCGTAGGCGTCCGCCGCCCGCGGACCGCCGAGGTAGAGCGGCACGAGTGCCTCCGCGTCGTCCAGCCCGAACCCGCGCGCGTACCGTGTGGCGGAGTCGCCCGACGGGGTCAGCGACACCGCGGGGACCTCGAGCGCCTGATGCACGAGGGGGAGGCCACCCGAGTCACGCAGGTGGAGGACGGCGCTCGCCGCGATCCCGCCGCCCGCCGAGTTGCCGGCGATGCCCAGGCGGCCTGGGTCGACGTCGAAACGGCTCGGGCCCGCTTCGGTCGTCAGGACCCGCAGGGCGTGGACGGTGTCGTCGACGGCGGCCGGATAGGGATGCTCGGGCGCGAGCCGGTACCCGAGCGCGACGATCTGGATCCCGGCGGCGAGGGCCCGGGCTGCAAGGAGTCGGTCGTTCAGGAGCTCGTGGACGGTGCCGGACGTGAAGCCGCCGCCGTGCAGCGCGAGCTGGGTCGGCGCCGGAGACGGGAGTCCCTCCGGGCGGTATCGGCGGAGCTCGAGCGGTCCGGCCGGTCCGTCGATCCAGCTCGTGGTGATCTCGACCGACGGCGGCGCGGGTTCGGTGAACTCCTCCGCCAGGAGGTCGGAGAGCTTCAGCGCCGCCTGTCGCCGGAGCGCGAGGTCCGAGGATCGGAGTGCCGGCAGCTGCTCCGCGTGCTGCTCGATCCGCGCAGCCCAGGCGAGGATGCCCGGGTCCAGCCGCAGCTCCTCCACGGACGTCACCGCGAGGCCTCCGCCGGCTCGCGGAGCGGCGCGCCGTAGCTCACCGGGTCCTCGTGCAGCGTCCGCAGGGTCGTGATGACGTCGCGATGCAGGTGGTCTGCCGCCGGGACGTGACCGGTCAGTCCGCCGGAGGTGTGCGTCTGCCCGATGTACCGGACGCAGCTCACCGGCACGCCGGCCTCACTCAGCACGCGGGCGTAGGCCTCGCCGTCTCCGCGGAGCGGGTCCATCTCCGCCGTGTAGACGACGGCCGGCGGCAGATCCCGGTGGTCGGTCGCGAGGAGCGGCGACGCGTACGGTTCGCGCTGCGTCGCCCGGTCCGGCCCCAGGTACTGGAGCACGAGCTGGCGCGCGAGGCGACGCAGGATGGCACCCGGGACCTGCGTGATCCCCCGGGCGTCGAGGTGTCCGCGGGTCAGGTCGAGCGACGGCGCCTCGAGCAGCTGCAGCCGGATCGGTCGCTTGGCGCGGTCGCGGTTCATGAGGGTCACGGCGGCGGCGAGGTTCGCGCCCGATGATGCACCGCCGATCGCGAGCCGGTCGGGGTCGCCGCCGAGTGAACGTGCGTGCTCGGCCGCCCACTCGAACACGGACCAGCACTGCTCCGGTTGCGCGGGGTACCGGACCTCCGGCGCCAATGAGTACTCGCCGGCGACGATGATGACGCCGGCCTCCCTGGCGCGGCGACGGAACCCGGCGTCCCAACCGATCCAGTCGATCCCGGCGATCGTGAAGCCACCGCCGAAGAAGTACACGAGGACGGGCCGACCACCGGACGCACCGTCGGCGAGGGCGGGGAGTCGCTGCTGGTCGGGCCAGTAGACGCGGAGCCGTGCGTCCGGGTGGCCGGGCACGTGGACGGTGTGGTCCTCGGTCGCTGCCACGAGGGTCTCGGTGCCGAGCGCCTCGGAGGACACCCGGTCGAAGGCGGCCGCGTGCGCACGCCGGCCGACGGGATCCTTCGGCTCGGGCGTCTGCTGCAGTGCTGCCAGACGCCCCGAGACCGCCGTGACGAATGCGTCGACGGTGGGCTTGCTCCGAGCCATGGTGTTCCTCCGATCCCGGCATCGATGCCGTGTCCGGTTCGAGTATCCGCTATCGAAGAACTTCGATCAAAGGACTTTTCACGAGCTAGGATCGTCGGAGGAGGTGCGCCATGGACGAGCGACCGCAGAAGGCGACGATCTACGCGGTGGCCAAGCGTGCCGGCGTGAGCATCTCCACCGTCTCCCTGGCCATCAACCATCCGCAGCGGGTGAACGAAGCGACGCGACGATCGGTCATCGCCGCGGCGACGGAGCTCGGCTACCGAGGTGGCGCCGCCGCGAGCGGCGCTCAGCGGATCGCGGTCGCGGCACCGTTCTCGAGTTACGCCTCCTACTACCGGCGACTGTCGGGGATCATGGAGCGCGCCGCGACGGACTCCGTCGAGATCGTCGTGCACGACCTCCCTTCGGCGGCGGGGAGCGACAGTCCCGTCCTCGACGCGCTCCCCATGCGTGCGGGGATCGACGGCATCATCGTGATGGGCGTGCCGCTGTCACCGGCCGCGTTGGAGTCGAAGGCGCTCCCCGGCCCACCCGTCGTCCTCGTCGACGTCCCGGACGGCGCCCAGCGACGGCTCGGACTGCCCTCAGTCCTGATCGACGACGAGCGGGGTGGTGAACTCATCGCCCGACATCTCTCGGAGCTCGGACACGAACGCGTGGTGTTCCTCCACGAACCGCAACGCTCCGAGGAGTACGTGTCGGCCGGCATGCTGCGGGCGCGCGGCCTGGGTCACCTGCTCACCATCTCCGAGGCCGTGGCCGACGTCGCCGCGACGGACCTCGTCGAAGCCGTCGGTGCCGCGCTCGAGCAGGCGTTCCGGGCCGACCCGGAAGCGACCGCCGTGGTCGCCAACCACGACGAGCTGGCCGCCGCCGCGCATCGGGCGTTCCGCGTCACCGGCGCGCACCTGCCCGAGGGTCGCTCGCTCGTCGGCTACGACGACGGACCACTGGCGTCGGCACTCGACCTCACGACCGTCCGCCAGCCGTTCGAGGAGTCCGGGTACGCGGCGCTCGATCTCCTGCTCGGTCGGCTCTCGGGTGAGCACGCCCGCGTCTCATCGGTCCAGCTCGCACCCGACCTGGTCGTCCGAGGCACCACCTTCCGCGTCTGACCCCGACGCCGCGAGCGCCCGCCGCAGCGACGCTGTTACCCTCGACGCACGAACACCACCGTTGAGGGAGGAATCGTCATGGGCAACGACGCCGGACGACAGGACCGAGCACGCGCAGGATCGAAGCGGGACGGAGCGCTGCAGCCCGCGGGTGGCGGGGAGGCCGAACCCGTCCTGGTCCAGGATCCGGAGCTGCCGCCCACGGCGGTCGACGAGGCCGACCTCGCCCCGAGATGGACCCCGGCGAAGGTGATCCTGTGGGTCGCCATCGCCCTCCTCGGCGGTCTCGCCTGGACGATGCTCGCCCTCGTCCGCGGTGAGACGGTCAATGCGATCTGGTTCGTCTTCGCGGCGGTCTGCACCTACCTCATCGCCTACCGCTTCTACTCGAAGCTCATCGAACGCAAGCTGCTGCGCCCCGACGACCGGCGGGCGACCCCGGCCGAGTACCTCGCCAACGGCAAGGACTTCGTCCCCACCGACCGCCGGGTGCTCTACGGTCACCACTTCGCGGCGATCGCCGGTGCCGGTCCACTCGTCGGCCCGGTGCTCGCGGCACAGATGGGCTACCTGCCCGGCACCATCTGGATCATCATCGGGGTGATCCTGGCGGGTGCCGTGCAGGACTACCTCGTCCTCTTCTTCTCGATGCGCCGTGGCGGACGTTCCCTCGGCCAGATGGCGCGTGACGAGCTCGGTGTGATCGGCGGGACGGCGGCGATCATCGCGACGCTCGCGATCATGGTCATCATCGTCGCGATCCTCGCCCTCGTCGTCGTCAACGCGCTCGGCGAGAGCCCGTGGGGTGTCTTCAGTGTCTCGATGACGATCCCGATCGCACTCTTCATGGGCGTGTACCTGCGGTTCATCCGGCCGGGCAAGATCACCGAGATCTCGATCATCGGCTTCGTCCTGCTCATGTTCGCGATCGTCGCCGGCGGCTGGGTCGCCGAGACCGAGTGGGGTGCCGCGGCGTTCACCCTCGACCGCACGGTCATCGCCGTCGGGATCATCGTCTACGGTTTCGTCGCCGCGATCCTGCCGGTGTGGCTGCTCCTCGCACCACGCGACTACCTCTCCACGTTCATGAAGATCGGCACGATCGTCATGCTCGCGGGAGCGATCGTCCTCGTCCGCCCGGAGATCACGGTCCCGGCGTTCAGCGAGTTCGCCGGTGGCGACGCCGGCCCTGTCGTGAGCGGCTCGCTCTTCCCGTTCCTCTTCGTCACGATCGCGTGCGGCGCCCTCTCCGGCTTCCACGCGCTCATCGCCTCCGGTACCACGCCGAAGCTGATCGAGAAGGAGCGCCAGACCCGCTTCATCGGATACGGCGGCATGCTCATGGAGTCGTTCGTCGCGATCATGGCCCTCGTCGCGGCACTGTCGATCGACCGCGGCATCTACTTCGCGATGAACTCCTCGGCAGCGGCCACGGGCGGGACCGTCGAGGGGGCGGTCGCCTTCGTGAACTCGCTCGGCCTCGCCGGGGTGAACCTCACGCCCGACGTGCTCACGCAGACGGCGGCGAACGTGGGGGAGGAGTCGATCGTCTCCCGGACCGGCGGTGCGCCGACGCTCGCCCTCGGCCTTGCGCACATCATGCAGCAACTCATCGGCGGCACGTCGCTCATGTCGTTCTGGTACCACTTCGCGATCATGTTCGAGGCGCTGTTCATCCTCACGGCCGTCGACGCCGGGACGCGCGTGGCGCGCTTCATGCTGCAGGACACCTTCGGCAACATCATCCCCAAGTTCCGCGATCCGGACTGGCGGGTCGGAGCGTGGATCTGCACCGCGGTGATGGTGGCGGCGTGGGGAGCGATCCTCATCATGGGCGTCACCGATCCGCTCGGCGGCATCAACACCCTCTTCCCGCTGTTCGGCATCGCGAACCAACTGCTCGCCGCCATCGCGCTCGCCGTGTGCATGGCGATCGTGGCGAAACGCGGGAACTTCCGCTGGCTGTGGATCGTCGCCGTCCCGCTGGCCTTCACCGCCGTGGTGACGATCACCGCGTCGATGTTCAAGATCTTCTCGCCGGTGCCGGCCGTCGGCTACTGGGCGCAGAACGCGGCGTTCCGTGAGGCGCTCGCGGCGGGCGAGGACAGCTTCGGCAATGCACCGACGCGGGCGGCGATGGAGGCGGTCGTGCGGAATACCACCGTGCAGGGGGTGCTCTCGATCCTGTTCGTGACCCTCGCGATCATCGTCATCTTCTTCGCGATCCTCCACACGGTGCGGTCGTTCCGTTCGGGCGGCGGGCCGAGTTCGGAGGATCCGGCGCGGCCGTCGCGACGGTACGCGCCGTCGGGGCTCATCGCCACGAAGGCGGAGAAGGCGCTCGAGCGCGAGTGGTCGACCGTGGACGCCGACAAGCGACCCGCGCGGTCGGGGCACTGATGGCCGGCATACGACGGGGCTGGGCCGCGCTGCGGTGGTTCGTCACCTCGCTGATGGGCGACACCGCCTACGCCACTTATGTGGATCACCAGCGTCGCGTCCATCCCGACGCAGCCGTCCCGGACGAGCGCACGTTCTGGCGGGAGCGCTTCGCGGAGCAGGACCGGACGCCGGGCTCCCGCTGCTGCTGACGAGCCGCGGTCGTCGAAGCGGCTCAGGCTTGCGCGCGCTGCTTCCAACCGGTGAGTCGCTGGAAGCGTCTGCCGTCGATCGGAACCGAGCGGTCGGGCAACGCGAATGAGGCCTGGTGGGTTCCGCCGACGGCCCTGGTGGTTTGCTCGGTGGCGGCAGCGACGCGCTGGGCGACCATGCCGACCGTCCCGGCTTCCCCTCGAAAGCCCCACACCGTGGTCGTGTACAGGACGGAGCCGTGCTCGGTCGGCCGGACGGCGACGGGCACCGCGCATCGCGCGAACGGCCGACGCACGCCGAACAACGAGAGGAGCGGCGCGATCTCCAGGGCGAACCCGCTCCAGTTCGAGGCCGCGTCATTCCCGATGACGGCGTAACGGATGGCCCAGGGGCCGTCGGAGTACTCCTCGGGAGCCAAGGCGAAACCGTCCGTCTGCAGCGCCGAGAGCAGTGCCGTCATGGTGTCGGCCGGCGGGAGCGGGGAAACGACCTCATGGACGCGCACCATCGATCCGATGGCGAACGCGTGGCCACTCATGCCGGTGTCCCTACTGGTCCACGGCGTGGACGGAGAGGACGACCTGCTCCTCCGGCACGAGCGCCTCGAGGGCCTTGCGAGCGCTCGGGTAGTCGCGGCCCTCGGCCTCGATGGTGCGGGTCGCCGTCGGTCGGAAGACCGCGGTGCCGACGAGGTCGCCGTTCACCCGGCCACCGCCGTGCAGCCCGGCGAGGGCGTGCCCGGGAGGGGTGGAGGCGAGGACGGCGGCCCGCAGTGAGGCGACGTCGGGTGCGGAGGCTTCGGTGGTGATGGTCGCGCGGTCGCGGACGGTGGCGATGAGCTTCACCCTTCAAGCCTACGGAACGGCGCGTTCCGGGACGAACCCGTTCCGGTCCCTGCCGAGGGACCTCCCGAATCCGGTGGTCCTTTCCCGGTCCCTGAGTCTGTCGAAGGGCACACGAGCAACTTCCGCAACCGGTGCGACTCGGCATCTGGAATGTCAGTGGTCCATGGTGGACTGGTTCCATGACCGAGACCACCCGCACCGCGACCCGCGTCGGCGACGAATACGCCGCGCAGCTGGCGGAGTTCTCGGACGAGTGGGCGGAGATCCACCGGCAGCAGGCCGTCTTGGACGCACGCAAGGCGCGTCTGCTCGCCCGCTCCGCCGCCTATGCGGACGCGTTCGCGGACGTCACGGTCCCGGCGATCTTCCCGCCGGCCGAGCGTCAGGCGCTGTCCCGTCGGTCGACGTGTGCGGCTCTCGCGATGGCGACCCGGATACCGGAACGGACGATCCAACGTGCGACCAACGACGCCGAGCGCCTCGTGAACGACGCGCCGGCTGTGCTCGCGTCGCTGGAGGCCGGACGTATCTCGGCGCGGCATGCACAGGTGATCACCGACCAACTCAGCGACGTCCCGGACGCAGGGCGGGCTGTTTTCCTGGACCAGGTCCTTCCGGTAGCCGAGAGCGCGACCGTCTCGCACCTCCGGCAACGCGCTCGCGTGCTGCGCGAGCGACTCCACCCCGAGTCCATCACGGCTCGAGCGGCCCGCTCGGAAGCAGACCGCCGGGTCGAGTTCGAACCCGCGGCCGACGGCATGGCCTGGGTGCACCTGTTCACCACCGCGCCCATCGCGCAGGGCATCATCGAGCGAGTCGAAGCGGCGGCGGCGGAGTCACGCAAGGTCGGTGACACCCGCACCCGCACCTGCGCCCAGCTGCAGGCAGACGCCCTCGCAGCCCTCGCCCTCACCGGCGTGACCCCGGAAGACGTGATGACGAGCCCTGTCCTCCCGCACCCGATCGAGGTGCAGGAGCACATCAAGCCGACCGTGCAGATCACGGTGCCGGCGCTGAGCATGGCCGGCGTCTCGGATGCCCCGGCCGCCCTCGATGGCTACGGTCCGATCGACCCGGAGACCGCCGCACGTATCGCGGTGAACGCCCCCAGCTTCACCCGGATCCTCGTCCAGCCGGAAACGGGATCCGTGCTGTCGGTCGGGCGGAGCCAGTACCGCGTCCCGGCCGACCTCCAGCGCGCAGTCCGCCTCCGAGACGGCACCTGTCGGGCACCGGGCTGCGGTAGGCGAGCCAGGGCCTGCGACCTCGACCATTCGGTCGCGTGGGAAAACGGCGGGACGACGGATGTCGGGAACCTCGCCTGTCTCTGTCGACATCACCACCGGATGAAACACCTCCCCGGGTGGAACCTCGACCACGGGCCCGGCGGGGTCCTCGACTGGACGACACCCGACGGGAAGCGCCACCGGACCGAGCCTGATCCCGCACCGTTCTGACTTGCCTCGACGTACTCGGATCGAAGGGTTCCTCGTGGGCACTTCGACAAGCTCAGTGACCGGGATGGGTGTGCCCGCGTAGCTTCGGCCGTGAGCCTGTCGAAGGTTTTTCGTGCGACGTCGTCTGGTCCTGGCCGCCGGCCGACCTGGCTCAGGATCGCTGAACGGAGGGCCCGCCAGACGATTCCGGCCGTGCCGATCCACTCGCAGAGCGTCCCGGACGCGGGTCGTCGCCTCCGAAGGCGACGACCCGGTCCCACAACCAGTCGGTGAGGCTCGCGGCCACCTCTTCGTCGTCACGTCCGGCGGCACGACGAACGAGCCGTCCGCCGGAACCCTCGATGAGGTAGGCGCCTGCATCGTCGGTGAAGAGCTGCGTGTAGTAGTCGCGCTCGGCATCCCACTGCGGCCACGCCGACGGGTCCTGCTCGATCGCCTCGTCCATCTCGCCGATCTCGGCGCCGCTCATGAGACGGAACGGGCTGCCGTCGCCCCAGCGCCCGCCGGTGCCGGGGAACTGCCCGTCGTGCCAGGCGAGCACCTTGTCGTCACCGCCGCTCGCGCTCGCGGCATCGAGGTCGAGCGGTGGGCGCAGCGAGGCCGCCAGCTCCTCCGGGAGCAGTGGGTCCAGAGCGGCCAATGCGTCGGCGAGCCCGGCCTCGAAGAGCTTGTCGCGCAGGATCCGCCAGGCGATCTCGCCCATGCCGGCCCGGCGCAGGTCGTCCATCGTCCCGACGCCACGCTCGATGGGATCGAGGAACGCTCGCGCGACGATCATCCCGCCCTGGGCGACCTCGTCCATCGGGTCCTCACGCAGGACCCGGGCGAAGAGTTCCAGGGCCTCCTGCGGACGGTAATCGTAGAGATAGGCGAAGGCCAGTGCCGTCGAGAGTGTCGTCTCGCTCGGATCCGCCTCGATCGCCTGCTGCGCGGCGACGAGGAACCGGCCAGGTGGAGTGCCCGTCGACAGGAAGTGCACGGCTCGGAGTCCGAGCGCGCCGGCGTACGCCTCCGGGGCGGTCCGACCGGCCAGCTCGACCGCGTCGTCGATCAGCGCCCACCCTCGCTGGGGATCGGCGGCCATCGCGACGGCGGCCGCGTGGTCCATGTGGTCGAACCAGTCCGCCTCCGGGTCCTCGCGGAGGACGAGTTCGCCGAGCCGCATCGCCTCCGCGAAGTCGCCCTCGGACCCTTCGAGATCGCGCAGGCGACGCAGCGCACCGAGGAACTGTCGGTCGCGTCGGCCGAGCAACTCCCGGAGGAGGCGTCTGGCCTCATCGACGTCGCCGCACGCCTGTCGGTGCATGGAGAGCAGGATGATCATCCCGGTGAACTGCGGCGCCCGGGCGAGGACGCTCATCGCCAGCTCGGGGATCCGTGGGTGTTCGGGCTGGAAGTCGTAGAGCTCCCAGGCGAGGTCGCGGTCGTGTTCGATGGCCTCGCGCTCGGCACCGACAGGGTCACTCATCGGAGCCCGTGCTGCACGCGGTACGCCCGGAGCTGGGCGAAGGTGCCGTCGTCGACGCCGTACTCGAGCACCGGTGCGACCTGGTCGAACCATGATGCCGTCGAGGGGATGAGCCCGGCGGCGGCGTCGAGCAAGGCCTGCGTCGTGACCGGCACGATCGCCCCCGCCTGCATCGACGCCGTGAGCGACTGCTGCAGTGCGACCCGCGACACCTGTGCGATGTCGGCCCCGGAGAAGCCCTCGGTCGCTGCGGCCACGGCGATGACGTCGACACCGTCGGCCGGCTTGCCTTCGAGGTCACCCTGCAGGATCGCAGCGCGCGCGACCGCGTCCGGAGGCAGGACGAGGACGGTCTTGTCGATGCGGCCGGGGCGCCGCAGCGCCGGATCGATGTCCCATGGGCGGTTGGTCGCCGCGAGGAAGTAGACGCCGTCGTTCTCGTCCGCCACGCCGTCGAGCTCCTCGAGGAGCTGCGTCACGATCGTGCGCATCGACTGCGATCCGCCCCCGGACGTGCGGCGGCCACCGAGTGCGTCGAACTCGTCGAAGAAGATGACGCACGGAGCGGCGGCCCGAGCATCGTGGAAGACGCTCTGGATCGCCTTCTCGCTGTCACCCAGCCACTTGCTCAGCAGGTCGGCGAGGGTGACGTGGATGAAGGACGCCCCGAGGTCACCGGCGATCGCCTTGGCGATGAACGTCTTGCCGCAGCCGGGCGGGCCGTACATGAGCAGTGAACCGCCGGGCTTCTGCCCGAACGCTGCGGCGAGCTCCGGGTTGCGGAGTGGCGCGAGGAACGTCGAGTCGAGGTGCTGCTTCACGTCGGCGAGTCCCGCCACGTCCGCGAGCGTGACGGCCGGTCGTTCCGCGTCCCAGAGGCTGGGCTGGTCGATCGGCATGGTGGCGGTTTCGGCTGCCGACGGGGCGGGGACCGCCGAGCGGTCGGGCTCGGTCGAGGTGTCGGCCGCCGGCCCGCGGAGTCGCGCCGCCATCACGCGGGCGCGCAGCAGCCGGACCCGCGCCGGGTCGCCCCCGAGTCGCTCGAAGGTCGTCACCTCCTGCGCGGCGCGGTCGACGTCGTGCTGCAACAGCAGGGTGACGAAGTCCTCGCGGAGCGCGGTGTTCTGCGGATCCTGCGCGACCTCCGCCGCGATCACCTCGAGGAAGTCCTCGTCCTGCGTCATGTCGTCCCCCCGGTCGATGTGCGATTCCGTCCATCCTGGCAGCGCCAGCGCGATGGGCGACAGGTGTTCGCCAGCATTGGTCGCGCGTGGGGATGGGCAGTGCTCCCCATCCCGCGGAGCGGCTGGTGTAGCGTCGAACGCAGGGCTGAACCTGAAGGTCGCTTGAGGTCGCATCCCGGAAGGTCAGGTGAGGCGCCGTGCACAGCCCCGACGAGTTGCTCAGTGTCGGTGAGATGAGTCGTCGCACCGGCGTGGCGGTGTCGGCGCTGCACTACTACGAGCGGCTCGGGCTCATCGGCTCCGAGCGCACGACCGGGAACCAGCGGCGCTACCCCCGACACATGCTGCGTCGCGTCGCGCTCATCTCGGTCGCGAAGCGACTCGGTATCCCGCTCGAAGACGTGGCGGAGGCGTTCGCCGACGTGCCACTCTCCAGCACCCCGAGTCACGAGGACTGGCAGCGCGCGTCTCGCCGCTGGCAGAAGGTCCTCGAACAGCGGCGGCGCGGGATCGAGCAACTCGAACGCGAGCTCACCGGCTGCATCGGTTGTGGCTGCCTCTCGATGAAGGCGTGCACGCTCCTCAACCCCGACGACGAGCTCGGCGACACCGGCACCGGCGCGAGGCGCATCCCGGTCTGAGTGCACTGCCTGCCCGGTGTTCAGCCGTCGCGGCGTTGTCCGAACGTGGCGGGATCGACCGGGCGCAGCCGCTTCGGCAGCCCCTCGACGACGAGCAGGTACGACTCCGTGACGAGGTCGTCGACGAACGCCGGCTCGAGCTCGCCGTCCGGCTTGAGCGAGATCCAGTGCCGTTTGTTCATGTGATAGCCGGGGATGATGTCGGGGAAGGCCTCGCGCAGGCTGTGGCTGTCCTCGGGCCTCGCCTTCAGGGTGACGATGGGTTCGCCGGTCGCCCCCGTCTGCAGCATGAAGACCTTGCCGCGGACCTTGTAGACGTCCCACTCCTCGCCGAACGGGTGCGTCAGCTCCGCACCGGGGAGTTCGTCGGCGCGGCGTGCCGCCCGGTCCTGCAACTCCGAGCCGTGCATCGTGGTCCTCCTCGGCGTCGGCGTCAGCCCTGGGTGTCCGTGGGCCTGAGGCCCGCCAGGTTCTGCAGCGGGCACCAGGCGCCGAGGCGCGGGTAGTCGATGGTCACGCCGACGACCCCGTGCTCGCCGAAGGACCGGACCCAGTCGATCGCCGCAGGCATCGGGACCGCGAGCAGCGACACCGTGGCATCCGGCGGGACCAGCCCGTTCGCGTACGCGGCCTCCTGCGCTCGCGTCCCGCTGCTGTAGATGCCGACCAGGTTCCCCGGTTGCGCTGCGAGCGCGTACGGCCGCGGGTTGTCCTCCGGACCACGGTTGATGAAGACCCACCGGTCGAGTGCGGCGACCGCCCGCCAGAGTCGGATCTGCGCGTCGATGTCGTCCGGCGCCGCACGGCAGGCCTCGTTCAACGCGTCGAGCTCGGTCAGTACCTCGGGAGCCGGTTCGAGGGTGCGGCCCTGGTTCGGCTGCTCCGGGGCGTCTGTCCGCTCGGGGTTCGTGCTGTCATCGTTCGGGCTGCCGTCGTTGGGGCGGCCGTCGCGGCGGAACGGGTTCTTCATGGTCACTTCCTCGTGGCTCGGGATCCGGGTTCGGGGACGCGACCAACGCTATCGCAGGGGTCCGACGGGCGGTCGGATGCTCAGAACGCACTCCCGAAGGCGAGGGCTTCCGCCGCCGCCTGCGCGGGCGAGCCGAAGAACGCCGGGCCGTGCCCGGGCAACACGACGGAGGCTGGGAGCCCGGCCAGCGTGGTCAACGACTGGCGAGCGCGCTGCAGGTCGCCGTGGAACATCTCGGGGAGCAACTGCGGGCCGTCGTGGGGGCTGGTGGGGTGGGCGGTGACGAGGGCGTCGCCCGCGACGAGGACGCCGTGCTCGACGAGGAGGAATCCGAGGTGCCCGCGCGTGTGGCCGGGGAGGGGGAGCGGGCGGACCGCGAGCCCGAGGGTCGCCCGGAGCTCGGGCACGTCCTCGATCGCGGTGACCGACGTCGGCGGGACGACCTCGAGTCCGCCGGCCTCGACGGCGTGGCTGACCCAGGCGGCGACACCGGGACGCTCGAGGTGGGGTTGGACGTCGGCGAGTCCGACCTGCTCGAGCACCTCCCGGCGGACGTTCGGGATCTCGTCGCGGGACGCGAGGATGTCGCACTCCGCCAACCCGGCGATGAACGCCGCGTTGCCGATGTGGTCGCTGTGTCCGTGGGTGAGCAGGATCGCGTGCACGTCCTCGACGGCGTAGCCGAGCGCGCCGAGGGTCGCGGTGACGGCCGCGCCGTCGCCGGGGTATCCGGTGTCGATGAGGACCGGCCCGAGGTCGCCCTCGACGATGATCCAGTTGACGGACGGGCCCTGCACGAGGTGCACCCGGTCCGCGACCGTGGTGCTGCGGGTGGTGCCGTTCGGCACGGCGTCGATCTGGGACATGGGCGTCCTTCCGATTGCGGAGACGGGTTCGGGGGGGGGGGGGGGGCTCGGGGGAGGTCAGTGCTCGGTCGGCCCGGCGACGAGCTCATGAGCGGCCGCTGCGGCGGTCGTCGTGGCTGCGGCGCCGGCGGGATCGACGGTCGCGAGGATCGGCCGGATCAGGGTGATCAGTCGCTCGCTCAGCTCGGCCGCATCGTCGTCGCCCACCGTCGTGGTGACGAGTCCGAAGCAGGCGTCGAGCAGGACGTCTGCGACGCCGTCGAGGTCGGGGAGGTCGAGATCGTGCGCTGCGGCCTCCATGCGGAGGTTCGTGCGGGTGTAGGCCCGCCAGTCGAACACCGTGTAGACCGGGTCGTCCATTCGTGGCAGTTCGTGCAGGAGCCGGATGGCGCCCATCGCGATGGGGGACCGCTGCGCTTCCTGCGCGGAGGCGAGGATCATCGTCACCCAACGGAGCGCGCCGTAGGGCACGCCGATCCGTGCGTCCGCCGCCTGCCACCGTTCGTCCTGCTCCGCGATCACCGCGTGCGCGAGGCTCCGTTTCGACGGGAACAGGTGGTAGCCGATGACCGACTTCGGCTTACCCATGACGGACGCGATACCGGAGAACGAGGTCCCGGCGTAGCCGTTCCTGCCGAACTCGAGTCCGGCGGCGTCGATGATCTCATCGCGGACCTGGTTCATCGCGTACTGTCGCAGACCGCTCACCGGCGCTCCTTCGAGATGGAGGGCCCGTCGAACGGGCCGCTAGACGATCGTCTGAGTCAGACGCTCGTCTAGCTTAGACGAGCGTCTGTGAGGAAGCTGAGGGCGCATCGGACGACCGGCGGTCAGCCGGGGAGCTCTTCGCCGGTTCCGCAGTCGCCCGATACATTTGAGCGTCGATTCCCCCGCCGATTGGAAGGCAACAGCGTATGCGCGTCACCCCTCGTGTCTGGATCGGCCTGGCGATCTACGTCGGCTACGTGGCCGTCATCTTCGTCGTGTCGAAGCTCAGCGGGGTGGCGTACACCGAGATCGGGACGTCCGCGGAGTTCACGTGGCGAGGGGCGGTCGTCGACCTGGCGGTCGGCGCGGTGCTGCTGGCCATCACCACGTGGCTGTTGGGGTGGTGGAGGCCTGCCCTGTTCGAGCGGAGACGCTCGCACCACAAGTGGCCGATCTTCGTCCCCGCGCTCATGCTGGTCGTCGCCGTCGCGAACCTGGTCAACACCGACTGGTCGAAGTTCGACCCGTCGTTCCTCCTCTCCCTGCTCGCGCTGGGCCTGGCGGTCGGGTTCTGTGAGGAGCTGATGTCGCGCGGCCTGCTCCTGACGGCGTTCCGCTCACGCCTCGCCGAAGTGTGGGTGTGGCTGCTGACCTCCCTGCTTTTCGGAGCCATGCATCTCGTCAATGCAGCACTCGGCGCTCCATTCCTCAACACGCTCGGACAAGTGGTCCTCGCCGCGATGTCGGGCACCTGCTTCTACATCGTGCGGCGCGTCACCGGCTCCCTCATCTGGGCGATGGCGTTGCACGGCATCTGGGACGTCGCCGCGTTCTCGGTGGGCTTCGCCCCGTTCGGCACGCCCTGGGCGGCCTACCTGACGCCGGTCATCGGCATCCTCGCCGTCGCGGTCGTGTACTGGGTGATCAAGGGGACGGACGAGCGGCAGGTCGGATCCCGAGCGGGCGCGACACCCGCCCTGAGCTGACACTCAGGCCGGGAGCGGTTCGATGAGGTGCGGGCCCGTGTTGCGGACGTTGTTCACGTCGCGCGTGACCTCGTAGTGGGTGAGATCGTGGGCGACCGCGAAGGACTCCCGGTCGAGCAGCTGCAACAGCTGGTCGGTGTCGAGGTGGTCGCCGAGCCAGTCGTCGTAGCCGTCGGGGGTCAGACAGGCGGGCATGCGGTCGTGGACCTCGCCCGGTGAGACGTGCGCGTCCCGCGTGATGATCGCCATCGACAGACGCCACTTGTCCGGGTCGTCCTCCGCCTTGCCCGGGTCGGGCCAGGCACTGATGATGCCCGCCATCGCGAGCTCGGCCTCGGGGTCGTGGATGAAATGCGGCTGCTTGCCGGTCTCGGTGACCACCCACTCGTAGTAACCGGTCGCCGGCACGATGCACCGTGCTGACGCGAACGCCTTCCGGAACATGGAGGCGGTCGCGACCGTCTCCATTCGCGCGTTGATGGGTTGCGGGCGCTGCTTCGCGAAGTCCTTGGCCCAGCCGGGGACGAAGCCCCAGCGGGCGCTGGTCGTGGTCCGTTCATCGTGCCGGGTGCGGACCACGGTCACCTCGGTGGTGGGTGCGACGTTGTAGTCGGGCGCAGGCGCTTCGAACTCGGCCACGAGGTCCGCGAGGAGGGTGGACGTGGAATCGGTGACGACGAAGCGACCGCACATGCGCTCAGCTTAGGAGCGGGGAATCGTGAGGTCGAGGCCTGGACACGGCCTCGGGACCGGGTCAGACCCGACGCCTCGGCCGTCGTCGGAGGAGCAGCAGGGCCCCGCCCCCGGTGAGCGCCACGGCGATGACGACGGCGCTGAGCAGGCTCGTGGCCGACAAGCCGGTCGGAGGGAGGACGTCGATCGCCGCTGCCCCGGCGTCTGCGGTGGGCACAGGCGGCGTCGGCACCGCGAGCGCGGCGAGGCTCGCGCGGACGTCGATCAGGCCCGCGCCGACCGAACGTTCGGTCGGGATGGAGGGGTCCCAGGGGATGGTGATGGTGTCGAGACGGGCGTGGTCGGTGAGCGCTGCTCGCACCTGGTCCGGGGTGAGCTCCGGCCGGAGTTGACGGACGAGCGCTGCCGCGGCAGCGACGGTGGGGGCGGCCGCCGATGTGCCTCGGAAGTTGCCGGAGCCGGTGAGGACGGTGGTCGAGACGGGGAGGTCGTCGATGCCGGCCGCAGTCGGGCCGGGGACCGTCACCGGGGTGGGGACGCCGAAGAGGATGGTCGACGGCCCGAGGGAGGAGTAGGTCTCCAGGGTGGAGTCCGCTGCGTCGACGGCGGCGACCCGGAACGCCGCCGGGTATGCCTGATGGCCGAAGAGCGCCGAGCCGACGGTGTCCGTCGCGGTCGAGCGGAAGTACTCCTGCGCGATCAGCTCGGGTCGTCCGGGAACGGGGAGCCAGGTCAGGGCCACCGGAGGGGTCGCCGCGGTGGACGTCACGTGCCGCACGACACTGACCTGGACCTCCGACGCCTCGGTGTCCGACAGGTTCTGGAGCGGTGCCGCGCCGGTCGCGAGCTCCGGATCGCCCGGGGTGAACGGGATCGTCCGGTCAGCCAGTGACAGGACGTATTCGAACCTCGTGGCGACGGCTCCGTCGGGTTCGGCCCAGTCCAGTGCGCCGACCATCACCGAGGCCGGCGGCAGGGTGACGCCCAGCGTCGCGTCGGCCGATTCCCCCGGGTCGAAGTCGAGGCAGTCGATCGCTTCGTCGGTGAAGAGGTCCGCGACGTTCTGCGGGCAGTCGGTGGGGCGATAGCGGTCGGTCGCCCACGAGCCGATCGGGAACCCGGCGCTGGGGAACCCCGCCGCGCCAGGGACGCCGAAGTTGCCGGCTGCGGTGGCGTAGAACACGCCCGTGTCCACCGCGCGCTGGATGGCGGCCTCACCAGGACCGGTCCGATAGCGGCGGTCGCCACTGCCCTGCACGTCGTCGACGATGATCGACGCACCGGCCGCCACGAGACGGTCGACGGCCCCGGGGAAGTCGGAGGTCCCCGAGGCGAAGAGGATCTCCGCTCCCGGCGCGATCCCGTGCACCAGCTGCGCCATCGCCCGACCCTCGTCGTCATCGTCGCCCGGCGGATCGTCCACCAGCGTGACCGGTGTCTCGTACCCGCACGGATTGCCGGGCCCGGGCAGGAGTCCCGCGCTGATGTCGGCTGCGACGGCCGCTTCTCCGGCGTTCCCGAAGGACCCGGAGATGATCCCCACCCGGACGCCGGAGCCGTCGACGCCGAACCCCGTCTCGGCATCGCCGGCGTTCAGGAGTTCGACGGCGGGTGCCAGGAGCGAGCGGCAGGCGGCCGCGGTCGCGGCGGGGACAGCCGCTACCGGGAGGGTGCCGGCTCCGACGAAACCGCAGGCGAGGACGATCGCCAGCACACCGGACACTCTGCCGCGAAGCACACCCATCGTCACTCCTCATCGCGACGGCCGCCCCCACGGCGGCCGGCCTGAGGAGATCGTGACAGAGGATCTCCTCAGGCCGACGGTTCTTGCGGAAAACGGATCACCGGTGCCGCGAGCAGGACCGTCGTGGACTACCGCTCGAGGCCGGCCCGCGCGTCGCGGCGGGTCTTCGCGAGCGAGGCGACCGTCGCCACGGTGATGGTCGCGGCGATGAAGAGCAGTGAGAACCAGATCGGGATGTCGGGGATCCAGTCGATGTGCTGACCGCCGTTGATGAACGGCAGCTCGTTCACGTGGAGGGCGTGGAACACGAGCTTCACACCGATGAAGGCGAGGATGACGGCGAGACCCTGGGCGAGGTAGACGAGACGTTCCAGCAGGCCACCGATGAGGAAGAACAGCTGGCGGAGGCCCATGAGGGCGAACGCGTTCGCGGTGAACACGATGTACGCCTGCTCGGTGAGGCCGTAGATCGCGGGGATCGAGTCGACCGCGAACACGAGGTCGACGAACCCGATCGCGACGATCGTCAGCAGCATCGGCGTGAAGAAGCGCTTGCCGTCGATCTTCACCGAGAGTCGGTCGCCGTGGTAGGTGTCGGTGATCGGGAGGATGCGGCGGGCGAATCCCACGACCTTGCCGTTGGCCGGGTCGCTCTCGTGGCTGCCGAACGCCTGGCGGTACGCGAGGAACAGCAGCAGCGCGCCCATCAGGTAGAAGATCCAGGAGTAGTTCTCGATGAGTGCGGCGCCGACGGCGATGAACGCGCCGCGCATGATGAGCGCGATGATGATGCCGATCATCAGCACCTTCTGCTGGTACGCCTTCGGGACGGCGAACCCGGCCATCACGATGAGGAAGACGAACAGGTTGTCGATCGACAGCGCCTTCTCGGTCAGGTACCCGGCGAAGTACTCGCCGCCGTACGTCCAGCCGGAGACGAGGCCGATGCCGACGCCGAACAGCAGGGCGAGGCTGACGTAGAAGATCGACCAGCGTGCCGACTCGGCGATGGTCGGTTCGTGGGGCTTCCGCACGTGCGCGAAGAACTCGTAGACGAAGAAGAGGATCGTGACACCGATGGTGATGATCCAGATCAGCGGGGTGACGGCCATGGTGGCTCCAGGGGCTCGAGGACGGGACTCCGACGCGATGGTCGGAACACGGTCTTCTCCACTCTCGATGAGAGCCGACACCCCGGGATCCGATGGCGGATCCGTACTGACGAGCATGTCGCGAAGGAGTACTCCCCCTGCTCCGACAAGTGTAGGTCAGGGGGTGGACGGGGTACCTGGGAATTCGCCCTTCGACAGGCTCAGGGACCGGGTGAGGCTCAGGCACCGGGTGGGGCAGGGACCGGGTGAGGGTCAGGGGCTGGAGACGCTCAGGGGACGTCGACGCTGCGCCTCGCCAAGCGCTCGGCGTTCGCCGTCGCCGTGGAGTCGCGCAGGATCAGCTCCGGTACCGAGGGCGGCACCGCTCCCGGGGGTTCTCCATTGACGTGGTCGAGCAGGGTCGCGAGCAGGGTCCGGCCGACCTGTTCGAAGTCCTGCCGCACGGTGGTGAGCGGCGGAGAGAGGTGCTCCGCCTCGGGGATGTCGTCGAACCCCACGACGCTGAAGTCGAGCGGGACCCGGAGGCCGCGCTCCGTGAGGGCGTGCATGAGGCCGAGCGCCATCTGGTCGTTGGCGGCGAACACCGCGGTGACCTCGTCGTCCAGCTGTCGCCCGAGGGAGTATCCGGACGTCGGCGTCCAGTCGCCGGTCCCGACGACCTGCGCGACGAGACCCGCGGAGGCGAGTTCGTCCCGCCAGCCACGCTCGCGCTCGCGGGCGTCGATCGCGTCCGGTGGTCCGCCGAGGTGTCCGATGCGCCGGTGGCCGAGCCCGATGAGGTGGGCGGTCGCCGCACGCGCGCCGGCGTACTGGTCGACGCCGACGGTCACCATGCCCGCGCGTGGCGTTGCGTGCAGGGCGACGAGCGGCACGCTGAGTTCCATCCCCGCCACGATGTCGGTGACCCCCTCGCGTGCGCTGATGACGGCGATGCCCTCGACGTTCTGGCGCAGGAACCCCTCGACCGCTGCGCGCGCGGAACCCGGGTCGCTGTCCACCATGTTCGCGGTGAAGACCGACCAGCGTGCGTCACGGGCCGCCGCGTTGAAGTGCAGGACCGAGGACGAGGGCCCGAACTCGGTGCCGCCGGTGGCGATGAGGCCGATGGTCCGGGATCGCTTCGTGACGAGCGTCCGGGCGGCAGGGGAGGGGACGTAGCGCAGCTGTTTGATCGCTTCGTCGACCCGCGCCTTCGTCGCCGGGCGCACGTTCGGGAGGTCGTTGAGCACCCGTGACACGGTCTGATGCGAGACCCCCGCGAGCCGCGCGACGTCGAAGATCGTCGCATGACGGGACGGCTCACCCACGTGGTCCCCTCTCGCCGTCGGCGGTCGTGATCGGTTCCGGCGGGGCCTCGTCCGGCCCCTCCGAGATCGCGGCCAGCAGCTTCGAGACGGTGAGGTCGTAGTTCGGGAGGTCGGCGACCTTCCGTCGGTCGCGCAGCACGGCGATCCGGTGGCTGATGCGCAGGACCTCCTCGAGTTCGGCTGAGATGAACACGACCGACAGACCGTTCTCGGCGAGTCGGGTCACGAGCTTCTGGATCTCGGCCTTGGCGCCGATGTCGATGCCTCGGGTCGGTTCATCGAGCACGAGCAGCCGAGGAGCGAGCGCGAGCCACCTCGCCAAGAGTACCTTCTGCTGATTCCCGCCTGAGAGCTCCTTCATGAGCGCATCGGGATTCGCCGGTTTGATGCCCATCGCCTGGATGTAGCTCTCGGCCAGTTCGTTCTGCCGACGCAGCGGGATCCGCCTGAACCACCCGAGGTCCGCCTGGAGGGCCAGCGCGATGTTGTCGCGCAGGCTGAGGTCGCCGATGATCCCCTCGGTGCGACGGTTCTCCGACGCATAGACGATCCGTTGCTTGAGGGCGCGACGCGGGGATCCGAGGCGGGTGGCCCTCCCGGCCACCTCCACCGAGCCGGTGTCGGCCCGGTCGACACCGGTCAGAAGTCTGGCGAGCTCCGTCCGTCCTGAGCCGAGCAGGCCGGCGATGCCGACGATCTCACCCTCGTAGACCTTCAGGTCGATCGGTTCGATCGCACCCTGGCGCCCGAGCCCGATCGCCGCGACGAACGGGTCCTCACCGTCCAGGGCGTCGCCCTCGTCGGAGGTGTCGAGCCCGCGTCTGATCTCGTCGAAGGTCGCGAGCTCCTTGCCGATCATCTTGTGGACGAGGTCGATCCGGAGCAGTTCGTGCGGGAGGTATTCACCGACGAGTCGGCCTTCGCGCAGCACGGTGAGTCGGTCGGAGATCTCGTAGACCTGGTCGAGGAAGTGCGAGATGAAGAGGATCGCGACGCCCTCGGCCTTGAGGATCGAGATGACCCGGAAGAGTTCGGTGACCTCGTCGTTGTCGAGGCTCGAGGTCGGTTCGTCGAGGACGAGAACCTTGGTGCGCACGGCGATCGCCCGGACGATCGCGACGAGCTGCTGGATCGCCGGCGGGTGGGCGGAGAGCTGCGAGGTCGGGTCGATGTCGAGTCCGACGACGGCGAGCAGTTCGTGGGCGCGCTCCCGCATACGCCTCCCCGAGATCCCTCCCCAGGCATGGCGTGGTTCGCGGCCCAGGAGGATGTTCTCGGCGACGGTCAGGTTGGGGAGGAGGTTGACCTCCTGGTAGACGGTGCTGATCCCGTGCGCCTGGGCGTCGGCGACGCTCGAGAACGAGACCTCGCGTCCGTCGAGGAGGATGCTCCCGCTGTCGATCCGATGGACCCCGGTCAGCGACTTGATCAGGGTCGACTTCCCCGCTCCGTTCTCGCCCATGAGGGAGTGGACCTCGCCAGGGAACAGTCGGAGGTCGACGTCGTCGAGCGCTTTGACGCCGGGGAAGCTCACCGAGACACCGCGCAGCTGCACGAGTGGCGTGGGCGAGGTCATCTGCAGCTCTCCATCGAGGTGGTCGCGGCCGGGGTGTCCGCTGATCACCTGACTCTAGCGCGCGCGACGGCGCCGCCGGGAGGCCGCTCCGCAGGAATTGTGAGGGCTAACATTGCCTGTTGACAACCACTTCGAGCCGTGGCTAATGTTCAGCACAACGCAGATGTGATCGCTAACAATCACCGACCACCTGCGTCACCGCAGCACCACGCACGTCACATTCACGCCGCACCCATCGTCGGGACCGCGGGTCTCAAAGAGGAGAACAATGTTCAAGACAACACGTGTCCGCGCACTCGCGGGCCTCGCCCTGGTCGGTGCTCTCGCCTTCAGCGCGACCGCCTGCTCCAGCGGTTCCGGAAGCTCCGACGGCGACGCCGGTTCAGACGGCGAACTCACCACCATCGGCTTCGTGGCCGTCGGCCCCGAGGGCGGATGGCGCACCGCGAACGAGAAGAACATCCAGGACTCGTTCTCGAAGGAGAACGGCTTCGACCTCAAGTACGCACCGGCGACGAACGGCGACCAGAACTCGCAGATCACCGCCTTCACCTCGTTCATCGACGAGGGCGTCGACGCCATCCTGCTGTCCGCCACCGAGGCGACCGGCTGGGAGAGCGTCCTGGAGCGCGCGAAGGAGGCCGAGATCCCCGTGGTCCTGCTCGACCGCGGCATCGAGCCGAACGACACCGAGCTCTACACGAGCCGCATCGCCCCCGACAACGTCGGCATCAGCGCCTCGGCCGCCGAGTGGGCGAACGGTCAGTTCCCCGACGGCGCCAAGTACGTCGTCCTCGAGGGCCCTCCCGGCCTCTCCGTCGTCAACGACCGCAACAAGGGCTGGGACGACACCATCGACCCGAACTTCACCAAGCTCGAGTCGCAGTCGGCCAACTGGTCCACCGAAGAGGCGAAGAGCGTCTTCGAGACCATCCTCAAGGCGAACAACAACGACGTCCAGCTCGTCTTCGCGCAGAACGACGAGATGGGCCTCGGCGCTGCACTCGCCGTCGAGGAGGCCGGCCTGAAGCCCGGCACCGACGTCAAGATCATCACGATCGACGGCACCAAGGCAGCACTCGAAGCACTCGCCGCCGGCCGCCTGAGCTTCGTCGCCGAGTACAACCCGCTGTTCGGTGAGACCGCGATCGACATCGTCAAGAAGGCACTCGCCGGCGACTCGGTCGAGTCGGACATCGTGGTGCCGAGCGTCACGTTCGACTCGCCGGACGCCGCGACGGCGGCATTGCCCGAACGCGCCTACTGATCCGACCCGGTCGCCCGGCAGCCAGCTCCATCGCTGCCGGGCGACCGCCCACCCGCTTCCCGGGGACCAGACTCCCCGGCGACGACGCCGGATCGACCGGCAGAACGACCAGGCAGACATGGCAATCACCGAGCCGATCGTCGAGATGCAGCACATCTCCATCGAGTTCCCGGGCGTCAAAGCCCTGCAAGACGTGGACTTCCGGCTCTTCCCCGGCGAGGTCCACACGCTCATGGGCGAGAACGGCGCCGGCAAGTCGACGCTCATCAAGGCGCTCACCGGGGTGTACAAGATCGACTCCGGCACGATCCTGGTCGCCGGAGGTCCCCGTTCCTTCTCCGGAACGGCGGACGCGCAGAGCGCCGGCATCTCGACCGTCTATCAAGAGGTGAACCTCTGCGACAACCTCACCGTCGGCGAGAACGTGATGCTCGGCCACGAGGTCCGCGGTCCCTTCGGCATCAACTGGCGCCGCACCCACGAAGCCGCACACGAAGCGCTCGTCGGTCTCGGCCTCGGGCACATCGACCCCAAGCAGCCGCTCTCGAGCATCTCGCTCGCGCTGCAACAGCTCGTCGCGATCAGCCGGGCCATGGTCACCAAGTCGAAGGTGCTCATCCTCGACGAACCGACCTCCAGCCTCGACGCCAACGAGGTGGAGGGCCTCTTCCAGGTCATGCGCCGACTACGCGACCAGGGCGTCGCGATCCTCTTCGTCTCCCACTTCCTCGACCAGGTCTACGCGATCAGCGACCGCCTCACGGTGCTCCGCAACGGCGAGTTCGTCGGGGAGTACCGCACCGCGGACCTCAACCGCACCGAGCTCATCTCCAAGATGATCGGCAAGGACTACGGCACGCTCGCCGCCCTCGGTTCCAACCGTGGCCGGACCGGCACCGCCGACACCCCGGCGTTCTACAGCGCCAAGGACCTCGGGCGGAAGGGCTCGATCGACCCCGTCGACATCGAGGTCCACGCCGGCGAGGTCGTCGGTCTCGCGGGGCTCCTCGGGTCGGGCCGCACCGAGCTGGGTCGGCTCATCTACGGTGCCGACCGTCCCGACTCCGGCACGGTCACGATCGACGGCGCGACCGCCGAGGTCCATACGCCCATGGCCGGCCTGTCGAAGCAGATCGCCTTCTCCACCGAGAACCGACGCGACGAAGGCATCATCGGCGACCTGACTGTGCGCGAGAACCTCATCCTCGCCGTCCAGGCCCGCAGGGGCTGGGCGCGCCCGCTCTCCCGACGCGAGCAGAACGAGCTCTGCGACAAGTACCTGCTCGAACTCAACGTCCGGCCCTCCGACCCGGAACGCCCCATCAAGAACCTCTCCGGTGGCAACCAGCAGAAGGTGCTCCTCGGCCGATGGTTGGCGACGAAGCCGCAGCTCATCGTGCTCGACGAGCCGACCCGTGGCATCGACGTCGGCGCCAAGGCCGAGATCCAGGAGGCGATCGCCGCGCTCGCCGAGGACGGGATGTCCGTCGTGTTCATCTCCTCCGAGCTCGAGGAGGTCGTGCGCTTGAGCGAGCGGATCGTCGTGCTGAAGGATCACCGTAAGATCGGCGAGATCGTCAACGGACCCGAGGTCACCGCAGACACCATCGTCGACCTGATCGCCACCGAAGGGAGCGCCACGTGAGCGCCACCAGTCAGGGGCCGGCCCGTTCCGGTTCCTCCGCACGCGGAGGCCAGGGCTCGGCCCGCGGCGTCGTCAGCACCATCGTCCACCAGCCCTACATCTGGGCGATCGTGACGTTGCTGCTCCTGCTCGTCATCAACCTCGTCAAGGACCCCGGCTACCTGGGCGTCTCCGTCAACGGCGCGACCGGCAACCTGTCGGGCAACCCGATCGACATCCTGCGCGCGAGCGCCCCGATCATGATGATCGCGGTCGGGATGACGCTCGTGATCGCCACCCGCGGCATCGACCTCTCGGTCGGTTCCGTCATGGCGGTCTCCGGCGCCGTGTCGATGGAGTTCATGAGCAACCAGAGCGGCGGGGACGCGGGTTCGGCCATCGTCGCAGCGCTGCTCGCGCTCGCCGTGAGCGCCTTCCTCGGCACCGTCAACGGGGTGCTCGTCTCGATCGTCGGCCTGCAGCCGTTCATCACCACGCTGATCACGATGCTCGCCGGTCGCGGCCTCGCGAAGGTCATCACCTCGGGGCAGAACACCTCGGCCACGAACGAGCCCTTCCGCTGGCTCGCCAACGGCACCGTGTTCGGATTCCCCGTCGTCTTCATCATCGCCGGTGTCATCGTCGCGATCGTCGCGTTCCTCGTCCGGCGCACCGCGCTCGGCCTGATGATCGAGTCCATCGGCATCAACCCGCGCGCCGCCCGGATGGCGGGTATCCGCCCCATCGGCATCCTCATCGCCGTCTACATCGTGAGCGCCGTCCTCGCGGGTGTCGCCGGGATCTTCAGCACCGCCAGCGTCATGACGGTCGAGGTGGCGAAGACCGGCTTGAACGCGGAGATGGACGCCATCCTCGCGGTCGTCATCGGCGGCACCTCGCTCGCCGGTGGCAAGTTCTCCCTCACCGGCAGCGTGATCGGCGCGCTCCTCATCGCGACCCTCGACAAGACGATCGTGTTCCTCTCCATCCCCTCCTCGGCGACGCCGGCGTTCAAGGCCGTCGTGATCGTGATCATCTGCCTCCTCCAGTCACAGCGCGTGAGAGCCCTGTTCGCCCGGCGGAAGTCCCGGACGACGCCCACGGCGTCGGTCCCCACGCGAAAGGAAACGGTGTCAGCATGAGCACCCTCACCGACCGACCGGCGCCCGACGCTCCGGTGCTCCCGCGGCGCTCGCTGCTGTCCCGGCTGACGCCCAACCTCGAGACCCTGCCCACCCTGGCGGCCGTCGTCATCTTCATCGGCATGGTCGTCTACGGTGAGATCGCCTACGGACGGATCGTCCAGGCCAGCACGATCTCGAACCTGCTCATCAACAACGCCTACCTGATCATCCTCGCCGTCGGGCTCACCTTCGTGATCCTCACGGGCGGCGTGGACCTCTCCGTCGGTGCGATCATCGCCATCAGCAGTCTGATCGGGGTGATGCTCGCGAACTCGGGCTGGAACCCGATCGCGGTCATGGTGATCATGATCCTGATCGGCTCCGCGTTCGGCGTGTTCTCGGGCGTGCTCGTGCAGTACTTCAACGTGCAACCGTTCATCGCCACCCTCGCGATGATGTTCCTCGGGCGCGGTCTCGCCTCGATGCTCAGCACCACCCCGGAGCGTCTCGCCGACGACTCGCCGATCCGTTCGCTCTCCACCGAGTGGAAAGTGATCGACGGCCCGAAGATCAACGACCTCATCACCACCCCGAACGTCCTGATCGCCCTGCTCGTCGTCGCCGCGGCGTTCGTGGTGCTCCACAAGACCCGCCTCGGCCGGACCGTCTACGCGATCGGCGGCTCGGAGCAGTCGGCCCTCCTCATGGGCCTGCCCGTGGTCCGCACGAAGCTCATGGTCTACATCATCAGCGGCACCCTGGCCGGCCTCGCGGCCGTCGTCTACACCTCGAAGCTCGGCATCGCCCAGAACATCACGGGTGTCGGCTGGGAGCTCGACGCCATCGCGGCCGTGATCATCGGCGGCACGCTGCTGACCGGTGGAGCCGGGTTCGTCCTCGGGTCCGTCGTCGGTGCGCTCGTTCTCGGGCTCATGAACGTCCTCATCACCCGAGACGGGAGCATCCCGCCGGAGGCGACGACCATCATCACCGGCGGCATCCTGCTGGTCTTCGTCCTCCTCCAGCGACTCGTGGTCTCGCGCAAACGCAAGACCTGACGCCCGCCCCCCGCAGCACCACCCGTTCCATCCCGCTCGACAACGACGCCGAACCAGGAGAACCAACCCCCATGAGACAACTGCGCCTCAAAACGGTCGTCGCGACCTCCATCGCGGCCCTGATCCTGCCGCTCGTCGGTGCCTCCGGCGCCGCCGCAGCGGTGTCGCCGGGGACCGCCCCGGCAGCGACATCCCAGTCGAGCTTCCGAGCCGCCCCCACGGCGCAGGAGGATCTGGACGCCGCCGCTGCGGCCCTGTCGATCGCGAACGTCGACGACGTGCGCGGCAATCTGACCCTGCCCGGAGCGCCCGAGGGGATCGACATCGCCTGGGCGTCGTCGGACCCCGCCGTGATCGCCACCGACGGTGTCGTGACGCGGCCCGCCACGGACGCCACCGTCACCCTGACCGCCACGCTGAGCCAGGGCGAGGCGACCGCGACGCGCGGGTTCACGGCGACCGTCCGCGCCGCGATCGCGACCCCCGACTACGAGGGCTACGCGTTCGCCTACTTCACCGGCAACTCGCTCGCCGGCGAGAACATCTACTTCGCCGCCAGTGAGGGCAACAACGCGCTCGACTGGAACGAACTCAACGCCGGACGCCCGGTCCTCACCTCGGACGAGGGCACGAAGGGGCTGCGCGACCCGTTCCTCATCCGATCTCCCGAGGGTGACACCTTCTACCTCATCGCCACCGACCTCTCGATCGGCAGCGGCACGTCCTGGGGTGACTCGGTCCGCACGGGCAGCCACCACCTCGAGGTGTGGGAGTCCCACGACCTCGTGACCTGGTCCGACCAGCGGCACATCGAGGTCGCACCGGAGAACGCGGGCAACACCTGGGCACCCGAGGCGTACTACGACGACACCATCGGCGCGTACGTGGTCTTCTGGGCTTCGTCGCTCTACGGCTCCGACGACCCGGACCACACCGGGAACAGTTACCACCGCATGATGTACGCGACCACCCGCGACTTCACGACGTTCAGCGAGCCGCAGGTCTGGCAGGACCAGGGCGTCTCGCGGATCGACTCCACGGTGATCAAGTCGAGCGACACCTACTACCGCTTCACCAAGGACGAGGGCGCCGGTGGCACCGGGTGCGCCGACATCATCCAGGAGTCCTCGACGGACCTGCGGGCCACGCTCGAGTCCTGGACGGTGCTCGACACCTGCATCGGTCGCGATGCCGGCACCAGCGCGGTCGAGGGGCCGACGGCGTTCGCCGCCAACCCGGGCGACGTCAACGGTGACAAGTTCTACCTCTTCGTCGACGAGTACGGCGGACGCGGCTACATCCCGCTCGAGACCGAGGACATCGCGAACCCCGACTGGCAGGTCGCGAAGGACTACGACCTGCCCGCGAGCCCACGCCACGGCACGGTGCTCCCGGTCACGGCTGCAGAATTGCAGTTGCTCCAGGACAGCCTCGGCGGAGCACCCGAGCCGGCGCCCGCGAACGAGGACGGCGAGATCGTCCGTTACGACTTCGCCGGCTCCGCGGGCTCGACGCTCAGCGACGTGTCCGGCAACGGCCTCGACGCGACGGTCGAAGGCGGTGCGACCTTCTCCGACGGTGCGCTGCAGCTGGACGGCGGCGACTACGTCAAGCTGCCGGACAACCTGCTCGCCGGCGTGAAGGACGTCACGGTGGAGGCGGAGGTCTGGATCGACCCGACGCAGGCCAACCCGTACTTCATCTACGGGCTCGGCAACACCACCGGTGGCGCCGGCGACGGCTACCTGTTCAGCACCGGCAACGCCTATCGGACGAGCCTCGCGACCGGCAACTGGAGCACGGAGCAGACGGTGTCGCAGGGCAAGGACCTGACGCGCGGTCGCTGGGCGAAGCTGACGTACACGTTGCAGGGCACCACGGCCACGATCTACCTCGACGGCATCGCCGTCGGCACCGGAACCGTGACGTCGGATCCGGGCGACATCGGCGGCGGGTGGACGAGCGCCAACTACCTGGGCCGTTCGAACTACGACGCCGACAACCGCCTGAAGGGCGCGTTCCGCGAGTTCGCGATCTACAACCGCGCGCTCTCAGCGGACGAGGTGCTCGCCGGCTCCGGGAACACCGCGGCGCTGACCGACATCGGCCTCGAGGAGGACGTGCTGAAGACCGCTCCGATCGTCGACAACGACCGCCACGAGGTCGTCTTCCCGGTCCAGCCTGGGACGGACCGCACCGCCTTGAGCCCGACCTTCACGACCGCGGCCGGTGTCACGGCGAGCCCCGCCTCGGGGACCGCCGTCGACCTCAGCAGCCCGGTGACCGTGACGTTGACGCCGACCTCGGGTGACGCCGTGACGTGGACGATGCGGGCCGTCGAGATGAAGAGCCCGGTCATCCCCGGTCTCTACGCCGACCCGAACGTCTTCGTCTGGGGCGACACCTACTACATCTATGCGACTACTGACGGCTTCGCCGGCTGGGGTGGCAAGGAGTTCTTCGTCTGGTCGTCGAAGGACCTCGTCGACTGGGAGCGTTCGGCGGAGCCGATCCTCACGCTCGACGGCGCGAACGGGAACGTGCCGTGGGCGACCGGCAACGCCTGGGCGCCGACGATCGGGGAGAAGGACGGGAAGTTCTTCTTCTACTTCAGCGGCCACAACGCCTCCGTCGACCGGAAGACCATCGGCGTCGCCGTCGCGGACAGCCCGGCCGGTCCGTTCACGGCTCAGCCGAATGCGATGATCCTCAACGACGAAGCGGTGACCTCCGGACAGGCGATCGACCCGGCCACGTTCACCGACCCGGTGACGGGGAAGAGCTACCTGTTGTGGGGCAACGGCTCGCCGGTGTACGCCGAGCTGTCGGACGACATGCTGTCGATCAAGGCCGACACGCTCAAGCGCATCGACGGCCTGACCGACTTCCGCGAGGGTGCCTTCGTCAACTACCGGGACGGGATCTACCACCTGACGTACTCGATCGACGACACCGGTTCGGAGAACTACCGGGTCGGGTACGCGACGGCGACGAGTGTGGACGGCCCGTGGACGTACCGCGGTGTAATCCTGCAGAAGCAGCCCGAACTCGGCATCCTCGCCACCGGTCACAGCTCGATCCTCAACGTGCCGGGCACCGACGACTGGTACATCGTCTACCACCGGTTCGCCATCCCGGGTGGTGACGGCCAGCACCGCGAGACGACGATCGACCGGCTGACGTTCGACCCGGAGACGGGCCTCATGAACCCGGTCGTCCCGACCCTCGAGAGCGTCGGTCCGCAGCGGATCGCGGTGCCCGGTGCCGAGGGCACGCTGACGGTCGACCAGCCGTCGGTGCGGGTGGGTGAGTCGTTCTCGGTGTCCGGGTCCGGCTTCGCCGCGGGGGAGCAGGTGCGGTTCACGCTGTTCTCCACCCCGACCGACCTCGGGACCGTCGTCGCGGACGCTTCGGGTGCGTTCGTGGCGACGCTGCGGGTGCCCGCTTCGGTGGTGCCGGGCGCGCACACGCTGCAGGCGTTGGGTGCGGACTCCGGCATCACGGCCGAGGCGGCGCTGACCGTCCTGGCCGCGGATGCCGCGGCTCCCGGCGCTGCGGGCTCCGGTCCTGGTGCGCTGTCGACCACCGGTGTCTCGGTCGTCGGATTCGTCGGCCTGGCCGGGCTGCTCCTCGCAGCCGGCGCCTGGCTGGTCGTCCGTCGCCGACGCGTCGCGTCGTAGCCCGCGCCGACACAGCACCGATCCCGTCCGAGGTGACCATCGTCACCTCGGGCGGGATCGCTGCTGTTCAGCGGCGGGCTTCGAGGAGTGACACGAACTCGTCCGCCATCGCGAGCTGCTGCTGCAGCTTGGCGCGTCGCTCGGCCGCATCGGTGATGAACCCATCGAGGATCGCGCGCGTGTCGTCGTCGGGTGCGGTGTCCATGGCGTCGATCACCCGGAGGAGTTCGGCCATCTCTTCGAGCGAGAAGCCGAGGGGTTTCATGCGCCGGATGAGGATGAGGCGGTCGTAGTCGTCCTGCGTGTACAAGCGGAATCCGCCCTCGGTGCGCGCGGAGGCTGAGACCAGACCGACGTCGTCGTAGTGCCGCAGTGTGCGGAGCGAGAGTCCGGTGCGCTCGGCGAGTTCGCCGATGTGCATGGTGGTCGGTTCGCTCGTCACAGTCGCCTCACTTCAAATCAACCCTTACGTTAGGGTAGAGTTATCGATGGCGGCCGATCGGGCCGCATCTCCCCACCATTCTCCCGCGCGTGACGCCCCCGCGCGGTCGGTGGCGTGCGCACCGCAGCGCCGGACCCCGACATTCCCATCCGGTCCTCACGCTGAGGACCCCGACTCCGACAGGAGCACCCATGGCCATCGGCCTCACATCCGCCGCACCGGACGCCACCGTCCTCTCCGCCCTCCGCAGCCCCCGCATCCTCACCAGAGAGGTGCTGGCGGGCCTCGTCGTCGCCATGGCGCTCATCCCGGAGGCGATCTCCTTCTCGATCATCGCGGGTGTCGACCCACAGGTCGGGCTGTTCTCCTCGTTCGTCATGGCCGTGGCGATCGCCTTCCTCGGCGGGCGTCCGGCGATGATCACGGCGGCCACGGGAGCGATCGCCCTGGTCATCGCTCCGGTCGCCCGCGAACACGGCCTCGACTACTTCATCGCCACGGTCATCCTCGGCGGTGTCTTCCAGGTGGTCCTCGGTCTTCTCGGCGTCGCGAAGCTCATGCGCTTCATCCCGCGCAGCGTCATGGTCGGGTTCGTCAACGCCCTGGCGATCCTGATCTTCACCGCGCAGCTGCCGAACCTCATCGGCGTGCCGTGGCTCGTGTACCCGCTCGTCGCGGTCGGCATCGTGGTCATGGTCGTCATGCCCCGCCTCACGAGTGTCGTGCCGGCGCCGCTCGTCGCGATCGTGCTCATCACCGCGGCGACCGTGGTCGCCGGACTGAACGTGCCGACCGTCGGCGACCAGGGCGAACTGCCGCGCAGCCTGCCGACCCTGTTCATCCCGAACGTGCCGTTCACACTGGAGACGTTCACGATCATCGCCCCGTATGCGGCCGCGATGGCGTTGGTCGGGCTCCTCGAATCGCTCATGACGGCGAAGCTCGTCGATGACGTCACCGACACCCCGTCGGGCAAGACCCGCGAGTCGCTGGGCCAGGGGATCGCGAACGTGCTCTCCGGGTGCTTCGGCGGCATGGGTGGCTGCGCGATGATCGGCCAGACCATGATCAACGTGAAGGCCTCTGGCGCGCGGACGCGGATCTCGACCTTCCTCGCCGGGGTGTTCCTGCTGGTCCTGGTCGTCGCGCTAGGCGACGTGGTCGCGGTGATCCCCATGGCCGCCCTCGTCGCGGTGATGATCATGGTGTCCGTCGCGACCTTCGACTGGCACAGCATCAACCCGAGGACCCTGCGCGCCATGCCTCTCGGCGAGACCGTCGTCATGGTCGCCACGGTCGTCGTGGTGGTCCTCACGCACAACCTTGCGGTCGGCGTCGTCGTCGGTGTGGTCGCGGCGATGGTGGTCTTCGCCAAGCGGGTAGCCCACTTCGCCTCCGTCGAACGCACGGTCGACCGGTCCGCCGCGACGCCCACCGCCCGGTACACCGTCACCGGAGAGCTGTTCTTCGCCTCGAGCAACGACCTGACGACGCAGTTCGCCTACGCCGACGACCCGGAGCAGGTCGTCATCGACCTCTCGCAGTCGCACGTCTGGGACGCGTCGACCGTCGCCGCCCTCGACGCGATCACCACGAAGTACGAGCGTCGCGGGAAGCGGGTCGTCATCGAGGGGATGAACGACGCGAGCACCCGGATCCACAGCCGACTGGCCGGCAAGCTGACCGGCGGTCACTGACCGCCGGTCGTGCCGGCGCCTGCGTGAGGCTCAGTCGAGTGGGACGCCGAAGTCGCCCGCGATGCCTGCCAAGCCGGTGGTGTAGCCCTGGCCGACGGCTCGGAACTTCCACTCCGAGTTGTACCGGTAGATCTCGGCGAACAGCATCGCCGTCTCCTGCGAGGCGTCCTCGGTGAGGTCGTAGCGGACGATCTCCTGCTGGTCCTGGTCCATCACCCGGCAGAAGGCGTCGCGGACCTGACCGAAGTTCTGGCGGCGGTTGTCGGCGTCGTGGATCGAGACCGCGATGACGATGCGCGAGACGTCGGGCTCCACGGCGCGGAGGTCGATCGTGATCTGCTCGTCGTCGCCGTCACCCTCACCGGTGCGGTTGTCGCCCTGGTGCACGACCGAGCCGTCGGGCGTCGACATCTGGTTGTAGAAGATGAAGTCCGCGGGGGTTCGGATCTTGCCGTTCTCGGCGACGAGGATGGCGGAGGCGTCGAGGTCGAACGCGACGCCGACGGTGGTGCGCGGGTCCCACCCGAGACCGACCGTGGCGATGGTCAGCCCTGGGCTGGTCTTCGTGAGCGAGAGGTTGTTGCCTTTGGAGAGGCTGAGGCCTGCCATGGGTGTGTTCCTTCGAGAGTGCTCGGTGATGTTCGAACCTCCATCCTGCCCTGTTCCGGCTGAGTTTGGAGTGGGTTGTGGAGGATCGACCGGCTACCCCATGGTCGGTGCAGGGCGGCGGTCAGGCCTCGTCGGGCTCGGGTGAGCCGGTCCCCGTGACCTCGTCGAGCGGCACTTCCTCGCGCGCGACCGCGGCGGCGACATCACCGAGCCGCCGCTGGCGGGTGCGTGCGTACTGCCGGATCATCCCGAACGCCGTGTCCATGTCGACACCCGCTGCACGGGCCAGATACCCCTTCGCCTGTTCGATGGCGATCCGGCTGTCGAGTGCGCGCTGGAGTTGCTCGGTGGCGAGCGTCGCGTTCTCGATCGTCCGCTGCTGGAGGAGGCTGATCGTCGCGACATCGGCCAGCGCCTGGGCGGCGCGGGCGTCGGCGCCGTTGAGAGCGCCCTCGGTCTCGCGGAACAGGTTCAGTGACCCGACGGTCGTGTCGCGGAGCCGCATGGGGATCGCGTGCACGCCCGCGTATCCGCGTTCCTTCGAGGCCTCCGCGAACCTCGGCCAATGCTCCTGGAGCTCCGCGGCGCTCTCCGCCGTCACCAGTCGACCCGACGTCACCGCCGCGATGCACGGGCCCTCGCCCGCGTTGAGTTGGAGCAGGCCGATGAACTCGCTCCGTTCGCTCGTGGAAGCGACGACCCGCAGGACGTCGTCGCGGTCGGCCAGATGGATCGCCCCGGCTGCGGCGTCGAACAATTCGACCGCCCGGTCGACCAGTGTCTGCAGCACGTCGACGACGTCGTAGTCGGCGACGAGGCTGTCGGTGAGGGTCACGAACGTCTCGATGAGCCGTGCTTCGCGCGTGTCGTCCATGGCGGTCTCAGTCCTCATCTGTTGATCAGCGGATCAACCGTAACCGAGGCCGGAGGTCGTCCATGACCGCCGCGGTCGAGACGCGCTCAGGCGGATTTGCGTCGGGTCGCGGGGCCGTTCTACGCTGAACGAGCGCTGCCCCAGACCCCGGTTGCCGGAATGTTCGTCCTTTCTGATGATGCCCAGGAGCCTCATGAGTTCGCACCCCGTCGGCCTTGTTCTCGCGCGCCGTCGGCGACCCACGTGGTCGACGAGACAGCCCGTCCCACCGGCGGAGTGCGCCCGATGACGGTCGAACGCAGCAGCGGGTTCCGGAAGACCGGACCCAGCGGGAGAACGCGGGCTGGTGGTACCTCGAGCTACTCCGCGATCCTCGCCGAGGTGAAGTCGGCCGGCCTGCTCCGACGGCGCTACGGCTTCTACTGGACGCTGTTCGCCGTCCTGGTGCTGGCCACCGCCGGCTGCTGGGTCGCCTTCGCGTTCCTCGGCGACTCCTGGCTGCAGCTGTTGGTGGCGGCGGCGCTGGGCGTACTGTTCACCCAGTTCGCCTTCCTGTCCCACGAGGCCGCGCACCGGCAGGTGTTCGAGTCCCGTGCGTGGAACGACTGGGCCGGTCGCTTCCTCGGGACCTTCCTCGTCGGACTGAGCTACTCATGGTGGATGAACAAGCACACCCGCCACCACGGCAACCCGAACACGGTGGGCAAGGACCCCGACATCGAACCCGACACGATCCGCTTCCTGCCGGAGGACGTCGACACCGTGCGGAACCGGGCGGCGAGGATCTTCTACCGCCACCAGGGTTGGCTGTTCTTCCCTCTCCTCACCCTCGAAGGCCTCAACCTGCACTGGCTCGCGATCCGCTCCGTCGTCGGCGGTGTCGGGACGCGGGCCGACGTGCGCGACCGGGTGATCGAGGGCGTGATGCTCGTCGCACGCTTCGGGATCATCCTCACCGTCGTGTTCTGGTTCCTGCCGTTCGGCATGGCGTGCGCGTTCCTCGGTGTGCAGCTCGCGGTGTTCGGCGTCATGATGGGTGCCTCCTTCGCCCCGAACCACAAGGGGATGCCGACGATCGCCCATGATGCGAACGTGGACTTCTTCTCCCGGCAGGTCCTGACGTCGCGGAACGTCGTCGGTGGATGGTGGGTGTCGTTCCTCATGGGCGGCCTGAACTACCAGGTCGAGCACCATCTGTTCCCCTCGATGCCGCGTCCCGCACTCAAAGAGGCTCGACGACTCGTCCGCGACCACTGCGCCGCACTCGACGTCCCGTACACCGAGACCACCCTGCTGCGCTCGTACGGCATCGTCATCCGCTACCTCAACCGCGTCGGTCTCGGCGCTCGCGATCCGTTCGCGTGCCCGCTCGTCGCCGAGCTCCGCATACACTGAGCCACCTCACCAACCACCATCACCCACGGAATCAGGAACCCAAGCCATGCAGATCATCATCGTGCTCCTCGTCATCTGGGCGATCCTCTCCATCGTCGGCTTCGCGCTGAAGGGCCTGCTGTGGCTCGGGATCATCGGCATCGTCCTCATCATCGGCACGATCGTCTTCGGCGCCATCCGACGCGCTGCCAGCAAGCGCTAACTCGCAGTCGGAAGCCGCACGGTCGGTTCGGGTACGCTCTGCCAGATGCGGAATCTGGACTGGGACGGCCTGCGCAACCTCAGGGATCTCGGCGGCCTGCCGACACCGCTGTCGTCCACCGGCCTGACAGCGCGCGGGCGGATCGCGCGGGGTCCCCGACGCGAGCTCCTCACCGCTGCAGGGTGGGACGCCGCGATGCGATGGGGGCTGCGGTCCGTGGTCGATCTCCGCAGCGCCGATGAGACCGGAGCGCGCGAAACCGACCCTGGTGTCCGGCCACCAGCCGAGCTGGTGATGACGCTCGCGCCGACCGAGGATCAGACCCATCCGGAGTTCCGCGAGGTGTGTCTTCCGATCCTCGACTCCCCGGAGTACTGGCAGCACAACGTGCGCATCCTGCCGGAGCTCGTCCGCGGTGCGCTCGAAGCGGTCGCCTCATCCGAACCCGGGATCCTGGTGCACTGCGCAGCCGGCAGGGACCGCACCGGCATGATCAGTGCGCTGCTCCTCGCTAACACCAGCGTCACCGTTGACGCCATCGTCGACGACTACGCGACATCGGTGCGTGCCATGGCCGGAACAGCGCCCCACGGCGGCCCGACCCACGACCGCCAGGCGTCGTGGACGTCGGAGCAGGTCGACGCCTTCCTCGACGACGTGACGCCGCACGTGCGGGCGTTCGTCGCCGATGCGGACGGTGTCTTCGAAACACTCGGCGTCGACGAGGCGGCCCGAAGGGAATTGCGTCTGCTGTTGCTACCGTGACGGGCGATGCCCGGCTCCTCGCGGGAGAATGAGCCATGCAGACGCGCTCAAAGATCCTCAAGCGGCTCGGTCTCGCCCAGCAGACCTCCACGATCGTGAAGCTGAACCGGGTGTCCGCCCCGGACGAGACCCTCGATGGGTTCGTCGTCGCCATCGGTCACAAGTGGGTGCTCGTCGCACCGATAGCCACAGGAGGGTTCTTCGACGGCTACACGGTCATCCGCGTCCGTGAGATCGCCGGCGTCCGGTTCGATCGATCGTTCCAACGTCGTTTTTCCGAAACTCGACCCGAGTGGCCCGTGAACCCTCCGCCTGGTCGGCCGACGCCCGATCTGGACTCGACCCGCGGCATGTTGCGGTCGTTCCTCGTGGGGGGAGTTCTCTGCGCCCTCGAACGCCGGAACAAACCCGACCTCCTGTGGGTCGGTGTGCCCGACGAACTGAGACGTCGCTGGTTGTATCTGCTCGAGGTTCGACCTGATGCGACGTGGCACGCAGGTCCGTTGGGCTATCGACTCCGGACCATCACCCTCGTCCGCATGGGTGACCAGTACTTGCGAGCGCTGGCCACCGTGGCTGGGCCCGCGCCCGTCGAAGCCGGCTCGTCCTGGTGGTCTCCTCCCGAGCAGGGGTGACCGGACCGGACGAGCGTGAGCGGACGGTCCTCATAAGGGCGGTTCCCGGTCCGCGCCGAGGCACGCGCGCCCGCTGGCCTCAGGGCTCGTCGTCCCAGGGGACCGGCGTCGTCGTGCCCGACTGCACGTCGCTGCGGAGGATCGCGTAGGCGACCGATGCGAGCGGCTGTCCGCCGACCACGGGCCAGCCCTCGCGGTAGTGGGCCTCCTTCACCCAGCCGGCCCGACGGAAGGCACGACGCATGGCGACGTTGTCCTCGCGGGTCTGCCCCTCGAGCTTGCGGACGGACGGGAACCGCCCGAAGACCTCGGCGACGATGACCGGCAGGATCGCCGTGCCGATCCCGCGCCCTCGCGCGTTTTCGGCGAGCCGCAGGTCGATCAACGCCGTGTCGTCCTCCAGGTCCTCGAGGGTGACGATTCCCACCACCTCTCCGTCTGCGAGTACCCAACATCCGAAGGCGCCGGGCCCGTCGACGATGCCGGAGGTCAGGCGTTTGCGAGCCTCCTCCGTGGTCGGTCGCGGCTGCATGTGGAACGGGAACTCGTGTGCGCTCAGGAACTCGACGAACGCGTCGTCGTCCCGTGGACGTTCGACGGGGCGGAGGGTCAACGCTGGCATCCCTTCAGTATCGCAACGCGGCGCATCGTCGCAGGACACGCCGGCTCATCCCGCAGCCAGGGTGCGGAGGTCGGCGAGCTCGCGTTCCAGGTCCACGTCGTCGAGTGCTCCCGCCATGGCTGCGATCGACAGTCCTTCGAGGCGCCTGACGATCTGCCGGGCGAGGAACGCCCGATCGTCGGCGCCGGAGACCTCGCCGAGCATCCCGACCACCACCCCTTCGGCCTGCCGGAACTGCTCCGCGAGGAGAGCGCGACGATGGTCGGCAGGCAGGCCGAGGACGTATTCGTAGACGATCGGGCGGAGGGTCGCGTCGATGTCGTGGAGCGCGGTCGCCTGTTCGGCGAGGAAACCCTCGAGGTCGTTCGCCTCGTCCCCTGAGCGCTCGTGCGCAAGCGCGTCGAGCAGGATCTCCTCGGTGTTGGCGTATTGGTAGTACAGGCCTCCGCGCGAGACGTCCGCCGCCAGTCGGACGTGATCCATCGTCGTCCGCCAGAAGCCGCGTTCCCGGAACTCGGCGACAGCGGCCTGCCGCAGGTGTTCGCGGGCGCGTGACGACGTCGGGCTGAGCGCGTTCACGAGGCGAGGGCGTCCCGCGCGCGACCGAGGTCGCGGGTGAACCCGGGGACGGGGACAGCCGATTCGGTGGCCGACACGTGGACTTCCGACATGAGCGCCAGGATATCGTCCGTGTTGTGGTGCAGCTCCATGATGCGCCGACTGAGGACGTCCTTCCGGAACATGAGGACCATGACGCGCGCGGCGAGCGCCTTCGGCAGGAGCGTGAACGGCGCGATGTCCCGCAGGTGGTGACGGAGCCGGACCCCGCGGGCCTGCACGACCCGGAGGCATTCACGGATGTTGCCGATGCCCCGAGTGAGGGTTCGCGGGCTCGCCAGCGCTCGTGAGACGACGTCGCCGATCTCGTCGCCCGGGCGGAATTCGGAGGCGATCGCGGAGATGATCCCGGCGTTGACCGCTTGGTGCACCCAGAGCCACTCGAGCATGCGAGGCGACCGCTCCGCCGTCAGTCCGGCGTCATGGAACGCCTGCGAGGCCGCTGCATGAAGTGCGGTGGTGTGAGCGGACGCCGGCGCCAACCGGACGCTGTCGAAGAGGACGCTCTCGACGAGTTCCGCGTCACGTCGGCCGCCGGCGATCGGGTAGCCGAGGAGGTGGTCGTCGTGGCCCACGAGCGCCTGCAGCTCCTCGCGGGACCCCCAGAACCCGCCCATGAGCAGGAGGCGTCGATCGAGTCCGCGGCGACGGAGCGACTCGATCGCACCGGCGAGTGCCTCGGCCGGAACGGAGACGAGGACGAGGTCGACCGTCTCCGGATCGAACGTCACCGGGGTGAGCGGATACCGGAACGAGCGGTCGACCGGTGGCTGCTCGCGTCCGTCGAGGAGGTCGACCGTGGTGGTCGCCGGCCGGGCCTGCGGGTCGGCGTCACGAAGGAGGTGCTGGACCTCGTGTCCGGCTTCGCGCAGGACGCAGCCGTAGGTCACCCCGATGACACCTCGACCCATGATGACGATGCGCATGTGCTCTCCGTTGCTGACTGGTGTGCATAATCCGACATAGGTGTCGGTTTTTTGAGTCTACACGGACACGCCTGTCCAAAGAACGCAACGGGCCACGTGCCGTCTCGCCCCGTCATTACGCTGATGCCCGACAGGACCCTTTCGCCCTGTCGGGGTTCCCGGCCGGCTTCCCCTCGATTCCGGCCGGGACCCGCTTCACCGCCAAGCGGACGTCAGAGTCAGTCGGTGTGTCCGGCGCTCGCCGCGAGCAATCCGCTCGCTCCGGCGACCATCGCGGCCTCGGTCCGGGTCGCCACACCGAGCTTCCGCAGGATGGCCGAGACGTGGACGCTCGCGGTCTTCGCGCTGATGAACAGGCGCTCGCCGATCTGTCGGTTGCTCAGGCCCTCCGCGATGAGCTGCAGCACTTGGCGCTCCCGAGCGGTCAACTCGATGGAGCCGCTCGTGCCGCGCGCTCGGGGGCGGCCGTCGAGGTTCAGCGACGCTCGCTCCGCCAACGCCCGCGCACCGTCGAGCACGAGGCCGGCACCGAGCGTCGTCGCCTCGGCGACCGCGACGACGAGCGTGTCCTGTGCGCCGGAGCGATCACCGGCGGCCACGCGCGCCTCGGCCAATCGGAGCGCCGTGTAGGGCGCGAGCGCTGCCGGTGAGAACGGACGCTCGGCCATCGCACGAGCCGCCTCCCACGCACCGACGTCGTCACCGGTGCCGTCCGGCCCGCCGAGTTCGGCGTCGACCAGCGCGCTCCACAGCGGTGCGGTCGGCCAGAACCGCTCCTCGGCGAGCAGTGCCCGCCAGCGTTCCTCCAGTTGCCGGAGCTGGTCGTCGTCGACACCCGCGAAGGGCCCGGACGCCACGTCGAGGGTGCCGGTGGCCAGCGCGACGCGGACCCGGGCCAGGACGCGGGCCGCGTCCGCCAGTGCCGGGAGGTCGTACGCCGGCATCGGGCGGTGGTCCGGGGCCTCGAACACGCCGACGCCGGCCGGTGACCAGGCCCCGCCGAGGTCGCCGGCCGCCAGCCCGACCTGCATCACGACGCGGGCGACGCCGAACCGCGTCTGCACCTCCAGGCCGGACAGGGAGAGCATCCCCTTCCGCCACCGGCGGTACAGGGTCGCCGCGGTCTCGGCGTCGCCACGCCAGAGCGTCAGCAGGATCAGCGACTGGCGCAGGTACACCGAGAACGCGAGCGGCGGCTGCAGTGCCAGAGCCCGGTGCACCCGTTCCTCCGCCTCGTCCCAGCGTCCGAGCGCCACCAGCGGGTCGACCGCGTTCGACGACAGGATGAGCCCCGAGCTGCGCTCGACGCCCAGCTCCTTGGCTCGCGCGACACCTTCCAGCGCAGACGCGAGCGCCTCCTCGTACGAGCCGAGCAGGTTCGCCATGTCGGACGCGTTCACCCGGTACCGGAGCAGGGCGCTGCCGTCGCCGTCCGCCAGCGGCTCAGCGCTCGCGAGCATGCTGCTGCCGCTCTCCAGGTCACCGTGGTGGATGCGCGCGATCCCACCGATGTTCGCGGCGACCGAGGCGTTCCGCGCGGAACCGGTGCGGACGGCCTCCCGGGCGGCCTCGTCGGCGTACTCGATCGCCCGCTCCAGCCGCCCGATGATCATGTGCCGCGCGCCGAGACTCGTCAGCAGCACACCACGCAGATCGCCGGGGGTGCCCGGCGGGACCCGGTCGAGCGCTTGTTCGAGGAGGTCCACCGAGCCCGGTCGCCCGAGGTTGGCGAGGTAGAAGGCCTTGTCGCGGAGGAGCTTGGCCTGGTCGAGGTCGTCGCGGTCCTCCGGCGTCGCGAGCACCTCGTCGACCATGGCGATCGCCCGGTCCGTCCAGCCGGCGTTCCGCAACGCGCTCGCCGTCCGTCGCATGAGTTCCGAACGCGAGCGCCCGACGAGCGCCGCGGCATCGGGGACCTGATCCCAGATCTCCAGGAGACGCTCGCCGAGCTGTGCCTCCGTGCTGTACGCGTATGCCGCGTGAGCCTGCTCCATGGCGCGGACGGTCGCGGGGAAGGCCCGTCCGAAGTCGCGGGCGAGCATCCAGTGGTGCGACACCGCTGCAGCGACCGGCTCACCACCGACGCCTGCCTCCAGCGCCTCGGCGAAGCCCGCATGAAATCGGCTCCGTTCGCCGGGCAGCAGATCGTCGTGGATCGCCTCCCGGACCAGTGCGTGTCGGAACTCGTACGTGGTCGCGTCCGCGACGAGGACGTTCGACCCGATCGCCTCCCGCACACCGGTGTCGAGAGCATCGGGCCCGCCCGCGAACACCCGCTCCAGGAGGGCGTGCTCGACGCAGACGCCGCCGGCCGAGATCACGCGCAGCAACTGCTGGGTCGCGGGCGCGAGTCGCTCGTAGCGCGCAAGCAGGAGTTCGCGGAGGGTGTCCGGGAGCTCGTCGCCCTCGCCGTCGCGGTCCTGGTCGAGACCGAGCAGCTCCTCGACGAAGAACGGGACGCCCTCGCTCCGGGCATACACGCTGTCGATCGAGACCGTGTCGAGCGACGTGCCCCGGATGGCGATCGCCTGGCGGAGCACGTCGCTGCGGCTCAACCGTTCGAGGCTGTGCCGCTCGACGCGCCGCGTGCGGTCGAGCTCGGCGAGGAACCCGCGCAACGGGTGTCCGCGGGAGACGTCCTCGCTCCGGAAGGTGAGCACGATCATCACGCGATCGCAGGTGAGGGCTCGGACGAGGAACGCGAGCAGGCTGAGCGTCGCGCCGTCGGCCCAGTGGACGTCCTCGACGGCGACCACGACGGGCTGGTCGCGGGAGAGCGCCTCGAACAGCACGGCGACCGTCTCGTGGAGCCGCCCGACGCCGCCCTCCCGCTGATCCTCCGCGTCGGGACCGAGTGTCGGCAGCAGCGTCGCGAGGGAGGCCTTGCCCGGGCCCGCAGCCTCCAGCACCGCGTCGCGCCCGCGCTGCGCGACGAGGTCCTTCATGAGGCCGAGGACTGGTGCGTAGGGCGCGGCGACGTCACCGAGGTCCACGCACTGGCCGGTGATCACGAGCGCCGAGGACCGGACCGACCGCGTGAACTCGCTGAGCAGGCGCGTCTTGCCGATACCGGCCTCGCCGCTCAGGACCACACTGCGTGACTCACCGGCGGCGACGGCGTCGAACACGGCCTGCAGCGCTCGGAGGTCGGAGGCGCGCCCGATCATCGTCGGGCTGGTGGTGGGCAGGCTCACCACTCCATGGTCCCACCCTCGTCGCCATCGGCCGCGGCCTCCGCGAGTCGTTGCTCCTCGAGTCGTCGTTCCCGGCGGCGACGCTCTCGCTCGAGATCCCGCTGGAGTTCCTGCTCGATGAACCGTCTCGTCTCGACGGATGTGAACGGGCTGTAGCTCGCACTCGTGATCAACATGGTTCCTCCGCTGTGCACGGTGCTGGTGTCCGTGCTCGACCACTCACGTTCCTCGCTGAGGCCCCATGCCTACCTCGGGCATCTGCCCTAGTTCCGCGATGGAAGCTGGTGAGGTCCCGGCCACCGCTGCGATGGGGAGCGCTCCCCATCGCCCTCCTGGTGCGGGCGCTCGTAGGGTCGGTATCGGCCCGGAGCGGGCCAGGACCGGAAGGCTGCAGTGAGCACCACCACGATCGACCGCACGTACCTCAACCGCGCGGTGCGAGGACGCACCGTCCTGGTGGTCACCCTCGTCTTCCTCACAGCTGTCGCGGGGTTCATCGGGTTCGGGAACGTCAGAGACCTCGCCGCCGACCTCACGGCGAGCTACACGACGACCACCGGGCAGGTGGTTGACGAGGGGACGGAGCGGGTGCTCGAAGGGTCCCGCCGCAGCAAGCACTGGGAGGAGTACCGCACCGTCACGGTGACGTACGACGTCCCGGGTACGGTCGGGTCCGACGAGATCCGCAGCGACACGGTCCAGGTCGGCGACACGCTCGACGTGTGGGTGCGCGACCAGACCGGCGAGGTGGCGCTGGAGGCGCCGGCCGGACCCGACTTCTGGCAGTGGTTCTGGGCGGTCACGATGTCGCTCCTGACCCTGCTGCTCGCCCGGTGGCTGCTCGTCGCCGTGCGCAACAGCGTGCGTCTGCTCGCATTCCGTCCCGACACCCGGCGGCCCGACTTCGTGTTCTCGCTCAGTGGCGTCTCGGCGAGTACCTCCGGCCGGAACGGCAAGCGGCAGCTCCTGGAACTGTCCGGCCTGATCGAGTCGAGCGCTGACGGCGAACGGGTCGGCCAGCGCGCCCAGCTCATGGCACCGGAGCAGCACACCCCCGCGGTGCCCGGCTTCCCGCCGCGGATCCTCGGCTACCGCGTGAGCCAGGGGGCGGTCGACGGGATCGTCGTCCTGCACCTGCCCGACGCCGACGCGTGGTGGGTGGCGACGCTGACCTTCCCCGCAGACCGCCAGGCGCAACCGGTCGCGGGCTGAGCGCCGCTCGGCGCCTGAAGGAGGCTCAGGGGCGGACGCGGACGCTGCGCCCCTCGAGTGAGACGACGTCGTCGAGCTGCAACTGCCGGCCGCGTCGGCGATCGATCTCGCCGTTGACCCGCACCGCGCCGTCGGCGATCGCCGCCTTCACGTCTCCGCCGGAGTCGAGCAGACCGGCGAACTTCAGGAACTGCCCGAGTCGGATGCCCTCGCCGCCGATCGGGACGTCGGTGATCTGTGTCGGGTTCGTCATCCCCGAATGCTAACAAGGATGCGGCGGCTGGACCGGCGGACAGGATGTGGCTGTACCCTCAGCGGTACCGGGTCATCGTGACTCGCAAAGGAGCACCATCATGGGCGAGAAGTCAGCACGGAAAGAAGGCGGCAAGACCGCACCGGCGAAGACGCTGAAGGAGAAGCGCACCGCCAAGGCCGACAAGAAGGCCGGCAACGCGCGTTCGGAGAACACCGACGCAGTCACGCGGGTCAAGAACCGCTAGTCCTGATCAGCGGCCCGTCGCGGCCGGTGATGCGCTCAGGCGTCTGTCCCCTCACGGAGACGGGCGCCTGTTCTGGTCTTCGCCGTCAGCGCCGCGACCCACCCAGGTGCCGACCTCGACGGGCCGGCAGTGGGGAGCAGTCCCCATTGAGCGTCGTCGTGGCGTGCCCCAAGCTGGACCCTGAGACCAACAACCGTCGATCAGGGGGAGCATCACCATGGGGCACACATCCCGGCAGCGCATCATCCGCACCTCGGCAGCAGCCTTGGCCGTTCCGGCACTGCTGCTCCTGAGCGCATGCGGGAGCTCGGGCGGCGAGATCGGCGACGAGGTCCGGATCACCGACGGCACCATGACGGTCACGGCGATCGAGGAGCGCACCGCTGACGACCTCGGCGACCTCGAACTCGACGAGCTCGCCGGCCAGACGCCCTACTTCGTGTCCTACGAGGTGGTGTTCAACGACGGCAAGAGCGACCTCAACGAGAACTTCTGGAAGGCCAAGGCGTCGAGCGGCGAGGCTTCGCCCATCAACGTCCTGGACTTCGGTGGGGACTTCGACTGCACCGGTCTCGGCGAGGTGTCCGACGGCAAGGCGGAAGGGTGCCAGCTCATCATGGTGCCGGAGGGTGCGACGCTCGAGTCGGTGTCCTTCGGTGGGGCGGGCACATGGCGCGCGCCGAAGGCGGAGTGACGCCCCGGCGCTGACCACTCATGTGCGGGCCGCACATCCCGCTATCGTCGTGGCATGTCCGACCTCAGCCCCGGCGACGACGCACTCGAGCTCGCCCGCCTGCTCATCTCGATCGACTCCGTCAGTCCGAGCCTCGTCCCAGGGGGTCCCGGGGAGGGCCGGATCGCGGCGGTGATCGCGCAGCGACTCGAGAGAGCCGGCTTCGCCGTCGACCTCGTTCCCGCGCTGGAGGACCCGCAGCGCGTCAGCGTCGTGGCCGTGCACGCGGGATCGCAGCCGGGTCCGACGGTCGTGTTCAACGGCCATCTCGACACCGTCGGGGTCGAGGGCATGGTCGACCCCTTCAATCCGCGGATCGCGGACGGCAAGCTCTTCGGGCGCGGCGCCAGCGACATGAAGTCCGGCCTCGCCGGACTGATCGTCGCCGCGGAGCGACTCGCCGCGGCGGACCACCCCGGCACGGTCGTCTTCACGGGTGTCGCCGATGAAGAGGACGCGAGCGTGGGCGCCGCAGCCGTTCTCCGACACCTCGCCGAACGTAGTGTGACGGCGGACGTGTGCCTCATCGCCGAGCCCACCTGGCTGGACCGCATAGCGGCGCACCGGGGGTACGCGGTCGTCGAGGTCACGCTGCAGGGGACGGCCGCGCACTCGTCACAGCCCGGTCTGGCCGTCGATGCGATCCGCGCCGTCAGCGCGCTGCTGCAGGAGGTGGAGCGGGCCGACGACGAGCTCCATCGGCGACCGGCGCACCCGTTGCTCGACCACGGTTCGTTCACCACGACGGTGGTCCGGGCCGGGAGCGCCCCGTTCACGATCGCCGCCGACGCGAGCCTCGTCATCGAGCGACGCACCCTGCCGGGTGAACGCGCTGAGGACGCTCTGGTCGAGGTCCAGGCGATGCTCGACGCGGTCGCCGCCCGGATGCCTGGTCTCCGCACGGGCGCACGGCTGACCCATCAGCGCGAGGCCTGGGAGGCGGACGAGCATGGGCCGGCTGCGCGGTTCGCCGACATCCTCGCCGCCGAGCTCTTCCGGGACGCCGAGGCCGTACCGGCGGCGGTCGGAGCGCCGTACTGGATGGAGTCGGCGCTGTGGCAGGCGGCGGGGATCCCGACCGTCGTGTGCGGTCCTGCGGGTGGCGGACTGCACGCGGCCGAGGAATGGGTCGACCTCGACCAGCTCCGGCGGTTCCCTGAAGCGGTCATCGCCGCGACCCGCGACGCCCTGTCCGGATCGAGCGAGGCGTGACGCCCGGGGGCCCCGACCGCGTCGCGGTGATCGGGCCTGGCGCGATCGGCACCGTGGTCGCCGCAGCGCTCCACGAACAGGGACGGACGCCGTTCATCGCGGGGCGGTCGAAGCGGCCGGAACTCCAGCTCCAGGTCGATGACGAGACGGTGACGGTCCCCGGGCCGGTCCACACCGATCCGACGGAGTCTCCGGGCGCCGTGGACCTCGTCTTCCTGGCGGTCAAAGCGACTCAGACGGCTGCCGCTGCGGACTGGCTCGCCGCGTTGTGCGGCCCGGACACGGTCGTGTGCGTCCTGCAGAACGGGGTCGAGCAACGCGAGATGGTGGAGCCCCTCGTCCGGGCGGGAACGGTCGTCCCCGCGGTCGTGTGGTTCCCGGCCACCCGCGAGCCAGGCGGCCCGGTCACCCTGCTGAGCCCGCCGCGCCTGTCCCTGCCGGAGGCACCCGGTGCCGCCGTGGTGGCGGACGTGCTGCGCGGCTCCCGCTGCACCGTCGAGGTCTCGACCGACTTCGCGACCCTCGCCTGGCGCAAGCTCCTGCAGAACGCCGCCGCCGGACTCATGGCGTTGAACGGACGCCGATCCGGCATGTACCGGCGCGACGACATCGGCCGCTTGATGCTCGACTACCTCGAGGAGTGCGCGGACGTCGCGCGCGCGGAGGGTGCGCGGTTGACCGACGACGAACCTCGACGGCTCCTCGACCAGTTCCGAGCCGCCCCGGTCGACCGCGGGACGTCGATCCTCGCCGACCGCGAACAGGGGCGACCGCTCGAATGGGACGTCCGCAACGCGGTGATCCAACGGCGGGGGAGCGTGCACGGCATCCCCACGCCGATGAGCGACGTCATCGTGCCGTTGCTCGCCGCGGCGAGCGATGGACCCGGCTGAACGGCGGTGGTGGGATCGAGCGCTTCGATAGGGTCGAAGGCATGCTTCGTCTGATCGCCTTCGCGGCTCTCGGTGCTCTGCTCGGCGGCGTCATCGTGATCACCGTCGGTCCGCCCGACGTCGGGTACGCAGTCGCCGGTGTCGCACTCCCCGTCTTCATCATGACCTCGGTGCTCACGCTCGTGGCCCGGTCGGTGGGGAACGCCGTCGGTGCTTCGCCACAGGCCGTCCAGCAGGCCAAGGACGCGAGACGGATCGGTATCGCCCGCATCGACGGCCTGCGTCAGACCGGCACCCAGATCAACGACCAGCCACTGTGCGAGCTCGACCTGACCGTCCAGCCCCTCCACGGAGCGGCGTTCGCGAGCACGATGCGCTCCGTCGTCCCGCTGACCGCCATCCCGATGTTCCGACCGGGCACCGAGCGTGACGTCGCCATCCTGCTCGACGGCGGGCCGGAGGTCGCGTTCATCGACGCTGGCGAGCTCTCGGCCGACGAGCGTGCGCGGTTGCGCGTCCCGGCTCGGGCGTCCGTCCCGTTCCTCCCCGTCGAGCCGCACCGGCGCATCGTCGACGGACGGCGACGCGGACCGTTGCTCGGCGTCGGCCGGGCCGGTCGTCCTGGCCGCTTCGCCCTGTTCGCGATCGTCGCCATCGCGGCGGCGGCCATCGTGGTCGTGCCGTACCACCAGTCCGTCGCGCAGGCGATCGTGGCCCTCGAGGACGGACGCCTCCGACCCGACCTCCGTCGTCCGGAGGCGCTCGCGGAGGCGCAACGGGCGCTCCAGGAGGCGATCGGTCATGACCGTGTGGTGTCGATCACGGTCGCCGCCGATTTCGTCATCGTCCAGGCGCCGCTCACCGTGGGGGATACGAAGACCGACCGGTGGGAGTACCGGTACGGTCAGGTCACCAACGACGGCGCGGCGAGCATCCAACCCGAATCGGCGGCCGAGCAGTTCTCCTGGTCGGACGTCGCGCTCGACCGCGTCTGGGCGCGGATGCAGGACGGTGCCGAGCAGGTCGGCCTGCCCGTGGGTGACGCGCTCGCATACGTCGTCCGGTCGACCGACACCGACGTCGACAGCCCCACGTTCGCCCGTTCGGCCGGACCGCCGCAGATCACCTTCAGTGTCGGGGACGACTACGGTTCCACCTCGTTCGTCGCCGATGCGGACGGCTCGGGCCTCACGGCGCGGTGAGCGGCATACTGTCCTCATGAACCGTGCGCCGCAGTCCTTCCCTCCACTCGTCGTCGGATCGGCCCCGGTCCGGACAGAGCGGGTGACCCGCCCGGCGTTCGTGTTCATGTTGATCGCAGCGGCGCTGATCCCGGTGCTCGGGATGCTCCTCGCCGTGCTGACCACGACCACCGGCGGGTTCGCCCTCGGCATGCTGGCCGGACTGTCCTTCAGCATCGTCTCCTGGCTCATGCTGTTCGCGGTGGTGCAGTTCGCGACGGTCCGTGGAGCGCAGTCAGTGGCTCGCACGGTGCTCACGCTCGACGCCGACGGCCTCCGCGGCAGCATCCCGCAGGGCGAGGTCTTCCTCCCGTGGGGAGCGATCGAGCGCATCTCGGTCCGCTCACGCGGCAAGTGGCGGATCCTGACCTTCCACCTCGTGCCCGGTCTCACCGCGCAGTCTCCGGGCGTCTCGACGACCCTCCCGCCAAGGTCCTTCGCCGCGCTCGGCAAGCTCGGGTTCCAGGTCGGCGAAGTGGCGATCGACACACCCGTCGACACCGTCCTCGCCGCGACGAACGCGTTGACCGGAGGCCGTCTGCGCTGAGCCAGGGTCGACGGGTCTGTCGGATGGTCTGGCACGATCGGATGTATGGACTCCGCACACGCCGCCAGCCCGGTCGCCGCCCCCGATGTCGATGCCGCGAGGACGATGTGGCAGGCGTACGCCGAGCATCGCGGCGGCGCGGGACTGGACGACGCCGATTACACGGTCGAGCACTTCGGCGACACAGCCGGGCTGGCCGACGAGCTGCTCGACATCGTCCTGACCGGGCGGAAGCGGGCCACCGCCGAACTCGTCTCGGAGTTGGCGCACCGCGGGGACCCGCTCCCGCGGATCGGGTCGCACTGGATCGCGTGCGACAGTACCGGGGCCCCGCGGATCATCATCCGCAGCACCGCGCTGCGCATCGGACCGTTCGGGAGTGCAGACGCCGCGTTCGCGTTCGCCGAAGGTGAGGACGACCGCACGCTCGAGAGCTGGCAGCGCGAACACCGACGCTACTGGGAGCGGACCAGCGCCGCCCGGGGTGCGGCGTGGTCGGAGTCCGAGGACATCGTCTTCGAGTACTTCGCCGTGGTGTGGCCGCCGGAGCACGCCGACTGACACGTTCCGGTCAGACCGGTTCCGTAGACTCCCCGCATGCCGATGTCCGACTACGTCGCCTCGATCCGCGCCCACATCGGGACCGGGTTCCTCATGCTCCCAGGGGTCACCGCGGTGATCAGGGACGGGGACCGGTTCCTCCTCGGTCGCCATCACCACTCCGGCTTGTGGAGTCTGATCGGCGGCGGTGTCGAGCCAGGTGAGGAGCCCGCCGACGCACTGCTCCGTGAGGTCCTCGAGGAGACCGGCGCCCGGGTTCGCATCCGTGGCATCGTCGGGGTGTACGGCGGTGAACCGATGATGGTGCGCTACCCGAACGGCGACCACGTCGGGTACGTCACCACCGCCTACGACTGCGAGCTCCTCAGTGAGGCGACCGCAGACCCTGAGGAGCTCCTTGAACTCGGCTGGTTCGCTCGGGACGAGATCCCGACGCTGCCGCGACGCGACTGGATCGATCGCGTCATCGCCGACGCCCCTGGAGATGAGTCGGCGGGTAGCGAGGAACGGGTCGGGTCGTGATCAGCGTCGTCCTGTTCGACCTCGACGGCGTGATCCGACACTTCGATCCGGCACCGGTGTCCGACATCGAGGTCAGGTACGGGCTGCAGCCCGGTGCGCTCGCCGGGATCGCCTTCGCGGCGCCGCTCATCGACGAGGTCACCACCGGCCGGATCACGAGAGCCGAATGGGTCAGCCGGATCGGACACCTCGTCGGTGACCAGGCGGCAGCTGAGGAATGGGGTGCTCAGACGTGGTCGGTCGACGACGCGCTGCTGGAGCTGTCCGACGAGATCCGATCCGCGGGCTTGACGACTGCGGTGCTCACGAACGGCACGGACACCATCGCTGCTGAACTCGCAGCCTCGGGCATCGCCGACCACTTCGACGCGATCTTCAACTCGGCGGACATCGGCTTCGCGAAACCCGACGTCCGAGCGTTCCAGCACGTGCTCGATGCGCTGCAGGTGCGGGGCGAGGACGTCTTCTTCACCGATGACTCGGCAGCGAAGCTCGCCGGAGCAGCACGCCTGTCGATGTCCACGCACCGGTTCACGACGGTCGACGACCTTCGGGGTCGCCTGCACGCCGCGGGAGTACCGGTTCGCGGTGCGCAGGCGCCCGAGCGCTCAGGCCGAGGCGAGCTCTCGGGCGGTGAGGACGCCGGTCTCGAGCGCTGAGAGCGCCACGACCTTGTAGCCCTCGGCGTCGAAGAAGATGGTGACGCGGTCGGGCTCGACGCCCATCACGGTGCCTGGACCGAACTCTTCGTGTTGCACCGCCTGGTCGACGTGCAACGGCGAGGCGTCGCTGGCGCTGTCCGTCCCGGCGTGCTGCTGTGCCCGCTCCTGCTCCTGATGCGCTTCGTGCCGTTCGCAGCCGTCGCAGTTTCCGCACCACTCCGGGGCCTCGACACCGAAGTACTCCAGCAGGACCCGCCGACGGCAGTGCGACGTCTCGGCGTAGGCGCGCATCATGGCCAGCCGTGACTCCGCGATCCGCTCGCGTGACTCGAGCGTCTCCCGAACGGCGCCGATCGCGCGCTTCGGACCCACCTCGTCGATGGCGCGGACGCCGTCGGCGGTGTCGACGAGCCCGGCGTCCGCGAAGTCGTTGACCAGGCGGGCGACCGTGCGCCGCGGCCGATCGAGATGCTCGGCCAGATCGCCGACGGTCGCGCCCGGGGTCGCGCGGACGGCCCGCCACACGGCGCGCAACGCCGACTCCGACACCGACCGCTTGGTGAAGAAGCGGCGGAGCCCGAGATCCTCCGCCCGGTAGTGCAGCGCGGTGGTCGCCGGCTCACCGTCCCGCCCCGCGCGGCCAACCTCCTGGTAGTAGGCGTCGAGGGACTCGGTGGTCGTGGCGTGCAGGACGAAGCGCACGTCGGCGCGGTCGATCCCCATCCCGAACGCCGAGGTCGCGACGACGACGTCGAGTTCGCCGGCGCGCCAGCGATCGTGGACGGTACGACGTTCTGAGGTCTTCAGGCCGGCGTGGTAGGCGGCCACCCGGCGTCCCTCGGCCGCGATCTCCTCGGCGTAGCGTTCCGTGTCACGACGCGTCGCCACGTAGACCAGCCCGGGCGCGGTCCAGGCGCGGGCTTCGTCGACGACCGCGGCTCGTTTCTCCGCTTCGCTCTCGTGTCGGTGCACGACGAGCCGGATCTCCGGACGGTCGACGCCGTGCACCTGGACGTCCGGATCGTGCATGCGCAGGCGTTCGATGATCTCGGCGCGGACGGGGCCGGAGGCGGTCGCCGTCATGGCGAGGACCGGAGGGTCGCCGAGTTCGTGACGGACGTCGGCGAGGCGCAGGTAGTCGGGACGGAAGTCGGTTCCCCACGAGGACACGCAGTGCGCCTCGTCGACGACCATGAGTGAGACACCGGCCGTGCTGAGGCGGGCGACGGTCTCCTCGTTCGCGAGCTGTTCCGGAGCCAGCAGCACGTAGACGGGCCCGTCCTCGTCGATGCGTTCCCAGGCCTCCGCGATCGCATGCAGCCCGAGCGAGGCGTTGAGCGCAACGGCCGGAGGGGCCGCCGGCGCCGCCTCGATCGAGGCGAGTTGATCGGCCTGCAGTGCGACCAGCGGGGAGATCACCAGGGTCACGCCACCGCGCTGGGCGCCGGCGACCTGGTAGACCGCCGACTTCCCGCCGCCCGTGGCGAGGACGAGGAGCGTATCGCGCCCCGCGACGGCCGACTGGATCGCCTCCCGCTGTCCTGGCAGGAACGTCTCCCAACCGAAGTCATCGCGAGCGATGCGATCGACGGAACCGGAGGACGTACGAGAGGAACCCATGTCCGTGACGGTACCTCCGCCCACCGACCTCCCGAGCCCGCTTGACGGCTGCCCCGGGCTCTGCAACACCAGCACGGCGACCGGTGTCGGTGGCTCGTTCTAGCGTGGGACCCGGTCGACGTCGCATCCCCAGCTGACAGTCCTCGGGCCTCACCGGTGAGGCTTGAGCGAGACATCTTCGCGACGTCGGCCCGCCTTCGCTCGCGCTTGCGCCGACCCTGCGGACGCGACCGCGATCAGGACGAGGACCATGAGCGTCGGCATCGCGGCCTCGACGCCTCCCTGCGCGACGAGCACGCCGGTGAGCGCGGCGCTCGCCGCGATACCCGCGGCGGAAGCCGAGTTGATCCAGGTGAACCCCTGCGTCAGTTCCCGTGGGACGACCGTCGCCTGCACGATCTGCGAGGACGAGGCGAGCAGCGGTGCGATCGCGGTCCCGCCGACGAGGAGCATGATCGCCAACCCGAGCAGGGTCGGCCAGACGGCGCCGACGAGGACGGCGAGCGTGAGGACGACGGACGCGATCAGCTGTACGGTCTGGGGCCGCGGGGTCGATCGCAGCGCACCGTACAGCGCGCCGGCGACGATGCTCGCAGCGCTGGAGAGCGCGAGGACGAGTCCGATGAACGGTTGCCGTCCCTCCGTGGTCGCCGCCGCCGTGACGAGGAGCGGTACCGCACCGAAGAAGCACCCCAGCCCGAGGTTCACCCCGAGCGCCGCGAGGAACGGCGGGGCGAGGAGGGTAGATCGGTGGGTGTCCGCCCCGCGCTCCGGTCGACGTCGCGGTAGCGGTGCGGTGGAGCGTTGGAGGGCGAGTGCGACACAGCCGGCCGCCAAGAGGATCGCCGCCACCACGGACCCGGCCCACGGTGCCAGGAGCGTGTTCGCCAGGGTGGCGAGGATCGGTCCCGACAGGAACACGACGTCGTTCACGTTCGCCTCGAGGGAGAAGGCGGTCCGGAGCGCTGCGGGCTCTGGAAGCAGATGCGACCAGCGTGCCGCCGACAGGGCGCCGGGCTGCGGGATCGCGGCGCCCGCGACGACGACGATCGCCAGGGTGATGCCGATCGGCGCATGTCCTGCAGTGGTGATCGCGACGACGACTGCACCGACGTGCACGAGCACGGCCACCGGCACGGTCGCCGTCTGGCCCCACCGGTCGATGAGTCGTGCGATCTGCGGACCGACCACCGCCTCGGCGAGCGCGAACGCCCCTGTCGCCGCCCCTGCGGCCGCGAACGAATCCGTCGCGCGCTGGATCGAGAAGAGCAGACCGAGCCCGGTCATGGCGACGCCGAGCCGGGCGAGGGCCGCAGCGAGGAAGAACTGCGGCGCCCGCGGCCGGGCGAGGACACCGCGGTACCGGCTGGCGGCCGAGCGGAAGGGGCCGAGGATGGAGGGCGGGAATGAGCGAGCAGTCGTCATGGACGATGCCTCCGAGGCGGAGCGGGGGATCGGTCGGCAGACAAGTCGGCCTGGGCTTCGACGATCACCACGACACCGCGGTACCCGTCCATCGTGCCCGCCAGGCCTGTGGGGCGCAAGCGACGCGAGCCGTCCGTGGTGGATGGTCCGCGTCAGGTGTGGGTGGTTGGTGCGGTGGGGTTCGGTTTTCCGTGCTCCGCGGGCGGTCCTGGCGCTGGTATCTTACGGATGGCGCCGACACCACCGGGGTGTGACTCCGGGTGCGACGGCGGGTGACGAGGTATCGATGCGAACAGTCGGCGTACTGGACAGTGACGACCGCGCCCGCGCGTCGGCCGTGTCGTGGCTCGGCTCCCACGCGCCTGATCTGCAGGTGACGATCGCGGCGTCGTCCTGGGGCGAGATGCTCACGGACGACCGGTTCCCACCGAGCGCCGTCGTGTTGTGCCCGCGAGCTGGGGACCGCGTCGACATCGCGTACAAGGCGCGTGTCTGTCGCATCCTCGACATCGACGTGGTCGTGCTCTCCGACGCTCCGCAGCAGGAGATCCGGTCCGGGCACCGGAGCGTCGGCGCCACGTTCGTCTCGACCGTCGAAGCGGCGGCGGGAGTGCTCCGCGCCGGAAGCTGACCCGCGCCCGCAGCCGGGCTCAGCCCGTGGTGTCGGTGAGGAGCGAGGACACGGAGGCCGCGATGCGGTCGGCACCCTCATGGTCCTCGGCCGTGATGGCGACCACGGCGTCGCCGGCGAAGATGACGAGCTGCCCGTATGCGCCGTGGAGTCGCCAGGCCGCGCCCGGACCATCCCATCCGGCGAGCGCATATCGCTCGTAGCCGATGCCGGTTCCGGAGGATACCCAGTCGGTGTGCATGGCGTCGATCCACTCCGGTGACAGGAGTTGTTCGCCTGCCCACCGGCCACGGTCGCGGATGAGGCGGCCGATGCGCGCGAGTTCCGTGGTGCGAAGCTGCAGCCCGCCGCCGGATGCGATGAATCCGCGGGGGCATCGCTCCCAGGGTGCGTCGTGGATGCCGAGCGGCGCGAGGACTCGCTGCTCGAGGTAGTCGCCGACGTCACCGACCCGGGTCTCGAGTGCGCGCATCGCCGTGTAGGTGCTGGCGTTCGAGTACTGGAAGACGCGACCACGGGACGGCCTGCTCAGGAACTCGAGGGTCAGGTCCGGCCAGTCGGACAGCAGGGTCGGCGACCAGGGGAGGTCGACGCCGCTCGTCATGTTCAACAGGTGCCGGAGGGTGACGTCGGCGGTGCCCTCGCCGAACTCGGCTTCCGGGAAGACGGTGCCCAGCGTGGTGTCCATCGTGATGAGGCCGTCGTCGATGGCGAGGCCGGCGGCGAGCACGCAGACGCCCTTCGCTGCGGAGTGGATGTCCTCACGGACGTCCTCGGTCCAGCGATGCCCTGCTTCGTCGTCACCGGCGAGCACGTGCAGGCCGTGCGCGCCGAAGCCTTGCTCGGCGACCTGCTGGACGATGCGGTCGCGGAGGAGGGCTGCTCGGGTCGTGTCGGCTCGGGTCACGGCTCAAGTCTGCCCGACCGGCGCACAGCGCGCGGACGCCGTTCATCGCAGGGTTCACCGTGACGACGTCGAGGCTCGCCGGGCGACCTCGCGTACGGCGCGGCCCACCCGCCCGTCGCCCAATGGAGCGCCGGTAGGAGGACCCACGTGAGGGACGCGACGAGGACGGTCGCATTGGCGACGACCGTGGCCAGGCGTGGCCAGCCGTTGGTGAGCGGGCCGAGGCCGATGTTCAACGCGATGCTCATCGGCAGGACCCCGGCGAGGGTGACGACGGCCTGCCGCCAGGATCCGCGACGGAATCGGCGCTGATTCACGCGAAGAACCCATCGCGCCAGCTCGGGTACCGCAACGTGAGACCTGCCGCTCTGGCGGCGGCGTTCGACACCGGACGGCCGATGTCGCCTGAGGTCGATGCCGTCGGCGGCGGCGCGCCGACTGCAGCGGCGAACCGCGGCACCCACTCGTGGCCATTGGCGGGTTCGTCGTCGACGACGTTCCACGTCCCGCCACCCCATCCGAGTGCGAGCAGGAGTGCCGCGGCGGCATCGGAGGTGTGCACGAACGAGGTGACGGTCTCCGTGGCCGGGAGCTCGCCCGCACGGGCGGCATCACCGAAGCGTCCGGTGGTCGAATACCAGGTTCCGGGCCCGTAGAGCTGGCCGAACCGGAGGACCCCGCCGTCGTCGAGCTCCTGCACGGCGCCCTCGAGGGCACGCACCGCTGCGATCGTCGTCTGTCGGGGCGCCGGTGCGTCCAGATCGAGCAGATCGGACTCCGTCGCGAGATCGCGACCGGGGGAGTGGATCCAGGAGATGCTCTCCGCGACCATCCGCGTCGTTCCGGCCTCGTGGGCCGCGTCGACGAGGTGACGGGTGCCCGCAGTGCGCAATCGTGCGTTGCTCCCCGAGTCTCCCGCGGTCAGATCGGTCAGGAGGTGCACGATCGCGTCCGGCCGGGTCTCGACCACCGCCCGCACCGTCGCGGTCCGGTCGAGGACGTCCAGCAGGAACGGTGTGGCCCCGGTATCCGTGACGCCCGCGAACTTCGAGTGCGACCGGGTCGTCGCGATCACCTCGTGACCTGCTGTCCTGAGCAGTGGGATGAGCGCGCGCCCGAGCACGCCCGAACCACCCGCGATGAACACCCGCATGAGCACGTCCTTCCAGAAGATACGGTTCGACCCTATTCCGGCGGTGGACCGATGATGAGTGCCAGAACGAGCCGCATATCCTGGTCCAGTGGACCTGATGCTCCAGCTGGACCCGACGTTGCCGAAGACCCGTGCCGTCGAACACGCCATCCGTGCCGCGATCGCCGATGGACGGGCTCGACCCGGTATGCGATTGCCATCGTCCCGGGAACTCGCGCTCGAGCTCGGGGTGGCTCGCAACACGATCGTGGCCGTCACCGACGACCTCGTCGCCGAAGGTGTGCTCGAGGCCAGAGCCCGCGAGGGCACGTTCGTCGCGCGCAGCGTCGCGCCACTCCACAGCGCAAGCCGGACGGCAGCGAGTGCCGGACCGGAGTTCGACCTCAGGCCGGGGCGACCTGAGGCGGGGTCCTTTCCGACCGCGCGTTGGCTCACCGCCATCCGGCGTGCCGGCGCCGCAGCTGCCGACGTCGACTCCGACGGTGCCGGCAGCATGGCGCTGCGCTCCGAACTCGCCTCCTACCTCGCCCGGGCTCGGGGTGTGGAGACGACCGCCGACGCCATCGTGATCTGCGCCGGCTACCGGTCTGCGAGCACGCTCCTCGCGGCAGCGCTCGCGGCAGGCGGAGCGTCGTCGGTCGCGATCGAGGACCCGTCGCTGTTCGGCATCGAACGCCCATGGTCGACGTCGGGGCTGACCGTGTCCGACCTCGTCGTGGACGAGGACGGCGCGGACATCGGTCGGCTCGATGCGCGCACGGACGCCGTCGTGCTGACGCCGTCGCACCAGTTCCCACTGGGTGGGGCGTTGGCCCCGGCGCGACGTCGACTCGTCGTGGATTGGGCGATGGCGAACGGAGGCCTCATCGTCGAAGACGACTACGACGGCGAGTTCCGCTTCGACCGCCGCCCGGTCGCCGCGTTGCAACGGTCGGCACCGGAGCGCGTGGTCTACGCCGGCAGCGTGAGCAAGACCCTCGCACCAGACCTCCGCCTCGGGTGGCTCGTGTTGCCGCGCGACCTCGTGCGTCCGGTCGTCGACGCGTCCGAAGCGCTCACGGGCGGCGCGCCGATGCTGAACCAACTGGCTCTCGCCGACCTCATCAGGACCGGCGAGTACGAGCGTCACATCCGCCGTCAGCGCCGCGAGTACGCCCGCCGTCGCACCCATCTCCAGCAGGCGCTGCGCAGCGTCGGTCTCGAGGTCCCCGGTCTTGCCGCCGGGCTGCACGGCCTCATTCCGCTTGGCGATGCCGCCCCGACGGTGCTGTCCCGGCTCGAGTCCCAACCCGATCGTGTCGGCGTCCATCGCCTCGCGCGCTACACCCGGAGCCACGACCGCCCTGAGGCCCTGGTCGTCGGGTTCGCCACGCCGTCGCGAGCGCGGTTCGAGCCGGCGGTCGCGGCCCTCATGTCGCTGCTGGCAGCTCGCGACTCCCGACCCCCGCGCTGAACGCGGTCAGCAGTCGCCGGCCCTCCGGCCAGGCGCCGAGTCCACTGGCGGAGTTCACGTGGCCCTGCCGCCCGATGCTGATCCGAGGCACGCCCCACGTTGCGGCGAACCCGGCCGCGCGTGCCTCCGAACAGTACGGGTCGTCGTCACTGGTCACGAGCACTGCGGGTACGGATGGCCGGACGTCGAGATCCTCGGCGAACGCAGCGGCGACCGTCGGGAACCGCGGCTCGTCGGGATCGGGGGCGGCGACGAGGAACAGCCCGGCGACCCGTGCAGGGTTCGCCGCCGCCCAGCGGACGGCCAGCAGACACGAGAGGCTGTGGGCCACCAGGATCGCCGGTTCATCCCCCACCGCGCGGTCGAGGGCGGCGGACCAGTCGTCGAGGTCCGGCTCGTCCCAGGAGGCCGGCGCGAACCGTCGGATCGCGGGTGTCTCGCGCTCCCAGAGGGACTGCCAGTGGGCCTCGTCGGATCCACCGATCCCGGGCATGGTGATGATCGACATGGGATTCCTTCGTCGTGGTCGGGCGATCTACCCTCAGCGTGCCAGCTGAACCATCGGTGTCAGCAGCTGGAGCGTCATCATCCGTTGTTTACTAAGCAGATGACGGACGATGCTTCGCTTTCCTTCGATCGAACGGATCAGACGATCCTCGACGTGCTCCAGGTCGACGGGCGAACCACGATGACCGACCTCGCCCGGCTCGTGCATCTGTCCCAGCCGGCGGTGTCGGCGCGGGTCCGCAAGCTCGAGCTCGCCGGCTACATCACCGGCTACGGGGCTCGGGTGTCGCCGCAGAAGCTCGGGCTCACGACGCACGCCGTCGTCCGACTCCGGACGACCCACGCGCAGATCCAGGCGTCGCTGACCCAGTTCGACGAGCTGCCGGAGATCCACCGGATCTACCGCGTGACCGGCGAGGACTGCTTCGTCCTCGACGTGCACGCCCCCTCGCCGGAACGCCTCGAGCAGATCATCGACGCCATCGGCCGGTTCGGTCCCGTCAGCACGGCCCTGGTGCTGCGCGAGTACCCGGCCCACCCCATCGCCAGCCGCTGAGTCTCAGTCAGCGGTACCACTCCTCGTCGATCGCATCGGGGTGGTCGAGTGCGCCCGGCGGCGACTACCGTTGACGGGTGTTCACCGTGATCAACCTCGCCGACGGAATCGACATGCGGCCCTTGGAACTCGGCGACGCGCGGGAACTCGCCGCGGCATACGTGCGGAACCGCGACCATCTGGCCCCGTGGGAGCCGGCCCGATCCGAGGAGTTCTTCACCGAAGCGGCGCAGGCGGCGGACCTCACCAGCAAGCTCGCGTCGAGTGCCGCCGGGAGCGGGTACTCGTTCGGCTTGTTCGACGGCTCGATGGTCGTGGGCCGCTTCAACTTGTCCGGTATCGCCCGCGGCCCGTTCCAGAACGCCGCGCTCGGCTACTGGGTGGACGCGGAGTACGCGGGCAAGGGCCTCGCGACGGCCGCTGTGCAGGCGATCGTCCGGGTGGCACGCGACGATCTCGGCCTGCATCGGGTCGAGGCGAGCACCCTGCTGCACAACCACGGTTCGCAACGGGTGCTCCGCAAAGCCGGGTTCGAGCACATCGGCATGGCGCCGTCGTATCTGCGGATCGCCGGCACCTGGCAGGACCACAACCTGTACCAGGTGATCCTGCACCGCTGAGTGTCTTGGACCGGGCGCCGGGACACGAGTATCGGGGACTTCCGTCGATCCTGTTCCCCCGTGCACACTGGGGTGATGACAAACGCCCGTGTCGTCTCGGTCAGCAGCGACGAGGAGCACCGTTTCTCCAAGCCGCGACGGGACGCGATCACGCTCGTCGCCGGGCTGGGTGTCGAGGGGGACGCGCATTCCGGTGCGACGGTGCAGCACCGGTCCCGCGTGAGACGAGACCCCTCGCAGCCCAATCTCCGGCAGGTCCACCTCATCCACCGGGAGCTGTTCGCGGAGGTGGACGCCGACCTCACTCCGGGTGAGCTGGGCGAGAACATCACCACCGAGGGGTTGGACCTCCTCGACCTCCCCGCGGGTGCAGTGCTCCGACTCGGAACGGACGCCGTCGTCGAGGTGACTGGGCTACGGAACCCGTGTGTCCAGATCGACCGCCACGAACCTGGCCTGCTCAAGCAGGTTGTCGGTACGGACGCCGAGGGCCGCACCGTCCGCAAGACGGGAGTCATGGGTGTCGTACTGGTCGGTGGCGTCGTGCAGCCCGGTGACCCGATCACCGTGGAGCTTCCGGACGGAGCCCGCGAACCCCTCGCGCCGGTCTAGACAGCGCTGAGATGGTCACCCCGGGATCACTCGACCGGCACTCCCACGGCGATGTTCGCCAGTGCGGCGAGGTGCGCTTCGAGCGCGGTCGATCCGGTCGGCGTGAGCGTGACCCAGGTGAGTCGCCGCGAGTCGGTTCGGGCGCTCGACCGTTCCTTGCGCAGTGAGACCAGGCCGGCGTCGGCCAGTACCTTGAGGTGCTTCGAGAGCTTCGCATCGTCGATGGCGAGTGCATCACGCACGACGGAGAACTCCAGTTCGTCGACGCTTCGGAGGAGTCCGCAGATCCGTAGTCGCAGGGGCGCGTGGATCAGCTCGTTGAAGGCGGGTGCGGGACTGCTCATCAGGCAGGCGAGGTTCTCGGGGCCGCGATCTCCTGGCGGAGGGCGTCGTCGTATCGTCGTCCCAGCACGACGGTTGCCACGAACGTCACGCCTGCCGGGATGAGTGCCCACCACGGCGAGACGTCGAGGAACTTGAACGCCAGGCTGCATGACATGGCCGCGACGAGCACGACGAGTGTCGCGATCAGCAGGCGCCGGCTGCGTGGACCGGCCGGCTTCGTGACGACGACCCCGGAGACACGCGCGTACGTCGTGGTCAGGACAGGGAGCGCCATGATTCCCAGGGCGATCCCGGCGATCGGCCAAACCCCGGGGAGGGCGTGGGCGCCGGCGAAGACCGCGGTGATGAGGCCGAGAGCCGGGTGGTACCACCACGGCGTGATGATCCGAGTGGCGAGTCGCTCGCGGTCGCGCGTGATGTCATCGAGCGTGGTCTGAGCCTGCGTCCGCGATGCCCGATGCGATCCCGATGATGCATCTGTCGGATGGTCCTCAAAGTCGCTTTCCATGATCGCAACTCTACGAGATGACTTGCGGGTGTCGCAACTGAACTCGAGTGTCGAGCTGGGGTCCTGTCGCTCATTCGTGCCGACTTCAGGCCTACCGGAGCGCCAGCCGCGTCTGCGTGTGGGTCGCGCCGCCATCGTTCTTCATGCTGCGGAGGAGGCGGTCGAGGGCGGCGGTGCCGGCGACGCGGATGTGGACGAGATAGTCGTAGGCGCCGGTGACGTGCACCGCGTCTCTGATCTCGGGGATCCGTCGGGTCCACTCCAGGAACTCCTCCGACTTGCGCGCAGGGTCGAGTCGGACGTCGATGAACGCCTCCAGGCCGTCCTCGGCGACCGGGGCATCAGAGCCGAGGATCGCGCGGTACCCGGTGATGACACCACTTCGCTCCAGACGACGGACACGGGCCGCCGTCGCATTCGTGCTCAAGCCGATCTGGCGACCGAGCTCACTGAACGATATCCTCGCGTTCACCTGGAGCACGTCGATGATTTCACTGTCGAGATCGTCCATGCGACACAGTATGCCGTCTCACTGCCAGAACGCACCGTCGGGACCGGTGCGCTGCACCAGAGTCGTCGGCATGGATGTTCTCCTCGCCCTCCTCGCCGGGTCCGTCGCCGGCCTCGCTCTGGCCGCGCCGCTCGGCGCGATCGGGATCCTGCTCCTCCAGGAGGGCATCACGCGCGGGCTGCGCCGTGGGCTGCCTGCTGCCGCCGCCGTGGCGACGGTGGACGTGTCGTACTGCACGGTCGCCGTCGCTGCCGGTGCGCTCGCCGGTCCCATCGTGAGCGGCTGGTCTCCCTGGCCGCAGCTCCTCGGTGGTGTCGCCGTCATCGCGCTTGGAGCGCACGGTCTTCTGCAGGGCCTCCGTGCGAAGCCGTCAGCCAGGGAATCGCCCGCTGATCGCTCGGGCACCTCGCGTCAGCGCTACCTGATCTTCCTCGGCCTGACGGCGCTCAACCCGGCCACCCTGGTGTACTTCGCGGCGATCTTGACCGGGCTGGCCGAGTTCACGGAGTCAGGGCCGACGGCGGTAGCGTTCATCGTGGGTGTCGGGCTCGCATCCTTCGGCTGGCAGGTGCTGCTGGTGGCGCTCGGAGCCGGACTCCGGCGGAGGACGGGCGGGTCCTTTCGGAGGTGGACGGCCGTCGTCGGCAACGGCTTGATCGTCGCATTCGGTGTCGCCCTCATCGTCCAGGCGGTGTGACCGTTCAGGTCTGCGAGGAAATCGGCGATTCCCAACGGACCTCGCCATCTTCGATGCCTTCACGATCGATGTTCTGGCTGTCTCGTCGCGGAGAGCACGTCGGCGACGCGGTCGGCGAACCCCTTCTGATGCCCGTCGCGGTTGACAGCTCGTCGGTCGGGGCGTTCCCTGGAGGAAGTCACAACGCCGTGACCAACAGCTGAACGGAAAGGGGTCTTCGATGGATACGGGACTGAGGCGGGCTGACACCCGGTCGTTCATCGCGGCCGTGGCGTTGTTCCTCATCGCGATCGCGTGGTGGTCCGGCCTCTTCGGGCCGAACAACGCACCGGTGCCCGGTGGGTTCGGGACGTTGTTCGCGGTGGTCGCCTTCATCTGCCTGGTGGCGGGGGTGTTCGCCCGTCGGCGTCGGTTGCATGATGCACGCGCAGGAGATCGCGCTCCGCGCTAGCGGTGTCGGCCGCCGACCTCCTGACCGGCGACCGCGATCGCCAGCTGGTCAGGCTCGGTGGTCGCGCGGGCTCGTTGCGTTCACAGGTTGATCATGTGGCCCATGAGCCCGTGGAATCCCTCCTGCAGTGCCTCGCCGAGCGTGGGGTGCGTGTGCACGTTGCGAGCGAGTTCGGCGGCGGTCAGGTCCCACTTCTGGGCGAGGGTGAGCTCGGGAAGGAGCTCCGCGACGTCGGCTCCGATGAGGTGTCCGCCGAGGAGTTCGCCGTACTCGGCGTCGGCGATCAGCTTCACGAAACCGCTCGGATCGCCGAGTCCCTGTGCCTTGCCGTTCGCGACGAACGGGAACTTCGCCACCCTGATGTCGTGGCCCTCGTCGCGCGCCTGCTGCTCGGTGAGCCCGAACGAGGCGACCTGCGGCTGACTGAAGGTGGCGCGCGGCATCATCCGGTAGTCGCCGAGTGGCATGGTCTCCACGCCGGCGATGGTCTCGGCAGCGACGACCCCCTGGGCTTCGGCGACGTGTGCGAGCTGGAGCTTGGCCGTGACGTCGCCGATCGCATACAGGTGCGGCACGCTCGTGCGCATGAACTCGTCGATGGCGATCGCGCCGCGCTCCGTGAGTTCGACGCCGGTGCGCTCGAGGCCGTACCCCGTCACGCGTGGCGCGAACCCGACGGACATGAGGACCTTGTCGGCGCGCGCACTCGTCACGTCGCCCGAGGGGGAGCTGTACGTGACCGTCACGCCGCTGCCGTCGTCGACGACGGTCTCGACCTTCGTGGACGTCAGGATCTCGACGCCGAGCTTCTTGTGCTGGCGGGCGATCTCCTTGGAGACCTCCACGTCCTCGTTGGGCAGGGCGCGGTCGAGGTACTCGATGATCGTGACGCGCACGCCGTAGTTCACGAGGACGTAGGCGAACTCCATGCCGATGGCTCCGGCGCCGATGATGACGATCGACTCCGGGAGCTCGCGCGAGAGGATGTGCGATTCGTAGGTGACGACGCGGTCACTGAGGGCGACGCCGGGGAGCAGCCGGACGGTCGAACCGGTCGCGATGATGGCGTCGTCGAACGTGACGCTCTCCGACCCGCCACCGGTGAGGGCGATGTCGATCGTGCCGGCGTCGCGGAACGTGCCGCGCCCGTCGAACTCGGCGATGCCGTTCTTCTTGATCAGGAAATGGACGCCCTTGACCCGTCCGTCCGCCACCGAGCGGCTGCGATCGAACGCGACGCCGTAGTCGAACGTCACATCGCCGACGATGCCGAACTGCTCGGCCTGGTGTGTGAACGTGTGCGCCAGCTCCGCGTTCCGGAGCAACGCCTTCGACGGGATGCACCCGACGTTGAGGCAGACGCCACCCCAGTATCGCTCCTCGATCACGGCGACCGACTTGCCGAGTTGGGCGGCGCGCACCGCGGCGACGTACCCGCCGGGTCCGGCGCCGAGGATGACGAGGTCGAAGTGGATGCTCATGTAGTGCTCCTTCGGGGCGTGGTGTGGTCGGGGAGGTCGGGCGTCGGGATCGCTGCAAGCGCGCCTTGACAAAATAACTGAGTGAACTCATGATTGAGTTTACTCGGGCTAAGCCGGGAAATCGACCCGGAAGGAGCCCCACCCATGAGAGCGTTCACCATCTCGAGCTACGCGTCCCCACTGCACGAGACCGAGGTGCCCGAGCCCGTCGTCGGTGCCGGCGACGTCCTCGTGCAGGTACAGGCCGCCGGCCTCAACCAACTCGACGAGAAGATCCGTCTCGGCGAGTTCAAGAAGATCCTGCCGTACCAGTTGCCGATCATCCTCGGCCATGACGTCGCCGGGACCGTCATCCGCGTCGGTGCGCAGGTCCGCGGCTTCAAGCCCGGCGACGAGGTCTACGCGCGTCCTCGTGATCACCGCATCGGCACCTTCGCGGAGCGCATCGCCGTCGCAGAGGCGGATGTCGCGCTCAAGCCGGCGTCCATCAGCATGGTGGAGGCAGGATCCCTGCCGCTCGTCGCACTGACCGCCTGGCAGGCCCTCGTCGAGTTCGGCGACGTGCAGCCCGGTCAGAAGGTCCTCATCCACGCCGGTGCGGGCGGGGTCGGGTCGATCGCGATCCAACTCGCCAAGCAGCTCGGTGCGAAGGTCGCGACGACGGCCAGCGCCTCCAACGCGGACTTCGTGCGCGAACTCGGCGCGGACACCGTGATCGACTACCGCGCCGAGGATTTCGAGCAGCTCCTCCAGGGGTACGACTTCGTGCTCGACAGCCTCGGCGGCGAGAACCTCGAGAAGTCGCTCCGCATCCTCAAGCGCGGCGGAACGGCCGTCGGCATCGCCGGACCGCCCACCCCGGACTTCGCCCACTCCGCCGGCCTCAACGCGGTGCTCCGGCTCGCGATCTCAGCACTCAGCGGCAAGATCCGCAGGCAGGCCAAGCGGCTCGGCGTGAGCTACCGGTTCCTCCTCATGCGGGCGAGTGGTGACCAGCTGCGCGAGATCACCGCCCTCATCGACAGCGGGGCGATCCGTCCCGTCGTCGGACGGGTGTTCCCCTTCGACGACACGGTGGAGGCCCTCGGCTCGCTCACTGGCGGCGGCATCCGCGGCAAAGCCGTCATCGCCAACCCCTGACCCCTGATCCACCATTCCCGAGGAGCATCATCATGAGCAGCACCGGCAACGAACCCGTCATCACCTCATACGCGCAGGCTCCGGCCAAGACCATCAGCACCCGCGGCGTCACGTACGCCTACCGTGAGCTCGGGCCGAAGGGCGGCATCCCCGTCGTCTTCTTCGTCCACCTCGCGGCAACGCTCGACAACTGGGATCCCCGCATCATCGACCCCATCGCCGAGCACCGCCATGTCATCACCTTCGACCAGCGCGGCGTGGGCGCCTCGAGTGGGTCCGTGCCGGGAACGCTCGAGGAGGCCGCCGACGACGCCTACGCTTTCATCACGGCGCTCGGGTACGAGCTGATCGACGTGTTCTCCTTCTCCATGGGCGGCATGATCGCCCAGGACCTCGTCGTCAAGCACCCGGATCTCGTCCGTCGGCTCGTCCTCACGGGCACCGGCCCGCGCGGCGGGAAGGACATGGACAAGGTCGTCGGCACCACCTACTGGGACATCCTGCGCGCGACGCTGACGCGCTCCGACCTGAAGGAGTTCCTCTTCTTCAACCGTGATGCCGAGGGCAAGCGCGCAGCGAAGGCGTTCGTCAAGCGACTCTCGGAGCGCACGGTCGACCGCGACAAGGCCATCGGCACGAAGGCGTTCCAGACGCAGCTCAAGGCCATCCAGTGCTTCGGCCGCTCGGCCCCGTCCGACCTGTCGAAGATCACCCAGCCGACCCTCATCGCGAACGGCGACAACGACCGCATGGTCCCGTCGGTGCTCTCGAACGACCTGCACCGCCGGATCGCCGGATCGGAACTGATCATCTACCCGAACTCCGGCCATGGCAGCATCTTCCAGTACTGGGAGCGGTTCGCGCCGGTCGCGGTGCAGTTCCTCGCGGAGTAGCCCGCGGGTCGCCCGAGCGGTCGTCGACGCCGGTCAGAACGCGCTCACCCGCTGACGTCGGGCCGAGCTCAGGGCCGCATCCGCTGACGACATGGTGACCCGATCACGGCGCGGTCGCGCTCAGCGCGTGTGGCAGGCCTTGAGGTAACTCAGAAACGACGCCTGCAACCCTGTGACGTGGGTCTCGTGCAGCATCTCGCTGGAGAGTTCCGCGGACCGTCCCGCGCCGTGCAACCGATCCAGGACATCGAGGACGTTCCGTGCGATCCGCCGATAGATCGGCATGTCGCCCAGCACTTCCAGCTCGTTCAACGTCACATGCAGACGCTGCGCCGCCGTGCCGGGCGCTGGCATCGCCTCGAGGAGCGCGAACACCTGACTGTCGGGGCTCGCGACTCCCGGCGTACCCGCGCCGACGGACGCGAAGACGGGCGCTGCCCGCAGCCAGGCGTACAGCGCGAAGAGTCCGCCGTACGAGTAGCCGAACAGGCCGTGTCCGGTGTCGTCGACCCGCCACTGCGACTGCAGCCGCGGGTGCAGCTCGGTCGTCAGGAAATCGAGGAACCGGTCCGCCTGGGTGTCGGCGAGTTCGGCGAGATAGGCGTCCGCCTGCTCGTCGGTCATCGCGCCGGTCTCGCGGGCGGAGGTGACGGCGGCGATCATCTCCTCGCTCACGGGCTCGCCCGGCGGCACGAGGTCACGATTGCGCAGGTGAGCCCATGCGGCGGCCTCGTCGCCCGCGTACCCGACGCTGACCTGGATGTACGGCGCGATCTCGAGGAACGGGTCCGCTTGGGTCACGATCAGCGGTGCGGTCAGGCCGATCGCCCAGTTGCCGTCCACCACGTAGACGAGCGGCAGCGGATCCGCGTTCTCCGCATATCCCGGCGGCGTCGTCACCCACACCCCGTACCGATGTCCCGTCGAAGCGGTCATCTCGAAGTAGTCCGTGTCCGGCAAGCAGCCGTTCAGTATCGCGCTCATGACATCCCCCTGCAATGAAGCGGTCGTCCCCGTGCCCTCAATTCTTCCGGATGGTGGCCACGGGCGCCTCCCCCGAGCGGAGGAACGGGCCTCCCCGCGGACGGCGAAAGCGCCCAAAACGCTCCCGAACGCGATGTTCGGGAGCGTTCCGTGCGCTCTCGGAGGGTCAGCTGCGCACTGCGGCGAGCTGCGGGTAGACCGCCTCGAGTGGGGCGCTGAGCCCGGCCTTGAGCTGCACCGAGGTGTCGTCCGCGAGGACTTCGTACTCGCCGGCCTCCGTCGCGTCGAGCACCTTCGTCACGAGGACGGCGGGGTCGAGCTTCGGGTCGGTCGCACCGGCGGCCATCGCTGTGTCCACGTAGCCGACATGCACGCCGACGACGTGCACGCCCGCGGGGGCGAGCTCGAGGCGCAGCGAGTTTGTCGCCGACCAGAGCGCGGCCTTCGTGGCGCTGTAGATGCCCGCGACGGCGTACCAGCTGAGGGCGGAGTGGATGTCGATGATCGCGGATCCGGTGTTGGCGGCGAGGATCGGTGCGAACGCGCGAGCGAGGAAGAGCGGGCCGAGGAAGTTGGTCTCCACGTTGGTGCGGATCTCCTCGTCGGTGTGCGACAGGATGCCGGGCGTCGACGCGTTCGTGCCGGCGTTGTTGATGAGGATCGTGACGTCGGGGGCTGCCGCGACGGCGGCGGCGATCGACGCGGGGTCGGTGACGTCGAGCGCGAGCGGGACGACACGCTCGTCGTCCCAGGTGCGCGGGTTCCGAGCCGTGGCGTAGACCTTGCTGGCGCCGCGTTCGAGGGCGTCGCGGACGAAGTTGGTCCCGATGCCGCCGTTCGCGCCGGTGACGAGGACGACTGCTCCGTTGAGTGAGGGCATGTGGTTGACCGTTCTGTTCGAATGAGTGGTTCCGAAGTGGCCGTGGAACAATGAGCGACATCCAGTGATGTCGCGATCCAGTGACTATGCTCACAACTGAGCGCAATCATCTTGTATTCCCGAAGGACACCCATGACCGTCGAATCCCGACCGCTCGGTCGCCGCGAGCGCAACAAGCTCGACAAACTCGAACGCATCACCGCAGCAGCCGGCGAGCTGTTCGCCGAGCACGGGGTCGACGACGTGACCACGCAGCAGATCGCCGACCGGGCCGACATCGGCACCGGCACGCTCTTCCTCTATGCGAAGACGAAGGGTGAGCTCCTGCTGCTCGTGCAGAACTCCACCTACGCGGATGCACTCGTCCGCGGGGTGGCCGACGCCGACGCTGCAGCCGACCCGCTCGATGCGGTCATGGCGATCATCCGTCCGGTCGTGGAGTGCAATCGGAAGCAGGTCGACAACGGCCGCACCTACCTCCGGGAGATCGTCTTCGGCGATCCCGACGAGCCGTATCACCGCGCCGCGCTCGCCCTCACCGTGCAGACCGAGGAGGCGATCGCCGCGGTGTTGCGACGAGACGACGTCATGACCGCCGAGCGTGCCGCGACGACGGCGCACATCGTGTCCGCGATCATGTTCGTCAGCATGGCGGCGACGATCAACGCCGGGAACATCATCGACGAGATCGTCGCCGAGATCGAAGCACAGGTGCGGGTGATCCTCCCGAGCTGAACCGGGAGCCGTCGCGCAGGTGACTCCCAACGTGGACCGCGGGCGGGTTTCAGACCGCGAAGTCGCTCGGCCACCCGTGGTCGGCGAGCGACCGGCGGACCCGCTCCACATCCTCGTCGCTCGGCAGCTCCGCGGTGACCCGAGCGATCGCAGTGGCGACGTCGACCCGACTGAGCGACGTGTCACCCTCGGCAGCGAGGCGCGCACCCACCTCGGCCACCTCGGCGTCACTCAGCCGCCGGCGGAGGAGCGCCACGAGCGGGACGAAGTCCTGGTCGGGGAATCCCGCAGGGTACCCGGCTCGGAGCCAGCGCACGATGCGGGCGACCAGCCCTCCGCGTTCCTCGAGGAGGTTCGCGCGCGCCTCTCCGTCAGCAGCGGCTTGGTCGGCCGCCACCGCTCGGACGTCGTCCGGGTTCCCGAGCGGCCACCCCGCGCTCGCGAGCCGGGCGGAGACGCGGACGAGGTCCTCGGGGAGCGCCGGACCGAGGAGGAGCTGTTCGACACGCGCCCGCAGGCGATCGTGGCCGACCGGCTCGCCCGAGGCGTCGGCGTTCTCCGCCTCGACGAGCAGTCCGTCGACGACCTGGTCCAGCTCCTCGGGCGTGAGGCTCCGTCGGAGGATGCCGAGCAGCGGCACGTAGTCGTGCTCGGGCACGCCCGTCGGGTATCCGGCGCGGAGCCAACCGACGACGCGCGCCACCACGCCGGACCCGCTGCCAGCGACATCGACGCCGGCCACGTCTGCGCCGGTCGCGTCCACACCGTTCTCGTGCGACACGATCAGTCCTTCGGGGCGAAGGTCGGGATCACGTGTTCGAAGCTGACCTCCTGCCCCAGACCGGTGGCCACGATGATCGTGAGACCGACCAGCACCGCGGCGACGACGACGGCGAAGCACAGCACGCCGATGGCACGGAGGAGCGCCGACGGGAGCGTCGGCGTGGCCGGCGCGCTCCGGTCTTCGGAACCGGCACCTCCGGCGACCGCGAACGAGCGGACGCCCAGCGCGAAGAGCGCGGGTAGCCCCGCGCCGAGCACGAGCGCGATGACGGCCACCTGGGCGGCGGCTTCGAGGAAGAGCATGAACATGTCCGACGTCCTTACGCTGCGGTCTTCTGCGACGAGCGGGCGGGGGCGTCCTGCCAGTCGTCGTTCACGTTGTGGGATCCGATGCTGTCGCGGCGCGAGCGGAGGTAGATGGCGAGCGCGACACCCACGAGGATCGCGACCATGAGCATTCCGCCGATCGCCCCGCCCACGAGGTGACCGAGCCACCACATGACCGCGCCCATGAGGGCGGCAGCCGGGAGGGTGATGACCCAGGCGACGACCATCCGGAGGGCCACCCGCCAGCGCACCTGCGCCCCCGGCCGTCCGACCCCGGAGCCGAGGATCGATCCGGTCGCGACGTGCGTGGTGCTGAGGGCGAAGCCGAGGTGGCTCGAGGCGAGGATGACCGCGGCGGAGGAACTCTCGGCCGCCATGCCCTGCGGCGTGTTCAACTCCACGATGCCCTTGCCGACGGTGCGGATGATCCGCCACCCGCCGATGTACGTGCCGAGCGAGATCGCGAGGGCACACGCGAGCTTCACCCACAGCGGAACCGACTCGGTGTCGTCCCAACCGCCGGCCGCGATGAGCGCGAGGGTGATGACGCCCATCGTCTTCTGGGCGTCGTTCGTGCCGTGGGCGAGCGAGACGAGCGACGCGCTGCCGATCTGCCCGATCCGGAAGCCGCGGTGGAGACGCCCCTGGGCGAGGTTGCCGATGACCCGGAAGACGAGCCAGGTGCCGATCGCAGCCACCGCGCCGGCGAGCACCGGCGACATGAGGGCCGGGAGGATGACCTTGCCGACGACACCGTCGAGCTTCGAGCCGTCACCGGCCCAGTTCACACCGTTCATGCCGAGGCCCGCGAGCGTCGAGCCGATGAGACCGCCGAAGAGTGCGTGCGACGAGCTCGACGGCAGACCGAGCAGCCAGGTGAGGAGGTTCCAGATGATGCCGCCGATGAGCCCGGCGAGCACGATCAGCAGGAGCGCCGAACCGCCGCCCTCGAGGAGCGCCGGATCGGGAGCTCCCGACGAGTCCTGGATCTTCACGACCGCGTTCGTGACGGTGAGCGCGACTTCGATGCTGAGGAACGCACCCACGAGGTTCAGCACCGCCGAGAGCGTGACCGCGACCTTCGGCGGCAGCGCACCGGTGGCGATGGAGGTCGCCATCGCATTCGCCGTGTCGTGGAATCCGTTCGTGAAGTCGAAGGCGAGCGCCGTGATCACGACGAGCGAGAGCAGGATGATGGGGTCCACGGCGACGAGCTTGCTCCTCGATCGCGGGATCGACAACGGGTGAGCGGGCGGATTCACCCGTTGTTCACGTCGGGAGGGGCGAGAGTGGGCGAGCCCGGCGCGTCAGTCGCCCGGACCCGTCAGTCCACCTTGGCGAGCCCGACCCGCTCGAACGCCGTCGAGGTCAATGCGTGCCGATACAGTGTGAGGCGGCGCCTCCGAGCACTGCGGACCGGGGGCGAACTGGCGGCTGGCGGGGGCTCATGGGCGAACGGCGACATCTCGGACTGCACCTCGACCACCGGGTCCACGAATTCAGCCTCCTCCTCCAGGACCCACCGTTCGACGACATCGAACCCGAGACGCGAGCATGGCTCCGGGCCCGGTACGCCGAGATCGTTCCCGTCGTCCTCCCGGCCGCATTGCGTGCCGTGGAGCGCGGCGGACCCATCTCGCCCAGGTGTCTCACCGAGCTGAGAGGTGTGGCGATCCGTTCGGCGAACGAGCCGGGGGCGACCTTCTCCACGGCCCTACGGGGGTCGTATCCGGCGCTGGCGGTGTTCTCAGCCGTCATGTTTGAACTCCAGCCCGCCCGACCCTCGCAGGTCGTGCTCGCCATGACGCGCGCTACCTGGGTGGCTCACGAGCTCGGATCCTGCTGGCTCGAGAGTTGGAACCAGGAGCGGGCACGGCTCGATCGCGCCCAGGGATCGCTGGTGCCGGTCGGAGCGGTCGTCGCCGAGGGCGTCGTCGAAGCGCCGGTCGAACTGATCGCCACCGGTCCGGAGCTCGACGAGACCGAACAGCACATGCTGACGCTCACCGCGTACGGGCTCTCGAACGATGACATCGCCAAGCAGACGAACTACAGCCGACAGGCGGTCAGCTGGCACCTCGGCAAGCTCATGAAGGCCTGGAACGTGCAGAACCGGACCGCGCTCGTGGCGGCGGCGTTCGTCCGCGGTGTGCTCGCCGCCAGATTCCGCCGCCGTCCGTCGACTCCGGCGCAGCTCGAAGCGGCGCATCGTCATCCCGAGGTCGCCCTGGCGCAGCCCAGCGAGCGCGAGGACGACGACCAGCACGCATGACGACCACGGTGGCCCGCGCCTCTATCACGCATTCGTCGACCCCCGCGGCTCTTTAGGCGATCGCCTCAGCATCCGCCGCTTCCGTTGTCGAGCCCGAGTCGTTGGCGGCATGCTGACGACACGTCGGAACGACCGGCGGGGAACAGCGACAGGAACGTACGGCGAAAGGACGGAACCATGAACACCGAGACCACGACCACACACGTGAACGCCACTCGATTCAGCGGAGGTCGGAAGCGGAACCTTCTGGCCGCCGGGTCACTGCTCGCGCTCACCGGGGCGCTGATCGCCGGAGGTCCCGCATCCGCCGACGAGGACCCCTACAACGACGACATGCTGATGAAGACCTGCAACGGGGAGCCGGCGTCGACGGGTGCCATGGAGGGCTCGTGCACCTTCGAGGTGCAGGGCGAGACCCCACTCCCGCTCGAATGGGTGCGCTACGGCGAGCCGCTGTCCAACTGCAACGACGGCGCGGTCAGCGACCTCAAGCTCACGCTGGGTGACGTGAAGTCCTTCGCCCAGTCGTGGACCACCGGCGGGGGCGTCTCCCTCAACATCAAGGACGTCGTGAGCATCGAGGCCAGCGGTGGTTACACGGAGACCAAGACCACGACCAACGAACGCCGGGCCGAGGTGACGGCGGTTCCGGGCTACAAGAACGCGGTGACGGCGGGAACCCAGTACGTCGAGCAGACCGGCCGGATCCGCGTCGACATCACCGTGTACGAATTCCAGGGTGGAGACGGCTACTCGCAGAGCACCGAGACCCACTACATCGACGACGTCAAGCGCAAGGCGCCGACGGGGCACTTCGAGACCGGGCAGGACAACGTCCCCTGCAGCGAGGACTTCCAGGTCCCGGTGGGGTGACACCGTGCACGCGACGCGCTGACGACGGGGTCGCCGAGGTGGTTGCCCTTCGCGGCCCCCGATGTCGGCGGCCCGTCGTAGGTTCGGCTCGTGCCGGAACGTGTGGAAGCGTGGTGGGCCCGCCGTCAGTGGTCGAAGGGTCTCGAGACGCCGTACCCGGTGGGCGCCTACCGGCAGGCCTGGGCGTCGTTCCCCGCGCTGTGGCGTCAGTACCACGCCGATCTCAACGCCGGCATCGTCCTCAGTCAGGTGCCGCCGGCCGCCGACGTCCTGCTGCAGTGGCAGTGCGATCGGGGTCACCGGTTCGTCGCGACGCCGGCTGAGCAGCGCTCGCGGCCCGGACGCGAGCGTCGCCGCAGTGCGTGGTGCCCGGAGTGTTCCGATGAGGCCGATCCATCGAGGGTCGTCGCGTTGCCGATGCGGGAGTCGGTGACCGATCCGGTGCCCGCGGTCGCCGGGCTCATCCGGGAGCGTCGTGCGCGCCCGAAGCCGTCGCTGTGCGAGAAGACCCCGGACCTGCCGGTGGGGGAGGCCTTCACGTCCGTGTGCGCGCCGAAACCGGCGTCCGCCGTCGAGGCTCAGCTGCGCGCGGACGTCCATCAACGGCTGGCGCTGACCGAGGGACTGAACGCCGTGCGGGTGCAGCGTCCGTTCTTCCAGCACCTGGAGGTGTGGCCCGACTTGGTCTACCCGGAACTGCGCATCGCCATCGAGTACGACAGCATCGGCCGGCACGGACTCGAGCACGTCGGGCGCCGCGAGGAGGTCGACCGACGGAAGGACCGCGCGCTGCGGTCCGCCGGATGGGAGGTCGTCCGCCTCCGCACCGGGAAGCTCGAGCCCCTTGGCCCCCACGATCTCCAGCTCTCCTCATGGAACCGCCGTGCGCTTGACCGGCTGGTCGACACGCTCAGGGCGATCCGAGGCCCGTTCATGGTCGACGCGTATCTGCGGTGATCCGCAGGTGCCACGACAGGCCGATGATGCGTTACCCTCGTCGCAGAGGGAAAAATCCCGTCGTGCTTCGGCCGGCGGAAACGCACAAGCGTCTCGTGGGAGTCGCCACTTCTTCATCGAAGGAGTGCGCCCATGCTCGAACCCTCAACCTCCACGGCTGTCGAAGACTCGCCGCCACGCCTCCGCGACGCGTGGGTCGCGCTTGCCGGTCTCTCGGCCGTGTTCCTGTTCGAGATGCTCGACAACTCCGTCCTGAACGTCGCGCTCCCGACCATCGGCCGTGACCTCACCGCTTCCACCGCATCACTGCAGTGGGTGTCGGGGGCGTACTCGGTCGCCTTCGGTGGACTCATGCTGCTCTTCGGTGCGGTCGCCGACCGGTTCGGCCGGCGTCGGGTCATGCTGATCGGCCTGACGCTGCTCGCCGTCGTCAGCGTGCTGACCGTGTTCGTCGCCTCGGTGGAGCAGTTGATCGCCGTGCGCGCGCTCATGGGTGTCGCTGCGGCGATGACGACTCCGGGATCGATGGCGTTGGCGTTCCGCCTGTTCGACCGGGACGACCTGCGTGTCCGTGCGCTGACGGTCATCTCGACCGCCGGGCTGGTCGGCCTCGCCGCCGGGCCGACGATCGGCGGCTTCGTGCTCGCCGTGGCGCCGTGGCAGGTGCTCATCGTCGCCAACGCGCCGATCGCGGTGATCGCCTGGATCGGGATCCGTGCCGGGATCGGTGCCGACGAGCGGTCGCACCTGCACCGGGACCGGATCGACGTGCTCGGAGCCGTCCTCGGGACCGCGACCGTCGTGGGCGTCCTCCTCACCCCGACCCTGTTCGTCGCCGACACCGACGTCGCTGCGGGCTGGGGTGCGGCGGCGGCAACGGTGACCGCCGCGATCGGCTTCGTGGTCAGGGAGCGCACCGCCCGCCACCCGTTGCTGGATCTCCGTCTCGTGGCTCAGCCGCTCGTGGCCTCCGGCTTGGCGTACAAGGCCGCCGCCGGGCTGGCGATGGCCGGGCTGTCGTACCTGGCGACCCTGCAGCTGCAGTTCGCCTGGGGGTGGCCGCCGGCCCTGGCCGCTGTCGCGATGCTCCCGCAGGTCGTGGTGCTGTTGGCGAGCGGTCGCTTCGTCGGTCCGTTCGTGCACCGCGTCGGTCTCGATCGGGCGGCCTGGATGAGCGCCGCCGCCGTCGTCTCTGGGCTCGCCGTGTTCGCGCTCCTGAGCCGGTTCGGCTACCCGTGGGTGCTCGTCGCCCTTGTCCTCGTCGCCGCCGGGATGCGGGTGGTCGGAGTCGTCGCCGGCAACAACGTCCTCCGCGGGCTCCCGGCGGACCGCACGTCCATCGGTGCGGCCCTGGTCGACACCGCGAGCGAGATCGCCACTGCGGTCGGCATCGCCGCGACCGGGACGATCCTCGCTGCGGTCGTCGGCGGCGGCATCGCGACCGAGTACTTCACCCCGGCCCTCGTCGCGTCGTTCCAGCAAGCGGTCCTCATTGCGGGATCGACCATCACCGCCATCGCTGCAGCCCTGGTGGTTGTCGGTGTCATCCGTTCACATCACCTCCCATCTCAGCCCGCAACCCAGGAGCCTTCCCATGTCTGACCTCATGCCCCGTCCCCCGTTCGATCCCGAACTCACCCCCTTCCTCGCCGCGCTTGATGCGCGCGGGCCGTTCACCCTGACGACCGAGATGCTGCCGAGGATGCGCGGCCTCGACACGACCGAGGAGGCCCTCGACGAACGGCTGCGCTCGCGGGGGTTCGAGCGGCGTTCGCTCACGGTGCCCGGCCATCTCAGGGAGCCGATCACGCTCGCGCTCATCCAGCGGATCGGACGGACGCGGCCCACGGCCGCGGTCTACACGATCCACGGCGGCGGGATGATGTTCGGCCATCACCTCGGCAACCTCGAGTCCTACGACGACTGGCTCCTGAACGACCACGACGTGGTGCTCATCAGCGTCGACTACCGCCTCGCCCCCGAGCACCCCGACCCGTACCCGGTCGAGGACTGTTACGCCGGGCTCGTCTGGGTCGCGGAGCACGCGGATGAGCTCGGCATCGACCCGGACCGCATCGTGATCGCGGGCCAGAGTGCGGGTGCAGGGCTCGCCGCGGGGACCGCCCTGCTCGCCCGGGACCGCCGTGGGCCGGCCCTGTTCGGGCAGATCCTCGTCTCGCCGATGCTCGACGACCGCGATGCCACCGTGTCGACGATGCAGATCGATGGGGTCGGGGTCGCGGATCGGCAGATGACCCGGTTCGGCTGGGATGCCTACCTCGGACCCCGCCGTGCCGGTGAGGACGTGTCGATCTCCGCCGCACCGGCGCGGGCGACCGACCTCGCCGGGCTTCCGCGCACCTACATCGACTGTGGCAGTGCCGAGGTGTTCCGTGACGAGACGGTCGCCTACGCCAGCGCGATGTGGGCTGCGGGTGGCGACGCGGAACTGCACGTCTGGCCGGGGGCGTTCCACGGCTTCACGAGCATGGTGCCGAGTGCCGCCGTCTCGCGGGCCGCCATCGCGGCCCTGGCCGACTGGACGAGGCGACTGCTCGGAACACCCGCCGGCGAGGTCGCTCTGCCGGGTGCATCATGAACCGGTGAACTGCACCACGGTGTCCCAGGCGAGCTTCACGATGAGGATGGACAGGGTCACCAGGAACACGATCCGCACGAAGCCGCTTCCGCGTTTCGTCGCCATACGGGCGCCGATGAACCCGCCGGTGATGTTCATCACGGCCATGGCGAGACCGAGCGCGAGCAGGACCTCGCCGTGTACCCCGTACACGACGAGGGCAGCGAGGTTCGTGGTGAGGTTGGCGATCTTCGCGTTGACGCTGGCTTGCAGGAAGCCGTACCCCAGCACGCCGACGATGAGGATGACGAAGAACGAACCCGTTCCCGGTCCGAGGATGCCGTCGTAGAAGCCCACCAGCAGGCCGATCAGCGCCGCCCGCCAGGCGACAGCGGTGGCGCGGTCATGGCGGGGTTCGTGGTGCAGGCCCATGGTCGGCTTGAAGAGGGTGTACAGCGCCACGGCGATCACGGCCACGAGCACGATGGGCGTCAACACGTCGCGAGGGACGTACCGCGATAAGGCGGCACCGACGGTCGACCCGGCGTAGGCCCCGGCGACGAGAGGAGCCAGCAACACGAGCTGCACCCTGATCTTGCGCAGGTACACCCAGCTCGCCGACAGGGTGCCGAAGAAGGACGACAGCTTGTTCGTGCCCAGGATGAACGGGGTCGCGACGTCGCTCGGAACGGCGATGACGAGCGCGGGCAACTGAATCAGTCCGCCGCCGCCGACGACCGCGTCGACCCAGCCGGCCACTCCCGCCGCGACGAGCAGGAGGACGAGCGCGGCCACCGAGACGGGGAGCCATTCGGCGATCAGCGGTCCATCGAGCACAGTCGCCCAGCCTAATCGTCGGGGTGATGATCCGTCGTGCGGACGTCGGGAGGGGTCTTCGAGGATTCGGGCGATCCTGATGCATTCACATCTGCTTATATGTACAGATGAACGAGGATCTCGAACCTGCTGCCGAGTTGTTCAAGGCACTGTCCTCCTCCTCGCGGTTGCGGTTGCTGCGCATCTTGGCAGGCGGCACGTCCACGGTCGGTCAGCTCGCCGAACAGAGCCAGTTGTCGCAGCCGTTGGTCTCGCAGCACCTGCGGACGCTGCGATCAGCCGGCCTCGTCTCCGTGCAGCGGATCGGTCGAGAGGCCCACTACGACGTCGCTGACGTGCACGTCTCGCACATCGTCGACGATGCCGTGCAGCACGCGCTCGAGGGATAGCGAGAACCACTATCGATTAGCTGCATGTATTGCAATTCGCTTATAAATGAGATGTACTGATGACGCGTCGCCGCCCGTCGCGACACCCGATCTCTTCCTTCGAAAGGCAACCATGAGCACGACTGACATCCACGCCGGGCACTCCGTCACCGAGCACGAGCACGGAACGGACTGCGGCCACGAGGCCGTCCAGCACGACGACCACACCGACTACGTGCACGGCACCCACCACCACGCTCTGCACGACGGTCACTACGACGAGCACGAGAGCGTCGCTGAGCACACCGTCGCCGACCACGAGCACGGTGCGGCGTGCGGCCACGACGCGGTCGAGCACGACGGTCACGTCGACTACGTGCACGACGGCCACCAGCACGCGGCGCACGGCGAGCACTACGACGAGCACTGATTGCTCGTCGTCGCACGACGCACGAGGGGGCCGGCTTTCGAGTCGGCCCCCTCGTGCTGTCCGGGGGAGGTGTTCGGCCCGCCAGGCGTTGTTCCTCGGTGGCCGTTACGCTCGCTCCATGGAATCGGACTGGATCGAACATCGGCGGTCGGAGGACCGAGAGCGACTGGGGTGGATGAAGCCTGTCGGTGAGGGGTTCGTCGTCATCGATCTCCTGGGGCGTCAGCGAACCGATGCGCTGGATTGGTTCCATGCCGAGGAGGCGCTCGACGAGATCGGCATGGGCTATCTCGCCGACCCGCACGAGCTTCGTCTGGAGGACGGCTCCTGGTTGCGGGTCCGGATCGCCGAGGTTTCGACCGCCGGGATCCGGGTGAAGAAGGACGACTGGGGCGACATGACCGCCACGCAGCTGTACTACGAGGTCTCCTTCCCCGTGACCGAGGATCAGCTGCGACCGTTGCCGCGCTGAGCGGCGTGGTGGCCCGCACGCTCCGGGCCACCACGGCCGGATGTCGGGATCGCCGACGGCGGGGCATGGAGCAGCGTTGTCAGTTGCTGATCCGGAGCTCCTGCTGGGCGTATCGCAGGTCATCGGCCTGGGCGAGCATGAACCGGGCGAGGTCGGTGCGAGCGATGCGCAAACGGACCCGGTCGCCGGATCCGCTCGCGGTGCGCACCCTGACCGTTCCCGTTCCGGGCTTGTCGTGAGGCATCGTGACGACCACGGTCGTCCAGTCGCGATCAGAGCCGCGAATGGCCTCGCCCACCTCGGTGGACTCGGGCCCCAACCTGAGCAGGGCGTAGCTCGCTCTGCTCAATGCCCGCATCAGCGGGCTGCGGGGGATCAGAATGCTCGGCCCCCAACTGAAGACGAGCCGGCGGACCCCGTGCGTGCGCATCGCGGCCACGATGTTGCGCGTTCCGGCTGCGACGGGCATGCCCTTGGACCCGCCGACGATCTGCGGAGTCAGGGTGGCCAGGACGGCGTCGGCACCGCGGACGACGTCTTCAACGGCGACCGCGTCGGTCAGCTCGCCCTGCACGACCCGTAGTCGGTCGTGGCGCAGGTCGAGCTTCGCCGGATTGCGGATGTACGCCACCACGTCATGCCCGGCGGCGAGTGCCTGTTCGACCAGGTGGATACCGGTGCGCCCGGTGGCGCCGAAGATGATCAGCTTCATGACGTCTCCCTCGCGAAGCCTGCGGGTCAGCCGTTGTAGGCGACGTAGTGCAGCTCGGCCTGCTGACGCTCGTCGTGCAGCTGCGCCAGGGCCTCCGCGATGACCTCGGGCTCGGCGTCGGGGTGGCCGCCTCCGATGAGTGCGGTGATGCCCAGGTGCGCCACGTAGACGCCCTTCGATTGCAGTGCGTTGTGCAGGTTGAGGGCCCAGTTGCGAAGTCCCGCCGCGGCGATGTTCACGTTGCCGAGGAAGGGCATGGGGCTGATGGAGCCGCCGCCGGTCGTGATGAGGACGGTCCCCTTGCCTGCTGCGATCATGTCCGGCAGCACTGCCCCGACGGCGGCGAGCGCGCCCCCGAGATAGAAGTCGATCTGTGGTTGCAGGTTCTCCATCGTCACCTCGAGGACGTCGACGGGCGTGAGGGACGGGTCCGCGGGCGAGAACTCGAGCACGTCGATCGGGCCGAGCGTGTCCGTGATCGAACGGAGGGCGGCGGTGACGGTGTCCGGTCGGCTGATGTCGGCGGCGAACCCGTGAGCGGTGATGCCTTCGCCCGCGAGGGTCTGGGCGAGCGAGTCGAGCTTGGACTGCGTTCGAGCGACCAGCGCGACGTCGAAGCCTCTGCGTCCGAATGCGCGGGCGATCTCGAGGCCGAGGCCTGGGCCGGCTCCGATGATGGTGATGAGCGGCATGACATGTCCTTTCGAATCCCACAGGTTCGTGGGGTGTTGCGTCGTTGAGCTAAGTTGAGGGTGTCCTCAAACAAGCTCGAGCATAACTTGAGACCATCCTCAATATCCATAGGAGCCAGCATGACCGCGGAGCGGAGTTTGCGTCGCGATGCTCAGTCGAACGTCGAGAAACTGCACGCGGCGGCGCTGACGGTGTTCTCGGATCGAGGTCTGTCCGCTCCGTTGGAGGACATCGCGAAAGCAGCCGGCGTGAGCATCGGCACGCTCTACAACCGAGTGGGGTCGCGCGAGCAGTTGATCGATGCCGTCATCCCCGCCGTCGTGGGTGAGAAGCTCCTCGCGCTCAAAGAACGGACCATGGCGGAGCCGACTCCGCGAGCGCGGCTGGAGAGGTTCGTCACCTGCATGATCGACCTGCAGCTCAGCGATCCGGCCCTCAACGACGCGATGCTCCGGCGGTTCCCCGACGCAACGGCGCTCATCAACGCCTGCGATCGGTCAACGGCCCTCGGGGCGGAACTCATCGAGGATGCGCACGCCGCCGGTGTCCTCTCCCAGGACTTCACGACCGAGGACCTCATGGCCGTGCTGTGGATGGCGGGCACGGCGAGTCACGACCCGAGAGCGCCGTCCGGATGGCGACGACTCGTCGAGCGTGGTGTCGCTGCCGCCTGGATCGAGTAGATCCGGCGGCTGCGCTGCTCGAGCTGCTTCGCATCGGATGACTCTTGACGTCGTCGACCATCCTCGTCATCATTCGAAAACGATCGACGGCAACGAGCCGCCGGCACCCTCGAGAGAGACGGCACCGATGTCCACCATGATCTTCGTCAACCTGCCCGTCAGCGACCTGCACCGGTCACGGGTGTTCTTCGAGGCACTCGGGTACTCGATCAACGAGGGGTTCAGTGACGAGAACGCGATCAGCGTCGTCATCAGCGACACCATCACGGCGATGCTGCTCACGCGGGAGTTCTTCGCGGAGTTCACGAGCAAGTCGATCATCGACGCCACCACCTCCACCGAAGTGCAGCTCGCTCTCAGCGCTGAGAGCAAGGGCGACGTCGATGCGATCGTTGAGCAGGCCATCGCGAGCGGGGCTACCCCTGCCGGCGAACAGGACCATGGCTTCATGTACTCGAAGAGCTTCGACGACCTCGACGGCCACCACTGGGACTTCGTCTGGATGGACCCGGAGGCGGCCGCCGGCGGCGCGCCGGCGCTGACCGTCGAGGAGATGCGGGCGAACACGACGCACAGCTGAGCGCGGCGATGAGAGGATCGTCCAGCAGAGACGTCTGGCACGGATGCTCGAACGAACACCGGAGAGGCCGCTCATGACCACCACACGCAGGCGCATGCTGCAGCGGCGGATCGCCGCTTGGATCACTGTCCTCGGACTGCTGCCAGCGTTCCTCGTTTCAGTCACTACGGCCATGGGGGAGGCAGCGCCGGAGGCTACATCCTCAGTGCGGTGTTCTTCGTGATCGGCCTCGCCGGGCTCATCTGGTGGGTCATCCTCCGACGCTTGCAAGGCTGACGCGATCTCGTCGAGTCCGCCGGCTCAAGCCCTGCAGGTGTTGGCGTCCCGTGGGCGACTCGTGTCAACCTGGCATGAGATGGAGAGGGTGGGCGACATGTCGAAGCGTTTCGGGAAAGCTCGATGACGGGTGGGTTGGAGCCTGCGTCGAGCATGGGCGATCGGGCGCAGTTGAAGATACGTCGGGCCGTCCCGACGGACGCAGGTGCGGTGCTGGCACTCTTCGATGCAGCAATCGCCTGGTTCGTGCGGATCGGCAACACACGGCAGTGGGGTACCGAACCTGCATCTGGGCAGGAGCGCTGGATCACGCGTGTCGAGCAGTGGTGTGCCTCATCCGATGCCTGGGTCGCCGAGCATCCCACGGTCGGCGTCTGCGGAGCGCTCGTGCTGGGCGAGGCGCTCGAGTATGTGCCGGCCGCCACCGAGCCGGAGGTTTACGTCCGTGTGTTGATCGGCTCGCGTGACCCACGGGTGAAGGGCACCGGTCGCCGATTGCTGGCATTCGCCGAGGAGCGCGCCCAGGCCGCCGGGGTCGGTCGCATGCGGGTCGACTGCTACGCGGGTGGAACGGGAGATCTCGTCCGCTTCTATGAGGCTGCTGGCTATGAGCGTGATGTGACGTTCACGGTCGGCGACGGGACTGACGCGTGGCCGGGCCAGGTGTTGTCACGGCGAGTCGATGTGGAGAACGACCTGGCGGGATGAGGTCTGGAGTGCCGGGGAACGGAGGAGGCGCGTGACACCTGCCGGGTAGAAGGGGAGATCGGTCTCGCTGATCGACACCCACCGAACAGGACTTCCCTCGTCCAGGACGTGCAGTCGGGCGTCGAGCGGGATGGCATCGATCTCGGCGGACTCGATGGCGAAGATGTGGGCGATCTCATGGCCTGGCTCACCCTCGTACTCGAAGATGTTCTCCGCGACGTCGAGCAGGGTGACGGGGCCCAGCGTGACGCCGAGCTCCTCGACGAACTCGCGGCGCAGAGCGGCTTCCGCGGATTCGCCGAACTCGATGCCGCCCCCGATCCCGCGGTGGAATGCCTCGTTCTTCGCGGTGTTCCAACTGTGTACGAGCGTTGCTTGGTTGCTGAAACGGGCGAACTACTTCGGTAACGCCGAACGTGCTGTCCACTCGAACGCGAACTTCGTCGTGCCGGAGTTGTTCGCTCGCAGTGAGGGCGTACCGTGGTGATCGATGTTGATTGACGTTGAGGGCGACCGCTTCTCTGTAGAGGTGCGCCTAGGCCCAGACGGGCGTCGAGTCTATGACTTCTCATGGATCAACGGACCTGGTGAGCCTCCTTACGGTTTCTCTATCGGGTCGACGTCTTCATCCAGTGAGTTCTCGACGGAAGAGCTGGAGGCGAGAGTCACAGCTTTTGTCCACCACTTCTCTGCCCCAGGCGGGATAGGGCCGGTCGATTTTCCGGAGTTTGTGGCATCCAGAAATCGTCAATGAACTGGAAACTGCCCGCCTAGTCGATCGCTTACATCTCGACGCGCCAGACGTTGTTCGTGCGATGCACGATGAGTCCTGGCCAGCCAGCTCGATGACCAGCGGCAAACGCCAACGCATCGTGAGGCAGACGAGCCTGAACGCATGTGGAAGCTGGCTGCCTGGGCTATCGGTGAAGATCGCTCGCACTCGCAACGCAATCAAACTGGTGAGTAAACAGTGAGGTGGGCAAGCAGTCCGATGTCGGCTAGTGCATCGAACTTTAACTCTGACCGGGGATTTGGAGCGGATGACGGGAATCGAACCCGCGCTATCAGCTTGGGAAGCTGAAGTTACCAATTGTCGGCTAACTGGGGCTCCCTGGAGCGAAGTTTTGCGCGATCCCGGGGAAATATGAGACGTGGTTGGATCTGGTGAGCTCGAATTTAGGGTGAGAAAAGTGTGAGTAGCGCGTTGGCGGACAGAGCGCCGTGTGTATGGCGTGCGCCATTGATCCCGCAGGAAGGCAGCGTCGTTAGATTTCCGCTCGAGTCGGCGGATCTGCGCCCGCCCTCGACGCCGTGATGCCTGCGACGCGAGCCGCCCAGTGCCCGATCACCCGGAGCGAAGGCTCATCGAGCAGCATGCCCTTCGGCGCGCCCAGTCCCTGACGGAATGCTCCGTCGAGGATTGCTCCCATCGCGGAGTCGCCTGCGCCAATCGTGTCCACCACGTCGACTCGTGCGGCGGGCACGGCCACTCGGGCGACGGCGGAGGCGAGCAGGAGTCCGTCGCTCCCGCGGGTCACGACGGCCAGTTGTGATCGGAGAGCGAGGAGGCGGGTGAGGACATCATCGAGCTGCATCGTGGGGTACAGCCAGTCGGCATCCTCGTCACTGAGCTTCACGATGTCGCAGGCAGCCGCGACGCGCTCGAAGCGCGCGAGGACGTCGCGATGATCGCCCGCGAGCGCGGGTCGGATGTTGGCGTCGACGCTCCTGGTGACGTTTGCCGGGAGTGCCTCGAGGAGCTCGATCACGGTGGAGCTGCCCGGCTCCACGTAGGTGGCGATGGAACCGGTGTGCAGGTGATCGGCTGTCACCGGGCGCGCGGTCGGAGGGTTCCAGGTGAGGTCGAAGGCGTAAGCGGCGGAGCCGTCTTCGTGCAGCGTCGCGCGCGCGGTCGAGGTGCGCTCTGAGTCGCCGTGCAGTACCTCCACACCGGAGGCTCGCAAGTGCTCCGTGATGCGCAGGCCGCGGGCATCGTCGGCGATGTCGGTCATGAGTGTGGAGTCGTGGCCGAGTCGGCCGAGGGCCAGCGCCACATTGGCAGGTGATCCGCCCACATGCTCGGTGCGTACATCGTCACGCTCGATGATGTCGATCAGCGCTTCACCGACAACCAGCACTCGACGCGCCCTGTCGGTGTGACGTCCGTTCGAGTCGGTGTGGTGGATATCGATCTCAGCCGACACTGGACGTCCCTTCGGTAGTGGTGATCCATCGCACCAGGTGCGCGTCAGACCGCCACGCATGAGGCGGCGCTCTCCAGGTGCCTGCGCTTGATGACCATCGAGACATCTGATGCGCAGGCACCTCTGGCGTTGGTTGGTGAATCAGCGCCGCTCGTAGAGTTGCTGTCGGCGGAGGTGATCGACGGCTACGGCGCAGACGAGGATGGCGCCGACGACGATGTTGTTGAACTGGGGTGGGATGCGGGAGACGATGAGGGCGTTGTCGATGAGTGAGAGCAGCACGGCGCCGATGGCGACGCCGGTGATGTTCCCAAGTCCGCCGAGCAGGCTCACTCCTCCGATGAGTACGGCGGTGACGACGACGAGCGTCGTCGCTGAGCCTCCAGCCTCAACCTGCCCGGCACCCACGCGCGCTGAGTACAGCAGGCCGGCGATCCCTCCGGTGACCGCCGCAATGGCGTAGAGCGCAAGGTCGAGTTTCTTGACGTGGAGGCCGTTGGCGACAGCCGCCGCACGGTTGCCTCCAAGCGCACGTATGTTGACACCGAAGCGGGTGTGCTCGAGCGCGAACCAGGTGACGACCCCCACGACGACAGCACGTCGCAAGCCGCTAGTGGTCGGCCTCATCCTCAGTTGAAGGTGCGCTCGATTGGCTTGGAGTCGACAGCGGAGACGATTGGCCACCGCAGATCATCGACCGGATTCGGTCGACCGGCACTTTAGGAGTACGGTCGGCGCGAAGGAGCCCGTTCGTCTCCTGGTCTGTGTCGGTGAGCTGCGTATAGCAGGAGCCGGCCAGGAACGAGCTGGATCGGACCCCGTCGTAGAGAGCGCCGAGACGCTCCAGGAAGTCGTCGGCGTCCGAAGCGCTCGTGTATCCCCAGCCATCGGATCGACGGGTGTCAGGCTGGTAGTCGATCCCGCCGAACTCGGTCAGCATGACCGGCTGACCCGAGTCGCTCGCTCCACCGACGAGCTGCGCGCGCCCGCTGGGTGCGAACCCTTCGACGAGGCGTCGCCGTGCGGATTCATCGGCGTAGGTCTGCTGCAATACTCTTCCGTCGCCCTCGTAGTCGTGGACGGTGAGAATGTCCGTGTTCTGTTGCTCCCAGCCGTCGTTCGCCACCACTGGCCGTGAGGGGTCGAGCGCCCGAGTGAGGTCGGTGAGTGCCCGGACGAATGCCTGCTCGCTGGGGTCATCTGCGACGTTCTGGACCCCCCAGGATTCGTTGAACGGTACCCAGGTCACGATCGATGGATGCGACAGGTCGCGATCGACTGCGGCCATCCATTCGGCGGTGAGGCGTTGGACCGCCTTCGCTGAGAACTCATATGCCCCGGGCATCTCGCCCCAGACGAGTAGTCCGAGTTTGTCTGCCCAGAATAGGAAGCGCGGATCCTCGATCTTCTGATGAACCCGGCATGCGTTGAAGCCGAGTTCCTTGATGAGTTCCGCTTCTCGTCGGAGAGCGAGAGCGTTGGGCGCGGCCAGGTGTGACTCGGGCCAGAACCCTTGGCTCAGGACGCTTCGCACGTCGTAGGGCCGGCCGTTCAACGTGAACCGTCCGTGTCTCACGCCGACGGTGCGTAGTCCGTAGTAGCTCTCGACTGTGTCGAGGACCGCGCCGTGTTCATCGAGCAGTTCGATCCGTGCATCGATGAGTCGGGGGTGATCTGGGGTCCACGTGAGCTCGTCGGCGGCTTGTCCGTTTCGTTGCCGGGCGATGGGTACGGACACCTCCACCGCGGTCTGATTGCGCGGCACTGAGCACTTGACCGTGCCCAGGACCTCGTCTCGCGGTGAGTAGCGTGACGTGACGCGAACGGTGGCGGTGTCGGCGGGTGTTCCGGCGAGACGGACCGTCAGCTGCATCCCGTGCGTCCCGGGTGCCCAATGGAGGTTGGCGATGCGGGTGGACGGTACCGCCTCGAGCCAGACCGGTTGCCAGATGCCCGTCGTGCGTCGGTACCAGATCACGTGCGAGTCTTCGTGCCAATCCTGTTTCCCACGGGGCTGTGTCACGTCGTGAGGATCGTCCTCCGCGCGAACGATGAGCAGGTGCGGGCTGTCACCAGAGAGTGCACTGGTGATGTCAAATGCGAAGGGGGTGTGCCCGCCTTCATGCTGGCCGACGAGGTTGCCGTTCACCCAGATGCTCGCGCGGTAATCGACGGCGCCGAAATGAAGCAGCAGTCGGGAGTTGTGCGTGCCGAATCCTGCGTCTTGGAACTGCTCCGTGGTGATGTGGCGCTGGTACCAGACAACGGGATGGAAACGCGTGTCACCGATACCCGAGGCAGCCGATTCCGGGGGGTAGGGAACCTCGATCGGACAAAGGGACTCGAACCCGTTCCTCCATCCGGCATCGAGACCGATGTTGGCGTCGTCGTGACTGAACTCCCACGTGCCTTCGAGGCTGGCCCAGTTCGAACGCAGAAGCTGTGGCCGAGGATAGGTGCCGTCTTGTTCGCTGGCGTTGATCTGTCGCTGGGTGGCTGTGACGGTCACAGGGCCTTCTCCGTATCCGTGGGCTGTTCGATGTGCAGGTGCTCCGACAGCGTCGACGATGGGAGTACCTCGAGATGGGACCAAGGCGCACTGGGGAAGACCAATTCGCTGATCACGGCTTCGCCGGAACCTGCGAAGACCTCGATGCTCATGGCATCGATGAAGATGTCCACGTCGAGGGCGCCACCGGTCAGTTCGATCGGAGCACGCGTCGGGGAATCGAACCCAGAAGAGTCGTTCCACCCCGAATTCGCTCGATCCAAGAACACGCAGCGCTGCGAATTGTCGTAACCGATTACGACAGACTCGAGCGCGGTCGAGACGACTCGGACGGCCGCCTGCGCCTCCCCGGCATGCAGGACCGCGCGAATGCGCAACGGGCCGCCGGACGGCGTCCGGAGATCGATCACTCCGTTGCCGTTCGAGGTGTCGACGACACGCTCGTCGACGACTGCATCGGCCTCGCGCACGATGCGGCTGACCAGACGCGGCACGCCCTGGACCGTGCGGAGTGTGAGTTCACGGGGAATGGTCATGATGCCGCGCCAGGGTTTGGTGGGAGCTGGGAAGCGGTGGCCCATCCAGCCGATCATGATCCGACGGTCGCCGGTGTCGTTGAATGTGACCGCGGCGTAGTTGTCACGACCGAAGTCGGTGAGGTGATACCGAAGGTCCTGTGGGACACCCGCGTCCTCGGCGAAGCGACGCCCGTCGAAGTCGCCGACGAGGTAGACCTGGTTCGGTCCACTCGTGCTGAGGGAGAGCACCCAGCGCTCGTCTGTGCCGTCGAGCAGGAGCGGGAAGAGGTCGGGGCATTCCCAGAAGCTCGGCACGGACGCCGATTCGAACGTCGAGCTCTCGGTCCAGTGTTTGAGGTCGGGTGAGGTGTTGATGACGAGTCTCGACCGATCTGCCTCGACGGCGACCATGACCCACGCGCCGGTTTCCCGGTCACCATGCCAGAACACCTTCGGGTCGCGGTAGTCGGGACGATCGCGGTCGTCCACGGGGTTGTCATCGAACGGCGACCAGGTGACCCCACCGTCCGTGCTGAACGCGACCGATTGAGCCTGTTTGGTGCCGTGGACGGGGTGGTCGACGTAGTGGCTGGTGTAGATCGCGACCAGCGGTGCCGCATCGGTGCCGAACCCGGAGGTGTTGTGGACATCGTGGACGACCGAACCGGAGAAGATCATCTCGTGTGGTTCCGCGGGGATGGCGATCGGGAGCTCAGTCCAGTGCAGGAGATCGGTCGACGTCGCGTGACCCCAGCCGATGTTGCCCCATTCGAGTCCGTCCGGGTTGTGCTGGAAGAAGAGATGGTACGTGCCGTCGACCAGGATCAGCCCGTTCGGGTCGTTCATCCACCCCCGGCGAGGGGAGAAGTGGAGCGCCGGTCGGTGCTGTTCGCGGTCCAGAACTCTGTCGCTCATTTGATTGATCCGACCGTGACGCCTCTGACGAGGGACCGCTGGAACACGAGGAAGAGGATCAGGGTGGGGATGAGCGAGAGCAGTGATCCAGCCGCAGTCATTGTCGGATTCAGGAAGCGCTCTCCTTGGAGTGAAGCGAGCGCGATGGGGATGGTCTGCGTGTCTGCAGAGGTGAGGAACAGGATCGGAATGAAGAACTCGTTCCAGGACCAGATGAACACGAAGATGAACAGCACCCCGAGGGTCGGGCGGATCACTGGCACGACCACCTGCCAGAGCACGCGCCACCGGCTGGCCCCGTCGACCTCTGCCGCTTCGATCAGCGCGCGCGGGAAGGTGCCGAGCACCGAGGCGAGGAGGTAGATCCCGAACGAGGAGTGCAGCACCGTCAAGATGACAATGATCGGGAGGAGACTGTTGGATCCGTTCACGGCCTGGACGCCGGCGAACAGCGGATAGATCAGCGCCTCCTGCGGGAGGATGTTGGCGATGAGGAGGATGGCGAGGATGGCGACGCGACCGCGGACGCGGCCGACACCGATCGCGTAGGCGCTGATCAAGGAGAGCGCAACCGTTCCGAGGGCGACGCAGCTCGAGATGATGAGGGAGTTCACCAGCTTCTGCCCGAAGTTAACGGTCGTGACATAGCGGATGAGTCCGTCGATCTCGAACGACGAGGGCCACGAGAGCGGACCGTTGGACGAGTAGTCGCTCTGGGACTTGAAGGCGTTCAGCAGCGTCAGGAAGAACGGGCCCAGGATCAGGATCGCGAGGAGTGCCAGCCCCGCCAGGATGATCCACGCGGTGGTCGAAGGTCGCTTCCGCTTCGGCTTCGGCGCCTCGATGCGGTCCATGCGGGTGCGGATGCGGTTGGAGAGCGGCGTGCTCATTCGTCGTCCTTTCGGGCGGTGCGGGTCTGCCAGACGATCATGAAGATCGCGAGCACGACGGTCAGGAGCGTCAGGACGTTGGCGATTGCCGCTCCGTAGCCGACACGGGAGAGGGTGAAGAACGCGACGTAGGAGTAGTACGACGGGACGTAGGTGGAGCCTTCGGGACCGCCACTGGTGAGGACGAAGATCGGACCGAACACCTTGAGGGCGCCGATCGTGGCAGTGAGGCTGACCACGAAGATCTCGGGCCGGATCTGCGGAATGGTGATGGCTTTGAACCGCGCAATCCAGTTCGCTCCGTCCAGTTCTGCGGCCTCGTACAACTCGGGATCCACCCGTTGCAAGGCACCCATGAACACGACGACGGGGAAACCGATCTGGCCCCAGATGAGCACGAGCATGATGGAGGGCAGAGCCCACTCCGGCGTGCCGAGCCAGTTGGGCGGGTCGGTCATCCCGAGTCCGCGGAGTACGACGTTGACTGCGCCATCATCCGCCTGGAGGATCCAGTTCCACACGATTCCCGCGACCGCGATGGGCAGGATCTGCGGCAGATAGTAGGTCGCTCGGAAGAAACTTGCTGCGCGTGAACCGAACTCACGGCCGACGTAGTCGAACAGGACGGCGGCAATGAGGACGCCGATGACCGTGGGCACGATGACGAGCGCCAGGATCATCGCGCCGACGTTGCGGAAGGACAGCCAGAAGACCTCGTCAGAGAGGAGCGCGACGTAATTGTCGAGGCCGACGAACGTCGGGATCGACAGGCCGCCCTTCCAGTTGAGGAGGCTGTAGTAGATGTTCATGCCGAACGGGATGAACACGATCACGGTGAACGCAATGAGCGCCGGGATCAAGTAGAGGTAGAAGGTTCGGCCGGCACGACGTTGGCTGGACCGGCGCTTGACAACGCGCGCCGGCTCGGCTTGGGCGGGGATGGTTGATGGGAGCACGATTCTCCAGTGGTGGGGCGACCAGCGGTCGCCCCACCGGATCAAGGGAGTGGGACTACTTACCGGCCGTGGAGTTCTTCAAGCCGTCCTCGTAGAACTTCTGGACGATGTCGACGATCTCCTCCGGCGTCTTCGAGCCGTTGGCGACCGACTGGGAGTCCTTCAGCAACTCCTCGAAGTAGCCTGGGAACGGGAAGTCGGGGTAGAGCGCGAGTCGGTTGCTGTTGGCGAGCTCCTGGAAGGTGGTCGTGAATTTCGCGGTGCGCTCGTCGGTGATTGCTGACGGGTCTCCCGCGATCGGGAGGCCGCCGTTCTCACCCAAGATGTTTTGGATCTCGGGGCGCAGGGTGATGTCGATGAACTCGTATGCGAGGTCCTTGTTCTTCGCCTTCGTCGGGACCACCCAGAGGTTCCCGACCGACCCCTGATTGAGGTTCTGCTCGGGCCAGGCGAACGCATCCCAGTCGAACTTCGCCTCGCTCTTCAGCCGACCGAACCACCACGACCCGGAGGTCATCAACGGGCTCTTGCCGCTGAGGAAGTTGACGCCCATCTGTTCGTGGGTGATGCCCGTGATGTTCGGCGACGTATAGCCGTCCTTCACCAGGTTCTCGGCTGCGGCCGTGCCCTCGCTCCAGTACGGTGCATCGAAGTCCACCTTGCACTCCAACAGCTGGTAGCAGTTCACCCAGTCGGCCGGAGCATCCTGGAGGACGTACTGGAACCAGGTGTGGATGTAAGGGAACTCCTTCGCGGAGGCCGCGACGGGAGTCACGCCAAGGCCCTTGATGTCGGCGAGCAGCTGGTCGAGTTCTGCGCGGGTGGTCGGCACCTGCAGTCCGTGCTCGGCGAAGAAGTCCTTGTTGTAGTACCACAGGATGTACTCGCCGTAGTTGGGGATCCCGTACCAGTCGCCGTCTCCTGGAACACCATCGGTCGTGTAGCGGGAGAGCTGCTGGAGGCTCGGGCTCGCGAGGGTCTTGTCCCAGCCGTACTTCTCCACCGCGTCGGTCAGTGGTGAGATGAGCCCCTGCGAGGCGAGCTGGCCGGCGCCCGCAGCTCCCTTATTGAACTCCATGACGTCGGGGACGTCGTTGCCGGACAGCAGCACCTGCGCGTTCGTCTTCGTGGAGGTGAACGCCTGCTGGGCGAACTTCACCTTCACATCGGGGTGCTCTTCCTTGAAGACCTCGACAGCGCGCTTCCACGCTTGACCCATCGCTGAACTCTCGTCCTCATAGTTCCAGATGACGAGCGACTTGCCGTCCTCCGCCGTGGGCCCGGAGGCGCAACCGGACAGGGCGGCCAGCAGAGCGCTGGCCGCGAACGCGATGATTCCTAACCTCTTCAACTTCATTGGTGAATTCCTTGGCTGTGGAGCCGCCGGGCAAGGGTGCCCGCGGCGAATGAGAACCTAACTCGTGTCAGGCAGGGACAATAGTGCGCCTGACGCGTGTCAGGTGTCAAGTACTACTTTCGCGCGAGACGCAGATGGGCCGGGGGGCCAGCCAAGGAGCGGCGCTCAACGACGTTGCACGGAATGGTGATGACAGCGGGGGACTGCTGATTGGCGCTCGCGCCAATGGTTTCCAGCAGACTTCGCGCCGCTGCATCGCCCATTTCGCGGTGCGGCAGGCCGATGGTGGTCAGCCCGGGAGTGAAGTCCGAGGCGAAGAACTGCTCATCGTCGAACCCGATGACGGAGAGGTCTTCCGGCACCGACAATCCGAGCTGCGCAGCGGCGAGCACCACGCCCGAGGCACCTCGATCGTTCGCGCACAAGATCGCGGTCGGTCGGTCGGGTCCAGCGAGCAGATCGAGCGCCACCTCATGATGACTCCGCATGGAGTAGGCGCCGGCGCGGATGGACATCGCCGCCTCGGGCAATCCCGCAGCCGCGAGTTCTGCTTTGAACCCGAGACGACGCTCGGTCGTGGCTCGAGCGTCGTCGTCCCCCGTGATGAAGCAGATCCGTGTGTGTCCCGCCTCAAGGGCGAGGCGCGCGGCGGCTCGCTCGCCACCGCGATCATCGGGCACGAAGCACTGCGCACGCCCGCCGGAGTCGATCGCGTTGGCAAGGACCAGCGGCAACGCATATGCGCTCGGCGGGAGTTCGAGCTCGCGGACACTCGCGGCGGCGAAGATGATCCCGTCGACATCTCGCGCACGGAGCGTCTCGACTGCGCCGGCGATGTAGTCATCATGGAATGCGGTGTCGATGGTCAGGATCATGAATCCCGCCTGCATGGCCGCTGTCGTCGCCCCGTCGATGAGCTGGCCGGCGAACGGAGCACTGGCGATCTCATCGGTGATCAGCCCGATGGTCGCGGTGCTCTGACGCTGGAGATTGACTGCCGCGGCATTCGGGACGTAACCCAGCTCAGCCGCGGTCTGGCGGATGAGTTCCTGCTTGACCGGGTCGATTTCGCCGTCCGCCCGATTGTTGAGCACCAGCGAGACGGCTGTCCGCGAGACACCGACAGCCAGCGCCACGTCCTTCGAGGTCACACGACGGTTCACACTGCACGCTTTCGTTCGGCCGGTGAAAACAAGCATAGTCGCGACTTCCCGAGCGACCTAGCACGTGTTAGGTTTCCCATGACAGAGGAGAAGAACGTGGTCTGGGAACAGTATTTCAGCGCTCCAACGGGCGTCCGGAGTCGATCCATCAATGCCGAGAACCCGACCGGAGAGCCCGGCCAAGCCGCACAAGCGGCATCCGCTCTGGGTGTTGGGCGGAAAGGGCGGCCGGCGATCTCGCTTGTGGCGGGAGCCACAGCGACCCTCGCCGAGATTGATGGCCCCGGAGTGATCCGGCACATCTGGATGACCGTGCCGGACGCGACCAGCGCTGGACCATGGGTGCTGCGGGATCTTGTGCTCCGCATCACGTGGGAGCGGGCCGGAAGTCCGGCCGTAGAAGTGCCGCTCGGGGACTTCTTCTGCAACGGCTTTGGAGCGCGGACACCGGTGAACTCGGCCGCGATCGTCGTCGCGTCAACGGGCGGTATGAATTGCTACTTCGCGATGCCATTCGCCGAGCACGCGAAGGTCGAGATCGTCAACCAGCACCCAGGTGACGTGTCCGGGATCTACTACCAGATTGACTACACGGTTGGCGACGAACTCCCCGCTGAGCTGGCACGGTTCCACGCCCAATGGCGACGATCGAACGGCACCACCCGGCCTGGCGAGGATCATGTGATCCTCGACGGTGTGGAGGGCTCCGGCCAGTACGTTGGCACCTACATCGGACTCACCGCCCTGGAGCGGTACTGGTGGGGCGAGGGCGAGACGAAATTCTTCATCGACGACGACACGACCTTCCCCAGCCAGACCAGCACGGGGCTCGAAGACTACGCCGGCGGCGCCTGGGCCTTCCAGGACCGTCTCGCCAACGATGGGCCGATCTCCCCCGTCCTTTTCTCTGCGCCCTACTCGGGCTATCCCTACTACTCTGCCGAGGACACGAGCGGCCATTCTCCATTCCTCCGTGCGACGCCGCAGTCGCACGGGATGTATCGATGGCATCTGCCGGATCCGGTCATCTTCTCGGCGCAGTTGCGTGTCACGCTGCAACAGATCGGCGCATGGGACCACGGTCACTTCGAGCGGAGTGACGACATCTCGTCCGTCGCGTACTGGTACCAGACCGGCCTGACGCCCGCGCGATCGCTCGACAGCGCTGCCGAGCGACGGCCACGCTGAGCTGGCATGGAGCGGACGTGAAGCGAGTTCTCTGGTGGTAGTTTCGGCACCGGGCTCGCCTCCAAATCGGATCTCGTCGACCGCATCTCGGGCTGACCATCGGTGACGCCTCACGAGACAACACCAAAAGAGCCGTCAGGCGTTACCTGGTCGAAGGAAAACAATGCAGCAACACAGTCCGACTGGTGCCTAGAGCGACCGGTTCGCTACTGTTCTTATGACGCGATCGACGTGGTGCCGTTCGGCTACCTTCCGCGAGTCCTGAACGGGTGCTTCCATGCCTGCTCCTGCTGTTCCCCTTCGTTCCCTCGCCGGTGAGTACGTGATTGCCCGGTTCCCCGTCGAGACTGACCTCGGTCCGGCGCTGGCCGGTCTCCTCGGGTCGGCGTCGTTGATGTCCGTCACACGAACCGACCAAGAGATCTCAATCGTCTGCGACACCAATTTCACCCCGGGAGGAGCGGAACTCGACGGCCCGTGGCGGGCGCTCTACGCGGGAGGACCGATCCCGTTCGGGCTGACCGGAGTCGTTGCGTCGCTAGTCGACCCGCTCGCAGCGATTGGCTGCCCGGTCTTCGTCGTCTCCACCTTCGATGGGGATGTTCTGATGACCCCGAGCGACCGGCATGGAGCGGCAGTGGCAGCGCTTCTGGACGCGGGACACACGATCGACGTGGGGGCAGCTCGTGGCTGAGCGGAGCATCTCGGTCGGCTAGCGAGTCTGCTTCATCGGCGACTCGTACGTCGCCGGCGGGGGAGACCCTGCGATGCTCGGCTGGGTCGGACGCGTCGCAGCAGCCGCGGCCTCGGCCGCTGACGGGCTCCCAGTCACCTCCTACAACCTCGGCGCCCGTGGGCAGACCGGACCGCAGATCGCGACGCGCGTCAGCTTGCCATTGTCCTCTTCTCCGCGCCGTACTCGGGATGCTCGTTCTACTCAGCCCAGGACACCAGCGGACATTTCCCGTTTCTGCGCGCCACGGCTCAGTCTCACGGCATGTACCGCTGGCATCTGCCAGATCCGGTCATCGTCCGTTCACGATTGCGCGTCACGTTGCAACAGATCGGCGCATGGGATCACGGACACTTCGAACGGAGGGATGCCATTTCCTCCGTGGCCTACTGGTGTCAGACTGGGCTCACGCCGGCGTTGCCATTCGGCGGCCCATCAAACCAACGATCACGCTGAGCCGACGCTGCACCCCAGTCATGTCGAGAATCTGTCTCCCTGTGGCGCACCCGAGGCGGTAGCGGCGGTTTTGTCAGTTCGGCATTGCGGTCGGTGGAACTGAATATTGATTGGTCCCATCACTCGCGGTCCTGCGCAGGCAGTGCAAGTTCGAAGCGACTGCCCTTGCCGAGGGTGCTCTGTGCGTTGAGCGTGCCGCCCAACGCTTCAGCGAGGCCGCGGGCGATCGAGAGACCGAGGCCGGTGCTCTGCCCGGCGCGGACCCGAGACGGCTCGCCGCGCCAGAGCCGGTCGAAGACCCGCGGTAGGTCTGCCGGGGCGATGCCCTCGCCGGTGTCGACGACCGCGATCCGCACCAGGTCGTCAGCGGTCACCGCTTCGAGGTCGACACGACCGCCCGGCGGCGTGTGGCGCAGTGCGTTCGAGAGCAGATTGTCGAGGATCTGCCGGAGTCGGGCAGGATCGGTCTCGAGCGGCAACGGCCCCGAGAGCTCGACGTGCAGCGCGATGTCCGTGCTCGCCGCCTGCGCTCGGTACGCTTCGCCGAGCTCTCGCACGATCACCGCCGCGTCGCACGCCCTGCGCTCCAGCACGAGGTCGCCGGCCTCCGCGAGCGCGAGGAGCTGCAGGTCCCCGGTGATCCGCTCCATGCGCCCGGCCTCGTCGAGCACGAGCCGGCGGAGGGCCGCCTCATCGAGACCGAGACCGTCGTCCGCCGCCTCGACCCATCCGCGGATGTTCGTGAGCGGGCTGCGCAGTTCGTGGGCGATGTCGCCGAGCAGCCGTCGGCGTGATGCTTCGTGTCCGGCGATCTCACCGGACATGCGGTCGAACGCGGCGCCGACGCCGGCGAGGTCGTCGCGAGCGGGCAACGCCGCGCGGGCCTCGCGATCGCCCGCGCTGAAGCGATCGACCGCGGTCTCGAGTCGGCGCGCGCTCCGGAGGGTCGGCACGACGATGAGCGCCGCGGCCACCGCCAGGAGTGCGAGCAGCACCACGACGAACACGCCCACGCGGGCGATCGATCCAGGACTCGCGTCGAGTGGGCCCTGCGCGTCACCTCGCTGGTCGGTGAGCACCACGTTCACGGCAGGCGCCGTCGTCGCCCGGGCCTGGTCGATGCGCGCTTGCAGCAGGCACCCGTCAGCCTCGTCGTCGCCGGTCGGGACGGTGCGCAACGCGAGCTGCGCGGGGGCGCTCGACGGCGACAGATCGAGTTCGACGTCGGTCACCAGCGGCGCGTTCGCGGCGAGCAGGCAGGCGTTCGTGCGATCACGGAGCTCGTCGAGGGCGACCCGCTCGCTCGGCAGCGGTGTATTCAAGGCGGCACGGCCACAGTCCGGTGCATCGTCGTATCCGTTGACCACGGGGCGGCCGCTCCCCCACACGCCGGTGTCGACGACCGCATCGCCCAGGCACTCCACCACTGCGGCGGCCTGCCCGGTGAGCTGGTCACGTTGCGCATCGTCGAGCGAGAACGGCCCGCTGATGCCGTCGGGCAGACGCAGTTCGGATGTCACCGGGTCCCCGAGGGGTTCGAGCGGGTCGAGCAATCGGGTGGAGGTCGCCGGACGGGGCAGCTCGGGCGCCGTGTCGGCGATCACCGTTCCGACACCGTCGACCACGGCGATGCGACGCCCGGTCTCCTGGCTGAGCAGCAGCAGCGTGGACCCGACGTCGCTCCAGTCGTCGTGGCGTCCGGCCCACGTCCTGAGCGCATCCAGCACCTGCTCGTCTCGCACGAGATCGGCGCCGGACGCCTGCTCGTCGTACCGGTACTCCGAGGTCTGGGCCAGCCAGACCGTACCGCCCGCCGAGGCGAGCACGAGCAGCAGTCCAGCCGCGAGGTAGCGCGCGAGCAGCCGGGGCACGCGTCGGGGCCCAGCGGTGCCCGCTCTTCTGCTGTTGCTCATGTCGTCGGCCATGCTCTCATCACTTTCCGTCCCGGCCCGCATCCGCGCACCCGCGCACCGTCGGACCCGCTCAGGTCGCGGCGAGCGCCGCGGTCGGCGACTGGCGGGCGGCGCGGATGGACGGCGCGAGTCCGGCGACGGCGCCCGTCACCAGCGCGGCGCTCATGCCGGACAGGATCGTCTCCACCGGAACGACCAGCGGCCAACCTTGCAGACCGCTCCAGGCCGCGGTTCCGAGGAGACCGAGCACGACTCCGGATACGCCGCCCAGCGCGCAGAGCAGGATGGCCTCCACGAGGAACTGCGCCTGGATCTGACCGCGGTGGGCGCCGAGCGCTCGTCGCAATCCGATCTCCCGGCGACGCTCGAGCACGGAGACGAACATCGTGTTCGCGATACCGATGCCTCCGATCACCAGTGCGACTGCGGCGAGCGCGAGGAAGAGTCCATCAAAGCTTGATCGGGCAGCAGCCTTCGCGGCGAGCACGGCTGACGGCTGGCTCACCTGCACGAGTCCGCTCGCTCCCGGGGAGAGGGTTGCTGCGACGACCGGTCTTAAGGCGTCGATCGACGCCTCGACACCCGTGACGTAGGCGACCGTCGGAGCGCCGTCGAAGCTCAGCCAGCGCCGCGCGGCAGCATCGTCGACGAGGACCGCCGACTGCACGTCGGCGGAGAGCGGCGTCGCTGCGAGCACGCCGATCACGGTGAACGCGACGCCGTCGACGTCGATCGTGACCGGCCGATCGGGGAGCTGCGACAGGCCGAGCCGATCAGCGGCGTCGATGCCGAGCACGGCCGTCGGCAGGTCGCTCCCGTCGAGCCAGCGGCCGGAGGTCACGTCCGTTCGCAGCACCTCGCGAAGATCACCGCGGACCGCGAGTGTGGTCAGCCCGGTCTCCGGGTATCCGCGGAGCTCATTGCTGCGGACGGGGGCGTGGGCGTTGCCGACCGTCGCGGCATCCTTCACGGTTCCGATGCGCTGCAGCATGCCGAGTGCCTCGGCCGGAAGCGGCACGGGGGTTCCGTCTGCGCCGGCACGAGGGTCGGCTCGCAGCAGGTCCGCTCCGAGCGCCGTGAGCTGTTCATCGAGCGCGGCCTGGGAGGACGCAGGCACGGCGGTGACGGTCACCAGGGTCGCGATGCCGATGGCGATCCCGATGGTCGAGAGCACGGCGCGAAGCGGTCGGGTGCGAAGCCCGACCGTGCCGACGGCGAGCAGATCCCGGGGGTCGAGACGTCTGCGACGCTCACGCATGCGCCACCGCCCTGGTGTCGGTCCGGGTGTCGGCGATGATGCGGCCGTCCCGCAGCTCGATGCGTCGTGGCAGTCGTGCGGCGAGCTCGACGTCGTGGGTGATGACGACGACGGTGGTGCCCTCGTCGTGCAACCGCTCGAGCAAGCTGAGCACGCGTTCGCCGTTCGCCGTGTCGAGTGCGCCGGTGGGTTCGTCGGCGAGGACGACGAGCGGGTCGGTCACGATCGCCCGGGCGATGGCGACCCGCTGTCGTTCACCGCCGGAGAGGTCCTGCGCCGCGTGCCCGATGCGGTGCTCGAGTCCCACGCGCTCGAGTGCCGCGCGGGCGAGGTCACGGCGCTCCCGCCTCGGAACGCCGCTGTAGAGCAGCGCCATCGCGACGTTCTGTTCTGCGGTCACGCCCTCGGTCAGATGGAAGCCCTGGAAGACGAACCCGATCGAGCTCCCGCGCAAGGTGGACAGCGCGCGATCCGTGAGGTCACGGGTGTCGGTGCCGCCGATGCGGACCACGCCGGCCGTGGGACGGTCGAGGGTGCCGAGGACGTTGAGCAACGTCGACTTGCCGGCGCCGGAACGTCCGACGATCGCGGTGAGTTCACCCGGGTCGACCTGCAACGAGACGTTGTCGAGTGCAGCGACTCCGCCGGGGTGGACGCGGCTGACGTGCTCGAGCTCGAGTGCCGGCGTCGTCATCGTGCAGACACCACCGTCATGCCGGCCTCGATCCCTGCACCGCTGACCTCGACCCGGTCGTCTGCGATGAGGCCGATCTCGACACCGTGGAGTCGGCCGCGGTCGTCCTGCAGCGCGTAGCCGCCTTCGGCGAGCGCCACGAGCGCGGCGACGGGCACGATCAGCACGTCCGGCACGGATCTCGTGACGACCCGAACGGTCACGGCGGCAGCGTCGACGCCAGCGAGTGCAGCCTGATCGTCGATCGCGACGAGCGCGCGGACCTTCGCGTCGGCTCCTTCCCCGGTCGTGGTCACCGTGACGATGGACCCGCTGACAGCGCGCCCGTCGGGCAGTTCGATCGTCGCTTTCGCGCCGGCCCCGATGATCCCCGCGTCCTGCTCAGGGACCGACGCATCGACGACGCGTGTCGTGGGGGTGACCGAGAACGGCTGACCGCCCGCCGCGTCACCGAGGCGTGCCGTCACTGCGGCGATGCGACTCGGCGCACTCAAGACGACCACGTCGGCGGGGGCCAGCGTGCCGGTGCACTCCAGGCCGAGCGATTCCTGCCAGTCCCTGACGGCCTCCGTGAACTCCCACCCGGTCTCGAAGGTCTCCGGATCACTACGGCTGAGATGTCCGAGGTCCATCAGGTTCGAAGCGACCATGCTCACATCCGCCCCCTCCATCCCCGAGCCGTCGATCGCCCGATAGAGCGGAAGCGCTCCGATCAGCACCGGCACCGGTCGCTCGTTCGCACGCAGTGCCACGGATCCCCGATCGAGTGTCGCGCCGACGTCTGGCAACCCGGTGATGATGCCGTCGGCCTTCGTCGTCACGGGCACCGCGGCACCGAAGCCGACGGCGCCGTCGAGGCGAGCGGTCTGCACGAGCTCACCTCGCTCGACGACCACGGTGGCCGGTGCGGCGGTCTGCTCGACCGGGGCAGCGTCGGCCACGGGCCGGAGGAACAGGACAGCTCCTCCGGCCCCCACCGCGAGGACGGCACACAGCACGAGCGAACCGACGAGTGCGGTGCGGCGACGCGAGCGGGTCATTCGGTGCTCCCATCCGATGCGGACACCATGCAGGCGTCCACGTACTGCATCCCCAGTGAGATCGAGGCGGCGTCGTTGGCATCGCCACCGAAGGCGAGGTTGATCTGGCCGAACGCATCCGGCTCGGTGATCTCGACCTCGCGGACACCGCGTTCGTGCAGGCAGTCCACCACGCGCTGCGCGAACTGCAGGGCATCCGGGTTCTGAGCGTCGAGCTCCCACGGCGGCAAGGGTGCCACGCGCTGGCAGAGCGCCTCTGCCTCGGCAGACTTCGCCGGGTCCCCGCCGGAACTTGCACTGACGTCGTCTCCGCCGTCGTTCCCAGGAGTGCCCTGCTCTGCGGAGGTGTGGTCCGCGAGACAGCGATCCCGTGGCTTCCACGCGTCGGCCTCCTCCTCATCCGACATGTCGAGACGCAGACGCACGGGCTCGCCGTACTTCGCGACGAGTGGGTCGGCGGCCGCGGTGGGCGTCGGAGCAGCGGTCTCCAACGTGGCGATGCCTCCGTCTCCTCCCTGATCGGAGGAGGGTGCGGCGCAAGCGGTGAGTGCCGCCAGGAGCGCCAGGGCGCCCGCGGCGGCGGTCAGGGATCGGTGCATGATGCGTGTCACGGTTCCTCCTCGTGTGGTGAGCGGCTGTGACCCACGCTCGCCGAAGGATGTGAAGGACTTGTGAGCGATCGGTCCGGAGCCCGACCGCGCGCCGAGCCCGTGCCTAGGATCGGATCGTGACCAGAGTCTTGATCGTCGAGGACGATGCCCTGCAGTCGGAGCTCGTCCGCCGCTACCTCGAACGGGAGGGGCACGACGTGACCGTCCTGGCCGACGGTGCCGAAGCGCTCTCCGAGGTGCGTCGCTCCGCGCCCGACCTGCTCGTCCTCGACGTCATGCTCCCCGGGGCCGACGGCCTCACGGTCTGCCGCACGCTTCGCGAGGAGCAGTTCGACCTCCCGATCCTGCTCCTCACCGCACGCTCCGCCGAGAACGACCTGCTACTCGGGCTCGAACTCGGTGCCGACGATTACCTCGCGAAGCCCTACAGCCCCCGCGAACTCGTCGCCCGGGTCCGAGCGCTGTTGCGACGAGCCCGCCGCACGGTGCCGGCCTCGACGGTCATCACCGCCGGAGACCTCGAGATCGACCCGGACCGGCATCGAGCCACCCTCGCGGATCGGCTGCTCGACCTCACGCGTGCTGAGTTCGACCTCCTCGAGGAGTTCGCTCTGCATCCCGGCATCGTCCTCAGCCGTGCCCGCCTGCTCGATCGTCTCCACGGGACCGACCGCTGGATCGGAGGCCGCACCATCGACACCCACGTGAAGAACCTCCGGGCCAAGATCGAGTCCGACCCGCAGCAGCCCACCCGCCTCGTCACCGTCTACGGGGTCGGGTACACCCTCCACGCAGGCTGAGCGAGGAACGGACGCCGGCGGAAGCGATTCTTAAGGCAATATTTCCCAGTGTCATATCGGGGACAGTCTCACTGGTGGCCGAGAAAAGCCCCGCGGGCAGCTAGCGGGCGATGACTGCCGAAGGTCACGATCCCTACTCCGCCGCTGTACTCCGGCAAGCCTGGCCGGTCGGTTGGCCGCGTGCAAGAGCGCTATAGGAAATCGGCACCCTGAGGGCTGCAGGTGGTCGACAGGGCTGGCTTCTATCGATCTCGTAGTGGATGCGGCGCGGGGTTTCTTGCGGTCTCAAGCGTGGGTAGAGCCGCGGCGGTTGCTGGTGTCCGGTGGTCTTTCGTAGCTCCCAGTCGACGCGAGCTCTCACGTTCCACGAGCTGGGGTGTGAACCGTATCTGGCGTGGTATCGCGGCCGCCTCGAATTGCTCGAGAACGAGTTCCACTGCAGCTGTGCCGAATTCTTCGTGGGGGTGATGCACCGACGACAGCTTGGAGATCCCGAGAATGTCGGCGGCCATGTCGTTGTAACCGACCACCGCGACATCCTCGGGGACTCGTAGGTCTGTCTCCGTGAGGGCTTCCAATACTCCGGCGGCGATGGAGTCGTTGACGGCGAAGATACCGTCGACGGGCATTCCAGAGGCGAGGAGACGAGCGACTGCTTCTCGGCCCGCTGAAGCGTCGCGGCGGACGGTATCGACAACGACGAGGGCGCAGTCCGGTGTATTGGCCGCGGCCGTTGAGGCTCCCTTGCGTCGCAGAGCCACCTGCGGGATGTCGACCGTACCTCCGACGACTGCGATTCGCCTGCACCCCTGACTGAGCAGATGTTCGACCGCGAGGCGTCCGCCTGCGGCGTTGTCTACACCCACGCTCGACCACAGATCCGATGATTCATCCTGGTCGATGAGCACCGTGGGGATCCCACGAGCCGTGAGGCGACCTACCTGACTGTTGGTCGCGTCCACGGGCGCAAGTATGACGCCGCGTACCCGGTGTTCCTCGAACAGGGACACGTAGTCGTTCTCCGAGTCCGCATCACCGTTGGTGTCGGCGAGCACGAGACTAAGCCCTGCTTCGCGTGCACGATTCTGGGCGCCGCGGGCCACCGAGGCAAAGAACGGATCGCTGACGTCGAATGCGATGAAAGCGAGCATCTTGCTCATGCCAGACCGCAACTGACGTGCGGTCTGATTCGGTATGAAGCCCAGCTGTTCGATGGCGGAGGAGATCTTTGTCGCGCTTTTGCTGCCGACACTGTCGGGGCGATTGATGTAGCTCGACACCAGCGAGACGGACACGCCTGCAACTTCAGCGACGTCTCGCAGACGCGGTTGACGGTTCACGCGATCCTCCCGTTTCCCTCCCTGAATGGTTGCAGATTCGGGCTTGCTTTGCCACCCACACTCACTATATTGTCGCTGTCAGCAGGATCTGTAACGTTACAGACTTCGGGGCTACGCATCCGCCAGAGCCCTCGCGTAATGACTCACTGAGGAGCCGCCATGCACCGATACCTGACTCGAGCCCTGAGTATCGGGACAGCTTCTCTGTTGGCCTTGGCGATTACCCCGGCATCACCGGCTGCTGCCGAACCGGTTGTGTACTACGTCAACAGCTCTTCGGCGACTTGCGACGACGCTGGAGATGGTGTGAGCGCTGACTCACCGTGGTGCTCGCTCGACGCGGCGAGTCGCACCTACTCGCCCGGTGATCAACTTCTCATCGCGCGCGGATCGACCTACGCCGGAGAGTTCCTCACGGTCAGCGGTCAGGGGACCGCGAACGCCCGCATCCTCATCGGCGCCTACGGCGAAGGCGCTGCGCCCCATCTCGACGGAGAACAGGAGGAGGGAAGGGCCCTCGTCCTCCTTCAGAACCCCAGCTATGTGACGGTTCGCGACCTCGAACTAAGCCACGCGGGAGCGGGGGCTCTCGCACAGTACCGTGGCGACTTCCCCGGACCGGTAACTGGAAACTCCTCCATCGTCTTCGAGGATCTATACGTCCACCACATCGCGGGGCTTTTCGTCTCCACCATCCCGGGCGGTCCTGCCGACTTTTTCTGCAAGTCCAACGATCTTGATCTTTGGCAGTCTGCCGGAGCAGGTGTCACCGGCGACTACTACGAGGACGTGCCAAGTGATTCCTACTTCGTCTCCGGAGTGACGTTCGAGCGAATCGTCGGCCACGACAACCTCAACGTGATCAACGTCGACATGTGTGACGGTCGAGTCGGAGAACCCAACTCACCTGGGCCCGCGGCGCCGCACCTTGTTCGCGATGTTACGGTCAACAACGTCCACGCCTACGACGGCAACGGCGCCGGATACGCGCAGCAGTGCAACGAGGGCATGCGGTTCGACGCAGTAACCGGGCTGACGGTGATGAATTCTCGCTTCGAGAGTCTTGGAGCGTGCTATGTGCCGACTGGCACAGCTGGATTCATTTTGGTCTCTGTAGACGACGTGACCTTCAAAAACAATGTCCTGTCCGATACGCCCAACACTGGATCGAACGACCAAACAGCAATCGACAACGAGTTGTACGTGAACGATGTCACGCTCCGTAACAATCTCATCGCCCGCAATGCGGGACCTGGTGTCGAGTTTCTCTCCCTCCGACCGCAGATCGCGGACTACAACACCAACCACCGTATCGAGGGGAACAGCTTCTACGGCAATGGAGGCGGCTCCCTATATCGGCTTGGAAATGCCCCCTTCACTGGCAGCATCGCGAACAACCTCAGCGCTGACAGCCGATTTGTCTACCCGGAAGCGGATTTCGCTCCACTCATTGGCAACAACACGAAGAACACCACCGCAGCCACGGGGACGGTGCCCTTCTACGCTGCAGATCACTTCGGCGATGGCATCGCTGGCGACCCCTGGTCCTATCGAGTGGGAATCGATGCCCAAGACGTCCTGACGTGGGACGCCGCGGGATATACCGCCAATGCCCACATTGAGGGAGTCTGGGGCGATGGCGCGCAACGTCAGATCTCAGCCTTCGAGCAGACGCCCGGCACCGCTCGCGTCTGGACGGCTCCCTCTTCTGGTGACATCTCGCTCCGCAGTCTTGCATTCAAGACTGAGGCGGGCGGCGGCAGTGCGACGGCGACAGTCTTGCTCAACGGAACCCCTATCCGCAGTGAGTCCATTAGCGGCAACAACACAGAGGGGCTGTCGGTCGATGCCGATATCTCGGTCAGTGAAGGCGATACTCTCGCCTTCGCCATAACGGGCGCCGCCGACGGGACTGACTGGACGAGTTGGGTGCCGTCCGTCATGTATGTCGCAACGCCCACCGACAGCCCCGACGGCGTCGTTCGTGCCGGTTCCTTTGAGGCACCCGTCACGGGAGGATTCGAGTACTCACCGCGAAACGATGCGTGGTCATTCATCTCCGACTTCGACAATGGTGCTGGTGCCGGCATCGTACGCAACAACGGCCCATTCGGAAATCTCTCTTCCCCCGAAGGCAGCCAGGCTGGCTTCATCCAGGGTCAGGGATCAATGGCCCAATCGATTGCCGATCTCCGGCCAGGTGTGGACTACTCCGTCGAACTCGATGTCGCTAGCCGAGGCGCGGAGGCCGGTCAGAGCGTGGAGGTCCTGTGGGATGAGGAGGTCATTGCGACTATCCCCGCATCGGCTCCACAATTCGTCGCTCATAGCGTTGCGCTGCCCGCAATCACGAGTGGCAGTCACCTTTTGACACTGCGCGGCACAGTCGCAGCGGACAGGACCGCCTTCGTCGACGATGTCCGGATTACTTACCAGGCCGAGACCGCGACGGCGCAGTTTGCAGACAGTAGCTTTGAAACGCCGGCGGCCAGCGGGATCAACTACGCGGTAACGGGCTCGCCCTGGAGTTACAGTCCGGTGGAGAACGGCAACGGCAGCGGAACGGCGTCCAACGGATCGGGGTTCGGTCAGCCGAATGCACCCGACGGCGCGCAGGTCGCCTTCGTGCAGAGGGGTGGCTCATTCCAGCAGACAACATCTGGTTTCGAGGTCGGGGCGTCGTACACCATCGAAGTTCAAGCTGCTCAACGAGGCTCGGAGAGCCAGCAGATCGAGGTATTGATCGATGGGGTCTCCATCGGCGTGATCGTGCCGCAGAGTTCCGCCTGGGCCTCGTACCGCACCCCGATCTTCACGGCCACGGCTACCGAGCACGTCATCACCTTCCGCGGTCTCGCCTCGGCGGACTACACCGCATTACTGGACACACCGACCTTGCTCGAGGTGTCCACCGCCGGCGTCGGTGATGCAGCAAGCACCGCTAATACCGGGCGCCTCCCCGATCTCAAGCAGGGAGAAACACATGGCTGAAACACTCACATCGACACCGCTACCGGCCGCAGACAGGCCCCCGGCCGGCCGCCAACGGACCACCGCGCCGCCACCGCCCCGCCCCAAGCGTGCTCGGGCCGCGATCTACCTCGCGCTCGTACCTCTACTGGTCATCATCGGTCTCTTCGCGTACTACCCCGCGGCGTCCGGTGTGTTCTGGTCATTCTTCGACTGGAATCCAGCGTCGCAGTCGTTCTTCACCGGCGTTGAGCACTACCTCGCGATGTTCAACGACGAGATCTGGTGGACTTCATTCCGCAATCTCGGCATCATCTTCCTTTTTGGGATCGTGGCCTGGGTCCTCCCTCTAATCGCCGCCGAACTGCTGATCACACTCCGTAGTCCCAGATGGCAGTTCGTGACGCGGACCCTTCTCATCCTGCCGATGGCGTTTCCCGGCGTCGTGACGGCACTCATCTGGGGGTTCCTCTACGAACCAAACCAGGGCGTCATCAACCGTTTCCTCGAAGCGATTGGGCTCGGCGACCTCGCTCACAACTGGACGGGCATGCCAGACACCGCCCTGCTGGCGCTCCTCTTCGTCGGTTTTCCGTTCATTGCCGGCTTACCGTTCCTCATCTTCTACGCAAGTCTCCAGAACATCCCTCCAGCGGTTCTCGAAGCAGCGCAGCTCGACGGGGTAGGGAGGCTGCGCAGATTCTGGTCTATCGACCTTCCCCTGATGGCAAGTCAAGTTCGTCTGCTGCTCTTCCTCGCCGTAGTAGCTGCCCTCCAGTACGGCTTCGTCGCCTATGTGCTCACGTCAGGCGGTCCGGACAACGCCACGATGGTTCCTGTTCTGCGCATGATCAACGTTGCGTTCGCGGGATCCGATTGGGGCTACGCCGCAGCGCTTTCTACCACGCTGTTTGTCATCACGCTCGTGCTCAGCTCAGTGGTCGTCTTCTCCGGTCGACGCGAGAGCGCGCACACAGACGGGGGGTCAATGTGACTACGGTGCTTGAAAAGCGACCGAGCGTCCGTGACCGTTCCGGTCGGCAGATCGGGGTCAAGGCGGCGCTAATTCTGTTGATCACTATCAGCTTGCTGCCGTATGTCCTCATGGTGGTGACGTCGTTCAAGACGAACGAGCAGTTTGCGTCGAGCTTCTGGGGCATCGAGCTGCCGTTGCACTTCGAGAATTACGGACGCGCCTGGAACCAGGTTGCGCCCTATCTGTGGAACACAATCTTTATTGCGGCCATCACGATAGTTCTTGTTCTCATTGTTTCTTCGATCGCGGGTTTTGTGCTTGCCCGCTACCGGTTCCGCGGCCGGAACTTCATCTACGGTCTCGTGCTGTTGATGATGATGATTCCTGGCATCGCAAATCTCATTCCACTCTTTGTCATGATGCGCGATCTAGGGCTGCTGAACACCTACACGGTTCTTGTTATCCCCTACGTAACGGGCGGAGTCGTGCTCGGCACGGTTCTGTTCCGGAACTTTGTTGAAGGAGTGCCACAATCGATCTTTGACGCGGCGCGAGTCGACGGAGCCACGGACTTCCGCATGTACATCTCAATTATGTTGCCGCTCTCGCGTCCAGTGCTGGGAACCATTGCGTTGATGACAGTTACAACCGTATGGAACGACTTCTTCTGGCCGTTGCTGGTGCTCAGCGATGACAGCCTCCGGACGGTATCTGTCGGATTGCAGTTTTTCCAGGGACAGAACGCCACTGAGGTCGGTCCTCTCATGGCGGGATATTTTATCGCCAGTCTTCCGCTCGTTATCCTATTCGGCTTCCTCTCCAAGTACTTCCTGGCGGGGGTACAAGGAGGTATGCCGGGCTCACATTGAGTTCAAGCTTCTACCATCGACGCCCGCATTCCGCTGGCGCACCACATTCGAAAGGCCAACTCATGCAGTCACGCAGCCGCTCCCGCATCGTCGCGGGTGCCGCAATCTCAGGAATAGCTATCTCGACGCTCGTCGGCTGCGCCGGCGGGTCCGCCTCAGATAAAACGACCATCACCCTCGCCGGCCCGAACCAGTTCACGAGCGACACCGATTCATTCGGTAGCGCCTGGGACGATCTCATCGCGGCATTCGAGGCTGACAACCCTGACATCGAGGTGAAGACGACCGTGCTGCCGTTGTCTTCCTGGGCCCAGACGTCGTCCGCTCAGTTGACGGCGGGCACGGCTCCCGAGCTGATTTTCGCGCAAACCCCGCACCAACCCGACCAGGTGGCATCGTTGAGCGAACAGCTCGCCGAACCGAACCCCTTCTCTCAGACCAGCCGGCCATGGATCGAAGATTTCAAAGGTGACTACTTCGGCGGCCCCAACAAGCTCGGTACCAATGCCGATGGAGAGTACGAGGCCATTCCTTTCAACCTCGTCGCAGCCGGGCTGTATTACAACGAGGACGCGCTGAAGAGCGCCGGAGTGGAACTCGAAGACCTCGCGACGTTCTCGGGCTTTATTGACGCCTGTGGAGATTTGCGCGAAGCGGGGTACTCGCCCGTCGGCTTGGATAATTCCGGCCTGTACCCGGCATGGACGGTGGTCGCGCTCGGTTCGATGTTGCTGCAGAGCGAGTACGAAGACCTCAACCAGTTCGACGCAAATGGTGAGGCAGGTGAGTCCATGCCGGTCACGGTCAAGAGCCTGGCCCACGCGCTCCTGACTGGTGAAGTGGACATGACCGGTCCCGCGTTCCAGGACACGCTCGGGCTTCTCAAGACCTTCGTCGACGAGTGCGGCACGGAGAACTGGTCCGGTGTGCCCGCGCAAGGGTCGTTGTCTGGGGGAACGGAATTCGCCGGCGGCCAGGCCGCCATGGCGTGGGGTACCAACTTCTCTGGCGCCGGCCTGGGCGACGTCGACTTCACCTGGGGCACATTGCCATTCCCGACAGTCGAGAAGACTGACTCCACATTCGCGAGCGGGTCCGACGCTCAGTTCGGAGTCAACAACGGTGGCACGGCCTACATGATCCCGGCCTACGTTCAGGGTGCGAAGCGAGACGCGGCCATCACCTTCCTCCAGTACGTCTCGAGTCCCAAGGTCAAGGACTGGCTCGACGCCACCAGTAGCATCTCTGCGCTTGTCGACGTCGAGGACCCCTCGTCGCTCGCCGCACTGACGCAGGGATCCTGGGCACAGCTACCGCTATCCGGACAAGCGGGGGGACTGTTCCAGTTCCCGGCGGCGGAGGCGGGGCAGAACATATTTGAGGGCTACCTCATCGGGTCCGGCGACGCGAAGAGCTCTCTCAAGCAGATCCAATCCAGCTCGACTGAGTGGGCCCGGGAGCAGGCAGCTCAGGCGAACTGGACTGAGGACTGGGCCCAGTAATAGCGGCACCCCGGTCAGCTCGGCTTTGGTTCACCCACCCGGGCTGGCTGGGGTGACCTCAACCCAATCCATTGTCGTCTTGGAAGGCCTCACATGACAGTTCGTACCATCGCCAGGATGGACGCGTACGACAGCGTCCCTGTTCTCACACACGGCGAACCGGAGTTTGGTGATCAGCACAACGCCCGCGACGTGTGGGTGTTTGAGCACGACGGTCTATTTTTTATGCACTACGACGCGGCTGGTGCTGATGGCTGGCTCTCAGCCCTCGCGACCAGCGTCGACGGGAAGCAATGGACCAAGCACGGTCCCATTTTGCAACTCGGATCTGTGGATTCGCAGGATTCTGCGTCCGCAAGTTACGGCACAACGTTCTACGACGGAGATCGTTGGCATATGTTCTATCTCGGAACGCCAAACGTCACCGACGACGAGCTGAAAACGCCAAGCTTTCCTTACATGACGATGAAAGCCGAAGCGTCGAACCCCGCTGGTCCATGGCGGAAACGTCCGGATATTGTCCCATTTGTGGCTGAGGCGGGATCTTGGTATTCCGACACGGCCAGTCCGGGGTGTGTCGTACGGTACGACGGGGAATTCATCATGCTGTTCAGCGCGGCGACCACGGCCCAGGACGGTCGTATCTTGCGCACCCTCGGGGTGGCCCGAACCCGTGACCTGGACAGCACATGGCAAGTCGATCCTGAACCGCTTCTGCCTTTGGACGAGCAGATCGAGAATTCTTCGCTCTACTACGAACCGGCGAATGGCCTATGGTTCCTCTTTACCAATCACATCGGCGACGAAAGTGGTTGGGACCCTGTGCCGCCACAGAATACCTCGGAGTTCACCGATTCAATCCTGGTCTACTGGTCGGCTGATCCGACGAAGTTCGATGCCGAGCGAAAGGCCGTTGTTGTCGACGCCCAGAACGCCGAGTGGACGCCCCGTATCGTCGGACTGCCTAGCGTGCTCCCGATCGGCGACCGTCTAGCCGTTTACTTCGACGGAGCCCTCAACGACACCATCGAGCATGGCGGCCGAGACATCGGCGTCGCATACCTCGACCTCCCTCTCGAGCCTCCCGTCTGATGGTGAGGGATATCGAAGATGTCCCGCGAGGGTTGGAGCTCGCGGCGAACGATCCGGCCGACATCGTCACCGCCCCCGGGACGTATGGTCGCCCGGCCGCAACGCTGCATCTCGACCGAGATGAGAGCGCATTCTCGACGCTGTTCTGGTTGAACAACGACGCCCAAGACGTCGACCACCATGCCGGCTTCCGCGGGCAGGTTGAGATCCTGAACGGTGGAGTGTATTCGTTGCGTTTCCAGGCGGTGTCGGTGTTCCGTATGTGGGTCGACGACGAACTCGTTGCACACGGACCTGTTCGCTATGTTCCTGCGGTGCCAGAGTTCACCGCGGTGACAATCGACCTCGCCCCTGGAGAGCACGTCCTGCACTTTGAGGCGCACGCCGAGGGCGTCATGACGAGGACGACGCCACCGGTAGCTCCTTTCGTATGGGCAGAGCTGGTGAGCGCCCAGGATCACCGCCTGCCTATCCAGTGGGTCGGAATGTCCCTTGCTGATGCGTACCCGGCGACGGGGCGACGAGTAAGCCCGTTGCTCGGTTGGATTGAGCATCAAGATTTGCGGGTTTCGGACTGGCGATCGCTTAGCGGAGACGACCCACGGTGGGAGCCCGTCAGCACGTCGCCAACTGCGCGTGAGCAGCTCGGAACCCCGCTTGCACATGCTGCGGCCTGCCCCGTCGGTAGGGCCTCTGCGATGCGGTTGACCGAAACGGGCCGATACATCGACACCTACGCAGGTTACGTCCTCGACGACCCGGCTGTTCAGTTTCTTCTCGCTGACCCCAGTCCGTCCCAGAGCGACACACCCGACGGTGTGTGGCATCGGTACGACCTTGGTCGCATACGTATCGGGGCGGTGGAGTTGGATGTCGAAACTGAAGTCGAGTCCATTGTGACCATCGCGTATGCAGACCGACTCACTCCGGACGGGAGGCCGTCACCTGTGCACGCGCTGTCACTCGGCTCGACGGCGTTCCTGCAACGGTTCACCGTTCCCGCCGGCATAACCGAAATCCGTCCTTTGCAGACCTTGGGCGGCCGTTACATCGAGGTGCGTGTCGAGAGCCAAGGGAGCGTTCACGTGCGCTCGGCACGGTTCCGCGACCGAGATCTTCTCGGTGAACCCGTCGGCGCTTTCAGCTCGCCGGATGTTCTCCTGAACCGTATATGGCAGGTGGGAATAGAGACGCAGCGCTCGGCGGCCGAAGACTCTCTGGTGGACTCGGTGCGTGAGCGTGGAGAATGGCTCGGTGACGTAGTCACGGCCTCGCTCGGGATTCTGCAGTCGGGATGGGGAAGTTCTGACTTGGCGCGTAGAGCGGTCGTGCACGCGGCCTCCGCTGCACGCTCGGACGGTCTGGTCGCCGGATGCGGGCCCGGCGAGCTCATCTACTTGGGCACCTACGCTGCGCAGTGGACGGCGGCATGTCTCGCGATTGCGCGGATGGAACAGTCAGACGATTTGCTCCATCAACTGGTCGACGTTGCACGCGCGAACGCTCACGCGGTCGCATCGGCCATCCACGACGATGGGTCGAACAGCCTCCCGTGGGGGTTTGTCGACTGGGGGTACGAGATTGGAGCCCCTGGCGCGGATGTCGCTGTTCTGGCCCACGCCTTGATGTGCCTGCAAGCCTTGGTTCAGTGGCTGCTCATCCTCGATCGAGCAGAGGAGGCGGCGGAGTGGACTGAAGAAGTTGACCGCCTGACAAATCTGGTCCGCCAACACCTGCCGACCTCGCGGTCGCCGTACCAGTCGCAGACCTTAGCCGCACGGGCTGGGGTTATTGCGCCCTCGGAGGCCGCTACAACCATCCTTCGAAGCGTCCGTCGGGGGTTTCCGTTCCGGCCTGAAGCATCCCGCTTGAAGAATCCAACGACGTGGGTCGATGATGCGGTAACTCCGTATTTTATGAACTACGCGGGCATGGTCCTTCTCGACGCGGGGTTCGGTGAAGAGCTTCGCGACATCTGGAGGACAGGGTGGGGCTGGATGCTGGAAGCGGGAGCCACCACATGGTGGGAGGTTTTCGACGACCGATGGAGCCGGTGCCACGCGTGGAGCGGATCTCCTACTTGGCAGATCTCGCAAAGGGTCCTGGGGCTTCAGCCCGCGGAATCGCTGCGTGGATGGGCTATCCAGGTGAATACCCTCGGCCTGGATCAGGCGTCCGGGACTGTCCCAACGCCACACGCCGTAGTTCGCGTCGAATGGACGAGAGTAGGTGACGAGGTGCGTTGGCGGGCTGAGTCCGACCGGCCCATCCAGTTCGTAGGAGAGCCCGAGCCGGTGACAAATCTCGCACGCACGCTACATCTTCATCACGGAGATCTCTTTCGATGACCTCGTTCACGCATCACTACATCGCCGACAGTGCGGACCTCGGGCTCAGCGGGGCGCTCGACCTTGTTCGCACACGAGATGGATTTCGACCGCGCCGACTGCCGCACGCAGCGTGGGAGCAGGTTCCCCATGCCTTCATGCGCACGATGGTCGAGTGTCCGGCCGGGGTGCGGCTGAGGTTCATGACCGAAGCGCGCAATATCGCCGTCGTCTTGGTCACGCGAGCCCTATACCTACTGGACACGGACCAGCGGTTCAGTGCGGCCGTCGACCTCGTCGTCGACGGGTCGGTGATCGCGTCACAAATGGTGGGACGGCACCACGTGCGAATCGGGCCAGGTGCGGATCGGGCAGTACTTGAGGCCGCGGAACCTGAAACGGTGGAGTTCGCGGGCCTGCGGGTGGGCCCAAAGCTAGTTGAGATTTGGCTGCCGCACTCCGCCGTTGTCGATCTGGTTAAGGTTATGACGGATGGGCCCGTCGTGCCCGCCCCCTCGCAGCAGATGAGGTGGGTGCACTATGGTTCATCCATCAGCCACTGTCTCGAGGCATCCGTACCGACCCGAACCTGGCCCGCGCTGGTTGCTAGGGGACTCGACCTCGACCTCGTAGATCTTGGCCTCGCCGGCAGCGCGCTACTGGACCCGTTTGTCGCGCGAGCAATTCGCGACACTGACGCAGATCTCATCACGGTCAAGGTCGGTATCAATCTCGTCAATCTCGGCGTGGCGCACGAAAGGATGTTCGCGCCGCTCATGAACGGGTTTCTCGACACCATTCGCGAGGGACACCCCACAACGCCCATCGTCGTCATTTCACCCGTCACCTGCCCCGCCCACGAGCACACTCCCGGCCCCACAGGTGTGGGCGTCGACGGTGTCGCTATCAGCCTCAATCAGGAACCATTGAGGCCCGGTGCCCTGACACTGACGGATGTTCGACGCATTCTTTCCGACATCGTTACGCTCCGTAGCGCGACGGATGCCCATGTGAGCTATATCGCAGGCGATCAGCTCTTCCGAGACGCTGACGTCACAGCCGGTCGGCTACCGGACGGTTTGCATCCGGACGAGCGTGGATACCAGCTGATTGCTTCGCGCGTCGAGCCCATGCTGGGGGTCGTCATCGAGGACAGGAGGTGAGCTTGACAGGGAGTCATTCGCCGTCGCGCTTGACCTCACCCACTACGAGGTCACCCGCGACGTGAACAGCGTCCGCAACAACGGTCCCCAACAGATTGAGCCTTTGCCTTGACCCTAGAGATCACCTACAAGCGAGGCTCGGCTCCAGACGGCGAGCCGCACGACGCGCTGGTGCAGTTCGGCGGTGCTCGGCTCCGCGCGGACGCGGTGGAGGGCGGTCTGTATCTGGCTCACGTCGAGACTCCGGAGGAGCTGCAGCGCACCGGCATCGCCTCTGCGTTGTTCGCACGTCTCCACCAGGAGACGATGCTCAACATGTCCAAGGCGACGGTGATGGCCTGGGCGAAAGCGGATCGGGTGCCGGCCTATCGGGTAGGCCGGTCGTGGACCGGCTCAGGGCGGAACTCGTGGCCTGGCTCGAATCCACCAGCACGGCCCCGCGGCCCGGCACGGGGGTGAGCGTCGATCCCCTCGTGGGACTGCCGCCGCTGTTGACGACGAACGACGTAGCGCAGCTCCTCCATGTGTTGACGGCCACCGTCGCAGTTCTTATGTCGACGGGGGCGCTCGCGTCTCTCGATCTTGGGACGACTGCGCGCATCCCGCAGGCAGCCCTACGAGAGTTCCTGTCGACGGCACGGAATGACGCGGCACACGTCGCGGACGACGCGCACGCGCCGCTCTAGGGTGTGGCCATGACCGCCCCCGCTCCGCTCGAGCTGCTGAATGTTCTCGTCGACGTCGACGCCGAAAGCGTGACGACCACGTTCGACCTCGGGGAGCCGTTCGACCTCGACGTGCCGGCGCAAGGGCCCGTGCGGTGCGGGCCTGACGCTCTTGCCCCTCGGCCCATTCGGTGTCAGGGTCACTGGAATCCCCTGCCCGAAGGGCGCTGTCCTCCGCTGTGCGGGCGGCTTCGTGGACGGCGGTGACGAGGATGGTGCGGGCGTCGTCTTCCGCTCATATGGACAAAACAATCCTGCCAAAAACCGCACCAGAGTCCATTCGTCGATGAGCCTCGGCCGCCTCAGCCAGCGAGAGCACTCCTTCAACAGCCGGCGTCAAAGTGTTCCGAACAACCTTCTGGAACATCTCGGTACGAACAGTGTCTAGACGCTCTGGATTGATTGAGTCGAGACTGAGGGTCCCGAAGGTCAGCGACTTCTGGAATGCCTGCAGAAGGTGAGTTCCGAAGCCTGGATCAGGCCATCCCGCGATTGCTCCGGCAAGCACGTATCGACCGTTCGGCGAGAGGCGTTCGAGGAACTTCTGTACGTCTTCGCCGCCCACTAGATCGAGGACGACGTCGTAGCCATCCGGACCTCTGCCCTCGCCGTTCCGGTCGACGACGTGCGAGGCTCCAAGTTCCCGAAGCCTTTGACCGCGCGCCGACGACCCGGTCGTGACGGTGACAGCGCAACCGGCTTGACGTGCAAGCTCAACCGCAGCAATACCGATACTCCCTGATGCTCCACGGATGAGTACCTGATCTCCGGATCGCAGATGTGCCTGCTCGAGTGCGAAGTACGCCACCGGGGCGGACACCCCGATAGCCACCGCATCCATCGAAGAAAGGTCGTCTTCGAGCGGCACGACGGCGCTCGATGCCACAGCTACCTGCTCCGCATACCCGCCCCCTACGCCCGTGAATGCCCACACTCGCCGTCCGAGCAAGGCAGGGTTCACATGCGCTCCGACGGACTCGACGGTGCCTGCAACCTCAATGCCCGGCACGTGGCCGGTGCGCACACCGGGGTAGGCGAGAGCACCGCTGCGTACAAGCGTGTCGAACCCCGAGACGCCAGCTACGTCAACCCGAACAAGCACTTCGTCAAGGCCCGGGGTTGGCTCTGGGATTTCGGCCAGCGCAAGTCCGTCGGGGGAACCGAATGAAGTGATGGTCACGGCGCGCATGAGGTCTCCTGAACGTACGAGAGTGAACTGATGAAGCTCGACCCTAACGATCGCCAGGGCTCGCTGAAGTAAACTGAGATGCATGCGGCAAAAAGTGGCTCAATTGCGATCCGACGCTCGCGTAAACCGCGAGCAAATGCTGCACGCCGCGCGAGAATTGTTCAGCAGACACGGACTCGAGGTGACGACCCGGCAAATCGCGCGTCATGCCAACGTTGGGACCGCGACCCTATACCGCCACTTTCCCTCTCGGCAGGAACTCGTCGAAGCAGCATTTGCAGATGAGCACGATATCTGCGAAGCCATCGTCCGTCAGGCCTTGGCGTTAGAGAATCCGCGGGACGGAATCCGCTTGCTCATTGAGCACACCTTAGAATTCAATGCTCGCAATCGGGGCTTCGTCGAGTCGGCCATCGCGCAAGGAAAAACGTCACCACGCAGCGCAGGGCGTCGAAACGAGCTCCTTCGCACCCTCACAACGCTAATCACTCAGGCCAGGCGCTCAGGACGGCTGCGGGCAGACCTCACGCTCGATGACCTGATACTCGTCTTCTCGGCGGGACGCGGCATTGAAGGGGAGACAGAGCGCGACCGCGTTGCTGCTGCGCGACGCTTCTCGCAACTTACCCTTGACGCTCTCCGTGCGAGCGGTTCCGTGCCCGACTCATGGGTGTGACAGTCGACGGGGCTGCCGAAGCCCTGATGCGAGTCCTTCCGAAAAACGCAGGGTGACGTCCACGAACGACCGTTTACGGTCGACCAGTGGTGAGCGGGTCGCGGTACTCCGGCAACACCTGCCTCGTCGGTGTCCAGCAGCGAGCGCCGGTTCGCACCTGGGGTCGGGCGGGATGTCACCGACCCCAGGTGCGGCTCATCCGGCCGCGGGTACCTCGCCGGTCTGCCAGTCCGCGCCGCAGGAGGTGCAGCGCTCGCCGTCGAAGACGCGCGAGGCATTCTCGGCCTGGCACCAGGCGACGTCGCCGCGATTCTGCCCCGCAGCGGCCGCAGATGGCTCGGTCGCGGCCTCCGGCTCGTAGATCGGCTCATCGTTCAGCGAGATCCGTAGGACGGGCCCTGCGGGCGATTCGAGGTCACCCTCGGTGTCCACGGTGACGAGCGGGAGACCGACGCTCGCCGAGGACCACCCGGCCCAGATCGTGAACGGCAGCCGCTCACCCTCCGGGGTGGTGAAGGAGACCTCGTCGCCGTCGACGTGCGGGGTGAACATGCCGCCGCCCTCGCCGTCGACGGCCTTCCGCTGGCTCTCGGTCGTGACCGCCCGGTACTGCGCCTCGAGGGCGGCGAAATTCTCCCGCTCCCCGACGAAGTCATCGGGGTGGGGGTTGGACCCGATCGTCTCGCGCAGCTCGACGATCTGCTCGAGAAGCTCGGCGGCGCTCACGCGGCACCATCCTCGCCCTGTGCGGCCCAGAACTCGACGACGTCGGGGAGGTCGAACGGGTTGGGGCGCGGGGTGAAGTGGAACTGCTCCATGCCCATCCGCTCGTACCGGTCCTCGAAGGTGATGGACTGCTCGGTCTTCCGGCTGCCGTGGCCATTCGCCCAGGGCAGCGGGTCAGCCTCGGTCTCGTCCTCGGCCTTCCATACGCTGCGGGCGATGTGCTCAGCGACCTCGGGGCGGCCGAGGCTGGCCAACAGGTCGGACAGGATCATCCCCTCGGCGACGTTTATCGTGCCGTAGACGCTGCGGTCCCATTCGAGGAACATGTCGCAAGCCTGGCCGAGGGTGTCGGGGCTGGTGGGCTCGGGGTGGGTGTTGGTCTTGGTCATGGATGCTCCTCTGATTGATAAATCTGACGTTTATAACGTCATCCGGTTTGGAGTGGATGAGCAACCAGGTTTTCCTCGTTGTCCCATACTCTCGAGAGACTGCACGATTCCGGGGGGAATGCACATGGGAGCAGAGTGCCGAACGATGCAACAAGAGGGGGTGGGCGCGCGGCCCGTGCTCATCAACACGAGTGGATCGGGGTGGATCGCGACTTATGGTGTCGCCCTTGTCATCGCAATCGCCGCAGGGCTTGTGAGGCTGCTCGCGAGAGACGTTCCGTCGCAGCCGCGACATGCCCTTGCGCCGAAGCTAGAGGTCAAGGCCAATGCGGCCTCGATTGCACTCATGGGTGCATCCGCTGCCTGGTTTGTCTGGGCGCAGAGGTCGATGCTGGATGGAAGCAGCAGCATCCTGATCGACGGGATCGACGCGATTGACGCACCAGATCGACCCGTGCTAACGATTGTAGGGAGTTGCTTTCTGATTTCGGTCGGCTGGCGGTTTGTTCTTCGTCGACGGCTGGAATACACGAACCAGTGGTGGTTGGGGGAAGTCGCACATCGAGTTGCTGAAAAGTACGACGTGGAGTGGTCCCGTATCGCCCAAGCCACCCGGTATCGCCCCATGGCATCGGGTGAACGCTGGTACAAGCCATGGCATCACCGCGCATACCGACTGAAAGTTGCAAAGGAATGGTGGGGTCAGTCGCGTGTGTTCTTTGAACTGGTGGTTCCAGTGAAGGAAGGGCGTCCCATTGCGGTGCGAGAGTGGCATCACGGCCAGATGAGGGTCATCTGTCCTCGGGGTGGAACTTCTGGAGGTAGCTCGAATTCTTGAACGCGTGGGCACCGTAGGAGCCGAGCGTAGATAGATGCTCTCAGTCGAGGGCCTCCAGACTCGCGCGCCTTCCGCGAGTATCGGGCACCGCCGGGCACCTCGACCGCCTGCACGGGCGACGGCTCGTCGAGCATGAGGAATTGCTCATGGGCTCTCAGCCCATCCCCCGTATCGGGAACCTTATCCTCGGAGCTGTCGGCGACGACGGCCGCTTTACCATCATCGGTACCATCTCGGTGGGCGAGACGTACACGGTGGTCCATTCAGTCGGGGTACTCACCTGGGCCGAGCAGGGAAACCACCTAATCGGCAACGTGCTCGCAGACCCCACCAGTGCTTGGTTGGTGGGCCAGCGTTCCTCGGAGAACTCCAGCAGTGGCACTGTCGCGATCGACGGAACGGATCTCGCCTGGACTGGTGCCCTGCCTATCGGTAGTTCGGTGGAGGTCCTTCGTTCTATGAGACGGATTTCAGCGCGAATCATGATGCGACCTTTCCCACCTCCGAGAGACTGTCTCGTGCTTTGGTAAGGGCGGGTGCTCGCGAGCGGTACCGCTTCGAAGCGCATGCCGGAGGCGGGCCTCGACGGCTGGGCAAGGCACTCGATCGAGACCAGCCTCCTTGCGTCAGTCTCACGGTGCGTCGGGACTTTCACGATGTCGCGCTCGGCGCGATACGAGGATTCGCTGTCGCCGGTTCCTTCGGCGCTGCAGCTTCCCGCGCAGAAGGGCGCTTCTAGAGTTGCAGACCCTCGCCGGACACGGATCGACGCGGCGGATGAGCGTCGTGGTGGGTATCGGCCGAGCGAGGTTGGAGGGCTGTCCTCGAAAGCTTCCGAGCCAGGTCCGTGAACCGTCCGTTCGATTTGATACGTGGCTCGTCTGGGGTGAGATCGGGCCCACCCGACTCCTGCGCGCGTTGACGACTGGCGCGGAGCTCCCGGAGGTACTCTGCGGCTGGGTCCTCGTCTGGAGTCCAGTCGATGAGACGGGGTGGCTCTCGCCAGCTCGAAGCGGTAATCGACGGTGCGGTTTCTGGGGCCGCAGGCACAGTGCCCACAGCTGTTTCGCGAACCTCATCCAAGGGCAGGTACAAGTCCGGGCGCCAGAGCGGCCCTCCGGTCTGCGAGAGGACCTGGTCGATGCTCTCCAGTTGTTCGTCGATCCCGGCATCTCGACCATTCCACTGGCCTGCCAAGACGTAGAACGTATCGAGCCAGGAATCGGGGTCGGGGTCGACGTCGAAGTAGGACGCCCCAGTGAACCGCAGCAGCAGATCCAGCTGTGCCTTGACAACTCTGCGTTGAATATCCTCCTCAGCCTGACGTGAGTCGCTGTGGGCGTCCAGGTAGAACGGGCGGAGATCTCCGAGTCGCATCCCATAGCGATAGGCCCTCACCCACCCATGCTGATCCTGGCTCAAGTCCGACGAGGGGTCGGTCTGTTCTTCGCTCATCCTGCAAGTCCCTCGCTCGAGTCGGTCAGGCTGGCTCGGCGTCGCATGACACGACGAACGACGAAGGGCGAGGCCCCGAGGAGCATCGTGGCAGCAGCAGCGCCGGCGGCGAGCGTGGCGCCGTCGTAGCCGGTGCTCGCGAGCTTCTGTCCGGGGCGGTCGAGGAAGAGGGTCTGCTCACCCTCCTGCCCACAGACACCTTCGCTGAGGAGCACCTGCTTTGTGTCGTCGGCGTAGGTGCGTTCGAGCCAGTTGACCCCGGTGCCCATGTCGCGGGTGGCAGTGAATGTCGGCCCGGGGACATCGGTGCGGCCGTTGACCAGGATCGGCGCCGACTCCGGCAGGTATTCGGTTGTGGCATCGCAGACGGGCTGGCCGTCGGTGATGCGGTAGGCGGTGAAGGTCTGCACCGCGGTGTCGGGGTAGAGGGCGACGTCTTCGTGGTGGGCGGTGTCGCCGTACTGCTCTCCCTCCATCACCGACGGCACGGCTTTTGTCGTGACACGGGGGATGACCGTGGTCTCGTCGGGCAGCCCGAACGCGTCGTGCCACGGTCCCTGCAGAACGGGCTTGGTTGTCGCCGGCTGCTTCTCGAGGTCGAGTGACCAGACGGCGGTGATCGGCCCGTCAACTTCTTCGGGTCGGGGGAAGCTGGCCTCCATGACGTCGCCGACCCCGTCACAGGTGGCGGTGGCCGTGCCGAGCGCCGCCCGCCCTTCCGGGACCTTAGGGAGGCTGTCCTCGCCGGGGAGCTTGGCGTAGATCGCGACGTCCCAGGTGACTTCGACGCCGTCGCCGTCTTGGTTGCGTCGCCAGGCGGTGCTGGTGCTGTCGGGGGAGAGGTCGCAGGTGGCGTGGTCGATTATGGTGCCGCCGACGGGGACGAGGGTCTGCTGCATCTCGCTCGTCACGATCGGCTGGAAGACCGTCGAGGCGGTGGTGCTGGCTTCGGAGGTGAACGGGATAGGGGAGCGGTTCTCGCTGCCGCGGGCGAGGCGCTGTTGGCCGGGCGTCTCGTACATCCAGGCCTCGGAGGCGTAGCCGCCGGGCGTGCTCCAGGAACCGTCGGCGCGGATGTCGTAGTCCGCGATGCCGTCGGCGGGATCGCCGGTGATGTCGATGCGGGATCCATTGCCGACGGCCACCGAGGTCGCGCCGGTGCTGGTCTGGTGCGCGCCGGTGAGGGTGAGCGTGCCGGCAGCGGCGGCGGGGTCGACGGTTACGTCGATGTATCCGGTGGTGCTGTCGGTCATCGTGATGGCTGTGGTCGCCGTGTTCGAGCCGGCTGCGGCAGCCCAGTTCTCGCCGACCCATGCCCAGATGCTGTTGAACGCTGCGGTCACGGTGGCGTCGTGGCCGTCGGCTTTCTGGCTGATGTAGTGGATGGCGCCGTCGTAGCCGGGGTGGTTCTGCGAGGTGAAGGCGTAGACGAACGCGGCGACGGCTGCTGCGGTGTCGTTGTCCGTGGTCTGCCCGAACTGGGAGAGGCCCGCGTTGAGCATTGCGAGTTCCGTGCCGCCGACGTCGCGCGTCCCGGCTGTTGCTCCGATCCCGCCGACGAGCGTTCCGCCGCCGGTCGCACCTGATGGCCAGTCGGCTTGGACGTCGATGCAGTACGCAAAAGAGCCGTCCGGGGTGACGTAGTTCACGAGCTGGCCCCAGCCATAGGCGGTGGTGGCTCGAGGGGATGGAGCGGTGCTGTCCGCAGCGGCCGACGTGTCCTCCGCGGCGGGAACCGAAGCGCTCGCCGAAAGGGCAGGCAAGCTCAGCGTGGTGGCAAGCAGAATCGATGCGCCGGCCGCGGTCAGGATACGGCGGCTCATGCGGCGTCCTCCGCCCGAGCTCGGCTTCGTCGGCTCCGCAAGGCGAGGGCCACCCCCGCGGCGATCGCGAGCAGGCCTCCCGCAGCGCCGGCTATGAGGAGTTCTTCGTTCGCGCCGGTGACGGCGAGCTGTGGACGCTTGGTCCCGATGCTCCCGCCAGAGCGATCTGCGACGACATCGATCGATGTGCCGCCGACCTCGTCCTCATCTTCGACGGGTGGCTCGGTCTCGTCGCCGTCCTCCGGGTCGACGACGGCCGGCTCGGTGACATCGACGACGGACGACTCATGGATGATCAGGTCGAGACCTTCCGGATCGTTTGGGTTGTCGAGCGTCCAGGCGTAACCGCCAGCGGCCCAGACGCTCACGCAGTCGCCGTCGTAATTCCACTCAGAGCCTGTCCACGTCGCGGAGAACGAGCCGGCCGTCGCTGCGTCGGCGATCGAGCCGACCGGAGGCCAGCCCTCGTAGGGCCCGGTGAGCGCCGCGGTGATCGGTTCGACCGCGATGCCATCCTGGGTGCCAGAGACGTCGAGTGCGAAGCCGACGCAGTCGCCCACTTCCGCTACCGAGGGGCTTGCGGAACCCGAGGCTGTGACGATGGCTGCGGGTGCTGGCGCGTCGAGTGGGATCGTCGAACCGGTCGTACCGAGCGCGGTCGCACTCAACGCGGTCGCTGCGAGCTGCAGTGAGAGGGGCAGGGCCATGGTGTCCTTCCGTCGCTTGCGCGAGTTGAGGTGAGCGCTGGTGCGCCACCTCCTGCTCTTGTGGGCGTCCCGACAATCAGGCGGACGCGTCCTGCGACTTTGGCCCGCTGTTCGGCGTCGGCCACTCCCCGCCCCAACACCATCGAGGCAGGCGGTGCGCGGGCACATCTCCGGTCCCGCATTCGGGCTGCCGCGCCTCGCTCCGCTCGCCTTGCCCTCGAATGGCCGACATGGCTCAGAGTGTTGGCACCAATTGACTAGCGACGGGCATCGATGACGGGGCTACCAACGATGGAGGGGCGGGGGGGGGGGGGATGCCGCCGACCCGGAGCCGGAGGCGACAGGGACAGGGGTGCCGAGTCAGGGATGCACGCAGGCACCGGGGTGGCCACGTCCGCGCCGGCTGTCCACCAGCGGCAAGAGCTAGTGAGGCAGAACGACCGCCTTTGGCAGGGAGGCACTCGTGCGCGGCGGCATGGTCAGGTGGAAGCGGGGTATCGCTTCGCAAGGACTCCGGCAGGCCGTCGACTACGCGCTCGGTGGGTCCTGCGATGCAACTGTCGGCACGCCCGCTGGCGTCGCACGAGCGCTCGGCTACGCACCCGAGACCGTCACCCGCTTCATCGTCGAGAACGAACAGATCACCTCCGATCAGCTCGACCGACAGAAACTCGCCGCTTGGGTCGCTGGCCGTGATCCCGACACCGAGGTCATGCGAGGCATCCGGAACCCCTCACCTCGAGCAGATCTGCTCCTCGACGCCACCATCAACGCGTCGAAATCGTTCTCCATTGCTGCGATCCTCGATCCGGAGGTCGCGGCAGCGTACGACGCACTCCAGGATCGCCTCCGCGAACGCATAATCCTCGCCTGGCAGCTTGAGCTCAATGCGCGTCGTGGGAAAGCCGGCCACCGCCGCATGCCGCTGACGCGTATCGAGATCGTAGAACTCCGCCACGCGCGGTCGCGCGCACTTGATCCCCACCAGCACCGGCACCTGTGGCTCAACATCAAGGTGCTGGGAGAGGACGGGCGCTGGAGCAACATCGACTCCCGAGTGGCGCTGCGTTTCCAGACCGTCATCAACGCGGAGGGCGACCTCGCCGCGAGGACGGACCCGGAATGGATCGCCACCCTCGCCAGGAGGGGTTTCAGTATCGGCGATGACGGCGAGATCGAGCAGCTCGCTCACATCGTGCGGCCGTTGTCGAAGCGGTCGCGTCAGATCGAGCGGAACCGCGCCAACCGGCTCGATGAGTGGCGGCTCGAACACCCCGGCGCTGAACCATCGCCGCAGGACCTGACCGCCATCGACCAGTGGGCCTACGCATACGCGCGCCCCGCGAAGCCTCCCGCAATCGACGAAGCGGACTGGCTGAACCTGGTCCGGGACGAGATCATCGAACTCGACCCGAAACTGGCCGAGAAGCGAGCGCCAGCGGCATCGGTGGCGAGCAACCTCGATGATCTCGACGTCGATCTGCTCGCGAGGCGGGCGGTCGTCGATGCTGACCGACGCTCGACGCCGAGTGGAGGACGATTCAGCCGATTCGACGTCCGCGCCGGAGCGCTCCGGGCACTCGCCACAACGGGAATTGTCGCTGAACGCTCCCAGCTCGAACCACTCGTCGAGCAGGTGCTTCAGCGCGCCGTCGACAAGGGCTGCACGGACCTGCTCGGCGCCGACGAAGTACCTCCGCAAGTGAAGGGCTACCTCTCCAACCACACCGCGACGCTGAAGCGGGACGTCCAGGGCCGCATGGTCGCACTCACGTCCCCAGGACGGTCTCTGACCGAAGAGGCGGTCTCCCGCGCCGAGCGCGCGTCCCTTCCAACCGGTCGCTCGCTCGATAATGGGCAACGAGCCGCCGCCGCAGTGTTGGCGGGCACTGATCGGCTCGTCACCGTGACCGGCCCTGCAGGAACAGGCAAGACGACCATGCTGCGCGTCGCGTGCGACCTGCTCCGCCGCAACGGCCGTCGCCCGCTCCTGCTTGCACCGACGCGGAAGGCCGCACAGGTCGCCTGTGCCGAGACGGGCGCCGATGCAACGAGCGTGCACGAGATGCTTCGAGCGCATGGCTGGACCTGGAAGACAGATGACGCCGGCCGCGATGTCTGGACCTGGGAACGTCCAGCCAACCCGATCCCTCGCCGCTACCGACTCCGCCGCACGGACCGCGTCATCGTCGACGAGGCCGGCATGCTCGACCTTGAGGCCGCACGCGCGCTCTGCATCACCGCAGAGCACACCGGCATCGACCTGGCCTTTGTCGGCGACCCGATGCAGTCGCGCCCAGTTGGACACTCTGGAGCGATGCTGTTGGCGACCGAGGCCGCGACGGCACGCGTCGATCTCGAGGACGTCCACCGCTTCCGCAAGCCAGACGGGGCGATCGACCGCGAGTACGCGCAGCTCACGATTGCCCTGCGCGATGCAGGGAGCGAAGATGATCGGCTTGCCGTGGCAGATCGTCTCATCGCCGGCGGCCATCTCGTCGAACTGGAGCCCGGTCAGGATCCGACGGCCTACCTCGCCGAACGGTATCTCGCAGACACTGCGGCAGGGTTACGTGTTGCGTTGGTGACGGCGACGAACGAGGAAGCGCAGCGGATCAATGACACGATCCAGCGACTCCGACTCTCGCGAGGCGAGCTGCAGCCGTGTTCCGTGCTCTTCGCGCAGGACTCGCAACCCGTCTACGAGGGGGACCTCGTCCAGAGCCGAGCCAACGAGAAGAACCTGGGCGTGAGCAACCGTCAGCTCTGGCGAGTCCGCAGCATCGCCGGTGAGCACGCCTCCCTCGAATCCGTCTCGGCCCCAAGCCGCGTCCGGAACGTGCCCGCGAGCTACATCGCTGAGCACGTTCACCTGGCTTACGCATCCACGGCGCATGGCGCCCAGGGGGAGACCGCTGACGTCAGCTACACGTCGGGTGCAGTGAACGGCGCGGCCGTCTACGTCGGTCTCACTCGCGGAAAGCTCCAGAACACACTGGTACTCCCGCCGAAGGTCTTCGACCTCCGCGAGCAGATCGCCGAGTTGCTTGCGCTCGGCGCTACGGAAGCGACCGAGAGTGCCACACGGCACGCGGCGCGGGTCGACCTTGAGCGCGCGGCCCGGATGACGGCCGCGGCCGAAGTGAGCATCTGACGCTTCCGGGGGCCGCGGATCGCGGGGGTGGGAGATGGGTTCGTCCGTTGTCGCCGACACGACGTACACTCGCTTAATCGAACACGTGTTCGAATATCGGAGGTGTGGCATGGCGACGATCGTTGACGAAGCAGTAGATGTTGATCTCGCGGCGGACGGTGATCCGCTGGCGTTCGTGTGGAAACGGTTCGAACACCGGGTCATCGGCCAGCCGCAAGCGCTGTTCTCCCGCCAAGCCTGGTGGACAGGCGACTCCTCGCCAGCCCGCATCGATATCGAGACCTGGCGGGTCGACGCAGCGCGAGGCGACGAGGAGCCCACCCGCTACGACCTCCGCCGCGACACCACCGGCAGATGGACCCTCGCGGTCGCCTGGACGTGAGCTTCTCCCACCTCCACGTCGCCTCCCACCTCTCCGCACACTATGGCGTCACGTCGAGCGCCGCGTTGGCCGGTCTTGCAGCGGAAGACGGGGCATCGTTCCTCGCCCTGACCGACCGCGACGGGCTCTACGGAGGACCGAAACACGTCGGAGCGTGCCTGGCTGCGGGCATCTCGCCGGGGCTTGGGGCCGACCTCGCCGTCCTCGATGAACATCAGGAACCGATCGGCCGAATCGTCCTGCTCGCGCATGGTCAGAATCGTGGAGCTGGGTTCGCTCAACTGTGTCGGACGGTCAGTGCGGCGCATGGTCGCCGCGAGAAACCGGCGATCCTTCGCGATGAACTCGCCGCGATCCTCGCCGACGATCCCGCGCTGACGGTAATGCTCGGCCCTGAGTCGGATGTCGGGCAAGCGATCGAGCACCGGGATCACGCCGGCGCCGGTGCGGCTCTCGATCGGTGGCGGGAACGGCTACCAGCGCGTCATCTTGTGATCGAGGTCGTCTGTCATCTCACTGATCAAGGGGTGCGGGGCAATGTCGCGGCCGCGACTCGGATGCTCAGCCTCGCGGAGTCCGCCGGCATCCCTGCGGTGCTCACCAACGCCGTTCGATACGGGCTTCCGGACGAGGCCGCCACCGCAGACTTGGCGGACGCCGCGAGATTTTTGCGTCCGCTGGCAGAGCTCGACGACGTGAACGACCTGCAGGTGAACGGACAGGCCTGGTTGAAGCCCGCAAAACAGATGCGTCAGATCGCCAGGATGATCGTCGGCGCCGGTACACACGATGACGGGGCTGTGCAACGACTACTGACCGAGACTGAGCGCCTCGCCGAACGGTGCGGCCTCGACCCCGAGTCCGACGTCGGCTGGAAGCAGCCGCGCATGCCGGAGGCCTCGGTGATTGGCATCAGCGGAGATCCTCATCAGGCGCTCTGGGAGCGGGCGCGTGCTGGCGTCGATGAACGGTACACGCGGCCGGGGATGCCTTCACTGGAAGACGCGCACCGGGCGCTCGAACACGAAATGCGGATCGTGGAGCAGCTCGGCATGCCGTCCTACTTCTTGACGGTCGCCAAGGTCGCCGACATCATCCGCGAGATGGGGATTCGGATTCAGGCACGTGGGTCGGGCGTCGGGTCCGTCCTCAACTACGCCCTTCACACGTCGTCGGTCGAGCCCATCAGCAACGGGCTTATCTTCGAACGCTTCCTCTCGGCCGAACGCACCAACCTGCCCGACATCGACCTCGACGTCGAGTCCGCCCGCCGACACGACGTCTACCGCGAGGTGTTCGCTCGCTTCGGCTCAGACCGCGTCACGCTCATGTCGATGACCAACGCCTACCGCTCGCGTGGAGCCGTCCGCGACGCGGGTCTCGCTCTCGGTATGGACGAGTCGATGATCGACATGATCGCCAAGCAGATGTGGCGGTTCAACGCCCGCGAGTTCCGCGACGCCCTCCGCGACAAGCCAGAGCTGGCCGACCTCGCCGACGCGGTTCGCGAGTCCCGCGAACTCGACCTGCTCGTGGACGTCACCGAGCGTCTCGATCGTCTGCCGCGCCACATCAGCGTCCACCCCTGCGGTGTCATTCTGTCCGATACGTCCCTGCTCAACCGCACGCCGACGCAGCTGTCGGGCATGGGCCTTCCGATGTCGCAGTACGACAAGCACGACATGGACAACATGGGCCTCATCAAGCTCGACATCCTCGGCGTGCGGATGCAGTCAGCCATGGCCCACGCTGTCAGCGAGCACGAACGGCTGACCGGCGAGACCATCGAACTCGACGCCCTGCCGCTCGACGATGAACCCACGTATGAACTGCTCCGTTCAACGCGTACGCTCGGTGTCTTCCAGCTCGAGTCTCCCGGCCAGATGGAACTGGTCGGCAAACTGCAGCCGGAGGTCTTCAACGACCTCACCGTGGAGATTTCGCTCTTCCGTCCCGGACCGATGCAGAACAACATGCCGCTGCAATATCTGCAGGTGCGACACGGCGAGACGATGCCCGACTACATCGACCCGAGACTCCGGCCCATACTGCAAGAGACGCGCGGCGTGGTCGTGTTCCATGAGCAGGTCATGCGGATCATCGACGAACTCACCGGCTGCGGTCTCGGGCCCGCCGACGTCATCCGCCGGCAGCTTGCGGACCGCGGGCGACTCGCAGGAATCGAGACCTTCGTGCGCGACCGTGCGACGGCACGTGGATTCCGGCCGGCCGTGATCGACAAGGCCTGGACGATCCTCGCCGGCTTCGGGTCCTTCGGCTTCGCGAAGGCGCATGGAGCGGCCTTCGCGTTGCCGACGTTCCAGTCGGCCTGGTTGAAGCGGCATCACCCGGCCGAGTTCATGGCCGGTCTCCTCACTCATGACCCGGGGATGTGGCCGAAGGATCTCATCCTCGCGGAAGCGCGCCACCTCGGCGTGCCGGTCCTGCCGATCGATGTTCAGCGCTCAGGGTTTGAGTACGTCGTCGAGATAGCGCCCGACGGCCGACTCGGCGTGCGAATGTCGCTCGTCGAGATGAAGGGGAGCACCGAGAAGGAACGAGCCCGCATCGCGCGGCACCAGCCATTCTCATCGCTTCAGGACTTCCGTGACCGAGTCCGTCCACGCCGCCGCACATTTGAGGCGCTGGCGCGCGTTGGAGCGCTCGACGCCTTCATCGACTACATCCCCAGACGACGTCACGAACTTCTCGCCCACCTCGCCGGAGTGACGACGAGCGCCCAATTCATCGCCGACGAACAGCTCGCGTTCGAGCTCGATCTGCCCGTACCCGAACGCAGCACTATCACGTCGCTTGAGCTGCGGGGCAGGACCCAGACTGACCTCGAGCTGCAGGAGATGCGCTTGGCGGTGAACCGCCACCAGATGGAACGGTTCTACCCGCTCTTCCGGGAGCTGGGCGTCACGCCGGCGCGTGACCTCGTGGACCTGCCGGGTGGTACCGAAGTACTCATCGCTGGCGTCCGTCGGGCGACGAACACCCCGCCGATGCGTGGCGGCAAGCGCGTCGTCTTCGTCTCCCTTGACGATGGCACCGGTCCGGTCTCCAACGTCGTGTTCTTCCACGATGCTCAAGAACAGATCGGTTCGGGCGTCTTCCAGACCCACTACATGGTTGTCCGCGGAATTACGCGCCGCTCGGGCACTCGCGGTGTTTCGGTGACGGGGGCTGACGCTTGGGACCTGCTGGATGCGCACCGGACGGCTGATGCAGCACTAGAGGATTCCGCCGGGTTAGCGTCTCCGGACGTCAGCAGGCCGCGCCAGCGAGTCGTGTAACACGGTCGACGGCTCTCCATGGTCAGTAGGTCGGCGGCGCGGAGAGCGCGGACTGTCTGACCGGAACTTCCGCTCGTAATCTCTTCAGGAGGCCTTGGATCATTGCGCGGTGCCAGGGCGGCGAGAAGGGGGAAACCACAACCTCAGTGACTAGGGAGGCGATGTCTACGTCGATCTTGCGAACCGCCGGCGGTCGAGCGAGATCGGCGCCAGTCATTGGTGAGCTCAGGACAGCGCGAACCTCGCGCTCGGCTCCGAACTCGCGGCGCTTCTTGTACAGATAGTCGTCGATCGTGGGTGAGTACTCGTCAGGATGACTGAAATCGATGTAGGAGACCAGAGCGATGTCCGCCTGGCCGACGAGAGCCGTCTCGAGCTTCTCAATATCTGTGCGAACTGCCACACCCTGGTGTCCGTAGGCGTTCCACATCACCGTGGACTCGTACTCTTGCGCGTGCCAACATGACACGTGCCGATGGCCCGGACGCTGGCGGGCGAGAGCGGCTACAGATTCGTCCAGGTCGGAACTCCATCCGGCGTTCCGCCTGGAGCCGGCCGGCACAGCGCCCTCCCAGTCGTCTCCGAGTGTATCGGCACGCGAAAATACAAGAGCAGACTCGACGAACATCGAATTGAACCGCGCCAGATCCATGTAACGCCAGAGTAAGGTCCCGCGCGGAACTCGAGGCCGCGATGACCGCAGAACCTGACGGAGATAATCGTCGCTGTCAAACGGGGGCACGCGACGAGCCTATACGCATCGTGCGCAGCCATGGTCGAACGCCTGGCATGGAGTGCTTTACAGAAGTCCCCGTCGATGTGTAATCTAAGGGCGAAGTACATTGCCGCGCTGTTAGAATAAATGGCAATTCACTCGCCTTTATCTGGCGCTCTGCGCTGCCTCAAAGCGAGAGATGCTCGTTCAAATCGAGCCAGCGCACGTGACGTTGATATTGAGTCGTAGTCGTGCGGCATCGGATTTCAAGAAGCTAGCTGGTCAGAACAACCACTTCCTCGTAACCATTCTTGTGGGTCTCGATGAGGTTCGGTCTGGCAGGGCCGAGAGAAAACCTGAGTTCTCCACGACCTGGGATCCGAAGGACGTGGTGCAATCTGCGGACCGCAGTCGCATGTACGCAACCCGCACTGCACTTCTATGGATCGTTGAGGCCTTCGAGGGATATGCAGCCTCAATTAGGAAGACGGCGGGGGTTTTTTCGGAGCCTGAGCAAGCGCTGATCAGGGGTGAGAGTGGCGATGGAAAATCCCGGAGACTAGTTCGACTCAATGAAGTTCTGGGCGAGCCAGATTCTGCTGAGTTGGCCTTGGTTCGAGCGGCGATGGATTGGCGCAATCGAATCGCGCACTTCGCGACTACTGGAAATCTTGACGGCGAGGTCAAGGGTCAACTCCGGAAGTTTGCCGATGAGATTTCGGGAGCATACAGGCATTTAGAGGTGGATAGACTTATTCAGAGCATTTCCAACGGTGCGGCTCCGAGCTTCAAGGAGGTAGCTTCAATCATCGAAGCGACACATAAACTTGTCAGGCGCCTTGATGAAGCTGTTGGTCCTCGTATGAACAGTGTCCAATTCGCGGAGCAGGCTATTCGTGATTATGTGGAGGCGTTGAGCGTGGACCGATGGAAGCAGGTCACGCAATCGATCTGGCAGGGAAATGAGCAACGTTCGGTGTCAAAGCTGGCTAGCATATTGCGACAAGTGGGGTTCGTCCAGGTGGAATCAGATGACGTCGAATCCCCTGTTGATGAGTACATCAAGTCACTCGCGCAAATATCTGTGGAGGAGGCGCGACTAACATTCAGATCGGCATAGATTGCGTGCAGGCTCACAGCTCTTAGGGGGCCGCGCAGACTAAACGGCCGACAATTGATGGCCACATGGACACCCGAGGGAGCGTAGGCTGATGGTCACGACGGGCTGGTCACCAGAACGTTGTTCGCCGGATGCCCCGCTTCGCGGGGCTTTCGTGCTTAAGGGCGCCAGACCCAGACGTGGACGACTGCCGGCTCGATCGCGGCCCACAAGCGCTCCGCGGACCGGCGTGCACGCGCGTCCCCTTCCGGGTGTCCATCCAGCCGGTGGTACAGGTAGGCGATGAGGTCTGCTGCCTGGATGCCAGGAGTGCCTCGCGACGCTCTGAAGCTCAGCGGCAGTTCGATACCGGTGAGCGTCGATGAGGCATAGCCTGGCGTCCCGATGTCGCGGAATCGGTGCACGAGTGCGTGCAGGGCGGCCTGGTCGGGCAGTTCATCAGCGACGACGGTAAGCCACGTGCCTCGGGCAACAGCATGGTCGCTGAGCTCCTCGAGGATGTGCTGCAGGACGACCTCGTGCGGCCGGCGCGGATACCGGTACCGCGCGTGCAACCTTGCAACGTCGAGTCCCCGGACGAAGACCTCGACCGGAACCTCGATGAGCAATTCGAGCGCTCGACGGTAGATGGTCGCGACCGCTCTGTGGCGACCACGTAGAGGTGACCATGCGCCTTTGCCCGCTGTCATCTCGTGTGCGTGCAGTTCGACGTCACGGGGGAGACCGAACGCCTCGGCAATGCCCGCCGCGCGCACGATCGCCTCTCGGAGCCGGTCCTCGTGCTCCGCATCGATGACCACGGCAGCGATGTAGTAGTAGTCACGTGTGTAGGACTCATCGAGGTAGGCGATCAGCATGTGCTGTCTGTCTGTCGATCAAGGCAGTCAATGAGATAGCCGCCTGCCCGTCCGTGCGTCATTCCGTCTGTCATGACGGATTGCGGCAAAGGCGGTCGCGAATTGCCTCGTCGAGGAAGTCGACGATGCTGATGTCGTGGATCGCGAGGTAGCGGTCGAGGTCGTCCCGGAGGGAGATCTCGATCTTCGATGAGAACGGTTCCATCCGACGGCGACCGCGTGGTCGGCCCGGTCCTGGACGACGGGATGCGAGGTCACCGGACGGTGCCACGCCGCCTGAGCGACCTGCCGGCGAGGTCAGCGCTGTGAGGTCATCGACTGTCGGTGCCTTCCTCAGTGCTGGGCGACGGTCGTCTGCGCTCATGCTGCCACTCCGTGCAGCGCCGCTGTGAGTGCAGCGAATCGCTCGGTCAGCACCAGTGCACCGGGAGTCGTCAACGTGCTGAGCGGCCGACGACGGCTCTCCGCATCTTGCATCGCCGTGCGTTCTGGCAGGAACGGGCGGAGCAAGACTTCGCCGTAGGTGGCCTCGAGTTCCTCCAAACGGTAGCGGTGCTCTGAGGTCAGTCGGGGTGTGACTCGGTTGACGACGATGCCGGCGAATCGCAGGGAGGGGTTCAGGTGGGGGAGCGCCCGGACCTTCGCCACCGTGTCGAGGTACTGTCCAACGCCGGTGAGGCCGAAGGCTGTGGGGTCGGTGACGACGATGGTGCTGTCCGCCCAGAGCAGCGCATTGAGCGTGAGTCGTCCGAGCGCTGGTGGCGTGTCGATCAGGACGTCGTCGTAGGCGTCGAGTTGCGCGCTTCCCCAGGCGGACGTCTTGAGCCGCAACTCCGGCGTCAGGAGTGATTCCGACTCAATCCGCGCGAGATCCGGGGATCCGGCGATGAGGTCGACGTTCTTCCAATCGGTCGGAGCCGCCGCTGCACCGAGCGTTCCTGCGTCACCCGCGTAGAGGACGTCGAAGACGGTGTATTCACCGTGTCTCCCGAGGACGGTTGTCGCATCGGACTGCGGGTCGAGGTCGATGACGAGGACCTTTCGCCCCTCTTGGGCGAGGGCGTCTGCTCGACCAAGGACGACGGTTGTCTTGCCGACACCACCCTTGCGGGAGCCGATGGCTTCTTTGTGAGGCATGTGTTGACGTCCATTCGTATGGTTTGTCGGAAGGGTGGATGGTGTGACGGGCGGCCATCCTTCAATACGTCATGACGTATTGACCGGATGAACCGCCGCGCTTGGAGGCGGCGTGCGCGTCAGCCGGCGCCGAGCTGTGTTTGCCGGACGTGGATCAAGCCATCGAGGGCGGCGTCGTCTGAGTCGTATCTGCCTGCCGGGAGCGCGAGGAGTGCGCCACTGCAGAACGTCAGCACGAGGAACGCGAGATATCGAGGCCGGTCAGGGCGATGCGGATTCTCGCGCACGGGCTCCTCGTGAACGTGTTCGAGAATCCGTTCGACGTGGTCCAGATTGATCCACTGCCACTCGGCCGCTGCCTCGGATGGCAGCCCGGTTCCGTCGAAGCTGGTGAGCATCATGCGGGTGAAGCGAGTCATTCGGTGTCCTGTCCGTCGTTGTTTCGAACGTAGGGACAGCGGCACCGGCCGCGGGGCGACAGGTGTCTGCCTGTGGATAACTTTTTCGTCCAAGCACTGTGGCGCCCGAAGATTATTGCCAGGCAAGAAGAATCGCTGTCCAGCGGCATGTCCACGTCGGGATCGGGAAGGATCAGTTGCTCCACGGAGCACAAGGCCAGATGGTGCAACTCACCCTTCGCTCGGTATTCTCGGGGAATGCATAGTTCAGCTTTCATCGCCGCAAGTGTCCGCTGGCCGCATCTCCGTCCTCAGGAGCAGGCGGCGTGTTTCATTGCCGAAAGTGTGCTTGATGTAACCGCGTGGGAGCTCGATATACCGGGCGCTGCACCGCGGACACCTGACGCTGAACTGAGGTACACCGATGGGAGGAAGGCCGCCTTCGAGGTGATGACCCATGCTCGTGACCAAGCGATGCGCCTCGAGGCGCATGTCGCAAAAGAACAGACGTGGGGAACGGGCAGCAAGCGCACCTGGCTGCTGCAATTCGCTTCATTTGCGGAATACCAGGCGTTGAAGCCAGATTATGAACACATCATCTCAGTGTGTGACTCGCATGCCGTGCGGATGCCGGAGAAGCTCCCGGCCGAGGTCGTCTGGGCTGACGAAATTCTTCGCCGATTCGTATTTGGCTCCTCCGGCACTCTCTTGGGTTTCGAAACTCTGCCAGGCGAGGAGCCGCATGTCAATCTGGTGCTGCCGGGCACTGGAGGGGTCGTGAAACACTCGCATGAGGGGCTCTACAATGCTCTGCAAGATGCATATGCGACCTCTCACTTCGAGAAGCATTTCGAGAAACTGGCGAATTCAGGCTATGACGAGCGCCACCTATTCGTGCCCATTCACTACACCGCCTTTGACTTCGAAGTGATCGATGGGCTACAGAGATCTGCGCAGGTCCCCACCAGCCCACCACCAGCGCGTCCAGAGATCACACACCTCTGGCTCGTAGCGCAATATGGTTCCGTCGTCTGGCTCTGGAGTGACAAAGAAGGCTGGAGCAGACACAAATTGCCGGTTTAGAGAGCTTCCGGCAGTCGCCGCTTCCCCTGGGGTCCATGCCTGAGAACACCTGATTGTCAAGCGCTGAACCGCGAATGGGCTGCTTTCCAGCTGACGTAAGCTGCCTCAGCTCATCGCCGGACCGTTCCGACCCCGGCTAGCTCGGCGAGCGAGGTGCTCGGCCTCCCGGCGCTTCTCCGCTTCGATGGCCAGCTGGAGTGCGCGTGCACGGGTCATTCCGACTGGGGTGACCTTCCCTCGCTTGTACGGTCCGGTCGTCGGCGTGGGTCGCATTGCGGGGTCGATCCGTGAGCGGGACTCGAAGATCCTCTGGCGTTCTTCGGCCGTCGGGCGGCCTGGCTCCGGATGGAGGAGCCTCCATAGCTGTTCGCCACCACGTCGCTCCTGGTAGAGCGCCTCAAGCCGGGCCGGGCTTGCCCGACTCAATGCGGAGAAGAAGGTCTTGGCGCGCTGCTCCGCGAGTCGCTGTTCCGCAGGCGTTGTCTCGTGGAGTCGGGGTGGCGGGAGTAGTACCCGCGTTGGCAGCGGCACGTAGTTCCGCTTCGCGTCCTCGCGGTAGAGGCCGAGCAACGACTGGGTGCGCTGTTTCGCGAGGGCCTTCTCCCTTCCGTACCCGAGCCCACGCGCTTCGCGGATGTGCTCACGGGCGATCCAGTCGCGAGACTCCCACAGCACGAAGCTGAGCTTGGCGTCATATTCGCCCTCATTCAGCAGTGCTTGCAGACGTTCGGGGCTTGCCTGCTTCAGCCCCTTGAAGAACGCCTTCGCTTCGGCCTGGTAGTCGAGAGTCTTGGGAGCCGCGACGAGCATCAGGGGACCGTCCCGTCTCGGTCGGCGCGGGCGATGCGCGCGCGGAGCTCAGGTCCTGCCGGCATGGTCCGGCTCGCCGTTTCCAGGTGTCCGTTCGCGCAGCCCTCGGGCTTGTAGTGGCGAAGGCGGGAGCGGAAGTACTCGAATCGCTCGTGCCAGCCGAGGGGACCGTGCCCGCCGCTGTCGGCTTCTTCGAACGACACCTCCCAGCTGCTGAACAGTGCGGAGAGTTCCTCCACAATGCCGTCGTGGAGATACCAGCAGTCCGGGATGAGCCGGGCCGGGATTGTGTACCGGGTGCAAAGCCAGGAGACCCATTCTGCGAGCAGCCGCCAGACCTCTGGCTCGCGTTCGTCCGGCAAGGACCGCCAGTTGATGACGCCGAAGTACTCGGGCTCGGGCAGCGCTGGCCAGGTGTCGAATCCATCGCCGACCTCGTCCGCGTCGTCCAGCGCGAACGGAGCCCGGAACTCACGCTCCGCGGCCTGACGCCATCCGCCAATCTCAGCCATGCGTCTTCCGCCGGGCTTCGGACTGCTCGGTGAAGACTTGCCGCTGGGCAGCCTCGGTCGCTCGCTTGCCCGCGACGATCTCGCGAGCGTCGCGTCGTGTGGTCCATCCCTCGACGTCGAGGAGGACGCCTCGTCGGTTTCGGTAACTCAGCAGGCCCATGCCTTCCGGAAGCCGGCGGAGTTCATCGACCGTCAGTACCGGCTCGAGCTGTCGCTGCTCGGAGCGGGTCGTGCCCGTCTCGCTGCGACTGACGGACCCATGGTTCACCTGTCGTTGGCCGAGCATGCTCGACACGTCTTGCAGGTGCTTGATGTTGGACGACCCGCCGAGCATCAGCTTGGCGATGGCAGAGTTCCAGATCGTGTCAGCCTCGCTCTCCGACCAGGCGGACTTCGCCTGCGACAGCGACTGGAGCACGACCATCGTCGAGATCCCGATACCGCCACCATCCGAGAGGATCGTCGGCAGCTGCGGCCAGGCGAACATGTTCGCGATCTCGTCGAGGATCAGCCCGAGCGGAGGATCGAGACGGTTCCCGGGCGAGGCCAGCGCCTTGCGTCGGGCGGTTTCGACGATGTCGTCCAGCACGGCACCGAGAAACCCACCGACTGCTCCCGCGCCGGTTCCAGTGCCGATGAGGTAGATCGTGTTCGAGTCCGCGAGAAACTCGTCGACGTCGAGCGCCTCGTCGGATCCAGGGTTCATCGCGTCGAAGACGGACGGGATCGCGAGCGGTCGCAGGGCCTCGGCGACGCCGAACCACTTCGATCCCAGTAGCTTCGCGTCACCTTCGATCACATCTGCGAGACCCATCGCCCACCCCGGCGCGCCTGCGTCGGCGAGCACATCGACTGCACGCCCCGCCAACACCGGGCTCATGCCCCAGTCCCGGAGCGCTGTGGTGCCACCGCCACTGAGCGCTGCCGCGTGCAACAGAGCAGCAAGGAGCGTCCCCGAGGCGCCGGCCCATTCTTGGTTGGTGGAGGAGCGTCCGAGTGCACTGCCTGCGATGATCGTCCGGGCTCGTTGCTCGGCGACGAGAGGATCAGCGCATCCAGTCACCGGCGAGATCCGGAGGGCGGAGCGAACGCCCGAGAGCTGTTGCGGGTCGAAGACCGTGACGGTTCCGTGTTGCGCGCGGTGAGCCATCGTCACGGCGAGGTTGTCGTTCCGGGTGGAGGTCGTGACCAGCGGGCCGTTCCAGTCGAGGATGGCGGAGATGATGACTCGCCAGCCCTTGCCGGAGCGAGGCGGGCCATCGAGGAGGAGGGAGTCTTCGATCGAGACGTAGACGTCGAGGCCACGCGAGGTGCCGATCCGCCAGCCGACATCATCGGCGGTGGGATCCGGGAGCGTCGGACGAAGGGTTCCCGCCCTTCGAAGGAGCGCCCGCTCGGAGACCTGTCGCCGCACCTCGCTGCGTCCCGCCAAGCCGTTGCGCCGCAGGAGCTGTGACCGGAACCAGCGGTCGGATTCACGGAACGACAACCACCCGGCAAGACACAGCGCGGCGACGATCGTGAGCAGGACCACTACGCCGATGACCGTCCAACGGGCGCCATCTGTGGAGACGATGCAGCCCCCACCCGGTGTTGCGGGAACCGAACCGCTGGCGACCAGCAGCCCAGCCGCGGCGAACGGACCGAGTCCAGCCGGCACCTCTCCGCAGGTCAGCAGCACGAAGACCACCACTACTGCGCGCGCTATGCCGATTGCGGTTGCCGCGATGGCGATGATGCCCAGCACAACGAGAACGAGTCGGTCGGTCATCGGGGTGCCGCTCCGGGTCCGTCGGTGCGGAAGACAGCCAGTTCGCCAGGTGTGCAGTCGTTGCGGACCTTGGCTACCCGCTCCGGCCCGATCTGCCAGAAGCCTTCGCCACGGCGGAGTTTGCGGACGAGCTCGGTCTGCGTCCGGTTCCATCCGAGGACCTGCGAACTGCGCTCGAGCTCTCCCGTGTGCTGCGCGTAGTTGACGCGGGTGTCGCAGTCCGCCAAGAGCCCGAGGGCTTGGGCGTGCAAGGCGGACCCTCGATCGCCAAGCGCGTCAAAGTCGTTGATGCGGTGGATGAGGTAGCAGTTCGACCGCCTCTTGTGACGAGCGGTCTTTTCGTCGCTCACTCGTCCGACGAGATTGCCACCGCCCGCGACTTCGTTGAGCAGCGCGACGGCTGCCTCCTCGTGCACGATCAACCGCGCCTGGCCAGGACCGGCAGGGGTACCTCGCTCGATCCAGTCGGTCGTCGCCAGGCGCAAAAGCGCTTTCGTCTCCGCACTCGCGCGCAGGAGCTCTGAGGTGTCGACCGTCAGCATCGGTGTGCTCGCGTCGAAAGCAACCGTCGACGGGCGGTCCATGAGATCGGCGAGATCGCCGACCGTCACGCGACGAAGGGTGTGGGCGAGCATCTGGCCGCCCGCGCCGATCTCCTCGGCGATGTGGGACTCAGGGTGACGCAGCGCTTCCCACACCATCGGCACGAGCACGGTCGAATTCGACCGGTGCACCTGCTCAAGCGCGAGATCGATAGCTGTGTGCTCGATCTCGCTGAGCTCCGTCGTGTTCCGGAGGATGGCGACCATGGCGCGGACCTTGGCCCGCTGAAACTGCAGGACTTCCTGCGTCCAGTCGGCATCGCTGACGTCGGCGCGGCGGGGTCCCGGATCGAGCGGGTTGATCCGGGCGGTCTGACCGGGGCCCAGGCGCATCGTCACACCACCCACGTAGGCGGCGACGCGCGTCCACTCGCCGTTCGGATCGTGCGGCACCGCGACCTTCCGGCCCAGCCGACACAGCCGAGTACTGAGCGCCTTCGCGAGCACGGACTTGCCGCTGCCCTTCACCCCGAAGATCGCCATCGAGTGCGAGCGGACGACACCCGCGGCGTAGGCCTCCCACGGGTCGAAGCAGAACGTGGATCGCGACAGCAGGTTCGGGCCGATGTAGGCGCCGGCCATGGGTTCGCCGCTCTCGGCAAGGAAGGGCAGCGCGGCGCCGAGGGTACGTGACGAGGCGCGATGGACCGGCGCGACGACACCCGCCGGTGCGCGGAGGTTGTGCGGTGTCTTCCGTCCGCCGGCGGGCATCGAACTTGTCGGGAGCGCGTCCTCAGCGAGGCTGTCGCGCCACGCATCCAAACGGGTCAGTGTTCCAGGACGACGCCGGCTCATCGCTTGCCCACCGGAGTAGGGAGCGCGGTCGACATGAACGCAGCCGCCTGTTGGAAGTACATCGCAGCGAGGGTGACCCGGGCCGGCTGCGCTGCTTGCAGGATCGAGGCCGATGCGCGGGTGAGGCCGTCGATGTCGGCGGCCGAGATGGTCACGAACCCGCGGAACTCCATGTCGGTGAACCCGTCGACGATGTCGTCTTCGCGCTCGCTGAGATCCTCGTATTCGCGATCCTGCTCACGGGTGGTGATCATCCCGCGTCGCTGACGCAAGCCTCGTGCGACCTCGAGGTCGACCTTCGCTCGCCCCACCTGACTCAGGGCCTTGTGGGCCGGTACCGGCCGCACGCTGAGGGTGAGTACCCGCGTCGCTTCGCCTGAGTAGAGCAACTTGTCCAGGAACCCCACGCTGATTTCGGAGCGAGGCCACTCAGCGATCCAGTACGTGCGGTGGAGCGAACCATCGATCTGCACGTGATCCCAGCGCTCCTCGATGCCCATGACCGGAGCAAGTCCGTTCGGGCCGTCATTCCGCGACTCTGCTGCGAAGCTCGTCGGGTTCATGGCGAGTGCGAGCATCTCGTCGATCGCTTCGATGTCGAGCCAGTTTCGGAGCTCGACACCGATGGCTTCGAGCGAGTCACGCATCTGCTCGACAAGGTCGGTAACGATGGCAGCGATGCCGACGAGGCCGCCCCCAGAGTGCTTGATCGCCGATCGGAGCGAGCGCAGATCGCAGGAGACGGTCACCGTGTTGGTGAACTGCATCGATCGATCGGCACCCGCGGTGATCAGTGTGTCGTACTCCGCTCGGACCGCTGGGCTGACGGTCGACGGATCGGTTCGATCGCGTTCCGCTGCGTAGCGCGCGAGCTCGTCGGCGGGTTTGGCATCGACGCGGATACGCGCCGTCGCATCGACCAGCCCAGGGACCGCCTCGAGCCCGCTCATCCATCCGACGAAGCCGTCGTATGCCGCTTGCTGGACGCCTTCATCGAGCAGCGGCCACGCGGAACTCAGAACGTCGACCGAGAACGAGACGAGCGATCGTTTCGGGTCCAGGAGGAATCCGCCCCGACCTGGGACCTGGACGAAGCGCAGCGATCCGTGCGCGCCGGGGAGGCGATAGCGATAGACCTCGCGTGGGCCTCCAGTCCCGCGCCGCTTCGTTCCGATCTTCATAGGTTCGTCCTTTCGTGAGTCCCACACGTCGCGCCTGAAGCTCGTCTGGAGGCGATGCCGTCGGGCGGCGTACGTGAGCACGCGCCAGATGAGCGCAAGACCGGACTCCCGATGCCAAGTCCAGCTCCCTACGGCGATCGAGAGCGCCGCCGGCCAGATCCCGATGCGCCAGTAGCCGCCCCAATCGACCAGGAGCCACATGACGGAGGCCGCAGCCGTGGCACAGATGACGGTGAGCTGGGGCCAGCTCAGACCGAGGAACGCGCCGCGTCGCTCGCGCTGTGCAAAACGGACGCGGGGGAGGATCGGCGAGTTGGTCATTTCGCGAGAATCCGTCCGAGGACGCGCATGGCGTTCTGGGCCTTGCCTGAGACATGCGGCCGGGGCTGCAGGGAGTTACGGACCTCGTCCCCGGCGAACGACACCAGGCGGACCGCCCACAGGGGAGCGAAGGCTGCCGCGAAGACCACCCCAGCGGCGACGATCACGACGCCGAGGTCGGTGGAATTCGTGACCAGCTGTATCGAGAGGACCAGGATCGCCGCCGCCAACGGTTCGGCGATGACGAGCCCGATCGTCAGATTCGCCCACCTCGTCGCCCAGACAGCGAATTTCGGCTGCCCGATCATCATGAGGCCGATCGGTGCCGTCGCGGCGAGGGCTACGAGTGAGAAGGAGCGGATGGACATCGAGACGTAGAGGAAGAGCGCGGCCAGCGCCATGATGGCGAGGATGAGCAGGACCACGGTGTACTGGCCGATGACCGCGTTCGGGGCGAGCTTGGCGGTGGTCATCGCCTGGGCGATCGCGCCATCGTCGGCCGGGACGGAGACATCAGCGACCACGCGGTATCCGAACATGCGGAGCAGCGCGTTGCCGAGGCTCTGGTCCTGGACGGTTGCGACGAGTGCATCGGTCGTCTCACCGCCGTAGGTCACGAACTGCCTCATCACGTACACAGCGGCGACGCTGGACGGCACTGCGACAACGAGGCCGACTGCGACCTGCGCGATCCGCCGGCCGTCTCGCATGATCGCCGCCGGCGCGAGCTGGAAGCAGGCGACGATGGAGATGACGAGTCCCATCGTCGCGACCCAGAACCAGAACTGTCCGTCGGCGATGGTCCAGCTGGACTCGCCGGGACGGCTACCGATGAAGGCGTTTGCGAGCATGTCGGTCATGAAGTCGCCGAGGCCGATGATGCCGCCGCCGATGAAGCGGGCAGCCGACTCCTGAGCCATGCATGGGATGTCGGCTGGCCCGCAGCCGAACTGGGGCACGCCGAAGTCGTCAGTCCGGAAGCCGCTCATACGATCTGCAGCCCGATGCCGAAGTTGATGAGTGCGGTGGTGCCAGCCGCGATTGCGGCAGCGGCGACCGAGCAGAGAACCCCCGCGATCCCGACGGACTTCAGTGCGCCGTTCTTGATGAGCCAACCGAGCGCGATGCAGGCGGCAGCTAGGAGCACCCCGATGCCGCAGAGGATGAGGACGACGAAGAGGATGTTGCCCGCAAGGTCCTGGATGGCTTTCGATCCAGGACCAGCCTTCGGCGTGATGTCGGGGATCGTCTTCAGGAGAAACCCGCCGAGGTTCGTGGCCCATACGGACGTGATGATGGATCCGCCCACGGTCTTCACTCCGCGTGGACCGGGACGGAGAGAGTCAGCGGGTCACGCTGCGAGGGAACATCGACGACAAGATCCAGCGCAGATACACCGAACGGCACGTAGTACGCGAGCGCGAAGCTCGTGCTCAGGTGGTTCGGCAGAGACCAGTCACGACCGCGCCCCTGCGCGCCGGCCGGTCCCCACGGGACGCCTGCGCTTGCGACGAAGTCCGGTCCTTCGTTAGTGTCCAGTTCGGCCAGGTCGCCGAGCCCGGCCCAGCTCGTCTCCCGAACGGTGAGGCCGCTGAGGTCGAGTTCACCGAAGGGGACGAACCCGTCGAGCGAGACCTGGATGACCATCACGAAGCTGCCGGTCGGAAAGCGGTCCGTTCCGCCGGGCTGGCGGAGGAGGCCCGAGTCCTGGGCCGTCACGTAGCTGCCGAGCTCGTAGACGGCGACGCCGAGGTCAGAGGTGGCCGCGCGAGCGACTGGCTCTCGATCCGGGGCGGCGGGGGAGCGGTCTGTTTGGCCTGTGGATGAGGCTTTGTCCTGGGGTGCAGTGTCGGCGTCGACACACCCGGTCAGAGTGATGGCCCCGACGGCCAGCAGTCCTACAAGCAGCGGTCGCCGCATCGATCCTCCCGAGAGTTCGCGAGGACGTGTGCGTCCTCGATCGCTCTTGGCGTGATGCGGGCAGACCTGCGGACTTAGTTCCGGCGGCGGTAGGGAGTGAGGTCGAAGGATGTACCGGATGCGACCTGGACAGTGCGCTGCCGCCGAGCGACGTGTCTGATGTAGAGCGTCGCGTTCGCGGCAGCAGCAGCCCAAATGACGGCGAGAACCAACGCACGTGTCGCGGGATCCTGATGTGCGTCGTGCAGCAGAACCGTGGTTCCGAACAACGAGACGACGATCTGGCTGATGACCCAGCCGCCCCAACGGCTGAGGATCACCACTACGAGCACGATCGCCAGAAGCGGGAGTGGGAGCAGGAACATCCAGCCGCACAGCTTCATCGGTTCGCCCAGGTCATGCAGTCGACGCTAGGCGGGGGAGAGGGGCCACTTCGGGCGAGGACTGGCGTCTGTGGATAACTTCCCGACTACTTGGACGCTGGTCGAGTCCGGCCCAGGCCCAGTTCGACGCCGAGATCCCGGTAGCGCTCGGAAACGACCTGCTTGAGGACGACGTACTCGTATCGGTGTCGCTTCCCGTCAGGCTCTTGGATCGGGTGGGCCTCGATAACTCCCAGTTCACGCAGTGTTTCCAGGTGATCCTGCACCGTGACCCGGTTCACCTCGACGAGCTCGGCGATGCGTCCGCGCGTGAGCGGGCCCTCCGCTAGCAGTCTCGAGAGGATCGCGAAGTTCACCGGTTCGCCGAGGGTCGCGAGCGCACTCATCGCATCGTCGGAGAGCTTGGGGCGAGCGACGCGGGGCATGAGGTCATTGTGCACGGTTCCTCGAACGGGCATGATTTGCGAACGGTTAAACCATTCGTGAATGAATCGAGGGCGTATGACGGCAGAGGCGAAGGTCACAGGCACAGTCGACGGGGAACTGTTCTGTTCGACCGTCGGGGAGGTGACGACAGTTTCGTTCGTCCTCGCGGATCATCAGCGAGCCCTGCAGCCGAACGGGCTCATCATCGACACTCGAGTGGCCTGGTGTCAGGTTCTCTGCCGCACCCAGGAACTGATCGAGTCTGTCGCGGCGCTCAAGCCGGGAGACTGGGTGACAGTTCGTGGCGCACTTAGTGTCCTCCGCCCAGCGCTTGCCGGGAGTCAGTGCGACCTGGTGTTGGTATCGCTTGTTGCGGAGGATGTCGAGATTTGCTTGCCGTCATAGGCGGAAGTGACGGTGACCGCGCGCATGCTCAGCGTCGCCGGAAGGGCCTTCACAGCAACCGAAGACTCCAACAACACTCTCCAGCGGCGAGCTCTCCTCCGTGGTCGGGGTGCGTGACGCGAGGCGACAATTGGTGCGAACGTCACTTCTCCCTTAACTGCTCGGGAGCTACCTCGCGCTCGATGCTAATAGGCTCGCCCGTCCTGGCGTGGTCGACGTAGTAGGACTCGTCGCAGCCGGGGGAATCTCGCCGCTGGCGGCGCTACGGACAAGCGATGCCTCAGGAACTTCAGGAAGGACTCGGCATCGCTCAAGAGGGTCCGGCATGGGATTGCTGTTTAGCCAAGGTCCGCCGTGCTTTGCGGCGATTGACCCGTATTCGTCAGCGGTGCAGCTGTCAGAGCGCTCTGCATTTGTTCGTGAAGTTCAACAAGCGCTTCTTTCGCCCCTTCGGATAGCCGGAGTTTGTCCTGGTCTCCGATGAGAATCGACGCCACCGTAGTTTTTCCAGGGGCCTTGATGCCCGCAGCCTTGCACCAGTCCGCGATGGCCTTGCTGATTGGCTGCTCCTGATCGAGATCATCGAGGGCGACAGACCCGAGGTTGGCGTTCGAGGAGATGAGGGCGTTGATCACCTCGAGGTAGCGATCTGGGTGGACGTAGTCTTCGGTGGCCCATCCTGCTCGCAGTTCGAAGATTCTGCCCCCTGGGATGCCGATCTCCTTCAACCAATTGGCATGTTTCGCGCCTCCCGTGTCGCCGTCAACGAGGTAGACGACCCGTGCGGCTGTCTCTTCGAGCTCCAAACCAGAGCCGCGGTAGTTTGCCAAGCCGGGCGCTACTTGATAGGAGAGGTCGCTCGCGCCAGTAGCCAGCCGGATGAGGCTGGGGAGCAGGATCATGTCGGCAGGACCCTCTGCGAGGACGGCCCGTCGAAAGGCGGAGAAGGCCGCAGCACCGGCTCCCATCGCGAAGAGAAGAGGCGTGAAACCTGGGCGTTCATTAGTCCAGAAGTCATTTCGCAGCTCGCTCGCGTCCCGACGTCCTTTGCGGGGCGAAACGAGCCGCACCCCAGTGCCCAGATCCCGAGGGAGACACCCAGGTGAGTGTGTCGTGTAGAAGACCTGGGTCGCGTCCACGTCTGCGGCGAGCACCTCCAGTAGGTCAGCTTGGGCGTCATAGTGGAGGTGGGTTTCTGCCTCATCGATGAGAAGGATCGGAGGGACTTCGAAGCTATGCCAAGCCAGAAACGCGACCAGAGCGACAAACATTCTCAGTCCGTCGCTCCGCTCGTTGATGGGCGTGTTCGCGCCGCCCTCACCGGCCTCAACTATCAGGATTCGCAGCAAAGACCCATCGACCTTGAACTGCACATCGATGGACTCTTGCCGCCACTTCGGGCCGAGCGCAGCCTGCAGACGTTCGTTTGCGCGACGCTCGGTGGTGAACGCGGCACCACTATCCGCCTCCGTGATCTGCTCCCACAACCGGTTCAGATCGAGCTCTGCTACACCCAACAAATTGGCCAGGGCCTGCGGAGGGTCATCACGGACAGTCGGATCCGCGATGTCATATGAATCTTGCAGCGTTCGGTCATCTTCCGTGAACAGTGCGAAGTCGGGTGCGCGCTCCCAGAGGATGCGTCTCGCGACCTGCGAAGGGTGTTCGGCCTGGAGGATGTCTCTCATTCTGACGAGTAGTTCGGCTAGGCGGAGGTCATCTGGATCGGTTTCTGATTCGCCAGGTTGTGGCTCGTCGTTGGTGGCTTCGTCGGCCACCGGCTCACGCAGCCACTCGACAAGAGCATCAAAGAGTTCGTCGTTCTCTTCCTTCCAAGCCTCGTCGGGCTCCTCGGCGAGTGAGGCAGCCAGAGCAACGCCTGCGGTGATCACCGGAGAGAGGTCAGTCTGCGACAGGTCTGGCCGTCGTTGAAGTTCACCGCGGACCGCGTCAAAGGGGCCACGTTCGCGAATCAAGTCCGGTTTGGTTCCAGTGCGAAGCACGCCGTCTGCGTAGCGGGCCACGACGAAGCGAAGCGCGCGATCCTCGAACGCGAGGTGTCCGATTGCCTCGCGATCCTCGTCGGTGAGAGCGAAGGTTGCACGAACAATGGCATCGGTTGCGGCGGTGGCGCTCAACGAGCGGTTCCGGAGCCGGCTCGGCAACGGCTCCTCGGCGTTCGTCAACCAATCGAGTCCCTCGAGCACGCTGCTCTTTCCAGCTTCATTTGGTCCGAGGAAAGCAATCAGTTTGCCGTCGGTGTTGCACGACGTGTCAGCTAGCCGCTTGAAGCCGTGGAATTCAATTTTGATACAGCGCATAGCGGCGGTCCCTCCCCGGTGACACCAGAATCGTACCCAGAATGTAGATAAATCGACCACCGCACACTGATCCAGCCCGTCTTCGGCTACCAAAGCGGCACCGGCCGCTGGGGAAGGCGGATTCTGGTTGCTCCACGTCAGTATGCCGCCGCGCGAGCGAGGCGCCGGTGCGTCCAGGAAACCCTCGTTCGGTCTGCGCCGATCCGCGCACTCGCCGAGGCAGGTCCCGCTCCAGGGGCGGGATGTAGTGCGTGGTGTAGGCGACCATGATGATGCACGCGTCAGCGAATACGAGGTCGTGCAGACATCGGCACGCTGCAGGCACGATGGAAACTAGCGACTCGTTGTCGCCCCGCGATGCCCAGTTGGGCCCGCATGGTGTCCTGCCTGGTGGTTCCTGGAGACGGCGCTTTAGCATCACTCGACAGCAGGTCTTCAAGGAGGCCGCGCCCGTAGCCGTGCGCTCCTCATCAGGCGCACGCAGCTGGGCCACCGCGCTGGGGATGCCTACCAGCGGGTTGCAACAGGGTACCCAGTGGACTCACGCATTGCTCATTGCGGACTTCGAGTGGTCGGCGACTGCGCCGCGAACCACCCGCTGTCCGGTGTGTCTGCAGGCGGAACCCGGTCGCCTGCGTTCTAGGTGCCGTGTGCATAGCATCCGGGAAGGCGCCTGGGCCCGCACCGCCGTCGTGGCGTTGATACAGTATCGCGGGGAAGGCTCTGGGCTGCAACTCCTTTCAGCGGCCAGAGATCATCTGGATGTCGACTACGTGGGCCCGCAGGGTGGAGCGTGTCGCTAGCATCCCCATATGGCAACTTTTGCTCAACGGATGGGTTTCAAAGAGACCCGCTCTCTCATGCAGCTCGAAGACCTTGATACTGAGACTAGAACTGAGCTGTGGAATCTCATGGTTCTTCTCCGCGAGGAGCTCAACCGGGGCATCGTTGATCCTCAGCAGGAGAAGGTGCTGAGCGCCGTATGGGAGGGGCACCTCAAGCGTGCCCGGGATGAACGACCTGGTGCTACAACAATCTGGGGTTACCTCAAGCAGATAATCCTTAAAGGCGAATGGTATGACGTTCTCGACCTCATTGAAGCGGTTGTGAAGTATTTGGAGCGCTATCCAAGCGGTTACTCGCGGGACCGAGCAAGTATGATTGTCCGTGCGTTCAACAACCGATTTGAGCACTATCTGGTTGGCTACCGGTTCATTGGACTTGAGCTGACGCCCGTAGGTTCAACTTTGGAGGCAAGCGCAGTCTCTACCGCGTTCGACAGCGCAGCCGATTTGGCTGGAGTGCGGCACCACCTGGACCGGGCTACTGAATTGCTCTCGGATCGGCAGGCACCTGATTATCCCAACTCGATAAAGGAGTCGATCTCTGCGGTCGAGGCGGTAGTGAAGATAGTCACGGCTGAGGGCACATTGGGGAAAGGTCTCAGCAAGCTGGAAGCTTCGGGCTTAGTGCTCCACGGCGCGTTGAAGGCTTCCTGGAGTCAGATGTACGGATGGGTCTCTGACGACGACGGAATCCGTCATGGCGGGATCGATCCTGCGAAGGCTGATCAGGGCCTTGCGCGCTACGTACTGGTTACGTGTGCGGCCTTCGTTTCGTATCTGATCGAGGAAGGGCGAAAGCTGGACTTGATCTGATGTTGAGCCACTATGCGGGACGCCATTCCTTCTGGACTCATCCGTTGCCTGGGTTAATGGCATAGCGAACGCCACGTCAATATGGACGTGGTTGCATGAGTCTTCGAACTGATCAAAGTGGATGAACGAACTATCCTCTCTGCAATTGGACTGTCCGGTTCGCGATCCGGGCATTACGAGAGTATCCAGTATTGCGAGCATCCGAAGCGAAAGCTCGTCACCGCCGGTCACTGGACTGCCGTTCAGGGCGTAGATGTCTACCGCCATCCCTCCACCGTCGCGATAGTGAGACGAGTTCTCGCCAGCACCCTCAAGGGAGCTGGTGCAGCGGCGGTTGAGGTCCGACACAGCGACCTGCTCGAAGGTGTTCAGCGCGATGAGCAGAATCTGCATGATGCGGGAATCGACCCCGCAGTCTGCGTGCGCCGTGCCGTTCGCGACGTCGCGCAGCTGCTGGAGATAGTCGCTACCGACGAGCCGTCCCTCGTCCATCGCTGCGACGAGACGAAGCGCGAGCTCACGGTTGTCGCCGTCGACGGGCAGGTAGTTGCAAGACTTCCCGACGGTGAGGTCCTCCGGGGGGAGTCCGGGCTCAACATTCGTGAGCGCGTTGCGCGCGGCGGTCTCGGCTGCTGAGACGGTGGGCCCCTCGACATGAATGCCGATGGTGGACAGCCACCATCCGGCCGGCTCGTCGATCCAGGATGGCTCTGCCATGATTCCGGGACGATTCGGTCCAGCGCCTCCGAGAATCAACTTGGTTGCAGCCGCAGGATCCTGCAGCTCTTCCGCAGAACCCCACCCGCCCCGAATCGTCCGGCGATACACACCGAGCGGCGTGTCATCGGTAATCGTGGCGGGGTCGGCGCGCGTCATGTTCGACGCCGCGTAGGCGGCTGTCAGCGCAGCGAGCTTCGCCTTCGGTTCGGGGTTCATCGCCGCGACTGCACCGACGATCTCGCGGACCAGTATCTCCTCGGCGACTGGGAGCGGCGCGGTCGGTTGGCTGGCAGGCGCGCTGCCGGGCGCCATGCAGTACGCCTGCCGCAATGCGTTGCCGGCGGGAACGAACATCGAAATCGCGAGGGCGGGCAGAGCAGCGGCCGCAATCACGATCCCGAGCAGCGCGATGAGCACGACAGCCAGGATCTTTCGCGGTCCGATCGCAACCACCACCTTGACGGCCAGCAGCGGAGCAGCCATCAGATGGTCTCCCCGTCGAGGATGCGAGAGGCGAGAACAAGGAGTTTCCTGACATGCGCGATCCTGCTGTGAACGCGGTGTTTGCTCAGTCCGGTGATAGAAGCTACGCCGGCGGCATCTCGCAGCATCGCAGGTTCGAAGACGGCGATCGAGCGTAGGCCGTCCGCCTCGGGGATGCACTCGACCGCGGTCTGTCTTGTGTTTGGGTAGCCCCGGTCGGCCAAACGGAGCGCCGCCCGAGTTGTCCACGCCGCCGCGGTGATGTTCTCGCGCGCCGTTCGAATCGCTCTAGGCGAAACGTTGAGCCGCTCCACGACATCGTCGCGTGCCTCATCGGTCAGCATCAACTCCAGTCCGATCAACCAGTCCCGCTCAGACACCGTCTCGCGGACCCAGGTGATACAACGCCTCATCTCGAAACGGTGGACGAGCAAGTCCAGGGGATCGCTACCGGCCGCTGGGCGGTCGGTGTCGATGTCGATGGTGAACCGCCCGCAGCGAACGGCGGACTCGCGTCGGATCGCGAGAACGACCTTGGCCGCGATGCCCTGTGCGTACCGCCCGAATGACCCGCGAGTCGGCTCGAAGCTCTCGGCGCGACGCCATGCGATGACGCGGATCTCTTGCATAGCGGTATCGATCTCGCCGGGTAGGCCATGCTGGTTGAGGACCCGAACGACGTACCCGCGTGTCGACTCGACGGCTGCGAGAAAGACGTCCAGACCGATGCGATCGATCGCGTCCGACGACTGGAGCAGTAGCTCCCGATCGACGACATCGCAGTTCTCCGACGGCATCGATTCAACATCATGCTGAGTCACGATCACGGTCCTCCCGCCATCCCGGGCGTTCCTCGCCACAGGTGCTGCACATCTCTCGGAACGTGCCGATGAAACGATGCCCGCGAGCGCCGCACTCGGCGGCCGTTGGTGGGCGACTGCCGAGGCGGCGAGGGCCAGGCGAGGTTTCCATCTCGACCGACACTTCGTCCTCAGAGGATCGCTCGAGCCACCGCATCGGTTCACGCTCGATCGAACGGCCGACGTACGCGACAGGGTCACCGATCGGTCGGGCAGCTGCGTGGATGACATCGACACTGGCAGCGAGGAGGTCCAGTCGTGCCGGTTCGATCGAAGGCGCATTCCGAGCAAGCCACGATCGCAACCGCGCGAGGCTGAGCCCTGGGTGCAACGCTTGGAGGGCGAGCTCCAGACTCGAGACCGAAGAAGAATGGTCTTCTAGAGATTGGTCTTCATTAAGCGGCGGGGCAGCCGTCGTTGGTTGAGCCTCGGAGGAAGACCCGACGTGGTTCGCGGCAGGTACAGCGGGCGACGGTTGCCGCATCGGCATGCTCGTCGGTGTCGCCTCGGCGACAACTGCACCGGCACTCTGAACCCTTGGCGGATGATCCGCCGAGGCCAGAGGCACACGCTCTACCGCCGCGTCCGGCTGTGGGGGGTCCATCAGGATCAGCAGGACCCTTCGGTGCCCCGCGATCGAGTTGCCGTGAGCGTCGACCGTGCCGGCCGGGTGCCGATGCTCCTCGACCCGCAGGTACCCTGCGGCTTCCAGCTTCTTCCGTGCCGCGCGGAATGCATCCTTGCCGAGCCCGAGGTCAGATTGGGCGCGTGACTGGGTGATCCTGTAGGTGCGCTGATGGGTGACGAGGTAGAGCAGGAGCGAGAACGGGTTGCCGACGATTCTCTGGTCTCGGGCCCACCAGTTCCGGTACTGACCGTACTCGCGCTCGAACGCGAACTGCGGACGGATGAACTCAGCTTCGGTGAGCGGGAAGCTGTTGGCAGGCGGGGACTGCTGCTCGGCGCTCACTCGCTTGCACCTTCCGTCTCGTCGGAGTGTTTCGCAGCGCAGGGGGTGATTCTCGTCGCCAACCAGGCGTCGAGATCCGCGGGGTAGTAGACGGTCTTCCGTCCATGTTTGAAAGCGGGCGGGCCTTGTCGCTTCGACTGCAGGTTGTACATCGTGCCTCGGGACAGCCCGCAGTAGACGGCGGCGTGGGATGTATCGAGAACCATGCCCGAGCGGCTCTCGGAGTCGACCAGCGTGCGAATGTCAGAAACCACGATCGCCTCCAGCTGAACGCCGATCTGCGGGGAGCATTTCTGACCTCCGGCACCCTAGTGCCGTGGCGATTCGGTCGAGCTCATCCACGGTGAAGTCCAGCTCGCCGGCGAGCTTCAGCTGGAGATGGCCCGGTGGGATGTCAGCGACATTCGCGGTGTCGTCCTGAGAGAGATCGTGAGTCCACAACATGCGTTGGACATGTTCGGCAGTGCGCCGAGTGAGGGTCTTGGTAGCCATTCGGTCACCATAGGAACCGAACGGCAACTCTGTCAAATATTAGATTTGTACCTGTGTATATTTGTTTGCTACGGTCTCCGCATGGCTACTCCCGGTCGATTCAACGCGGCGGTCGCGACTGCGCTTCGCGATGCGAGGACCGCCCGAGGGGTGACGATCGACGATCTCGTTCGAACGTCTGGGATGGTGCGCGCGACCGTGCTGCGGTACCTCAACAATCAGCGGGAGATTCCGATCTCGGCGCTCTACACCCTGGCCGGCGCGCTCGGCGTCGAAGCACATGCGATGGTCGCGGCCGCAGAGACGGCCTGCATGGTCGACGCCGAGGACGAGAATCGAACGCCCCCACCGCCCATCGAAGTTGCTCGGCGTATCCGCCTCCTGGTCACAGCTCAGTCTCGCGGACGTGGTTCTTTGGACGGGTACGCGGAAGTCTCGACTGCGCTGGCTGATCGGGGAGTTGTCATGACACGCGAGACATGGGCTGGCCTCCTCGCAGGCAACGAGACGGAAGCTCCGTCGACGGTTCTCCAGGACCTCGCGGAGGTGCTCGGTGTCGACCCGGTTTATCTCCGCGGAAGTCGCGCAGACAGTCGAGTGGACGCCATCGACGCGCAGCTCGAGTTTGCCCGCGCCGCCCACGATGCGGGCATTGACGCGATCGCCGCTCGCGCGATATCGGACGTCAGTGCTCAAACACTGAGGGCTGTGACCGCTGAACTCGACGCGGCTCGAACGTAGACGGCAACTGCAGCAAAGGACCACGACGGGGAATCGTGAAGCACACACTAGGGGACATGCCGCGTCAGCTGCGGGCAGAGGAGGCCTATCGCAGCGATGCCTGCGCTTCCGTCACTTCGCTCGAAGAAGCTATCCGCCACGTCGAACGTGTTCGAAGTCTCTCCATACGCACCAGGCCGCTGCGGGCGTTAGGCGATACCTCGGTGTGTGGTCTCCTCCTCGTGGAGGGGCAGCGGTGCACGATCTTCCACGCGCCGGCGTCCTCAGCTATTCATCGACTGCAGTGTCTCCTGCACGAGCTGGGGCACCTCCTCCTGAGGCACGACCTGTTGGCGCAGAGCACGCCGACACTGGCTCGGTTTCTCCCGGACGTGCGGCTCGAGGTGGGCGATCGCTTGTTCGGCCGTGCCGATCTGTCGGACGGGGACGAGATCGAAGCCGAACGGTTGGCTGATCTTCTTGCGGCGGGAATTCGTCAGCGACCGCAGCACCCGATCGGTCTCGAGGAGTTCCTCGGATGAGCGCGGCGGTCATCGCCGGTGCGATGTGGTCGTTGTCCATCGTGCTTCTACTCACGGCCCGCCGTAGGCGGAGCCAGCGCATTCTCGTCGCGGCGTGCCTGATCGCCGTGGCTCAGACTCTGAACGTAGACGGCGTCTACTTTGCCGCCGATGCCTTGATGGGGTCGCGGAACTGGATGATGCTGCCGGCCAACCTCCTCCAGGTGTGTGGGGTGGCCGTGCTGTCTACGGCGATCCAGGGATCGGTCGGCGCGGCGTCGTCGGCGAACCGGCGCTGGACATACGCACTGCTCGCGCTGACGGCTTGGGTGATGGTCGGGTCCTTCGCCTGCATCAGCACGACGACGACGACCGGCTCGTTCATGCGCGAGTACGGTGCTCAACCTGCAGCTGCCGTCTTCAACGGTGTCGAGATGGCGTTCATCGGCGCGGTTCTCGGGCATGCGGGCTGGGCGCTGGTTCGGTTCCTCCCCGCAGTCTCGGACCGAATGTTCGCGGTCGGAGTCTGGTTACTGATTCTGGGGTCTGTCTTCGCCGTGGGCTTCAGTGCCGCGGCCCTCGTTATGGACATCGCTCATGTCGTGGGAGACGCGCGGACGATGGATCTCGGACGACGTCTCTACGGGTCGCTGATGACGGCTTCGGTCCTGCTGTTGTGCGGAGGCTTCTCGCTGATGCCGCTCGCGCGTCGATCTGAGGGGTGGCGTCGCAGCAGACGGGTGAACCGGCTGATGGCAGGGATCGAGCATGTCTGGGAGCGTGTCACGCCCTCGGATGTACAGCGCCGACAAGGGTTCGAATACTGGAGCTCGGAGATGAGGCTGCATCGCCAGGTCATCGAAATCGAAGACGCACTCCTCGCGTCCCCAGGGGAACATGTGCTGAGTCGACGGGACTCTTGTCTCATGCGCTCGGCCCAGGCCTGGCTCGCCCGACTGGCGCAGTTGGAAGTCGATCGATGATCGCAGGTATCCGCGTCGTGGCAGCTGGGGCCGCTTCAATTCTCATCGCGCGCAGGGTCAAGTTTCGATTCGATCGGGCCATCGCCGACTTGTTGAGGACGGTCGCAGAGGACTCGCCTCATGCCAGCTGGTAGACCGCCGCTCCCGCTCGAAACCTGGGGCAGGATCTCTCGGAAGCGCCTGAATGGCGTGCCAACTGCGGTCGCCAGTGTTCGGGATTCCGATGGGAAGACTCGGCGTGTGCAACGGTCGGGCAAGACCCTAGCCGACGCGGAACGCCGACTCCTTGAAGTGTTGCGGGATCGTCTGACACCTACGTACGAGGTCATCACGCGAGACTCGCGCCTCGACGAGTTGGCTGACAAGTGGTTGGAGGATCTGGCAAGGGAGCAGAAGGCGATCGCCACTGAGCGGAAGTACCGAACTGCCGTCGACCGTTTTGTTCGGCCGATTGGTCAGGTGCGTCTGGCTGAACTGACAGTGCCTCGGGTGCAGCGACTGGTGAACCGCGTGGCAGACGACAACGGTCCGTCGCAGGCCCGGATTCTGCTGGTCGTCCTGAGCGGCATCGTCTCGCTCGGAGTCAGATACGGTGCCATCCCGACCAATCTTGTCGCGTCGGTCAAGGCGCCGGCTGCGGCCAAAGCGACCGTGCGGGCGCCGACTCCGTTGGAGGTGCAAGAACTCCGAGCAGCACTAGCGAGGCATGACAGACGGGAAGCGCGGAGCGACTCAGTTCGCGACCTCGCTGACGTCGGCGACATGCTCCTCGGAACCGGCGCCCGGATCGGCGAAGTGCTGGCGCTGCGGTGGGCCGACATCGACTTCCCCGAGCGCGCGGTGTCGATCACTGCCACCGTCGTGCGCGGTGACGACGGGCTGATGAGACAAGAGACGCCCAAGTCTGCGAGCTCCAATCGACGGTTGAAGCTTCCGGACTTCACGCTGCACATGCTGGAGCGCCGACATCAGACCGCTGAACACGAGTGGGTCTTTCCCTCATCCGAAGGGACGCCACAGTGGCCCGAGAACATTCGCCGTCGATGGGCGGAGGCTGTCGCGGGGACGGGTGTTGGGTGGACGACGACGAAGTCTTGCCGAAAAGCAGTTGGAACGCTTCTCGGCGCAGCTGGTGGGAAGGACCAGCTGGGACACCATGACGAATCGGTGACGCGAAAGCACTATGTGCAGCAGTCGATTGACAGGCCGGATCAATCCGACACCATTCAACAGCTCGGGCGCTAGGGGCAGACCCTCCTGGTTCACCCGCGGATCAGCTCCTGCCCATCTATGCGCAGGAGGGTCAAATATCGATACCGGAATTCTCTCTCCACGCCGCGTTGCTATCGTTGATTTACATTGAGCGCTACATCCCCCGCCTGACCCATCGCCGCCGAATTCGGTGCTGATGGGTCTGTAGGCGCTCAGAACACAATGGAAGATTGGATCCCCCATGGCACAGAAGGTTGTTACAACACTCGTCGATGATCTCGACGGCTCCGAACTGAAGCAAGGTGAAGGCAAGACGGTGGCCTTCGCGCTGGACGGCTCGACCTACGAAATCGACCTGTCTGAGAAGAACGAGAAGGCGCTGCGCGAGGCGCTCGAACCTTACTTGAAGGCGGCCCGTAGCACTTCGCGCGCGAAGGCTTCTAGTTCCGCGAGCTCCGCTCGCAGCAACAAGGAGGAGCTGGCCGCGGCTCGCAGCTGGCTCCGGGCCAACGGTCACGACGTTTCTGACCGCGGTCGGATTCCGAGTGCACTTCTCGAGAAGTTCCGCGCAGCTGCGAAGTAGCCATTCGCGCCGGTGATGGATGCCGAGCTAATTGAGGCTTGGCATCCATCACGGCAAGACCGTGTCCAGTGCTTTTGCAGTCGCGCATTCCTCGCCAGTTTCTCAGGGAAGTGAGTGGCATGAGGATGCGCGGAGGTCGTCTCCCAGCTCCGTCGTCTGACCGAGGCCGCGGCGCCCTCAGCTCAATCCACTTGCGACGCCGGCTCGATGATGAACGTGAGACCCATCCGTCGGGCGAGCCGAGACAACTGTGTTGAGTGCCGCGGGCGTTCGAGAACCATGTCCGCGGCGATCTGAGCCCGGAGCAACATCGCGAGGTTCATGCCGAGCCAGTTCACCTCGAGCTCGTTCTCTGGGTTTCCCCGAAGCACCAAACCCCACGGATTCTCAACTGAGGTCTCGACGACCTCCGTAAACGCATCAGCGAGCGTGTTCGACGGATGGCAGAGCGAACTGATCGCCCTGTACATTAGGTAGACCTCGGAGCCGCCAGCAAGGGCATCGCAGCGTGATTTGATGGACCGACCGGAACCAGTCGACTTGTCGCCCAGATATTCGAGCGTGTCCTCGATTTGCTCGAGCGCGTCTGCGGCGTCGAATCCGCGTTGGACGATTCCTTCGAGAAGCGATTTTCGTTCTTTTGCAGAGGCATTAAGGAGGTTGGGGGTCCTGTCCGGATATACAGCAAGCCAGGATGCCGTCACAGCGAGTTCCATAACGGATCGGACGAGCGGCAGCGCCTCGAAGGCCAACCCCGCCCGGTAGAGAAGCACGACGGCAGCACTGAGGCTATTTGCCTGGCTGACGAATGCGCTGATGAGCGCCACGTTGGTGCCATGACGCGTACTGTCGACCCGCCAGGGGCGGTCTGAGTGCTTCGTCCATAGGCCGGTGAGCTTGTCTAGTTCGAGAATCACCTGAGCCTCATCCCGCAGCCAGCTCTGTTTAAACGCCCCGATTAGTGGCGTGGTCTGCTCGTTGTTCACACAGTCAGTATCCGGCCTTGAGCTGATGTCGACTCCCGACAGCGGCCATTTGAAGTGAATTGCACTGCCAGTTCGACAGATCGAGCCGCCGCCACGCAGTCGTCAGCCATCAAAGCCTGGGCGCAATTAGTTCAGGCCGCCCGATTTGGGCGCGCGTTCGCTCCCGCGCGTCCCTTGCGCAACGGGCGTGAGGATGGCCCGCGGCTCCCGAGCACTCCAAGGGGAGTAACTGCGCTCGGCACCTCTTCCGTCGCGTTCCACGTCGAAATAACGACGAATAAACTGCGAAACTGGCGAAACAAGCAGCTACACACTCCCGTGTGTCTGAGTCGAGATTTGGCCATTGACCAGGTATTTGGAGCGGATGACGGGAATCGAACCCGCGCTATCAGCTTGGGAAGCTGAAGTTCTACCATTGAACTACATCCGCGTGGCGCCGGAGCGTCCTGAGTAATCGTACATGACCCGGCGGGCCTCCGTTCGGTCCCTGAGCTTGTCGAAGGGCGGGGTGTGGTCGTGTGCCCTTCGACAAGCTCAGGGACCGGGGCTCGGCTCAGGGACCGGGGTTCGGCTCAGGGACCGAGGTTTGGCTCAGGGACCAGGGATAGCTCAGCGAGCGGGGTCGGCTCGGTGAGCCGGGTGCCCGGAGCTAGGCTGGTTCACCGTTCCCCGAGCGGGACGGGATCGAGGGTGTGACGTGAAGCGCAGCGCAGGTGTCGTCGTGGCCGGCCTCGCCGCCGTTGCCGTCGCCGGGTTCGGGGTCGCGAGCGCCATGGTCGCCCGACGCGTCATCGGGGCCGGACGAGTTCACTACAGCGAGGTGTTGCCGACCTCGTCGCCGATGACCGTGCGGCTCGAACGGAACGCGGCCACCGTGCTGCCGGGACGATACGGGCTCGAGTTCGACGACGGCTCGCGCGTCATCGTCGGGCCGGTGATCGGTCGCGAGACGGCGGATGGCTCCGTGATGCGAGCTGTGGTCAGCGGCCGTGTTCCCGCAGCAGCAACCCGTGCGCGGTTCACCGGCGCGGCCGTGACACCCGCGGACCTCGGGGTGGACGAGGCGCGCGTGCCGAGGACACGGTCAGGGGCGTGGCGATTCGATGGCGATGACAGCGAGGCCAGCGACGGCACCTGGGTTGTGCACACCCACGGACTCGGGGCATCGCCGCTGGCCACGCTTCGCTCGGTGCAGGCCGTGCAGCGCGCGGGACTACCGTCGCTCGTCACCTGCCTCGGGTCTGCGTTCGCCGAGCGTCGCTCCGGGGCTGACGCCACGGACGTCGACCGCGTCATCGCTGCCATCGACGACGCCGTGGCGCTCGGTGCGCGACGGGTCATCGTCTGCGGGTGGTCCTACGGCGCCGCCCTGAGCCTCGCGGCGGCACGCGAGCGACCCGAGGTGGTGCAGGGCGCGATCCTCATCTCGCCGATGCTCGGCCTCAGTGAGACGGTCCTGCATGCGGCTGCGGTCGCCGGGGTGCCACGGGTGCTCGTGCACTCGGCGCTCGCCGTACTCTCGACGCCGGTGCTGGCGCGATCCGCCGGGGTGCGCGGCGCGGTTCCGGTCCGCGCGCTGTCCGCCGGGCCGATCGACGGTCTGCCGACGCTCGCTATCCACTCGCCCGGCGACACGACGATCCCCGTGGAGCTCACGCGGGCCGTCGCTCGCCGTTCACCCTCGTTCGAGCTCGTCGAGGTCGACGCGGCGCCGCACGGCTTGGAGTGGAACGTCGCGCCGGAAGCGTTCGAAGCGGCTGTGCGGGAGTGGCTCGAAGCGCGCTGATCGGGCGCTCCGCGGTCCCTGAGCTCGTCGAAGGGCGGGGTGTGTCCGTATGCCCTTCGACAGGCTCAGGGACCGGTGCCCTCGACAGCCTCCGGGACCGGCGGGGCCGGACCTACTTCGCGTAGCGGTAGCGGGCCCCGGTGTGCTCGTCGGGGAGGCGGTCGCCACGGCCGTGGAGCTTGTGGCGGAGGCTGCCCTCGACGTACTCCTCGGGGTAGGCACCACGACGACGCAGCTCGGGGATGACGAACTCGACGATGTCCTCGAAGGTGCCGGGCGTGATGGCGTAGGCGAGGTTGAAGCCGTCGACGTCGGTCTCCTCCACCCACTCCTGCAGGGTGTCGGCGATCTCCGACGCACTGCCGACGATCCGCGGACCGAGCCCACCGATCGCCCCCATGCGCGCGATGTCCTTCACCTTGAACTCGCCACCCTCCTCGTTGGCCGCCTGGTAGTTGGCGACCGCCGACTGGATGGCGTTGCTCTTCACGTTGCCGATCGGCTCCTCCGGGTCGTACTGCGACAGGTCGATGCCCATCCAGCCCGACATGAACACGAGCGCACCCTCCTGCGACGCGTACTGCAGGTAGTCCTCGTGCTTCGCCTGGGCCTTCTCGCTCGTCTCGTCGGTGATGATCGTCAGCAGCGTGTAGATCTTCGCCGAGTACCGGTCGCGACCGGCGGCCTCGAGGGCGTCGCGGATGCGTCCGACCGTCGCCTTCAACCCCGCCTTCGTCGACGCACCGACGAAGATCGCCTCCGCGTTGCCCGCCGCGAACTGGATGCCGCGCGGCGACGCACCGGCCTGGTAGATCACCGGCGTCCGCTGTGTGGAGGGCTCGGACAGGTGGATGCCGGGCACCGTGTAGTGCTTGCCGAAGTGGCCGATCTCGTGGACCTTCGTCGGGTCGGTGAACACGCCCGTCTCGCGGTCGCGCACGACGGCGTCGTCCTCCCATGAGCCCTCCCACAGCTTGTAGAGGACCTCGAGGTACTCGTCGGCGACGTCGTACCGCTCGTCGTGCTCGAGCTGGTCGTCGTGCCCCATGTTGCGCGCCGCACTCGGCAGGTAGCCGGTGACGACGTTCCAGCCGACCCGCCCCTTCGTCAGGTGGTCGAGCGTCGACATGCGCCGCGCGAACGGGTACGGGTGTTCATAGGCGGTGCCGGCCGTGACGCCGAAGCCGAGGTGCTTGGTCACCGCGGCCATCGCCGACACGAGCAGGATCGGGTCGTTCACCGGCACCTGTGCGCCGTTGCGGATCGCCGCCTCGTTGCTGTCGCCGTAGACGTCGTAGGTGCCGAGGACGTCGGCGATGAAGATGCCGTCGAAGTTGCCTCGCTCCAGCAGCTGCGCCAGGTCCGTCCAGTAGGAGAGGTCCTTGTAAGTGCTCGAGCGGTCGTCGGGGTGACGCCACATCCCCGACGCCTGGTGGGCGACGCAGTTCATGTCGAAGGCGTTGAATCGGATCTGTCGGGTCATACGCACGATCCTGCATCACGAGTCCCGGACGTCGCCTGGCAATCGGCCTCGCCCGTAACAGGGCGTCATCTCGGTCCCGGACATCACCTCTGCGAGGTGTCCTCCGCCGCGATCGCCTCGGCATACTCCGCGTCGCTGAGCGCGCCGACCGTCGAGTGCCGCCGCCCGTACCCGAGGTAGAGCGCCGCGCCGACGAGCATCCAGATGAGGAACACGATCCAGGTCGTCCCGCCGAGCGACACCATCAGCCCGAGGCACATGACGATACCGAGCGCGGGGACCACCGGGAACAGCGGGACGGAGTAGCTGCGGTCGAGGTCGGGACGCAGGCGACGCAGGAGGATGACCGACAGGTTCACGAGGGCGAACGCGAACAGCGTGCCGATGCTCGTGGTGTCGGCGAGCTCGCCGAGGGGGATGAGGGCGGCGACCACGGCGACGACCGCTCCGACGATGACGGTCCCGGCGACGGGTGTCCCACTGCGGCGACCGACGCGCGAGAACACCCGCGGCACCATGCCGTCCTGCGCCATCCGGTACAGGATGCGCGTCTGCCCGTAGTAGACGGTGAGCACCACGCTCGCGATCGCGATGACCGCGCCGATGGAGAAGAAGAGCGCGACGATCGGCTGTCCGGTGATCTCGGTGAGGATGCCGACGAACGCGGACTCGTCGTCGGCGAACTCGGTCCACGGGCGGGCACCGATCGCGGCGATGGCGACGAGGATGTAGACGGCGGTGACGATCACCATCGACAGGATGATCGCGCGCGGCAGGTCGCGGCGCGGGTTCGTCGCCTCATCGCCGGCGGTCGACGCCGCATCGAAGCCGATGTAGGAGAAGAACAGGCGGCTTGAGGCTGCCGCGACACCGGCGACCCCCATGGGCGCGAGCGGTTCGAAGTTGCCGAGCGAGAACGCCGAGAACGCGATGACGACGAAGACGAGCAGCACGGCGAGCTTCACGAACACCATGATCGTGTTCGCCCAGGCGCTGTCCTTCGCACCGCGGACGAGCAGCAGCATCGCGAGCAGGACGAGGGCCGCGGCCGGCAGGTTGATCAGTCCGTCGGCGACGCCGATCGGGTTCGCGAGTGCCGGCGGCAGTCCCAGGCCGAACACCGCGAGCGCCTCGTTCACGTACTGCCCGGCGCCGACGGCGACCGCCGCGACGGAGACCCCGTACTCGAGCACGAGGCACCACCCGCACACCCAGGCGACGCCCTCACCCATGGTCGCGTAGGCGTAGGAGTAGCTGGATCCGGAGACCGGCACCGAACCGGCCATCTCGGCGTAGGACAGGGCCGACAGGAGTGCTGCGAGCCCGGCGACCGCGAACGCGATCCAGACGGCGGGTCCGGCGAGCGGAACTGCGGTGCCGAGCACGACGAAGATGCCCGTGCCGAGCGTCGCACCGACGCTGATCATCGTGAGCTGCCAGACACCGAGCGAACGGCGGAGCGACGTCCCCGGGTCGGCGGGATCCGTCCCGAGTCGGACGAGCGGCATGCGCCGGCGCAGCTGCGCGAGGAGCGGGAGTCGGCGATCAGTCACAGGGATCCATCGTAACCGTGGGTGCGAGGAGCGTCGGGCGCGCTCGCACTCACCCGGTCTCGGCGAGCTCCGGTCTGGTCTCGTGTCGTCGGCCGTCGGGTGTGGTCCAGGTGAGGATGCCGCCGGGACGGTGTTCGAGGTTCCAACCCGGCAGGTGTTTCAGCCGGTGATGATGTCGGCAGAGACAGGCCAGGTTGTCGACCGCTGTCGTGCCGCCGTCCTGCCAGGCGACCGAGTGGTCGAGGTCGCAGTTCCGGGCCGCTCGTCCGCAGCCCGGAGCCCGACACGTGGTGTCTCGCAGGCGGACGGCGCGCGCGAGGTCTGCCGGTACCCGGTACTGCTCGCGCCCGACGGACACGACGGCTCCCGTTTCCGGTTGGGTGAGGATGCGGGTCATCGAGGGCGCGGTGACCGCGAGTCGGGCAGCGGTGTCGGGGTCGATCGGGCCGTAGCCGTCGAGCACGCCGGGTTCTTCGGTGACGCCGAGGGTGGACAGCGCTGGGACGGTCATCTGGACGGTGGCCCTGATGCGGGCCTCGATGCCGACGGGCTCGGCGAGCAGGGGGTCGGCCCCGGCGGCGACCGCCTCTTCGGCGATCCTGGCGGCGTCGTCGAGCGGCGCGGAACCGGGGAGCCACGTGAACGTCCCGGTCGTCTCCGGGTCGACCGGGATGGGACCGACGTCGTCGCGCACCGTGCCGGCGACGGCGAGCGACGCGAGGGCATCGGCGCGCAGCTGCGCGAGCGTGCGGGTGTCGCCGGCGATCCGCGCCGTCACCGCGACGGCGTCGAGGCGGTTCCTGATCGCGTGCGCCAGCGGGGCCGTGGTGAACAGGTGCAGCCAGGCCATGCCGTCGGCCGCGGCCTCGAGCTCGACACGGCGGTCGGTGATCGAGCGCGTGCGCCGGGCGGTGATCGATTCGGGGTGCAGCCGCTCCCGCACGACCCTCGCGCGCTGACGCAGGCGTGCGGTCGTCGATCGGAGGGCGACGGGCAACACCTGCTCCACGAACACCGCGCGGCCCTCCACCGGGACGTCGCGCAGCTGGTCGGTGATCGCGCGGGCGTGACCGCCGCTGATGGAACCCTCCGCGAGGGCCTCGAGCACGGTGGGTGCGTGGTGGACGAGCGCCTCCGCGTCGCCGACCCGCGCCTGGAGCGTCGGCTCGGACATCCTCGTGGCGATCGCGAGCGACGCGCACATCGAGCGCCTCGCGAGGTCGCGTGCGTCGGTGGAGGTGGTGCTCGCGGAGACGAGCGCTGACGCGGTGGCATCGGCGTAGGAGAAGGCCTCGGCCAGCAGCCGCGCCTCCTCGGCTTCGAGCGCCGCGCGCCGCCGGGCGAGGTCGACGAAGCGGTCGGTGAACGACGCCATCCGAGCCGCGAACGCATCGCTCGGGTGTTCCGGGTGCTCCGGATACCCCGAGCGCTCGTGCACCTCGGGGCCCTCGAACGTGGCGGTCTCGGTCATGACTCCAGTCCAACATGGACCACTGACATTCGAGATGATCACCAGGATCCGAGCCGCTCGGACCCGCCCATCGCCTCGCACAGACGACCGCCGAACACCAGGGCGAGCCCGCCGTCACCGGTGGCTCGTACGATGAGCGGGTGGGTATGCGTTCGCTGCTGAGTCAGCTGGCCGGGGGAGTCCGAGGAGCGGCGCCGGAGGGCGTCGACGAGCAGGCGGTCGTCCGCCTCAACGCCGAACGGCCCGTGCGCGAGGTGCTCGAGTTGGCCGGCCGGATCGGCGAGTCGATGCTGGCACTCGGAGCCGCAGCGGCCGAGGTCACCGACGCCATCCGCCGGGTGTGCCGCGCGTTCGACCTCGAATGCCAGGTCGACCTCACCTTCACCTCCATCCTCATCGCGCACGACGGGTCCGAGCTGTCACCGGGCGTCACCGTGCTCCGCGTAGTCCGCTCGCCCTCCGCCGACTTCGACCGCCTCGCCAAGGTCGTCGTGGTCGCCGAGGGCATCACCAACCGATCCGAACCGATCATGACGGTCACCGACGTCGCCCGCGACGACGAGGCCGACCTCCGCGACGAACTGCACGCCCGCCTCGGCGCCGCCCACCGCGACCTCGACCGCATCCTCACCGCACGTCGCACCTACCGTCGCGGCTTCATCACCGTGCTGCTGTCGACCATGGCGGCGGCCGTCGCGGTCCTCCTCGGCGGTGGCGTGGTCTCGATGCTGCTCGCCGCAGCCACCACGGCACTCATCGACAGCGCGTTCCGGGCCCTGAACGTCTGGAAGCTGCCCGTCTTCTTCCTTCAACTCACCGGGGCGGCCATCGCCACGACCGTCGCCGTCCTCATCTCGATCCTCAGCCCCTACGTCCCGGACGACCTCTCCGCCCTGCCGCCCGCCCTCATCGTCGCGTCGGGCATCGTCGTCCTCCTCGCCGGGGCATCCCTGGTGGGAGCGGCCGACGACGCGATCAACGGGTTCCCGGTCACCGCGAGCGGACGCCTCGTCGAAGTGATGCTCCTCACCATCGGGATCGTCGTCGGCATCGGTGGCGTCCTCGACCTCGCCCGGCGCCTCGGCATCTCCCTGGTCCTCTTCGACCTCCCGGTGAGCCCGTGGCCCGTCGCCGTGCAGATCGTCGGCGCGGCTGTGGCCTCCGCCGCCTGGGCGATGGCTTCGCAGGCGGCCCTCCGTGCAGCGTTCTTCGCCGGGGTCACCGGCGCGATCGCGTTCTCCGTCTTCGTGTTCGTCTCCGGCAGTGGCGTCGCGCCCGCCGCAGCCAGTGCGCTCGCCGCGCTCATCATCGGCTTCGCCGCGGAGGCGCTCGGCCCGCGGCTGCGGATCCCCGCGATCATCCTCACCATCTGCGGGATCGTGCCGCTGCTGCCCGGGCTCGCGATCTACCGCGGCATGCTCGCGCTCGTGAACGGCGAGCAGGGTTCCGAGGGGGTCGAACAGCTGCTGCAGGCGGGCCTCACCGGCCTCGCGCTCGCCGCCGGCGTCACCCTCGGCGAGATACTCGCGCGCCGCACGGGCGTCTCCGGCCGCGTGCTGCTGCCCGGGTACATCCGGCGCTCCAAGCGGCACCCGCGCTGAGCAGCCCCGGCCGCTGAGCGGCTCCGGTCACTGAGCTTGTCGAAGCGCGCCCTTCGACAGGTTCAGGGACCGGAGTTCGACTCAGGGACCGGCTGGCGAGGCCGTCCGCTGCCGCTCCTGGGGCTTCGCCGCGGACGTCAGGAACGATGCCAGGACGACGACGGCGAGCACCACGATCATCGCGCCGCGCAGACCGAAGTGCTCCCCGAGGAATCCGAGCAGCGGCGGACCGACGAGGAACGCGACGTAGCCGGCCGAGGCGACGGCGCCGACGGTCGTCGTCGGATCGTCGCTCTCACCTGCCGCCGAGAGGGTCACCGGGAAGCCGAGCGCCGCACCGAGCCCCCACAGCAGGACCGCGAGCCCCGCGACGAGGACACTGTCGGAGAACACGACGAGCGCGATCCCGACCGCCGACACCAGTGCGCTCACCCGCAGCACGTTGGCCTTGCCGAAGCGGGCGAGGAGCGGTTCACCCGCGAATCGACCGATCGTCATGGCGAGTGCGAACCCGGCGAAGACGATCGATCCGACGGCGGCCGTGGTGCCGTGCCCGTCGACCATGATGAGCGGCAACCAGTCACCGGCGGCGCCCTCGGCCAGCGCGAGGGCGAGCACGATGAGCCCGAGGAAGATCACGCGCTGCTGCCGCCAGACCGCGAGCTGCGCACGGATCCCGGGGGAGCCGGCACCCGTGTCCGACTGTCGTCCGGTCTCGGCGGGGATCTTCGGGATCGCCCACAGCAGCGCCGCCAGAGCGACGGCCGCGACGATCAGCAGATGGATCGTCACCGGGAAGGCGATCGCCGTGAGCGCGATGCCGGCCACGGAGCCGATGACGGATCCGAGGCTGTAGCAGCCGTGGAGCACGGGCAGGATGGACCGCCCGGACAGCTGCTCGATCATCGCGCCCTCGATGTTGATCGCGATCTCGGCGAGGCCGAAGCCCAGGCCGATGCCGATCAGCCCGAGGAAGACGCCGACGCCCTGGCCAGCACCCGCCATGAGAGCGAGCAGGGCGAGCCCGATGACGAAGGCCGCCCCGCCGATGACGATCGGGCGACGCGCACCGAACCGGCGGACGAGCGCCGCGGACGACAGGATGCCCGTCATCGAGCCGACGGAGATCCCGAAGAGGATGAGTCCCATCTCGGCGGTGCTCGCGTGCACGAGGTCGCGGACCGCGGGCGTCCGGACGATGAACGACGACAGGCCCACGCCGACGGTGAGCATGAAGACGAAGATCGCCCCGCGCCGCCGCCGAAGAGGGGCGGACAGCGCGGGGCGGGGGTTCGCCTGGCCGGCGCGAGCACTCATGCTCCGAGCCTAGAGGCGGTGATGCGGTGTGACGGGCGTGTTGCTAGCCCGACGGGTTCTCGACGGGGTCGCCCTGGGCGTCGGTCCCCGTCTCGGGGTCGACCTCCTCGGGCTTCGTCACGGCCTGCTCGATGTCGTCGTCGTGCGCGCGCTGCGCATCCGACTGGGGTCCGTTACTGGACATCGCCACGCCATCCCTGTCCGGTCTGGCCCTCGGATTCGACGAGCTTCTTGAAGTTGCCGAGGTCCTTCTTGACCGCGTGGCCGGCCACACCGACGGCGGAGCCGAGGTGCTCGAGGAGGCCCTTGGGCTCCCAGTCCAGCTGCACGGTGACACGCGTCTTGGCGTCCTCGAGGCGGTGGAAGGTGACGACGCCGGCGTGGTCCGCCTCGCCGCCGGTGCTGTTCCAGGCGACGCGCTCGTCGGGGTGCTGCTCGGTGATCTCCGCCTCGAAGGTGCGGGTCTGTCCGGCGACGCTGACCGTCCACTCCGTGAGGGTGTCGGTGACCTGCGTGATCGAGTCGACCTCGTCGAGGAACTTGGGGAAGTCCTCGAAGCGGGTCCACTGGTTGTAGGCGACGGAGACGGGAACGTCGACGTCGATGGTTTCGATGACCTGGGTCATGAGCGCCATCCTCTCTGGTTCTGCGGTACCTGCATGGGTCTCGTCCGGAAAGCCCGGACGCGACTGCGACGGTACGCGTGCAAGCTGCGATTCCGGGGGCATGGCCTCGGGCGCTGCAACCTGTTACCCTGCCCGTCGCGACGCGAGCGCTCGCTCAGAGCTGGAAGCGGTACCCCATGCCGGCCTCGGTGAGCAGGTGGCGGGGAGTGGCCGGCTCAGGTTCGAGCTTCTTCCGCAGCTGCGCGATGTAGAGGCGCAGGTAGCCGGTGTCGGTCACGTGCGTCGGACCCCAGATCTCCGTGAGCAGCATCTGTCGGGTCACGAGCTTGCCGGCGTTCCGGATGAGCAGCTCGAGCACCTGCCACTCCGTCGGTGTCAGGCGGACGGTGGCCGGGGACGCACCAGGGGTCTGCCTGGTGACCTGCTTCGCGGCGAGGTCGACCACGATGTCGCCGAACCGCACGGTGGGTTCGGCCTCGGCGCCGGGGACCCGCCGGGTGAGCGCGCGGATCCTGGCGAGCAGTTCGTCGATCGCGAAGGGCTTCGTCACGTAGTCGTCGGCTCCGGCGTCGAGCGCCTCGACCTTGTCCGTCGAGCCGGCACGACCGGACACCACGAGGATGGGCGCGTCGGTCCAGCCGCGGAGCCCCTCGATCACCTGCCGTCCGTCGAGCCCCGGCATGCCGAGGTCGAGCAGGTACAGGTCGGGCCGGTGCGTCGTCGCGGCGTTGAGCGCAGCGGTGCCGTCCTCGGCCGTGATGATCTCGTACCCGCGGGCGGTGAGCGTGATGCGCAGGGCCCGGAGGATCTGCGGGTCGTCGTCGGCGATCAGGATCTTCATCGAGCGCTCCCCTCCTGATCACGTGCCGCCGGCAGTGACACCACCATGGTGAGGCCCCCACCCGGCGTGTCCTCCGGTTCGAGTGTGCCACCCATCCCCTCGACGAAGCCCTTCGACAGCGCGAGTCCCAGGCCGAGACCGGTGAGGTTGTCGGTGTCGCCGAGCCGCTGGAAGGGGACGAACACGTCCTCGCGTCGGTCGGGCGCGATGCCCGGGCCGTGATCCACGATGCGGATCTCGACGGCGTCGCGGAACCCGCTCGTCGCGATCCGGACGGGGGTGTCGTCCGGGCTGAAACGCTGCGCGTTCGTCAGGAGGTTCACGATGACGCGCTGGAGGAGGCCGGCGTCGGCGAGGACGGGCGGGAGGTCGGGTGCGAGGTCGAGTTCGGCGTCGTGCGGCCCGATGCCGAGCTCGTCGAAGGTCGGCAGGATCGCGTCCTCGACGTCGATCGGCGCGACGGTCACGGCGAGGACACCGGCCTGGAGACGACTGACGTCGAGCAGATTGGTGACGAGGGCCGCGAGCGTGCGCAGGCTGTCGTCCGCGGTCTCGAGGAGGTCCCTGCGGTCAGCCGTGGTGAGCTCGACGTCGGTCGCGCGCAGGCCGGTGACGGCGGCGGTCGCGGCGGCGAGGGGGCGCCGGAGGTCGTGACTGACCGCCGAGAGCAGCGCGCTCCGCACCCGGTCGGTCGCGGCCAGCGGGCCGACCTCCTGGGCGGTGGCGCGCAGATCGGTGTGTTCGAGCGAGGCGTCGAGCTGCGCCGCGATGACGGCGAGCAAGCGGCGGTCGGACGCGGCGAGCACGCCACCGTGCAGTTCGAGCACCGCGCGGGTGCCGATCGGGATGCTCGTGAAGTCGCCTCCGCGGGTCGGTTCGCCGTCGACCGCGAGGACCTGCTCACCCGCGACGAGGCGCACCCCGGCGAGCGAGAAGGACTCACGGGTGCGGCTGACGAGCGCCTGCAGGGCGCCTTCGCCGCGGAGCACGCTGCCCGCGACCGTCGCGAGCAGCTCGGACTCCGCCGCCGCGCGCCTCGCCGTGCGAGCCCGCCGCGCCGAGAGGTCGACGACGCCGCTCACGATCACCGCGATGACGACGTAGAGCACGAGCGCGACGAGGTGCGCCGGGTCGTCGATGGTCACGGTGTAGAGCGGTTGGACGAAGACGAAGTCGAGCGTGACCCCCGACAGGACGGCGGCGAACACCGCCGGCCAGAACCCGCCCACGAGCGCGACGAGCACGACGAGGAGCTGGTAGGACAGCACCTCGCTCGTGATCGACTCCTCGGTACGGGCGAGGTGGAGGAGCCAGGTGACGAGCGGCCCGCCGATGAGCGCGAGCGCGAAGCCCGCGATGTGGCGCCGTGCGCTCAGAGCACCGCCGAGCTTCGGCAGTCGGAACCGACCGCCCGCCGCCTCGTGGTTGACGATGTGGACGTCGATGTTGCCCGACTCGCGGATGACCGTGTTGCCGATGCCGGGCCCCGTCACGGCGGCGGACAGGCGACTGCGCCGGCTGACACCGATGACGAGCTGCGTCGCGTTCGCCGCTTTCGCGAAGTCCACGAGCGCGCGCGGCACGTCGTCGCCGACCACCTGGTGGAAGGTGCCGCCGAGGGTGTCGACGAGCGCCCGCTGCTGCGCGAGTGCGCCGGGGTTCGCGGTGCGGAGGCCGTCCTGTGTCGTCACGTGCACCGCGATGAGCTCGCCACCGGAGGAGCGGGCTGCGATCCGGGCGCCGCGTCGGAGCAGGGTCTCGCCCTCCGGGCCGCCGGTGAGGGCGACGACGACCCGCTCGCGCGCCTCCCAGGTGCTGTCGATGCCGTGTTCGGCACGGTAGTCGCGGAGGGCGGAGTCGACCTCGTCCGCCAGCCACAGCAGCGCCAACTCGCGCAGTGCCGTGAGGTTGCCGAGGCGGAAGTAGTTGGACAGGGCGGCGTCGATCCGCTCGGCCGGGTAGACCCGGCCGCCGGCGAGCCGGTCGCGGAGGGCCTGTGGAGCGAGGTCGATGAGTTCGATCTGGTCGGCCGCCCGCAGCACGGCGTCGGGGATCGTCTCCCGCTGCGGCGCCCCGGTGATCTGCCGGACGACGTCGTTCAGCGACTCGATGTGCTGGATGTTCACCGTCGAAAGGACTGAGACACCGGCGGCGAGCAGAGCTTCGACGTCCTGCCAGCGCTTCTCGTTCGTGGAGCCGGGGGCGTTCGTGTGGGCCAGTTCGTCGACGAGCGCGAGTCCGGGGCGGCGTGCGAGAACGGCCTCGAGGTCCATCTCGTCGAGCGTCACGCCCCGGTGCTCGACGCCCCGACGCGGGAGGGTCTCGAGCCCCTCGGTCAGGGCGGCCGTCGCGGCCCGACCGTGGGTCTCGACGACCGCGACGACCACGTCGACACCCTCCGAAGCGAGGCGGTGGCCCTCCTCGAGCATGGCGTAGGTCTTGCCGACCCCGGGGGCCGCGCCGAGGAGCACCCGGAGTCGTCCGCGCTGCATGGTGTTCAGCTCTCCTGGAGCAGGGCGCTCTGCCTGCCGACCCCTGGGGTCGCGCTGTGTCGTCCGCGCTGCATGGTGTTATCCGTTCAGTCCGGCCACGGCGAGGTTGAGCTGCAGGACGTTGACCGTGGACTCCCCAAGGTAGCCGAGGTCTGGGCCCTGCGTCAGGCGCTCGACGAGGGCACGGACCTCGCCCTCGTCGAGGCCGCGCTCGGCGGCGACGCGGGGCACCTGCAGCAGCGCGTAGGCCGGGCTGATGTGCGGGTCGAGGCCGGACGCGGAGGCCGTCAGCGCATCGGCGGGGATGCTCGACGGATCGACGTCTTCGAAGGCGGCGATGGCCGCGCGGCGCTCCTCGATCGAGGCGACGAGGTCGGTGTTCTCCGGCCCGAGGTTGCTGCCGCTCGACGCCCCACCGTCGTAGCCGTCGCCGGCCGCCGACGGACGCGACTGGAACCACTGCGGCAGCGGCTTGCCGTCGGCGTCGGTGAACGACTGCCCGATGAGCGCCGAGCCGACCGTCTCGCCACCCTCAGTGACGGCGGATCCGTTCGCCTGCCAGGACATCGTCGCCTGCCCGATGCCGGTGACGACGAGGGGGTAGCCGACGCCCAGGACGACGGTGAGGGCGAGCATGGCCCTGATGGCGACCCAGTACTGGGCGATGCCGCTGCGGGATGCACTCATGATGATCTGTCTGCTTTCGTGTGCTGGGTGGGGCTAGAAGCCGGGGATCAGGGTGACGACGAGGTCGATGAGCTTGATGCCGATGAACGGCGCGATGACGCCACCGAGCCCGTAGACCAACAGGTTCCGGCTGAGGACCTTCGAAGCGCTGAGCGGTCGGTACTTCACGCCGCGGAGGGCCAGCGGGATCAGGATCACGATGATGATCGCGTTGAAGATGATCGCCGAGAGGATCGCCGACGCGGGGGAGTGCAGCTGCATGATGTTGAGCAGTGCGAGCCCCGGGAACACCCCGGCGAACATGGCCGGGATGATCGCGAAGTACTTGGCGACGTCGTTCGCGATCGAGAACGTCGTGAGGGCGCCTCGGGTGATGAGCAGCTGCTTGCCGATCCGGACGATGTCGATGAGCTTCGTCGGGTCGGAGTCGAGGTCGACCATGTTGCCGGCCTCCTTCGCAGCGGAGGTGCCCGTGTTCATCGCGACACCGACGTCGGCCTGTGCGAGCGCCGGAGCGTCGTTCGTACCGTCACCGGTCATCGCGACGAGGTTGCCACCCTCCTGCTCCTTGCGGATGAGCTCGAGCTTCTGCTCGGGCGTCGCCTCGGCCAGGAAGTCGTCGACTCCGGCCTCGGCGGCGATCGCCTTGGCGGTGAGCGGGTTGTCACCCGTGATCATGACCGTGCGGATGCCCATGGCGCGCAGCTCGGCGAACCGCTCCGCGATGCCGGCCTTCACGACGTCCTTCAGGCGGACGACGCCGAGCACCCGCGCGGTGCCGGTGGTGTCGGTCTGCGCGACGACGAGCGGGGTGCCGCCGCCGGCGGACACCGCCTCGACGTGCTCCTGGAGCTCGGCGCGGGTCGCCTCGGCAAGGGATCCGAACGACTCCACCCAGGCCAGTACGGCCGAGCCGGCACCCTTGCGGATCTGTGCGCCGTCCGGCTGGTCGAGGCCGCTCATGCGGGTCTGCGCGGTGAACGGGACGATCTCGCCAGCCCCGGACCCGTCCAGGTGGATGCCACGCTCGGCCGCGAGGTCGACGATCGACTTGCCCTCGGGCGTCGGGTCGCTGAGCGAGGACCGGGCGGCTGCCTGCGCGAGCTCTTCCGGCGTGACACCGCGGAGGGCGATGAACTCGACCGCCTGGCGGTTGCCGTAGGTGATGGTGCCGGTCTTGTCGAGCAGCAGGGTCGTGACGTCGCCGGCGGCCTCGACCGCGCGGCCGGACATCGCGAGCACGTTGCGCTGCACGAGTCGGTCCATGCCGGCGATGCCGATGGCCGAGAGCAGGGCGCCGATGGTCGTCGGGATGAGGCAGACGAGGAGGGCGATGAGGACCGGGACGCTGACGGGAGCCGCCGCATAGGAGGCGATCGGGTTGAGCGTCAGCGCGACGACCACGAACACGATCGACAGGCTCGCGAGCAGGATGTTGAGCGCGATCTCGTTCGGCGTCTTCTGCCGCGCCGCACCCTCGACGAGGCCGATCATGCGGTCGACGAAGGTCTCGCCGGGCTTCGAGGTGATGCGGACGACGATGCGGTCGGACAGCACGCGGGTGCCGCCCGTGACGGCGCTGCGGTCACCGCCGGACTCGCGGACGACCGGGGCCGACTCGCCCGTGATCGCCGACTCGTCGACCGAGGCGATGCCCCAGACGATGTCGCCGTCGCCCGGGACGAGCTCGCCGGCGGTCACCACGACGACGTCGCCGAGGGTGAGGTCCGCCGAGGAGACCTGGCCGATGGCGGCGTGCTCCGCGGACGGGTCCGCCGAGGCGTCGTAGGTCGTGACCTGGTTCGCCATGGTCGAGGTGCGCGTCTTGCGGAGGCTGTCGGCCTGCGCCTTGCCGCGTCCCTCGGCCACGGACTCAGCGAGGTTCGCGAAGACGACCGTGAGCCACAGCCAGATGGCGATGCCCCAGGTGAACGACGCCGGCACGGCCGACCCGCCGGACTCCTGCGCGCCACCGAGGAACGGTTCGGCGATCGCGAGGACGGTCGTCAGTGCAGCCCCGACCTCGACGATGAACATGACCGGGTTCTTGACCATCAGCCGCGGGTCGAGTTTGCGGAAGGCGCCCGGGGTCGCGGCGAGCAACTGCGCCGGACCGAACGCGGCCTTCGCGGGCTCGTGGTGGTGGTCCTGCTCCTGCTCGGGTTCCGCCGGGGCGGGAAGCGTGTGCGTGGTGGACATGGTTTATGACAGCCCTTCCGCCAGGGGACCTGGCGCGAGTACGGGGAAGGAGGTGGGTGCGGTGATGATCACGCGGTGTGCGTCGTGGACGTGGCTCATGACAGCCCTTCCGCCAGGGGACCTGGCGCGAGTACGGGGAAGGAGGTGGGTGCGGTGATGATCACGCGGTGTGCGTCGTGGACGTGGCTCATGACAGCCCTTCCGCCAGGGGACCTGGCGCGAGTACGGGGAAGGAGGTGCGTGCGGTGATGATCACGCGGTGTGCGTCGTGGACGTGGCTCATGACAGCCCTTCCGCCAGGGGACCCAGCGCGAGGACGGGGAAGTAGGTGAGTGCGGTGATGATCACTGCGACACCGGTGAGGAGGCCGACGAACTGCGGCCGGTTGGTCGGGAGCGTTCCGGCCGTCGAGGGGACCCGGTCCTGCGCGGCCAGCGAACCGGCGAGCGCGAGGACGAGCACGATCGGGATGAAGCGACCGAGGAGCATCGCGACACCGAGGGCCGTGTTGAACCACGGGGTGTTCGCCGTGAGGCCGGCGAACGCGGAACCGTTGTTGTTCGCGGCGGAGGTGAAGGCGTAGAGGACCTCGGACAGGCCGTGGAGGCCCGGGTTCCAGATCGACGTCGTCTCCACGTCCGAGCGGACGCCGGGGATGGCGAAGCTCAGTGCGGTGCCGGCGAGCACGAGGGTCGGCGTCACGAGGATGTACAGGCTCGCGAGCTTGATCTCCCGCGGGCCGATCTTCTTACCGAGGTACTCCGGGGTCCGGCCGACGAGCAGCCCACCGATGAACACGGCGATGACGGCGAGCACGAGCATGCCGTACAGGCCTGAGCCGACGCCGCCGGGGGCGATCTCGCCGAGCATCATGTTGATCATCGGCATCATGCCGCCGAGTGCCGTGTAGGAGTCGTGCATCGAGTTGACGGCACCCGTCGAGGTGAGCGTCGAGGTCGAGCCGAACAGCGTCGAGGCGAAGACACCGAAACGCTGCTCCTTGCCCTCCATCGCGCCGCCGGCGGCCAGCGGTGCTGCACCGAGGCCGCGGGCTTCGAGCGCCGTGAGGATCGAGAACGAGGCGAGGAAGATGACGCCCATGACCGCGAGGATCGTGTAGCCCTGCTTGTGGTCGCCGACCATGCGGCCGAAGGTGCGCGGCAGGGAGAACGGGATCGCGAGCATGAGGATGTTCTGGACGAGACTCGTCCAGGCGGTCGGGTTCTCGAAGGGGTGCGCGGAGTTCGCGTTGAAGAACCCGCCGCCGTTCGTGCCGAGGAGCTTGATGGCCTCCTGGGAGGCGACCGGTCCGCCGGGGATGGTCTGCGTCGCGCCGGTGATGGTCGTCACGTCGGTGAAGCCGTTGAGGTTCTGGATGGTCCCGCCCGCGATGAGCACGACCGCCATGACGACGGAGAGCGGCAGCAGCACGCGGAGGGTGCCGCGGGTGAGGTCGACCCAGAAGTTGCCGATGGTGCCGCTGCGGCGACTCGCGAAGCCGCGGACGAGGGCGATGGCGACGGCGATGCCGACGGCGGCGGAGACGAAGTTCTGCACCGCGAGGCCCGTGAGCTGCACGGTGTAGCCCATCGTGACCTCGGGGGAGTACGACTGCCAGTTGGTGTTGGCGACGAACGACGCGGCCGTGTTGAACGACAGTCCCTCGGGGACGGCGGGGAGGCCGAGTGCGAAGGGGAGGACGGCCTGCGCACGCTGGAGGGCGTAGACGAGGAGGACGCCGACGAGCGAGAAGGCGAGCACCCCGCGGAGGTAGGCCTGCCAGGTCTGCTCGGAGCGGGCGTCGACACCGATCACGCGGTAGAAGCCGCGTTCGACGGCGAAGTCCTTGCTGGAGGTGTAGACCCGGGCGAGGTACTCACCGAGCGGACGGTAGAGCAGCACGAGAACCAGGACGAGGGTCGAGACCTGGAGGATCGCGAAGAGGGTCTGCATCAGAACCTCTCGGGTTTCACGAGCGCGTACACGAGGTACACGACGGCGGCGACGGCCAGGACGGCGGCGAGGAGTTCGAAGACGATCACAGTCTCTCCACTCCCCGGGCGACGAGGCCGACCAGAGCGAACACGGCGATGACGCCGAGCACGTAGACGAGGTCGAGCAAGAGGACTCCAGTGGGTGCGTGGTGCGGGTGCGTGGTGCTGTGTCCCGTTCGGGACAGCTCAGAGCCAACACCCGTCAGCGACCTCCGACGGCGGTCCTCACGGTTTCCATACGCCTTCCGCGTGGATCCTCACGACCTCCCTACGGTGCGTGGTGCGCGGGGCTGGAACGCCCACGCGCGGGCGGGGTTGTCGCGGGTGATCGTCGACACCGCTTCCACGCCGAGGGCCCTCGCCAACTGCGGTGCGACGGTCGTCAGGAGCGCCGCCGGACCGTACTCGTCCGGCCGCGCGCGGGAGGCGGACGTGGTCGTGTCGGCGCCGAGGAGCAGTGCGGGCAGGTGCCCGTCGTCGATGAGGGCTTCGAGGATCCGCGCCAGTCGAGCGGGGTCCATCGGATGAGCCGGCGATGGCGTGTCGAGGCACACCCACGCGCCGGAACGCGCGGCATCGAGGATCTGCTCGACGTGAGTGTTCCGACCGAGATGTCCGAGGACGATGGACCTCGGGTCCACCTCGTCGGCGTCCAGCGCCGCCAGGACGAGCCCGGCCGCCGCTCCCTGCTCGAGGTGCACCGCGATCGGCGCACCGGTGGCGTGATGCGCCACTGCGGCGGCCCGCAACGCGTCCCGCTCGTCCTCGGCGAGGCGGTCGAGGCCGACACCGATCTTGATCAGTCCGCACCCGTGCCGGTCGACGTCGTCGATGAACGCCGCTGCGAGCTCGTCGGCCGAGCGCGCGGGTTCCGCAGCGCCGTCGGGGTAGACGCGTCGCAGATGACGTCCGGTCGCCGCCACGACGCGGACCCCCGTCGACGCACTGATCCGCCGGAGCGCCGGGAGGCCGCGTCCGAGACCTCGAGGCGTCCACTGGACGACGGTCCTGCCGCCCACCGCTGCGAAGCGCTCGACCGCGGTCGTGGCGTCAGGCTCGTCGACCAGGTCCTCACCGGCCAGGACCGGTGTCCGGAGGAAGAGGTGGTCGTGCGAGTCGACCACGCCCGCCGTGGCCGGGTCGATGTCACCGAGCACCGTGCGGATCACCCGGGTCATCGCGTGTCGGCATCCACGCCGGTCGCCGCTTCGGGCAGGAGTCGCAGGGCCGCCATCACGCGGGGCAGACCGACATACGGCACGAGGTGGACGAGCGCCTCGGCGAGCTCCGTCCGGGTCATCCCGATCCGGACCGACGTCGCGAGGTGACCGCTGAGTTGCGGGTCGACGCCGCCGAGCGCGGTCAGCGCACCGATGATGAGCAGTTGTCGGTCGCGCGGCGTCAGGCCGTCGCGTTGGTAGGTCCCACCGAACACGGCGCCGACGATCCACTCGTCGAAGCCCGGCGCCGCCGCATCGACCGTCGCGCGCCAGGCAGCGGTCGTCGTCTCGTCCTGCAGCTCCGCCAGTCGTTCGCGGCCGGCCGCCACATCGAACACCTCGTGCATCGTCGCTCCCTGCATCGTCGCTCCCTCGCTCGTCCTGCTCTCACCGATCGCCGTTGTAACGGTTGACACGTTACACTCGAACTATGACGACCGAGACCGACTTCCGCTTCGACGGCGGAGCCACCTGGCTGAACCTGCTCGCCACGCAGGGGCAGAGCTTCGGAACGCGGCCGGTGGAGCGGATCGGGACGCCCGAGGCGGGGCGGCGGTGGCTCGGCCTGGTCGGGTTCGGGGTGGATGGCGAGCTGAGCGCCGACGACCTCGACCGGCTCGTGCGGTTGCGGGAAGCGCTCCGCGAGATGGCGATGGCGTCGGTGGCGAAGCGCGAGCCGGATCCGGAAGCACTGGCGCAGGTGCGTGAGCACGCGTCGAGGTCGGCCGGAGCGCTGTGGAGCGGTCCCGCTCCCGACGGCGTCCCGCTCGACGCGGCGCTCGCCGGAATCGCCGTCCAGGCGCTGGTGATGCTGCAGGGGCCGGACCGGGAGCTGTTGCGTCAGTGCGCCGAGGTCGACTGCCGCTGGGTGTTCCTCGACACCTCCGGCAGGCGGCACTGGTGTCCGTCGCCGGCCTGTGCCAGCCGGGGCCGGGTCCGCGCCCACCGTGCGCGACAGGGCGCTCCGAGCGCCGACTGATCCGGGTCGTCCCGTCAGCGCGTCGGTTCAGCCCCCGAGGGTGTGGGCGTGATCCGGCACGTACCGGTACCGTTCGCGCGCGGGTCGGTCGTACCCGTCGGCGCCCGGCCGCTCGGGGATGTCGATCGGCTCGGGGGCGCGCTGCTCGTAGGGGATCTGAGAGAGCAGGTGCGAGATCGCGTTCAACCGGGACGCCCGCTTGTCGTCGCTCTCGATCGTCCACCAGGGTGCATCCGCGTGGTCCGTGGCCTCGAACATCTCGTCCTTGGCGCGCGAGTAGTCCTCCCAGCGGGTGATCGACTGGAGGTCCGTGTCGGACAGCTTCCAGCGGCGCATCGGGTCGTCGAGACGCGAGCGGAACCGCTGCTCCTGGACGTCGTCGGAGACCGAGAACCAGTACTTGATGAGGATGATGCCGTCCTCGACGAGCATCCGCTCGAACACGGGAGTCTGGCGGAGGAATCGCCGGTACTGCTCAGGGGTGCAGTAGTCCATCACCCGTTCGACGCCGGCTCGGTTGTACCAGGAGCGGTCGAACAGCACGATCTCGCCCGCCGTGGGCAGGTGCTGGATGTAGCGCTGGAAATACCACTGGCCGCGCTCCTGCTCACCAGGGGTCGGCAGGGCGGCGACCCGTGCCGAACGCGGGTTCAGATATTGGACGATGCGCTTGATCGCGCCGCCCTTGCCTGCGGCGTCTCGGCCCTCGAAGACCACGACGACCCGTGCGCCGGTCTCGATCACCCAGCGCTGCATGGCGACCAGTTCGATCTGGAGTCGTTCCAGTTCCGCTTCGTAGCGGTCCTTCCGGATGCGTTTGGGTGGTTTGTTCCGGTTCGGAGCCTTCGACATGCTGCGTGTTCCCGCCCGTCCCCGCGAGGACTGGTTCGACGCCTGATCGGCGCATTGGTGCAGTGCTCGGTGCCCGCCCCGGCGGGGCGGGCACCGGTGGTCGCTATTTCAGCGGACCGAAGGTCGCGTCGATGTCGGCGAGCTCCATCTCCGCCGTCGCCTGGATGAGCGCGAGGAGGTCCTTGTCGGCTCCGGGGGAGAACTCCTCGAACCGCTCGGGTGCGATCGTCGAGGGCACGCCCTCCGGAGCCTGCTCGCTCGCGTCCAGCTCGGTGCCGTCGTTGGACGGCGACATGCCCTGGAAGATGCGGCCGGCCTCGGACTGCCCGGCGAGGTCGAAGGAGAACTGCTTGCTCTGCAGCCCCTGGTCCACCAGCAGCTTGACCTCGGGGAACTGCTCGGCGTTGGTCTTCGGGATCGGAAGGGAGTTCTTCCAATTGACCCCGAGGGTCTCGAGCGCCTTCGCGTAGGCGTTCTCGTGCGCCTGATCGCGGACGATCAGGTAGGCGATCGTCGAACGGGCCGTCTTGTTCGACGTCATCTCGTACAGCCGGCACTTCTGCAGGCGACCGGTCGACTCGAGCATGAGGTTGTACATCAGGTCGAGGACGAGGTTGCCGGAGTTGTAGACCCAGCTCCCGTTCCACGGGTTGCCGGCCGCGTCCACCGGCATCGCACCCTGCGCGGCGACGAGGTAATGGTGCGTGTTGACCTCCGACAGGGCGATCGACAGGGGTGTCGCGCCGCCGGCCCCCGGCTGGTCCACCGGGTCGGTCTGCTTGCCCTGGTACGCGGGCGAACCGTCGAGGAGGCGGGAGATCGTGGTGCCGATGAGCTCGACGTGGCTGATCTCCTCGGTGCCGATGCCCTGGATGAGGTCGCGGTAGGGCTTGCCGCTCGGGCCGCGGAAGTTCATGGCCTGGAAGAGGTACTGCATCATGGTGCGCATCTCGCCGAACTGGCCGCCGAGTCCCTCCTGCAGCGCCGCAGCCGCTGCGGGGTCCGGCTCGTCTTCGGCGATCTCGTTGATGAACCGCTGCACGTGGAAGTACATGGTGTTCCCCTTTGATCGGAGTTCCCCGTCGCCGTTCGGCCCGGGCACTCGCGCCCAGCCTGCGCCTGCCGACCGATTCCCGTGGGGTGTGTCATCCGGGCGCCGACAGGCGTATAGTCACGCGCGCGCTGCGATCAGTCCGGGGGCACGATGCCGTCGCGGAGGGCGACGAGGTGGGCGCGGCTGCGGTCGAACGCCGCGGTGGCATCGCGATCCGCGACCGCCTGCACGATGTGCTCGTGGACGAACTGGTCGTGGTCCGTCCCCGGCTCGCCGCTGAGGCGGAGCATCTGGATCATCGCCTCGCGGCTGCGCTCGGCGAAGGTGTCGAACAGTTCGGTCAAGATCTCGTTCCCGCTCGCGGCGACGATGCTGCGATGGAGTGCCGTGTCGGCGTCGACCCGCCCCTCGATGGTCGCGCGATCGGCGTTCCGATGGGCCAGCGCCCCGCGGATGGCGGCCAGGTCGGACGCCGTGTGGCGTTGCGCGGCAAGGGCCGCCGCCTCGCACTCGATGGCGATGCGTGCCTCGACGACCGAGCCGATCGCGGTCCGCAGGACGAGCGCGTCCCAATCCTGGACCGGCGTGCGCGCCTGGAGGAAGTTCCCCGATCCCTGCCGGGTCGAGAGCACGCCTTGGCCGGCCAGCTGGCGGATCGCCTCGCGCATGGTCGACCGGCCCACGCCGAGCTGCGGTGCCAGGGTCGTCTCGCCGGGCAGCTTCTGGCCGATCTCCCACTCGCCGGCCTGGATGCGCTGCAGCAGCAAGCGTGCGACCTGGTCGGAGAGCGATTCGCGGTGCACCGTGTCCATGACTCGATCATAGTCCTCAGCTTGTCTGACAAGTTGTGTTAGCGTAGCCGCGTGATCCCCGCAGACTCCCGACTCTCCACACCCGCCGGTCCTGTCCCGTCCTCCGCGCCGAGCTGGAACCGACAGCGGCACTCCCAGATGCCGTCCCATCGCTACCAGGACCTGTACTCGCGGGTGGACGTCCCCCTCCTCGACCGCACCTGGCCGTCGAGACGACTGACCGAGGCGCCGCTCTGGGTGCCGGTGGACCTGCGCGACGGGAACCAGGCGCTCGCCGAACCCATGGACCCCGAGCGGAAACGGGCCTTCTTCGAGCTGATGGTCACGATGGGGTACAAGGAGATCGAGGTCGGCTACCCCTCCGCCTCGCAGACCGACTACGACTTCGTCCGCCTGATCGCCGAGACCGACATCGCTCCCGAGGACGTCACGATCGTGGTCTTCACGCCGGCCCGCCGCGACCTGATCGAGCGCACCGTCGAGTCGATCCGTGGGATCCGGAACCCGGTCGTCATCCACCTGTACACCGCGACGGCGCTGCTCTGGCGGGAGGTCGTCCTCGGACACGACCGCGACTCGCTCCGCGCGCTCATCCTCGCCGGCGGCGCCGACGTCCTCGAGTTCGCCGGCGACCTCGACGGGGTGCGGTTCGAGTTCTCCCCGGAGGTCTTCAACCTGACGGAGCCGGACTATGCCCTCGAACTCTGCGATGCGATGACGACCCTCTGGGACGCCTCGACGGACCGACCGGTGATCCTCAACCTGCCCGCGACCGTCGAAGCGGCGAGCCCGAACGTCTACGCCGACCAGATCGAGTACATGCACCGGAACCTCGACCGGCGCGACGCCGTCATCCTGTCGGTCCACCCCCACAACGACCGCGGCACCGGGATCGCGTGCGCTGAACTCGCGGTCCTCGCGGGCGCTCAACGCGTCGAAGGGTGCATCTTCGGCAACGGCGAGCGGACCGGCAATGTCGACCTCGCGACCCTCGCGCTCAACCTGCACGCCCAGGGCGTCGACCCGATGATCGACTTCTCCGACATCGACCACATCCGGCGGGTCGTCGAGCACAGCAACCGCATCGAGATCCACCCGCGCCACCCCTACGTCGGCGACCTCGTGCACACCGCCTTCTCGGGGACGCATCAGGATGCGATCAAGAAGGGCTTCGCCGAACACCGGGTTCGGGCCGAGGCCACCGGCAGCCGTCCGGAGGACCTCCCGTGGCGCGTGCCCTACCTGCCGGTCGACCCGGCGGACCTCGGCCGGAGCTACGAGGCGGTCATCCGCGTGAACTCGCAGTCCGGCAAGGGCGGCATCGCCTACCTGCTCGAACGCGACTACGGCATCGAGATGCCCCGTCGTCTCCAAGTGGACTTCTCGCGTCGCGTCCAGCAGCAGGCGGACGAGACCGGTCGCGAGCTGGACGCCGAGGCGCTGCTCTCGGTGTTCGAGCGCAGCTACCTGTCGGCGACGCCGTCTCGGGTCGAGCTGCTCGAAGTCGATGTGACGACGACCGGCGAGACCTCGCGGACGACGATCGGTCTCGTGATCGACGGGGATCGCCATGAGGCCACCTTCGCCGACGTCGGTCCGGTCGAGGCGGCGACCCGCCTCCTCGCCGACCACGGCATCCACGTCGAGATCGTCTCCCTGCATCAGACCTCGCTCAGTGCCGGGAGTGGCGCAGAGGCCCTGACCCTCCTGGAGATCCGCCGCGGGGCGGAGACGGTGTGGGCAGCCGGGCGCCATCGCTCCGTGCTCGAGGCGTCGGTCCGCGCCGTCGTCAACGCTGCGAGCCGGTAGTCACCCTGCCCTACGCTGGGAGGCTGAGGGCGTCGAGGGGATCTGGATCAGTGGAACTGCGGTGGCTGACGGCGCCCGAACACGAGGTCGCCGCGGCGATGGCGGACGAGCGTCGTTCTGGTCGGTCCAAATGGGCGCCCACCGGGCGGAGAGTGCTCTTCCACCTCTATTTCAGCCTCGTCCTCTGGTACCTCGCGATCGCCCTCGTCTCGGTCGGCGTCAGCGTCGACGAGTATCACGACCGTCGCGTCGAGGCCGATGACGTCGTCGGCCTGATCGTCGCCGTGCTCGTCCTCATCGGGCTGCTCGTCGGTGCGTGGCTCCTGTACCGCTGGTCGCGCCGTCCGCCGTCCCCGAAGGCGCGCCTCGCCGAATGGCGGCGCCACCTGACCGCGGTGGCCAACGGCTTCGAGGAGGAGTCGAAAGGACGGGCGATGTTCTCCTCGCTCATCACCACGACGGGGAAGTACAACAACGCCTTCATCACCACGCCGGGACCACAGGTGTATTCCCACCCGCGATTCGTCGGCGACCGGGTCGAGTTCGGCAACCTGGTCGACGACGTGAAGCGGTCGCGGGACTGGCATTACCTGACCGTGCAGCTGCCGGCTCCGCTCCCGCACCTCCTGCTCGACGCGACGACGAACGACACCGTCCGCAGCGACCTGCCGCCGGGCCTCGACCGGGGTCTGCGGATCTCCCTCGAGGGCGACTTCGACCGCTGGTTCCGCGTCTACGCGCCGTCCGGCTACGGGACGGACGCGCGATACGTGCTGACCCCCGACGTCATGTCGTCGCTCGTCAGCACCGCGGCGTACTACAACGTGGAGATGGTCGACGATCGGGTCGTCTTCTTCAGCAGACCGGCCGCCGACTTCTCGTACGCCGCCCCCTGGGTCGCCGTCGACGCGATCCTCACCGACCTCGTGCCGCGGCTCATCACGAGGGCCGAGCGATACCGCGACGAACGGGTGGCGGGACAGGACGCTGAGAGCGTCCTCGAGGCGGCACGGGACGCCATGGAGGCTGAGCAGGTCTGGACCCGGAAGGAGACGGTCGTCGGCGAGGAGGGCCGTCGCCTCACGGTGCGGGCGCGCTTCCATGCGATCTGGGTGGCTGTCGGAGCGGTCAGCTGGCTCGTGACCCGCACGCTGCTGTACATCATCCCGGGTGCCTTCGCCTTCGCGGGGTTCATGTCGGTGGTCGACGGGCGCTAGCCGCGACTGAGTCGCCCGAATCTGCTCGGATCGCCGCCGGAATCGGACAGATCCGGGCGACTCAGCGGGCAGTCGGGCGGAACATCCGGCGACGTGATCGCGTTCGCATCGGTGTGACCCTCACCGCGACCCCTCCAGCGTCGACGATCGACACCTTCGACCGCGCGCTCGCGAGCCTGGAGTGGACGATCCACGGCACCGACCGCGACCGCCTCGCCGCGGGTGTCCCGCTGCGGCGACCGCACACGGCGTCCGGCTTCGTCTACCTCTCCAGCGGGCGCGTCCGCCTCACCGCCGCCGACGGTACCCGCGACCTCGACGCCGGCGACCTCGTCTTCTTTCCGCGCGCCCACGCCACGACGGTGCTCGCACTCGAGGACGCCGAGCTCCTCGACGTCGCCTTCACCCCGCCGGGTCAGCGCCAACAGGTGGCGGAGACGCTGCCCGAGCACCTGTACGTCGCCGACTTCGCAGGGCAGGAGCCCTCGATGGTGGCGCTCATCGCAGGCATGGGCTGCCCTCAGGCGGCTGGTCGTCCGCGGCCGGGCGACACCGTCATCTGCAGCCGCATCGCGACCACGATCGTGTCGGCCGCGCTCCGCACGTGGAACGAGGCCGGCTGTGCGCCGGACCGCTGGCTGCAGCGCATCGGCGACCCGCACATCGGCGCGGTCCTCGACGCCCTGCACGCCGAACCGGGGCGACCATGGACCTTCGAGACGCTCGCCCGCATCGCCATGATGTCGCGGTCGGCGTTCGCCGAGCGGTTCCGCGAGGTCGTCGGGCACACGCCGCGCGCCTACCTCACGACCGTTCGCATGGAGACGGCGAAGGGGCTCATCCTCACGGGCGGCGCGTCCGTTGCTGAGCTCGCCGGTGCACTCGGCTACGTGTCGGAAGACGGGTTCGCGCGCGCCTTCCAGCGCTACACGGGCCTGACCCCGGCTCGCTGGCGTGTCGAGGCGGCGCAGGCCGCGTAGGTGCTCGGTCGGACCGCCCTCGGCATCACCGCGCCGTGCGCGCCGACCCGAAGACGATGCCACCCACGATCGCGGAGATCGCCGCGACCGTGAGGGCCGGGACGATGCCGACCGCGTCGACGAGCAGTCCACCCGCTCCGGCACCGACGGTGATCGCGAGCTGGAACCCCGCGACGACGAGTCCACCACCGGACTCCATGCGGTCGGGGACGAGCCGCCCCATCCACGTGCTGAGGGTCGTGAGCCAGGCACCGAAGCCCATGCCCCAGGTGGTGATCGCGATGGTCACGATCCACGGCTGCCCCGGGAACAGGGTCACGAGCGCGATCGAGATGCCGATGAACGCCGGGACGACGTAGCGCAGGGCCGCCAGGTGGCGGTCGACGAGGAGCCCGATCACGAAGTTGCCGACCACGCCGCCGAGACCGAACGCGGCGAGCAGGACCGCGACACCGGCCGCGTCGAGGTCGGGCACCCGCTCGATCGCGAGCCGGATGTACGTGAAGGCGATGAAGTGCCCGAGGACGGTCAGGATGTGTCCCGTCAGACCGACGCGGATGCCGGGGACCCGGAGCGTGTCGACGAGCGACCGCAGACCGCCGCTCGACGGTGCCGGTGCGACGGGCGGGAGCACGAGCCGCAGCGCTACGGCCACCACCGCGGTGATGACCGCGACACCGGCGAAGATGAGGCGCCAGTCCATGACCGAACCGAGGTAGGTGCCGACCGGGACACCGGCGACCGTCGCGACGGTGGTGCCGGTGTTCACGAGCATGATCGCCCGACCGAGGTGGTGCGGAGCGGACAACCGGGCGGCGATCGCGATCGACATCGCCCAGAAGGCGCCGAGGGCCGCACCGAGCAGGAGTCGGGCGATGAGCAGCATCACGAAGTCGGCGGAGATCGCGACGAGCGCGCTCGACGCCGCGGCGGCCGCTGCGAGCAGGACGAGCAGGAGGCGACGGTCGAGTCGCGGGACGAGGATCCCGATCGTCGGCGCGGTGAGGAAGCCGATGAACGCCGTCGCGGTGACGGCCTGGCCGGCCTGGCCCTCGGTGATCCCGAGCGACGCGGCCATCGACGGCAGCAGGCTCGGCGGCAGGAACTCGGCGAGCACGAGCACGAAGCTCGTCGCCATCATGACGGCGACGGCCGCCCATGCGGTCCGCGTGCGCGGGACGTCGGACGCGGCTGTGTTCGTCGTGGGGACCGAGCCCGTTCGTGGAGCGTCGAGCTTCTCGTCTGTCGTCATGGCTCAAGCCTGCCCGAGACGAGGCGGTCGCATCCGACCTCCCGTCCACTCGACCCGACCGCTAGTCCACCGGAGGCGCCATGCCCTGCCGAGAGTCGCCTGGGACCATGGTCAACAAGTTGCACTGAGTGCATCGGTGCACGTAGTGTACCCACGTGTCCACCACCGCCCCCGCCGAGGATCGACGCGCCGCCCTCCGCGCGCGCCACCATCGCGCGATCCTCGACGCAGCCCGCGTCATGATCGCGGAGCAGGGCATCGCCGGGTTCAATGTCGACGTCATCGCCGAGCGCGCCGACGTCTCGCGCCGCACGGTGTTCAACCACTTCTCATCGATCGACGACCTCGTCACCACCTCCTGCACCGAGGAGCTGGCCGTCGTGATCGAGAGCTTCCGGTCCGCCGTCAACGCACGACCGGCAGGCCCGGGGTCGCGTGTCTCGATGTTCGAGGACGTCGCCGCGGCCCTCCGCACGACCGACATCCCCCGCGTCATCGCCTTCCTCTGGAACGCGCTCGGCGGCTTCGCACCCGACGACTCGCGCCCGCAGCAGCTGTTCCAGGCCACCTTCTCCCGCACCACCCAGGAACTCGCCCACGAACTGGCCGAGCGGAACACCGACGTCGACGAACTCGAGGCCGGCTTCCTGGTGTCCTCCCTCATGCACGGTGTCGAAGTGCTCGCCCATCACTGGATCGCGAGTACCGGCGCCACCACGGACGATGAAGCCCGTGCCCTCTGGACCGACCTGCTGGAACGGCTCATCGCGAGCGTCCGCACCGGCTACGCGTCCACGCACTGATCCGCTTCCCGCTCCGTCCCCGCACACGTCACCAGCACCACCTCCCGAAGAATCGAGACTCCCTTGGCTGAACTGCTGTATCGCCTCGGACGCTTCTCCGCGCGTCGCGCGTGGGCCGTCCTCATCTCCTGGATCGTGATCCTCGGCATCTCGGTGGGTGCGTTCCTCGCCTTCGGCGGCACCCTCTCGAGCGCCGTCACCATCCCGGGCACGCCGACCGCGAAGGTCACCGACCAGCTCGAGGAGTCGTTCCCGAGCGCCTCCGGCGGCACCGGGGCGATGGTGTTCCACACGAAGGACGGCGACGCCTTCACAGACAGCCAGAAGACCGCGATCGGCGAGCTGCTCGACGAGACGGCCGACCTCAAGGGTGTCGACTCCACGGTCAACCCCTTCGAGACGCAGGAGACGATCGCCGACCAGGCGAAGCAGATCTCCGACGGCAAGACGCAGATCGACGACGGCCGCACCCAGCTGACCGACGGCCAGACGCAGCTCGACGCCGGGCAGCAGCAGCTGACCGACGCGCAGACCCAGCTGAGCGCCGCGCTCGCCCAGGCGCAGCAGGCCGCCGGCGGCACGCTCCCGGCCGCCGCGCAGGCCCAGTTCGACGCCCAGCAGACCGCCATCACGCAGCAGCAGACGGCGCTCGACGCCCAGCAGGCCACCATCACCGAGAACCTCGCGAAGCTCGACGAGCAGAGCACGAAGCTCGAGCTCTCCTCCCAGCTCCTCGACCTCTCCTCGGGCATCCGCACCGTCTCGACCGACGACACCACCGCGGTCGCGAACGTCGTCTTCGACAAGCGTCAGCAGGAGGTCACGCCGGAGACGAAGCAGTCGGTCATCGACCAGGTCAAGGAGGACGTCCCGTCGGGCGTCGAGGTCGAGTTCTCGAACGAGCTCGCGCAGAGCCTGCCGCAGCTGTTCGGCGTGGGTGAGGCGATCGGCCTCATCATCGCGGCGATCACGCTGCTCGTGATGCTCGGCACGGTCATCGCCGCATCGCTCCCGCTCGTCTCGGCGATCGTCGGCGTCGGTGTCGGCGTCACCGCGTCGCTCTCCCTTTCCGGCGTCGTCGACATGCTCTCGATCACGCCGGTGCTCGGCGTCATGCTCGGGCTCGCGGTCGGCATCGACTACTCGCTGTTCATCCTGAACCGGCACCGCAAGCAGCTGCTCGCGGGCGTCGAACTGCACGAGTCCATCGGCCTCGCGAACGGCACCTCGGGCAACGCGGTCGTGTCCGCCGGATCGACCGTCCTCGTCGCGCTGCTGGCGCTCAACGTCACGGGGATCCCCTTCCTCGGTCTGATGGGCACCGTCGGCGCGATCTGCGTCGCCGTCGCGATCCTGCTCGCGGTAACCCTGACGCCCGCGCTGCTGTCGTTGCTCGGCCTCCGGATCCTCAGCCGGAAGGCACGCGGCACCATCGGTACGCCGCGCCCGGACGCCGTCCCGACCAAGCCCATGGGCACCCTGCGCGCCGTCGGCACGCTCGTCGCCGGACTCGTCGTGCTCGGTGTCGTCGCGATCCCCGCGCTCGACATGCGCCTCGGCCTGCCGGACGGCAGCTCGGAGGCCGTCGACTCGACGCAGTACCAGTCCTACACGCTCATCGAGGACAAGTTCGGTGCCGGCGTCAACGGTCCGCTGCTCGTCGTCGCCACGCTGCCCGACGCCGCCACCGACGAGGAGGTCCTCGAGGAGCAGGTGCGGATCGGCCAGGAGATCGCCGACCAGGACGACGTGAAGGCCGTCGCGCCGGTGGGCGCCTCGGACGACAACTCCGTCCTCGCCTTCCAGGTGATCCCGAAGGAGGGCCCGAACGCGGTCTCCACGGAGCAGCTCGTCCGCGACCTGCGCGACCTCTCGCCGCTGTCGGGCGACGTCGAGCTCGGGGTGGCCGGCAGCGCGAGCGGCAACATCGACGTCTCGAAGCAGCTCTCCGACGCCCTCCCGCTCTACCTGGCGCTCGTGGTGGGCCTGTCGCTGATCATCATGATCCTCGTGTTCCGATCGATCCTCGTGCCGCTCACGGCGACGCTCGGCTTCATGCTGTCGCTCGCGGCGACCTTCGGCGGCATCACGGCGATCTTCCAGTGGGGCTGGCTCGGACCGGTGTTCGGCGTGCACGACCCGGGACCCATCCTGAGCTTCCTGCCGACGATCCTCATCGGCATCCTCTTCGGACTCGCGATGGACTACCAGCTGTTCCTCGTGTCCGGCATGCGCGAGGCGTTCGCCCACGGTGCCCCGGCGCGCCTGGCGGTCCAGCGCGGGCTGCACGCCGGCCGGACGGTCGTCGTGGCGGCGGCGATCATCATGATCTCCGTCTTCGGCGGGTTCATCTTCTCCCACTCGGCGATGATCCGGTCGATCGGGTTCGGTCTGGCGTTCGGTGTGCTCGTCGACGCGTTCATCGTCCGTATGCTCCTCATCCCGGCGGTCATGCACCTGCTCGGAAAGAGCGCCTGGTGGATCCCGAAGTGGCTCGACCGCATCCTGCCGAACGTCGACGTCGAGGGTGCCGCGCTCGAGCGCAGCCACCCGCATGACACGGCTTCGGTCGCGACCGCCCCGTCGAGCGCCGAGCCGCGGAACGCGGTCGACGGCGCGGAGACGGCTGCCCTCGGCGCCGGCGTGACCGCGGGCACGGCGGCGCACGTGGCCACACCGTCGAGTGAGCTGACCCGTCGGGAGGCGGCGGCCGCCGCCGAGCGGACGCACCCGGCGCACGTGCTCACGACCGACCCAGACCCGGCCGACCAGCAGGTCTCACGGGTGGAGCCCGGGCTCGACGTCATCGTGCACCCGGCGACCGCCGGTGTGCAGCGCGTGGCCGTCGGTGCCTACGTCATCGCGGTCGACGCCGACAACGGCACCGCGGTCGTCGAGCCGCCCGTCGGTGGCGTCGTGGTCGTCCGCGCGCCGAGGTAGCGCGAGCGGGGAGGCGGCCGGTGGTCGCCTCTCCGTTACGGCTGCAGGCGGTCCACGATCCAGCCGCCGTCGGCCGCGAGATAGCGGAGGCGCCGGTGCATGCGGTCGCGGCTGGCGTGCCAGAACTCGACCATGTCGGGGACGAGCCGGAACCCGACCCACGTGGCCGGCCGTGGGACGTCGTCGCCCTCGCGCTCGAGCAGCTCGTTCGCCTGCGCGATGAGGGCGTCGAGGGTCTCCTCCGGGCCGTCGCGGAACGGCGTCGACTGGTGGGCGACCGCCGTCGCCGCTCGTGACTTGGGCGAGCGGTCGGCGAACAGCGCGTCGGACTCCTCGTCACTCAACTGCTCGACGCGGCCCTCGAAGCGGAGCTGCTGCATCGTCTCGCGCCAGTACACCTGGAGGGCGGCGCTCGGGTTCTCGGCGAGCTGCCCGCCCTTGCGGCTCTCGGTCGACGAGCCGAAGATCAGGCCGCGATCATCGAGGGTCTTCACATCGACGGTGCGCGCGCTGACGACACCGACCGAGGTGGCCGTCGCGAGGGTCATCGAACGGGGTTCGCTGACGTCCCGCTCGATCGCTGCGGCGAGCCACTGCTGAGCGAGCAGCATGGGTTCGGCGGGCGGGGCGTCGAACTCGGGCAGCTGCAGGGTGTCGTCTCCGGAGAGGGGTTCGGCGCTCATGTCGCGAGCCTACCCGCGTTGCCCTCGGTCCTGATGGTTGGGGCGGCGGCACAGTCGCCCCCGGAACCGTGGTGTCCTGACACATGGTGCCCGGCCGGGCCGCGGGCTAGCCTCGGAACGCCCACCAGGGAGCAGGTTCGAGGAGAGTGGACACCGCATGCCGTACACCGACACCGACGACGTCTCGATCTACTACGAGGTGGAGGGTGACCCCGCCGATCCGGCGATCGTGCTCATCGCGGGCGGCGGCGCGCAGCTGCTCACCTGGCGCGACCCGTTCCGGAAGATGCTCGTGGACGAGCGTTTCCGCGTCGTGCGGTTCGACAACCGCGACGTCGGCTTCTCGCAGCGGTTCGGTGGTGAGACCGACCTCGACGGCGGGTACTCGCTCGGCGACATGGGCGACGACGTCCTGCGGGTGCTCGATCATCTCGGGGTCGGGCAGGCGCACCTCGTCGGCCACTCGATGGGCGGCATGATGGCGCAGATGGTCGCGCTCGACCACCCGGAGCGCGTGCTGAGCCTCGGCCTGCTGTCCACGATCCCCGGCCAGGACCCGCGCTACATCCTGCACGGCGAGCGGCCCGAGCTGCTCGTCTCGCCCGTGCGGTACACCCGGGAGGAGTCCGTCGCCGCGATGGCGGAGCTCGCCGCACCCGTGCCCGGCGCGCGCTACCAGCCCGACACCGCCTGGGAGGTGTGGGCGACGGGCGAGGCCTACGACCGCGGGTACGCGCCCGAAGGGTTCAGCCGGCAGTGGGCGGCGCTGCTGCGTGCGCCGGAGCGACTCGAGCGGCTGCGCGACGTGACCGTCCCGACCCTCGTGCTCCACGGTCGCGAGGACGACGTGCTGCACTGGACCTCCGCCGTGGACATCGCCCAGGCGATGCCGGAGGCCGAGCTCCACATCCTTCCTGGCATGGGGCACCTCATCCCCGCCGAGCTCTGGCCGACGCTCGCCGCGGGCATCGTCCGGGTGGCGAGGCAAGCGGCGTCCCAGGGCTGAGCGGGCACCGCTCGGCTACGGCATGCCGATGAGCCGCACCCGGCAGGCGAGTTCCGCGGCGAAGCGGACGTCCGGGTCGGCGAGGTCGAGTTCGAGCGACTGCTCGATGCGCCGGATCCGGTAGTTCACCGCGTTCGGATGCAGGTTCAGCTCGGCCCCGGCACGCGCCAGCGAGTTCCGATGGCTGAGGTACGCGAGCAGCGTCCGCACCGAGATCGTGGCCCGCTCCGGCCCGAGGGCGTCGAGCGGCGAGAGGATGTCGTCGAGCAGTGTCCGGCTGAGCGGTGAGGCGTAGAAGTCGAGCAGCACCCGCCGCAACCCGGTGACGTCCGTCGCCTCCATGGTGCCGAAACGACCACCCGCGATGGCCGCTTCAGCCGCGACCCGCGCCTCGGTCGCCGACTGCCGGAGCCCCGCCGCCCCGCTCTGCGGCGTCCCGAGCCCGACGGTGAACGTCCACTCCGGCCCCGCGATCGTCGCAGCGTGCGCGACGATCCGCTCCATCACGTCGCGCAGTCGCCGCTGGTGGTCGGGTGCGCCGAGCTCCTCCGACGCGATGACCACGATCTCGTCGCGCCGCATCGCGAGGTGCCACTGCTCCTCGCGCTGGTCGACGAGTTGCAGCGCGAAGAGCTCGACGGAGGGCGCGAGGACCGTGGGTGCCCGGCGGTCCGGGTCGCTCGCGTGCTTCGGGGTCAGCCACGCCACCGCATGCGACAGCTGCAGCGGCAGGCCGGCGCGGACCGCGTCCATCGCGAAGCCGTCGATGCGGGACGACTCCGCGAAGATCAGCTCGATGATGAGTTCCGCCCGCGAGCGAACCGAACCGAACCGGCCGTGCAGCTCCCGTTGCAGGGCGCGCGAGAGGACGGAGGCGATGACCGGGAGGGCGATCGCCGCGGCCGGGTCGTCGCGCTCGGCGTGGACCCGGCCGATCGGGATCTCACCGATGCACACCGCGTCGGGTTCGAGCCAGCTGGCGCTCGCGTCCTCGACGAGGGTGACCGGCACCCCGAGCGTCGTGCTGGCGACCTCGAGGATCGCCTCCCGCACGCCGACACCCGACGCCTGCTCCGCTTCGGCCGCGGACGCGCTGATCACCCGTTGGATCGCGAACTCGGCGCGTGACATCGCCTCCTCGGCTCCACCGCGGATCGTGCGGTCCATCAGCACGGCGAGGTCGGAGGCGATGCCCTCGCTCATGATGACCGGCAGGCCACCGCGGTCCGCGAGGGCCCGCGAGGTCTCGGCGACGGGGAACGCACCGACGAACACGAGGCCGGCGCAGCCCGCGGCGATGGCCCGGCGGATGGCGATGTCGACCTGGTACGGCCTCGGGACGGCGCCGTCGGGGGTCGTCACGATGGCGATGGAGTGCTCGGTCGCGTCGTTCAGCTCGTCGAGCGCGAGGATCTCGACGCCGGTGACCGGGACGCCTGCAGGGGCGCCGGCGACGCAGCGGGCGCCGAGATGCTCGGCTTGGAGGATGACGTCCGCGACGGTGACTTGGGCCATGAGCACATTCTGCCCCGATTGTGTGGGCCGCGGGAACATTGTCGTGCTTCCCGACCCTGCCTACGCTCGGTACATGTCAACGAACCACCCCGCTGCACGCTCCGCAGCGTCGGCCACGCCGATCACCAGCATCACCCTGGCCGACGTGCCGGCGCTCGCCGCAGGATGCGCCATCTTCGGCACCGGCGGCGGCGGCGCGGTGCAGACCCCGCAGCTCGGCGTCGAGATCGCCCTGGAGCAGTTCGGTCCGGTCCCCGTCAAACAGGTCGCCGACCTCGACGCGGACGACGTGGTCGTCGCCATGTCCGGCATCGGCGCCCCGTCGGTGGGCTTCGAGATGCTCGGCGCGAGCGGCCAGGCCGAGATCATCGTCGAGGAGATCGAGCGCCTCACCGGCAAGCGCATCACCACGATCATGGCGACGGAGATCGGCGGCAGCAACGGCGTCGGACCCGTCGGCTGGGCCGCGAGCCTCGGCCTCAGCATCCTCGACGCCGACGGCATGGGACGTGCCTTCCCGGAAGCGCCGATGACCGCGATGAACGTCGCGAACCTCCCGCCCGGGTACGCGGTCCTGAGCGACGTGATCGGCAACGTCTCGATCCTGCGGCCTGTCAGCCTCGCCTGGCTCGAGCGCCACGCCCGCGCACTCACCGTGGCCAGCGGTGCGATCTCGATCGGCGCCAACTACGTCATGGACCGCGACACCGTCCGCGGCGCGGTCATCGAGGGCAGCGTCAGCCGCGCCGTGCAGGTCGGGCGCCGGCTCCTCACCGCCACCGACCCCGTCGGCGCGCTCACGGACGAACTCGGCGCGTCCCTCATCACGGGCGGCAAGGTCGTCGACATCGAGCGCCGCACCGAGGGCGGGTTCACCCGCGGCTCCGTCACGGTCGAGGGGATCGGCGAGCACCGCGGTCGCCTCACCCGCGTGGAGATCCAGAACGAGAACCTCGTCGTCATGGAGGACGGAGCGGTCATCGTCAGCGTCCCCGACCTCGTCACGATCGTCGACTCCGAGACGGGCGACGCGATCTCCACCGAGATGCTGCGCTTCGGGCAGCGGGTGAGCGTCCTCGCCTGGGCGTGCGATCCACTGTGGCGCACCGAGCGCGGCCTCGAACTCGCCGGCCCGCGCGCGTTCGGCTACGACCTCGACTACGAGCCCTTCGGCGTGAGCGCCGACGAGACCATTGGAGCGACCCGATGAGCGCCGGCGCCAGCACCGTCACCGACACCTCGGGCGAACTCGCGATCGGCATCGACGTCGGCGGGACCAACACCGACGCCGTCGCGCTCTCGGGCACGGGTGAGGTCGTCTCGTGGACGAAGCAGCCCACCACCCGCGACGTCACCGGCGGCATCCGGGCGGCGCTCGCCGAGGTCCTCGACCAGCTCGGCGACGACCGGGGCCTCGTCACCCGCGTCATGCTCGGCACCACCCACGCGACCAACGCGATCGTCAACCGCCGCGACCTCGGTCGTGTCGTCGTCATCCGGCTCGGCTCGCCCGCAGCCACCTCGCTCCCGCCGCTCGCCGGCTGGCCGCGGGAACTGCGCGACGTCGTCCTCGCGGGGAGCATCCTCGCCGGCGGCGGCCATCTCGTCGACGGCTACCCGATCGCCCCGCTCGACCGCGACCTCATCCGCCGGGAGCTCGACGCCCTGGCCGGTACCTTCGACGCGGTCGCCGTCTGCGGCATCTTCAGCCCGTCGTTCCCCGAGCAGGAGCTCGAGGTCGAGGCGCTCGTCCAGGATCACGTCGGGGTCGACATCCCGGTGTCGCTCAGTCACGAGATCGGCGCGCTCGGGTTGTTGGAGCGTGAGAACGCGACCGTCCTCAACGCGTCCCTCTACGCCGTCGCCCGCGACGTCACGAACGCGCTCACGACCGTCGTCGCCGAGGAGCGACTCGACGCGACGACCTACTTCGCCCAGAACGACGGCACACTCATGGCCGTCGAGTACGCGGCCCGTTACCCGGTGCTCACGATCGGTTCCGGGCCGGCGAACTCCATCCGCGGCGCCGCCTTCCTCTCCGGTGCCGACAACGCGATCATCATCGACGTCGGCGGCACGACGAGCGACCTCGGCGTGCTCGTCGACCGGTTCCCCCGCGAGTCGACCCTGCCCCGCGAGGTCGGTGGCGTGCGGACGAACTTCCGCATGCCCGACATCCTGAGTGTCGGCCTCGGTGGCGGCACGATCGTCGACACCGCGACCGGCGTCCCGCGGCACGACTCGGTCGGCTACCGGCTCACCGAGGAGGCGCTGCTGTTCGGCGGCACCACCCCGACCCTCACCGACGCGGCCTCGCTCCAGTTCGGCATCGCCGACCGCGAGCTGCCGCCCCTCGACCGCGCGACCCGCCAGGCGCTCGAGCACGCGCTCGGCGTCGCCCACGAACGCATCGAGTCCGCCGTCGAGCGCATGTCGCTCGGCCGCACCGGCCTCCCGCTCGTCGTCGTCGGCGGCGGAGGATTCCTCGTCCCGGACGCCGTCCTCGGCGCGAGCGAGGTCCTGCGCCCGGCGCGCGGCAACGTCGCCAACGCCGTGGGCGCGGCCATCGCGCTCGCCGGTGGGCGCTCCGATCAGCTCTGCGACTTCGCCGACCGCGCAGCCGCCATCGAGGAGGCAGGACGCTCCGCGATCGAGAAGGCGATCCAGGCCGGCGCAGACCCGCGCTCGGTCGAGATCGTCGACGTGCTCGAGACCCCCGTCTCGTACGCGACCCGCCCCACCCTGAAGGTCTCCGTGAAGGCGGCGGGGCCCCTCGCCCGCATCGGCACGGCGACCCGACAGCGCATCTGACGCACCACAGCACCAGCACCGCTCTCCACCAGCACCAGCACGGCACCTCTCACCCCATCTGATCCGGCCACCCGCGCACCACGGCCACCCGAGTACGAAGGATCCAGCATGAACAGCAAGCGGAAAGCCGCGGCGGCACTCGCCACCGCGGCCCTCACCGCGGTGGCCCTCACCGCGTGCACCTCCTCGCAATCCTCCGATTCCTCCGGCGAGTACGTCTCCGGCGGCACCTTCGTCACCGCCATGAGCGGCGACCCGGGGAGCCTCGTCCCCATGACGGGCATCAGCCTCGAGGCCCGCGAGATCATCAGCTTCCACTACGAGTCGCTCGTGTACGTCAACGCCGACGGCGAGCTCCTGCCCTGGCTGGCCGAGAGCTGGGAGGAGGACGCGAGCTCCACCTCCATCACCTACACGCTCAAGGACGGCATCACCTGCGCGGACGGCACCCCGTTCACCGCGGAGACCGCCGCGGCGAACATCACCTACAACGCCGACCCGGCCAACGCGACCTTCTATTACGGCGCGCAGGTCTCCGAGCGGATGACCGCGACCGCCGACGGCAACCAGCTCACCGTCACGAGCACGACGCCCGACCCGTTCATCCTCGCCAACACCGGCACCGTCGAGATGGTCTGCCAGGCCGGCCTCGACGACCCTGACTCCCTCGTCGAGACGATGAACGGCACCGGCCTCTTCACCCTCGACAAGGCGACCCCGGGCTCCAGCTACACCTTCACGAAGCGCGACGACTACACCTGGGGTCCCGAGGACGTCACGAGCGACACCAAGGGCCTGCCGGACACCTTCGAGGTCCGCGTCGTCACCGACCCCGGGACCGCCGCGAACCTGCTGCTCTCCGGTGACGTGAACGCCGCGAGCATCGGCGGTGCCGACCAGGACCGCGTCGAGGCCGCCGGTCTCGGCAGCGAGGGCGTGCGCAACCCGATCGGCGAGATGCTCTTCAACGAGCGTCCTGAGCGCCCCACCTCCGACCCGCTCGTCCGTGAGGCCCTCGTCACCGCGATCGACCGCGAGCAGGTCGGTGAGGTCGTCACCGACGGCACCGCCGAGGAGTCCAAGTCGCTCGTCGTGAAGAGCCCCTACCTCTGCGTCGCCGACGGTCCGCAGTGGACGCTCCCCGAGACGGACGTCGAGAAGTCCGGCGAGCTGCTCGACGAGGCGGGCTGGACGCTCGGTTCCGACGGCAAGCGCTCGAAGGACGGTGAGCCGCTGACGATCAAGTTCATCTACGACGCGGCCACCCCGAGCCACGCGGCAGCGGCCGAGCTCGTGCAGCAGACCTGGGACGAGCTGGGCGTCACGACGGAGCTCTCGGGCAACGACGCGAACGCCTGGTCCGAGCAGCTGTTCTCGACCTTCGACTGGGACACCGGCTTCGTGCAGATCGCTCCGGGCGGACCGGTCATCGTGAACACCTTCTTCGGTGGCGAGACCCCGGACAAGGGCGGCAACAACTTCATGTTCGTCGACAACCCGGAGTACGACGCGCTCGCCGAGCAGGCCAAGACGGCCAGCCCGGAGGAGACCTGCGACCTCTGGCAGCAGGCCGAGGCGAAGCTCATCGAGCGGACGGACGTGTTCCCGATCGCCGACGCGCAGGACTTCCTGTACCTGAACGGCGCCGAGGTCGAGCGTCCGAACTTCATCCGCCCGACGAGCATCCGGATGGTCGGCTGATCATGACGATCCCCTCGACCGTGACCACCGAGCAGGCCACCGAGCAGGCCCAGGGCCCCGGCGGCCCGGCGGTCGCGCGTCGAGGGGGTCGCGGCGTCCTCGGCGGACTCTCCCCGCGGACCTCGTTCATCCTCCGACGACTCGGCCGGGTGCTCGTCTCCCTCGCCATCGTCATCGTCGCGACGTTCCTGATCGTGCAGCTCGTGCCGGGCGACCCGGTGCGGGCTGCGCTCGGGAACAGTGCGACCCCGGAACTCGTCGAGCGGACGCGCGCCGACCTCGGCCTGAACGTGCCGGTGCCGGAGCAGTTCGTCAACTACGTCAGCGGGCTGTTCCGCGGCGACTTCGGCACGGCGATCGGCTCGCAGCGGCCGGTCGCCGACACGATCGCGCAGCGCTTCCCGGTGACGCTCACCCTCGCGGTCGCGTCCTTCCTCGTCGCGGCGATCGGCGCCTTCCCCATCGGTGTCGCGACCGCGGTGTCCTCGCGCACCGGCCGCCGCCGCCTCGCCGACCTCGGCGTCTCGGGTCTGCTCGGCGTGCTCATCGCCATCCCGAGCCTGCTGCTCGCCGTCGGTCTCATCGCGGTGTTCAGCATCGGGCTCAAGGTGCTCCCGGCTGCCGGCTGGGGAGGCTTCGACCAGGCGATCCTGCCGGTGGTGGCCCTCGCGGTCGGTCCGATGGCCTACCTGGCCCGCATCGTGCACGTGGAGATGCTGGCCGTCCTCGAGATGCCGTACATGACCACGGCACGGAGCAAGCGCCTCCCGACGCACCTCGTCTACCTGCGGCACGCGCTGCCGAACATGGTGACGTCCACGCTCACGATCGGCGGCATCATCCTCACGGGCATGGTCGCCGGCACCGTGCTCATCGAGACGGTCTTCGCCATCCCCGGTCTCGGGACGAGCATCGTCTCGTCGATCACCTCGAAGGACTACCCGATGATCCAGGGCATCGTGCTCGTGTACGCGATCCTCGTCCTCGGCCTCAACCTCCTCATCGACATCGCGCTCGCGACGATCGATCCGCGCTCCTCGATCACGGAGGGCTGAGCTCATGCGTGCATCCACCCGCTCGAACCGGTCCCCGGTGCTCGACCGCCTCCGCACCCCGCGCGGCCTGACCGGCGCGATCGGGGCGCTCCTCATCATCGTGGTCGCGGTCGTCGGCCCGACCGTCTGGGGGTCCGCCGCCGACACGACGTCCGTGGCCGACCGCCTCGCCGGTGCGAGCCTCGCCCACCCCTTCGGCACCGACGAGCTCGGCCGCGACGTCTTCGCCCGGGTCATGGTCGCCACGCGGGTGTCCGTGCTGCTGACCCTCGGCGCGACGGCGATCTCCGTCATCGGCGGCGTCCTGCTCGGGGCCGTCGCGACGGTCCTGCCTCGACCGCTCCGCCGACTCGTGACCGCACTCATCGACATCCTGCTGTCGTTCCCCTGGCTCCTCATGGCGCTGTTCTTCTCGGTGATCTGGGGCGCGAGCGCCACCGGCGCGATGCTCGCCGTCGGGTTCGCCGGCGTGCCGACCTTCGCCCGCCTCACGTACACGCTCGCCTCGTCCCTCATCGGTCGCGACTACGTGAAGGCCGCGCGGATCGCCGGCGTCGGGCAGGCGGAGGTGCTCGTCCGGCACGTCATGCCGAACATGCTCCCGCCGATGCTCGTGAACGCGGCGGTCTCCGCCTCCGGCACGCTGCTCGCCTTCGCCGGCCTGTCCTTCCTCGGTCTCGGGGTGCAGGCGCCCGAGTACGACTGGGGTCGCCTCCTCGGCCTCGGTATCGCCCGCATCTACGGGAACCCGATGGCGGCGATCGGTCCCGGCATCGCGCTCGTCGTGTGCGGCGTCATCTTCACGCAGCTCGGCGAGCTCTGGAACGAGTCGTCGAAGCGGCTGCTCGGCCTGCCCGCGCCGGCGCGTCGTCGCACCGCGGCTCCCACGACCGCCTCGGCTGCGGCTGCGACGCCGGCCGACCAGGAGCCCGTCGTGCAGGTGCGCGACCTCCGCGTCGCCTTCCCGGACCGCGACGGCCGACTCGTCGAGCGCGTCCACGGCATCAGCCTCACGATCATGCCCGGCGAGGTCGTGGGTGTCGTCGGCGAGTCCGGATCGGGTAAGTCGGTGAGTGCGATGGCGATCGCCGCCCTCCTCGGGCCCGACTCCTCGGTACAGGCCTCGGAGCTGAGCTTCCGCGGGATCGACATGACCGCACCGCTCACGAAGGCCGAGCGCAGCCGCCTCGGCCTCGAGCTCGCCATGGTCTTCCAGGACCCGCTCACCTCGCTCAACCCCTCGCTCACGATCGGCAAGCAGCTCCGCGAGACCGTCGAGGTCCACGAGGGACTGTCGGCGGCCGAGTCGACGAAGCGTGCCGAGGCCGCGCTCGAGTCGGTGCGGATCCCGCTTCCGGCCAAGCGCCTGAAGCAGTTCCCGCACGAGCTGTCCGGCGGCATGCGGCAACGGGCCATGATCGGTATGGGGCTCATGGGCCGCCCGAAGCTGCTCATCGCCGACGAGCCCACGACGGCGCTCGACGTGACGGTGCAGCGCCAGGTCCTCCGGGTCCTCCACGAGGCGCAGGAGCAGACGGGCGCTGCGATCCTGCTCATCTCGCACGACATCGCGCTCGTCAGCGGGTTCTGCGACCGCATCCTCGTCATGAAGGACGGCCGCATCGTCGAATCGCTCGACGCCGACCGCCTCCACGAGGCGCGGCACCCGTACACCCGTGGGCTCATCGCCTGCGTCCCCGACATGACCTCCGACCGCACCATGCCGCTCCCGGTCATCGGTGCGATCGACGAGGACGACCTGGCCGATCGGGACCAGCCCATCACCACCGAAGGACAGCGCGCATGACCGGTCTCGAGTTCTCCGGCCTCACGGTCCGCTACGGCCACGGCGCGTCCGCGCACACCGCGGTCGACGGCTTCGACCTCACGGTCCGCCCGGGCACGTCCCACGGCCTCGTGGGGGAGTCCGGCTCGGGCAAGTCGACGGTCGCCGCGGCCGCCGTCGGCCTCGTCATCCCGAGCGCCGGCGGCATCCGACTGAACGGTGCCGACATCGTCGGGCGCTCGTCCGCTGCCCGTCGTGCGCGTCGACGCGTGCAACTCGTCTTCCAGGACCCGTACTCCGCGCTCGACCCGCGCATGCCGATCGGGCTGTCGATCGCCGAGGGGTCCCGGGCGACGGGGCGCTCCTGGAGTCGCTCGGAGCAGCGGTCCCGGGTGGGCGAGCTGCTCGAGCGCGTGCACATCGACCCGGACCGGGCTGGTGACCTGCCGTCGGCGTTCTCGGGCGGTCAGCGGCAGCGCATCACGATCGCCCGGGCGCTCGCGGCCGAACCGGAGGTCCTCATCGCCGACGAGATCACCTCGGCGCTCGACGTGTCGGTGCAGGGCGTCGTCCTCAACCTGCTGCGCGAGCTGCAGCGCGAGCTCGAACTCACGGTGCTGTTCATCTCCCACAACCTCGCCGTCGTGAACTACATGTGTGACACGGTGAGCGTCATGCAGGCCGGCCGGGTCGTCGAGGCGGGCCCCACGGCCACCGTCCTCGCTGCTCCCGAGGACGCCTACACCCGTGAGCTCCTGGCCTCGGTGCCCGTGATGGGCCGCCGCATGACCTGGGACGAGGAGTAGCCAGGGACCGGGGTTCACCGGGTCGGCCTCTTCCGGTCACTGAGCTCACCTCCGCCGGTCACTGAGCGCACCTCCGCCGGTCACTGAGCTTGTCGAAGTGCCCACGGGTGACGTCGCCCTTCGGGCGGATCCTGAGCCTGTCGAAGGGCGGGGACCGGGGGAACAGGTCAGCCGCGCTGCTTGCGCGGCAGGGTCTCCGGGAGGAACGCGATCCCGACGATGCCGATCGCGCTGAGCACCAGCAGGTACGCCGCCACCAACCACGGCGCGCCACCGCTCGCGGCGACGAGCGCGGTCGCGACGAGCGGGACCGTCCCGCCGACGAGGGCGGCCGGGATCTCACGGGAGAGTGCGATGCCACTCCAGCGCATCGAGGTCGGGAAGATCTCGGCGAGCAGCGCTCCCGAGGTGCCGATGGTGGCACCCTGGATGACCGCGAGGCCCAGGATGAGGCCCAGGGCGACGAGGGCCGACTGCTCCGTGTCGTAGAGCAGGAACATCGGGAACGCGTAGACCACGCCGAAGATCGCGGCGCCCATGAGGACGGGCTTCCGACCGATGCGGTCGGCGAGGCGACCGAACAGCAGCGCCGTCGGGATGGTCAGGACCTCGGCGACGATGAGGCCAATGAGCGCCTCCGTCGGGTTCACGCTCAGCGTGCCCGTCACGTACGACAGCGAGAACACCTGCACGACGTAGACCCACGGCAGTGCGAACGCGAAGAGCCCCATGCCGCAGAGGATCACCCGCCAGTGCGAGCGGATGGCGCCGACCAGCGGTGCCGAGGTGACCGCGCCGCGCTCCTCGGCGCTCTCGAACGCCTTCGTCTCCTTGACCCGCAGACGGAAGTACAGCGCGAACGCGACGATGACGACGCTCGCGAGGAACGGGATCCGCCAACCCCAGCTCTGGAACTGCTCGATCGGCAGCGTACTCACCACGGCGAAGACGGTGGTCGCGAGCGCCATGCCCACGTAGACGGAGGCGCCGGGGAACGACGCGGCGAACGCGCGGTGCTTCACGTCGGCGGACTCGCTCGCCATCGTGATCGCGCCGGCGAACTCGGCACCCGAGCCCATGCCCTGGAAGATCCGCAGCACGATGAGCAGGATCGGAGCCCAGATGCCGATGGCGTCGGCGGTGGGGAGGAGGCCGATGAAGGTGGTCGCGACGCCCATGAAGAGGAGCGTGATGAGCAACGTCGGTTTGCGCCCGAGCTTGTCGCCGTAGTGGGCGAAGATCAGGCCGCCGATCGGGCGGGCACCGAAGCCGACCGCGAAGCCGGCGAACGCGCCGAGCAGGCCGGCAAGGTCGCCGGCGCCGGGGAAGAACAGCGGCGCGAACACGAGCGCGGAGGCCAGCCCGTAGAGGGTGAAGTCGTACCACTCGATGACGGTGCCGACCGAGCTGGCGAGGATGGCGCGGCGACGCTGCACCCGGGAGTCGAGGCCGTCGCGATCGATGTCGCTCTGGCCGACGGCGGTGGTGTCGGATCCGCGTGTTTCGCTCTCGCGCGCGCTCTGGATGGCCATGGCACTCCTTCGTGTTGGGCGCACCCGGACGGCCGGGACGCCTGACGAGGCTACCGGCCGTCTGGAGGCTCAGCCCATGTGCGGTCGGCACACTCCGGAGCCGATCCGGTGCGTCGGGAGCACACGGGGTGGGGTGCGCACGAGCGGCGCGCCCCACCCCACCCAACCCCGTCTCGCTACAGCGCCTTCGACTCGCGGAGGATCCCGGCGAGGGTCTCCATCTGCTTCGCCTGCGACGTGTAGTCGAGGGCGGCGGTGTTCCAGGAGTGGATCTGACCGGCGACGAGTGCCGGGTGCGAGGCGAAGGTCGCCTGCGCCTCGAGGTCGCTCTGCTGGAAGCCCTCGACGTTGACGAGCAGGACGTCACCGGTCATCGCCTGGCCCGCGTTCTCCCAGCTGTAGATGTCCCAGTAGTAGTAGCCGTCCGGGTTGGCGTTCGTGTACTTCACGCCGAGTTCGCTGTACAGCTCCGTCTCCGGCTCGTCCTGCGGCTTGACGACGTAGATGCCGCTCGCGTCCGCATACATCTGCGTGACCTCGAGGTCGGTCTCCTTCGCCGCGGCGGTCAGGTCTGCTGCAGCCGCGTCGTACTTCTCCTTCGCCGCGGCGATGGTGTCCTCGTCTGCTCCGAGCGCCTCGGACAGCTTGTTGAGCGAGGCGATGACGTCGGCACCCTTGCCGCCGACCTTGATGGCGACGACCGGAGCGATCTTCTCCAGCTGCTCCTGCTGCTCGACGTCGGCGACGCCGTAGTACGGACCCTTGAGGTCGAGCGTGCCGTCGCGGTCGGTCGGGTAGATCCCGGTCACGATGAGGTCGGGTGCCGCCTCGGCGAGTGCCTCGAGGTCGATCTCGCCGTAGCTGTTGCCGACGATGGCCGTGTCGCCGAGGTCGTAGTCCGAGAACCGCTTGTCGGTGGCGACGTCGACGCGACCGAAGACCGCGACGGGGTCGATGCCGTTGCCGTGCAGGCCGAGCGCGTAGTCGGCGAAGCTCGCGACGCGCTTGGGCTGCTCGTCGAGCTTGACCGTGGTGCCGGTGTCGTCGGTGTAGCTCCAGGCGCCGCTGCTGTCGGCGTCGGATGCGGCGGTGGGGGAGCAGCCGGCGAGGCCGACCAGGGCGAGCGCCGGCACGAGTACGAGTGCGGCGCGGCGGAGGCGTGAAGAGATCGTCATGATACTTAGGGTAGCCGAACCTAAGTCACGAAACGATATCGGAATGCCCGATCGCCCGGATCACTCCGCGTCGAGGGCGATCGCGTCGTCGGGGTCGACGGGCACGATGAGTGGCGAACCGCTGCTCGGGTCGGGGATGACGATCGCGTCGAGGTCGAACGCCTCGCGGAGCACGGCCGGGGTGAGGACCTCCCAGGGAGTGCCATCGGCGATGACCCGGCCGCCGCCCACGACGACGAGGCGGTCGGAGTACCGGCCGGCGAGGGTGAGGTCGTGCAGGACCATGACGACCGTCGCGCCGCGCTCGCGGTTGATCGACCGCACGAGTCGGAGGACGTCGAGCTGGTGGCTGAGGTCGAGAAAGGTCGTCGGCTCGTCGAGCAGGATCGTGGGGGCCCGCTGCGCGAGGACCAGGGCGATCCAGGCCCGCTGCAGCTGGCCGCCCGACAGGGAGGCCGTGTCGCGGTCGGCGAGGGTCTCGAGACCGGTGGCGGCGAGCGCTTCGTCGACCGCGATCGTATCGGCGGGCGTCCAGGGCTTGAGGAGGCTCTGGTGCGGGTGTCGCCCTCGAGAGACGAGGTCGCGGACGGTCGTCGCCGACGGCGTCAGCGGCTTCTGCGGCAGGATCGCCAGGCGGCGCGCGACCTCGCGGGTCGGGATCGAGCGCACACCGCGACCGTCGAGTTCGACCGTGCCGGCGGTCGGGGTGAGCAGGCGACCGAACGCCTTGAGCAGCGTCGACTTGCCGCAACCGTTGGCGCCGATGAGGGTCGTGACCTCGCCAGTCTCGATGCGGAGGTCGAGCCCCTCGAAGACCACCGTCTGGTCGTAGGCCAGGGAGACGCCCCGAGCCTCGAGGGCGGGCGTCGGGCGTTCCTTCACGAGGGATGCGGTCGTGGCGGGGTCGGTCATGCGGAGGTCTCCCGTTCCTTGCGGCGCGTCAGCAACCAGATGAGATAGGGCGCGCCGACGATCGCGGTGATGATGCCCACCGGGATCTCGCCCGGCAGGACGCCACGGACGAGTGCGTCGCCGCCCGTGACGATGACGGCTCCGAGCAGCGCGGAGGCGAGCAGGGGTGGACGGCCGGTGCGGGCGAGGCGGCGGGCGATCTGTGGTGCGACGAAGGCGACGAACTCGATCGGCCCTGCGGCGGACACGGCTGCGGCGACGAGCAGGACCGCGCACGCGATGACGACGATCCGATGCCGCTGGACCGCGACGCCGAGGCCGGTCGACAACTCGTCGCCGAGCTGGCTGATGTCGAGGCTGCTCGTCTGCAGGACCGCGATCGGCGTCAGGATCACCAGCGCGACGAGCACCGGCCACACGCTCGACCAGGAGATGCCCGAGAGGCTGCCGACGAGCCACTGCGCCGCCGCTGCCGCCTCGGTGATCTGCGCCCGGGCGATGAGGTAGCTCGTGATGCCGCCGAGCGTCGCGGTGGCGCCGATGCCGATGAGGATGAGTCGGAAGCTGTCGACCCCGCCGCGCCAGGACAGCGCATAGACGGCGGCTGAGGTGACGAGCGCGCCGATCGCGGCCATGGCGGGCAGGCCGAGACTGAGCGCGCCGGCCCCGACGGAGTAGCTGCCGCCGACGAGGACGATCGCGGCCACGGCCCCGAGCGCGGCACCCGAGGTGACACCGAGGATGTCCGGGGTGGCGAGCGGGTTGCGTGCGAACGTCTGGGTGAGCGCCCCGGCGAGTCCGAGGGACGCACCGACGAGGAGTCCGCCGACGACGCGGGGGAGGCGGAGCTCGAACACGATGAGTTCCTGACCACCGGTCCCGCCGCCGAGCAGGGTGGTGATCACGTCGGGGATCGTCAGGGACGACGAACCGGCGACGATCCCGAGCAGGGCGAACGCCAGCGCGACGACGAGGCAGGCGATCGTGACGCCGACGACCCGCCCTCGCCACAGGCGACCGAAGAAGCGGCTGCCCTCCTGCACGGCGCTCACAGTTCCGCCATCCGTCCGCGGCGCACGATGGCGATGAAGGCGACCCCACCCGCGACGGTGAGGACGACGCCCACGGGCACCTCGGCGGTGCCGCCGATGAGGCGACCGATCACGTCGCACGCGAGCAGCACGCTCCCGCCGACGAGCCCCGAGGCGGGGAGCAGCCAGCCGTGATGCCCGCCCACGAGGGTGCGGGCGATGTGCGGCGCGGTGAGTCCGACGAAGGCGATCGGGCCGGTCAGGGCGACGGCGGCGGCCGTGAGCAGGGTGATCGCGGCGAGCCCCACGAGTCGCGCGCGGATGAGGTTCTCGCCGAGGCCGTTCGCGAGTTCGGTCCCGAGCGCCAGGGCGTTCAACGAGCGGATGTTGGCGACCGCGAACACGAGGCCGAGCCCGGCGAAGACGAGGGCCGCGTCGACGCCCGTGAGCGATCGGCCGGACAGCGAACCGACCACCCAGATGCGATAGGCGGCGAGGGTCGTCTCGTCGGAGAGGACGAGGTACGAGGTCAGGGCGACGAGGAGGGCCGAGACGGCGGTGCCGGCGATCGCGAGCGGGACGGGACTCGACAGTCCGCGGCCGAGCGCGGCGACGGAGAACACGACGACGCTGGCGACGGTGGCGCCGAGCAGGGCGAGCCAGAGGGTCGTGACCACCGAGCTCGTGCCGAGCACGTAGACCCCGACGACGACCGCGAGACTCGCGCCGGCGGAGACGCCGAACAGGCCGGGGTCGGCGAGCGGGTTGCGGGTCTGCCCCTGCATGACGGCACCGGCGATCCCGAGGCAGACGCCGACGAGGACGCCGAGCACCGTGCGCGGCACCCGCGACCCCCAGACGACGGCGCCGGTGTCCTGGGTGGGGTCGAACAGAGCGGTGAGGACGGCCACGGGACTGATGAGGTTGCTGCCGAGCATCAGGCTCGCGAGGGCGATGACGAGGAGCGCGGCTGTCAGTGTGCCGACGGCGAGCGCGCGTCTCGATCGGAGGAGGGTCGCGCTGCGCATGGAGTTAGCCTAGCCTCACCTATCCCCGTCGTGATGCACACCCGTCGTCGTCGGTGACGGACGGGCGGTCCATGGATCGGCGCCGGAGGTGTGGGGTTCACCCATGGGAGAGGCTTCCATCGCCCGATACCGTTGACCGGTACGGAGTACAGCGATCAGGAGGACACGCATGGCCGAGCAGCCGTCGACCGGAGCCGACACCGAAGCGGTCCTCGCCGCCACGGAACGACTCGCCGTCCCGCCCGGCTCGCTCGAGGGCGTCGTGGTCCTCGACCTCTCCCGCGTCCTCGCCGGCCCCTACGCGGCGTCGATGCTCGCCGACCTCGGCGCGACCGTCATCAAGATCGAGAACCCGAACGACCCCGACGTCTCCCGGGGCTTCCCGCCCTACCTGCGTGACGGCGACGAGGAGTTCAGCGGCTACTACGGCCAGTACAACCGCGGCAAGTTCGGCCTGGCGCTCGACCTCGCGAGCGACGCGGGCAAGGAGGTGCTACGCGACCTCGTCGCGAGCGCCGACATCCTCGTCGAGAACTTCCGACCAGGGACGATGGCGAAGCTCGGTCTGTCGTATGAGGCGCTCGCCGCCATCAACCCGAAGCTCGTGTACACCGCGATCTCCGGCTACGGGCAGACGGGTTCACGGAGCCGCCGTCCGGCGTTCGACAACACGGCCCAGGCCGCCGGCGGGCTCTGGTCCATGAACGGCTACGCGGACCAGCCGCCCGTGCGCGTCGGCGTCACGATCGGCGACCTCTCCGCCACGATGTTCGGCGTCATCGGCACCCTCGCCGCGCTCCGGCACGCCGAGCGCACCGGCGTCGGGCAGCTCGTCGACGTCGCCCAGGTCGACAGCATCATCGCGATGACCGAGACCGCCGTCGTCGACTACACCGTCGACGGCACCGTCGCCTCGCCCTCCGGCAACGAACACGCCTGGGTCCGGCCCTACGAGCTGTTCCCCTGTGCCGACGGACAGGTGTTCTTCGGCGCGTACACCGACAAGCTCTGGAAGGCGAGCTGCGAGCTGTTCGGCACGCCCGAGGCGATCGCCGACCCCGAGATCGACACCATGCGCAAGCGCTTCGACGAGGAGGTCTACGCCCGACGCGTCAAGCCGCTCGTCGTCTCCTGGTTCGCAGACCGCACCCGCGCCGAGCTCGAGGAGCTGGCCGGCGACGTCGTCCCGCTCACCGCAGTGAAGACCATCGGCGAGGTCGTCGAGGACCCGGGGACCGCCGAACGCGACATGGTCGTCGAGACCGACTACGGCTCCTTCGGCACCCTCCGCTCCTTCGGCCAGCCGATCAAACTGAGCGCGACCCCCGCGACCACCGACCGTCCCGCGAACCACATGGGCGAACACGCGGACGACGTGCTCACGGCGCTCGCCGGGTACGACGCCGACCGCATCGCGGCGCTGCGTTCCGACGGGGTGATCTAGTGGACCGCGAGGAGACCCTCGATCTCGGTCCCGCCTCCTGGTACCGCAGCACCTTCGCGACCGCGGCACCGGAACCGCTCCTGGGTGAGGAGCTCCCCGCCGGCTGGGAGGGCGTCCACTTCCCGTTCGAGACACCGTTCGCGCAGCTCCGCGAGGACGGCTCCCCGGCGGAGGACGGCGTGCTGCCCACCATCGACCTGCCGCGCCGCATGTACGCGGGGGAGGACACGGAGTTCCTGGCGCCGCTCCGCCACGGCGACGTGGTGACGCAGCGCACGAGCCTCGGCTCGCTCGTCGAGAAGCAGGGGCGGGCGGGCCGCCTGGTCTTCGCCGACCTCGTGCGTGAGTACCTCGTCGACGGTGAGGTCGCCGTCCGCAGCACCTGGCACGACGTGTTCCTCGAGGCGCAGCCCGCGGTGCCCTCCCCACGGACGGCTGCGCCCGAGGTGGCCGCCGAGGAGGTCGATCCCGACGCCGGAGCCGACTGGGCCGTGACCCGGTCACTCGACTCCCGCCAGCTGTTCCGCTTCTCGGCCGTGACGGGCAACACGCACCGCATCCACTACGACCGCCAGTGGGCGCGTGAGGTCGAGGGGCTCGACGACCTCCTCGTGCACGGCCCGCTCACCCGCATCCTGGTGCTCGACGCCCTCACCGCGAACGCCGGTGGTCGTCGACTCGCGTCGGTCCGCTTCCGGGCGAAGGCGCCGGTGCTCGTCGACACGGCGTTCCGCATCGCGGGGACGGCCGGCCCGGAGGGCACCTCGGTCGTCGTGCGTGCCGCCGACGGTACGGTCCTGGCCTCGGCGGACGCCACCTGGCGCCCCTGAGTCGCCCGGCGCCGATGCTGTCGCAGTGTCGCCCCGCCTACGCGTCGATCACGAGCGTCGGCGTCAGCGAACGCGACACACATGGGTACATGATCATCGACGCGTCGTCGGTCGTCAGGGAGTCGCGATGCTCCGGCGTCCCGTCCACCACCTGCACGGCACAGGAGCCGCAGACGCCGCGCATGCACGACCCGGCGACACCGACCCGCGCGGCCTGCATCGCCTGCAGCATCGTCTGTCCGGCGGGAACCTCGACGGTCCGCTCCGACCTCGCGCACTCGACGGTGAACGCCGTGTTCGGCAGGTAGGCGCGGGGCTTCGGCTCGAACCGCTCGAGGTGCAACCGGCAGTCCTCGGGCAGCGTCTCGGCCAGGTTCGTGAGGGTGTCCGTGAACCCGCGCGGCCCGCAGGCCGACACGTCGGTGCCCGGCTCGAGTCCCGCGAGGAGACCGGCCAGGTCGAGTCGGCCGCTCTCCGCGCTGACGTGGATCCGCACGTGGTCGCCCAGGGCTTCGAGTTCCGGCGCGAACGCGATGTCCTCCCGCGTGCGCACCGCGTAGACGAGGGTCCAGTCGGCGTCGCCCGCAGCCAACCGCCGGGCCATCGAGAGCAGCGGCGTGATCCCGATGCCGGCAGCGAGCAGCAGGTGCCGCTTCGCGTCCGAGAGTGGGAACAGGTTCCTTGGTGGCCGGATGAACACCTTCCGACCGACCTTGAGGAAGTTGTGGATGTAGTGCGACGCTCCCCGCGAGTGCTCCTCCCGCAGGACGGCGATCCGGTACCGGTCTTCGTCCGCCGGGTCACCGCAGAGGGAGTACTGCCGTTCGTGGCGGGTGATGAGCTGCAGGTCGATGTGCGCTCCGGGGTCCCACGGCGGGAGCAGGCGACCCTCCGGATCGGCGAGCACGACGCTGACGATGGTCGGCGTCTCGCGCACGATCTCCTGGACGATGAGCGGGGTCATGCCCGCGCGATTGCGCATCAGGAATTCCTCCTGCTTCCAGTCGTCAGTACAGGCTCTTCGCTTCCAGCCATCAGTACAGGCTCTGGTTCCCGACGGCGACCGCCTCGTCGATGGCGTCGCCGACCTCGGTGCTGAAACCCGACATGCTCGCCCAGATCCGGCCCGCACTCGGCACCTCGGCCGCGAGCTCCTGCATCTCGGCGTCCCACAGCCCGCCGCGGAGGAGTGCCCGCCCGCAGTGCAGGTAGACCTCCTCGGTGCGCACGACGATCGCGAGCTGCGGCGTCACGTGGTCCTGCTCGAGCATCGCCATGAGCGCCGGGTCGTCGGTGACGGTGGCCCTGCCGTTGATCCGGAGGGTCTCGCTCATGCCGGGGACGAAGCACAGCATGCCGATGTGGCCGTTCTGGACGATGTTCTGCAGGGAGTCGGCCAGCCGGTTGCCGAGGCGCTCCGGGATCACGAGTGTGCGGGTGTCGAGCGCCCGGACGAACCCCGGGTAGTCCCCGCGCGGGGAGTTGTCGCACCGGCCGTCGGCGTCGGACGTCGCGATGGTGCAGAACGGCGAGTGGGCGAGGAAGGCGAGGCAGTTCTCGTCGAGCTCGTCCATGATCTTGGCCGTCGCCGCGGGATCCGGTTCGCCGAGGGAGCGACGGATGGTGTCGACGTCGATCGACGCGAACGCGCTGGCCTGCATGGCGGACCCCTTCTCTGTCCCTCCGACCCTACGGTCGTCCCTCGCACGCCTCAATGGGCTGTCGGCACACGGTTCGCGGGTGTCCTGTGCCACCGACCCAGCCGCAGTGATCATTCCGCCCCGGTTCATCGGCCGAACGAGCGGCGGAACATCGCCTTCGCGCGCGCCGCGGTGTCGGCTCGATGGGAATCGGGGATGCGGGTGAGCGTCGCTCCCACCATCGAGATCGCCATGAGGATGTCGTCGGGCTCGACGTGGTCGGCGATGCGGTGCGCAGCCAGTTCCTTCGCATGCAGGGCGTGCGCGAGGCGGTCGAGGCGGGTGCCGAGCTCGATGACGCGCGGGTCGTCGCCCTCGCCCAGGATCGCCTCGACGAAGGGCGAGGTGACGAGGGCCTGGTCGATCACGACGTCGAGCAGGGTGTCGAGGGTCGCATCGGGTCGCCCGGTGTGCTCCTCCAGCTCGCCGACGTTCTCGTCGAGCACCGCGAGCGCGAGGGAGAGTCGGTCGGGGAAGTGCCGGTACAGGCTGCCCTGTCCGACGCCCGCCCGCTTCGCGACCGCACTGAGGGGAGCGCTGAAGCCGTCCGCGGCGAAGACCTGACGCGCTGCGGCGACGAGCGCCCGGCGGTTCTCGGGTCCCGCGCTCGGGCCTCGGTTCGGCTTCGGGGGCGTGGGCGACATCCCGGTAGCGTAACGCCGCGCGGCCGGTCCTGAGCACCCGGCTGGGAGCCGACCGTGAGGGCTGGTGGCCATGACCTGGACGGCGTAACGTGTACCGGACAATGATGTCCGGTATGGATCGAGGCCCATGCGATCCCGCCGCTCATCGCCCTCCCGAGAACGAAGGAACCCCATGAGCGCCCTCACCGCCAACACCCCGATCGCCGCGTGGCTCGCCGACCCCACCGGTGGACCGCTCATCCGCGGCCTCCTCACCCAGCTGGGCACCGAGGAATCGCAGCTCGCCCCGATCTCGGGCCTCCCGCTCCAGCAGCTCGTCGCCCTGAGCCAGGGCAAGCTGCCCCAGTCGCTCATCGACGACCTCGTGCTCGCCGCGAACGACGGCGTCGCACCCGTCGACGACGCGCCCCAGGGGTGGCAGGAGCGCATCACCATCGGCCGGTTCGTCGGGAAGACCGTGATCGTCACCGGGGCTGCTTCCGGCATCGGCCGTGCCACGGCATCCCGCGTCGCGCGCGAAGGCGGTCGGGTCGTGGCCGTCGACCTCTTCGAGGACAAGCTCGCCGACCTCGCCGCGAGCCTGCCGGACGCCGACCTCGTCACGGTCGCCGGCGACATCACGAAGCAGGACGACATCGACGCGATCGTCGCCGCGGCAGGGGATCGGATCGACGCGCTCGCCAACGTCGCCGGCATCAACGACGACTTCTCCCCGCTCCACGAGACCTCCGACGCGACCTGGGAACGGGTGATGGGCGTGAACGTCACCGGCGCCTTCAAGCTGACCCGCGCGGTCCTGCCGTCGATGGTCGCGGCCGGATCCGGTTCGGTCGTCAACATCGCGTCCGAGGCCGGGCTTCGCGGCAACGCCTCGGGGAACGCCTACACGACCTCGAAGCACGCGGTCGTCGGCATGACCAAGAGCGCCGCCTTCATGTACGGACCGCACGGCGTCCGGGTCAACGCCGTCGCCCCGGGCGGTGTCGCCACGGGGATCCCGTTCCCGCCGAACGTCTCCGAGGCCGGCTCGGCGCGGCTCGGACCGTTCCAGGCGGCGATCCCGACGATCGCGACCGCGGAGCAGCTCGCGGCGTCCATCACCTTCCTGCTGAGCGACGACGGCGTCAACGTCAACGGCGTCATCCTGCCGTCCGACGGCGGATGGTCGGTGCAGTAGCCGCGCTCGCGCAGAACTTCAGCAATCGATAAGAACCACGATTCTTAACACCCGTTGGGGGCGGGATGAACCCGTTTCTGCTGAGAATCTTGAAGCACACGGGCCGCTCTGCGTCGCCCGTCCCCTGCGAACGGTCTGAACGAGTACGGCCGGAACGACCGTTCGCACTGCGGTGACACCGCTCACAGGGCCCCACCGATCTTGGCGGAAGGTGGGGCCCTGCGCCGTGTCCGGGCTGAGATGCCCCGTGTCCGGGCCGCCCTGCGCCGTGTGTAGGCCGCTCAGCTCGGGATCGCAGCGGCGAAGCGCCACGGCTGGGAGCGGATCGTCGCGACCGCTCGCGTGATCGCGCCCAGGGCGACGACGTCCGCGCCGAGTCGCGAGGCCCGCACGATCGGCGTCGGGGCGTAGGTTCCCTCGTCGAGCCAGGTCTGAGCCGCGGCGATGACGGGGGAGGCGACGCGGGCCACGCCGCCTGCCACGACGACCTCGTCCACATCGAGCAGGCTGCCGAGCAGGACGCACACCCGCCCGAGACGCTCGCCGAGGCGTTCGACGAGCCTGCCGGCGTAGGCGTCGCCCGAGGCGGCGGCGTCGATGATGCGGCCGACGTCGAGCGTGCCGATCGGCATCCGGGCGAGCGGGGAGGCCGCCGGCACCGCGCCGGATCGCTGGTCCTCCTCCAGCCACGACCGTGCCGCACCGTCGAGGCCCTCCGGTGAACCGACGCCCTCGACCATCCCGAGCACCCGGAGTTCGCCCGCACCGCCGGCCCCGCCGTGCAGCAGCACACCGTCGACGATGAGTCCCGCGCCGAAGCTCGCCTCGGCCAGGAGGACGGCGATGGACTCGCGCGCCACCTCCCCGAGGGCGCGTTCGGCGGTGGCCGCGAGGTTGGCGTCGTTCTCGAGCACGACGTCGCCCCAGGGGCCGAGGCGGCTCGCGAAGTCGGGGTTCATCCGGGCCCAGTAGTCGTGATCGCCGCGCGGGGAGCGGCCGTGCGCGTCCACCGGAGCCGGGACGCCGACGGCGGTCACGAGCACCTGTCCTGGGGTCGCGCCGGCCTGCGCGGTCGCCTCCTCGACGACGGTCCGTGCGGTCGCGAGGCGGAGGTCTGGGTCCTCGTCCCCACCCACGATGGGGCGTTCGGCCCGGCCGACGACCTCGCCACGGAGCGTCGCGACGAGTGCCGCGACCCGGTGCTGGCCCACGTCGAGTCCGACGACGAACGCGATGTCAGCGGCGAGTTCGTAGCGCCTGGCGGGTCGTCCTCGCCGGTAGTCGCCGGCGGCCCGGGCGTCGTCGAGCTCACGGATCCAGCCGCGGTCGGCGAGGGCGTCGCAGGCGTTCAGCACGGTGGCGCGGGTCAGGCCGGTCCCGTCCATGACGTCGCTCGCCGTGAACGCACCGTGGTCGAAGGCGTAGGCGGCGACAAGTTCGACGCTCGCCCTGCCCGTCTCGATCCCCGGTTCCGCCATGGGGTGACTGTAGCAGGGTTGCATTACTAGATATGGCCGCTATATTTAGTGGCGAAGGTCGACCACCGCCGGTCACGACAGTGCTCGGCTCCGCACCCCGAAAGGAACCGTCCGAGCATGAGCACCAGTACCGCCCCGACATCATCAGACGCTTCGGACCTCCGGGTCGGCGTCATCGGCCTCGGCTTCGCCGGGACCACGCACCTGGACGCCTTCACCGCGCTCCCCGGTGCCACCGTCGTCGCCCTGTCCGGCCAGGAACCGGCGCGCCTCGCCGAGCTGGCTGAGAGCCGCGGGGTCCCCGAGACCTACGCCGACTGGGAGGACCTCGTCGCTCGGGACGACCTCGACATCGTCTCGATCGGCGTGCCGAACGCCCTGCACCACCCGATCGCCGTGGCCGCGCTCCGCAGCGGCAAGCACGTCTTCTGCGAGAAGCCACTCGCCACGACCGCCGACCTCGCGGCCGAGATGGTGGAGGCGGCGACCGCCGCCGACCGCGTCCTCGAGGTCGCCTACAACCACCGCCGTCGTGCCGACGTCGCCTACCTCGCGCGCTACCTCGCCGAAGAGCCGATCGGTCGCGTCTACCACTCGCGTGCCTCCTGGCTGCGTCGCCAGGGTGTGCCCGGCATCGACTCCTGGTTCACGAACAAGGCTGCGGCCGGTGGCGGGCCGCTCATCGACCTCGGCTCCCACGTGCTCGACATCGCGCTGTCGCTCCTCGGCGAACCGCGCGTGACGCACGTCTCGGCCGTCGCGTACAACGAGCTCGGCCGCGCCGGTCGCGGTGGCTCCTCCGGCGGCGGTCCGGTCTCGAGCCGGTCCACCCACGCCTTCGACGTCGAGGACTTCGCGTCCGCGCTCCTGCGGTTCGAGGACGGCGGCAGCCTGCACCTCGAGGCGTCGTGGGCGTCCTACTCGAAGGCGCACGAGGACATCTCGGTCGAGCTCCTCGGCTCGGAGGGCGGCGTCCGCCTCCACGTCGACAACTACAACACCGAGGGCACGGTCACGATCTACCGCGACGTCGCCGGTGCACCGACGATCGAGCGACCCGCCGTGCAGGTCCCGGCCGGTCACCACCAGTCGGTCATCGCCGAGTTCCTCGACACCATCCGCGCGGGCGAGACCGCCGGCGGTGAACTCCGGTTCGCCGGTCACCACGGCGAGTACGCACTGCACCGCAGCCGCGTCATCGACGCCGCCTATGCCTCGGCCGCTGCCGGGCACGAACTGGAGGTCCCCGCATGAGCACCACGACACCGATCCGCATCCGCGTCTGGAACGAGTTCGTCCACGAGTCCCGCGGTGACGCCGTGGTGCTCGGGCACTACCCCGACGGCATCCATGCCGTGATCGCGGCGGGCCTCGAGGAGTCGCTCGGCGACGCCGTGTCCGTCTCGACCGCGACCCTCCAGGATCCCGAGCACGGTCTCACCGAGGAGGTCCTCGCGAACACCGACGTCCTCTTCTGGTGGGGGCACATCGCCCACGACCAGGTCTCCGACGAGGTCGTGGAGCGGGTCGTCCGGCACGTCCACGCCGGCATGGGCATCGTCGTGCTGCACTCCGGTCACTACTCGCGGGTCTTCCAGCGCCTCATGGGGACGAGCTGCGCGCTCAAGTGGCGCAACGACGGCGAGCGCGAACTCGTCTGGACGGTGCTCCCGGACCACCCGATCGCGCAGGGCGTCCCGCACCCCATCGTCATCGACCGCCAGGAGATGTACGGGGAGCACTTCGACATCCCGCGCCCCGACGAGGAGGTGTTCCTCTCCACCTTCGCCGGCGGCGAGGTCTTCCGGTCCGGCGTCGCCTACCACCGGGGACGCGGGCGCGTGTTCTACTTCTCACCCGGCGACCAGGAATACCCGGTCTACCACCACCCCGACATCCGCCGAGTGCTGGCGAACGCGGCCGAGTGGGCGCGCCCGACGATCGAGCGCACGCCGCCGACCGCGGATCAGCACCCGAGGGACTGGTTCCTGAACGCGCAGGGGTAGTCTGCCCGCAGATCATCTGGAGGGACGACATGCCTGACGAACAGAACCCGTCACTGAAGGACCCCGAGCTCTACGAGAAGCTCCGCGACGACGGCGCGTCGAAGGGCAAGGCCGCTCGGATCTCGAACGCCGCGGCGAAGCAGGGACGCTCGACGATCGGGGAGAAGGGCGGCGAGGCCGGGTCCTACGAGGACTGGACCGTCGCGCGGCTCCGGGATCGCGCGAAGGAGATCGGCCTGACCGGCTACTCCGACAAGCGGAAGAGCGAACTCATCACGATGCTCCGGGACAGCTGAGCAGGCGGCGCCGCCGCCCGGGCTACTTCGCCTGGGCGGTCGCGTCGTCGCCGGTCGTCGCGTGCACGACGACCTCTCCGGTGTTCGCCTCGTGCATGAAGCCTTCGAGCAGAGCGCGGTCCATCTCGCCGACCTCGTCGGTGTCGAAGGAGAACTGCAGGGCGATCGCCGGGTGCAGCCAGAGCGTCGTGCGTCCGTCGGTGGTCGTGTCCTGTCGGACCGTGAGCGCGAACGACTCGTTCCGTCGCAGCTTCATGAGCGCGATCGTCTTGACGTGGGCGAGCGTGCGGTCGTCGAGCCGCACACGCGCGTCGCCAGTGCCGTACACCAGTTGTCCCATGGGAATCCTCGACTTCCGACCCCGGAGATGGCCGTCGACGCCAGCGGCCGACAGCTGTGCGCATCCCGACGGGGTCCGGGTCGATGAAGCGCTCTCTCAGGATACGAGACATTCGGGGAGCTCGCCCGATTATCCACAATGCGGTGACCGATCGCCGACGCGCACGCGCATTGTCCGCTGCCCGGGCCGTCCGCGCAATGGCCCCGACGACCCGATCATGCCGCGCTAGCGTGGCATGCCTGAGAAGGGAGCTGACGATGGGATTCCTCCGCCTCGGTGCGCTCCGATCGCAGGTCGACGATCAGACGCTCGCCCAACTGGAACGCGTGATCCTCACACGGATGCAAGGCGAGCGTTCGTTCCGACTGCAGCTCCACCGCGGGCGCTTCCAATCGTCGGAGCCGGTCACCGTGTCGCCCGAGCAGCCGATCATCTTCGCGTTCGACGCCGAGTTCGAGCCACCGATCGACGAGCGCATGGCCGCCGAGATGCTCGAGGAGATCGAGATCACCGGCGGATTGCACGTCGTCGTCGCCTGATCAGCATCAGATCAACACCAGCACCACACCGAGACCACCACCACAGGAAGCAGGAGCGACATGAGTGACTTCACCGGAGCAGACGCATTGGGTACCGACCCGGACATGGTCGCGGGCACCCCGCCCACCGAGATCCCGGACGAGTCGACGGACGAGGACACGGCGGACGAGCCGGACGTGCTCGAGCAGCCGGACACGGACGCTCGCTGAGTCCATCGCACGCGGAAGCGCCGCCGACCCTCGGGTCGGCGGCGCTTCGTCGTGCAGCGGGCGGGGCTCAGCCCTGCTCGGTGTCCTCGGGATCCGCGCCCGGGCGCACCGCCGCGTCGTCGCGGATGTCGATGCGGGTGACGCCGTCGCCCTGGTCGGTGACGTCGATGCGGGGAGCCGCGTCGGCTTCGGTCGCGTTCGGGGCGGTCGTCAGCTGGTCGTGCCGGTTCTCGTCGTGCGTGTTGGGAGTCTGGTCGCTGTCGGTCATGCCCAGACGATAGCGCACGGGCAGCCGGTGCCTCCCGGTATACCCTCCGGGTTGCGGATGCAAGGTCTGACGGCCCGACCGCTTCGGTTCCCAGAATGGTCGTATGAGGAAGTTGCACTACGCCGGCGGGTACCTGCTGATGGCCGACCAGACCTGCAAGGCGCTGCTCCGGTATGCGCGGGCTCTCGCCCAGACCGGCGAGTCCGACATCGCGGTGGTGCCGACCATCTCCGACGGCGGCAGCCTCGGGTACGCCCACCTCCTCGTCGGACCCGCGAGCCAGCTGTTCTCGACGCCCGTGGAGAACGCCTCGAAGGAGCCCTTCGACGAGGAGATCATCGCCGAGCTCGAACGGCGGACCGCGGCGCTCCAGCCGGCCCGGCCGGAGTGGGAGACCGAACTCACCGACGTGGACGATCTGGAGTTCGACGAACGCTCGATGTGAGTGCAGATCAGGCTGCGATCACGACCGCGAGGTGCGCGCGACCGTGAGGCTCAGGTGCGCGGACCCGGCTCCGGCACGAGGACGAGACCCTGGTTCGAGTCGGCGCTGACCGCGAGCGCATCGAGCCAGGCACGATTGAGTTCGACCGGGACGCTGCCCGCGTACTTGAACCGGAGGGACATCGACGGATGCAGCCAGATCGTGGTCCGGCCGTCGCCCGACCGAGGGTCGTCCTTCCACCCGAAGTAGAACGCCTCGCCGCGGCGGAGTTTCGCGCCGATGACCTGTTGCAGGTGGGCGAGGACGCGATCGTCGAACGTCACCGACACGTCTGCGTCGTAGATCATCTTGCCCATGGGTTCTCCTGCTCCGTTCTCCGGTTTCCACCGTAATCCCGGTCCTGCGGAAGCGCCACGCTGCCCAAGGGGGTTGCGAACCGGTGCGGGCGTTCCGACCAGGACCGGTCGGTGGATCGGGTCTCCGGACCCGACGCGCCGAAGCGGCACCGGCGCGATGCCGGTGCCGCTTCGCGGTCATGCGCGATCGCTCAGACGCTGATCGGCAGTGCCTCCGCGATCGAGGTGCGGTGCAGGACGTCCCAACGGCTGGTGTAGCTGCGCTCGGGGAGTGAGCGGAGCGCCTCGACCAGGTGGGTCGGGAGCAGGTCGCGGCGGGCCTCACGCGTCAGGTCGCTGGGGCGGCAGGGGTACTCCATGCCACGTAGGAATTCGTCGAGCTCGGTGAACACGAGCATCTCCTCTCTGGGCGCGTCGTGGCACCCGATGTCAGGCGGGCCGGCTGCGTCGACCGGTCGTCAGACCGCCGTGCCCTCCTTCGAGTGTCCATCCCGTCCGGCCGCTCGGCGCGCTCTTGTCTTTCCATCGTCGAGCTGCTACGCGGCCGGAGTGAGGTGCATCGTCAGAGCTCGAGGCGCCGCTCCACGATGTCGCGGGCGACGTCGGCCAGGGCACGACGTCCGCCGCGAGCGTGCTTCCTGATGCGCTCGAAGGCCTCTTCGACCGAGATCGCGGCGGTGTAGGCGACGACGCCCTTCGCCTGCTCGATGACGACCCTGGACTGCAGCGCGGACTCCAGCTGTTCGCGGGTCGCGTCACTCTCACGGAGGGTGCGCTCGTGCAGGATGCCGATGGTCGCGACGTCGGCCATCGCCTGTGCGGCCTGCGACTCGAACCGGTCGAGGGCTTCCGGTGTCGTGCGGAACAGGTTGAGGGTGCCGATGGTCGTCCGGCGGAGCCGCAGCGGGAAGGCATGAGCCGACCGGAACCCAGCGGTCGCCGCGACCTCGGCGAATCTCGGCCAGTCTGCTGCGACCGCGGCGATCTCCGGGATCGACACCGGCATGGCCCCGCGGAAGCTGTCGATGCAGGGGCCCTCGTCCGCGCTCAGCTGGATGAGTTCGACGAGCTTCCCGGACTCGCTGGTCGACGTGATCAGTTCGAGGTCACCGTGCGGGTCCGCCAGGAGGATGCCCGAGGCCTGGACGTCGAGGAGGTCGACGGTGGCGTCGACCAGGGCCTGGAGCAGGTCGACGACGTCGTAGTCGTCCACCAGGGTGTCGGCGAGCGTCGCGAACACGTCGAGCAGGGCGGTCGAGTGACGGAGCTCGGAACCGGTCCCGTCGTCGCCGCGCGCGCTCATCGCTCGTCTTCGATCGTGTCGTCGCGCAGCACGTAGCCGGTGCGACGTTCGAGGATGTCCTCGGCGACGTCCGACATCGAGCGGTTCTGGGCGAAGGCCTGAGCCTGGATCAGCAGGTGGGCGTCGTCGGGCGTGAGGCCGAGTTGCGCGATCACGAACCCGGTCGCCTGATGGATCCGGCGTCGGGCGTGGGGCTTCAGCTGCGTCGTGTCGGGGAGGCTCGCGAGTTCGAGGGTGCGTCGGAGCACGTACCGGCTGAGCGGGCGGGTGAGGGACATCATGTCCTCGACCGCCTGGGTGTCCAGCGTGCGCTCCTCGGCGTCGTACAGCTCGACCGCGCCCACCTGGAGTGGCCCGACGCGGAGCGGGAAGGCGAAGATGGAGCCGACCGCGTGGTCGCGGATCGCCTCGGTGAACGACGGCCAGGAGTCGTAGCCGTTCCGCTTGACGGCCTCCTCGAGCACCGGGCGGCCGCTGCCGACGGCGTCCCAGCACGGGCCTTCGGAGAGGTCGAACTGGAGTTCGTCGATCAACGCGATCTGCTCGTCGCTCGCGGCGATCGTCTCGGGGCTCAGGGTGTCGCCGAGTGTCGCGATCGAGACGCCGCTGAGGGGCATGAGCCGCAGGATCGGTTCCACCAGCTGGTCGTCCTCGTCGACCCGGTCGAGTGCGCTGTACACGATGGCGAAGGTGTCGCTCATGTCTGCATTCCTTCCGGGCTCAAGGGTGGTCTCCGCTCATCGTACGGCTATCCCGCAATGATCGCCGGGCGATGATCCGTCCTGGCTGGGAAAGCAAGGGGCCGCCCTGGCGGCGTGGATTCGCCTAACGTGGCGTCATGCCTCTGACGACGACAACCCCACCGCGCCCCTCCGCCAACCGGTCCGCAGCAACCGATCGGTCGGCACGATGAGCCGCGGGGTCGCCGTCGTCACCGGCGGAACCGCGGGGCTCGGTCGCGCGACCGTCCGTGAGCTCGCCGCCCGTGGCTGGGACGTCGCTGTCCTGGCCCGCGGTGAGGACGGACTCGCCGCCACCGTTGCCGAGGTCGAACAGGCCGGGCGTCGCGGGCTGGGCGTCCCGACGGACGTCGCCGACCGGGAGGCCGTCGAGCAGGCGGCGGACCGGGTCGAGGCGGAACTCGGACCGATCGAACTCTGGGTGAACTGCGCCATGGTCGGCGTCTTCGGGGACTTCCTCACGACCGAACCGGCGGACTTCGAGCGCGCTGTAGCCGTCAACTTCTTCGGCTTCGTCAACGGCACCAGGGCCGCCCTCTCGCGCATGGTCCCGCGTGACCGTGGGCACGTGATCCAGGTCGGATCCGCCCTCGCCCACCGCGGCATCCCGCTGCAGGCCGCCTACTGCGGGTCGAAGTTCGGCGCTCGCGGGTTCACAGAGTCGGTGACCGCCGAACTGCTCCACGACGGCAGCAACGTCAAGCTCTCGACCGTGGACATGCCGGCGCTCAACACCATCCAGTTCAGCTGGGTGAAGTCGCAGCTGCCCGAGCACCCGCAGCCGGTGCCGCCGATCTACCAACCCGAGGTCGGCGCGACCGCCATCGCCGACGTCGCGGACCGGCCGCGGCGACGCACCTGGGTGGGGGAGTCCACCGTCGGCACGATCCTCGGAGACCGCTTCGCCGGCGGATTCCTCGACTGGTTCCTCGCCAGGACCGGATACTCCGGACAGCTCGCGCCGGACAAGCACGACCCGCGCATGCCCGACAACGTCTACACGCCCGCCCCCGGCGACCACGGCGCTCGCGGCGTGTTCAGCGACAAGGCCCACTCGTGGAGCCCGCAGACCTGGGCGATCCGCCACCGGCGGGCCGTGTACGCGACCGCCGCCGGCACCCTCGCAGCGGGTGTCGCCCTGGTGGCCGGCGCGGCGAAGCGGCGCTGAGCACGATGGCGCGGCGCGAGCAGTTCGACGCGGTGGTCGTCGGCGCGGGCCCCAACGGGCTCGCGGCCGCGGTGACCCTTGCCAGGGCCGGCCTGCACGTGCAGGTGGTCGAGCGGGGCGACACGATCGGTGGTGGTGCCAGGACCGCCGAGCTGACGCTGCCCGGCTTCCACCACGACATCTGCTCCGCGGTCCACCCGATGGCGCTCGCCTCCGGGTTCTTCCGGTCCTTCGGCCTCGAGCGCCGCATCGACCTCGTCGTTCCGGAGATCTCCTACGCCCACCCGCTCGACGGTGGACGGGCCGGGATCGCCTACCGCGACATCGACCGCACCGCCGACGCCCTCGGACGTGACGGCGCGGCCTGGCGCTCGCTCATGGGTCCGCTCGCCGCCGACGCCGACCGCGTCTCGCAGTTCACCGGCGGCAAGCTCCTGCAGGTGCCGCGCCACCCGGTCACGGTCGCACGCTTCGGCCTCCGCGCCCTCGAGCAGGGGAGCCCGGCCTGGAACCTCCGGTTCCGCGAGGAGACGGCCCCGGCCATGCTCAGCGGTGTCGCCGCCCACTCCATCCGGCCGATGCCGAGCCTGTCCACCTCGGCCGCCGCCCTGTCGCTCGGCGCGTATGCGCACGCCCGCGGTTGGCCCATCCCCGTCGGCGGCAGCCAGGCGATCGTCGACGCGCTCGCGGCCGACCTGCTGGCCCACGGCGGTGAGATCGTCACCGGAACCGAGGTGCGATCCATGGACGAGCTGCCGTCCGCCCGCGCCGTCCTGTTCGACACGACGCCGAAGGCGCTCGCCGAGATCGCGGGCAGCCGACTGCCCGACGCGTACCTCCGTCGTCTCTCCCGGTTCCGGTACGGGGACGGCGTGGCCAAGGTCGACTTCGCGCTCTCGGGTCCCGTCCCGTGGACGAACCCGGAACTGGCCCGGGCCGGCACGCTCCATCTCGGTGGTACCCGCCCGGAGATCGCCGCCGCCGAGCGCGACGTCGCCCGTGGTCGGCACAGCGAGTCGCCCTACGTCCTCGTCTCGCAGCCCGACGTCGGCGACCCGGGACGGGCGCCCGGGGACGCCCAGGTCCTCTGGGCGTACACGCACGTGCCGAGCGGGTCCGGTCTCGACCAGACCGAGGCGATCATCCGGCAGATCGAGCGCTTCGCCCCCGGGTTCCGCGACGTGATCCTGACGTCGGCGTCGATGACCGCCCGTGACATGGCGCGGTACAACCCGAACTACGTCCTCGGCGACATCGCCGCAGGTGCCGCGAGCTTCGCGCAGCTCGTCGCGCGTCCCGTGCTCTCGAACGACCCGTGGCGGACGCCGACGCCGGGGATCTTCCTCTGCTCCTCGTCGACCCCGCCCGGCCCGGGCGTCCATGGTCTCGCCGGCTGGCACGCCGCCCGCAGCGCCCTCCGCTCGGTCTTCGGCCGCGATCGCATGCCGTCACTCGCGCCCGATCGACCGCGTCCGACCTCCTGACCTCGTCCCTGCTCCAGCGAAAGGAACACCACCGTGTCCCACACCACTCGGATCCTCGACTGCCCGCCCGACCGTGTCTTCGCCGTCCTCGCCGACGGCTGGCTCTTCCCTGCGTGGGTGGTCGGCGCGTCCCGCATGCGCGACGTCGGTGACCGGTGGCCGCACGTGGGCGGGAAGCTGCACCACTCCTTCGGTGTGTGGCCGGCGGTGCTGAACGACGAGACGACCGTGCTCCAGTGGGACGCGCCGCACCGGTTCGTCATCCAGCCGAAGGGGTGGCCGCTCGGAGAGGCCCGCGTGGCGGTCGAGGTGGAACCGCATGAGCGTGGCTGCCTCGTCCACCTGCATGAGCACGCGGTGGCTGGACCGGGCGCGCTCATCCCCGTCTGGATCCTCGACATCGGGCTGCACATCCGCAACATCGAGACCCTGCGCCGACTCGCCCACCTCGCTGAGGGCGGCGCCGGCGGCACCCACCTGGTGGAGGCGGCCGAACCGACCGCAGACGATCGGAAGCGCGCCGAGTTCCCGAAGCGGTCGTTGTTCGCGCGGGTGGCGTCGGTCCTCGTCGTCGCCGTGCCGGTGGTCGCGGTGGCGCGCAAGCTCGCCCGTCACTGACGTCGACCCGACGCCGACGCACAACCGCGCCGGGATAGCAAGCACGGGGCGGGGTTCCACAGCTGCCGTACCGTTGCGCGGATGACCTCGACCGACACCACCAGGGCTGATCCTCCGTCCACGCTCAAACGCGACATCTCCGGCAAGATGCTCTACCTGTTCATCCTCGGGGACGTGCTGGGCGCGGGCATCTACGCCCTGATCGGCCAGATCGCCGGGGAGGTCGGCGGGGTCACCTGGGTCCCGATGATCGTCGCGCTGCTGCTCGCGCTGCTCACCGCCGCGTCCTACGCGGAGCTCGTGACGAAGTACCCGAAGGCGGGTGGTTCGGCCGTGTTCGCCGAGCGCGCCTACAAGCGGCCGATCGTCTCGTTCCTCGTCGGCTACTGCATGCTCGCGGCGGGCGTCGTGAGTGCGTCCGGGCTGGCGCTGGCCTTCGCCGGTGACTACCTCGCGACCTTCATCGACCTGCCGCCGGTCCTCGGCGCCGTGCTGTTCCTCCTGGTGATCGCGCTGATCAACGCCCGCGGCATCAAGGAGTCCGTCCGGGCGAACCTCGTCATGACGATGATCGAGACCACCGGCCTCGTCCTCGTCGTGGTGGCGGTCGCGATGATGCTCGGCGGAGGCCGGGGCGACCTCGGTCGTGCGACGCAGTTCGCTGAGGGTGGCAGCCCCGTCATCGCCGTCTTCGGTGCGGCTCTGCTCGCCTACTACTCCTTCGTCGGGTTCGAGACGAGTGCGAACGTCATCGAAGAGGTCAAGGATCCGTCGCGGGTCTACCCGAAGGCGCTCTTCGGTGCCCTCGCGACCGCCGGAGTGCTGTACGTCCTCGTCGGCACCGCGGCCTCGATCGCCGTGCCCTCCGACGAGCTCGGCGAATCGACCGGTCCGCTGCTGACCGTGATCCAGGCGACCGGCGTCGGCATCCCCGCGTGGTTGTTCAGCATCATCGCGCTCGTGGCGGTCGCGAACGGTGCGCTGCTCACGATGATCATGTCGAGCCGCCTCGCCTACGGCATGGGCTCGCAGGGGCTGCTGCCGAGCGTCTTCACGAAGGTGTTGCCGAAGCGCGGTACGCCGTGGGTCGCGATCATCGTGACCACGGGTGTCGCGATGGTCCTCACGGCCACCGGCAGCATCGCGACGCTCGCCGAGACGGTCGTGCTACTCCTGCTCATCGTCTTCCTCAGCACGAACATCGCGGTGCTCGTCCTGCGGCGCGAGCGCGTCGAGCATGCCCACTTCCGTGCGTGGACGGTCCTGCCGGTCCTCGCGGTCCTGTCCTGCATCGTCCTCCTCACGCAGCAGAGCGCCGAGGTCTGGTTGCGTGGCGGCATCATCGTCGCGGTCGGCGTCGTGCTCTACGCGATCACGCGTGTGGTCCGGCGCCGGAAGGGGTGACACGCGCGGCGCCGATCGATGACCGGAGCCGTCGATGTGACCCTGACAATGGACTGATGTCCGACACCTGCACCTTCTGCCGCATCCTGCGTGACGAGCCCGACGACATCACCTGGGTGGAGCGCGAGGACGAGGCGGTCGCCTTCCGGCCGTTGCCCGAGTCGGAGCTCGCGCCCGGACACACCCTGGTCGTGCCGCGGGCGCACAGCGTCGGCCTGCTCGACGCCGATCCGCGAGCCCTACAGGCGACGACCGCCCTCGCTCAGCGGGTGGGACGCGCGATGCGGGCGGCGCTCGGGGCGACCGGCGTCGTCGTGCTGAGTGCGTCCGGTGCCGACGCCGGGCAGAGCGTCCCCCACCTCCATCTCCACGTCGTCCCGTGCTGGGATGACGACGGGGTCACGTTCTGGCCCGAGGGCCGCTCGAAGCACCGGGTCGACGGCGACCCGCACGCGCTCCTCGCGGAGATGTTCGAGTAGCCGGAGATCACTGCTCCTTGAGTTGACCTCAAGACCGATTGAGGTTCTACGGTTGAAGCATGACCATTCCCACCACGCCGTCCGCTGATCCCGATGCCCTCGCCCGCGCCGCGACCGTCGACGGGTTCAAGACGGCGTTCCGTGACCACCCGGCGGGCGTCGCGCTGATCAGTGCCTCGACCGATCGGGGAGACGTCGGGCTGACGGCGTCATCGGTCGCGTCGGTGGCCGTCGACCCGCCGATGCTGTCCTTCTCGGTCACGCGGGCCACGGGGTCCGCGGGCGGACTGCTCAGTGCGGGAACGGTCGTCGTCCACCTCCTGGCGGATCACCACCTGGAGGTCGCGAAGGCGTTCGCCAAGACGGGGGAGCCGCGCTTCACCCCGGAACAGCACTGGGAGCGACTCGCGACCGGCGAGCCCTACCTGCCGAGTGCCCGTGCGGCACTGCGCTGCCGGATCGTGCAGACGGTCCCGGCCGGCAGCTCGATGCTCGTCATCGCCGAGGTGCTGGAGGTCATCCCGCCCGGCACGGACGCGCCGGCGCTCGTCTACCAGAACCGCAACTTCCACCGCCTGGAGTCCGACCCGCTCGGTTGATCAGGCGAGGAGCGCGATCGGGCCGATGTCAGCGATCGCCTCGATGACCCGCTCGGGGTGCTCGGCGATCCGGTTGAGGACGTAGAGCCACCACTCGGGTCCGTAGACGAGGTACTCGCGCGTCGTGAACCCGCGGCGGCGGAGGTCGTCGAGCAGTTCGGTGCCGAGTCCCTGCAGCATCTCGAACTCCACGTGCGGCTGACGGAGGTCGTCGCCGAGCGCGCCCTCGAGTGCGGCGACGAGGTTCGCGTCGTGGGTGGCGACGTTGACGCGGTGACCCGACCCCACGAGTCGCGTGACCATGCTGATGTAGGCGGCGGTCATCGGCGCCGAGTCGCGGGGGTGGGCCACCTCGGTCGATTCGAGGAAGGCGCCCTTGACGACGCGGATCGGCCCGGGCCGATGCAGCACGCGGTCGAGGTCCGCGGAGGTACGGTGCAGTCTCGCCTGCAGGGTGATGCCGGTCTCCGGGAACCGGTCGGCGATCTGCTCGTAGATCGACAACACGAGGTCCGTGCGGTCGGAACCCTCGGCGGAGATCATGAGCGAGGTCCCGGCGTCCCGGGCCGCCTGTGCGAGCGCCAGGCCGTTGCGCAGGCCGAGCTCGGGGGAGACGACGGAACCGATGTGGGAGAGGTCGAGCGAGATCGTCGCGGTCTGGTCGGATTCGCTGATCCGGCGGGCGAGGTCGATGAACTCCGCGGTCTGTTCGTCGGCGACACGTGCGTCGCGGACGGACTCGCCGACGAGCTCGATGCTCCAGCGGTGTCCACGATCGGCGTTCGCTTCGAGGAGCCGCAACGCCGACGCCGCGTCCTCGCCGGCGATGTATCGCAGGGCGGCCCGCTTGGCCACGGCGGCGGCCTCCGGGTGGGCGAGGACTCGCGCTTTGAGGTCCTCGTCGAGGGCCCAGGCTCGCAGGGTGTCGGCGGCGCGCGACAGCGTCTCGTCGTTCATCAGCATGCTTCGACCCTATCCAGTCCCGGGTGACGGTCCGGACGGCACCGGGGTCTGGGCCGCGTCGCCCGTGCGCGCTACGCTCGCTCACGTGGCGAGCTTCGAGGAGAAACCGATCCTGGACCTCACGCTCGATGAGTGGGAGGCCTACCTCGCCGGCGCGCCGAGCGACGCGGGTGTTCGGTTGAAGCTGCGGAAGAAGACCTCGAAGGCGTCGGGGATCACCTGGTCGGAGGCGCTCGACGTCGCCCTCTGTTACGGATGGATCGACGGACAGAGCAAACGGTTCGACGACGACTACACGCTGCAGGCGTTCACGCCGCGGCGGAAGAGCAGCCCGTGGTCGCAGATCAACCGGGAGCACGTCGCCCGCCTCATCGAGGAGGGGCGGATGCGTCCCGGTGGGCTCGCGGAGATCGAACGTGCCAAGGCCGACGGGCGGTGGGACGTGGCGTACCGGCAGAAGGACGCCGTCGCTCCGGATGATCTCCAGGCTGCGCTCGATGCGAACCCCGAGGCGGCGGCGTACTTCGCGACGCTCGGCCGCACCGACCGATTCCGTGTCTTCTTCCGCCTGAGCAACATCAAGACGCCCGCGATCAGGGCCGCCCGCATCGCGGACGTGGTCGAGAAGGCCGCCCGGGGCGAGCAGCACTACCGCTGATGGTGGGTGGATCGGCACGGATGAGGGTCTCGCCAGGGACCGTCTGGCCGGTCGTCCACGAGGAACGTCGGCGGCTCGTCGCGGACCTGTCGGTACTGGGCGACGACCAGTGGGGGACGCCGTCGCTGTGCACGGGATGGGACGTGCACGACGTCGTGGCCCATCTCGTCGACTCGGCGCAGACCACGCGGCTGGGATTCGTCCGACGACTCATCGCGGCGCGGTTCGATTTCGACCTCGACAACGCACGCGGGGTCGAGCGGGAGCGGAGGAACGATCCACAGGAGACGCTCCGCGCTCTGGCGGACGCCGCCGAGCTGACATGCACGCCGCCGGCGAACCTCGCGACCAGGCTCGTCGAGGCCATCGTGCATGGTGAGGACGCCCGTCGGCCGCTCGGCATCAGCGCGGACTACCCGACAGCCGCGGTCCTCGTGGCGTTGGAGTACCAGCTCCGGACCGGCGTCTCGATGGGCGGTGGCAAGCAACGCGCCCGGGGCGTCCGGCTCGTCGCCGAGGACGCCGGGACGAGCTGGGGTGAGGGCGACGAGGTCCGGGGATCGGCGCTCGACCTCTTGCTCGCGGTGTCAGGTAGGCTGACCGGGCTAACTCTGCGTGGGCGGTGAGGGACGGGCTGGAAGTCACCCGGGCGTGCCTCTTCCGCGTGTCGAGGTGTCGCGGCCGCCCTTCGACAAGCTCAGGGACGGAAACGTTCCGGGCACACTTCTCCCGGTCGCTGAGCCTGTCGAAGGGCGCACGAGGACGCCTCATCGTCCCGGGCACGCCTCTTCCGGTCACTGAGCTTGTCGAAGTGCCCACGAGGAACCCTTCGACACGTCGACAGGCTCAGAATGGGGCGGGTTCGGGTTCCGTCCGGTGGTGTTTCCCGTCGGGTGTCGTCCAGTCGAGGACCCCGCCGGGCCCGTGTTCGAGGTTCCACCCGGGCAGGTGTTTCATGCGGTGGTGATGTCGACACAGGCAGGCGAGATTGCCGACATCCGTCGTCCCGCCGTCGTCCCACGCGACCGAATGATCGAGATCACACGCCCGGGCTCGTCTGCCGCAGCCCGGTGCGCGACAGGTGCCGTCTCGCAGCCGGACCGCGCGTTGCAGGTCGGCCGGGACCCGGTATTGATTCCGGCCGACGGACAGGACTGCGCCGGTTTCCGGCTGGACGAGGATTCGGGTGAAGCTTGGCGCGTTCACCGCGATACGTGCGGCGGTTGCGGGATCGATGGGCCCGTACCCGTCGAGCGTGGCCGGGGCGTCAGAGACACCGGCCATGCTCAAGGCGGGGACGGTGATCTGCACGGTCGGTTCGATGTGCTCTTGCACCTCGATCGGGTGCGGAAGGACCGGGCTCGACATGACGTCGTCGGGCGTGACTCCGGTGAGCGCGAGCGCCGCCAGGGCGTCGGCCTGGAGTTGTGCGCAGGTGCGGGTGTCACCTGCGTTGCGCGATTCCGCGGCGGCCGCTTCGACCCGCTCGATGATGCCCTGGGCGATGGGCGCGGTGGTGAAGAGGTGCACCCAGGCCATGCCGTCGGCGGCGGGTTCGAACTCGACGCGGCGGTCGGCCTCGGATCGCCGGGCGCGTGCGGTGATGGACTCGGGGTGGAGTCGCTCGCGGAGCGTGCGGGCGCGCTTGCGGAGGTTCGCGTTGGTCGTCTGCTCGGCGACAGGCAGGACTTCCGCGAGGAACGCTGCCCGCCCAGCGACCGGCACGTCACTGAGTTGGTCGATGATCGTCTGCGCGTGCCGGGCCGAGATGCGCCCGGCCTCGAGCGACTCGAGCACTGCCGGGGCTTCGTTGACGAGCCGCTCGGCGTCGTTCGTCGCCCGCTGGACCGTCTGCTCGGGCGTGCGCGTCGCCATCGCGAGTGCAGCGCAGGTGGAGCGGCGAGAGAGCGCCAGGCGCTCGGCCGGCGGGAAGACGGCTGGAACGACCGAGTCGGCGAGCGCGTCGGCGTAGGCGGCGGAACGGGCCAGGAGGCGCGCTTTCCGCGCGTCCAGGACGGCTTGCTGCCGGTGGAGCTCTGCCCACTCGTCCGAGAACTCCACCAGGCGCGCGGCGTACTCGTCGCCGACGCGGATCGCGGTGAGGGTGGTCTCGGTCATGGGACAAGTCCACCATGGACCACTGACATTCCAGATGCCGAGTCGAGTCGGTTGTGGAAGTTGCTCGTGTGCCCTTCGACAAGTTCAGGGACCGGTGGAGGGGTGCCCGATTCATGTGCCCTTCGGCAGGCTCAGGGAGCGGAGGAGGATCGTCCATGGGCGACCGGCCCAGCGACCGGACGGGGTCAGACAGCCCGCGCGAGCAGGTCCGCGACACGCTTCGCGACGGCGTCGTTCCACGCGGTGACCCCGAACGCGGTCGGCCACAGGTCGCCGTCGTCGAGCTTCGCGGAGTCGTTGAACCCGATGGTCGCGTAGCGCGCCTTGAACTTCGCCGCCGCCTGGAAGAACACGACCGCCTTGCCGTCGGCACCGACGTAGGCGGGCATGCCGTACCAGGTCTTGGCTGCGAGGCCGGAGTCGCCACCCACGATCAGCTCATGCAACGGCTCGGCGATCGCGCGGTCGGCGTCTTCCATGTCCGCGATCGCGTCGACGACGGCCTGCAGTGCCTCCTCGCGACTCGCGGCCGCCTTCAGCTCCTTGGCGCGCTCCTTCATCGCCGCGCGTTCCTCGGCGCTGAATCCGCTCTTCGTGCTCGACTGCTTCTCGGCCATGTCGACGTCCTTCCGTTCGGGGCTGTGGTCCGCCTCTCACGGTAGCCCTGCGAGCCCCACGGCGCTTCTCGAATCCTGCTCGGCCCACTGAGTCGCCCGGAATTGCTCGAAAACAGCCGGAAAACGGACCGATTCGGGCGACTCAGCCGTCCAGCGCGCCCGGCCCGAGCACCGACTCGACGATCACCCGGATCGCGTACTCGCTGGTCTCGGCGAGGTCGACGTCCGCAGGGTCGATGAGCCACTGCACCTGCAGGCCGTCCATGACCGCCAGGATCGACGCCGCCGCACGGTGGATCGTCTCGGGCGCATCCACGCCCCGCTCGGCGCACACCACCTCGAACGCCTCCGCGATCTCACGCCGGAGGGTTCGGTAGCGGTCGTCGAAGTAGTGCCTGGCCGGGTGGTCCTCGGTCACCGACTCCGCCGACAGGACGACGAACGCCTGCACGATCCCGGCACGCTGCGCGTTCGCGGCGGCGGTGCGGATCAGGTGTTTGAACAGGTCGATACCGCCGGGGATGTGCTGGTCGTCGAGGTCCTGCACATCCGTCGCGTCGCGGTAGCTGAGCACCTCGAGGAGGAGCTGGTCCTTCGAACCGAAGTGGTGCAGGATGCCCGCCGGCGTCATGTCGACGAGCTCGGCGATGTCGATGAGGGTGCCGTTCGCGTACCCCTTGGCGCCGAAGACGTCCAGCGCGGAGCGGACGACCTCGGCTCGCCTCGCCACGGTCGCCGGGCGTGGCTGGGCCGGTCGTTTCGCCGTGTTCTGTCGTTTCACCGTGCTCATGGTGTCCGTTCCGCGGGGGCCTCGATGCGCCCGACACTACCGCGCTTGCCAACTTACTGAATGGTCAGTAAGTTATCACCGAATCCCGACTTGCGCCGCACTGCCGCAGCGCACACCCAAGAGGAGAAAGCGATGAAGCTGAGAACCCCACTGCTGGCCGCGTTCGCGGCCACAGCCCTGCTGCTCACCGGATGCACCGGTGGCGGCGGGTCGAGCGACGGCCCCGAGAGCGGCGCCGCCCTGACGATCGCGAAGCCGGACGGCTCGATCGCCACCGAATCCAACAACCCCTACGTCGGCGACTCGTCCGCCATGAAGCTCGGCTATATCAACGCGATCCTGGAGCCGCTCGCGATCGTCAACCTCGTCGACCCGAGCGCCGAGGTGAAGCCCTGGCTCGCCTCCGAGATCGCCTGGTCCGACGACTACACCTCCGTCGCGCTGACCGCGCGCGAGGGCGTCACCTGGAACGACGGCGAGGCGTTCAGCGCCGACGACATCGCGTTCACCTTCCAGCAGTTCATCGACCACCCGGAGCTCGACAACTCGGCCCTCGGCCTCACCGCGGTGGCGACCGAAGGCGACACCGTCACCCTGTCGTTCACGAACCCCATGTTCGTGAAGCAGGACAAGGTGCTCCTGAAGCAGATCGTCCCGAAGCACGTGTGGGAGTCCGTCGACGACCCCGCCACCTTCGAGAACCCGGAGCCCGTCGGCACCGGTCCGTACACGCTCACGAGCTTCAGCACCGAGAGCGTCGAACTCTCCGCCCGCGACGACTACTGGGGTGAGCAGCCGGCCGTGCCGACGCTCTACTACGTGTCGTACAACGACAACACGGCCCTCACCACCGCCCTCGCGAACGGCGACGCCGACTGGGCACAGGCCTTCATCCCGAACGTGCAGTCCGCGTACCTCGACAAGGACAAGGAACACAACGTCTACTGGGCGGCCGCCGGTCTCGCCGTCGACGCGATGTTCGTGAACACGCAGACGAAGCCGTTCAACGACCCCGCGTTCCGCCAGGCGGTGAACCTCGTCATCGACCGCGAGCAGCACCAGCAGATCGCCCGTGAGGGCGGCGTCCCCGAGCTCAGCTCGGTGACCGGTCTCCCGACCCCGGCGGGCGACGCGTTCATCGCCTCCGAGTTCGAGGGCGAGGACTACACCGTCGACGCGAAGGCCGCGAAGCAGGTCCTGACCGACGCCGGCTACACCTGGGAGGACGACGTCCTCACCGACCCGTCCGGCGAGGCCGTCACCTTCACGCTGTCGGTGCCGCAGGGCTGGAACGACTACGTGACCGGCATCAGCCTCATCGCCGACTCGGTCAAGACGCTGGGCGTCACCGCCACGGTCGACACCCCCGACCAGGACACCTGGTGGGCGGCGAAGTCGGACGGCGACTTCCAGGCCATCCTGCACTGGACCGACACCGGCGCGACGCCGTACGACCTGTACTCCGACATCATGGACGGCCGCTGGCTCGTCGCCGAGGGCGAGGCGGCCGACTTCAACTTCGGTCGGTACGACAGCCCGGAGGCCACCGCGGCGCTCGCCGCCTACGCCAACGCGACGGACGACGCGACGCGGGCAGCCGCGCTCGAGACCGTGCAGAAGCTGTTCGTCTCCGACGTCCCGGCCATGCCGATCGGCACGCGCCCGTTCATCGGTTCGTACAACACGCGGAACTACACCGGATGGCCGAGCGAGGACGACCCCTACGCGCCCGCCGACCCGACGCAGCCGACCGCGGTCTACATCCTCACGCAGCTCAAGGCCGCGAAGTAGACACGGGCACCACACCGACGGGCGGGGCGCTCATCCGCCCCGCCCGTCACCTCCCGCATGCGCAACGGCATGCACCGCGACCAGCACAGAACGGACTCATGCAGTGACCAACGACGACCTGCTGACGGTGTCCTCCTTCAGCGTCACCTACGACGTGGAACCACCCGTCGAAGCCGTGCGCGACGTCTCGCTCACCCTCCGCCGTGGCGAGATCCTCGGCCTGGCCGGCGAGTCCGGCTGCGGCAAGACCACCCTCGCCTACGGCCTGCAACGGCTCCTCAAACCACCGGCGGTCATCACGGGCGGGACCGCCGTCTTCCACGACGAGTCCGGTGAGGACATCGACCTCGGCCGGCTCGGCGAGGAGGAGATGCGCGCATTCCGCTGGGACAAGGCCTCCATGGTGTTCCAGGGTGCCATGAACGCCCTCAACCCGGTCACCTCGATCGGGCGGCAGCTCGACGACGTCTTCACCACGCACCGCCGGGGCATGTCACGCGCCGAACGCCGCGAGGAGGCGGGCAAGCTGCTCGACATCGTCGGGGTCGGCCGCGACCGCCTGAAGTCCTACCCCCACGAGCTCTCCGGCGGCATGCGCCAGCGCGTCATGATCGCGATGGCGCTCGCCCTGAAACCGCAGCTGATGATCATGGACGAGCCGACCACCGCGCTCGACGTGCTCGTGCAGCGCGAGATCCTCCAACAGATCTCCGAGCTCCGCACCGAGTTCGGCTTCTCGGTCATCTTCATCACCCACGACCTCCCGCTGCTCCTCGAGATCTCCGACCGCATCGCCGTCATGCGTGCCGGCCGGCTCGTCGAGATCGACACGGCGGAACGCATCTACCGACAGGCGAAGGACCCGTACACGCGGAAGCTGCTCGCGTCCTTCCCGAGCCTCACCGGCGAGCGCGGCGACTTCGTCCGCGGGACCGGTGCCGCCACGTCGGCCACCCAGGCAGGAGTGACCGCATGACCACCCTCGAGTTCTCGCACGTCTCGAAGCGCTACCGGGTCCGTGGTTCCGGTCACATGCTCGCGCTCGACGACGTCAGTTTCACCCTGCGGTCCGGCCAGACGCTCGCCCTCGTCGGACAGTCCGGCAGTGGCAAGTCGACCATCGCGAAGATCCTCACCCAGCTGGAGCGGGCGACGAGCGGCGACATCCTGCTCGACGGCAAGGCCATCCCGCGTCGTGGTCGTGCACTCCGCCGCTACCGACAGCAGGTCCGCATGGTCTTCCAGGACCCGTTCGCCTCGCTGAACCCGTCGCACACGATCCGCCACCACCTGGAGCGACCGCTGCGCCTCGACCACGTCGTCCCCGAGGCCGAGGTCGAGGACGAGGTGCACCGCCTCCTCGAGCGCGTGCAGCTCGACCCGGCCGGCACCATCGACCGCCGGCCCCACGAACTGTCCGGCGGTCAGCGCCAGCGGGTCGCCATCGCGCGTGCGCTCGCGTCGCGTCCGTCCCTCCTCATCGCCGACGAGCCCGTCTCGATGCTCGACGTCTCCATCCGACTGGGCGTCCTCAACCTCCTGGCCGAGCTGCAGCGCGAGTCGCAACTCGGTGTGCTCTACATCACGCACGATCTCGCGACCGCGCGGCACTTCAGCGACGAGATCATGGTCCTGCACCACGGCGAGGTGGTCGAGCGAGGCCCGGCCGACGACGTGATCCTCCGCCCGCAGCATCCCTACACGCTCGCCCTCCGCAACGCGTCGCCCGACCCCGACCGCCACTTCGCGGGAACGGAGACCATCGCATGACCTTCTTCCTCCGTCGCGCCGCCTTCTACGCGTTCACCGCGTGGGCCGCGATCACGATCAACTTCTTCCTGCCGCGGATGCTCAAGGGCGATCCGGTCTCGGCGTACATCGCGAAGAACCAGGGCCGCATCAGCCCGGAGGCAGCGGATTCGCTGCGCACCCTGTTCGGGCTCGACGCCGACAAGTCGATGCTCGAGCAGTACCTCGACTACTGGCGGCTCCTGTTCTCTGGTGACCTCGGACGGTCCTTCTCGAAAGGCCTCGCTCCCGTCACCGACGTGATCGCCGCCGCTCTGCCGTGGACCGTGGGACTCGTCGGGATCGCGACGATCCTGTCGTTCGTCCTCGGCACCTCCATCGGCGCCCTCATCGGCTGGCGACGCGGCAGCAAAGCGGACTTCATCGTCCCGCTGTCCACCTTCTTCTCGACGGTGCCGTACTTCTGGATGGGCCTCATCGCGATCGCGGTGTTCTCCACCCTGCTCGGCTGGTTCCCCGCCTCCCACGCCTACGGCAAGGGGTCGAGGCCGGAGTTCTCGCTCGACTTCATCGGGCAGGTGATCGCGCACGGGTTCCTCCCGGCGGCGACGATCGTGCTCGCCTCGCTCGGCGGCTGGATCCTCGGCATGCGCAACATGATGGTCACCGTCCTCGACGAGGACTACGTGACCGTCGCCCAGGCGAAGGGCCTGCCGACCCGCCGGGTGCTCGTCGACTACGCCGCACGCAACGCGATGCTGCCGCAGCTGTCGAGCTTCGCCCTGTCGCTCGGCTTCATCGTCGGCGGCACGATCGTCATGGAGATGGTCTTCTCCTACCCGGGCGTCGGCAAGCTGCTGCTCGACGCCACGACGGCGAAGGACTACCCGCTCATGCAGGGGCTCTTCCTCGTCATCACGCTCACCGTCCTCGTCGCGAACATCCTGGCCGACGTCGCCTACGCGGTGCTCGACCCCCGCACCCGCCAGATGGAGTCCTGACATGACCATCCCCACCACCGAGGCCCTCGCCACCGCTGAGGCGCCCAAGCCGACGCCCGCGGGCCGCTCGTTCGCCGCCCGCTTCGCGTCGTCGTTCGCGATGTTCCGGAACGGCAAGTCGATCGCGGGGCTCTGCATCCTCGGGTTCTTCGTCCTCGTCGCGGTCTTCGGCGACCTCATCGCGCCGTACGGCCCGCTCGAGAAGGACTTCACCGCGCTGCGCCAGGCACCGTCCGCCGCGCATCTGCTCGGTACCACGCACATGGGTGAGGACGTCCTGAGCCAGCTGATCTACGGCACCCGGGGTGTACTCCTCGTCGGCTTCCTGGCCGGAATCTTCGCGACGATCATCGCCGTCGCCATCGGGGTCACCGCCGGGTACGTCTCCGGGTTCACGAGCGAGTCGCTGTCCGCGCTGACGAACGTCTTCCTCGTCATCCCGGGGCTGCCGCTCATGATCATCGTGGCGTCCCAGTACGACAACCCGAGCCTGTTCCTCATCGCCGGTGTCCTGGCGCTCACCGGGTGGGCGTGGGGCGGCCGGGTGCTCCGCGCGCAGACGATGTCGCTGCGGAACCGCGACTTCATCCAGGCGGCGAAGGCGAACGGGGAGTCCCTCTTCCGGATCATCACCGTCGAGATGCTGCCGAACCTCACCGCCATCATCGCCTCCAGCTTCGTGGGCACGGTCACCGCTGCAGTGCTCGGGCTCACCACGCTCGCGTTCATCGGCGTCATCCCCATCACGAACCTCAACTGGGGCACCATCCTGTTCTGGGCGCAGCAGAACGGCGCCTTCCCCGACTTCTGGTGGTGGTACGTGCCCGCCGGTGTCTGCATCGCCCTGCTCGGTGTCGCGCTGTCGCTCATCAACTTCGGGATCGACGAGTACGTGAACCCGAGGCTCCGCTCGGCGGGTGAACGCGCCAGGGCCCTCCGCAAGCGCGGGATCAAGCCCGGGGCGAGCGTCACCGCTGTCCGTACCGACACGGCCGGGCCGTCCACGATCACCGCCACGACCCACACCGAACGCGCTGGAGCCACCGAACGATGAAGACCGACACCGCCCGCCACCTCGAGGACGCCCGCTACCTCGACCCCGCGCTGCCGATCGCGGCCCGCGTCGACGACCTCGTCGAGCGGATGACCGTCCGCGAGAAGGTCGGGCAGATGATGCAGCTCGACGCCCGCGACGACATCGAGGCGCACGTGCTCGAGACGCACGTCGGCTCGGTCCTGCACGCCTCGCCGGAGCGCCTCGCGCTCGCCCATGAACTCGTCGGGCGGACGCGACTGCGGATCCCGCTGATCGTGGGGGAGGACTGCATCCACGGTCACTCCTTCCACCTCGGCGCGACGATCTTCCCCACGCAACTGGCGATGGCCGCGAGCTGGGACGCCGAGCTGCTCGAACAGGTCGCCAGGGCCACGGCCGTGGAGGTCGCTGCCACGGGTGTCCACTGGACGTTCTCGCCGGTGCTCTGCATCGCCCGCGACCTCCGCTGGGGGCGCGTCGGCGAGACCTTCGGTGAGGACCCCTTCCTCATCGGCGAGCTGGCCTCCGCGATGGTGCGCGGCTACCAGGGCGACGGCCTGTCCGACCCGACCGCCATCCTCGCGACGGCCAAGCACTTCGCCGGCTACTCCGAGACGCAGGGTGGCCGCGACGCGAGCGAGGCCGACATCTCCCCGCGCAAGCTGCGGTCATGGTTCCTCCCGCCGTTCGAGCGGGTCGCCCGCGAGGGCTGCGCCAGCTTCATGCTCGGCTACCAGTCGATCGACGGGGTGCCGATCACGGTCAACGAGTGGCTACTCAACGACGTCCTCCGTGGTGAGTGGGGGTACGAGGGGACGCTCATCACCGACTGGGACAACGTGGGCCGCATGGTGTGGGAGCAGCACGTCAGTCCGGACTACGTGCACGCCTCTGCCGCGGCGATCCGCGCCGGCAACGACATGGTGATGACCACGCCCGGCTTCTTCGAAGGTGCCCTGGAGGCGCTCGAGCGCGGGCTGCTCGAGGAGGCCGACCTCGACCGGGCGGTCCGTCGCATCCTCACCCTGAAGTTCGCGCTCGGCCTGTTCGAGCGCCCGCGGCACCCGGACGCCGCCGAGCAGCTCGCGGTGATCGGCTCGCCGGAGCACACCGAGCTCAACCTCGAGACTGCGCGGCGTTCCCTCGTCCTGCTCCGCAACGAGGGCGTGCTGCCGCTCGCCGGCGGCTATCGGGCGGACGAGGCAGGCAGGGCGATCGCGACGTCCGAGGCCGGGCCGCAGCGCATCGCCGTCGTGGGTCCGCTCGCGGACGACGCGCAGATGCAGCTCGGCGACTGGGCGGGCAACTCCGGCCAGGCCGGTTGGTTGCCTGACGGCCAGCCGCGCGAGATGATCACCACCGTGGTCGACGGCCTGCGTGCGGTCGCACCCGCCGGAAGCACGGTCACGACCGCGTTCGGTGCGGACATCCTCACGCTCTCACCCGATCCCGCGGGGGCGACCTTCCCCGATGGACAGCCGCGTCCGCCGCTCGTCACGCCCGCGCGACCCGACGAGGCGCTCATCGCGGAAGCCGTCTCGTTGGCCGAGGACGCCGACGTGGTCGTCGCCGTGGTGGGCGACCGCATCGAACTCGTGGGGGAGGGCCGCTCCACCGCGACGCTCGAGCTCATCGGCGGACAGGTGGCACTGCTCGACGCCCTGGCCGCCACCGGCAAGCCGCTCGTCGTCGTCCTGCTCGCTTCGAAGCCGCTCGTGCTGCCGCCGTCCGCGCTGCACGCCGACGCGATCGTGTGGGCGGCGAGCCCCGGCATGCAGGGCGGTCGGGCGATCGCGGAACTCCTGCTCGGTCTCATCGAGCCGACCGGTCGTCTGCCGATCTCCTTCGCGCGGCACGCCGGCCAGCAGCCGACGTACTACAACCAGATCCGCGGCCAGCACGGCGACCGCTATGCCGACCTCACGCAGGAGCCCGCGTTCGCGTTCGGCGACGGACTGTCCTACTCGAGCGTCGAGTACGGGGAGCCGCGCCTCGACCAGGCCGTCTACGGACGTGACGCCACCGTGCGCGCCGAGGTCGAGGTGCGCAACAGCGGTTCGCGCCCCGTCCTCGAGACGGTGCAGGCGTACGTCAGCGACCTCGTCACCTCAGTGAGCTGGGCCGATCAGGAGCTGAGGACGTTCCGCCAGGTCGCGATCCAACCGGGCGACACGGCGACGGTCACGATCGAACTGCCCGTCGCCGACTGCTCCATCGTCGACGCCAGGGGACGACGGGTCGTCGAAGCGGGCGAGTTCGAGCTGCGGGTGGGCGGCTCGTCACGGGCCGATGCGCTGCACGCGGTCCGCTTCACGATCGCCGACTGAGCCGTCGGCCGGCGGGACCCTCACGGGGCCGCACGAAGTCCCTCCTGTTTCGTGCGGTGCCCGTGAGAGCTCGCGACGACTACGCCAGTTCGTCCGCGTCAGCGCGGACGGTGACCTCGCCGCCGTTGGCGCCGTGCATGAGGTCCTCCAGCAGGGGCCGGTCCATCTCGAACGTCTCGTCCGAATCGAAGCTGAACTGCAGCGGGATCGACGGGTGCAGCCAGAGCGTGACGCGGCCGCGTTCCGTCGAGGTGTCGCGCAGCGTCACCGAGAACGACTCGTTCCGGCGGAGCTTCATGAGGGTGATGGTCTTGACGTGAGCCAGCATCCGGTCCTCGAGGTGGAACCGGTTCTCGCCCGTTCCGTATACGATCGCGCCCATGTGCTGTGCCCTTCTCCGGACCTCCGACGATCGACACGGCGAGATGCGCCGGTGTCGAGCGGCCAGCCTGGAGACCCACTTCAACGTCCGCCGAACAAGTCTAGAAAACCTGAAATCCTCGCCCTCAACTGTTGATTTCGAGGTGTCGGCTGCGCTATGCGCTTCGACGCGGAGGTCAGGACAGCAGGTCGGGGTCCTGCCCCTGGGGGAGTGCTGAGGACGGGGTGTCCTGGGACGGGCCGTCCGGTGTGCCCATCGCGATGCCGATCCCGGGGCCGATCAGGAGGGTGATGGGTTCCAGCTGGCCCTCGCCGCGGTCGACCTGCAGCCAGCGGTACTCTCCCGCGGAGATGCTCTCGAGCACCTCGGCGCGGAACTCGTCCGGATCCTCGACGGCGATCGAGTACGGAAGTCCCTGGTAGACGATCTCCATGCGGCTCATGCGACTTGTCCTGTCCGGCTCGGAGCGGGCTCCGCGATGACCGAGAGGCCGTGGGCGGAGTTCGCCGTGACGTTCAGCGCGTCGATCCACGCGCGGTTGAGGTCGATCGGGACGCTGCCCGAGTACTTGAAACGCAACGGCACCGAGGGGTGGATCCAGATGACGCTGCGTCCGTCACCGGCGCGCGGGTCGTCCTTCCAACCGAAGTAGAAAGCCTCGTTCCGGCGGAGCTTCGCACCGATCACGAACTGCAGGTGCGCAAGCAGCCGGTCCTCGAAGGTGATCGAGACCTCAGAACCGTAGATCAGTTTTCCCATGGCGGGCCGTGCTCTCCTCGTTGTGCGTCACGCGGTGTCTATCGCGGTGTCGCTTCACCTTAAGACTCTCGGCTCCGAAAACCCAGCTGACGGCCGCGCGGGCGCGAATGGGATGCTTCGGCGTCGATGTCAAGGGCCCCGGGATCGACAGGTACGGTGCGTAACCTGCGGTGCAGGAGGTGCCAACCATGGCAACAGCAGAGAAGACCAGCAAGACCGAGAGCACGACCCGATCGGCTCCCGGAGGATCCGGGCCGAAGCCCACCCGTCGGCAGAACGCCGAGAAGGGCTTCGTCGCGTCGAAGGAACTCGACGCCAACATGCAGGCCGTCCTCGTCGACCTCATCGAGCTGTCGATCCAGGGCAAGCAGGCGCACTGGAACGTCATCGGACGCAACTTCCGCGACACGCACCTGCAGCTCGACGAGATCATCGACGCCGCGCGCGAGTTCAGCGACACCGTCGCGGAGCGCATGCGTGCCCTGCACGCCGTGCCGGACGGACGCAGCGACATCGTCGCCGAGACCACGACGCTGCCCGAGTACCCGCAGGGCGAGATCGACACCTCGGAGACGATCGACCTGATCACCGTCCGACTCGAGGCGGTCGTCGGCACGATGCGTCGGGTCCACGACGACGTCGACGAGGAAGACCCGACGAGCGCGGACATCCTCCACGCGATCATCCAGCAGCTGGAGCAGTTCGCGTGGATGATCAGCGCGGAGAACCGGACGGCGACCCGCAGTCGCTGACCCGGGGCGGCGTCCGACGGCGACTCGTCGTCGGCGCCGCCACCCGTCGGGGTCGGATGTCGGTTCGGCGACTACTCGTCGTCGGCGCCGCCGCCCGACGCCGTGTCCTCACCGTCGGTCGACTCGGAACCGTCGGAGCCCGATCCGTCGGGGATCTCCTCCGCGTCGGGACGTGAGGATGATGCAGATGCGTTCGTCATGTTCGCTTCCTTCCTGGTTGTCGCCATCGGAGATGACCAGACCAACGCTAGGCCGCCGAGCTGATCGGCGCGTGGGGGTTGACGCTTCGACAGGGCCAGACCACCATGGCGGCTGTGATGAGCGGCGATGAGGTGACCGGGCGCACGACCGCCACAGGGAGCATCCGCACGCCGAAACAGCGGGTCGGCGCGTGGATCATGCCCGCGCTGCGTCCGTGGCGCCTCATGCTCGCGCTCAAGGTGGCCATCGCGGCCACCGCGGCCTGGTTCCTCGGCAGCCTGCTCCCGGGCGAGCTCGGCGACTTCTCCTACTACGCCCCGCTCGGCGCCCTCGTGAGCCTCACGCCGACGCTCATGGACTCGGTGCGCTCGAGCCTGCAGACCCTCATCGGTCTGGGCCTCGGCATCGGACTCGCGTGGCTGCTCATCGTCTCGCCCGCGCCCGGCTGGGTGTCCGTCTCGCTGTCGGTCGGTCTCGGCACGCTGCTCGCCGGCCTCCCGGGGCTCGGACAGGGCCGTGACTACGTCCCCATCGCGGCGCTCTTCGTCATCATCATCGGCGGGGCGAACGCCAACGACTTCTCCCTCGGGTACCTCGTGCAGATGGCCCTCGGCGTGCTCGTCGGGCTCCTCGTGAACCTGCTCATCATGCCGCCGCTGTTCGTCCGCGAGTCTGCGGCCGGGATCTCGGCCGCGAGGTCGCGGATGGTCGGTGCGCTCCGGAGCATGTCGGACACCCTCCGATCCGAGTCGGCACCGACCCCGGACGACCCGCCGTCCTGGGACAGCTCGCTGCTCGCCATCCGGCACGACGTCGACGCGGCCCGCGGGCTGATGAGAGACGCCGCGGAGAGCCGCCGGGCCAATCCGCGCACGCGGTGGAACCGACACGACTTCCGCGGGGATGAGGGGGCGCTCGCCGCCCTCGAGCGGATCGCGCCGGTGGTCGTGGAGATCGGTGACGCCCTGCGTGCGGCGCTCTGGGGGATCCCGGTGCCGGTCGAACTCGACGAGGGCGTCCGAAGTGCACTCGCCGATGCGATCGACGCCTCGGCCGACCTCGTCGAGGCGGCGATCGACGACGAGCGTCTCTCCGATGCGCTGCGTGCCTCCGACCGGGCGCTGACGATGCTACGTCGGGCGGTGCGCTCGGCCCACGCGGGCGCGAGCGGTGCGGCCGGTCGGGAGCCGGACGACGACGACCCGGCGGAGGATGCGGGTGGCGAGAACCTGCTGTTCGCGCTGCGCCGCATCCACGCCGAGATCGAACGCTCGGAGCGGTCGCCCGACGCCTGAGCGGCGCCCGGCGCGCCGGTCCTCAGAGGATCGGCTTGCCGCCGGTCACCGCGATGACGGCGCCCGAGATGTAGCTCCCCTCGTCCGAGGCGAGCAGTACGTAGGGCGGAGCGACCTCGGCAGGCTGGCCCGGACGCCCGAGCGGGGTGTCCGTCCCGAACGACTCGACCGTCTCGGGCGGCATCGTCGACGGGATCAGGGGCGTCCAGATCGGACCGGGGGCGACCGCGTTCACGCGGATGCCGTCGCCGCCGAGCATCTGGGCGAGCGAAGCGGTCATGCTCGCGAGCCCAGCCTTGGTCATGGCATAGGGCATGAGCTGCGGCGACGGCGAGTCGGCCTGCACCGAGCTCGTCGCGATGATCGAGGAACCCGGAGCCATATGTGGGACGGCTGCCTTGCTCAGGTGGAAGAACGCGCTCAGGTTCGTGGCGAGCGTGTGGTCCCACTCCTCGTCCGGGATCTCGGCCAGGCTCTCCCGGGTCATCTGGTACGCGGCGTTGCTCACGAGGATGTCGACCTTCCCGAAGCGTTCGACCGTCGTGCGGACGATCTCGCGACAGTGCTCGGGGCTCGTCAGGTCGCCACCGATGCTGAGGGCGGTCCGGCCGGCCTCCTCGACCCAGCGGACCGTGTCGGCCGCGTCCTCGTCCTCGTCGAGGTAGCTGACGACGACGTCCGCCCCTTCGCGGGCGTAGGCGATCGCGACGGCCTTCCCGATGCCGCTGTCGCCGCCGGTGATGATGGCGACCTTGCCCTCGAGCTTGCCCGAACCCCGGTAGCTGGTCTCGCCGTGGTCGGCCTGCGGCGTGAGCGCTCCCTCGGTCCCGGGCGGCTGCTGCTGCTGAGCGGGCTGGTTCATGGTGTTCCTTCCCTGTGCTGCTGTGCGTGCCAGCATGCTGTGGTTGCGGTCCGTTCAGCCAAGCCGATCCGGGCGATCCGCCTCCAGGGGTTGACGCCCGCCCGGCACCAGGCGTCCCGCGCTAGCAGCCGCGTGCCGGGGCCGCCAGCCCCGGCGATTCCGAGGCGCGGCTCGTAGGGTGAAGCGCATGACCGCAGCTGGCGAGGATCTCCGTTCGTACGCACCGATCGGGGACGGCCGCACCGTCGCCCTCATCGGACTCCGTGGCCAGGTCGACTGGCTGCCGATCCCCGACCTCGGCTCCATGCCGGTGTTCGCCCGGCTGCTCGACGACGACTCCGGCGGGTGCATCGAGCTCGAGCCGGTCGGCGAGTACACCGTCACGCGACGCTACGTGTCCGGCACCAACGTGCTGCGCACGACCTTCACGACCGAGCACGGGCGTGCGACGATCACGGACGCACTCGTCACGGGCATCGCGGGTCGCCTGCCTTGGGCTGAACTCGCGCGCCGGATCGACGGGGTGTCGGGCAGTGTCGAGTTCACCTGGCGCGTCCGGCCCGGGACCGCACTGGGGACGGCCTCGCCCTGGATCGAGGACAGCACGCGCGGCCCCATCATCCGCTCCGGCGCGACGACGATCGCGGTCGTCGGCGACGAGTACGGGCCGGAGGAGGTCGAGGTCGACGGGGCCATGCCGACGGAGCTCTCCGGTCGGTTCACGACCACCGAGAACTCCCGTCACCTGCTGATCATCGTCGCCACCCACGGTGAGCCGATCCATCTGCCGGTCCCGGCGAACGTCGATGTCGGCATCGATCGGACGATCGACAACTGGCGCGCCTGGTCCCGGGCCTTCTCCTACGAAGGCCCCTGGGCGGATCAGGTGCAGCGCAGCGCGCTCGCGCTCAAACTCCTGATCTTCAGCCCCACCGGTGCCATCGCGGCCGCGGCGACCACCTCGCTCCCGGAGAACCCGCGCGGGGCCAAGAACTGGGACTACCGCTTCGCCTGGGTGCGCGACCTCGCGTACACCGCGCACGCGCTCGTCCGCTTCGGTCTCCGCGAGGAGACGCACGCGGCCGTGTCCTGGTTGCTGCGCACCATCCGCGAGAACGGGCCGGAGCTGCACATCTTCTACGGACTCGAGGGCGGTGTGCCCGATGGTGTGGTCGAGCACGACGTCGCCGGGTGGCGCTGCATCGGTCCGGTGGTCAGCGGGAACCCTGCCCAGGGGCAGCTGCAGCTCGGCGTCTACGGCGACCTCTTCGCGATCTGCCGCACCTACGTCGACGCCGGCAACGTGCTCGACGTGGAGACCGGCCGCCTGCTCGCCGAGGTCGCCGACCGCACCTGCGACCTCTGGCGGAACCGTGACGCCGGCATGTGGGAGCTGCCCCAGGAGGAGCACTACGTGTCGTCGAAGATGGGCTGCTGGCAGGCGCTCGGCGATGCGGTGCACCTGGCGGAGCTCGGGCAGGTCGCCGGCAGTGCCGACCGCTGGCGCACCGAGCAGACCCGCATCCGGGAGTGGATCGACGAGCACGGGTGGAACGAGGAGAGCGGCGCGTACGTCATGTTCCCCGGGAGCGACGACCTCGACGCCTCCGTACTGCTGCACGCGATGAGCGGGTTCGACCGCGGTGACAGGATGTCCTCGACGATCGACGCGCTGACGGCCGAACTCGGCGAGGGGGCGCTGCTGTACCGGTACTCGGGCGTGCAGCAGGAGGAGTACACCTTCGTCGCCTGTGCGTTCTGGCGGGCCTCCGCGCTCGCCTGCGTCGGTCGTCACGACGAGGCGATCGCGGCCATGGACGAGCTCGTCGGCATGACCAACGACGTCGGGATCCTCGCCGAGATGATCGACCCGGCCGACGGTGCGCACTGGGGCAACCTGCCGCAGGCGCTGAGCCACCTCGCGCTCATCAACGCGGCCCTCACGATCAAGGAGCTCACCGAGGAGGATTGACGTCCCCGGTCCCTGAGCTGCGGCGCACTGAGCCTGTCGAAGTGTCGAAGGGCACGCACGCGGGTACCCGCCGGATGCTGGGAAAGCAAGCCCCGCGGGCACACCCGTCCGGGTCCGTACCGTGGAGGTGATGGATGTTCACCCACAGGTCTTCCGAGACACCCCCGCGATCCTCGTCGAGAGCATCTGGTGGGACGCGCGCACCGACGAGGTCGTCTGGGTCGACATCACCGCGGGCACCCTCCATCGTGGGCCGATCGACGGTGCCGTCGACGGGCGCGACGACCGCGTCACCGAACTTCCTCCGCCGCTGAGCGCCGTTCAGCCGCGTGCGGCCGGCGGGTACATCGCCGCCCTCGGCGATCGGATCGCCACCCTGGACGACGACGGGCTCATCGACGAGACCCTCGCGAAACTCGACCACGCCCACTCGGGCATGCGCAGCAACGAGGCGAAGGTCGACCCGCTCGGTCGGTTCCTGGTCGGCTCGATGGACGACGCCTCGGACGACCCCGCCGCCGCGCTCTACCTGCTCGACGACGCCGGTCTGCGTACCCTCCTCGGTGGCTTCGGCGTCACCAACGGCTTCGAATGGTCGGATGACGGGCGAACGGTCTACGTGACCGACACGGCCGAACAGACCGTCTACCGTGCGGCCTACGACGACGACGGCGGTATCGGTGCGCTCGAGCCGTTCCTCGTCGGTCACGACTCCGACGGCCTCGCGCTCGACACGGAGGGCCGGTTCTGGAACGGCGTCTCGGGTGACGGGAGCGTCTTGCGTTGGGGCGCCGACGGTGCGGTCGAGGACCGGCTCACGGTCCCGGCACCAGCTGTCACCTCCGTCGCGTTCGTCGGTCCCGCGCTCGACACGCTGCTCGTCGGCACCGCCCGGGAAGGGCTCACCGAGGAACAGCTGCAGGACGCACCGCTCAGCGGCGGCATCTTCCGATTCGACGGGCTCGCGACCGGCCGACCCGTGGGCGTCTACGGCAACCGATCGCCCTCGGCGCGCACCGACGACGTCGACCCCATCTGACCTGCACGACTCCGATCTGTCCGACCACGACCAACCACTGAACGAGAGGACCATCACCATGGCCGACGACCAGTACACCTTCACCGACCCGGCGAAGCTCTACGCCCATATCACCGCCGAGAAGCAGCACCAGCCCGAGCCGGGTCTCGACGCGAAGCTCGACCCCAAGGCCGACCTCGGCGAGGAGAGCTACCGCGGTTCGGGTCGCCTCACCGGCCGCAAGGCGCTCATCACCGGCGGCGACTCCGGCATCGGTGCCGCCACGGCGATCGCCTTCGCCCGCGAGGGTGCCTCCGTCGCGCTGTCCTACCTGCCGGAGGAGGAAGAGGACGCACAGCGCATCGCCGGCATCGTCCGCGAGGCAGGCGTCACCGTCCTCACCCTGCCGGGCGATCTGCGGGACCCGTCCTACTGCCGCGACCTCGTCGCGCAGACGGTCGAGGGTCTCGGAGGACTCGACATCCTCGTGAACAACGGCGGCAAGCAGACGTTCAACGAGGACCTCACCACCCTCACGGACGAGCAGTTCGACGACACCTTCAAGACCAACGTCTACGCGATGTTCTGGCTCTCGAAGGCCGCGCTCCCGCACCTCCCGGCCGGCTCGTCGATCATCAACACGACGTCGATCCAGGCGTACTCGCCCTCCGACATCCTCGTGGACTACGCGTCGACCAAGGCGACCATCAACGCCTTCACGAAGGCGCTGGCGCAGCAGCTCGCGCCAAAGGGCATCCGCGTCAACGCGGTCGCGCCCGGCCCGATCTGGACGCCGCTCCAGGTGTCGGACGGTCAGCCGCAGGACAAGATCGCCGAGTTCGGCGAGGACACCCCGCTCGGCCGTATGGGCCAGCCGGCCGAGCTCGCGCCCGCCTACGTGTTCCTCGCGTCGGCGGAGTCGAGCTATGTGCTCGGTGAGACCCTGAACGTCAACGGCGGTATGCCCACGCCGTAACCCCGTCCCACCCCACAGCAGCCCGCGAACTGTCAGTTCCGGCTAGTCGGACCACCATCCGACTAGCTTGTTCTGACAGTTCGCGGGCTGTTTGGGTCAGTCCGTGCGGTCCGCTGCACGCCGGACCCGACGGCCCTCGAGGGCGTCCTTCGCGTCGCGGTCGGCGAGCGCCTTGATCGCGGCGTCCGAGCGCAGCGGCAGCTGCAGCTCCTGCTCCGCGGCGACACCCGAGGCGAGCTGGCGGCCACGCTGGATCTCGATGTCGAGCTGGGCGCCGAACAGCAGTGCGAGGTTCGCGATCCAGATCCACAGCAGGAAGATGATGATGCCGGCGAGCGAGCCGTAGGTGGCGTCGTAGTTGCTGAAGTTCGCGATGTAGAACCCAAACCCGACCGAGGCGATGAGCAGGATCAGGAGCGCGGCGAGCGCACCGATGCTGATCCAACGGAACTTCTCCGGCTTGATGTTCGGCGTCGCGGTGTACAGCACGGCGATGACGAAGACGAGCGCGGCGGCCATGACCGGCCACTTCGCGATCGACCAGACCGTGAGGCCCGTCTCACCGAGACCGACCGCCTGTCCGATGGCCTGGGCGACCGGGCCGGACACGATGAGTGCGAGGGCGATCACCGAGATGACGAGCAGGACGACGAGGGTCACGCCGAGCTGCGTCGGACGCAGGGACCAGATCTTGCGACCCTCCTCGACCCCGTACATGCGGTTGAGTGCGCGCCCGAAGCCGCCCACGTAGCCGGATGCCGACCACACGGCACCGCCGATACCGGCGATGAGCGCGAAGCCGATCGCGGGTGACTCGACGAACTGGTTCACCGCGTCGGTCAGGAAGCCGAGGCTGTCGCCCGGTGCGAGGTTGCCGACGATCTCGAGGAGGGCGTCGGTGCCGTTGCGGCTCTGTCCGAAGAGGCCGAGGATCGAGACGAGCGCGAGGACGGCCGGGAACAGCGACAGGATCGCGAAGTAGGTGAGGCCCGCGGCGAGGTCGGTGCACTGGTTCGAGGTGAAGGAGTGCAGCGTCCGCTTCAGGACGTAGCCCCAGGGGACGGGGACGCGCTGGGGGTTCATCGTCTCTTCCGCGTGGTCCGCATCGCGGTTCCGCGGATCGTCCGGCGTGCTGCGCTCGAGGCGGTCCTCCTTGGTGGGCTCAGACACGGTGCCCTCGGTTCGCACGCCACAGCAGGACGCCGGCGCCGACGACCGCGACCGAGGCGACGACGATGGCGGTGGTGCGCAAGTGGTACGCGACCGCGGTGCGGACGTCGAACTTTTGGGAGAGGAGGTCGAGCGTCTGCGCGAGGTGCTCACGCGTCTGCTCGACGTCGAGCTGCAGGGTGTTCAGTCCGGCGCCCTCGGGGGGAGTGGGGCGGGCGAGATCCTGGTCGCTCATGCTGCGGCCTCCTTGGTGTCGTGCTTCGAGTCGTGCTGCTGGTGCTCTGCGAGGTGGTCGCCGGTGAGGGCTTCGACACTGCGCTCGGGAACGGGCTTGGCGCCGGCCTTGAGCTTCTTGACGCCGACGAGCGCCAGGATCCCGGCGACGAGGATGAGGACGACGCCGACGATGAGGGCGGCGAGCCAGGCGGGGAGCACGGTGGCGAGTCCGAGGACGGCGGCCGCGATGAGCGTCCCGAAGCCGAAGAGCACGAGCACGAGGGCGACGACGAGCATCCCCGCGCCGATCCCGAGGTCCTTGGCCTTCTTCGTCATCTCCGCCTTGAACAGGGCGATCTCGCCCGTGACGAGGCGGACGACGTCCTCGCGGAGGTCGGTGAGGAGGGTCTTCATGGGAGGAAGTCCGCGGCGACTCCGTCTGCGGTCGGCCGCGCTGCTGGCATCGGTCATGTGAGCACTCTTCTCGTTGTGGTCCTCCAGCCCACACCCCTCGCGCGCGCGAGACAAGGGCTTGACAGGCGTGTCGGCCGATCGCGGAATAGGACGACCCTCAATTGGTTACATCTACAAGTAAACGGGGTAGCCTGTACCGACCTCACCACCCGATCGGAGACCGAATGTCCGCTGTGCTCGACGAGCGTCTGCTCGCCCCTGAGACGTCGATGGGCGCGGTCACACTCCGTGTCGGCGACCTCGACCTCATGTCCGGTTACTACGCCAACGCCTTCGCGATGGAGCCGCTCGAGGAGCGCAGCCGCGACCGCGAGGTGCACCGGGTGCTCGGTCGTGGCGACACCCCGCTCGTGCGGCTCGTGCACACGCCCGACCTGCCGGCCGTCGACCGGCGGCAGGCCGGCCTGTTCCACACGGCGTTCCTGTTCGAGGACGAGTCGAGTCTCTCGGCGACGGTCTATCGGGCGGCGCAGGATCCCCGCGGACAGTTCGTCGGGTCGAGCGACCACTTCGTGAGCGAGGCGTTCTACTTCACCGACCCGGAGGGCAACGGCGTCGAGCTGTACACGGACCGCCCGCGCAGCAGCTGGGTGCGCTCGGGCGACCAGATCGCCATGACCACCACGTACCTCGACCCGAACGCCTACCTGCAGCGTCATCTCACGGAGGACGCCCTCGGCGCCGGGCCGTCGCTGGCCGGTGCCGTCGGGCACGTGCACCTGCAGGTCGGCGACCTCGCCACCGCCCGAGCCTTCTACGTCGACGCCCTCGGGTTCGAGACGACGCAGACCGAGTACCCCGGCGCGATCTTCGCCTCCGCCGGCGGGTACCACCACCACATCGCGATGAACGTCTGGAACAGCCAGGGCGCCGGTCCTCGCGCGGCCGCCCTCGGCCTCGGCGACGTGTCGATCACCGTCCCCGACCTCGCGAACCTCGATACGCTGGCCGCGAGGCTGCGCGCCCGCACGATCCCCTTCGACGCGGACGGTCGTTCCGTGACCGCCTCCGACCCGTGGGGGACCCGCGTGACCGTGGCCCTGCCCGACCTGTCGACCGAGGAGCTGCTGTCCCGATGACCACCGCACTGCGCGACGTCCGTTCCGCCGACTGGGCCGATGCCGCGTCGTCCGCTCCCACCGTCGCGCTGCTCCTCCACGGCTACGGCTCGAACGAGCACGACCTCACCGGCCTCGTCGGGCCCCTCGCGCTCGACATGCCCTGGGTGTCGCTGCGTGCGCCGCTCGAGATGGGCCACGGCGGGGCGGCCTGGTTCGAGATCACGACGCCGGGCAACCCTGACCCGGAGCCGATCGCCCGCGCCACGGACGCCGTCTGGGACTGGATCGACGAGCACGTGTCGGCCGAGACGCGCATCGTGCCCATCGGATTCTCGCAGGGCGGCTTCATGGCCTCGCAGCTGCTGCGCACGCGGCCCGAGCGGGTCGTGGCGCCGGTCATCCTCGCCGGGTTCGTGCTGAGTGCGCCGCAGCCCGGCGACGAGGTGCTGGCCGCGACGAAGCCCGCGGTGTTCTGGGGGCGCGGGCTCGAGGACCGGGTCATCGCCGCGCCGGCCGTCGCGCGCGCCGCAGCGTGGTTGCCGCTGCACACGACCCTCACCGAGCGCACCTACCCGGGGCTCGCCCACGGGATCCACCAGGCCGAGATCGACGACGTGCGCACGTTCCTCGGCGAGCACGTCGGCTGATCTGTCACCAACAGCCGCTCAGGTCGTCGTCTCCGCAGGCATCACCACGTGCGGTCGCACGTGCTCGTAGACGACGCTCGTCCGGACGTCGGCGACCTCCTCGCGCTCGGTGAGCTTGTCGATGACGAAGGCGTAGAGCGCGTCGTTGTCGGTGACGGCGACCTGGAGCAGGAAGTCCTCGTTCCCGGAGACGACGAACACGCCGATGGTCTCCGGGAGGGTGATCGCCCAGCTGCGGAACGCGTCGATGTTGACGCGCGACGGCGGTCGGATCCGGATCGCGATGAGCGCCTGGACGGAGCGACCGAGCGACGGCAGGTCGACGTCGAGTCGCGCGCCGCGGATGACGCCCCGGCGGTACAGACCGCGGGTGCGGTCGAGTGCGGTGGTGGGGGAGACGCCGACCGCGGCCGCGATGTCGCGGTTGGTGCGCCGGGCGTCGCGTTGCAGTTCGCGCAGGATCGCCGTATCAAGTTCGTCCATGCGGTCGATTGTGCCAGTTCGGCCGGACGATGTACGGGCTCGGAACGACTATGGGTTCATTCGACGTAGCCTGAGGGTCGATCCGCGTACGACATCAGGGAGAGACATGACGGAAGAGCAGCTCGTCGGCTTCGCGCCGGAGGAGATCGACACGGCGGCGCCCACGCGGTCCGCCCGGCTGAAGTGGGTCGTCGTCGTGCAGCAGGACCTCCCGGCCGGTCGAGCCGTGAACGCGGCGGCCTGCGTCGCGGCGGCGGTCGGAGCACGGGTGCAGGGACTCCTCGGACCGGACGCCGTCGATGCCGACGGCTCGGCTCATCCCGGACTGCCGTGGGCCGGGTGCAGCGTGTTGGCCGCTCCGGTCGAGCAGCTGGCGGCGATCCGGGCCAAGGCGGCGGGCTCGGACGGTGTGCTCGTCGTCGACATGCCGGAGGCGGCCCAGCTCACCCGGGTCTACGACGAGTACCTCGCGGCGGTGGCGGAGACCGCGTCGGATGCGCTCGCCCCGCTGGCCGTCGCCCTGGTCGGGCCGCGCAACCGGGTGGACCGGATCGTCGGGCGACTGCCGCTGTTGGCCTGAAAGCGCATGCGTCAGGGCTTGAGGGAGATGGGGTGTGGCGGGCTGGCTAGGGTTGGCGGGTGAGCACCACCGTCCATCCCACGCAGGTCGCGCCGTCCGCAGTCGTCGTCACCGCCAGCCGTGTGGTCTACCTCCTGATCGCTGTGATCATCGCGATCTCGCTCGTCATCCAGATCGTCCTCGTCATCACCGGCGGCGCCGACGCCCGCTCGGGTGGCGTCGACATGTCCGTCGGCCTCGCCACCCGCTTCGCACGCATCTTCAGTGCGTTCACGATCCTCAGCAACCTCATCGTGCTCACGGTGTCCGTCCTGCTGGCGATCGACCCTCTGCGTGACGGCCGGCTTTGGCGGGTGGCACGGCTCGACGCCCTGCTCAGCATCGTCATCACCGGCATCGTCTACGCGGTCGTCCTCGCGCCGCAGGTGAACCTCACGGGGTGGGCGCTCGTCATCACGATCGGGTTCCACTACCTGTCCCCGTGGCTCACGCTCGGCGCCTGGCTCGTCTTCGGTCCGCGTCCGCGCTTCACCTGGAGCACCGTCGCCTGGGCGTTCCTCTGGCCGCTCGCCTGGGTGGTCTTCACCTTCATCCGTGGCGGTATCACCGGCTGGTACCCGTACCCCTTCCTCGATGCGACGCAGCTCGGCTTCGACGGCGCCGTCCGGAACGCGCTCATGGTGCTCGTCGTCGCGATCGTGTTCGCCGTGCTGCTCAAGCTCGTCGACCGGGTGTTGCCCGCCGCGCTCCGTCGCTGAGGTGAGGCGCCTGGTCGCCCGGCGGCGTTCCGGGTGACCATCTGCCTCACTTCGGGGCCGTGTCAGGATGGGGCATGCCCGTCGTCGAATCCCGCTGCACCGTGCCCGTCCCGCCCGACGTCGCGTTCGCGATCTCCCAGACCACCGGCGAGACCCGGATGCGCTGGGATCCGTTCATCCGGCGGCAGTACTTCCTCGACGGCGCGAAGGAGGCCGCCAAGGGCGTCCGCACCTTCACCGTCCAGCGGTTCGGGTTCCGGATGGTCAGCGAGTACGTCTCGTACCACCCGCCGACCAACGTCGGTATGAAGATGACCAAGGGCTCATGGTTCTTCGAGCGGCTCGCGGGCGGCTGGCGCTTCAGCCCGGTGGAGGGCGACGACCAGTGCACCCTCGCCGTGTGGCGCTACAACTTCACGTGCAAGCCGAAATGGTTGGCGCCGATCGCCGAGCGCATCGGTGCGATCGTCCTGCAGCGCGACATCGACCGCCGCATCCGAGGCTTCGCGCGCGGCTGCGAGGATCCCGCCGTGCTCGCCGCGGTCGCAGCAGCGGACTGATCCGGCACTCAGCGGGCGAGGAACGAGCCGATGCCGAATCGGGCGGTCACGCCGGGGCTGAAGAGCACCGAGTCGGGCTCGTGCTCGACGACACCCGGGAGGCCCGCCGCCGCGCAGAGCTCGTCCCGTAACGAGGTGACGCGCGCCGGGTGCAGGACCCAGGGTTCGTGCTCGTTCGGCAACCACTGCGTCCGACCGAAGCGGCTCTGGAAGAGCCCCCACCGCGCCGTCAGGAACTGTGACAGCTCGTCGCCGACGGTCGTCGCCCGGTCGACGTCGACGCCGAGCTGGAAGCCCGGACCCCGTGTCGTCGGCGACGTGGTGATCCGTCGCGACGCGTACTCCCAGCCGTCGTCCGTCGGCCGTTGCGCGGTCCGCGCCCACTGGTAAGGCAGGCCGAACATCGCGCGAGCCGCGAGGACCGCCGGCAGGCTCGACGCCTCGAGCGACCGGAACACGACGCCGCGACGCCCCTCGCTGTCGACCCCGTACAGCCGGACGTTCACCTCGGTGAAGGAACCGCCGACCGGCGACGGCGGCAGGGGGCCGATGCGGGCGTCGCCCAACTGGAAAGCGATGAGCCCGACCCACGTGGAGCCGTCGAAGACGTCGGGGACCACCCCGGGCGGGAGCAGCGGCGCGACGGCGCTCGCCGGGACGCGCCAGTGGACGAACGCCAGGTCCCGCCATTCCTGCGCGGCGACCACCGCGCCGGACAGTGCCGGTGCGCTCGAGGCGATCGGCCGGGGCTCGCCGGTCATGCCAGGTGCTCGTACTCGGGCAGGTCGATCTTGTCGGCCGGCGGGGAGAACAACTGCGCACCGACGAGCTTCGCCGGCTTCGACCCGGCCACGCGGAGTGCGGTGCGGAACGCCGCGACGCCGGCCTTCGACGTCGGATTGGCGAGCTGCGGCGTGCCCGGCGGCAACGACTGGGCCTGCTCGACGTAGGGGCGCATGATGCGTTCGTACCCGCGGAAGGCGTCCCGGTGGTGCACGTGCGCGGCCAGCTCGCCGGCCAGCACGTAGGCGCCGACGATCGACAGGCTCGTACCCATGCCGCTGACGGGCGACGCGCACCAGGCCGCGTCGCCGAGCAGTGCGACCCGCCCGGATGCCCAGCGGGGCGTCCTGACCTGGCCGATGGACTCGTAGTAGACGTCGTCGCTGTCGTCGAGGTGCTCGAGGATCCGGTTCGCCTGCCAGGGGAGTCCGACGAACCGGTTCCTGAGATGCCGTCGCTGCGCGTCGAGGTCGCGGCGCGCGGGGACGACGCCGTCGCCGCGGTCGGACGTGACCTCCGTCAACACCGCACGGGTGGTGCCGTGCCGGTCGGGTCGGAGCGTGACGCTGCGGCCACCGACGCCCGAGTACCACTGCCACCACGGCACGTCGGCGTCGTCGCGAGGGATCGTGAGGTACGTCATCTCGAGGCCGAGGGACCGGGTCACCGCCTCGCCGGGGAAGGCCAGCTCACGGGTCGACGATCGGATGCCGTCCGCCGCGATCACGAGGTCGAACGCTTCGTCAGCTCCATGTGCGAAGGACACGAGGACCCGTTCGCCGTCGTCGTCGAGTCCGGTGATGTGGTCGCCGTACCGATAGGTGGTGGTGCCGTCCGTCGCGTCGATGAAGATGCGGGCCAGGTCACCACGGAGGATCTCGACCTCGGCGGTCGCGCCGTCGGTCTCCGAGTCCGACACCGGGAACTCGGCGATCGTCTCACCGGCGTCACCGACGAACCGGGTGCCGCGCTCGCCGGTGGTCGCCGCGCGTGCGGCGTCCTCGAGCCCCGCGCGTCGCAGGACCTCCCGAGCAGCGCCCCGCACGTCGATGTTCTGGCCGCCGTCGCGGAACGCCGGCGCGCGCTCGACGACCGTCGTCTCCCAGCCGTAGCGGTTCAGCCAGAACGCCAGGCCGGGGCCGGCGATGCTGGCTCCGGAGATCAGGACGCGGGGAACGGTCATCGTGGTGCCACCTCTCGGGGAGCGTGGGATTGCCGCTCCGGTTGCCTCCATCATCGCGCTCGCCGATCCGAATCCCGCATGGTTGACAGCTCCGGCGGTGCAGGCGCCGGCCGCTTGTACGCTTGGGGCATGTCGAGGATCGAACGCAAGCGTCGCAAGCGGAGTGTGCGGGTCGATCGCGTGTACGACGGCGACGTCTACGTCCGCGTCAACTCCGTGGGATCCAGCGGCGATCGCTCCTTCATCCTCATCCCGGGCATCGGCGTCTCATCCACGTACTTCGAGCGCCTCGCGCCACACCTCAACGAGTTCGGGCCGGTGCACGCGCTCGACCTCCCCGGCTTCGGCGGGGTGCCGCACCCCTCGTCGACGCTCACGATCCGCGAGTACGCGGACCTCGTCGGTCGGGTCATCGACGAGCTCGATCTCAAGGACCCGATCATCGTCGGCCACTCGATGGGCAGCCAGGTGGTCAGCGACCTCGTCTCCCGTCGCCCCGAGTTGTCGACCCTCATCCTCATCGGCCCGGTCGTCGTGCCGGGTCAGCGCCGGGTGCTCACCCAGGCGGTCCGGTTCCTGCAGTCGAGCTGGCACGAGCCGCTCACGGTGAAGGTGCTCGCCGTCAGCGCGTACGTCTTCTGCGGCTTCAAGTGGTTCTCGCGGGTCCTGCCGGAGATGCTGACCTACCCGATCGAGGAGGCCCTGCCGAAGGTGCAGGCGCACACGCTCGTGATCCGTGGCGAGTACGACGCCGTCGCACCGCGCGAGTGGGTGGAGCGGGTCGGCGAACTCCTGCCCTCCTCACGCCTCTGGGAGATCCCAGGTGCTGCGCACTCCGTCATGTACGCGCACGCCGAGGAGGTCGCGAAGCTCTGCGTCGACCACGCCAGGCGCACGGTGGCGGACGGCGACGACGACCGGCTCCAGGTCTACCCCGAGGACTCGGACGGGAGCGACGACAAGGAGCCGGAGGCACCGCAGCCAGCGGCCATCGTCCAGGCCGTCGGAGGTCGGATCGAGGAGACGATCGGTATCGTCACCGACGACGACGACCGCGTGGCCGAGGGGAAGTCGCAGGTGGCCGACGCGGTCGCCTCCATCGACCACGACTGAGCGCTCGCTGGGATGCGGCGGTTCGTCGCTCAGCCGCGGGCCGGGCGACGAACCACCTCACCTCACCTCACCGTGTCGGCCCGCCGAACCAGCGCCGGATGGCCGGTTCGAGCGGCTCCCGCCCGTCGGCCAGCCAGACCACGTGACCATCCGGGCGCAGGAGCACCGCCGTGACCGCGAGCTCCGGGGTCGTGGTGACGACCCGGTCGACGCGTTCCGCCCACCCGGTGACGCTGTGGGTCCCGGTCTGGTCGAGCAGGAGCCCGCGACCCTCGTGGAGGAGGGTGAACAGGCGCCCGCCGTCGGCCAGGGGGAGGTCGTGGAGCCGTCGACCGAGCAGCGACCCGTCGTCCGAGCCGCGGTCCACTGCTGCGCCGGGACCTCCGACGTCGTATCGGACGCCGGTGGACGCGATCCGCTCGCCCAGGAAACGGGCCACGTCGTCGAGCCGCATCAGCTCCGAGAACAGCCGATGCACCGCCTGCGGGCCGGGGTCGGGGGACAGGAGGACGCTCTGTGCGCGGGCGAGCGTGAGGACGTCGTCGGCGACCGGGCGGCGCTCCGTCGCGTAGGTGTCGAGGAGGTCGGCCGGGGCCCACCCGGCGAGCTCGGCTGCCAGCTTCCATCCGAGGTTGAACGCGTCCTGGACCCCGAGGTTGAGGCCCTGCCCGCCGAGGGGCGGGTGCACGTGGGCGGCATCACCGGCGATGAGTACCCGGCCGACCCGGTAGCGCTCGGCGAGTCTCGTCGCATCGGTGAAGCGCGACAGCCAGCGCGGGGAATGTGCGCCGAAGTCGGTCCCGGCGAAGCGCTCGAGCCGGGCCCGGAACTCCTCGATCGTGGGAGTCGCCAGGCGTTCGTCGGCGGGGGCGTCGGCGGGCGCCACCGCGCGGAAGAACCCGTCGGACACCGGTCCGATGCCGAAGCCACGGTGCGTCTTCCGGACCTCCTCGGCGATGGCGGCGACCTCGTCGGCCGGGAGGGCGACCTGGATCTCCCCGAGGATCCACTCGGTCTGCGCGGCCTCGCCGGGGAAGCCGATGCCGAGGATCTTCCGAACGGTGCTCCGCCCGCCGTCGCATCCGACGAGCCACCGTGCCCGCAGGCGCTCACCGTCGTCCAGCTCGACGGTGACGCCGTCGTCGTCCTGTTCGAGGCCGACGAGTCCGCTCCCGCGACGCAGCTCGGCGCCGAGCTCGACCGCGCGTTCGGTCAGCAGCCGATCGGTCACCGGCTGCGGGAGACCGAGGACGTAGTCATGCTCGGTGTCGAGCGGGGCGGGTCGCGGCGGGACGATGCCGGCGAAGTGGCCGGTGGCCCCCGGGTACTGCGTGCCCTCGGCGAGGAACCGGTCGAGGATGCCGCGCTGGTCGAGGATCTCGATGCTTCGCGGGTGGAGGCCCAACGACCGCACGGCAGGGCTCGGCTCGGCGTCACGCTCGAGGATGAGGACGTCGACGCCGTGGAGCCGGAGTTCGGCGGCCAGCATCATGCCGGTCGGGCCGCCACCGCTGATGATGACGTCATGCATGAGGACCCCGTTCTCGTGGTCGGAGGCGACCGCGGCCACCCATTCTGGAGGCCGATGGGGGTCTTGCGGCAAGCCCCGGTGCCCGGCGTACTCTGGAACTGCGAGGAGACGCGGGCCCCTGCATCGATCACCCAGCCCGCCCCACCCGAGACGTCACATGCGGGTGGCGAGGATCGCTCCGTGCGGTCGCTGATCGAGGCTCGTCCTGGTGTGCGTCTCGGTGACCTCGAACCCCGCCCGGCGCACGTGCTCGGCCAGCTCCGTGATCGGCCAGCGATAGGCCGTCACGACGGCGTGGTCGAACGGCTCGACGGTCGGCCCCTCGAAACAGCCGATCAGGAGTCCGCCTCCCGGCCGGAGCACGCGAGCGAACTCCGCGAGTGAGGTGTCGATCGTGTCGGGACGGTGGTGGATCAGTGAGTACCAGGCGAGGACGCCGCCCACCGAGCCGGTCTCCGCGTCGAGGGTGTCGAGGCTGCCGAGGTCGAACCGGGTCTCCGGGTGCTCGGCGCGGGCGTGCGCGATGAACTCGGGGACCAGATCGATGCCGCGGATGTCGAGCCCGCGCGAGGCGAGGTACGCCGTCCAGTGCCCCGGGCCGCAGCCGGCGTCCAGCGCGGGACCGGCGATCCGGTCGGCCCAGGAGGTCACGAGCTGCCGGTCCGACGGGTGCACTGACGCCATCGTGCCCAGCAGCGTCGCATACTCGGTGGACCGTCGGGCGTAGGCGTCTCGGACGGTGCTCATGCTCTCACCGTACCGATGGGCCCGGATCACGCCTGCGGTGAGTCGTCCCCGGTGGACGCCTCACCCGTCGTTAGCCTGGCGAGCGCCGCCGCGACGAGGACGATGACGGCTGCCGCCGCGCAGATACCGACGACCGCGGTGGGCGCACCGGCCGCTTGGATGAGGACGCCGGCGATCGCACTGCCCGCTGCCGCACCGATGTTGTGTCCCGTGTTCACCCAGGTCGTCGCGGCGTTCTGCTGGTACCGCCCACCGGCTGCGTGCGCGGCGACGTAGGAGACGATCATGATCGGCGAGAAGAACAGCCCGGCGACCGCGAGGACGACGCTGACGGCGACGAAGCCGGTCACCGCGGCGATGAGCGATGCCGAGACGAGGAGCGCCCCCGCGAGTGCGACCAGCTGGCGGACGGCCGACCCTGGGACCGAGAGCGCTCCGTAGAGCAGCCCGCCGAGGGCGCTCCCGCCGGCGAAGAGCCCGAGGGCGATGCCCGCGGCGGCCGCACCACCGTGTTCCGCGAGCACGACCGGTGCGGCGACACTGATCGTGCCCGAGACCGCCCCGGCGACCAGCACCGGCAGGAGGATGGCGATGAAGCGGGCGTCGAGCAGGAGTGACCGCCCACGGTCGTGACGCGGGACGCTGCGATCCTGCGGAGCCATGCTGCCGACGGTCGACGTGCTCACGAAGAGGAGTCCGCCGATGAGGACGAACCCGGCGGGCACGAGGAGCGCCGTCCCCGGGGCGATGACGGCGAGGGCCAACCCGGCCGCCGCGGGTCCCGCGAGGTAGAGGAGCTCCTCGATGACCGCATCCAGGCTGAGTGCCTTGCGCAGGAGTTCCCCGTCGGGCGTGAGCCGACCCCAGGCGACACGCATCGTCGGCCCGAGTGGGGGAGCGAACGCGCCCGCCAGTCCCGCGAGCGTGATCAGCAGTGCTCCGGGAGCGGCGGTGAGCGACGCGACGGCCAGGGCCGCGATGGCGCCACCGAAGACGAGGATCAGGATGGCCAGGATGCGACGCGCGCCGTGGCGGTCGATGAACCAGGCCCGAAGCGGTGCGAGGAGGCTCGCCGTGGCGCCGTAGACGGCCACCGCGCCACCTGCGAGGGCGATCGAACCAGTCGCTTCGGAGACCGCGTAGAGCAGAGGCAGCAGCACCAGCGCGTAGGCGGATCTGCCGACGAGTGCGGACCCGAAGGTCAGCGGGACATGGGGAAGTGCGAGCACGTCGAGATAACGTGCTGTCCGGGTGGACGACATGAGAGGAACTCCAGTGAAACAGGGCGCGCTCGACGGCGCGCGGGGTGATCAGGATCGGGACGATGAGCGTCGGGGACGACGCGCGGGCCGATCAATCACGAACTGGAGACATGTGGGGCAGCCTATCGGCAACGACGAGCGTCGCGCTGCCGTCCGCTACAGCGTCGCCAGGAACGCCCGGATGTCGTCCGCGAGGAGCTCGGGCTCCTCGTGCGGGGCGAAATGGCCGCCTCGTGGCATGGTCGTGAACCGTCGCACGTCGTAGCTCCGCTCGGCCCAGCTGCGCGGCGGGCTCGCGAGGTCGTGCGGGAAGAGCGCGACCGCGGTCGGCACCTCGACCCGATCGACACGCGTCGTGATCCCGGTCGCGGACTCGTAGTACGGGCGGAGCGAGGTGCCGATCGCGTTCGAGAACCAGTAGACGGAGGCGAGCGTCGCGAGGTAGTCGTCGCTGAAGCGGGACGAGACGTCGCCGTCGCAGTCGCTCCACGCCCGATGCTTCTCGAGGATCCACGAGAGCAGGCCGACGGGGGAGTCGGACAGTGCGGGAGCGAGCGTGAGCGGACGCGTGTGGTGCTGATGCTCGTACGCACCCTCCTCGGCGTCCCAGGCCTCGACCCGGGCGAGATGCGCCTGCTCCTCCTCGGTGAGCGTCTCGGCGTCGACCTCGAGGGGCGCGGCGACTGCGAGGAGGTGGATGCCGGCGACCGCCTCGGGGTGCGCCTGCGCGAGCCGAGAGGTGATCCCGGCCCCGAGGTCGCCTCCATGGGCGGCGTACCGGGTGAAGCCGAGGTGATCGTGCATCAGCGTGTGCCACAGCTCGTGCGTCTGGTCGCCGAAGGTCGGCCGTTGCGGCGAGAACGGCAGTCCGGGCAGCGCGGGCACGATGACGGTGACGGCGCTCGCCGGGTCTCCGCCGTAGTGGGACGGCGTCGCGAGGCGCTTGGCGAGTCCGACCAGTTCGAGGGCGGTGCTCGGCCATCCGTTCGTGAGGACGACGGGGATGCCGCCCGGGGCCTCGGCGTCGAAGCGGAGGTAGGTGATGGTGGCGCCATCGATCTCGGCCCGGTGCCACGGCAGGGCGTTGATGTCCCGCTGCTGTGCCGCCCAGTCGAAGTCGTCCGCCCAGTAGGTGACGAGCCGCCGCAGCTCGTCCTGGTCGGTGCCGGCCTCCCAACCGACGTTCGGCCACCGTTCCGGCCAGCGGGTGTCGTGGAGTCTCCGACGGAGGTCGGCGAGGTCGTCGTCGCCGACGTCGATGACGGTCCGGCCTGCTGGCGACCGGGTCACCCGGTAGCGGCGTTCGATGCCCGCGGTCGCGCGTCCCCACTCGCTGGACGCGACGCGGGCCTGGTGTGCTGCGAACGACTCGTCGTCCTCGAAGACCTCGGCGACGTCCCAGACGAGTGGGTCGTCCGTCGGCGTCACCTCGAACGACACGCACCCCGGTTCGGCGCGGGTGAGAGCGACATGCTCCGGCAGATGGGTTTCGACGATCGCCACGTCGGTCGCTGTCGCGCAGATCAACTGGCCGGTCAGGTGCACGGTGGTCATGGTCTCACCGTAGCGAGGGTCGGCCCTCCGGCTGCTTCGTCCCGAGCTCCGCGCCGCGTTTCCAGAGCCACTCGACGGGGCCGAGTGCGAATCGCCGGAGCCAGAGGTGGGCGAAGCCGGTCACGAGCGCGGCGATGACGACGAACGCGGCGACGGTGACCGGGACACGCCACGCGCTCGTGAGTTCGGCGAGCCCGAGCCCCCATCCGTAGAAGAGCGCGCCGCCGAGGAGGTTTTGGAGCAGGTATGCGCTCAAGGCGACCTTCCCCAGCTCGCGGAGACGTGAGGCGATCCAGCCGTCAGTGCCGAAGCGGCGACAGAGCTCGACGGTGGCACCGAGGATGCCGAGCGCCACGAGGGGCGCGGCCAGGTAGCGTTCGGCGAGGAGTCCCCCGGTGCCGCCGGCGATCCCCAGGAGCAGGTCGACCGGGAGCGCGCAGGCACCGATGATCATCAGGCGCCGACGGAGGCGGCCGCCGGTCTCACCGAAGACCCCGGCCTGGAAGAGGTGTGCGCCGGCGAGGAACATCGCAAGCGTGAGGAATCCGATCAGCACGGGCTCTGCGCGGAAGACCCCCACGTTGTCGAGCCGGAAGACCGCCAGACCGAGGAACGAGTCAGTGGCATACGGGCTCGGGCCTGCGGGAAGCGCGAGGTCGCCGGACGCCGACGGTGTCGTGGCGATGAATGCGACGATCGCGCTGATGAGGAGGACGTGGAGTGCGCCGAAGACGGCGATCATGGCGCGCTGGGCGCGGGGCCTCGTGAGCAGGAGCCAGGCGACGATGGCGCCGGTGACCGCATAGCCCATGAGGACGTCGAACTCCGCGATGAGGACGTAGTTCACGGCGCCGTCGATGAGGAGCAGGGTGGCGCGCCACAGGTACCGGCCCGGCCAGCGCTGCTCGCGTCGGCGAGCGGTGGCGTGCTGGATCGCGAGTCCCGCGCCGAACATCAGGGTCAGGAGCGCGAGGAACTTGCCCTGCGTGAGGGCCATGAGGGCGAGCTGGATCGTGCCCGCCGCGGGGCCGGTCTCCGGCGTCACCGGGGCCGAGAGCATCCCGAGCAGACCCCAGGGGTGCGAGAACACCCAGATGTTGGTGCCGAGCGTGCCGAGGATCGCGAGTCCGCGGACGACGTCGAGTGCGGCGATGCGTCGGGAGGTCGGCGGCGACGGCGGCAATACGCTCGTATTGGTCATGTGAAGACCGTACCCTGTCGAGTGGGCGATGGCGAAAGCGGAGGCGATGACCGAGCAGGACACGAACAGGGATCGGATCCTCGATGCACTGCTGCGGATCATGGCGTCGCGCGGAGCCGATGCGCTGACGATCCGCACGGTCGCGAGCGAGGCCGGTGTCTCCGTCGGCGCGGTCCAGCATCACTTCCCGACGAAGGACCGACTGGTCGTCGCGGCGATGACCGAGGTCAACGAGCGGTTCCGTCAGCGCGTGGCGGCGCGGCTCGAGGCTGTGGCGTCCGAGGAGGAACGACTTCGGATCTTCTGTCGTGAGATCGCCTGCATTGAGGGTGACGACCTGACCGACGGGATCGTCTGGGTCGCCTTCGCAGCTCGGGCGAGCACGGAGACCGAGGTGCGCGCGATCCATGCCGTCGACTGGGCCCGCACGGAGGAGGTCCTGCTGCGGCTGCTCGTCGCAGCGTTCCCCGACGGCGGCTTGGTCGCGGACGATGCGGCACTCCTGCTCGCAGTGCTCGACGGCATCGCGGTCGCGCGAGCGGCGGAGCAGTCGGACCGGATGACACCGGAGCGCGCCGAACGGCTGATCGACGCGACGCTGCGGGGACTGCGCCGAGCGGACTGAGCCACGCCGGTCCGGCTCAGTCGACGTCCAGGTCGAGTTCGACGAGATAGCCGACCAGTCGTGGTTCGACCTCGCCCGGTGGTGGTGGGTCCGTCGTCTGCGCCGCTCGGGCGGCCGCTTCCGCCGCCTGCGCCGCTGCGCGTGCCGCGGCCGCCGCTGCCTCTGCCCCTGCCTGGGCGTCGGGGTGATCGATCCCGCGCGTGAGTGGGATCCGCGGTGTCTCCTCGACGACGGGTGGTCCGGGGACGGTCTCGTGGTCGGTGACGTAGTCGGAGACCGCTGCGCCGATGCCGATGTACACGCCGCTGCCTGGTGGGCCGACGAGGCGCCTCGCCGCGGGCAGAGCTCCAAGCGGCAACGGTGGTCGCTTGGTGTGGATGAGGCGCGAGGGGATCGAAACCCTCGACAGCTTCGCCAGCCTGCCCGTCAGCCGCTCCGGTGCGGCGTCCTCCTCGTGGTGCATCTCGACGCCGTCGATCCGCGCCGTCAGATCCGCCCCGATCTCCTCGGTCAGCCAGGTCCGCTGGCCGTCGTCGACGGGCCAGACGGAGAAGGTCGCCCGTTGGCCGGCTTCCAACGGTCCACCGCAACAATCCCACTCCCAGGAGCTGAGCCAGATGGTCCGCCGGGTCCTCCGTGCCGACTCCGGGGTGGCGGAACGCAGGCGCGACACCAGCTCGGTCGTGGGTGTGGTCAGGACGCGGAGGGCGATCGCGTCGCCGGGCATCGGTACACGGCCGAGCTCGCTGAGTCCCCAGCTGCGGTACATCGCTGCCGCCTCGGTCGCGCGCTCGTAGACGCCGATGACCGTCTGTGTCTCGGAGCGGTCCTGCAGGACGGCGGCCAGGCAGCCGCGGGCGATTCCACGTCCGCGCTGATCCTCCGCGACGGCGAGTTCGTGGACCACGACGGCGTCTGTCGGACGCGCGAGGGCGGCCGTAGCCGTGCTGCTGGAGTCGGCCAGCTGCGCCAGGATGCCGAGCCAGGCCGGGTCGGCGTCGAGGCCGTGGGCGAGCGCGAAGCCCACGATCCGGCCGTCGACCGTGGCGATGACGAGGCGTCCGCCACGGTGGCCGAGATGCTCCGGGCCCCACTGTCGGATGGTCGCGAGGTCGATCGCGTCCTCGTTGTACGGCTCGGCGGTGAACGCCGCGACGAACAGCTGCGTGACCTCACCCCACACGCCGTCGGGTGCGGATCCGGTGAACGAGGTGTAGCCGACCGGGCTCATCATCCAGCCAGCATAGGGAAGTGGCGCGAGCATCGAGCCCGCGAAGTGAGGCAGATCATCGTCAGAGAGGTGAGCGTGCGACCGTTCGACTCAACTCAGTGCGTCAGCCCGGAGTTCCGTGCTCAGGGCGGCGCGTTCAGCTGCGTCCAGCGGGACGAGTGGATAACGGCTCGCGTCCTCGCGGAACTCATAGCCGTCGCCGGTGGCACGCGGAATGACGTGGAGGTGGGCGTGGGGGATGCCCTGGTCCGCAGCCGCGCCGTTCGACATCAGCAGATTCGTCCCTTCGACGGCTTCTCCGAAGATCTTCCGAATCGCTCGATCCGCGCGCTGCGCGACGACAGCCATCTCGGTAATCTCCTCCTGATGCAGCGCCGCGAGATCCGCTGCGTGACGTGTCGGCAGGACGAGCACATGGCCACGATTGATCGGGTGGCGGTCGAGGACAGCGATGACACCGGTTCCCCGAGCGACCACGTCGAACGTGCCCTCCGTGATGTTCGTGCAGAAGTCACAAGCGTCGTCCGCGTTCATGGAGCTGACCCTAATCGATCGTGACTTCTCACGGACGTGTGTCCGCGGTCGGCGATTGACCCGTTGCTGTGTGGACACTTCGGCGCGTTGCGGTCATGTACAGACCAGACGCACCGACAGACTGCGAGGGACGACATGGACGATGACCAGCTGACCGAACTGCTCCGCGAGAGCGGTCCGCCCACCCGGGTGCCCTTGGCGCTGGCCGACCACCGTCGACGCATCGTGACTGCTGGATCGCGCGCGAGGACCATGCGTCGGCGGAACTGGTTCGTCGGCAGTTCCGTGGTGATCGTCCTACTCGCCGGTGGGGGAGCTGCCACCGCTGGATCCGATCTGGTCACGCCGTGGGGGTGGACCGCCGAGAACACCTTCGCGCGAGTGGACGATCGAGGAGCCTCGTGTTACGCCGGCGTGCGGGTCGAACCCGAAGGAGTGGCTGACGACGCACCGATCATGATCGCCGCGCGGGAGATCGCCTCCGGTATCTCGCTCGATGACCTGGACACCTCGGCCGCCGAGCGTCGCATCGTCGCCGAGAACGCCGATGCCACGGGCGATGGGCCTCGCGCTATCGGCCCGAGTCAGCTCCGGCGAGAAGCGCTTGATGCGGTGGTTGCGGAGACCGTGTTCGAAGGCCTCCGGGAGCAGGGCTTTCCGACAGATCCTGTGCCGGTGAGCGTCTACATTCGCGAGCGTTGTGGAGCCGGCGAATGAGGTTGACGAATGTGGAGGTCGAGCAGCGGCTGGCCGCCAACGATGCCGATCTCCTTCGCTATCTGCAGCGACGCCTCATCGACCGGGAGGACGCAGCTGATGCCTTCTCGGAGGTACTCCTCGTTGCGTGGAAGCAGCGTCGCAAGATGCCCGTCGATCACGAGCAGGCTCGGATGTGGTTGTTCGGGATCGCCCGCAACGTCTTGCGGTCGACACGGCGGGCTGGAGCCAGACGAACGGCCGCCACACAGCTGTTGATCGACGCGACACTGACCGATAGGACGGCGCCCGACGAGGCATCCGCGGTGCGCGACGCGATCGCCAGCTTGCCTGAAGAGCAGGCGGAACTCATCAGACTGACCTACTGGGATGGGTTCAGTTCGATCGAGGCAGGGGAGATGCTCGGCATCTCAGCCTCGGCCGTTCGCTCGCGCCTCGTCGGAGCACGCTTTGCGGTGCGCGCACTCCTCGCAGGTGACGCCTCGACGCACGGCGCTGGCCGGGGCAGCTTCACCACGTGATCGTCAGACGGATATGGGGTCATCCCGCTTCCGCAGAGTCGGTCGAGCGCCTGAGAATCGGGAGGTGCCCCTGAACTTCGTCGCCATCGACTTCGAGACCGCCAACTTCGATCGCGCATCCGTCTGCGCGGTCGGCCTGACCAAAGTCGTCGACGATCGAGTGGTCGCAACCGACTCCTGGTTCGTGCGACCGCCGACCGGCCTCGACTTCACGAACACCTACCTGCACGGCATCGGACCCGCCCACGTGGCATCGGCGCCGTCGTGGACTGAGACGCTGCAACGCATCGCCGGGGTGACGGCCGGAGTGCCGCTGGTCGCATACAGCCCGTTCGACAAGGGCGTCTACAACGCGGCCAACACGCTCACGGGCAGCACTCCCAGCGGATTCGACTTCCTCGATGCGCTCGCCGTCGTCAGGCACCACTGTCAGTTGCCCAGTCACCGGCTGCCCCTCGTCGTCGCCCACTTCGGGTTGCCGGACTTCGACCACCACGAGGCCGGCGCCGACTCGCTCGCGTGTGCACTCATCACGCTGCGCATCGCGGAGGAACGCGGTGCGAGTTCGCTCGAGGAGCTGTGGTCCTCCATCCCGACGCGCCCACGCACCAGAGCGGCCCGTTCGTACACGAGACAGGCCGACTTGCCTCAAGCCAGCCTCGAGGCGGATCCGGGTCATCCGCTCTTCGGCGAGGTTGTCTGCTTCTCGGGTGACCTCGACAGCTACACCAGGCCGGAAGCGCAGAAGATCGTGGCATCGTTCGGGGCGACCGTCTCCGCAAACGTGACGAAGAAGACATCTCTGGTCGTCATGGGCGGCTTCGATCCGGCGACGCTTCGTCCCGGGACGAAGCTCAGCACGAAGATCCAACGGGCACAGGAGCTGGCAGCCGGCGGTCAGTCCGTGGAGATCGTCACCGAGCAGACGTTCCTCGAGATCCTGAGCGTCTGACGACGTGTTCATTCGCCCATGTTTGGGCGAACGGACACTGCGTCGCCCAAAGATGGGCGAATGAACTGAGGCCTAGAGGGTGTTGCCGAGCTTGAAGCCCTGGGCTTCGTCGCCCTTGCGGGTGTAGGAGAAGCCGTCGGCACCGATGGTGACCTCGAGCTCGGAGTCGTCGGTCCTGGAGACCACCGGCTTCGGCTCGCCGTCGAGGTCGAGCACGAGCGACGCGTCCGTGTACCAACTCGGCACGACGGCGTTGCCCCACCAGTCGCGACGCTGGTTGTCGTGCACGTCCCACGTGACCACCGGGTTGTCGGGGTCGCCCGTGTAGTAGTCCTGGGTGTAGATCTCGATCCGGTGGCCGTCGGGGTCGCGGATGTACAGGTAGAACGCGTTCGAGACGCCGTGCCGGCCGGGGCCGCGCTCGATGACGTCCGACATCCGCAGCGCGCCGAGCTTGTCGCAGATCGCGATGATGTTGTGCTTCTCGTGCGTCGCGAACGCCACGTGGTGCATGCGCGGTCCGTCGCCGCCCGTCATCGCCGTGTCGTGCACGGTCGGCTTCCGCCGCATCCAGGCCGCGTACGTCGTCCCGGCCTCGTCCTGGATGTCCTCCGTGACGCGGAACCCGAGGTCTTCCATGTACGCGACCGCCCGCGGCACGTCGGGCGTCACCTGGTTGAAGTGGTCGAGCCGCACGAGCGCGCCCGGCGTGTACAGGTCGTAGCGCCAGGCCAACCGCTCGACGTGCTCCACGTCGTAGAAGAACTCGACGGGGAACCCGAGTGGATCCTCGACGCGCACCGAGTCGCCGATGCCTTTCACATACCCCTCGGCCCGACGCTCCACCCGGCACCCGAGCTCCGTGTAGAAGGCGACCGCGCGGTCGAGGTCCTCAGGGCTCCGCACCCGGTAGCTGAACGCCGCGACGGCCGCCACCGGCCCCTGCCGCAGCACGAGGTTGTGATGGATGAACTCCTCGAAGCTCCGCAGGTAGACGGTCGTCTCGTCCTCCTCCGTGACCACGAGGTCGAGGACGTCGACATAGAACTTCCGGCTCGCGGCGAGATCCGTGACGACGATCTCCATGTACGCACAGCGGAGGATGTCCGGCGGGGAGGCGGCGGGCGTCGGGATCCGGTTCACCGGTGCGGGGATCGGGTCGGCTTCGGTCACGACGGGCTCGGCCGACGACGGGGTGATGGGGTTCGACATTGATCTGCGTCCTTGCTGATCTCGTTTGCTGGGTGGAGGTCGACCGGGAGCGGTCAGTGCGCGGCCTGCAGCGGCCCGCCGGTCCCGAAGCGCGGGGAGTGCGCCTGGTTCAGCGTGATGTGCACCGCCTGCTGGTCGGTGTAGAAGTCGATCGAGCGGTATCCGCCCTCGTGCCCGAGGCCCGAGGCCTTGACCCCGCCGAACGGCGTGCGGAGGTCGCGCACGTTGTTCGAGTTCAGCCACACCATCCCGGCCTGCACGTTCTGGGAGAAGGAGTGGGCCCGCTTGAGGTCGTTCGTCCAGATGTACGCGGCGAGCCCGTACTTCGTGTCGTTCGCGAGCGCGAGCGCCTCCTCGTCGGAGTCGAAGGGGGTGATGGCCACGACCGGCCCGAAGATCTCCTCCTGGAAGATGCGGGCGGTCGGCGGGACGTCGGCGAAGACCGTCGGCGCGACGTAGTTGCCGGTCGGGAACCCCTCGGGGCGACCACCACCGGCGACGAGGCGACTCTCGGTCTTGCCGATCTCGACGTACCCCATGACCTTCTCGTAGTGCTCCGGGTGCACGAGCGCGCCGACCTCAGTGGTCGGGTCGTTCGGGTGCCCGACGACGATGTTGCGGGCCCGCTCGGCGTAGCGCTCGACGAAGTCGTCGTAGACACTCCGCTCGACGAGGATGCGGCTGCCGGCGGTGCAGCGCTCGCCGTTCAACGAGAACACCCCGAACACCGTCGCGTCGAGGGCGTCGTCGAGGTCGGCGTCGGCGAACACGACGGCCGGCGACTTGCCGCCGAGCTCCATCGAGAGCCCCTTCAGGAACGGCGCGGCGTTCGCGAAGATGAGCTGGCCGGTGCTGCTCTCGCCGGTGAACGAGATGAGCGGCACGTCCGGGTGCTTCACGAGGGCGTCGCCGGCGTCCTCGCCGAGCCCGTTCACGAGGTTGAACACGCCGTCGGGCACGCCGGCGTCGCGGAAGATGTCCGCCCACAGGCTCGCCGAGAGCGGGGTGAACTCCGCCGGCTTCAGGACGACCGTGTTCCCGGTCGCGAGAGCCGGAGCAAGTTTCCAGCTCTCGAGCATGAACGGTGTGTTCCACGGCGTGATGAGCCCCGCGACGCCGATGGGCTTGCGGTTGACGTAGTTCACCTGCCGCCCGGGCACCTTGTAGGTGTCGTCGTGCTGGGCGACGATCAGGTCGGCGAAGAACCGGAAGTTCTCGGCGGCCCGCTTCGCCTGACCGAGCGCCTGCGTGATCGGCAGTCCGGTGTCGAAGCTCTCCAGCTCCGCGAGGCGGGCGTCCTGCGCCTCGACGGCGTCGGCGACCCGGTGGAGGATCCGGCTGCGCTCGCGGGGGAGGAGCCGCGGCCACGGACCCTCGTCGAAGGCGCGCTTGGCGGCGGCGACGGCGAGGTCGATGTCGGCCTGCTTGCCGGCGGCGGCCTGGACGTAGGTCTCGTTCGACACCGGGTCGAGGACGTCGAAGGTGTCGCCGTCGACCGAGTCGACGAACGCGCCGTCGATGTAATGCCGGATACGGTCGGGCAACGCTGCCGGAACGTGCTGGGTCATGGGTGGTTCCTCCGGTCGGTGGTGGACGGCGGTGACGACGGCGGGCGGGCCGTCGTGGGCGGCTGGTGCTCCGCCTGGTACGCGAGCATGGCGTCGAGGGTCGCGGTGCGGTGGTCACGGGCGGCGATCTCGATCTCGAGCGGCTGCGCGCCGGCGGCGATGAGTTCGAGGATGCCGTCGTGCTCGGCGACCGACTCCCGCGCGCGGCCGGGCACGAAGCTGAACGTGGAATCGCGGAGCGCGTTCAGCCGCCGCCAGCCGCGGTGGACGAGGTCGAGGACGTGCGGGTTCGGGCACTCCTCGAAGAGGACCGTGTGGAACTCCAGGTTCAGCGCCGTGAACGCGTGCGGGTCGAAGTCGTCGAGGGTGCGGCGCATCCGCTCGTTGATCTCGCGGGCGCGGGCCAGGTGGTCGTCGGTCAGGTAGGCGGCGCTCATCGAGGTCGCTGCGCCCTCGACGAGGGCGAGCGTCTGCATCGTGAAGAGGTACTCGGTCTCGTGCAGCATCGCGACCTGCGCGCCGACGTTGCGCTCGAACGTCACGAGCCCCTCGGCCTCCAGGCGACGGATCGCCTCGCGCACCGGAACCACGCTGATGTCGAGCTCACCGGCGATCTGGCCGAGCACGAGCCGGTACCCGGGGACGAAGCGCCCCTCGTCGATGGCCTCGCGGATGAACCGGTAGGCGCGCTCGGACTTGCTGAGCGACGCCTCCTGCCCGGTGGTCGGGTGTGGTCCGCTCATCGTCCCTGCTCGCTCTCGTATCGCGCCCGCCACTCGGCGTTCAGCGGGAAGAGGCCGTCGACGGCGGCACCGCCACGGACCTGCTCGGCGATCCAGGCGTCCTCCGCCTCCTGCACGACCGCCTCCGCGGCGACCTCGGCGGCGAACGCCCGGGGGATCGCGATGACGCCGTCACCGTCCCCGACGATCACGTCGCCGGGCAGGACCGTCGCCCCGCCGCAGGTGATCGCGACATCGGTCTCCCACGGCACATGGCGGCGCCCGAGGACGGACGGGTGCGGACCCTGCGAGAAGGTCGGCAGGTCGAACGCCGCGACCTGCTCGGCATCGCGGATGCCGCCGTCGGTGACGACCCCGGCCGCTCCCCGCTGCTGTGCCCGAAGCGCGAGGACGTCGCCGACGGTGCCCGTGCCGCGCTCGCCGCGTGCCTCGATCACGATGACCTCGCCGGACTCGACGGTGTCGAAGATGCGCTTCTGCGCGTTGAAACCGTTGCCGCACTCGGCGAAGAGGTCGGGCCGGTAGGCGACGAAGCGGAGGGTGCGGGCCACACCGACCATGCGCGTACCCGGTCGTGAGGCGTGGACGCCCTCGACGAAGACCTCGGTGTACCCGCGGGCCCGGAGCTTGGCGCTGAGCGTCGCCGTCGAGACCGAGGCGAGCTGTTCGGCGACCGCCGCGTCGAGCGGTTCGGCGGGTGATGCAGTGGTGGGAGGCTCAGCCGGTGCAGGCAGACCCGCCGCCGTAGCTTCCCCCCAGGCTTCGATGCGCTGACGGTCGTCGACGGCCGGCTTCGCGCCGAACCCGCCGAAGGGTTCGGTGCCCTCGACGACCGTCGTCACGAGTCGACCGCTCGTCGGGGTGCCGGGTGCGGTCGGTGCGTCGACCTCGACCTCGACGACGTCGCCGGGCACGACGACGGAGGAGCCGGCGGGTGTGCCGGTGAGGATGACGTCGCCGGGCTCGAGCGTCGCGAGCTGCGAGAGGTCGGCGATGAGCTGGGCGAAGGGGAAGAGCAGCGTGTCGCTCGTGTCGTCCTGGACCACGACGCCGTTGACCCAGGTGCGCACGCGGAGGGCGGCCGGATCGATCTGCTCGGCGGAGATGACGGACGGGCCGAGCGGCGTGTAGCCGTCGCCGCCCTTCGAGCGCAGGTTCGACCCCTTGTCGGCACTGCGGAGGTCGTAGAGCCCGAAGTCGTTCGCCGCGGTGACGCCCGAGACGTGCTGCCAGGCGTCCTCGACGCGGACGCGGCGGGCCGCGGTACCGATGATGATCGCGATCTCGCCCTCGAAGGCGAGCAGTTCCGCGCCGGCCGGGCGCTCGATGGTGCCGCCCGTGCTCGAGACGGAGGACCACGGCTTGAGGAAGTACGAGGGGTGCTCCGGCGTGCGGCCGCGCTGGGCCGCTCGCGACGGGTAGTTGAGGTGGACGGCGATGACCTTGCCGCCCCCGCTGTTCGGGAGGCCTTCGATGCCCTGGTGGCTGCTCATCACACGTCCTCGTTGTCGGTATCCAGAATCGTATACGATCCGGACGCAGTGGGAAAGGGTCAGTACCCGTCGCTGCGGGTAGCGTCGCTCCGGCCGTCGATGAAGCGCTCGGCCAACTGCTCGGATGCGCGGGCGAGGAGCGACACGTCCGCACCGACGAGGACGAAGGACGCCCCGCGGTCGAGGTAATGCTCGGCCATGACGGGGTCGAAGGCGTTCACGCCGGCCGGCTTCCCCGCGGCGGCGGCGGCATCGAGCACCCGCTCGACAGCGCTGACCACGGTGGGGTGCCCCTGCTGGCCGAGCAGGCCGAGCGACGCCGAGAGGTCGGCCGGACCGACGAACACCGCATCCACGCCGTCGACCGCCAGGATCTCGTCCGCCTGCTCCACAGCCTCCGCCGACTCGATCTGCACCGTGAGCGACACCGAGTCGTTCGCCTGCGCGAGGTAGTCGTCGATCCGGTTCCAGCGGGAGGACCTCGCGAGCGCGCTGCCGACCCCACGGACGCCCTGCGGCGGGTACCGCACGGCCTGCACGAGCGCCGCCGCCTGCTCGGCCGACGACACCATGGGCACGATGAGGTTCTGCGCCCCGAGGTCGAGCACCTGCTTGAGGGCGACCGCGTCGCCGAACGGCACCCGCACCAGCGGACACACCGGGAAGGCGGCCACCACCTGCAGCTGTAGCTGGATGCTCTCCAGGGTGTTCGCCGAGTGCTCGCCGTCGATGAGGAGCAGGTCGAGCCCGCTGCCCGCCGCGATCTCCGCCGCGATCGGGCTGCCGGACACCACCCACATCCCGACGAGGGGACGGTCCGCGGTGCGCAGGCGCTCGCCGAAGGTCGGCGGCAGGGTCATTCGAATCGGCATGTCACGGCTCCCAGCCCCTGGTATTCGGCGTGGACGGTGTCGCCCCGTTCGACCCACATCGGTCTCGTGAACGATCCCGACAGGATGATCTCCCCGGCGGCGAGACTCCCGCCGTGCTGGGCGAGCTTGCCGGCGAGCCACGCGACGCCGAGTGCCGGGTGCCCGAGGACGGCGCCGGCGACGCCCGACTCCTCGATGGTCTGGTTGCGGTACAGCAGGGCCGAGACCCAGCGCGGGTCGATCGCGTCGGGGCGGACGGGCGTTCCGCCGAGCACCATGGCACCGAGTGCCGCGTTGTCGGCGATGGTGTCGACGATCGTGCGGCCGGCGAGTTCGATGTGGGAGTCGAGGACCTCGAGCGCCGGCACGATGTGGTCGGTCGCGTCGAGCACCTCGAAGATCGTGCATTGCGGGCCCTGCAGCGGGCGACCGAGGACGAACGCCAGCTCGACCTCCACGCGGACGTTGGAGAAGGCGTCGAAGTCGAGCGTCGCGCCCGAGTCGAAGACCTGGTCGTCGAGGATGACCCCGTAGTCGGGTTCGGTGATCCCGGTGGCCTGCTGCATCGCCTTCGAGGTGAGGCCGATCTTGTGGCCGACGACGCGCTGACCGGCGGCGATGCGGCGTTCGGCCCAGAGCGCCTGCACGGCGTAGGAGTCCTCGATGGTCATGTCGGGGTGCCGGGCGGTGAGGAGGGGGATGACGCTCCGCTCCTCGTGCGCCGCCGCCAACTCGTCGGCGATCGCCTGTCGTTCGTGATCCTGCATCGCGTCCCGTCCTCATCTGCATCGACTGCGGCTTGCGATCACGATACGGTGCGTCGTCATCGACTGCCTCTTGCGCGGTGACCACGATTGTATACGATGTGGTGTACATTCTGGCGGTCCAATGACGGGCCGCGACGGACAAAGGGGTCTCGAGACAATGACAACCGCATCACTGGCGCGAGCGACGACGCCCGCGGAACTCCGGCGCGTGGCCTTCGCCACCGTCATCGGCACCACGGTCGAGTGGTACGACTTCTTCCTCTACGCGAGCGCCGCCGGCCTCGTCTTCTCGCAGCTCTTCTTCCAGCCGGCAGGGCCGCAGGCCGCGCTGCTGCTGTCGTTCGCGACTGTCGGCGTCAGCTTCCTGTTCCGGCCGCTCGGCGCGTTCGTCGCCGGGCACTTCGGCGACCGCATCGGACGGAAGAAGATGCTCGTCATCACGCTCTTCCTCATGGGCGCCGCCACGACGCTCATCGGTCTGCTGCCGACGTACGACCAGATCGGGATCATCGCCCCGGCACTGCTCGTGTTCCTCCGCATCCTGCAGGGTCTCTCGACCGGCGGGGAGTGGGGTGGCGCCGTCCTCATGGCCGTCGAGCACGCGCCCACCGGTCGCCGCGGTCGTTTCGGTGCCTTCCCGCAGATCGGTGTCCCGATCGGATTGCTCCTCGCCTCGGGCATGCTCGCCCTCATGACGGGCGTGATCTCGCCCGGCGCCGCGTTCCTCGAGTGGGGTTGGCGGATCCCGTTCCTGCTGAGCTTCGTCCTGATCATCGTCGGCTACGTCGTGCGCCGGAAGGTCGACGAGAGCCCCGTCTTCGTCGCCCTCGCCCGGAACAAGGAGCGTCGCCGGGTCCCGATCGTCGAGCTGTTCCGCCACCACTGGCTGCTCGTGCTGCTCGCGGCGCTCACCTTCGCCGGCAACAACGCCGCCGGCTACATGACCACGGGCGGCTACATCCAGAACTACGCGACGACGCCGCTCGCCGACGGTGGCCTGGTGGGCATGGAGCGGACGCCCGTCCTGCTCGCGGTGACCGGGTCGGCCATCGTCTGGCTGATCGTCACGTGGTTCGCGGGCTCGCTCTCCGACCGGATCGGCCGACGCAACACCTACATCATCGGTTGGGTCGCGTTCCTGGCCACCGTCTTCGTGCTCTTCCCGCTCGTGAACACCGGCAACCCGTGGTTGTTGTTCCTCGGGCTCGCGTTGTTCACGATCGGCAACGGCTTCACCTACGGGCCGCAGGCGGCGTACTTCGCCGAGCTGTTCCCCGCCTCGATCCGGTACACGGGTGTGTCGGTCACCTACGCGATCGGTGCCATCCTCGGCGGCGCGTTCGCGCCGACGATCGCGACCTGGCTGGTGCAGGTAACGGGGTCGTCGACGAGCGTCGCGTTCTACATCGCCGGCATGATCGTCATCGCCTTCGCGGCGACCCTCCTCCTCCGTGACCGCACGGGCATCCCGCTCGGTGGCGAGGCGGAGGACGAGCAGAGCCGTGGTCAGATCTACGGCGCGCGGAGGTAGCCGCGGTCAGATCGACGACGCGATGGTCGCGGCCCCCTCAATGAGGCGGGCCGCGATCTCGGTCTCGGGGCGGCTGCTGGAGACGTAGACGACCGCGAGGGCGGCTGCCGGCGAGCCGTGCGCGGCGAGCGGTACGGCGACGGCGCGGAGGCCGGTGATGACCTCGTCGTGGCTCGACGCCCAGCCCTGTTCGCGGACCACGGCCAGCTCCGCGCGGTGATCGTCGTCGAGGGCGTCCGGCCACTGCGCTTCCGACAGACGGGACGCGATCGCCTTGCCGGGCGCACCGACACCGACCGGGTGCCGGGTGCCTGGCCGCTGCGCGATCGACCCCATCGTGTGCCGTGGCTCGACGCTGACGAGCGTGACGATCTCATCGCCGTCCAGCACGGTGAGGAAGCAGGTCATGCCGAGTTCGTTCGCGATCGCCGTCAGCTCGGGCAGGGCGGCGGCCTGCAGATCGTGGGAGACACCGGCGGCGAGGGCTGCCAGGCGCGATCCGAGTGCGATCCGTCCCGCACCGTCGCGGACGACCAGGCGGTGGTCTTCGAGCGTCCGCAGGAGCCGGTAGGTGACGCTGCGGTGCAGACCGAGCGTCGCGCTCAGGGCGTCGATCGTGAGCGGGGTGCGCGCGTCGGCCAGGACCTCGAGGATCCGGATGCCGCGCGAGAGCGTCTGGGAGTGGGCGCTGCTGGCATCGGTCACGACTCGACCCTATCGACGAGCCCCGCGAGTTGCCCTGATCGGTGCGATTCTTCGCCGATACCGTGCAGAGCCGGGCGACTCAGCGGGTGATCGGGTAGGCGACGAAGGCGAACCGTGAGCTGTCCGGGGACCAGCTGTTCACGTTGAGCGTGCCTTGCCCGCCGAACAGCGGGTAGCGGCGGAGCGGGGTCGCCCAGTCGTCGGTCGAGACGAGCCGGACCTCGACGTCGAGGTCGGCCGGGTGTCCGATCGTGCCGGCGGGGAAGGCGATGTACGAGGCCAGTCGGGCGTCGGGGGAGAGGTGCGGGAACCAGTCGACGGTGTCGCTCATGACAAGTTGCTCGAGCTCACCGCCGCCGTCCGGGATCCGCGCGAGTTGCGCGTGGCCCGGGGCTGTGCCGAAGTGCTCCGTGTTGCAGAGTAGCCACCGGCCGTCGGGCGACCACTCCGGGCCGTCGAGGTGGCCGTCGCCCGTGTCGAGGACGGTGACGGGGCCGCCGCCCTCGACCGCCGGAGCGATCGCGAGCCGACCGGGGTGCTCGAAGCCCTCGAGCTCGACGTACGCGATCCGCGTGCCGTCGGGCGAGACGCCGTGGAGGAAGTGCCACCGGTCGTCGTCGGCGGTGAGCTTCGTGACCGGCCCGCCGGAGAGCGCGCCGCGGTGGATGTGCCCGTCCATCGCCGAAAGGAGGATGTGTTCGCCGTCGGGGTCGAGGACGTGATCGTTGTTGAGCTCCGGGAGGCCGTGGAACTCGATCGGCGTGAGCCCCGCGGTCGGGTCGTCGACCGCGAGCGCCCAGAGTCGCCCGTTGCCGTTGAGGTACAGCGTCCGGCCGTCGAGGGACCAGTTCGGCGCTTCGACGAGGAGCTCGTCGGTCTCGAAGAGGAGCACGGGCGCGTCATCGTGCGGCCCGCCGAGCAGGACGCTGGAACGCTGGCCGGGGGTGAGGGCGCGGAAGGTCATGCGCCCATCGTCCTCCAGTCCGTCGTGATCCGGGAGGACCGTTCCTCCCGGATCACGATCCGACGACTACTTGACGAGCGCGAACCCCGCGGTCCAGGAGATCTTCTCCGACGCCGCCAGCGTGAGCTGCAGGAAGCCGATCGCCTCGAGTTCGTGGGCGCGCTTCAGGGATCCTGCGTCGACGGCCTCGAGGCCACCGGCGGTCACGAGCTGCTGCAGTGCCGCCTTGGCGTCGGCGTCGTCCCCGGCGATGAGGACCGTGGTGGCAGCGTCGCCGACCTGCTTCGCGGCGAGGGTCGCGGCGAAGTTCGTGTTGAAGGCCTTGAGGACGTGGGAGCTCGGGAGCTTCGCCTGCAGTTCCGCTGCAGCCGAGCTGCCGGCGGGGACGGTGAGGGCGTCGAAGGTCGAGAAGTCGAGGGGGTTGGTGATGTCGACGACGACCTTGCCCGCGAGCTGGTCGGCGTACTGCTCGACGATCGTCGCGAGGGCCGGGTAGGGGACCGCGAGGACGACGATGTCGCCGGTGATCGTGCCGGTCTCGGCCGATCCGAGGTGGTCGACGGAGGCGCCGCCTGCTGCGAGGACACCGGCGATGGCGCTGCCCATGTTGCCGGTTCCGAAGATGGTGACGTTCGTCATGACGATGCTCCTTCTCGTGGCCGCCTGGTCACGGGTCAATTGGTTGTTGATACAACTAACGTAACACCGGTTAGTTGTAGGCGCAACTATTGCTACGCTGAAGTCATGACCGAGACGCGATGGCTGAGTGCGGACGAGCAACGCTCCTGGGTGCGCTTCGCAGCGGTGCTCGAACTCCTGCCGGCCGCGCTCGACCTCCAGCTCACGCGGGACGAGCACCTGACGCATTTCGACTACTTCACGCTCGCGATGCTGTCCGAGACGCCGGACCGCACGCTGCGCACCTCGGCGCTCGCGGCCCGGACGAACGCGACGCTGCCCCGCTTGTCGCGGGTGCTGACGCGCTTGGAGGAGGCCGGCTTCGTGGCGCGGACGCCGTGCCCGGAGGACCGACGTGCGACGAACGTGACGCTCACCGATGCGGGCTGGGACAAGGTCGTCCAGGCTGCGCCTGGCCACGTCGAGCACGTGCGATCCCTGGTCCTCGACGCACTGACGCCGGCGCAGATCGAGCAGCTCGGCGAGATCTCGGCCGCCCTCCTGACGAAGCTCGACCCCGACGGCCGGATGTTCGTCAGCGAGGCCTGATCTCCGTCACCGGGGGGATTTGCGGCGCTCGCGGGCTGCGTAGCGTGGGGCTCGACGTCGTGGACACCACCGAGCGCGACGCGGATCGGAGCGAATGATGGCCGGATCGACGCAGCCCGAACCTGCACCACACGGGGACGAGGTGCCCCAGGGCGGTCCCGCCGCGGCGGAGCCCGAGTCGACGCCACCGCCCACGTCGATGAACGGCGGGACGACCTCCGTCTGGTACTTCGTCGGCGCCACGTTCCTCTTCGCCGGACCCTTGATCTTCGGCGACCACGACTTCGGGTTCTTCCGGATCATCACCCTCGTCCTCGGCGCGGTGCTCATGGTCGCCGGGTTCGTCGTGCTGCGACGCGAGAGCGGCAAGCGGTCCTGAGGTCACTGTCGCCGGGTCGGCCCGCCAGCCGTTCAGCCCGCGAGCCGGTCAGCCCGCCAACCGTTCAGGCGGCGAGCCGTTCAACCGGCGAGGAAGGCCCTGATGCCGTCGAGCAGGCGGTCGACGTCTTCGTCCGAGGTGTACGGGGCGACGCCGACGCGGAGGCCTCCGACGTCGTCGAGGCCCAGCGCCGCGAACGGCTCGACCGCGTAGAACGAGCCTGCTGGTGCGAGGACGTCGCGTGCGGCGAGGAAGGCGGCCGCGTCGGCTGAACGCCTGCCCGGGAACGTCATGAACAAGGTCGCCGTGCGCTCGGCGGCTCGCGAGTGCAGTTCGACGAGCGGGCCGAGCTCCGCGAGGGCGTCCTCGATGCGGGTGCGCAGCGCGAGTTCGCGCTCGTGGACGGCTGCGGCGGAGGCGACCAGACGGTCGCGTCTCGTCGTGGCGTCACCGGGGTCGATCGACGCGAGCACGCCGATGGCCGCCGTCACGCCGGCCATGAGCTCGTAGGGCAGCGTGCCGAACTCGAAGCGCTCCGGCACCACGTTCGTCGACGGCAGCAGCTTGTCGGGGTGGATCGACTCGAGTAGCGCTGGCGACGCGGCGAGGACACCGCAGTGCGGCCCGAAGAACTTGTACGGCGAGCAGACGAAGAAGTCGGCACCGAGGGCCTCGACGTCGACGACGTGGTGGGCCGTGTAGTGGACGCCGTCGACCCAGACGAGCGCGCCGACCGCGTGCGCCCGGTCGGCGATCGTCCGCACCGGCGGGATGGTGCCGAGGAGGTTCGACGCGGCGGTCACGGCGACGAGTCTCGTCTGCTCGGTGACGAGGGCGTCGAGGTCCGCGAGGTCGAGCTCGCCCGTCGCCGGGTCCAGATCGATCCAGCGCACGGTCGCACCCGCGCGTTCCGCCGCCTGCACCCACGGACGGACGTTCGCGTCGTGGTCGAGTCGGGACAGGACGATCTCGTCGCCGGGGATCCAGCCGCGCGACAGATGCCTGGAGAAGTCGTAGGTGAGCTGGGTCGCGCTGCGGCCGTAGACGATGCCTCGCTCATCGGCGGCGAGCAGGTCGGCGCACGCGGCACGGAAGGCGGTCACGGCGTCGTCCGCCCGGCGCTCGGAGGCGACCGACGAGCCCCGGTTGGACAGCGGCCCGGTGAGGGTGTCGAGGATGGCCTGGCCGACGGCGAGCGGCGTCTGGGTGCCGCCGGGCCCGTCGAAGTGGGCGATGCCCGAGGCGAGGGAGGGGAACGCGGTGCGGAGGAGGGCGACGTCGAGGGTCATGCGTCCATCCTCCCGCGCCGGGAGCCGGAACGTGCGGACCGGGGGAGCGAGCGCGCCATCGCTTGATACAGTGCCTGTGTGTCCAAGCTCATCGCTCCGCCCCGTGTCGGGCGTCTGGAGGTCGTCGGCGTCCGCAACGCCGGCCCGAGAGAGCAGTGCACCCGGTCGACCACCTCGCCCACCCGGTGAGGACGTCGGCCTCGTCCATCGCGCTCGTCCGAGCGACGTCGACGGGGCCGCGCACCCTGACGTACCCACCGCAGCGCACCGACCCGCGGAGGGTCTCTCCGCCGTCTCAACGACGGCCCAGCCGAAACCGGTGAACCCATGATCCCCCTGAACGAATCCCAGATCCGAGCCTCCTTCGTCAACGCGTCGCGCAAGGAGGTCAATGACGTGAGCCTTCCCGTCGACTTCGACACGCTCGACTTCGAGGTGCGTGACTTCCTCGGGTGGCGCGACAAGAAGCTGCCGCGACGCGCGTACGTGGTCACGATCGTCGACGGCGAACTCGTCGGCATCCTGCTCCGGCAGGCCGACGCGATGCCCCGCACCCGGCCGCAGTGCGCGTGGTGCCAGGACATCACGCTCAGCAACGACGTCGTGTTCTACAGCGCGAAGCGGGCCGGACAGGCCGGCAAGAACGGCGACACCGTCGGCACGCTCGTCTGCGCCGACTTCCAGTGCTCGGCCAACGTGCGGAAGCTGCCGCCGCTCGCCTACGTCGGTTTCGACGCGGAGGCGGCTCGTCAGGAGCGCATCGCGACGCTCAGCGTCCGCGCCGCCTCATTCGCCTCCTCGGTCCTGAACGGCGTCGGCTGACCCACTGAGCCGCCCGGATCTGCACGAATTCCAGTGATGTTCGCGCAGATTCGGGCGACTCAGGAGGGCGGCGCGGTCAGGGACGAGGCTCGGACCTGTAGCTCGGGCAGGACCTGGGTGCGCTGCGTGGGACGACGACGGCCCTCGGACAGGCGGGCGACCATCGTCTCGACGGCCATCCGACCGATGTGCTGCTTCGGTGGGCGCAGCGCGGTGATGGGCGGCTCGCCGTTCTCCGCCACCTCGTCGTCGTAGGCGACGATCGCGAGATCCTCGGGGATCCGCACGCCGCGGTCGAGGCAGTGGTGCTCCAGCAGGATCGCCTGCGGGTCGGCGTGCACGAACAGCGCGGTGGTCCCCGTGGCGAGGCACTCGTCGACAAGCGCACCCAGCCGGGCATCCCTGGCCCCGTTCTCGACGTCGTCGATCTCGGCGTTCACCGTCAGGCCCGTGTCCAGCCCGAGGTCCGCGGACGCCCTCGCCCACCCGCGCCGCAGGTGGTCGGAGGTGGGGGAGTGCCGCGCCGCGGCGATGCCGATGCGGCGGTGCCCCTGCTCGTACAGGTGGCGGACGGCGAGCACCGCGCCGAACTCGTGGTCCGTCGTCACCCACTCCAATGAGCGCAGCGCGAGCGATGACGGCGCGCGACGCTCGGCCAGCACGACCGGGATCGGCAGCGCATCGAGCCAGGCGAGGAGGGCGTACCCGTCCTGGCCCGCGGTGTCGGGCGCGGCGATGAGCCCGTGGATCCCACCCGTCTCGACGAGCGCGGCCATCTGCCGGCGCTGGTCGGCCGGGTCGTAGGACGAGCCGCGGAGCACGAGCTGCGAGCGGCTGAGGGCGGCCGTGGCGCGGGCGCCGTTGACGATCTGCGGCCAGTAGTAGCTGAGCGACGGCACGACCATGCCGATGCGGTACCTGGCGGGGCCGGCGGCGTCGGCGGATCGCGCGACCGTCTGATCGAGGGAGCTCCGGGCGGTGGCGCCACCGTGGACCCGCGTGACGAGCCCGAGGTCGGCGAGCGCCGTGATGTCGCGTCGGATCGTCAGCTCCGTGACGCCGAGGATGACGGCGAGTTCGCGGACGACGACGGAACCGTTGCGTCGGACCTCGTCCATGATCCGTTCGCGGCGCTCGATGCCGAAGACCTGTGAGGGTCCGGCACCGGCCGGTGCTCCCCGGTCGTCGTCGTCGGTCATCGTGCGGCCTCCACGGTGACGAGCAGACGATCCGTATCGGGACGCGGCAGCAGCCGCACGCGGGTGATCGTCTCGCCCCAGGATGACCGCATCATCGGGTCGTCGAGCCGGACGACCTCGATCGCGACCTCGGCCGCGTCGTGCTGGAGCATCACGTCCCGGGCGTCGGCGACCAGTCGACGCACGAGCAGGGTCACCGGATCGACCTCGGTCACGTCGCCCCACAGCATGAGGGTGACGGCCGTGCCCGCCGGGTCGTCGAGCGTCCAGACGTCCTCGATCACGACCCGCGACGCCGTGCGGTCGAGCGTCGCGGTCCGGCGCCAGTGTTCGTGCTCCGCCAGCCCGTAGGCCGCAGCGAGGTCCATCGACCAGCTCGCCGGCCCGCCCTGGTCTCCGCCCCGGCGATCGCGCGCCGCGAACTCCGGTCCGTCCTGCTGCAGGAGACCGCGCGGTGCCGGGACGCTGTGCCAGTCGCTGCGCATGCACCAGATGTCGTAGCGGTGCGGGCCGAAGGTCCGCGCGTCGTAGGTGGGCCGCCCGGGATCGATGACCGCGGGGACGCCGTCGAGTGCGACGATCACGCTGCCGAGGTCGTTGTGGTTGTGGTTCTCGTCGTTGTGGCCGCCCTTGAGGCTGACCGCGAGTCCGTCGGATCGCCCGTCGTGCTCACGGGCGAGGCTGACACCGATCGACGGCAGGTCGACCGACGCCGGCAGCGGCAACGTCGCGTTCCGGGCGTCCGCGCCCGCCCACTCACGATCGAGACAGACGCGGACGAGCCGCCCGATTCCCGCCCGGTCCGTGGCGACGGGGGCGTCGCGATCGCGATGTGCCGTTGCGTACGTGACGACGTCCGGCAGCTCGAGTCGCCGACCCCAGCGATGCAGGAGATCGTACGGGAGCGAGCGGTCACCGCGTGCTCGGGCATCCGCGACGTTCACGTACCAGTCGGCGGACAGCTGCATCCGCAGCGGGAAGCGGAGTGACTCGGGCAGCAGGTCGAGGGCGTCGAGCGCCAGGCGACCTCCGGCGAGACGATCGAGGGTCTCGACCGCCTCGAGGGCGCGAGCCGCCCCGTTCCACCAGTACTCCCAGCCCTCGTCGATCGCGCCGTCCTGTGGGAGGCCCGCCAGGTAGCGGTCGATGCCGTCAACCGCTCGGTCGATGACGGGCTCAGCGCGGTCGGGGCTGCAGAGCACCGCCGCCGCCGCGATCGTGTTGCCGAGGATCCAGGGGTTCCAGTTGTGGAGGACGACCGGCTCGCCGCCAGGGTCGACATCGAGGCCGAGCCAGTGCCAGTCGTCGCGGTCGAGGAACGGCCGGAACACCCGTTGCTCGGCCTCGGCTCGCAGCCGGTCGGTGAGGCCCGGGTAGCGCTCGTCGAGCTCGTCGCCGAGGACGGCGATCGCCCAGGCGACGGCCGCGACCGCCTCGCCGGCACCGAGGTCGAGGAACGGTTCGTCGAGCGACGGCGTCACCGTCCCGAAGCGGCGGAACGCGTCGTCGTGGGCCGCCCAGCACCAGGTCGTCTGCTCCGCGAGGAGCCACAGGCCGTCGGCGACCTCGGCGAGCGGGTCGTGCGGTGCGGCCACCGCGACACCGGCTGCAGACGCGGCGGCGAGGATCACGGCACGGGAGAGGCGTGCGAGTCGGTCACCGACCGCCGTCTCGTAGGAGAGGCGCTCCCCGGCGAGTGGGTAGGCGCTGTACTGCGAGAAGAGCGGCTGGGGCCAGGGCGCCGCGGAACGGCCGGTGGTCGCGGACTCACGCGTCGCCTGGGCGACGAAGGCGTCGAGCAGCCGTCGGTCGATCGAGCTCCAGTCGCCGTCCGGCACGATGGACCGGAGTGCGGTCGCCGGGCGCTGTGACCACGCCGTCACCAACGGGCCGTGCGACCGACGTCGCTCATCGGTGGCGGGTGTGGCGGGTGCGGTCTGCGAGGGTGGATTCACGACGTCTCCATGATCATCTTCGATCGAGCTTGTTCGTTTGTGATCGACTGTTTTGACTCCGATCGGATTGGAGTATTCACTACCTGACAACCGCATGCAACCGCGGCCCACTCGAAGGAGAGCACCAGATGTCGAACGCCGCGCGCCCCGCAGCCCTGGTCGCCATGTGGCCCGACGTGTTCTCGACGCTCTTCGACGACGCCCGTCTGGCCCGGCTCCACGCGCTGTGCGAGGTCCGCGACGACGAGACCACCGGCGACCTCGACGACCCGGCGCTCGCCGCACGGCTCGCGGAGGTCGAGGTGCTCATCACCTCGTGGGGCACCCCGCCGCTCACTGCGGAGCGGCTCGACCGCATGCCTCGGCTGCGCGCGGTCTTCCACTGCGCCGGCACGGTCCGCTCACTCGTGACCGACGCGGTCTGGGAGCGCGGCATCGTCGTCACCACGGCCGCCGAAGCGAACGCCATCCCGGTCGCCGAGTTCACCTTCGCCTCGATCGTGCTCGCCGGCAAGCGGGCACAGGTCTTCGCCCGCGACCCTCGGGCGCACCGTCGCGAGTGGCGCACCCTGCTCGAGACCACGAACCTGTCCAACCTCGGACGCCGCGTGGGCGTCGTCGGCTTCTCGCGCATCGGCCGTCGCGTCGTCGCGCTGCTCCAGCAGCTCGACGCGGTCGAAGTGCTCGTCGCCGACCCCTACGCCGACGCCACAGCCGTCGCCGCGGCCGGAGCCCGCCTCGTCCCGCTCGACGAGCTCCTGCCGAACGTCGACGTGCTCTCGCTGCACGCCCCGGAGCTCCCGGAGACGAAGCGCATGATCGGGGCTGCTCAGCTCGCAGCGCTCCCGGACGGCGCCACGGTGATCAACACGGCCCGCGGGAGCCTGCTCGACACCGACGCCCTCGCGGCGGAGTGCGCGAGTGGACGCCTCGACGCGATCCTCGACGTCACCGACCCGGAACCGCTGCCCGTGCACTCGCCGCTACTCGACCTCCCGAACGTCTCGATCACCCCGCACATCGCGGGCTCCCTCGGCCGGGAGACGCTGCGCATGACGGACGCGGCGCTCGACGACCTCGAGCGGTTCCTCAACGGCGAGGACCCGCGCGAAGCCGTCCGGGTCGCCGACCTGGGGGTGAGCGCCTGATGGTCGCGCTCCTGACCGCCCCGGCGTCGGAGACACTCGCCCTGGACCGCACCCTGTCACCGTCGACCGGCTGGACGCGCAGGCACTGGGAGGACCTCGCGGACCGGCTGCTCGGCGGTGCCGAACCCTTCACCTCGCCCGGTCGTGCCCGCATCCTGTTCCCGGGTGCGCCGGGCGGCTACGGCTCCGACATCGACGGGCTGGAGGGGTTCGCGCGGACGTTCATGCTTGCCGCCTTCCGGATCGCCGGTGATCCCGCGCGGACGGGCAACCTCGTCGAGCGCTACGCCGCGGGCCTCGCAGCGGGCACCGATCCGGACTCGCCGGAGCGGTGGCCGCGGCCGGACGAGGTCGACCAGGCCAAGGTCGAGGCCGCAGCCATCGCGATCGGACTCCACCTCACCCGTGCCGAACTCTGGGACCGTCTCGACGACCGGACCAAGCGCACGACGATCGACTGGCTCGCCACCGTCATCGGCCAGCCGTACCCGCCCATCAACTGGGTGTGGTTCCGCATCGTCGTCGAGGAGTTCCTGCGGACAGTCGGCGGCCCGTTCTCGGAAGCGGACCTCGAGGAGGACCTCGCGATCGCGGACGGTTTCTTCCGCGAGGACGGCTGGTTCGCCGACGGCGGCACGCGGGCCTACGACCACTACACCGGGTGGGCGCTCCACCTCTATCCGGTCCTGTGGCGCACGATGCTCGCGCCCGGGCATCCGAATCAGGCGCGCCTCGACCGCTACGACGCCCACCTCGACCGCTACCTGGAGGACGCCGTCGCGCTCGTCGGCGCGAACGGTTCGCCGCTCGTCCAGGGGCGGAGTCTCATCTACCGCTTCGCCGCCGCCGCACCATTCTGGGCCGGTGCGATGGCCGGGTCCACCGCGCTCTCGCCGGGACTCGTCCGTCGGGCGGCCAGCGGTGTCGTGTCGCACTTCGACGCGGCCGGCGCCCCCGACGTCCGCGGGATCCTGACGCTCGGCTGGCACCACGAGTGGCGGCAGCTCGCACAGTCCTACTCCGGCCCCGGTTCGCCCTACTGGGCGTCCAAAGGCATGCTCGGGCTCGCGCTCCCGGCCGAACACCCGGTGTGGACGGCGATCGAGGAACCACTGCCGATCGAGCGGGGCGACGTCTTCCGCACCGTCGTCGCCCCGGGCTGGATCGTCAGCGGGACGACCGCCGACGGTGTCGTCCGCGTCGTCAACCATGGGACGGACCACGCGAACGACGGCGTCGCCCAACGCGATGCGCCGCTGTACGCGCGTCTCGGCTATTCGACGGCGAACGCGCCCGTGCTTTCGGCCGATGCCCGCGACCCGTTCGACGGATCGGTCGTGCTCCTGGACGCCGAGGGGGTCCCGAGTCACCGTTCCGGGTTCACCAGAGGTGCGTTGACGACGCTGCCGACCTCCGACGGATCGTCCACCGGTTGGGCGACGTCCTCCGGTCTCGCCCGATGGATCGACGCCGATGCCGACGGCCCGGACCACGGCCACGGTCACGCTGCGGACCGGATCCGCACCGGCGCGCGGATCGACCTCTGTTCAGCCGTCCGTGGTCCCTGGGAGGTGCGGTTCGTCCGCGTCGTCCCGGGCGCGGGCGACGAGGTCCCGATCGGCGCGCTGCGTGTCGGCGGGTGGACCGTCAGCGGTCGTGACCTGGCCGTCGCCACCGACCCGACCTCGGCGGTCGCCGTCGCCGACGGGGTGCGTTCGGCCGTCGTCGAGCTCCCGCACGACCACGACCAGGTCCCGACCGCCGCGCGCCGGTTCGGCGTCCGCGAGCTCGACGACGCCACGCCGCTCGGACCCCGTTCGGGCACGCCGTGGTGCGAGACCGACGCACCCGTTCGCCCGGACCACTGGCACGCGTTCGCGCTCCTCCTCGACGGCGCCACGCAGCCGGGCGTCGTCGCCCCGGCGGTCGCGGGCGACGCCGGGTCCACCGGCCGCACCATCACCTGGCCGGACGGGGCGACGACCTCGCTCGACCTGCCCGCGTCGCACTGACGCCCACCGACCTCTCCATCCCGCAGCATCCCTGTTCCACCTGCACCGCCACCAGCACCGCCATCACCACCGACAGCACCACTACTCACCGAGGAGCATCCGCAATGAAGCGACCCATCCTGACCATCTCCGCGATCGCCGCAGCAGCCGGCCTCGCCCTCACCGGCTGCTCGGGTGGCGGCTCCGCCCAGCAGGACGAGGACGGCCCCGTCACGCTCAGCGTCTCCGTCTGGAACTACGACCAGACGCCCGAGTTCAAGGCGCTCTTCGACGCCTTCGAGGCCGAGCACCCCGACATCACGATCGAGCCCGTCGACATCCTCGCCGACGACTACTCGGACAAGGTCACGACGATGCTCGCGGGCGGCGACAAGACCGACGTCCTCACCATGAAGAACGTGACCGACTACGCGCGCTACGCGAACCGTGGCCAGCTCGTCGACGTGGGCGACGTCGTCGACGACATCGGTGCAGACAAGCTCGCCGGGATCGAGCCGTTCGCGCTCGACGACACCTACTACGCGGCGCCGTACCGCCAGGACTTCTGGCTGCTGTACTACAACAAGGCCATCTTCGACGCGGCCGGCATCGAGCACCCCGACAACCTCACCTGGGACGAGTACGCGGACATCGCGGCGAAGCTCACCTCGGGCGACGGCGATTCCAAGGTCTACGGCACCTACAACCACTACTGGCGCTCCGTCGTCCAGTCGATCGCCGCAGCCCAGACCGGCGGCGACCTCATCAGCGGCGACTACGGCTTCATGCAGGACCAGTACGACCTCACCCTCGACCTGCAGGAGAAGGGCTACGCGCTCGACTACGGCACGGCGAAGACCCAGCAGATCAGCTACCGCACCATGTTCGAGACCGGCAAGGCCGCGATGATGCCGATGGGCACCTGGTACATCGCGGGCATCGCGCAGTCGATCGAGAGCGGCGCGACCGACGTCGACTGGGGTGTCGCGCAGATGCCGCAGCTCAAGGCCGGTGAGGAGACGGTGACCTTCGGTTCGCCGACCGCGTTCGCCGTCAACAAGAACTCCACGCACCAGGCCGCCGCGAAGACCTTCCTCGAGTTCGCCGCGAGTGAGGCCGGTGCCAAGGCCATCGCCGCGATCGGGGTCGTCCCCGCGTACCAGTCCGACGACGTCACCGCGGCGTTCACGGCCCTCCCGACCGACGACCTCTCGGTCAAGGCGTTCCAGGAGCCGAAGGACGTCGTCCTCGAGATGCCCGTGAGCGAGTACTCCTCCGACGTCAGCTCGATCCTCGACGAGGAGCACGACCTCATCATGGTCGGCGAGTCCGACGTCGACGACGCCATCACGAAGATGCAGGACCGCGTCAAGAACGACGTCCTCGTCGACTAGCCGCGATCGCGGGGCCGGCACGCCCGGCCCCGCGATCCCCGCGTCCGCCCGGCGCGTCCCCACCGACCCCGCACCACCGTCCTCGAAAGGCTCGTCATGGCGATCGCAGCCCCACCGCAACGCACCCGCTCCAGCAGCCGCGTCCGCAGGAATGCGCTCGTCGGCTGGAGCTTCATCCTGCCGAACTTCATCGGCTTCGCGCTCCTGACCCTCATCCCGATGTGCGCGGCGTTCGTCATCGCGTTCATGAAGTGGGACTCGTACTCACCGCCCGAGTGGGTCGGGTTCGCGAACTTCGCCCGCATGATGCGTGACGAGTCCTTCTGGATCGCGCTCGGCAACACCGCCTACTACGCGGCCGGCCACATCCCGCTCACGATCCTCGCGTCGCTCGGCCTGGCACTGCTCCTCAACCGCAAGCTCCGCGGCCTCGGCTTCTTCCGCACCGCGATGTTCTTCCCGTACATCACCTCGCTCGTCGCCGTCGCCGTCGTGTGGAACATGCTCTTCAACCCCACCGCCGGCCCGATCAACCAGTTCCTGGAGCTCATCGGTGTCGCCGACCCGCCCGGTTGGACGACGAGCTCCGCGTGGGCGATGCCCGCCGTGATCATCACTAGCGTGTGGCGCGACATGGGCTACTACATGGTGCTCTACCTCGCCGGCCTCCAGGCGATCCCGCAGGAGTACTACGAGGCCGCCGAGGTCGACGGTGCGAACGCCTGGCAGCGGTTCTGGAACATCACCATCCCGTCGCTCCGTCCGACGACGTTCTTCGTCCTCATCATGGTGACGATCGCGAGCTTCAAGGTGTTCGACCTCATCGTCGTCATGACGGGAGGCGGCCCAGGCCGGTCCACGCTCGTCCTCTCGCAGCTCATCTACCGCGAGGGCATCACCGAGAACCGCTTCGGATACTCCTCGGCGATCTCGCTCGTGCTGTTCGTCATCGTGCTCGTCTTCACCGTCGTCCAGTTCAAGCTGCAGCAGAGGAAGGAACGCTGATGTCGACCAGCGCCACCACGCGTGCCTCGTCCACGGTCCCGTCGTCGGCGGAGGTCGCGATCGCCGAGGTCACCGACGCCATCACCCCACCCGTGCTGCCCGGGGCTGGAGGCAAGCGCACCCGGGTGCGCCGCCACGGTCCGATCTCGCCGCTGCGCCGCGTGCTCATCTACGTGATGCTCACCGTGCTGACCGCGATCATCTTCGTCCCGTTCTTCTGGATGGTCTCGTCGTCCCTCAAACAGAACAACGAGGTGTTCTCGATCCCCGTCCAGTGGATCCCCACCGAGTTCGTCTGGCAGAACTACGTCGACATCTGGACCCGCATCCCGATGCTGACCTACCTCAAGAACTCGCTGTTCCTATCGGTTACCATCACGATCCTGCAGGTGCTCACCGGGAGCTTCGCCGCCTACGGCTTCTCGAAGATGCACTTCAAGGGACGTGACGTCCTGTTCGTCGCCTACATCGCGACGATCGCGGTGCCGTGGCAGGCCTACATGATCCCGCAGTACATCATGATGCAGAACGCCGGCCTCGTGAACACGCACCTCTCGATCATCCTGCTGCAGGCGTTCGGCGCCTTCGGGGTGTTCCTCATGCGGCAGTATTACCTGACCATTCCCGACGAACTGAGCGAGGCCGCCCGCATCGACGGCCTCAACGAGTACGCGATCTGGTGGCGGATCATCCTGCCGCTCACGAAGCCGGCGCTCGCGAGTCTCGCGCTGCTGACCTTCGTCTCCACCTGGAACGACTACATGGGTCCGTTCATCTACCTGACGAGCAACGACCTCTGGACGGTGCAGCTCGGTCTGCGCTCCTTCGTCGGGCAGTACGACGCCGAGTACGCGCTCATCATGGCCGGGTCCGTCGTCTCCGTCATCCCGATCGTGCTGATCTTCCTCCTCGGCCAGCGCTACTTCATCCAGGGCATCGCGACGAGCGGGATGAAGGGATGAGCGCGGTGACCGAGCGGCGCGCGGACAACCGTGCCGGCGGCGTGCGCGGGTTGCTGCAGCCGCGCCGAGAGGCCTTCGAGTCGGTGTTCGGCGTCGTGTACCGCTCGCTCATGGTCGGCGTCGGCGTCGGGATCGGCGCGCTCCCGTTGGCGGCCGCGATCGTCCTCGTCGCCGAGCCACTCGCGAGCTGGCCGTTCCTGCTGCTGTGCTCGCTCCCGCTCGGCCCCGCCTTCGCCGCCGGCTGCTGGTCGTTCCAGCGGTCGCGCGACGCCGCCGATGCCGGGCCGCTGCGGGAGGTCGGGATCGGCCTCCTGCGGACCTGGCGTCCGGCGCTCGCCGCGTGGTCGCTCGTGTGCGCGCTCACGTTCGTCGTCGTGATCGACCTCGTCGCCGTGTGGGGGACGCCGTTCGCGATGCTGCTCGGGCCGCTGCTCGTCGTCGTGCTGCTGCTCGCGGTCGTCGCAGCCTTCGGCGTCTTCGCCGGGCTGGCGGCCGCTCCGGGCCTGCGGTTCCGGGCGCAGCTGCTCGGCGGGCTCGTCCGGACCGTCCGTCGGCCGGGCACCTCGCTCCTGTCGCTCGTGCTCCTGGCCGCGTGGACCCTCATCGTCCTCGCGCAACCGGTGCTCGGGCTCCTCGCCCTCGGCGGTTTCGTCCTCTACGCGGTCTGGAGCAACGCCGCGGCGGCGCTCGCCGACTGACCTCCCGGATTGTCCGACGCTCGGGCCCGTTGAGTGGTTGGATCGACGCATGGGCGAGCACAGAGGTCAGCGGACACTCACCACCAGCGGATGGCACGACTTCTGGGCGAAGGGCGGCATCGGGCGGGCGTTCCTGCTGGCCATCGTCTACCTCGCCCTGTACCTCGGGGCCGGCTGGGTCGTCGGGCAGCTCTTCGGCTCGCAGATCGGTGAGGACCTCTTCGCGACCCCGCAGAGCGTGTTCTTCGGGCTCATGCTGCCGCTGATCATCGGATCCGTCCTTCTGGCCGGCTTCGTCCTCTCGGTCGGCTGGTTCCGGGAGCTCTTCGCGAAGCAGCCGATCCGCGGACGCTGGTGGATGTGGGCCGCGCCGATCGTGATCCTCGCCGCGGTCGTCCTGCGGTTGCTCGGCATCGACTACGGGAGCTACGAGGGTTCCGTGGTCGTGGTCGCGATGCTGTCCGGCGTGTTCATCGGGTTCGCCGAGGAGATCCTGACCCGCGGACTGGTCGCGAAGATGCTGCGTGACGCCGGAAGTTCGGAATGGATCGTGATGGTGATCTCCTCGCTGGTCTTCGCGCTGCTGCACGCGTCCAACCTCCTGTCGGGCCAGCCGGTCACGACCGTGCTCGTGACCGTCGTCTACACCTTCGGATTCGGCGTGTGCATGTACCTGACGCTCCGGGTGACCGGCAACCTCATCTGGCCGATCCTGATCCACGGACTCTACGACCCGACGCTCTTCCTCTCGACCGGTGGGATCGACCACGCGGGAGCGGCCGCCGGCCAGAGCGTGTTCCTGGCGATCGCCGGTCCGGCCAACCTGCTCATCATGCTCGTCGCCGTGATCGGTCTGATCTTCGTCCGTGGGCACGTGCAGGCCCACCCGGTCGACGACGTGCTGCGGCCGTAGCCGACCGACCCCTCCGGCGCACCGGCCGGGTACGCTCGGACGGATGACCACCGCGCGGCAGTACCCGGCGACGATCGCCGCGCCGGTCGAGCACGAACTCGTGATCAAGAAGTCGCGGTTCCTCGGCCTCGCGCATCCGGTCGCCTCCCCGGAGGACGCCGAAGCGGTCATTGCGCGGGTGAAGAAGCAGGCGTGGGATGCGCGACACCACTGCGTCGCGATGGTCACCGGGCTGCTCGGCGACCAGGCCCGCTCGTCCGATGACGGTGAACCGTCCGGCACGGCGGGGATGCCGATCCTCGAGGTCATCCGGCGGCGCGAACTGACCGACGTGGTCGTCGTCGTCACGCGGTATTTCGGTGGCGTCAAGCTCGGGGCGGGCGGGCTCGTCCGTGCGTACTCCTCGGCGGCCTCCGAGACGCTCGACCTCGCCGCGCTCGTGCGCCGTGAGACGCTGACCCGCGCGACCCTCGTCGTCCCGCACGCCGACGCCGGGCGCTACGACAACCTGCTGCGCGATTGGGCCGGTAGCCACGGCGCGACGCTCGGCGATCAGACCTACAGGGCGCAGGCGGAGCTGGAACTGTGGGTGCCACCTGCGGAGCTGGAGCGGCTCCAGGCCGACGTGGCGTCGGCTTCCAACGGTTCGCTCGCCGTGGCCGTCGGGGAGGAACGCGTCGTCGACGTCCCGGCGCTTCGCTGAGCTGCCCGGATCTGCGCGGAATCAGCCGGATGCAGAGCAGATCCGGGCGACTCAGGGGAACCTGCGATCCCGATAGGGTCGGACCATGCACACCGACGTGACCCGCATCGACGGGCTTCCCGACCTCGCCTGGACCTCGACCCGCGGAATCGCATCGTTCGACGCCGATGCCGGAGCGCTCACCCTCACCTCCGCCGCCGGCGTCGACTGGAGTAACAGCTCGCTCGGTGGGCCGCGTGAGTTGCGTGCCACGGCGCTCGCCTTCGACGCACCCGACCACTTCACACTCTCGGCGCGGGTCGCGGTCGTGGGCGAGCGCAGTACTTTCGACGCCGGTGCCCTCGCACTCTGGATCGACGACGAGCACTGGGCCAAGCTCTGCTTCGAGCAGTCGCCGCAAGGGCAGGCGATGGTGGTGAGCGTCGTGACGAACACCTGGTCGGACGACGTGAACTCGACGCACGTCCTGGCCGACCACGTGTGGATGCGCGTCAGTCGTCTCGGCGAGGCATGGGCATTCCACAGCTCGACCGACGGTGTCACGTGGGACTTCGTCCGGGTCTTCCGTCTGCACAGCGACGCCCCGGTGCGCGTCGGCTTCCTCTCGCAGGCGCCGCTCGGTCCGCCCTGCGAGGCGCGATTCGACGAGATCGCATTCGGCGCTGCACCCCCGAGGGACCTCCGCGACGGGAGCTGACCCCCGCTGAGTTGCCCGGAATAGCGCGGAAACCGGCGGTACGTGTGCAGTTCCGGGCGACTCAGCGCGAGGGCAGCTTGACGTATCGGAACCTATCTTCCTAGAGTGGTCGCATGGCACGCAGACGACCCGGCACGCTCTTCCCGCTCGAGCTCGACATCCTCGACGTCGGCACCGTGTTGCAGGCGACCGAGGGGAGCTTCTACGGCTTCGCCCTCGCCAAGCAGCTCGCCGAAGCAGGAGACGCCGCCCTCACCGCGCACGGCACGCTCTACAAGGCCCTGTCGCGGATGGCCGACGCCGGCCTGATCGAGGCGAGCTGGGAGGACCCGGAGGTCGCGGAGGCGGAGGGTCGCCCCCGCCGGCGGCTGTACCGGATCACCGGCGAAGGCGCGACGGCCCGGGATCGCGAGCATGCGAGGATCGCCGGTGAGCAGGCCACCTCGGCGAGGCCGGCGGGTGCGGCGTGGACGCAGGGGGCGATCGCGTGACCGCCATCCGGACGCCGGAGTACCGCACAGCCGCCCACCGGGTCCTGAACTGGTGCGGGTGGTACACCCGCGACCTCTCGCCCGACGTCGCCGGGGAGCGGCGCGACGAGATCGCATCCGACCTGCACGAGCACGCCGTCTGGGCCCAGGAGGCGGGCGTCACGCCGCAACGGCTCCGGCGCGACATCATGCTGCGTGCCATCCGTGGGATCCCGCACGACCTCTCATGGCGCTCCGGGCAGTTGCGCGCGGGACACGGCCTCGATCCGATGCCGCTCGGCATGCGGCGGACCGGTGACGTCCTCGCAGCCCTCGTGGTGACCGGCGGTGTCCTGGTCACCGGAGCAGCCCTGTTCCTCCTCGTCCGGATCGTCCGTGCGCTCGTCATCGGCGACGTCGTCGAGGCGCCGGCGGGTGCGGTCGGTGTGGCGGTCGCCGCGGTCCTGGGCGTCGTGGGGCTCGTGCTGTCGTTGCGGCGACGCAGTCGATGGCTCGGCGCGGGGCTCCTGGCGCCCGCAGCGGTCCTCATCGGCGTGCTCGCGGGCGACATCATGTACCGCGTCAGCGCGACCGGCGTGCTCGTCGTGTCGCGCCTGAGCTCGCACGGCGCCGGGCTCGAACCGTGGTGGGTGATGAGCGTGGCGATCGGCGTGGGCGCTGCGCTCGGGTTCATCGGAGCCGCGGTGTGGTGGTGGCCTGGGGGTCGCCGAACGACGGAACGGGACGCAGCGGCATCGGTGCAGGGGGAGACGGCATGAGCGGAGACGAGATCCACGACGGGCCGGATGCGGCGCAGGAGACGGCACCCGTCCGCCGGAGTCCCGGAACGCTCCGTCGACGGATCGGGCTCGGCATCGCGATGAGCGGGGTGCTCGCAGTGGCAGCGGGCGGCGTGTTCATCGGGGTGTCGAACGCCCAGGCGGCCGCTGACGACGCACGATCCCTCGAAGCGGTCGCCGACGCCGCCGCGTCGCTCGACGACCTCCCGCCCGTCGAACCCGTGGTGCCCGCGGATCCCGCAGCGACGCCGGACGCTGGCGAACCCGTCTCGCCGGCGTCCGGCGTCGACAACTCGCAGACACCGGAGGGCTGGTACGACGCGACCACCGACCCGGCTTCGATCGTGCCCAGCACCGACTCGTACCTCAGCGACGGGATCTGGGAGGCACAGCAGCAGATCATCGCGAAGTGCATGGCTGATCAGGGCTTCTGGTACGCCTGGACGAACGACCGCTCCAAGATCCTCGATCCGCTCTTCGGCATGGTCATGTCGGAGTCCTCCGATGCGGCGTTCCTGGCCCGGTGGGGGACGAACCCTGACGATCAACCGTACGACTGGAAGCTCGCCGGCTGCCACGGCTACGCCGTCCACGTCACGGGGATGGACGACGCCCACTGACGCCGTCGGTCGACGGTGCCGTCGTCGGGCGCCGGTGCTAGCGTCGCCCGCATGAGAATCCTGTTGATCGGTGCCAGTGGACAAGTCGGACGAGCGGCGCAGGACGCCCTCGCGGAGCGTCACGAGGTGATCGCGGTGTCGCGCTCGACGGCGCCCGCCGTCGACACCACGGACGAGGCGTCGATCGAGGCGCTGTTCGCCGAGGTGGGCGAGGTCGACGCGGTGATCGTCGCCGTCGGATCCGTCCCGTTCAAGCCCGTGGAGGAGCTGACCCGCGACGACTATCGCGCGGCCTTCCTCGGCAAGGTGCTCAGCCAGCTCGACGTCGTGCGGATCGGGACCCCGTTCGTCCGCGACGGCGGCTCCTTCACGCTCACGACGGGCATCCTCGCCCGCGAGCCGATCGCGACGGGCGCTGCGGCCTCGATGGCCAACGGAGCGGTCGAGTCCTTCGTGATCGGTGCCGCCCCGGAACTTCCGCGCGGCATCCGCATCAACGCCGTCAGCCCCACGGTGCTGGCCGAGGCAACCGGCTACCACGACGCGTTCCCGGGCTTCGCGCCGGTCGCGTCCGACGTGGTGGGCCTCGCGTTCGTCCGTGCCGTGGAGGGTGTCGGCACCGGTCGGGTACTCGCGCTCGACTGAGCTGCCCCGACACCCTCCTGAGGTGAGGCGGATCGTCGCCCGGTCGCCCGCGAAGCGACGATCCGCCTCCGCTCAGCCGCGCTCTCGACGCGGTCGATGCCCCAGCGCTAGGGTCGGCACATGACCCGCTTCCTGCTCAGCATCGCCGTCAGTCTGCTGTCCTCGGCGATCGGGCTGCTCGTCGCCGACTGGGTCGTGCCCGGCGTCGGCCTGTCGCTCGGCGGCTTCATCTTCGCCGTCGTCGTCTTCACGGTCGCGCAGGGCGTCCTCGGACCCTTCATCCTCCGGCTCGCGCGGCGCTACGCCTCGGCGATCCTCGGCGGCATCGGACTCGTGACGACGCTCGTGTCGCTCTTCGTCGCGTCGATCCTCCCCGGCGGCCTCCACATCCGCGGTGTCCTGGCCTGGGTGCTCGCACCGCTGGTGGTGTGGCTGGTCGCGGCGCTCGGGAGCTGGATCCTCGGCTGGGCCCTCATCACGCGACGGTTCGGCGACCGGGATCGCGACCGGGGCCGCGCGAGCTCGAAGCGGTAGTCGCGCGGCGCCCGGACAGGATCAGCGGCTGGCGGCCAGGGCGGCCGCCAGCTCGACGCGGCTCGCGACGCCGAGCTTCCGCAGGACGTTCGCGATGTGGAACTTGACGGTGTTCTCGCTGATGGTGAGGGTCTCGGCGATCGCCCGGTTCCGTGCCCCACCGGCGGCCAGCTCGGCCACGCTCCATTCGCGCTCGGTGAGCGCGGCGGCCGAGTCGGAGCGGGTCTGCGTCGCGGGCGGCGGGTCGAGCGGCAGTGTCACGTGCAGCTCCGAGCCCCACCCGGGCGTCGCCTGGACATCGAGACTGCCGCGGAGAGCGGCGACGCGAGCGCCGAGCTGCTGCACGCTCGGGGTGTCGACGGTCAACTCGCCGGGGCCGTCGTCGCGGATGCCGATGAGCAGGTTGCTGCCGTCGCAGTCCCACTGCACCCGGACCCGCCCGACCGAGGACTGCTCGACGAGCGCGAGGACCGTCCCGCGGACGATCGCCCGTCCCGCATGCGCCACCTCGCCGGGCAGGGCCCGACCGTCGACGGGCGGCTCGATGAACTGGACCTCGGGGCCGCCGAAGCGGGCCAGCGGGCGGAGGTCCTCGCGGAGTCTGGCGAAGGCGCGCGCGACCGGTTCCTCGGCCAGTTGGCGGTCGCGGTCGGACACCGCCCGCAGCTCGACCATCGCGGCCGAGGCGATCTCGGTCACCGCCGCTCGGGCGTCATCCGCCGACGTCTGACGCGACCGGGTGACCGCGAGGATCGACTCCAGCGTCGTCGCATGGGCGTCGGTGAGCTCCGCGATCGCGCCGGCCCGCTCGCTCGACGCGGCCCGGGAGTCGCGGAGGTAGTCGGGGGCCGCCGTCGCGACCTGCTGTCGGATACCGGCCGCGACGACCTCCCAGAGGGCGCCGACGAGCCGGTCGTCGATCGGTCCCTCCGGGTCGGTCAGGACGAGGAGGGCGCCGGTGTCGGCCAGCCAGGCCGCGATCGGACGTTCCGCTCCTGCGATCACTGCCGACGTCGGCCGGTCGGCGTGGGGGGCGGCACCGGCGGTCACAGGGGTGACCGGGCCGCGGGGGGTGCGCTGCCGGACGGCGTCGAGCTCGGCGATCGCGACGCCCTCGACGATCGCGGGGTCGCCGGCCTTCTTCCGGGGGCGGCCGGTGCAGTCCTCGGTGAAGATCACGAGCGCGGAATGGGCGACGACGGGCTGGAGGACTTCCCGGAACGCACCGGCGATGCGCAACAGCGAGCTGGATGCGACGGCGGCCAGGCCGTCGAGCAGCTCGACCGGGTAGGTGACAGTGCGTTCGATCATGTCCGCACCCTATCCCATCGATCCACACCCACCCGTTCGGGTAGGTGGAACCGTTCGGGCGAGCAGCGGTGCACCTACCCGATCACGCCCAGGATGGAGGGATGTCGAACCCCACCGTCCCTCCATCCACGTCGGTGACGCCCGCGACCTCGACGGTCCAGGGGGCGCTCGCCGCGATCGACGCCGAGCTGCATCGCACCGTGTCGAGCCTGCTGGAGGCCGATCCGGCCCCGTTCGCCGGAGCACTCGAGCGCCTGCGAACGGCGGACCGCGTGTTCGTGTCCGGCGCAGGTCGTTCCGGTCTCGCGCTCCGGATGACCGCGATGCGCCTCATGCACCTCGGGCTCACCGTGCACGTCGTCGGCGAGACGACGACCCCCGCGATCGTCGCCGGTGACGTCCTGCTCGTCGCCAGCGGCTCCGGCACGACGACGGGTGTGGTGCGTGCCGCGGACACGGCCGTCTCCGTCGGTGCCCAGGTGATCGCCATCACGACCGACCCCGCATCCCCGCTCGCCGAGTTGGCCGCCGAGACGATCGTCGTCCCCGCCGCGCAGAAGACCGACCACGGCGGCACGCGTTCCGTGCAGTACTCGGGGAGCCTCTTCGAGCAGGCGGTCATGCTGCTCGGTGACGCGTTCTTCCACGCGCTCTGGCAGTCCGCCGGCGTCGGCGCTGAGGAACTGTGGCCGCGCCACGCGAACCTCGAGTAGTCGCCCCGATCCCTTCCAACGCGCCCGGCAGACGTCGGACGCATCCCATCACGACAGAAAGCAGCACCACATGAAGCTCCAGGTAGCCATGGACGTCCTCACCACCGAGGCAGCCCTCGAACTCGCCGGGAAGGTCGCGCCCTACGTCGACATCCTCGAGCTCGGCACGCCCCTCATCAAGAGCGAGGGCCTGCGTGCCGTCACCGCGGTCAAGGACGCCCACCCCGACAAGATCGTGTTCGCCGACCTCAAGACCATGGACGCCGGTGAGCTCGAAGCCGACATCGCCTTCTCCGCCGGTGCGGACATCGTCACCGTCCTCGGGACCGCCGGTGACAGCACGATCGTCGGCGCTGTGAAGGCCGCGAAGGCGCACGGCAAGTCCGTCGTCGTCGACCTCATCGGGGTCGCCGACAAGGTGCAGCGCGCCAAGGAGGTCACCGCTCTCGGTGCCGCATTCGTCGAGATGCACGCCGGTCTCGACGAGCAGGCGGAGGAGGGCTTCACCTTCCAGACGCTCCTGTCCGACGGTAAAGCGGCCGCCGTGCCGTTCTCGGTCGCCGGTGGCGTGAACGTGTCGACGATCGCGTCGGTGCAGCAGGCGGGCGCGCAGGTCGCGGTCGCCGGTGGTGCGATCTACTCGGCCGACGACCCGGCAGCCTCCGCGGCAGCCCTCCGCGCGGCAATCGTCGCGTAACCCACTGCCAACCCCGCACCCGTCGGGTTGGCCAGCGCGGTGCGCTGACGCGAGCGCGGTGCATCGGACGTGAGCGCGGGTCTCCAGAGACCCGCGCGCACGGCTCCGGGGCGCGCCCGGGTCAGCGCACCGCGCTGGCGCATCGGGTGGGTCGGCTGGGTGAAGTCCGAACATCGAACGGGATTCGAAGACGACACGGCATACTGGGCGGATCACCACGCGACGCTCGTCGGATGAGCGCGCAGCCGAGTACCCGGAGGATCCGCCGATGACGACCGATTCCAGCCCAGAGCAGCCCATTGCACAGACGACCTCGGGAGCGGTCCGCGGGACGCGCCGCGCCGTCGGATCGGTCGCCTTCCTCGGCATCCCGTTCGCCGAGCCGCCGACCGGAGCGAGACGGTTCCAGGCCCCGGAGCCCAAGGCCCCCTGGGACGGCCTCCTCGACGCGACCGCCTACGGCGCGACACCGCAGCGGAAGGCCATGGCCGAGATCACGACGATCCCGGAACCGTCGATCCCCGGCGACTCGACGCTCAACGTCAACGTCTTCACGCCCGACCCGACACCCGCCGCAGACAGTGCCGGTCTACCCGTCCTCGTCTGGATCCACGGCGGCGGCTTCATCGCCGGGTCGCCCGCAAGCCCCTGGTACGACGGCCGGGCCTTCAACCGCGACGGCGTCGTCACGGTCTCGGTGTCCTACCGCCTCGGCTTCGACGGGTTCGGCTGGCTGCCCGACGCCCCCGCCAACCGTGGCGTGCTCGACTGGATCCTCGCGCTCGAGTGGGTCCGCGACAACATCGCGGCGTTCGGCGGCGACCCGCAGCGCGTCACGATCGCCGGCCAGTCCGCGGGCGGCGGGTCCGTCATGACCCTGCTCACGGTCCCGTCCGCGCAACACCTGTTCCAGCGGGCGATCTCCGTGTCCGGAGTCCCCGGTGATGTCCCGCTCGTCGAGGCGCAGGCCCTGACCGCTCGACTCGCCGGGCACCTCGGGGTGCCCGCGACCCTGGCCGGTTTCGCGAGCGTCCCGGAGTACACGTTGATCGAGGCCCAGGGCTTTGAGGTCGTCCCCGGTGGGGCGACCGATCCGGAGTCCGTGCTCCGAGGGATGACGACGATGAACGGCCGCCTCGGCCTCGGGCCGGTCGTCGACGGCGAGCTGGTCGTCGACACCGTCGAAGCCGGCATGATCGCGGGACGAGGCGCGGACAAGCCGTTGCTCGTCAGCGCGACCCGAGAGGAGTTCGCCGGGTTCTTCACCGGCCGGCTCGACGATTTCGACGCCGTGGCGCCGACGCGTGCCCTCGAGCTCATGGGTGTGCCGGAGCCGCTCGCCGAGGCGTACGTCGCGACCCAGCCCGGCGAACGCACCGGACTCGTCGCGGGGCGCTTCGTGAGCGACGTCATGTTCCGAGAGCGCGTGATCCGCTGGCTGGCGCTGCGGGACGACGCCGAGACCTGGGTCTCCGACTTCGTATGGCGCTCGGCGGTGAGCGGGATCGCGGAGCACTGCCTCGACGTCCCGTTCATCTTCGACGTGCTCGACGACCCGGACGTCACCCGGGTGGCGGGCCCGCACGCGCCGCAGGAGCTCGCGGATCGGATCCATGGTGCGGTCGTGGCGTTCGTCCGAGACGGGTCGCCGGGCTGGTCGCGGTCCGACCGTGACGCCTCCGGGATCGAGGTGTTCGACGCGGCCGAGGCGTCGACGGTCGAGCCGTTCGCGAGTGCACGCGTGCTCGCAGCGGCGAAGCGACTCGCGGAAGCGTCGTCGACGACGGCATCGACACCGGTCTGACGGGCCCGGGCACTCGGCTCGTAGGACGAACCGGGCCGTTCTGCCAGGGGGTGTGGCTGTGAGGCGTCCCGCGTTACCGTCGGGACACGAGGAAAGGAAATGAGCATGAGCGACCCACGAGACGAGATGGACGACCCGATCGGCGACACCCAGGAGGCCATCTCCCGAGCGCTGCCCGACAACGCTCCCGAGAGCGACGATCCGATGGCGGCGCCGACGGTCGACGACCCGGGCTCCGAGCCAGGTGACGGCGACCCTGCCGACCAGCCAGGGCTCCTCTAGCGCGGCTCGCCCGGGACGGACTTCAGCTCGGGAATCCCTGGTCAGCGCGGTGCTGCCGACCGAGCTGTACTGAATCGGTGCCAGCGCGGTGCGCTGGTCCGAACCCCCGGGATCAGGCTTCAGCGCGACCCGTGCGCGTGAGCGCGACCCTCCGGAGACCCGCGCTCACGCGTGTGGCCCGCGCTCGCGTCAGCGCACCGCGCTGGCGCAAGCCGACACGGCGGACGGCGGAGGTGTGCAACGCGGGGGCGCTCCGCGCGCGTAGCGGAACGACTCCGGACGATGTCAACCCCCGCGACGGAATGGTCAGGCCCCCATACGGTGGACGGAGTTCTGCGAAAGGAGCTTCACCATGAACATCCTGCTCATCATCGTCATCGTCGTTGCCATCGTTCTCGCCATCACCGGTGGGTTCGTCCAGTCCCTCAACTTCCTGCTGTGGGTCGGCCTCGTGCTGCTCGCGATCGCGATCATCGCGTTCCTGATCAGGACGATCACGGGTCGCAAGGCCCTCTAACTCGAACTCGAGTTCACGAAGCGGTCGGTCCCTCCGGGGGCCGGCCGCTTCGCTGCGTCCGGGGCACGATCCGAGTCCTACCGCAGCGACGGATCGACGCTCGTCCGCCGGAGCACCGCATCGGCGAAGGCCCCGAACAACCGCTCGCCGGCCTCGCGCATCGGCCCCGCCACCGCGGCGACCTCGGACCGCAGCCGGTCGGCCGCCTCCTCCGCGGTCCCGGCGATGAACGGCAGGTCGCGGAGCATGAGCGGTTCCGTGAGCCACCGGTCGAGCATCGGCGGGTCGACCTCGAGGTGGAACTGCGTCGCGAAGATCCGGTCCTCGATTCGGAACGCCTGGTTCGGCGTCGACGGCGACGATGCGAGGACCGTCGCTCCATATGGAGCCTCGACGACGTCGCCGTGCCAGTGCAGCACCGGCAGTCGCTCGCCACGCATGCCGAGTTCGCTCTCGGTCAGGAGCTCGACGTCGCCGACACCCACTTCGTGCGCGGCCGCCGAGTGGAGGGTGGCTCCGAGGGCCGTCGCGATGAGCTGATGCCCGAGACAGACTCCGAACACCGGGATGCCGAGCACCGCCGCATCGCGCACGAGCTGCGCTTCGAGCCCGAGACCCGGGTGCTCCTCCACGTCGAGCGCGCCCATCGGGCCGCCGAGGAGGACGAGCCCGTCGAACCCGGTGATCTCGCGCGCCGGCGGCAGCTCACGGCGCTCGACGATCGTGTCGAGCGTCCAGTCGATCCCCGACGCCGTCAGCACCTCGCCGAGCACCGCCGGTCGCTCCCAGGGGACGTGCTGCAGGACGAGGACGTGCGGTCTGGTCATCGGAGGCCTCCAGGTCGCTGGGGCGGCGCGACCGGTCTCCGCCGGGTCGCGGAGGTCGTCACCGTGCGAGCATCGTAGCGAATCCGGGCGTCATCACCGGCCCGAGGCTTCGGGCTCCCGGCCGATACACTGTCACCGTGCTGCTCTCGGACCGTGACATCAAAGCCGAACTCGACGCCTCCCGCATCGCGCTCGACCCCTACTCGCCGGAGATGATCCAGCCGTCGTCCATCGACGTGCGCCTCGATCGCTTCTTCCGCCTCTTCGACAACCACAAGTACCCCTTCATCGATCCCGCGGAGGATCAGCCCGAGTTGACGCGCCTCATCGAGACGCTGCCGAACGAGCCGTTCATCCTGCACCCCGGCGAGTTCGTCCTGGGGTCCACGTACGAGCGGGTGTCCCTCCCGGACGACGTCGCCGCACGCCTCGAGGGCAAGAGTTCGCTCGGTCGTCTCGGTCTCCTCACGCACTCCACCGCCGGCTTCATCGACCCGGGCTTCACGGGCCACGTCACCCTCGAGCTCAGCAACGTCGCGACGCTGCCGATCAAGCTCTGGCCGGGGATGAAGATCGGTCAGATGTGCTTCTTCCGGCTCACGTCACCGGCCGAGCGCCCGTACGGGTCGAGCGAGTACAGTTCCAGGTATCAGGGACAGCGTGGACCCACCGCCTCCCGTTCCTTCCAGAACTTCCACCGGACCGACGTCGGCGAGACGCAGCGCTGACGCAGGACTGAGGCGGGCGTCCCGACGACGGGCGAGCAGGTGGACCAGCAGAAAGGCCCCGCCATGAGCACGTCAGAGCGACCCGACTTCGCCCGCGCGATCACCGCCGACGGGCCGACGCCGCTCTACCCGCGTCGCATGGTCCGGTTCGGTCAGTTCGTCGGATCCTGGGACGTCCACTCGAAGCGCCTCGACGACGAGAGTGGCGAGTGGGTCGAGTCCGACTTCCGCTGGATCGTGTCGTACATCCTCGAGGGGCGTGCCGTGCAGGACGTCCAGCTCGTCGCGAACGACGCGGAGCCGTCGGGCTGGGAGACGGTCAGCACGGCTCTCCGTGTCTACGACCGGTTGATGGGTGCCTGGCGCGTGAACTACGTCGAGCCACGGCGCGGGGAGTTCTGCCAGCTCGTCGCGACGCCGCACCGCGCCGACGGCATCCGCCAGGACGGCACGCGGAACGACGACAAGCTCATCCGGTGGAACTTCAGCGGCATCACCGAGGACTCGTACACCTGGGAGAGCTGGGTGTCCGACGACGAGGGCGCGACCTGGTGGCTGCAGGAGCACAACGAGGGTCGCCGCATCGCCTGAGCGGATCCGTCCCCACCGCGACGATCAGGGGTCGGCGCGAGCCAGGCGCTCCAGGAAGGCCGCCAGCTGCTCGCGCTCGGCGGGGGAGAAGCCGTGGAGGACACGCTCCTCGGCGGCGAGGTGATCGGGCAGGGCTGCTTCGACGAGGCGCTTGCCGGCCGGGGTGAGGGCGACGACCGTGCCGCGCCCGTCCTGCTCACTCGGACGGCGCGTCACGAGACCGCGCTCGACGAGCTTGTTCACGCGCTGGGCGATCGCGCTCGACGTCACCATCGACCAGTGGGCGAGGTCCTTCGGCGCGAGCTCGTGCGGTGAGCCGGCGCGGAGCAGGGTGGCGAGCACGTCGAACGAGGCGCTGTCGAGACCGTGCTCGGCGAAGGTCGAGGAGAGGCGTGCGTCGACCGCCGTCGCCGCTCGCGACAGTCGTCCGATGACGGCCATGGGCGAGACGTCGAGATCGGGTCGCTCGGTCCGCCACTGGCCCAGGATGTCGTCGACGCGCGTGCTCATCCAGCCAGCGTAGCAATTCACTTAGTGCTGAGCTATTGTTGCTCAGTGCTTAGCAATCAACTCCGCATCGCCGCCGTCACCGCCATCGCTCCGATCAGCTGGGGGACGACCTACCTCGTCACGAGCGAACTGCTCCCGCCGGGACGGCCGCTGCTGGCAGCCGTGCTCCGGGCGTTGCCCGCCGGACTCCTGCTCCTCGCGATCACGCGGACCCTCCCGGTCGGTGGCTGGTGGTGGCGATCGCTCGTGCTCGGCACGCTCAACATCGGTGCCTTCTTCGCGTTCCTCTTCCTCGCCGCCTACCGACTGCCCGGCGGGGTCGCCGCGACCATGGGGGCGATCGGGCCCGTGCTCGTCGCCGTGCTCGCGAGCCTGCTGGTGGGGGAGGTGTTGACCGTCCGCCGCGTCGTCGCCGGGTTCGCCGGAGTGGCTGGCGTCGCGCTGATCGTGCTGCAGGCCGACGCGCGTCTCGACGTGATCGGCGTCGTCGCCGCGCTCGCCGGTGCTGCGTCGATGTCGCTCGGATCGGTGCTGAGCAAGCGGTGGGGGAGACCGGAGGTCGGCCGCCGGATCGGCGCGCGCCGGCGCACGAGCCCGGACCCTGTCCCGAACGCCGGCAGCGGCGCACCGGTCTCCGGCCTCGCGCTGACCGCCTGGCAGCTCGTCGACGGCGGTCTCGTCCTCGTGCCGGTGCTGCTCCTCGTCGAGGGACTTCCGTCGGACGCTCCGGACGCAGCGGCGATCGGCGGGTACGCCTACCTCTCCCTCATCGGTACGGCCCTCGCCTACGCCCTGTGGTTCCGTGGCATCGCCGCGCTGCCCGTCGGGTCCGTGTCGTTCCTCGGCCTCCTGAGTCCCGTTGTCGCCGTGCTGGCAGGCCTCGTGGTCCTCGGCGAGGCGCTGAGCCTCGGACAGCTTCTCGGGATCGCGGTCGTCGCCGGCTCCCTCATCCTGGTCTTCACCGCGAGACGGCCCCGGGTCATACTGAGCGCATGAGATTCCGCACCGTCATCGAACTCCAGGGCGACAACACCGGCATCCTCGTCCCCGACGCCGTCGTCGAGGGCCTGGACCGGGGCAAGCGCGTGCCCGTCGTCGTCACCGTCGGTGCGACCACCTACCGCAGCACCATCACCCCGATGGGCGGCCGGTACCTGATCGCGCTGAGCGCCGCCAACCGCGCCGCCGCCGGGGTTGCGGGAGGCGACGAGGTCGACGTGGACCTCGAGGTCGACGACGCACCGCGCGTGTTCCCGTTGCCGCCCGAGCTCGAGACGGCGCTCGCGGGAGACGAGCCGGCGCTCGCCGCCTACGGAGCCCTGTCGTTCAGCCGACAGCGCGCGCTGGCCGAGCCGGTCGCGTTGGCGAAGACGGATGCGACGCGCGACAAGCGGATTGCCGCGGCCGTCGAAGCGCTCCGCGGAACCTGACCTCGATCAGTCGCCTGAATCTGTTCGGAAACCGGCTCGATCCGCGCAGATCCGGGCGCCTCAGCGGGCCGCGGACTCCGCGAGCAGCGGCACGACGAGTGGCAGCTGGAGCGTCAGCCAGGGGCTGAACGCGAAGGGCGCCTGCTCGACGGACGCCAGGAGCGATTCGGGCTCGGCCCAGGCCCACTCCATGACCTCGTCGGGGTTCGGCTCGGGCGTCGCGTCCGTGTAGGCGACGTAGACCGGGCAGATCTCGTACTCGACCACGCCCGAGGCGTCGACGGCGCGATACCGGAAGTCGGGCAGCACCAGTTCCGGCGCGGAGATCGGCAGGCCCAGCTCGGCACTCGCCCGACGCAGCACGGCGTCCACGCTGTCCTCGTCCGGGCCGGGGTGTCCGCAGAACGAGTTCGTCCAGACGCCCGGCCATGTGAGCTTCGAGAGCGCGCGCCGGGTCACGAGGATGCGTCCGTCGGGCCCGATGACGTGGCAGGAGAACGCGAGGTGGAGTGGCGTCTCCAGCGTGTGGACGGTCGCCTTCGGCGTGGTGCCGATGCGGGTGCCGTCCTCGGCGAGCAGGACGACGAGTTCTTCGGGTACCGACATGCGTCCATTCTCCCCGACGATCGGGGCGAACGCGAATGGACAGCTAGCGTACTAATCTCACCGCTCCGTGAAGTAGCCTCGTGATATGGAGACCCACCACGTCGTCGACGTGCCCTATCGACAACAGCATCAGGTCGAGGATGCCCTCGAGCGTTTCCTCGAACTGGCGAAGACACAGGCGGTGTCGTTCGGCGGCGCCGGCTACCTACGGCTCTGGGAGACCATCGAGCGCAGCATGGCCGGCGGCAAGCGGTTCCGTCCCCGGATGGTCATGACGGCGTATGAGGCGCTGGGTGGCGAGGACATCGTCGCGGCCGCCCACGTCGCCGCCGCCTACGAGCTCCTGCACACCGCGCTGATCGTCCACGACGACGTGATCGACCGCGACTTCGTCCGGCGCGGCAGCCCCAACGTCTCCGGCAGCTACCGCGACATCGCGCAGACCGCGGGCATCCCGCTGCCGCTCGCCGAGCACCGCGGCATGTCCGTCGCCGTCATCGCGGGCGACCTCGCCCTGTCCGCGTCCTACCGTCTGATCGACCGCGCCGGGAGCGCCGACTCGGTCCGCACCCGCCTGCGCGAGATCCTCGACGACGCCATCTCCGCTTCGGCAGCCGGTGAGCTCGCCGACGTCGACTTCACGGTCGGCGGCGTCGTCCCGACGGTCGACGACATCATCCGCATGGAGCGCCTGAAGACCGCCTACTACTCGTTCGAGGCGCCACTGCAGTCGGGCGGCGTCCTAGCCGGTGCTCCGGAGGCGACGATCGACGCGCTCGGGGCCTTCGGACAGCAGATCGGCATCGCCTACCAGATCATCGACGACGTCCTCGGCGTCTTCGGCGACTCGAAGACGACCGGCAAGACGACGATCGGCGACCTCCGCGAGGGCAAGTTGACGGTCATGGTGGCGTTCGCGGCGGAGCAGCCCGAGTGGCACGCCGTCGAGCACCTCTTCGGCGACCCGGACCTCGACGAGGAGGGTGCCGCCGTCCTGCGCGACGTCCTCACGACGACGGGCGCCCGCCAGCACGCGACCCTGCTCGCCGGTGACTACGCCAACCGCGCCTGGGAGCAGCTGGCCTCGCCGAGCATCCCGGCGCAGCTCCGCGACGAGCTCCGCCCCATCGTCGCCACCGTGCTCGAGCGGTCGCGATGACCGCAGCAGGGGACGGGACCGCGCGACCGGCCGACGACGCCTCGGCGGTCGGCGACGCACGACAGCTCTACGACCGGGTAGCCCAGGAGACCGCGAGCATCGTCATCCGTCGGTACTCCACGTCCTTCGGCCTGGCGGCCAGACTGCTGGGTGGCGACATCCGCCAGGACGTCGAGAACGTGTACGCGCTCGTGCGCATCGCCGACGAGATCGTCGACGGCGTGGCCGCGGCAGCCGGGCTCGACCCCGAGCGGGTCCTCCGCATGCTCGACGCCCTCGAGCAGGACACCGAGGACGCGATGGAGACGGGGTACAGCAGCAACCTCGTCGTGCACGCCTTCGCCATCTCGGCGCGGTCGGCGGGGATCGAGGTCGACCTCACCCGTCCGTTCTTCGCGTCCATGCGCGCGGACCTCTCGCGTACCGTCCACACCCCGGAGACGTTCCGCGACTACGTGTACGGCTCCGCCGAGGTCGTCGGGCTCATGTGCCTGCGGATCTTCCTGCGCGGCCACGACGTCGACGACGCCCAGCGCGCCGCGTTCGTCGTCGGCGCCAGGAGTCTCGGTGCCGCCTTCCAGAAGGTGAACTTCCTCCGCGACCTCTCGGCCGACCACGACGAGCTCGGCCGCAGCTACTTCCCGGGTGTCGCCGTCGACGAGCTCACCGAGGCGCAGAAGCACAGCCTGCTCGACGACATCGAAGCCGATCTCGACCGTTCGGCAGCGGTCCTCGGGCAGCTGCCGAAGTCGAGCCGTCGCGCGGTCGCCCTCGCCCAGGAGCTCTTCTCGGAACTCGCCCGACGCATCCGGACGACGCCGGCCTCGGCGCTCGTCCGCACGCGTGTCCGGGTGCCCGACCCGGTCAAGCTCCGCATCGCCGCCGGCGCGCTCGCCGGTCGCACACCGGCCACGACCGGCACCACCGCCTCCATCCCGACGATCGACGAGAGTTCGCAGTCATGACCACCTCCCACAACCGGACCGTCGTCATCGGCGGCGGCATCAGCGGTCTCGCCACCGCAGCCCTCCTCGCCCGCGACGGCCAGCGGGTCACGCTGCTCGAACGACGCGAGGTGCTCGGCGGCCGCGCCGGCACCTGGGAGCAGGACGGCTTCACCTTCGACACCGGCCCGAGCTGGTACCTCATGCCGGAGGTCTTCGACCACTTCTACCGGCTCCTCGGCACCTCCGCGGCAGAGCAGCTCGACCTCGGACGACTCGACCCGGCCTACCGCGTCTACTCGGAGGGCCGCGACGGGCACCTCGACCTCGCCGCCGACCGGGCCGGCAACCTCGCCCTGTTCGAGTCGGTCGAGCCCGGTGCCGGCGCGAAGATGGACGAGTACCTCCGCAGCGCGAAGGAGACGTACGAGATCGCCATCCGGAGCTTCCTGTACACGACGTTCGAGTCGTACCGGACGCTCGCGAGCCGTGAGGTCCTCGCCCGGATGCCGAAGCTCGCGAAGCTCCTCACGGAGGACCTCGACACCCTGGCCGCGCGCACCGTCTCCGACGTCCGGTTGCAGCAGATCCTCGGCTACCCGGCCGTGTTCCTCGGCTCCTCGCCCTTCGAGGCGCCGAGCATGTACCACCTCATGAGCTACCTCGACCTCGAGGACGGCGTGCTCTACCCGCAGGGCGGCTTCTCGCGGATCATCGACACGATCGCCGAGCTCGCCCGCGCCGAGGGCGTGGAGATCATCACGGGCGCCGAGGTCACCGGCATCACCACGATGCCCGCCGGCCGCCGCGCCAGGGTCGACGGCGTCAACTACCTCGACGCCGACGGTCGTCGGCAGCTGCTCCGCGCCGACCGGGTCGTGTCCGCCGCCGACCTGCACCACACCGAGACGACGCTGCTGCCCCGCGAACTCCAGACCTACCCGGCCGAGTACTGGGAGAAGCGCACCGCCGGTCCCGGAGCCGTGCTCGTGATGCTCGGCGTCCGCGGCGAGCTCCCGGAACTCCTGCACCACAGCCTGTTCTTCACGGCCGACTGGCGCGACAACTTCGGCCGCATCTTCGGCGAGGAGACGAGCGTGCCCGACCCCGCGTCGCTGTACGTCTGCCGCCCGAGCGCGACCGATGCCGGCGTCGCACCGGACGGCCACGAGAACCTGTTCATCCTGGTGCCGGTCCCGGCCGATCCGTCCATCGGTGGCGGTGGAGACGCCCGGGTCGCGGAGATCGGCGACGCCGCCATCGCGCAGATCGCCGAGTGGGCCGGTGTCCCCGACCTCGCCGAGCGCATCGTGGTGCGTCGCGACGTCGGCCCGGCCGATTTCGCGACCGACCTCAACGTCTGGAAGGGCACCGCCCTCGGGCCGGCGCACATCCTCTCGCAGAGCGCGATGTTCCGGAGTGGCAACGTCAGCAAGAAGGTCGACGGCCTGTTCTACACGGGTGGCTCGACCATCCCGGGCATCGGCCTGCCGATGTGCCTCATCAGCGCGGAGCTCGTCGTGAAGCGCATGCGCGGCGACATCACCACCGGACCGATGGTGGAGCCGTTGCGCGCTCGCGCCGAGGCGACCGGCTGATGGGTCTGCTGTACCTGCTGGCGCTGCTCGTCTCGATCACCGGGATGGTCATGCTCGACCGGCGGTTCCGGCTGTTCTTCTGGGCCGACCGACGGCGGGCCGCGATCATCCTGCCGATCGGCGTCGTGTTCTTCCTCGTGTGGGACCTGCTCGGTATCGGCACCGGCATCTTCTTCCGCGGTGAGACCTCGTTCATGACCGGGCTGCAGGTCGCGCCCGAGCTGCCGATCGAGGAGGTCTTCTTCCTGACGCTGCTCTGCTACCTCACGATGAACCTGTTCGGTGCGGCGCGACACACGCTCGGCCGGGTGTCCCGCCGGACGGCCGGCGCCGCCGAGATGAGCGGACGATGACCTACTGGGCCCTCAACGCATGGTTCCTCGCCGTCGTGGCGGTCGTCGCCCTGCTCGCGGTCGTGCGGCTCGATCGACGCCGTGCAAGCGGACCGCGATCCACCGGTCTGACGGCGGGCACCTGGCTGCTCGCGGTGGGCGGTGGGCTCGTCGTCCTCCTGCTCATGACCGCGCTGTTCGACAACATCATGATCGGCATCGGGCTCGTCGGCTACGACCCGGCACTCATCTCCGGCGCCTTCATCGGCATCGCGCCCCTCGAGGACTTCGCCTACGCCATCGCCGCGGCCGTCCTGCTCCCGTCGCTCTGGGTGCTCCTCGAGCGCCGAACCCCGTCTCCCGTCTCCCCATCCCCGTCCCAGGAGGACCCGGCATGAACCGACTCGGCCAGCTCGTGCTGTCCTCCCGACCGCTGTCGTGGATCAACACCGCGTACCCGTTCGCAGCGGCGTACCTGCTGACCACGCGCGAGCTCGACCTCACCTTCTGGCTCGGGACGCTGTACTTCCTCATCCCGTACAACCTCGCGATGTACGGCATCAACGACGTCTTCGACTACGAGTCCGACCTGCGGAACCCGCGCAAGGGCGGCGTCGAGGGCGCGGTCCTGGACCGCCGGATGCACCGGTTGACGATCTTCGCGGCGATCGTGACGAACGTCCCGTTCCTCGTCTACCTCGTCGTCATCGGGTCGCCGCTGTCGTGGCTCGTCCTCGCGATCAGCGTGTTCGCGCTCATCGCATACAGCGCACCCGGCCTGCGGTTCAAGGAGCGGCCGTTCATCGACTCGCTCACCTCGAGCACGCACTTCGTGAGCCCGGCGGTCTACGGCCTCGTCCTCGCCGGCGCGGTCTTCACCCCCGCGCTCTGGGCGCTGCTCGTCGGCTACTTCCTCTGGGGGATCGCCAGCCACGCCTTCGGTGCGGTGCAGGACATCATCGCCGACCGGGAGGGCGGGATCGGCTCGATCGCGACGGTGATCGGTGCGGCGGCGACCGTCCGGTTCGCCTTCGTCGCCTACCTGGCCGGCGGTGCGCTCATGCTCGTGACCCCGTGGCCCATCCCGCTGGCCGGCCTGCTCGCGCTGCCCTACGCCGCGAGTGTGCTGCCGTTCTGGAACCTCCGCGAGGAGGACGCCGAGCGGGCCAACGCGGGCTGGAAGCGGTTCCTCCGCCTCAACTTCCTGACGGGCTTCCTCATCACGATGCTCATCATCTGGTACTGGTTCCTGACGTCCTGACCGGAACCCGCGACCCTGTCTCAGGAGTCCCCGGGCGCGCCGCCGAGGTCACTTGGCGCCACGCCCGGATCCTCCTGAGAACGGGTCGTCAGTCGAGGCTCAGAGCTCGAAGGAGAAGCCGAGGTCCTCGGGGTACTCGCCGAGCTCGGTGAGGCCGGTCGCCGCACGCTGGAGGGCGGCGAGGGTCAGGCCGAGGGTGCCGGGGCCGAAGCTGACGCGTGAGACGCCGAGTTCGGCGAGGCGCTTGAGCGGGACCGCGCCGGGGTAGCCGATGACGGAGATGCGTCCGTGCACCTGCTCGATCGCCTTGGCGACGAGCTCCTCTGTGCCGAGTCCGAGGAAGAAGACGACGTCCGCACCGGCCTCGAGGTAGGCGTTGGCGCGCGCGACGGCCTCGTCCCACGCCTCGGGGTCGCCGGCGAGGGTGTCGACCCGGGCGTTGATGACGAGCGGGATGCCCGCGTCGTCGGCTCCGGCGCGAGCGGCGGCGACGCGTGCCGCGGCCTCCTCGATCGGGAACTGCGGGGCCTTCGCGGCACCGACGGAGTCCTCGAGGTTGATCCCGACGGCACCCGACTCGACGATGAGGCGGCGGACGTTCTCACGAACTCCGGCCGCGTCGGACGCGTACCCCTTCTCGAAGTCGATCGTCACCGGCAGGTCGACGGCGCCCACGATGATCTTCGCGGCGGCGATCGCCTCGTCGACGTCGAGACCACCGCCGTCTTCGAGCCCACGGACGTTCGACACCGAGTGGCTCGCCGAGGCGAGGGCGACGACACCGGGGGCCTCGGAGACGACCTTCGCGGTGATGGCGTCCCAGACGTTGGTGACGATGAGCGGGGAACCCGGCTCGTGGAGGGAGTTGAGGAGGACGGCTTTGGCATGCTGATCAGTCATGTCCGCAGTCTGCCAGCGGACGTCGGCCGCCCAGCCGACAAGCGTCGAGAATTCAGGGAACGTTCGGGTTGGCTGCGGTTCCCGGCTCCTGCGGGTTGCTCCCGTGACGCAAGACGAGGGCGCTCCGCGCGGCATCCCACGCCGCCGGTGGACCGGGCGGGCAGGATGCCGTGCGTATCATTGGTGGCCGAAGGAAGGCGTTCCCATGACGAAACCGCCGACGGTCTACGACGTCGCGCACCACGCCGGCGTCTCCATCGCGACGGTCTCACGGGTGCTCAGCCGCCCCGACGACGTGAAACCGGCCACGCGAGACCGCGTGCTCGCCTCGGTCGGTGAACTCGGGTACGTCCCGAGTGGAGCCGCGCGGGGGCTCGCCGCGCGCCGCACCGGCGTCATCGGCCTGTTCTTCCAGGGGCTCGACGCGATGGACGACCTCGGGGACATCGCCCTCGAGGGCGACGAGGCGGCGGCCGGAGGAGCACGCATCGTCCGCGACATCCCGGAGCGGACCGACACACGGACGCTCAACCTCTACTTCGACGAGGTGCTGCGCGGCTGCGAGCTGGAGTCCTGGCGGAGCGGGTTCGCGCTGCTCGTCGGTGTCGGACGCGGATCCACGGCGACGCAGACCGTGCGCGACATGGCGGGTCGGGTGGACGGCCTCATGGTGCTGGCCGGGAGCGCGAGCGAGGAGGAGCTCGCGCGCCTGTCACGTCACGTCCCGATCGTCGTGATGGCGGGGCCCCGGCGCGGCGACGACCTCGATCACGTCTCGGTGAGCAACGCCGAGGGGATGCGCACGCTCACGGCGCACCTCATCGACGACCTCGGCGCCCGAGAGCTCGAGTACGTGGCCGGAAGCCTCGGCTCGCCCGATGACGCGGAGCGCTGGAGCGGGTTCCGCGCGGCCCTCGCGGACCGGTCGCTCGACGCCCCGGAGGAGCCGACCCTCCGCGGCGACTTCACCCGCGAGGGCGGGCGACGGGTCGGTCGGGAGTTGTTCCGACGCGACGGGCTGCCGCGGGCCGTCGTGTGCGCCAACGACCAGATGGCGCTCGGCGTGATCGACGCCGCCAGGATCGCGGGGGTCGCGGTCCCGGATGAGCTCATCGTCACCGGATTCGACGGCATCGACGCCGGCCGCCTGTCCGCTCCGCGGCTCACGACGGTCCGGCAGCCGATGGAGACGCTCGGCCGGGTCTCCGTCCAGGCGCTCGCCCGTCGCCTCGCCGAGCCGAAGCTGCCCGCGATGTCCGTCCGACTCCCCGTCGAGGTCGTCCTCCGCGAGAGCTCCGAGTCGATCACGTCCTGATCATCGCCTCCCCTCGCGTTCACAATTCAGGAAGCCCGCGGCGTGCCGCGACGCGTCCGTCCGCCGCGAGGCCGCCACGCCGAGGCTCTCCTGAATTGCGAACAGAGGCGGATGTCCGACACGGGTTGCGCCGGGCAATGTATGCGCTTACACTCAACCGGTACAGACTTCAGCAAGGACGGTGGCGATGACGCACACGACGCACGAGCGGACCAAGGTCCGCAGGCGCAGACGACTCGGAGCAGCGGCGATGATCGCCGCGGCGGCCCTGCTCGTCTCCGGCTGCAGCATCCAGATCAAGAGCGAGCCGGATCCCTCGATCCCCGCCGACACGATGCTGCTGGCCTCCGACAAGGGCACCCCGATGCTCGAGCGGAACTTCAACCCCTACCTCGTGAACAAGCGCTCGGCCTCGAGCTACATCTACGAGCCGCTCGTGATCATCAACGTGCTCGACGGCAAGGAGACGCCGTGGCTCGCCGAGAAGGTCGACCTTCCGGACGCCCGCACGATCGACTACACGATCCGCGACGGCGCCACCTGGTCCGACGGCGAGGCCTTCACCCCTGAGGACGTGAAGTTCACCTTCGACCTCATCAAGCAGTACCCGACGCTCGACCAGAAGGGCGCCTGGCAACACATCGACACGATCGAGGTGAAGGGCCAGCACGTCATCATGCACCTGCTCGACGACGACGCCCCCGCGGCCGACATCGTCTCGCAGACGCTCATCGTCCCGGAGCACATCTGGAAGGACGTCAAGAGCCCCGACACCTGGCGGAACCCGAACCCGGTCGGCACCGGTCCGTACGTCCTGGGCAACTACACCTCGCAGCAGTACACGATGGACAAGAACGAGACGTACTGGCAGGCCGACAAGATCGAGGTCAACCACCTCGTGATCCCCGCGGCCACCGGCGAACTCGACATCGTGACCAAGGGCTTCGACTGGGCGTACTCGTTCCTGTCGAACGTCGAAGGCACCTGGGGTGCGGCCAACGACCACAACAAGTTCTGGTTCCCACCGGGAGGCGTGATCGGGCTCGTGCCCAACATGGACGTCGCCCCGTTCGACAACGTCGACGTCCGTCGCGGCATCGCACTGGCGCTCGACCGCGACAAGATCGCCGACGCAGCGACCGAGGGCTACCTCGGTGCAGCCGGCCAGTCGAGCCTCATGCTGCCCAACCAGGAGGACGAACTCGACCCCACCCTGCCGAACCAGGGCATGATCACCCAGGACACGGCCGGCGCCCTCGCGGCCTTCGCGGCCGCCGGGTACACCCAGCAGGGTGGCAAGCTCGTCGACGCGGCGGGTAAGCAGTTCAGCTTCTCGATCACGACCGCCAACGGCTACGCGGACTGGCTCCGCGCGGTCCAGGAGGTCCGCAAGGAGCTCGGCGCCCTCGGCATCGACGTGCAGATCAAGCAGCCGCAGCCGCCGGGGTACCAGCAGGCGATCCAGAGCGGTGCCTTCGAGGTCGCCATGGGTGGCATGGGCAACGGCATCATGTTCCAGGGCTTCAACAACAGCTTCAACAGCGAGTTCGCGAAGCCGATCGGCGAGACGACGTCCAGCAACTTCGGTCGCTACCGCAACCCGCAGATGGACCAGCTGCTCGCCCAATACAAGGAGACGACCGACGAGGCCACTCGCCTGGGGCTGAGCCACCAGATGCAGCAGATCGTCTACAGCGACTTCCCGGTCATCGGCATGTACTACGGCGGACTCTGGGGTCTCTACAACGACAAGAAGTTCACCGGCTGGCCCGATGCGGACAACCCGTACGCGCCGCTCCAGACCTACGACCAGACCCCGCTCCTCGTGTTCACGCACCTCAAGCTCCGGAAGGACGGTGAGTGACCGTGTACATGGTGCGCAAACTCGGCCTCTTCGTCCTCACCCTGTGGGCGGCGGTCACGCTGAACTTCCTCCTGCCGCGGCTCATGCCCGGCTCCCCGACCGACGCCGCGATCGCGAAGCTCGCGCAGAACGGCCCGGTCTCCGCGGCCACGCGTGCGGCGATCGAGGCCCAACTCGGTGTCCCCGGCGGCAACCTCTGGGAGCAGTACGTCACCTACCTCCACCAGGTCGTCACGCTCGACTTCGGGGTCTCGTACACGTTCTTCCCGCAGTCGGTCGGCGAGCTCATCTGGCAGGCGTTCCCGTACACGATCATCCTGCTCGGGATCGTGACGATCGTGGCCTTCATCCTCGGCACCCTCATCGGCGTGCTCGCGGCCTGGCGCCGGAACACCTGGCTCGACGCCCTGCCGACGCTCAGCGGAACCTTCGCCAGCACGTTCCCGTACTTCTGGACCGCACTGCTCCTGCTGTTCTTCGCCGGCTACGTGCTCCACTGGTTCCCGACCTCGGGTGCCTTCGGCCCGACGGCGACGCCTGCCTTCACCTGGGACTTCATCGTCGACGTCGCGTACCACGCGGTGCTGCCGGCGCTCACGATCCTCGTGACGAGCCTCGGTGGCTGGATCATCGGCATGCGCAACGCGATGATCAACACCCTCGGTGACGACTACGTGACCTTCGCCGAGGCGAACGGTCTCCGCGGTCGCACGGTCGCCATCAAGTACGCGGCCCGCAACGCGATCCTCCCGAACCTCACCGGCTTCGGGCTCGCGCTCGGCGGTGTGGTCGGCGGCTCGATCCTCGTGGAGCAGGTCTTCGGGTACCCGGGCATCGGCTTCCTCCTGTTCAACGCGGTGATCGGACAGGACTACCCGCTCATGCAGGCGCTCTTCCTGCTCATCACCGTGAGCGTGCTCATCGCCAACTTCCTCGTCGACATCCTGTACGGCGTACTCGACCCAAGGACCCGCCGATGACCACCACACAGCACGTCAAGACACTGCAGTCCGACCAGGCCGTGCGTCCGCCGAGGAAGTTCGCCTTCATCGGTCGATCGGCGGCGACGCTCTGGGCCAACTGGAAGTCCCGCCTCGGGCTCATCATCCTCGCGTTCTTCATCCTCGTCGCGATCTTCGCCCCGGTGCTCGCACCATACGGCGCGAGCCAGGACGGGTTCCCCCGGAACGCCGACTCGAGCCCCGAGCACTGGTTCGGGACGACGGCGGCGGGCGAGGACGTCCTCAGCCAGCTCATCTACGGCTCGCAGATCAGCGTCACGGTCGGTTTCATCGCCGGCATCCTGTCGACGATCGTCGCGGTCCTGATCGGCCTCAGCTGGGGCTACATCAAGGGCTTCGGCGCCGAGGTCGTGAACTTCATCGTCAACCTGTTCCTCGTGGTGCCCGGCCTGCCGCTCATGATCGTCATCGCCGCGTACCTCCAGAACGGTGGGCTCGTGATGATCGTCGCGGTCATCGTGATCACCGGGTGGGCGTGGGGTGCCCGCGTGCTCCGCAGCCAGACGCAGTCGCTGCGTTCGCGTGACTTCGTGACCGCGGCCCGCTTCTCCGGCGACCGACCGTTCCGCATCGTGTTCAACGAGATCCTGCCGAACATGACGTCCCTCATCGCGGGTGGCTTCTTCGGCGCCGCGACGAGTGCGATCCTCGCGGAGGCCGGCCTCGAGTTCCTCGGCCTCGGCGACTCGTCGATCGTCAGCTGGGGCACCATCCTCTACTGGGCGCAGAACTCCAACGCCCTGCTCACCGGTCAGTGGATCCTCCTCTTCGCCCCCGGTCTCTGCATCGCGCTCCTCGCGATGAGCCTCACCCTCATCAACTTCGGTGTCGACGCGATCAGCAACCCGCGCCTCCGTGAAGGGAAGTCACGATGAACGCCGTCAACCTCCAGGCCGAGAGCGCATCCGCGCCGGCAGCCGGGACCGGAGCGCTCCTCGAGGTCCGCGACCTGTCCGTCGTCTACGAGTCCGTCGGCGCCGCGCCGGTCCAGGCGGTCGACCACGTGTCGTTCTCCGTCGGCGCCGGTGAGTTCATCGGGCTCGTCGGCGAGTCCGGCTCCGGGAAGTCCACGCTCGGCTTCGCGGCCACCCGCCTGCAGAAGCCGCCGGCCCGCATCAACGGCGGGCAGATCCTCTTCGGTGGCAAGGACATCCGCGAGCTCGGCGACGAGGCGCTCCGCGAGCAGCGTCAGGGCGGGTTCGCCATGGTGCTGCAGTCGGGCATGAACGCACTCAACCCGGTCCGCACGATCCGCAACCACTTCGTCGACATCTTCAAGGCGCACGGGCACGTCTCCCGCGACCGCTGGGACGCCCGGATGGCCGAGTTGGTCGGCAAGGTCGGGCTGACGCCGCAGGTGCTCGCCCGTTTCCCCGGTGAGCTGTCCGGCGGCATGCGTCAGCGCGTGTCCATCGCGCTGGCCCTGTCGCTCGAGCCTCGCCTCATGGTGTTCGACGAGCCGACCACCGCGCTCGACGTGCTGGTGCAGCACGCGATCATGGACACGATCACCGAGCTGCAGCAGGCCGAGGGGTTCACCGCCATCCTCATCAGCCACGACCTCGGTGTCGTGCTCGAGGCGACGCAGCGCGTGCTCGTCATGCACGAGGGCCGCATCGTCGAGGACGCCCCGAGCCGCGACATCCTCGAGCGTCCGCAGGACCCGTACACGCGGATGCTGCTCAGCCACTACGCGGACCCACGCGCCGCGGTCGTCGAGCTGCCTGGCTTCCCCTCGCGGGCGAACCGGGGGACTGCTCCGGTGTCCGGCACCACGACGAGCGTCCCGACCGCGACGAGCGCGAGCTCCGAGTCGGGCAAGGCCTCGTCGCGCGCCGGTCGCTCGGCCGAGTCGGCGGTCATCGTCGACGCCGTCTCGAAGGTCTACCCGCCGCCGCGCCGCGGTGAGTCCGCGGTGACGGCCGTCGACGACGTGTCGTTCACGCTCGAACCCGGCCAGTCGCTCGCGCTCGTCGGGGCCTCGGGCTCCGGCAAGTCGACCATCGCGAAGCTCATCACGGGCATCGAGAAGCCGACCTCCGGCGCCGTCCGCTTCGGTGACCTCGACGTCGCCCAGCTGAACCGCAAGGGCATCCGGAACCTGCACAAGAACGTGCAGATGATCTTCCAGGACCCGTACGCGGCCCTCAACCCGCTGCACACGGTCGAGTACACGCTCACCCGTCCGGTGGTGAACTTCACCGGGCTGAAGGGCGACGCGGTGCGCAAGCGCGTGCTCGAACTCCTCGAGACGGTGGGCCTCTCGCCCGTCGAGCAGTTCGCGGCGAAGCTGCCCCACCAGCTCTCCGGCGGGCAGCGGCAGCGCGTCGTGATCGCCCGAGCGCTTGCGAGCGACCCGCAGGTGCTCATCGCCGACGAGCCCGTGTCGATGCTCGACGTGTCGCTGCGTGCCGGTGTGCTCGCACTGCTCGAGGACCTGCGCGAGCAGTGGGGCGTCTCGATGCTCTACATCACGCACGACCTGCTGTCGGCGCGACTCGTGACCGACAACATCATGGTCCTCAACCAGGGTCGCGTCGTCGAGCGAGGCGAGACCGCGCACGTCCTGCAGCACCCGCAGGATCCGTACACGATCCAGCTGCTCGACGCCGTCCCCAACCCGGCCCGCGCCAAGCGCTGACGCCCGTCCGGTCCCTGCGTTTTCCCCGGTCCCTGCGCCCACCCCTCCCGGTCCCTGAGCTTGTCGAAGGGCCACACCCAACATGAAACAGGAGCAACACCCGTGCTGACCTTCCCCGACGGCTTCCTCTGGGGCGCCGCCACCGCTGCCCACCAGATCGAGGGCAACAACATCAACAGCAACTGGTGGGTGCACGAGCACGAAGCCGGGACTAACATCGTCGAGCCTTCGGGCGACGCGATGGACAGCTACCACCGCTACCGCGAGGACATGCAGCTGCTCGCCGACGCCGGGCTCAACACCTACCGGTTCAGCATCGAGTGGGCGCGGATCGAGCCCGAGCGCGGCATCGTCTCGCGTGCCGAGATCGACCACTACCGACGCATGGTCGACACCGCGCACGAGCTGGGACTCAACCCGGTCGTCACGCTCATGCACTTCACGGTGCCGCGCTGGTTCGAGCGCGACGGGTTCTGGCGGGCGAAGGACGCCGCCGACCTCTTCGCGCGGTACACCGAGCTGACCCTGCCGATCGTCGGTGAGGGCGTCGACCACGTCTGCACCATCAACGAGCCGAACATCGCCGCGATGCTCGCCGGTGGTGAGGACGCGGCGAACCTCGTCGCGTACGGCCTGCCGAACCCGGACCTCTTCGTGGCCGACGCGCTCCTCGAGTCGCACAAGCGTTCGCGCGAGGTGCTCTCGCAGGTGTCCGGCCTGAAGTCCGGCTGGACCATCGCGACGCAGGCATTCCGGTCGAACGGTGAGCCGGGTTCCGACGAGATGCTGCGCGAGTACGGATACCCACGTGACGACTGGTACCTCGAGCAGTCCGCCGGCGACGACTTCCTCGGTGTCCAGGCGTACACGCGCACGTTCATCGGGCCGAAGGGTCCGCTGCCCGTCGAGGACGGCGTCGAGACGACGCTCACCGGTTGGGAGTTCTACCCGCCGGCCGCCGCCGAGGGTGTGCGGAGCGCCTGGGAGCTGTCGGGCGGGGTGCCGATCATGATCACCGAGAACGGCATCGCGACCTCAGACGACACGCGCCGGATCGACTACACGGACGGCGCCCTGCGCGAGCTGCACGCCTGCATCCAGGACGGGATCCAGCTCGAGGGCTACCTCCACTGGAGCGCGCTCGACAACTACGAGTGGGCGAGCGGCTTCCGGCCGACCTTCGGCCTCATCGCCGTCGACCGCGAGACCTTCGTGCGCACGCCGAAGCCGAGCCTCGCGTGGCTCGGGAACGTCGCGAAGGCGAACGGCCTCACGGAGTAGCGGAGGTTCGCAATTCAGGACGTCTCCGGCGTGTCCGTCCCCGGAACCCGCTGACGAGTCGCGCCACGCGACGGGTCTCCTGAGTTGTGAACGGAGGGACCGCAGCTTGTGTGTGTCCGCAATTCAGGACGCCTCCGGCGCGGCGCCCCCGATTGCGGTCCGGTTGGCCGCGACGCGCGGTACTGGTCCTGAGTTGTGAACGGAGAGAGCCCCGGGCAGCGATTGCTGCCCGGGGCTCTGTGCATGGTGGTCGGCTGGGGTCCGCATGGGCGGAAGACGCCGGCGGCCGGTCAGCGCTCGCTGCGGGGGCCGCGACCGAAGCGACCGCGTGGGCCGTGCTCGTGCGCCGTGTGCTCGTCCCGGCCGAAGGCTCGGGCGATGCTCTCGAGGCTGGCGAGCGTCGTCGCGAGGTCCTCGGGTGAGACGGCGTCGGCGACGGTCTGGCGGACCGCGTCGACCTTGGTGCGGAGCGCGTCGTGCGCCTCGCGACCGGTGTCGGTCAGGGTGATGCCGTCGGCGTCGACGATGACCCAGCCGCGTGCGGCGAAGTCCATGACGATATCCGCGGTCGAGCGACGAGGACCGCGGTGGTGGCCGTGGCCAGGGCCGAACGGTGCGCCGCCGGAACGGTGATCACGACCGAAGTCGGGACCGGACTCGCGGCCGCGGCCGAAGGCTCGGTCGTGAGCGGGGTGGCCGTGCTCGTGGCCGCTGGGACGCTCGGCAGAGTCGGCGTCAGCCGTCGCCTCGGCGGTGCGGTCGGGGTGACCGAAGCCGCGACCGGGGCCGAACCCGCCGCGGCGGCCGAACCGTTCGGGGCCGCGCGGTCCGCGGCGGTGTGGCGGGAGCGCGGCGTCGATCTCCTCGATGCTCGACGCGCCGGAGGCGATGAGCTCGAGCGTGCGCCAGCTGCGACGGCCGAGGCCGTCCTCGGCGAGCACCTCGTGCATCGAGTGCTTGACCGCGTGATCGACGGTGCGGAGCCAGAAGCCGAGCGGGCGCTCGGCGGACTGGGTGGTGGACTGCTCTGGGGAAGTCGTGGGGGTGTTCATGGGTGGTCTCCTTATTTGCATGCTTTGTTACATGTAAATGTACAATGACATGTATGTCCGATGATCGTCAAGCGCAGCCCAGCGAACCCACAGCAACCGACCCGGTGGAGATGATCGAGCAGGCCCTCGTCCAGATCCGACGGGACCAGTCAGGCCGTCGCTTCGGCGGACGCGGTGGGCGCGGTGGGCCCGGTCATCACCACCACGATGAGCACGGGGGCGGCCATCGGCACGACGCCGACGGCGGCGCTGAGGACGAACGCGGACGTGGGCGCGGTCCGGGCTTCGGGCCCGGCTTCGGTGGGCCCTGGGGTCCCGGCGGTGGCGCCCGTCACCCGCGCGAGCAGGCGATCGCCCAGGCGGCTCGGTTCCGGATGCTGGACGCGCTCGCTCGTGACGAGGCGGCCGGTGGCATGGGGATCAGTGCGCTCGCGGAGTCGATCGGCGTCGACCAGCCCCGCGCGAGCCGGCTCGTGGCCGAAGCGACGAAGCGGGGAGAGGTCGCTCGCGCGGTCGACCCGAACGACGGTCGACGCAGCGTGGTGCAGCTGAGCGCCGCCGGCCGCGCGGTCCTGCAGGAAGCGCACCGGGGTCGACGCGACGCGGTCACGACCGCGCTCTCGGGGTTCACGCCCGAGGAGGCGGCGCAGTTCGCGGCGTACCTCGAGCGGTTCGTCGCCGCGTGGCCGCGCCCCGACACCGACCGGTAGCTCGCCCGCCTGATCCTCGACTCCGTGTTCGCAATTCAGGAGCGTCCCGGTGGGTCGAGCCGGATCATCCCCTCGGTGGCCGGACGCGCCGGCGTGCGCCTGAGTTCTGCACGATCGGACCCGGCCGGTCCATGCGGTTCGCAATTCAGGAGGAGTCAGGCGTGTCGGCCTGGGGATGGCCGTCTCACGGGAGAACCGCCGGGGCGCTCCTGAGTTGTGAACCGTGAGGCGGCACCGGGACCCCGCCCTCGCTACTCGGGGCGGAGGCGGAGCTCCTGCATCCCGCCGTCGACGGCGATCGAGGTGCCGGTCGTCGAGCCTGATCGCGGGCTCGCCAGGTAGGCGACGGCACCGGCGACCTCGGTCGCGGCGACGAGTCGGCCATGCGGCTGGCGTGCCTCGAGCGCGGCGCGCTCGGCGGCCGGGTCCGGCGCGCTGTCGAGCAGCCGGCCCACCCACGGGGTGTCGGCCGTGCCCGGGTTCACGCAGTTGATCCGGATGCCCTCGCGCAGGTGGTCGGCGGCCATCGCTCGCGTCAACGACAGCACGGCCCCCTTCGTCGCGGTGTAGAGCGCGCGCTGGGGGAGCCCCGCCGTCGCGGCGATCGACGCGGTGTTCACGATCGCGGCCGACGGCGACTCGCGCAGGTGGGGGAGGGCCGCGCGCGTCACGCGAGCCATACCGACGACGTTGATGTCGAAGACGCGGTGCCACTCGTCGTCGTCGTTCGACTCGACGGTCCCCTGCGCGCCGATACCGGCGTTGTTCACGACGATGTCGAGGCGGCCGAACCGTTCGACGACGGCGTCGATCGCAGCACGGACCGACGCATCGTCGGCGACGTTCGCCCGCACCGACAGGCGGGTGGCGGAGTCCTCGTCGGGCGAGGGGTTCAGATCGAGGATCGCGACGCTCGCCCCATCGGCGGCGAGGCGTTCGACGATGGCGGCACCGATCCCCGAAGCGCCGCCGGTGACGATCGCGACGAGTCCGTCGAACTCGCCGGTGTCTGCGGCGCTCATGCGCGGGCTCCGAGTGCCTCGGCAGGCTTGGCAGCCGGCGCGATACCAGGGACCGGGTCGACGAACCGCTGTCGCTGGCGGCCGAGGCCCTCGATCTCGACCTCGCAGACGTCGCCCGGTGCGAGGTAGGGGAAGCGGCCGGAGAGCGCGACGCCCTCGGGTGTGCCGGTCAGGACGAGGTCGCCGGGTTCGAGCTGCAGGTACTGGCTCAGGTGCCAGATGACCGTGGCGACGTCGAAGATGAGGTCGGCCGTGCTCGAGTCCTGACGCGGTTCCCCGTTGACCCAGCTGCGGAGTCGCAGGGCGCCGGCGTCGACCTCGTCCGGCGTCACGAGCCACGGGCCGGTCGGGTTGAAGCCCGGAGCGCACTTGCCCTTCGACCACTGCCCGCCACTCGCCGCCATCTGGAAGTCGCGCTCCGACACGTCGTTCGCGGTGACGAAGCCGGCGATGCGGCCGAGGGCGTCCTCAGGGCTGTCGAGGTAGGAGGTGCGCTCGCCGATGACGACGCCCAGCTCGACCTCCCAGTCGGTCTTCGTGCTGCCTCGCGGGATGCGGACGTCGTCGTTCGGGCCGACGACCGTGTTGGGCGTCTTCAGGAACATGATGGGGATCTCCGGAGGGGCGGACCCGGACTCCGCCGCATGCGCCGCGTAGTTCATCCCGATGCAGACGACCGCACTCGGCCGGGCGATCGGAGCGCCGATCCGGAGTTCGTCGGCGCCGTCGAGGGCGGGGAGCGCACCCGACTCGAGGGCGGCGCGGACGCGGGCGACGCCGCCGCCGGCGAGGAACGCTCCGTCGATGTCGGGGGTGATCGATCGGAGGTCGTAGGCGGTGTCGCCCGCGAACACGACGGGGGTCTCCCCGTCCACGGGGCCGAGTCTGGCGAAGCGCATGCTGGTCCTTCCGGTTCCGCCGGTGCCCGCGTACGGACCCGGCTCCGTAGCCGATAACGTCTGAACTCTACCGCCCGATCCGACCGTTGCAACAGATGATTCGGTCCGCGCTGGGCGCATTGACAGCCCAGACATCGGATGTCTAAGCTCGGTGGCACCAGCCCGAAGGAGCATGCCGACGTGAGTACCATCATCGGATTCGAGACGCACGACGTCCGGTTCCCGACCTCGACCACCCTCGACGGCTCGGACGCCATGAACCCCGACCCCGACTACTCCGCCGCCTACCTGCGGCTCGTGACGGACGCGGACGACGGCCACGAGGGCCACGGCTTCGTCTTCACCATCGGACGCGGCAACGACGTCGAAGTCGCAGCCATCCACGCCCTCCGGGAGCACCTCCTCGGTCGCGAGGTCGAGCCCGTGCTCGACGCCCTCGGAGCCTTCTGGCGCGAACTCGTCTACGACTCCCAGCTCCGGTGGCTCGGCCCCGAGAAGGGCGTCATGCACATGGCGATCGGCGCCGTCGTCAACGCGCTCTGGGACCTCAAGGCCAAACGTGCCGGCCTGCCCCTCTGGCGGCTGCTCGCCACGATGACGCCGGAGGAGCTCGTCGAGCTCGTCGACTTCCGCTACCTGAGCGACGTCCTCACCCCGGACGACGCGCTCACGATCCTCCGACGCGCCGAACCGGGACGGGAGGCCAGGATCGAGGCCCTCCTCGCAGCCGGGTACCCCGCCTACACGACGACGCCCGGATGGCTCGGCTACTCCGACGAGAAGCTCGACCGCCTGTGTCGCGAAGCGGTCGCGGACGGATTCGCGCAGGTCAAACTCAAGGTGGGCGGGAACGTGGAAGACGACGTCCGTCGCCTCGCCATCGCCCGGAACGCGGTGGGACCCGACATCCGGATCGCCGTCGACGCCAACCAGCGGTGGGACGTCGCGGAGGCGATCGACTGGATGTCCCGACTCGCCCCCTACGACATCGCCTGGATCGAGGAGCCGACGAGCCCCGACGACATCCTCGGCCACGCGGCGATCGCGCGCGGCGTCGCCCCGATCCCGGTCGCGACCGGCGAGCACATGGCCAACCGCATCATGTTCAAGCAGTTCCTGCAGGCCGACGCCCTCCAGGTGCTCCAGATCGACTCCACGCGGGTCGCCGGCGTGAACGAGAACATCACGATCCTCCTCCTGGCCGCGAAGTTCGGTGTCCCGGTCTGCCCGCACGCCGGTGGCGTCGGGCTGTGCGAAGCGGTGCAGCACCTCTCGATGTTCGACTTCATCGCCGTGTCCGGGAGCGAGGATGGACGCATGATCGAATTCGTCGACCACCTGCACGAGCACTTCGTCGAGCCCGTCGAGATCGTCGCCGGCCGGTACCGCGCGCCGCTCGCCCCCGGCGGCGGCTCGGAGATGCTCGCGACGTCGATCGCCGAGTTCACCTTCCGGGGCGCCGGTGCCTGACCTGCTCGTCCCGCGGCTCGCGTACGGCGCCGCCAACCTCGGCAACCTCTACCGCGAGCTCAGCGAGGAGGAGGCCTGGGCGATCCTCGACGCGGCCTGGGAACACGGCGTCCGCTTCTACGACACGGCTCCGCACTACGGCCTCGGTCTCTCCGAGCGTCGGCTCGGCGCCTTCCTGCGGACGAAGCCCCGCGACGAGTACGTCCTGTCCACCAAGGTCGGCCGCCTCCTCGTGCCGAACCCCGCGGGGGAGGGTGCGCTCGACACGGACAACGACTTCGTCGTCCCGGCGACCTTGCGGCGCGAGTGGGACGCGAGTGAGTCGGGCGTGCGGCGCTCGCTCGACGAGTCCCTCGAACGACTCGGACTCGACCACGTCGACGTGCTCTACCTCCACGACCCGGAACGCAACGATCCGGAGTCCGGGATATCCGAGGGGATCCCGGCGCTCGCCGCCCTCCGCGACGAAGGACTCGTCGGGGCGGTCGGGATCGGGTCGATGGACGTCGCCGCTCTGCTCGCCGCGGTGCGCACGGGCCTGACCGATCTCATCATGATCGCCGGTCGGTACACGCTCGCCGAGCAACCAGCGGGCGCGGAGGTGCTGCCCGCCTGCCTGGAACACGGCGTCGGTGTGGTCGCCGCCTCGGTGTTCAACTCCGGCCTGCTGGCCCGTGCCGTCCCCGACCGCGACGGACGCTACGAGTACGGTGCCGTCCCGCCGCAGGTCTTCGACCGCGCCGTCGACATCGCCGAGATCTGCCGTCGGTTCGAGGTCGAACTGCCCGCGGCCGCCCTCCAGTTCCCGCTCCGTCACCCCGCCGTGCGGACGGTCGCCGTCGGTGCCTCGCGGCCGGAGCAGATGATCCAGAACGTGGAGCGCTTCGAGGCGCCGATCCCCGAGACCTTCTGGACGGAGCTGCGCACCAGAGGGCTGCTCGGCTGATGCGGACGATCGACGCGCACCTCCACCTGTGGAATCGCGCCGACGGGTATCACTGGCTCGCTTCGGCCGACGAAGCGCTTCGCGAGGACTTCACGCCGGAGCGTGCGGCCGCAGAGCTGCAGGCGGCCGGCGTCGATGCGGCGATCCTCGTCCAGGCCGACGACACCGAGCTCGACACGATGTCGATGCTCAGTGCATCGGACGCTTTCGATTGGGTGGCCGGCGTCGTCGGCTGGGTCCCGATCGACGATGCGAAGCGGGCCGAGGCCCTGCTCGACCGTTGGGGCGCGCATCCACGGTTCAGCGGCGTTCGTCAGCTGCTGCACGACGACCCCCGGGACGGCCTGCTCCTGGCTGCCCCCGCGCGCCGGATGGCGGCGGTCCTCGCGGATCGCGGGCTTCCGCTCGACCTCCCGAACGCCTTCCCTCGGCTGCTCCGCGACGCCTCTGGACTCGCGCGGCTGGAGGAGGGGCTGACGATCGTCGTCGACCACCTCGCGAAGCCCCCGCGCGACGATCAGGCCTTCGCGCAGTGGGCGACCGAGCTGGCCGCGGCGGCGGCGTCACCGAACGTGGTCGCGAAGGTGTCCGGCCTCAACCGGGCCGGTCGGCCGTTCGTGGCGGCCGACGTGCGTCGGGCCTGGGACACCGCACTCGCCTGCTTCGGGCCCGAGCGGTTGATGCTCGGCGGCGACTGGCCGATGACCGTCACGAGCGGCGGCTACGGTGCGGTCTGGCACGAGCTGTCCGGTCTCGTCGACGAGTTGTCACCGGCGGAACGCGATGCACTGCGTGGCGGGACAGCGACGCGCGTCTACCGGCTCGACCCCCGCGGGCCGGTCGGCGTCGACGGACTGACATGATCGGGCAGACGGATGGACACGGAACCATGACGAGGAGGTCACCATGCTGACAGGGATCGACCCGGTGCTGAGCGGCGAACTGCTGCTGCACCTGGATGCGATGGGACATTCGGACGCGGTGGTGATCGCCGACGCGCACTTCCCGGCCGCCCGGCTCGGCGAACGCGTCGTCGTGCTGCCGACGCTGTCGACGCCGGAGGTCCTCCGAGCGGTGCGCACGGTGATCCCGCTCGACGACGAGCCCGTGCTCGACCTCATGACGAGTGCCGACGGTACGGTGCTCGACGTCCAGCGCGAACTCATCGCCGCCGCCGGCACGACCGAGGACGCCGTGCGCTTCGTCGACCGGTTCGCCTACTACGACGAGGCCGCCACGGCGTTCCTCATCATCCGCACGGGCGAGACCAGGAAATACGGGAACGTCACCCTGCGGAAGGGCCTCGTGCTCCCGGGCGCCTGACCTGCCCGTGGGCTGCGGTCGCTCACCAGCAGAGCGCGACGATCGCGGCACCGACGACGGCGTAGATCCCCGAGAGGACCTGCCGACCGCGGGTGCGGGGTTCGACCGCGGTCTCGACCGTCGCCCCGTGCTCGTCGAGTGATCGCTTCGGCTTGGGTGCGTGCCAGGGGAGTGAGCGCCAGCGCAGGGCGGCTCCGGCGAGTCCGAAGCCGACGATCGCGACGGCGATGACCCACGCCCAGGACCAGATGCCGACCGGCGCGGCGAGGGCACGGACGAGGGCGAGGATCACGATGCTGTCGACCGCGTCAACGACCAGTCGGTAGCGCTCGGTCGCCGCCCAGCGTCCCGTACTCCACGCGTGGACGACCTGCAGTGCGAGGATCCACGCGACGACGAGGGCGACGATGGTGGGGATCAGGATCTCGATCATCGTGCTGCTCCGATCTGCTCGAGGAGGGCGACACCGGCCGCATCGACCGACTCCTGGGTCGCTGAGACGAGGACCACTGTGGTGCCGGTCGCCGGGACGACGCCGACGAAGGACGCGAAGCCGCCCGTGGCACCGTTGTGCCAGACGAGGTCCTCACCGTCGATCGCCTTCCGATCGGTGATCCAGGCCCAGCCGATCTCGCGATCGCCGAACGCCGCCTGTGGGTCGAGTGCCTCGATGCCCGGCGCGCTGCCGTCGGCCAGTCGTTCCGCGAAACGGGCGAGATCCTCCGTGTCTGACCGGATGCCACCGGCGGGCCCGATCGCTGTGCCGGTCCATGCGGCGGCGGTCCGTCCGCCGGCGGTCTCACCGAGGAGGTCCCGGTCGCCGAGGTCTGCTGCATCGCTCACGGGGCTGGTCGACTCGAGTCCCATCGGACCGGTGATCCGCTCCTCGAGAAGGTCGGCGTAGCTGGTGCCGGCGGCCGAGCCGAGGGCGGCACCGAGCAGTTCGAAACCGAGGTTGGAGTAGGTGCCCTTCGGGGTGTCGAGGGACGCGGACCGCGCCTGCTCGAGCAGCTGGTCGAGGTCCTCGCCGTACGGGTTCGCCGTCGTGAGCGCGAACCACGTCGAGGAGAGGATCGTCGAGAGGTCGATCGGCAGCCGGGGCAGGCCGGAGGTGTGGGTGGCGAGCTGCGCGAGGGTGACGTCCGCCGCTGGCGCGTCGCCCAGTTCGAGGAGGTCACCGAGCCTGGTGTCCGGGGTGACCTCGCCGCGCTCGATCGCGTCGGCGAGCAACAGTCCCGTGAAGGCCTTGCTCACCGACCCGATCTCGAACCGGGTGTCCGGCTGGGCGCCGATCGTCGCGGTGCGGGTACCGTCCGGGGTGACGACGACGGCCAGCAGGGCCTTGCGGTCGGGGCCGGCGAGCTCGCGGACGGTCGCCGCGAGTTCGGCGTCGCCGGTGGCCTCGGGGGGAAGCGTCGAGGGCCCTGGCCGGAAGGCGAGCCCGACCGCGAGGGCGACAGCGGTGCTGACGGCGGCGATGGCCCAGACCCGTCTGGGTCGGGACGTGCTGCGTGGTGTGGCGGTCATGCGGGGTCCTTTCTGGGGTCGGAGGTCATTCCATGGCGGCGACGGCGACGAGCAGCGGGACGAGTCGCATGGGTGGGACCGCGACCCGTCCGCGGCCGGCGGGTTGCAGCCAGCCGGCTGCCGTCAGGACGCGGACGTGGTGGTAGACCTGGCCGGTCGTCCCGATGCCGTCGAGTTCGCCGAGGTCCGCGAGTGCGGAGGTGCCGTCGGCGACGGCCAGGAGCAGCTGCAGTCGGACGGGGGAGCCGATGGCCGCGAGTCGCGATGCCGCCGTCGCGAGTGGACCGGAGCCTGCTGATTCCGCGGCGTCGGGGTCGTCACTGAGCGCGAGGAGGTCGTCGGTCGCTCTGGCGTACTGCCACTGCACGGGTCCGCCGCCCGCGACGACCGATCCGGTGAAGAGGACCGCCCCGTGCTCGAGCGCCGCCGTGCGCTGTTCGAGCCCACGGAGCGCCCAGAAGGTGTCGTCGGCATCGCCGGTGGCGGCTGCGGACGGAACGTCATCCGGTCGCCCGGCGGTCGAGTCGTCGTCGGCCGGTCGGGCGAACACGGCGGCTTCGAGGCGCGCCAGACGTGCCTCGTGATCGCCGGGGTCGATGGTCGTCATGACCCAAGTGTACAAATATCGTAATTACGAAATCAAGCTAGAAGGTCCTCTGGCCCGAGCGGTGGCGGCGTCACACCCGCGAGGCGAGCCGCCCCTGCTTCGCGTGCACCGGGATCAGCAGTCCGAGGCCGATGAGCAGCACGAGCACGATCCCGAGGATCCCCCAGAACTGCGCCCCACCGAGCGTGACGAACAGTGCGAAGGCCGTCGGTGCGAGGAAGGACACGGCGCGGCCGGTCGTGGCGTAGAGGCCGAAGACCTCACCCTCGCGGCCCTCCGGGATGATGCGCGCCAGGAACGAGCGACTCGCCGACTGCGCCGGGCCGACGAACAGGCACAGCATGAGCCCGAAGATCCAGAAGATCGTCGCGCCGCCCTCGTGGAGGAAGAACACGGCGCTTCCCGCGATGACGAGGCCGATGAGCGACGCGACGATGACGGGTTTCGGGCCCACCTTGTCGTCCAGCAGGCCGATCGTGATCGTCGCGACGCCGGCGACGACGTTGGCGGCGATCGCGAAGATGATCACCTCGCCGGGTGAGAAGCCGAAGGTCCCCGCGGCCAGGACGCCACCGAAGGTGAAGACGCCGGCGAGCCCGTCCCGGAACACGGCGCTCGCGAGCAGGAAGTAGAGCGTCTGTCGGCTGTCGCGCCAGAGTTCCGCGATGCTCTTGGCGAGCACCCCGTAGGAGGCGAAGAACCCGACGTGCGGCCGGGCGACGGCCTGCGGTGCGTGGTACTCGGGCACCGCGAAGAGCACGGGCAGGGCGAAGATCCCGAACCACGCCGCGGAGACGAGCATCGCGACGCGGACGTCCATGCCGTCCTCGCCGGTGACGCCGAAGAGTCCGACCTCGGGGGAGATGAAGCCGAAGTACACGATGAGCAGCAGCACGATGCCGCCGATGTACCCCATGCCCCAGCCGAGACCGGAGACCTTGCCGATGGAGGTGGGCGTCGACACCTGGGCGAGCATCGCGTTGTAGTTGACGCCGGCGAACTCGAACACGATGTTGCCGACCGCGAGGAGGACGAGGCCCAGCCAGAGGAAGTTCGGATCGGGGGCGACGAAGAAGAGGAGCGCGGTGATCGCGACGACGACGTAGGTGTTGAAGCCGAGCCAGAACTTCCGTCGCCCGGCGGAGTCCGACCGTTGGCCGACGACCGGCGCGAGGATCGCGATCAGCAGTCCGGCGGCGGCGAGCGCCCACCCGAGGGACGCCGACACCGCGGCCTCCTCGCCGAAGGAGTCGCTCGTCAGATAGACGGTGAACACGAAGGTGGTGACGACGGCGTTGAACGACGCCGAGCCCCAGTCCCACAGGCTCCACGCGAAGATGCGACCCTTACGACCCGCCTGCGCCTTCACTGCGGCGACCTGCGAGGTGTCGAGGTCGACGGTGGCTGCTGCGGCGTCGGGGGTGACGAGCGGTGGTGGCGGGAAGTTGCGGGGCCGGGATCCGAGACGCGGGGCCTCGTCGCCGGGCCCACCTGTCCGGCCGGTGTCGTCGGTGCCACCTGGGGGAGTCGTGCTCATGCACTGAGGCTAGTGCCGCCTGGTGAACGGGCGGTAGCGCGCGTCCCGCAGCGCGATGGCTGAGGGTTCGCTGGGACGCGGATCGTTGTCGGGAATAGCTTCGGGCGCCCCGCGTTGGACTTGAGCGTACGACACTCAAGTTTGAATCCAGGAGGTTCACGTGCCCGAAGACTTCACCCAGGGCGGCGCAGCAGCAGACGGCGGATCGTCGTCGTTCGACGACTTCCTCGCCCGATACCTCGAGGGCGAGCGGGCGCGTTCGGCGCGGACCATCGATCTCAGCCGCTTCCTCACCGCACGGACGCAGGAGATCCTGCAGCGCGCCGGCCGGTTCGCGCTCGAGCGCGGCCAGAACGAGCTCGACGCGCTGCACATCCTGCGCGTCATCGTGAGCGAAGAGCCCGCCAAGGACGCCGTCGCGCGCCTCGGCGTCGACCCGAAGGCCATCGCCAAGGCCGCCGAGCAGCGCTTGCCGCAGGCGTCCTCGCCGAGCGTCAAGGACCCGGCCATCACGCCGTCGGCCCAGCGCGCGCTGTTCCACGCCTACCAGGTGGCCCGCGCCGCCGGATCGACGTACGTCGACCCCGAGCACCTCTTCTTCGCGCTCGTCATCAACCAGGACTCGCCCTCCGGTGAGGTCCTCGCCCGCGCCGGCGTCACGGCGGAGGCGCTGACCCAGGGCATGCGCCAGACCGTCGGTGACCCCGGCGTCGCCACCGAGGACCAGGACGACCGCGATGCCGACGACCTCGACTCGGACACCCCGATGCTCGACCGCTTCGGCACCGACCTCACGGCGCTCGCCGCAGGTGGGTCGCTCGACCCCGTCATCGGACGTTCCGAGGAGATCGAGCAGACCATCGAGATCCTCTCCCGCCGCACCAAGAACAACCCCGTCCTCGTCGGCGAGGCCGGCGTCGGCAAGACCGCGGTCGTCGAGGGGCTCGCCCAGGCGATCGTCGACGGCGGCGTCCCGGAGCAGTTGCGCGGCAAGCGCGTCGTCTCGCTCGACCTGCCGGCCATGGTCGCCGGAACCCGCTACCGCGGCGACTTCGAGGAGCGCCTCACCGGCCTGCTCGACGAGATCGCAGCCAACCGCTCCGAGCTGATCGTCTTCATCGACGAGGTCCACACCGTCGTCGGCGCCGGAGGTTCCGGCGAGGGCGGCATGGACGCCGGGAACATGCTCAAGCCGCGTCTCGCTCGCGGTGAGCTGCACCTCATCGGTGCGACCACGCTCCGTGAGTACCGCGGGATCGAGAAGGACCCGGCACTCGAACGCCGCTTCCAGCCCGTGCGCGTCGGCGAGCCGTCGATCGAGGACGCCGTCCGCATCCTCGATGGTCTCCGTCCGGCGTACGAGGAGCACCACGACGTCCGCTTCACCGACGACGCCCTCCGTGCCGCCGTCGAGCTCTCGGCCCGCTACCTGCCCGACCGCGTCCTGCCCGACAAGGCCATCGACCTCGTCGACCAGGCCGGAGCCCGGCTGCGGTTGCGGCTCGGGAAGGCGGTCGACGTGAGTGCCCTCGTCGAGGAGCTCGCGACACTCGAGGCGTCGAAGAACGCTGCCGTGTCGGCCGAGCACTACGAGGAGGCCTCGCGCATCCGCGATGAGATCACCGCCGTGCAGGCGAAGCTCGACGCCGCCTCCAACGGCCCCGGCGCGCGCACCGACCGCGACGCCGTCGTCGACGAGGCCCAGATCGCCGGCGTCGTGTCCCGCGCCACCGGCATCCCGGTCAGTCGGCTCACGGAGGGCGAGCGGGAACGTCTCGCCGGCCTCGAGGACGAACTGCACGCTCGCGTCATCGGCCAGCACGACGCCGTGACCGCGGTGTCGAAGGCCGTCCGTCGCAACCGCACGGGCATGGGGGATGCGAACCGACCCGTCGGCAGCTTCCTGTTCCTCGGCCCCACCGGCGTGGGTAAGACGGAGCTCGCGAAGGCGCTCGCCGGATCCCTCTTCGCTGACGAGCACTCGGTGATCCGCTTCGACATGAGCGAGTTCGGCGAACGCCACACGGTGTCGCGACTCGTCGGCGCCCCTCCCGGGTACGTCGGGTTCGACGAGGCGGGCCAGCTCACCGAGCGCGTCCGCCGGAACCCCTACTCGATCGTGCTGTTCGACGAGATCGAGAAGGCGCACCCGGACGTGTTCAACCTGCTCCTGCAGGTCCTCGACGACGGTCGCCTGACCGACGGCCAGGGGCGGACGATCGACTTCCGCAACACCGTCGTCGTCATGACCTCGAACCTCGGCTCCGAGTTTCTGGCCTCGCGGTCCGGTGCAATGGGCTTCGTGGCCGGTGGCGCCGACGACCCGACGGGCTTCGGCTCCGAGGAGGCACTGCGTGCCCGGGTCATGGGCAAGCTGCGCGAGGCGATGCGTCCGGAGTTCCTCAACCGCATCGACGAGATCGTCCTCTTCCGCAAGCTCGACCAGCAGCAGCTGCAGGAGATCGTCGGACTGATGCTCGGCCGCACGACCGAACGGTTGGCCGCGCGCGGTGCGTCACTCGAGACGACGACCGAGGCGCTCGCGCTCCTCGCGGAGCTCGGCTACGAGCCGGAGTACGGTGCGCGACCCTTGCGTCGCCTCATCCAGCGTGAGGTCGACGACCGCATCGCCGAGCTCGTGGTGGGCGGTGGCGCCGGCGACGGCTCGATCGTCCACGTCGATGCCGTCGGCGGGAAGGTCGTCGTCACCGAGCGCTCCGCGGTGGTGGCGGAAGCCGCCTAGGCCGGGAGATCGATCGACAGGCTCAGGGACCGGTGCGCCGGACCCTGAGCCTGTCGTCGTCTGTGCGCGGGTACCTCGACAGGCTCGGTGACCGGAGCGGCCCGGAGGGTTCCTACTCCTGAAGTCCTTGCACCGAATCCAGCAGGCTCGGCGCGCTCACGTAGAAGAGTTGCCCGTCCTGCCACACGAAGCCACCGGAGAGGTTGCCGCCCGGGTCGGTCGGCTCGAGGAGGAACGGGAGTCCGGACTCGTCGCTCTCGACGAATCCGGCGGCCTCGAGCTCGGCCTGCTTGGCAGCCCAGGCCGTCTCGTCGAATGGTGCCTGCGCGACCGTCGCCGAGATGTCGGTCTGCGGCTTCGTCCAGGTGCACGCGACGCCACCGGCGTCGACGAGGAACGTCAGGTCGGTCCGTGTGACCTGGTACGCCCGCGGTTCCATCTGGGTCTGCGCGAGGTCCGCATATCCCTGCTCAGTGAGGATCGTGTCGCACGTCGCAGCTGTGGCCGTCTCGGTCGCCTCGGCGGAGGGCGTCGAGGTGGGGGTGGCGCTCGGAGTGCTCATGGTCGTGGAGCTCGGCGACGGCGCTCCGGATCCGCACCCGGCGAGGGCGAGGGCTCCGATCGTTGCGACGAGGGCGGTCAGGAGACGAGGGGAGTGGCGGCGCGACATCCCCCAAGCCTAGGAGTCGTGCCGAGTCCGGCGGATCAGGGGCAGCACGGGGATCGCGCAAACTGGCCATCCGCTGGGAGTTGAGCCAGGCGGACTCAACTTTCTTGACGTCGAAACCGGGCCTCGGTAGCATTGAGTCATCGGGACTCAAGTCTCGACGTCACACCAGCATCACCCCATCAACCAGCTCGGTGCCGAGCTCGTCGAGTCGGCCGGACGCCCACAGCATGCCGCCCGAGTCGACGAGTTCCGAACCGGCAGTCAACACAAGGAGAACCAACACATGGCACGTGCAGTAGGCATCGACCTCGGTACCACCAACTCGGTGGTCGCCGTCCTCGAAGGTGGAGAACCCACCGTCATCGCCAACGCCGAGGGCTTCCGCACCACCCCCTCCGTCGTCGCATTCACCAAGGACGGCGAGGTGCTCGTCGGCGAGACCGCGAAGCGCCAGGCCGTCACCAACGTCGACCGCACCATCGCGAGCGTCAAGCGCCACATGGGCACCGACTGGAAGTTCGACGTCGACGGCAAGAAGTACACGCCGCAGGAGCTGTCCGCTCGCATCCTCGCGAAGCTGAAGCGCGACGCCGAGCAGTACCTGGGCGACACCGTGACCGACGCGGTCATCACCGTCCCCGCCTACTTCAACGACGCCGAGCGTCAGGCCACGAAGGAGGCCGGTGAGGTCGCAGGCCTCAACGTGCTCCGCATCATCAACGAGCCGACCGCCGCTGCCCTCGCCTACGGCCTCGACCGCGGCAAGGAGGACGAGCTCATCCTCGTCTTCGACCTCGGTGGCGGTACCTTCGACGTCTCGCTGCTCGAAGTGGGCAAGGACGACGACTTCTCCACCATCCAGGTCCGCTCCACCTCGGGTGACAACCGCCTCGGTGGAGACGACTGGGACCAGCGCGTCGTCGACTACCTGATCAAGCGCTTCAAGGACTCGACCGGTGTCGACGTCTCGGGTGACAAGATCGCGAAGCAGCGCCTCAAGGAAGCCGCCGAGCAGGCGAAGAAGGAGCTCAGCTCCTCGATGTCGACCTCGATCCAGCTCCCGTACCTCTCCCTCACGGAGAACGGCCCGGCGAACCTCGACGAGACGCTCAGCCGCGCGAAGTTCGAGGAACTCACCAACGACCTCCTCGAGCGCACCCGCAAGCCGTTCAACGACGTCATCGCCGAGGCCGGCGTGAAGGTCTCCGACATCGCGCACGTCGTGCTCGTCGGTGGATCGACCCGTATGCCCGCCGTCGCCGAGCTCGTCAAGAAGCTCACCGGTGGTCAGGAGCCCAACAAGGGCGTCAACCCTGACGAGGTCGTCGCCGTCGGCGCCGCCCTCCAGGCCGGCGTGCTGAAGGGTGAGCGCAAGGACGTGCTGCTCATCGACGTCACCCCCCTGTCGCTCGGTATCGAGACCAAGGGTGGCATCATGACGAAGCTCATCGAGCGCAACACCGCGATCCCCACGAAGCGGAGCGAGACCTTCACCACGGCCGACGACAACCAGCCGTCCGTCGCGATCCAGGTCTTCCAGGGCGAGCGCGAGTTCACCCGCGACAACAAGAACCTCGGCACCTTCGAGCTGACCGGCATCGCGCCGGCTCCGCGCGGTGTGCCGCAGGTCGAGGTCACCTTCGACATCGACGCCAACGGCATCGTGCACGTGTCCGCCAAGGACAAGGGCACCGGCAAGGAGCAGTCGATGACCATCACCGGTGGCTCGTCCCTCGGCAAGGAGGACATCGAGCGCATGGTCCGCGAGGCCGAGGAGCACGCTGCGGACGACAAGGCCCGCCGCGAGCAGGCCGAGGTCCGCAACAGCGCCGAGCAGCTCGCCTACTCGATCGACAAGCTCATCAAGGAGAACGACGACAAGCTGCCCGAGGACGTCAAGACCGACGTCCAGGCCGATGTCGACGCCCTGAAGAGCGCGCTCGCCGGTGAGGACGAGGACGCGGTGAAGACCGCGTTCGACAAGCTCAACGAGAGCCAGGTCAAGCTCGGCGAGGCGATCTACGCCCAGGCGCAGGCCTCCGAGTCCGCCGCAGGAACCGAGGCCCCGGCTGAGGAGGCGACCTCCGATGAGGACGTCGTCGACGCCGAGGTCGTCGAGGACGAAGACGACAAGGACAAGAAGTAACCATGACTGACGAGAACCAGAACCAGAACCAGGACGATCCCATCATCCGTGACAAGCGGCGGATCGACCCGGAGACCGGCGAGGTTCGTCAGCCTGGCACCGAGGGGGTTGACGCCGACGCGTCGGCCCCCTCGGGCGCACCTGCCGAATCCGCCGGCGCCGACGCACCGGCCGCCGACGACGAGCTGACCGTCGAGGACATCCTCAACGCGGCTCCCGAGGAGCCCATGCAGGGCGGCGACCTCTCCCCGGCCGAGCAGCTCGCTGCAGAACGCCTCGGCGACCTGCAGCGCGTCACGGCCGAGTACGCGAACTACCGGAAGCGCACCGAGGCCGGCCGCGAGGTGGAGCGCGAGCGCACCACCGGCGAGGTCGCCAAGGTCCTGCTCCCGGTGCTCGACGACCTCGACCGCGCTGACAAGCACGGCGACCTCGAGGGCGACGCCCCCTTCACGCAGATCGCGGCCAAGCTCCGCGGCGCTGCCGAGAAGCTCGGGCTGAAGCCGTTCGGAGCGGTCGGCGAGACCTTCGACCCCAACGTGCACGAGGCCATCTTCCAGCAGCCCACGCCGGGCGCCGAGGGCGAGACCGTCCTCGACGTCGTGGAGACCGGGTACCACCTGGGCTCCACCCTGCTGCGCGCCGCGAAGGTGGTCGTCGCGGTCCCGGCGAGCTAGCCATGGCGAGTCAGGACTGGTTCGACAAGGACTTTTACAAGGTCCTCGGCGTCAAGAAGGACGTGACGCCGGCGGAACTGAAGAAGGTCTACCGGAAGCTCGCCCGGCAGTACCACCCGGACTCCAACCCGGGTGATGCGAAGGCCGAAGCGAAGTTCAAGGAGATCAGCGAGGCCCACTCGGTCCTCGGCGACCCCGAGCAGCGCAAGGAGTACGACGCCGTTCGTGCCATGGGCGGTGGAGCACGCTTCACCGCCCCGGGTGCCGGCGGCGGCCAGGGCGGCTTCGAGGACGTCTTCGGGACGATGTTCGGTGGAGGCGGTGGTGGAGGCGGTCGCCAGAGCTACAGCTACCAGCAGGCGCCTCCCGGGTACGAGGACATCCTCGGCGGCATGTTCGGCCAGGGTGGCTTCGGCCAGACCTCCGGTGGCTTCCGCGGCTACGGCGGACCCACGCCGGGCCGCGACATCACCGCGCACACGACGATCGACTTCATCACGGCCACGCAGGGCGACACCATCTCCCTGCAGACCTCCGAGGGACGCACCATCAAGGTGAAGATCCCGGCGGGTGTGTCGGATGGACAGAAGATCCGCCTGCGCGGCAAGGGGCAGCCGAGTCCGGACGGCGGCGAAGCCGGCGATATCGTGGTCACCGTGAGTGTCCGCAAGCATCCCGTGTTCGAACGCGACGGCCTGAACCTCCGCGTCACCGTGCCGGTCACCTTCGTGGAGGCCGCGCTCGGCGCCACGATCGAGGTTCCGACGCTCGGCGGCGACCCCGTCAAGCTGCGCGTCGCCCCCGGTACGCCGAGCGGCCGCGTCCTCCGCGTCAAGGGCCGTGGTGTCGCGACGACGAAGGGCACCGGCGACCTCCTGGCCGTCGTGCAGATCGTCGTCCCGGCGCATCTCGGCGGCGAGGCCAAGGAAGCACTCGAACGGTTCCACGAGCTGGAGCCGAAGGACAACCCCCGCGACGAGCTCATCGCTCGGGCTCGGGGCTAGTAGCCAGCAGCACACGGAAGGGCAGGAAGCATGGACGAGCATTCGCCGGTCTTCGCGATCGCGATGGCTGCCGAGCTCGCCGGCATGCACCCGCAGACCCTTCGGCAGTACGACCGGCTCGGGCTCGTGTCGCCGACGCGGACCGCGGGGAAGTCACGCAGGTACTCGATGCGCGACATCGCCCAGCTCCGTGAGGTGTCCAGGCTCAGTGCCGAGGGCGTCAGCCTCGAGGGCATCTCCCGCATCCTGACCCTGGAGAACGAGGTCAGCTCGCTCCAGGGTCGGGTGCGGGAGCTCGAGCACGCGCTCGCCAACGCCCTGCTGCGAACCCCGGGCAACCGGGTGTTCGCCGCCGGCATGGAGGGGAGCGTCGTCCCGATGCGAAGCGGTACCCGCACCCGCCGCCGGACCGAGGTCGTCGTCTGGCGGCCGTCGCTCTCCGAGTAGTCGACGAAAGCGCACTCGTGGTCGTCATCTCGCACGGATGACGACCACGAGTGCGCTTTCGTGTACGCGTAGGGTTGGGGCATGAGCGCTCAGCCCGTGGTGACGAAGCCGGACCCGGCGCAGACGGCACCCGCGACGGCCCGGAGGCGGCGCGGCGCCCGGCTGACCGGACTGACCGCCTACCCGCTCATGTACTTCGGCGTCATCGCGGGCGTGCTTCCGCTGCTGACGCTCGTCGTGATCGGCGCCCCGATCCTCGTCGGCGTCCTGCTCGGTGCGGGCGAGGCCGAATGGGTCGACGGCTTCTCGCGCGTGTTCGGGTTCATCCTGCTCTTCCTGACACCGCCGTTCGGTGCCTGGGTGTGGGGGTACGTCGCGCTCGGGGTCGTCGCCTTCCTCGGTGGCATCGCACTCAGCCTGCGGATCCTGCGGCGTCACGGCGTGCGTCGCGCAGGAGCCGTCACGCATTGGGGCATGTGGGCCACCGTCCCGCTGCAGCTCATCTTCGCGGTCATCAGCCTCGTGATCGTGTTCGGTGCGATCGCGTCCGTCCGCGCCGAGGACGCCAGCGGCCTCGAGACCGTGCGAGCCTTCGGCCAGGGCGTCGCAATCGCCACGGTCGTCAACCTCTTCGTCTCCGCTGGGCTCGGTGTCCTCGTCTTCCCGGCCGTCCTCCGAGCCGTGAAGGCGGAGAAGCCGGCTCGACGCGCGCGCCGGCGCGGCTGACCACTGGACGGTGTCGGTCCCCGGGAGCAGAATCGCTGCATCAGCCGGTCCTGGCTGTGTCACCGCTCCAGAAGGGAAGCAGCCATGTCCACGCCGCCGATCGCCGTCGATCCGCCCTCCATGTACACGAGCCCCGCCTTCGCGCAGGGCATGATCCTCCCGGCCGGCCCGACGCTGTTCATCGGCGGGCAGAACGGCGTCGACGCCGAGGGCGCACTCCTCGACGGCCTCGGTCCGCAGACGGAACAGGCGCTCCGGAACGTCCTCACGGTGCTCGCCGAGGCCGGTTCCGGGCCCGAACACGTCGCGAAGCTCACCATCTACCTCGCGCCAGGGATCGATCCGTCCGACGGCTACGCGGCGACCGCGGCGGTCTGGGGTGGTCGCCGGACCGCGGTGACGGTCGTCTCCGTCGCCCCGGCACGCCCGGGAGCGCTCGTCGAGATCGACGCGGTGGCGGCGGTCCCCGCGTCCTGACCGCGCGAACCCGTGCGGACGGCCCGCCGGTACGCTGAGGGGATGCCCGAGTTCTCCTTCGACGCGCTGCGCCGGTTCCCCGATCACGAGGCACCCAACCTCTTCGCCGTCGACGCGACCGACCGGCTGTTGCTCGACGAAGCGGCCGCGGCGCTGAACGGTCACGTGCCGACATCCGGGGAGATCGTCGTGGTCGGCGACGCCTACGGGGCGCTCACCCTCGGGGCCATCGCGCTCCTCGGGGCGACGGACGTCCGGGTCCACCAGGACGCGGCGGTCGGCGAACGCGCGCTCGCCGCCAACGCCGAACGCCTCGGCGTCGACGGCGGATTCCGCAACCTGCCGCTCGGCGAGGAGCTGTTCACGGGTGCATCACTCGTCCTCCTCCAACTCCCGAAGCACCTCGAAGCCCTGCACGAGATCGCCGCCGCCGTGGCCCGTTGGAGCGCCGCCGACGTCCGTCTCCTGGCCGGTGGCCGGGTGAAGCACCTCACGCCCGCGATGAACGAGGTCCTCGGTCGGAGCTTCTCGACCGTCACCGCGAGCCTCGCCCGTCAGAAGTCCCGGGTGCTCCGCGCGAGCGACCCGGCGACCGACGCCGTCGAGGGCGAGCGTGAGGAGGGCGACTCCACGGCCTCGACCGCGCTGCGCACCGAGCACCATGCCGACATCGGTCTGACCATCGCCGCCGCCGGCGCGGCGTTCGCCGGCACGAAGCTCGACATCGGCACCCGCTTCCTGCTCGAGGCGCTGCCGGAGATCGCGCCCGACGCCCGGACGGCCGTCGACCTCGGCTGCGGCACCGGCGTCCTCGCGGTGTCGCTCGCCATCGCCCGGCCCGAGCTCGCGGTCATCGCGACCGACCAGTCCGCTGCAGCGGTCGCCTCGACCACCGCGACCATCGCCGCCAACGACGACGCCGACCGCCGACTGGCCGAGCGCATCACGGTGCTCCGCGACGACGGCCTGTCGATGCAGCCGGACGCGTCAGTCGACCTCATCGTCCTGAACCCGCCGTTCCACAGCGGGACCACCGTCCACACGGGCGTCGCCCATGACCTGTTCGCCGAGGCCGCCCGTGTCCTGCAGCCGGGTGGCACCCTCGCCGTCGTGTGGAACTCGCACCTCGGCTACCGGGCTGCCCTCGAACGGCTCGTCGGTCCGACGACGCAGTTCGCGCGCAACCAGAAGTTCACGGTGACGGTCTCGCGCGCCCGGGTCGCCGGCGAGCCGCGTCCGTAACTCCTGCTGCTTGGACCGCTCGACGAGCACCGGCCGCTCGGGCACCGGCATCGTCGACGGTCCGGACGGGTGTTGCAGGAGTCGTGGACGTCAGGCGGCGTTCCAGAGGCGCTCGATGCGCTCGCGGAGCGCGGTCTCCTCCGGGGACTCGTCGGCGTACTCGGAGGCGTCGATCGTGATGGTGTCGATCGCGTCGAACCACCACGTCCCCCGTTCGCCGTCGACGCCGATCCTCGTCCAGGTCCCCGGCGCGATGCCGGCCTTGACGAGCCCGATCGCCGCCCCGAGTGTCGCGTCGTCCGCCGCGCGGACGTCCACCTGCAGGCGGCCGGCGCTGCCCTCGAACGAGGCCAGCGAGCCCGATGCGGCCAGCTGCTCGACCAGGGTGAACAGCGATGCGGCCTCCGCGCGAGAGCCGCTCACCGAGAACGTGCCAGGGCCGCCGTTCGCGACAGGGCCACCGACCCGGAGCGATTCGACGATCGACGCCGCCGGCAGCGCATCGAGGGCGTCGAGGGAGGCGCGACCCGCCGCCGGATCCGACACGGTGATCCCGAGGCGGTCACTCGACGCCGCGATCGCGGTCACGCCGGGCACCGCGCCGAGAGCCTGGACGACCGGCAGCATGTCCGCCGACTGGACGCCGTCATCCCAGGTGACGATGCCGCCCTGGATCTCCACTGCGACGTTCGCCGGAACCGCACCCGTCGCCACCGCGGTCGCGGCGGCCACGTCGTCGACGCTCGCGATGCGGAGGTCGAGGGTGTCCGGGGTCAGCGTGGCGCCGATGACCTCGAACTGCTCGGCGACGGCCAGGTAGGCGGCACGGGTCGTACCGGGGTCGCCGCTGACCGTCGCGTCGTCGTCGACGCCTGAGGAGATGGAGAACCGCGCGTCCCCGTCCCAGTTGGGGAAGCCGGGGGCCGCATCGTCGGCATCGTCCTCGTCGGGTTCGGCCGGGTCGACACCGTCGTCGCTGCGGCCGCTGACGACCGCGGCGGCATAGGCGGGTGTCGCGTCGGCGGTCGCCCTGGCCAGGTCGTAGGCGGCGAGGAAGTCCTCTCCGGGACGCGCCACGAGGGTGAGCGAGGACGCACGCGCACCGTCGGTTCCAGCGGAGGCGAGCTGCAGCTCGCCTCCCGGCACGCCCTCGTCCTCGAGCGAGGCGAGCAGCTCCAGCTGGGTCGCGTTGTCGGCTCGTCGGTCGAGGACGGACAGGGTGAACTCACGGACGGTGAGGTCGACGCCCTCCCACGTCGCTCCGCCGCTCCGCTTCGCCTGCTCGTTCAGGAATCCACCGATGCGGTCCACGATCCCGCTCAGTCGATCGTCGGTGACGTCGTCGTCCATGAGCACCGACGCCGATGCCGTTCCGCTCCACGGCAGGGTGTTGCTCCCGGTCGTGTCGACATCGGCCACCTCCGGGACGCCGTCCAGGAGCTGCTCGAAGTCCCGCCCGGCGGCGGAAGCCGCGTTCACGTCGCCACAGCCCGAGAGGCCGAGGACGGCTGCCATGGCGAACAGCGCCGTGGCGGCGGTCCGGATCGTGCGGTTCTGCGGCATGAACCCACCCTAGGAGCTGCGCGCCGCAGCCCGCGTCGGGGTGCTCCCGACGTCTCAGGTGCGGCGCCGAGTGTGCCCGTATGCTGGCCCGATGTCCGAGCCGTCCACCCCTGCAGACGGAGCACCTCGCGGCTCGCGCCGCCGAGATCAGCACGATCTCACCGCGGTCGAGCGCTGGATCGACGACCGGGCCAACCGGCTCCTGCGCGACGCCCCCGATGGCGGTGCGCGGGCGAAGGCCGTCGAGTTCCTCGTCTTCGGGGCGAAACAGGCGTGGGCGTGCATCTTCGGCGCAGCGATGCTCGCGGTCATCGTCGCCGCCCGCCTCTGGTACCCGGACGACGTCTGGCTCGCCCGGAACGACGCGCTCGTCGTCGCTGCCATCGTCATCCAGGTGGTCATGATCGTCACCAGGCTCGAGACGGGCCGCGAGCTCTGGGTGATCGTCCTGTTCCACGTCGTCGGGACGGGCATGGAACTGTTCAAGACCGGGGTCGGATCGTGGGAGTACGACGGCGGCGGGGTCCTGCACCTCGGCGCCGTGCCCTTGTACACCGGGTTCATGTACGCGGCCGTCGGGTCGTACATGGTCCGCGTGTACCGGCTCTTCGACCTCCGGTTCGACCGCTATCCACGGGTGTGGCTCACGACGATCATCGCCGCCGGCATCTACGTCAACTTCTTCAGCCAGCACTACGTCGTCGATCTGCGATGGGTGCTGCTCGCGGCCGTCCTCGTCGTGTTCGCGCGGACGATGATGCACTTCCGCGTGTTCCGTCGGACGCACCGCATGCCCGTGCTGGTGGCGTTCCTGCTCGTGGCCTGCTTCATCTGGATCGCCGAGAACATCGGGACGATCACGGGCGCCTGGCTGTACCCGAATCAGGAGGACGGCTGGCAGCTCGTCCCGCTCACCAAGCTGGTGTCGTGGTTCCTCCTCATGATGATCTCGGTGGTGATGGTCACCTGGGTGTACCCGCCGAAGCGCCCCGATCGCCTCCCGACCTGAGCCGCCTGCTGTCAACGGTTGCTGAAGGCTGTCCCCGCACCGGGTAGGGTTCGGGAGTGAGCGACCCGATCCCGGTGATCGCTCGTCCCCTCCGGAGAGCAGCCATGGCCCAGCGTCAGCCCCAGGACCCACGATTCCGTGATCGTGGCGGCGCTCGGCCAGCCCCCACGCAGTCGGGTCCCGTTCAGCCGGGCCCGGCCCGGCCCGGCCCGGGTCGACCTGCCGCCGCTCCACGGCCCGCACCACCGACCGTCGGCATCGCAGTCCCGGCCGCGGCTGCCGCACCCCTGCCGCGGACCAACCACCTCTTCGCCGGTGCGCAGTTCGCGTTCATCGCCTCGATCCTGATGCTCGGGCTGTACATCGGGCTGACCTCGACCTGGACCCTGCTGGAACCCGACTTCCTCATCGGGCTCTCCCTGACGGCGGCGGCGACGTCCCTGCTCTTCGCCGTGCCACCGTCCGGCGCGCTCCGTGGTCTGCTCGTGCTCGTACCGACCATCGACATCCTCGCCGTCGGGTTCTTCCGCGACACCCTGCCGAACCTGCCGACGTCGGGCCTCCTCATCGTCATCCCGGTGCTCTGGCTCGCGGGTGGGTTCGGGGTCTCGGCACTGCCCGTCCCGGTGTTCGGGGCGATCTTCGTCTCCCTCATCCCGGTGGCGCGCGCCGGAGCATGGCCGACGACGCCGGGCGGGTGGGGTGCGATCTGCATCCTGCCGGCTCTCGTCCTCATCATCTCCGTCACCGTGCACCTCGCCGCCCGTCAACTCCGTGCCCATGAGGGACGCGCGCGCATCGCGCTCGCCGCGGCGACGGAGGCGGCGGCCGTCGCGACGACGGTCTCGGAGTCCGTCGACGCCGCCGTCGCCTTCTTCCGACCGGACGGCACGGCCGCGCTCCGCAACCAGGCGACGTACGAACAGGCCGAGCTGGCGGGCTTCGACCGGAAGACCCGTGCCGGCGTGCACGTCTACGGACCGGACCGGAAGACCCGGCTGCTTCCCGAGGAGCAGGTCATCAACCGGGCGCTGCGCGGAGAGAGCTTCCGTGGCGAACTGTACTGGGTGGGGGAGCCGGGAAACCAGCGCGCCATCATCGGGAACGCGCGACAGGTGCACACCGACGACGGGACGTTCGTCGGTACCATCACCGTCGGTCACGACGTCACCGACCTCGCCGACGCGGTGGCGCTGCGCGAAGCGTTCCTCATCGACGTCTCCCACGAACTCCGCACCCCGCTGACGTCGATCATCGGCTACCTCGACCTCCTCACCGAGGGGCACGACCTGCGGCAGCTCGGACTGGAGCGGGAGGTCTCGACGATCCAGCGCAACGCGGAGCAGTTGTACGCGATCATCGGCGACCTGCTCGCGGCGGGCGACGCCGAGATGCGGGTGCGGATCGCGCACACCGACATCGCCGACATCGCCCGGGCGAGCGTGGGCGCGATCCTGCCGCAGGCGTCGGAGGCCGGTGTCATCGTCCGAGCCGAGATCCCTCCGCACGTGGAACTGGAGGGCGACGGCGGCCGGCTCCGCCAGGTCCTCGACAACCTGCTCTCGAACGCGGTGAAGTACACCCCGCGAGGTGGGCGCGTCGTCCTGACCGTCGCGGTGGAGGGGAAGACCTGCACCGTGAACGTCGCGGACACCGGCATCGGCATCTCGCCCGACGACCAGCGGCAGCTCTTCGACCGCTTCTTCCGGGCCAGGGAGGTCCGCGACGAGGCCCGGCCCGGTGTCGGCCTCGGGCTGTCGATCGTGAAGTCCATCACCGAGGCGCATCACGGCTGGATCACCGTGTCCAGCCGCCCGGGCCGCGGCTCCACCTTCACCGTCACGCTGCCACTCCGCCAGCCGCGCGCCGGCGCACCGTCCGCTTCCTGAGTCGGACGCCGTCAGGGAGGCGCTGCGGCACGCATCGTGGGAGGCTTGGAGGATGGCGCAGATCCTCGACCAGCCGATCGTCGACGAGGCGACCCTCACCATGCAACCGTGGGTCACCATCGTGTGGAACGACCCGGTGAACCTCATGTCCTACGTCTCCCTCGTGTTCCGCAGCTACTTCGGCTACACCCACGAGGAGGCGGAGCGACTCATGCTCGCCGTGCACCACGAGGGCCGCGCTGTCGTCGCCACCGGTAACCGCGAGGAGATGGAGCGCCACGTCGAGGCCATGCACGGGTACGGGCTCTGGGCCTCGCTCGCGAAGGCCGACGCATGAGCGCGTTCGTCCGTCCGCCCGTCGGACCCGTCGTGCTCCGCCTCGACGAGCAGGAGGCCTCGATCCTCAAGCAGTTGGCGAGCCAGCTCGTCGACATGCTCGAGGACGCGACCCGCGCCGGGCTGGCGACGGCCGTGGAGCTCGACCCCGCCATGGCGCGACTGGTGCCGGAGGGGTACCGCGACGACCCCGAGGCCGCCGCGGAGTTCCGACGCTTCACCGCCGACGACCTCGTCGGCGGCAAGGTGGCCGCGGCGCGGACCGTCCTGGCGGCGCTCACCGCCGACGCGTCCGACGCGGCTCAGCCGACGGACGTCCCGGTCGGGCACGAGGACGGTGCAGCCGTGACCCTCGAGGGCGAGACGGCCTGGACCTGGCTGCGGTTCCTCAACGACACCCGGCTCACCATCGCGGCTCGACTCGGCATCGAGGAGGACGACGCGGAGCCGTTCGACCCGGCTCCGACGACCTCGGACGACGAGCAGGATCCGCAGCTCATGATGGCGATCTACGCCTGGCTCGGGTACCTGCAGGAGTCGATCGTCGCCGTCCTCGACGAAGCCTGAGTCGCGGCGCCGGACACCTGCGACCCGGATGCCACGGGTAGCCTTGGTGACCATGCACATCCTCGTCTTCAGCGACCAGCACCCCGAGTCGTCCGGCGGGGCCCAGGTCTCGATCCGGCTGCAGCGGCGCTTCCTGGAGGCCGCGGGGCACACCGTCACGGTGTGCTCGCCGCGGATGCACCAGGCGCACGACGACGACCCGCACTATCTCGACACCCCCTCGATCCCCATCACGCTCGACCGCGAGTACTCGATGACCGTGCCAGGACGGCTCACCGACCGCTGGCTCGACGCACGTCTGGCGGAGCTGCCCCCGGTCGACGTCGTCCACGTGCAGGCCGACTTCTGGCAGGCGCTCACGGCCTACCGCTACGCCGAACGTCACGGGATCCCGGCCCTCCACACGATGCACAACCGCATGGACGTCGGCATCGAACAGACCATGCCTGCGCCGGGCCTCGTCGTCGGAGCCCTGTCCTGGTGGCAGCGCCGGGTCCTCCGGCCGCGGCTCTCGACCCTGCCGACCGGCGTCTGGTCCTACCTGCAGGAGTTCGCCAAGCGTGCGTCCGTCGTCATCGCGCCATCGCATCACTTCGCGCGCGTCCTCCGCGAGCAGGGGGTGACCGCCCACGCCGAGGTCCTGTCGACGGGCGTCGACGACGCGGTGCTCGACGAGATCCTCGACGAACGCGCGACCACGCTCCACGTGCCGCACCGCCTGCCGTCGTTCGTGTGGATCGGCCGCTTCAGCCAGGAGAAGCGGCTCATGGAGTTCCTCGAGGCGGTCCGGCTCGCGGACGTCGACGCGGTGTTCCGCCTGTACGGGGCCGGACTCCTGCTCGCGAAGGCCCAGGCGTTCGTCGCCGAACACGATCTCGCCGACCACGTCGTCTTCGCCGGTCGTGTCTCGTATCCCGACTCGCTGCGCGCGATCGCCGACGCCGACGCCCTCGTGCAGACGTCGATCGGGTTCGAGACGCAGGGCATGACCGTGTTCGAGGCGGCCGCACTCGGCACACCGTCGATCATCAGCGACCCGAACATCGCGGCGGAGCTCCCGGCCGACTCGATGTGGCAGCCGACGGACGGCGGGGTCGAGGCGCTCGCCGAAGCGATCCGTCGTGCCGTCGCCGACATCGAGGCGGGTACCGCGCCTGTCGTCGCACCGGGCCTCGCCCGCACCCTACGCCAGTCGACGCAGACCACCCGCCTCATCGCCCTGTACGAGGCAGCCCTGGCGCCGGAGGCCGCGCGCTAGCATCGGCTCATGCGCAGGACATCGAAGCAACAGCCCGGGCCGGACGGCGGCGAGCGCGTCCTGATCCTGTCGGCCGGTGTCGGGTCCGGACACAACAGCGCCGCCGCCGCCGTGGAACAGGCGTGCGCCGGGCGTCCCGACGTCGTCGAGGTCGAGGTGCTGGACGTCCTGCAGGCGAGCACCTCCCTGTACCGCGACGTCCTCGGCAAGGGGTACTTCGTGCTCGTCGAGGAGACGCCCTGGCTCGTGGAGTGGGGCTACGACCTGAGCGACGCGCCGTTCCGTCGTCGCGGCCCGCTCGACCCCTGGACGCGGGCGAACGCGATGCCGGTGGTCAGCGCGATCAAACGCTTCAGACCCACGGCGATCATCTGCACCCACTTCCTCCCGGCCCAGTTGCTGGCCTCGCTCATCCTCCGCGGCGCCGTCGACGCCAGGACCGCGATCGTCACCACGGACTACGACTTCCAGGGGCTGTGGCTGACGAGCGCCTTCCACGCGCTCTTCCTCGCCCGGGAGGAGGGACGGGTCCAGCTGACGGCCCTCGGTCTTCCGCCCGACCGGGTCGTGGCTTCGGGGATCCCCATCGCCGCTCAGCCGAGCGCCCCGGCCGAACGCGACCCGGCGGCGCCGCCCATGCTGCTCATCTCGGCCGGCGCGTCCGGCGGTGACTACGCGCTCGCGGTCGTCCGACAGACGCTGCACCTCCGGTCGCCGTTCACCGCCACGATCGTGTGCGGGCGGAACGAGGCGCTGCGGCGGAGCGTCGAGGACCTCATCGCGCCCGGCGACGACCGCTACACCGTGCTCGGCTTCACCGACGAGATGCCGCAGCTCCTGCGCCGAGCCGACCTGTTCATCGGCAAGCCCGGAGGACTGTCGGCGTCGGAGTGCATGGCCGCCGGGCTGCCGATGGTGCTCGTGAACCCCATCCCCGGGCAGGAGGTCCGCAACGGCGACTACCTCATGGAGCAGGGTGCGGCCGTCCGGTGCAACACCGCGACGACGATCGGGTGGAAGATCGACGGGATCCTCGGCGAGCCGGGTCGTCTGGCGCGGATGCAGGCCGCAGCCCGACGGGTCGGTCGCCCCGACGCGGCCCGCGACGTCGTCGACCGGCTGCTCGACGGTCCGGCACGACCGTTCGTCGTGACCCGGGCAGCGCAGAAGACGATCTTCGACGCGAGCGCCCGACGGGTGGTCGCGAGCGAGCTCGAGGGCGAGTCGGCCCTCGTGCGTCTCGTCGACCCGGCGGCCTCCAGCACGGTGGCGCTGCTCCGGGCCGGTGAGCTGGACGACCTGCAGCAGCGCTACACCGGGCCGGACGGCACCCTCGTGCTGCGACGCGACGACGCCGTGCTCTCCGTCCGGCGCGACACGCAGCGCCTCCTCCGCGCCGTCCTCGGACGGGACGACGAGCTCGCCGTGCGGGTCGAGGGCCTCGCCGACCTCGAGTCGGCCGGCCCGAGCTGATCGGCTCGGGTCAGCCGGCTGTGTCCGGCAGTCGGGTGGGGTCGTCGTCGAGGTCGCTGTCACCGATCCGCAGCGGGGTCGCGTCCGCCCACGTCGACGGGCTGTGCTGGGCGGCCTGCAGGGCCCAGTCGCCGGTGCGGGGCGACCAGCGGCGGGTGGCCGGGTCGCGTTCGAGCGTCGGTGTCGGATCGAGGACGATCCGGACGATGCGTTCCTCGCCCGGCTGCAGGGTCACCTTCCGGAACCCGAGGAGCTGTGCGACCGGTCGATCGAGTGCGGTGTCGGCGGCGTAGAGCTGGACGACGGTCGACCCCTCGCGGTGACCGGTGTTCGTCACGAGGACCTCGGCGGTCCCACCGGTGTCGTCGAACCGGTGCCCGAGCAGGCGGTGGTCGATCGTCGTGTACCCGAGGCCGAAGCCGAACGGGAAGGCCGGTGTGTGGCCCTCCTCGTCCAACCGCCGCTGACCCCAGCGGTCGTCGTACACGACGGCCTTCGCCTCGCGGTCGAACGGCGGCAGGTGTGAGGGATCGGTCGGGATCACGAAGGGCAGTCGCCCGCCGGGCTCGACCACACCGGTCAGGACGTCGGCGAGGGCACGACCGCCCTCCATCCCGCCGTACCAGGCGAGGACCAGGGCCGGGACGCGGTCACGCCAGGCTTCGGTCAGGATGGCGCTTCCGCCGATGAGCACGACCACCGTGCGCGGGTTCGCGGCGGCGACGGCCAGGATGAGGCGTTCGTCCGAGGGCCGGAGGCGGAGCGAGGTGCGGTCGCCGCCGCGCACGAACCGCGACGCCAGGTGCGCGACACCGGTGATGGCGCTGCGGAGTCGACCCGAGTCCAGGGCCGCCCCGAGGACGCCGACGTCGACGCCGCCGGTGACGACCGACTCGCCCTCGTCGTGCTGGTCGAAGCCGACGACGACGATGGCCGTGTCGGCGGCCGCCGCCGCAGCGACCGCGGCCCGCACGTTCCCGGCCGGGGTGGTCGTGATGTCCGCGTCGGGGAGTGCCTCACGGAGCCCCTGCAGCGGCGAGACGGTGGTCGGCGGACGGACGCGCGACGAGCCGTGGTCGCCGAGGTTCGCCCGATCCGCGAGACGACCGACCACCGCGATCCGACGGGTCGTCGCCGACAGGGGGAGGAGCGGGACGCCGTCGCCGACCGGGCGGTTGCCGAGGAGCACGATCGACTCCTCGGCGACGTGTCGGGCGAGCGCGCGATGGGCCGAGCCGGCGACGACGTCCGCCGAGGGCTGCGGTTCGGTGCGGGTCGCGGCGTGCAGGAGGGCCGTCCGCAGGATGCGCCGGGCCGAGCGCAGGACGGTGGCGTGGTGGAGGGTGCCGGCCCGCAGGGCGGCGGGCAACTCGTGCGCCCGTCGCAGGCGGAGCGGCATCTCCACGTCCATCCCGGCTTCCAGGCTGCCGACGGCGTCGTGCGTCCCGAAGACCCAGTCGCTCGTCACGAAGCCTGTGAAGCCCCACTCCTCCCGCAGCACCTCGGTGAGCAGCGGACGGTTGACGTCCATGTACTCGCCCCGCACCCGGTTGTAGGCGCTCATGACCGAGTCCGCGCCGGCGTCGATCACGGCTTTGAAGTGCGGCAGGTAGACCTCGTGCAGTGCGTGGTCGTCCACGGAGACGTCGACCTCGAACCGCTCGTCCTCCATGGAGTTGAGCGCGAAGTGCTTCACGCACGCCATCGTGTGGACGCGGACGCCGCGGGTCATTGCCGACCCCATCCGGCCTGTCAGCACCGGATCCTCGCCGTAGCACTCCTGTGCGCGGCCCCACGCGGGATGGCGAAGGAGGTTGACGCAGACGGACGCCGAGTAGTTCGCGCCGCGGATCCGTGTCTCCGCACCGATCGCCTCACCCACCTGCTCCTCGAGCACCGGGTCCCAGGTGGCCGCCCGCGCCATGGTCACGGGGAACGCGGTGGACTCGCCGATGACGACACCGCGGGCGCCGTCACTGAACCGGATCCCCGGGATCCCGAGCCTGGGGACGGCTCCGGCCACGAACGGACGCCGGTGGAGCAGCACGGGGATCAGCGGGAGGAGTCGGCGCGGGGAGTCGCCGTCGAGCAGACCGAGGAGCTCCGCGTCGGTCAGCCGCTCGATCAGTCGTTCGGCGCCTGCGTCGGCGTCGAGGCGTCCGGCGCGGATCTCCCGCACGACCTCGTCGTAGGCGTCGCCCTCGGGTGGTCCGCCTGCGCGGCGCTGCTTCGGCGGACGCGCGTTCCGGCGCCCGGTGACGATTCCCATGCTCTGCATTCTGCACCCTCGACCGACGTGCTGAGCCCCGACGCCCGACCGCGCGATCCGCCGCACGGTGGAGGACACCTCGGCGGACGCCTGCGAGGATGGGACGATGTCGGGACACGAGGGGGAGTCGGTTGCCGCGATGCAGCCGCTGATCGAGGCGGACGGCGTCGGAGCGGTGATCGACGGGGAGACTCTGCTGGCGCCGACGGACATCCGGGTCGAGCGGGGGATGGCGCTCGCCGTCCGAGGCCGCAACGGGTCGGGCAAGACGACCCTGCTGCGGATCCTCAGCGGACGGCTGCGCCCGTCGAGCGGGACGGCGACGATCGGCGGCCGGACCATCGACGACCGCGACCGCACGGTGCGTCGCTCCGTCTCGGCCCTCATCGGCACCCCGGCCTACGCGCCGGACCTGACGCTGCGCGAACACCTGCGTTACATCTCGACGACGTGGGGTGTGACCGGCCAAGCGGCGGACGACGCCGCCGACGAGCTGCTCGCGGCCCTGCGCATCGACACGCTCGCGCGCCGCTTCGCCACCGAGCTGTCCTCGGGTCAGTCGCAGTTGTTCGCCCTGGCGACGGCGCTCGTCCGGCCCTTCGACGTCCTCGTGCTCGACGAACCGGAGCAGCGCCTGGACGCCGAGCGGCGCGGCCTCGTCGCCGACCGCATCCTGCTCGCGAAGGAGCGCGGGGCGGCGATCGTCTTCGCGAGCCACGACGCAGGGCTCGTCGAACGGGTCGCCGACGAGGCGATCACGGTCGAAGCCCCGTGAGCACCGACGCCGGGCGCATCTCGCGCGACGACCGTCGGATCCTCCGCGCCGGACGGGCGGTGCTCGCCGCGCGCGACGGGCGTCCGCGGGTCGCCGACGTCGCGTTCGTCGTCTACGCCGCGTTGCTCGTCACACTCATCGTGGGTGCTCCGCTCGTGCGGTTCGCAGTCCTCGGACTGATCGAGCCGGATGCCGCGGGCGTCGTGGCGGCCGTCCGGCCCGGGGCGGTCGCGCTGCTCTCGGCGATCGCGACGATCGTCGTCGTGCTCGGTGGTCGGACGAGGGGACCGGTCGTGCCGAGGCCCGCGGCGGTGCAGTTCCTCGCCGATTCGCCACTGCCGCGTCGGCTCACGCTGCGTCGTCCCTTCGTCGCCTCCGCGCTCGCACTCGCAGGGCTCTCGGTCCTCGTGGCCGGGGTGGTCGGCTTGTCGCGACTCCTGGTGCCGGGGGAGCGAGCCGCCGTCTCGATCGGCGTGGCCGCCGACACGGCCTCGGTGATCGGCATGACCGGACCGACCGTGCCCGCCGCCGTGGTGGCGTTCGTGATCGGTGCCGTGGGCTTCTCGCTGCTCCTCGCGGTGGCATGGCTGCTCGGTCAGCACGGTTCGCGACGGACGGTCGCCGCCGTGGTCATCGTCGCCGGTGTGGGCGGAGTGCTCGGTCTCCTCGTCCCCGGCATGCTGCTCGTCTCCCCGTGGGGGTGGCTGGGGCTCCTCTGGTCGCCGGTCGCGGGCGGCATCGAGGCCATGGTGCTCGGCATTGCACTCGCGACGAGGGACTGGGCGGGGCTCTTCACCTGGGGTGGCGGCGGTGGCTGGTTCGCGTCGGTGGGGGTGCCGGTGTCGTGGTGGCCGGCGGTGGCGCTCGTCCTGCTCGGGGCTGTCTCCCTCCTGCTCGTCCCGAGGGCGCTGGACGGGCTGCGGAGCGGACCCCTCCTCGATCAGGCGCTGCGCTGGCAGCGGGTCGGGATGATGCTGCAGAGCGGCGATGCCTCGGGTGCCGTCGGCGGGCTGCGAGCCTCCCCGACGACCGGTCGCCGTGTCGCGCTGCGGATGACCGGGCCGTTCTGGCTCGTCGTCCTCCGGCGGTCGATCGTCGGCGCTCGGCGGACACCCGGGCGGGTCGCCCTCGGTTCGCTGATCCTGGCGGCGTCCGGTGCGGCGGTCGGTCTCTCCTTCGGGCTCCCGGACGGTGTGCGGTGGATGCTCGCCGTCCCCGCGGCGTTCCTCGCCTACCTCGCGGTGGGCGTCTGGTGCGACGCGGTGCGGCACGGGGTCGAGAGCGCCGGGACGCCGACGCTCTACGGTCGGAGCCCGCGCTCGCTCGTGCTCGCCGGAGCCGTCGCCCCGCTGTTGGCCGCGGTCGTGATCGGTGGGATCGGTGCTCTGCTCGGGGTGCTCGCCTCCGCGGCACCGGGCGGGATGGCGCTCCTCCAGCCGCTCGGGTGGTGGCTGCTGCTCGCGGTCTGGATCGTCGTGCTCCGCACGTTCGACGCCGCGAAGGGACCACTGCCGATCCTGCTGCTCATGCCCGTCCCGACGCCGTTCGGCGATGCGTCGTCGCTGAACGTCCTGCTCTGGCAGTCGGACGCCGTCCTGCTGGCGCTGCTCGTCGGCGGTGGGTTGACGGCGCTGGCACCGGTGGCGCCGGGTGCGGCCGTCGTCCTGCTCGTCGTGGCGCTCGTGATCGTCGCGGCGATGGGGTTCGCGCGGTTGCTGAAGCTGTCCCGGCCGGCCTGAGCCCGAGCGGCCGCCGGCAGGCATGAGAGCCGGAGAACAGCGCGAGAGCCGGACGGAATACGCGATTCCGTCCGGCTCTCGCGCGGATCTCCTGCTGTGGTGCTGGTGGGGTGGACCCTACTTCGCGACCTTGGCGGCGGCCTCGGCGAGCTTCGGGACGAGCTGCTCGAGGACGACGGGGATGCTCAGCACGGACGCCGCGCTGTAGGCCTGCGTGAGCTCGTCGGTGGGGTCGAGGACGATCGCGCGACCGTCCTGCACCACGGGGAGGCTCGCGAGGAGCGGGTCGGCGGTGGTGTCCGCTGCGCTGAACCCGATCGGGAGGAGGACGGCGACGTCGGCGTCGAACGCTGACACCTGCTCGGCGGAGACCGCCGCGTAGAAACCGGAGGCCTCAAGATCGAGGACGGCCGGGTTCTGCTGGAAGCCGAGGTCGGCGAGGATGTCGAAGCGACCGTCACCCTCGAGGTAGGCGCCGTAGGCGTCGCCGAACTTCGTCGCGGCGACGGTGGTGAGCCCGGCGAACTCCTGGTGGAGGTCGGCGGCCTCGTTGATCGACTGCTTCGTGGCGGAGACGAGCGCGTCGCCCTCCTGGGTCTTGCCGAGTGCGGCGGCGACCTGCTCGAGCTGGACGTCCCACGGGGTCGCGAACGCGGCGGTCCCCTTGGGCGCGAACACGGTCGGGGCGATCTCGGAGAGTCGCTCGTACTGCTTCTCGTCGCCGGCGGAACGGGTGTTGAGGATGAGGTCGGGTTCGAGCGCCTGGATCTGCTCGTAGTTGACGGTGTCGCCGCTGTCCTCGATGATCTCGGGGGTCACGTCGCCGAACAGGTCGGTGGCCCACGGGCCGACGGCCTTGTTGTCGGCGCCGAAGGACTGCCAGTCGTACACGCCGACGGGCACCACGCCGAGGGAGAGCGCCATCTCCGCGTCGGACCAGCCGAGGGCGACGACGGTGAGGTCGCCGGCGGGCTCCGGGACGGTCACCTCGCCGAACATGGTGTCGACGGTGCCGAGCGTGCCGGTGGAGGCGTCGTCGGTGGAGGGACCGGCGGTGCAGCCGGCGAGGGCGAGGCCGGCGACCGCGAGGGCGGCGACGGCGGTGAGGGTGCGGGGCATGCGGCGCATGTTCTGCTTTCCGTTGAAGACGTGGGGTATGAGGTAAGCCTAAGCTTCCCAAGTCACGTCCCGATAACGCTTGTGCTTCGGCCAGCGCGGTGCGCTGACGTGAGCGCGGGTCACCGACGCGAGCGCGCCCCTCCGGAGGCCCGCGCTCACGTCCCCTGGGGTGCGCTCACGTCAGCGCACCGCGCTGGCACACGGACCACTTGTGCGACATATGTCCGTGTAGGCATATCTGCTCTGTGGATAACCCTGGGCGGGAGTCTGAGCGCGCTTAGCGTCGAGGGATGCCAAAGACCCTGCTGCCTCGAACCGTTTCCACGCTGGCCTGCGTGTCAGGACTCCTCGGCCTGGTGGCCTGCACCGGCCCAGCGCCAGCCCTGTCGCCGACGAGCACACCTCCGGTCTTCGAGAACGAGGAGGACGCTCTTGCGGCGGTGACAGAGAGCTACCAGCAGTTCCTCGACATCTCGAACACCATCCTCCATGAGGGAGGCGTCAATCCGGAGCGCATCGATGTGATCGCGTCCGCCGACGTCGCGGCGATCGAATACGAGGCCTACTCCCGAATGCGTGATGGCGGCTACAGCACGCGAGGAGATATAACTCTGTCCGGTGTCCAGATTCGCGAGTTCTACAACTCGCCCGACTCAGTCGGAGTTGTCGCTCGAGCATTCGCATGCGAGATCGTCGGCTCCGTTGAGATCTTGGATGCGAACGGTCAACCCCAACCGCAACCTGACCGCCTGCCCGCCATCGGATTCGAGCTATCCCTCGGCGTTGACCCGGCAAGCTCCGGCCGCTTCCTCATCACGTCGAAGGATGCGGAAGAAGGTGCTTCATCATGCGCCTGAAGACGGCAATTACAACGCTCGCCATGGCTCTCGTCGCGGGAGTGACGATCACACTGGCCGCTCCTGGAACTGCGAGGGCCGCGAGTTGCGGGTCCGCAGATGCGATCTGGGGATGCGCTGGCAACGGCTCGGTCGACGTCGGGGGCACCATCGAGCAGCCCGGTTCGGGTGGAGGCGGTGGGTCCGGCGGCGGAACGGGCGGAGGCGACGACGAAGGAGGCGGCTCGGCCGAGCTGCCGCCCGGTGTGACCGACGGGCCCAACGGGGAGCGGACGGTCTGCAGTCTCATGCGGCCTGACGAGTGCTACACCTTCACGCCCGGCGATCTCGGCACCGACCTCGGAGCAGCACCAGTAGCGCAACCCGTCACGATTCACGACGTCGCGAGCTTCGCACCCGCCGCACCCACCGTCACGACCGAACCCGCCGCCTGGGGTGTGCGTGGGCTCCACACCAACGTCATCGCCGCCGCTTCCGGTCACACCCGCACCGGCACGCTCCTCGGCCAGGTCGCGGAGGTGAACTTCATCCCCGTCGGCTTCACCTTCGACTACGGCGACGGCGACACGACCACCACCCGGACCGGCGGATCCACCTGGGCCACCCTCGGACTGGCCGAGTTCTCCAAGACCCCGACGAGTCACCGCTACACGACGGTCGGGACCAAGACCATCACCGTCGAGGTCGAGTACGCCGCCGAGTACCGCATCGGCGACAGCGGGTGGCTTCCCGTCGTCGGAACCCTGTCGATCCCGACCGAAGAACCCCACACGGTGCAGATCGTCCGGAACTCGACCGTCGGCGTCGACAAGCCCTGCCGACCCGGCACACCCGCCATCGGTTGCTGACACCGGCACGCGTCCACCTCGTGAGCGCGCCCCACCGGCGTGAGCGCACCCCTCCGGAGGCCCGCGCTCACGTCACCGGGGCGCGCCCACGCCGACAAACCCGCGCTCGCGCCAGCGCACCGCGCTGACGCCGGCCAGAACCACGGGTCAGTGCGCGCCCATCAGCGGGATGACGAGCGGTGTGTGCGACTCGGGGTCGTCGATGATCCGGCAGCGGAGCCCGAAGACCTCCTCGACGAGCTCGGCCGTCACGATGTCCGCCGGCGCACCCTGCGCGACCACGTGTCCGTCCCGCATCGCGATCAGGTGCGTCGCGTACCGTGCCGCCTGGTTGAGGTCGTGCAGGACTGCGACGAGGGTGCGGCCACCCTCCTGGTTGAGCCGGGTGAAGAGGTCGAGCAGCTCCACCTGATGCGTGATGTCGAGGAAGGTCGTCGGCTCGTCGAGCAGCAGCAATGGCGTCTCCTGCGCGAGGGCCATCGCCACCCACACCCGCTGGCGCTGGCCGCCGGACAGTTCGTCGACGAGGCGACCGGACAGCTCCGTGACGTTCGTCGCCTCCATCGCCGCGAGCACCGCCGCCTCATCGGCCGCCGACCAGCGTCGGAGGATCGACTGGTGCGGATATCGGCCACGCGACACGAGGTCGATCACCGAGATACCGTCGGGCGCGATCGACGTCTGCGGCAGCAGCCCGATGCGCTTCGCGACCTCCTTCGACGGGTAGCGCGTGATCTCCTGACCGTCGAGCACGACGTGCCCCTGGGTCGGCTTCAGCAGCCGGGCGAGGGCACGCAGGAGCGTCGACTTGCCGCAGGCGTTCGGGCCGACGATGACCGTGAACGAGTCGTCGGGAATCGCGATGTCCAGTTCATGGATGATGGTCCGCTGGTCGTAGCCGACGCGGAGGGCTGTTCCGGCGAGTCTGGTGGTGGGGCTGTCGGTCTTCATGTCAGCGCTTTCCCGCCTGCGTGATGAGCAGGGCGATGAGGTAGATGCCACCGAGGGTCACGGTCACCGCACCGACCGGCAGGGCGGCCGGGGCGATGATCCGCTGGGCCACGACGTCGCTCACGAGGAGCAACGCCGCACCCATGGCGGCCGAGGGGACGAGGGTGATGCCGGCGGACTTCGTCAGGCGCCGGGCGAGTTGGGGTGCGGCGAGCGCGACGAAGATGATCGGGCCGGCGACCGCGGTGACGGTCGCGGTGAGGGCGACGCCGATCACGAGCAGCAGCAGCCGCGTGCGTTCGACCGGGATGCCGAGGGCGCTCGCGATGTCGTCGCCGAACTCCAGCATGCCGAGTCGGCGGGACATGAGCGCGAGGAGGGGGACGAGGACCGCGACCGCGATCGTCACGGGCACGACGTCCTGCCACCCGAGGTCGGCGAGCGAACCCATGCCCCAGCTGGCAGCAGCGATGGCGGCGTTGAGGTCCGCCCGCAGCTGCAGGTAGTCGTTGAACGCGTTGAGGACGGCGCTGATCGCGATGCCGATCACGATGAGCCGGAACCCCTGGACGCCCCGAGACCACGCGAGAAGGTAGACGACGAGGGCCGTCGCGAGCCCGCCGATCAACGCGCCGGACACCGTCGCCGCGTAGTTCCCGCCGACGACGAGGGTGACGATGAGCGCGCCGGTGAACGCGCCGGAGTTGAACCCGATGATGTCGGGACTGCCGAGCGGGTTCCGGGTGATCGACTGGAAGATCGCGCCAGAGAGCCCGAGCGCGATCCCGCCGACGACGGCGACCACGACCCGCGGCAGGCGCCACTCCAACACGATGCGGAGGACGCTCTCCGAACCCGTGCCGGTGAACGCGGCGAGCAGTTTGTCGAGCGGAATGCGGTACTCGCCTTGGGTGAGCGCGAAGGCGCCGACCCCGACGACGACGGCGACCAGGGCGCCGACGACGACGAGCTCACGCCGGTGGACCACCCAGCTGACCCGACCGATCCGCACGGTGCGCCGGCCCGGTTCGGCGACCGCGGTCACAGCCCCTGCGCCTTCGAACGGCGGATGAGCACGATGAGGAGCGGGGCGCCGACGAACGCCGTGACGATCCCGACCGGCATCTCACCGGGGACGGCGACCCGCCCGACGAGGTCGGACAGCAGGAAGATGATCGGCGCGAACACCATCGTGAACGGCAGTACCCAGCGCTGGTCCGGTCCGACGATGGCCCGGGCGAGGTAGGGCGACATCAGTCCGAGGAAGGCGATCGGTCCGGCCGCCGCGGTGGCAGAACCGCACAACAGGGTGATCGCGACGACCGAGAGCACCCGCGTCCGGAGCACCTTCGTGCCGAGTGAGGTCGCGAGGTCGTCTCCGAGGGCGACGGCGTTGAGCGACCGGGAGACGACGAGGGCGAGGACGACCCCGACGATGAGGAACGGCAGCACCCCGAGGAACACGTCCATCTGGCGGTTCTGCAGCGAGCCGGCCTGCCAGAAGCGGATCTTGTCGAAGATGTCGGGGTTGCGGATCGTGATGGCGAAGGTCACCCCCTGGAGTGCTGCGGAGAGCGCGACGCCGGCGAGGACGAGCCGGACCGGGGTCGCCCCGGCGCGGCCCCGGGAGCCGATCACGTACACGATGACGGAGGCGAGACCAGCGCCGGCGAAGGACCACCACACGTAGGAGCTCAGGTCGGCGGTGCCGGCGATGGCGACGGCGAGCACGACCGCGATGTACGCCCCGGCGTTGACGCCGAGGATGCCGGGGTCGGCGAGCGGGTTCCGCGTGACGGCCTGCATCATCGCTCCGGCGAGGCCGAGCGCCGCACCGACGCCGATGGCCAGGAGCATGCGCGGCACCCGGAACCCGGTGACGAGGATCGCGTTGGTGTCGTCGCCGCCCTGTGACAGCGCCCGCCAGACCTCGGCGGCGCTGATCGTCCCCGAGCCGATGAAGAGGCTGCCCGCGGCGATGGCGGCGAGCACGACGAGCGCGGCGACGAGCAGCAGCCAGCGCGAGGCGGTCGATCGGGCGATGCCGGTCGACGCCTCTCGTGCGCGGGCGGCCGCGGTCGGGAGCCGCAGGCTGTCGAGGTCGGCGCTCACCGGCTCATCGGTTGTCTTCGGCCTTGCCGTGTCGCCAGTAGCCCATGAACGCGACCGACTTGCGGTCGACGCCGCACCCGGAGACGAGGTGCCGACGGAGCGTCTTGATGGCCGACGCCTCTCCGGCGAGCCACGCGTAGAGCGGTGCGCTCTCGAGGACGGGGCCTCCGGTCGCGTTGACCGGCGCTTCCCAGAGCAGCTCGGTGTCGACGTCGACGTCCTCGAGTGCCGGCTGCGTGGCGATCGTGGCGGTGTCGACGCTCGGCGCGAGGCGGCTCGCGATGCGCTCGACCTCGGGGATGAGCAGGGTGCCCACGGGCTGGTCGCCGCGGGGGAGGACGACGACCTCGACCCCGTCGGGCTTCGTGGACAGGGCGGCGATGTCGTCCTCGTGCGGCAGCTCGACGACGGCGATCCCGCGCGCGGTGCTCGGCAGACGCTCGAGGATCCCGGCGATCCCGGGCAGGGCCGTCTCGTCCCCGGCGAGGAGCACCTGGTCGACGGTGGCCGGCGCGTGCCAGTCGATGCCGCCGGCCGGGACGGCCGACCGGGCGTTCGGGACGTTGACGACGAGCTCGTCGCCGACCTTCGCGTCCATCGCCCAGGTGGACGCGGGGCCGACGCGGCCGTGCAGGGCGATGTCGACGTCGAACTCGGCGAGCTCGGGCCGGACCTCGCGGATCGTGTACGTGCGCATCGGGTGACGTTTGTCGTTGGGCAGGAGCCGCCAGGCCTGGTACCAGTCGTCGTGCATCGGCAGCTCGTCGAAACCGGTGTCGGGCAGCGGGAAGAGCAGCTTGATGCGCTGGTCGTGACGGTTGTCCGCGATGTGCTGGACCTCGGGACCGGTGAAGGTGAACCGCCGATAGCTCGGGCTCACCTGCTCGATGCGCCGGACGACGGCTGCGAGGAGGATGAAGATCGAGTCGGGGGTCTGTTCACTGAGGCGAGGCATCGATAGGTAAGCCTACCCTTCAATGCGTTGGGGGTCACCTGCCGATCGCACCTTGTCGGTAGGGAGTGGCGGTGGTAAACTTGAGTCAGATTCACTCAAGTTTTGAACAGGAGACCGTACCCATGCCAGCAGGCCAGACGCCTCAGCAAGAGGATCAGCGCAGTGCGCTCGAGCAGTACGGCGTCAACCTGACCGAGATCGCCGCCTCCGGCAAGCTCGATCCGGTCATCGGCCGTGACGCCGAGATCCGTCGCGTGAGCCAGGTGCTCACGCGACGCACCAAGAACAACCCCGTCCTCATCGGCGAGCCCGGCGTCGGCAAGACCGCCGTCGTCGAAGGCCTCGCCCAGCGCATCGTCGCGGGCGACGTCGCCGAGAGCCTCAAGGGCAAGCAGCTCATCTCCCTCGACCTCTCCGCGCTCGTGGCGGGTGCCATGTACCGCGGGCAGTTCGAGGAACGCCTCAAGGCGGTGCTCAAGGAGATCGACGAGTCCGACGGACAGATCATCACCTTCATCGACGAGCTCCACGTGCTCATGGGTGCCGGCGGCGGCGAGGGGTCCGTCGCGGCGGCCAACATGCTGAAGCCCATGCTCGCCCGCGGCGAGCTGCGGCTGATCGGCGCGACCACGCTCGACGAGTACCGCGAGTTCATCGAGAAGGACGCCGCCATGGAGCGTCGCTTCCAGCAGGTGTTCGTGGGGGAGCCGAGCGTCGAGGACACGGTCGCCATCCTCCGTGGCCTCAAGGAGCGGTACGAGGCGCACCACAAGGTGGCCATCGCCGACAACGCGCTCGTCGCGGCGGCCGCCCTGTCCAACCGCTACATCACGTCGCGGCAGCTGCCCGACAAGGCGATCGACCTCATCGACGAGGCGGCCAGCCGACTGCGCATGGAGATCGACTCGGCCCCCGTCGAGATCGACGAGCTCCGACGCAGCGTCGACCGCCTGAAGCTCGAGGAACTCGCCCTCAAGAAGGAGAAGGACGACGCCTCCAAGGAGCGCCTCGCCCGCCTCCGGGAGGACCTCGCGACCCGCCAGGCCGCGCTCGGCGAACTGCAGGCGCGCTGGGAGCGCGAGCGCGCGAGCCTCAACCGGGTCGGCGACCTCAAGAAGCAGCTCGACGCCGCCCGGAGCAAGGCCGAACGCGCCCAGCGCGAGGGCAAGCTCGAACAGGCGTCCAAGCTGCTCTACGCCGACATCCCGCAGCTCGAACGCGAACTCGCGCTCGCGGAGTCGGCCGAGCAGGACACTGACGGCGAACCCAGGATGGTCAACGACCAGGTGACCGCCGAGGACATCGCCGCCGTCATCGCCGCCTGGACCGGCATCCCCGTCGGTCGCCTGTTGCAGGGTGAGACGGAGAAGCTGCTGCACCTCGAGCAGGAGCTGTCCCGCCGACTCATCGGGCAGCACCGTGCGGTCGCCGCCGTGTCCGACGCCGTCCGGCGCACCCGGGCCGGCATCTCCGACCCCGACCGCCCGACCGGTTCGTTCATGTTCCTCGGCCCCACCGGCGTCGGCAAGACCGAGCTGGCGAAGGCGCTCGCCGAGTTCCTCTTCGACGACGAGAAGGCCATGGTCCGCATCGACATGTCCGAGTACGGCGAGAAGCACTCGGTCTCCCGGCTCGTCGGTGCACCTCCGGGGTACGTCGGTTACGAGCAGGGCGGGCAGCTCACCGAGGCCGTTCGTCGACGCCCGTACTCCGTCGTGTTGCTCGACGAGGTCGAGAAGGCGCACCCCGAGGTGTTCGACATCCTCCTGCAGGTGCTCGACGACGGTCGCCTGACCGACGGCCAGGGGCGCACGGTCGACTTCCGGAACGTCATCCTCGTGCTGACCTCCAACCTCGGCTCGCAGTACCTCATGGACGCGTCGCTCTCCCTCGAGCAGAAGGAGGAGGCCGTCCAGCAGCTCGTGCGCCAGGCCTTCAAGCCGGAGTTCGTCAACCGTCTCGACGACATCGTCGTGTTCCAGCCGCTCAGCGAGGCGGAGCTCGGCCAGATCGTCGAGCTCTACATCGATCGCCTGCAGCGTCGACTGGGCGAGCGTCGGCTGCACCTCGCCGTCACGCCCGACGCCCGTGCCTGGCTCGCGGAGCGCGGATACGACCCCATGTACGGCGCGCGTCCGCTGCGTCGACTCATGCAGCGGGAGATCGACGACCGCCTCGCGCGGGCGATCCTCGACGGCTCGATCCGCGACGGCGACACCGTCCACGTCGGGCTCGCGAGCGACGGCGACGGCCTCACGGTCGAGCGAGCGGTGGTCCCGGCCTAGCCCGGCTGCTTGCGGCCAGCGCGGTGCGCTGACGCGAGCGCGACCCACCGACGTGAGCGCGCCCCTCTGGAGGGGCGCGCTCACGCGTGTGCCCCGCGCTCGCGCGACAGCACCGCGCTGGCAGTGACCCCCGAGCGGGGGAGGAAACCCCTGGTGCGCGACGGTTGCCGCGCACTAGCGTGATCCTCGCGGTGGGCCCGATCGGCGCGCCCTGAGAGGACCCGATGTCACACGCAGCCCCGAGCACGACGCCTGAGACCAGCGACACCGCCGTGCCCCTCTGGCGTCACGCACACGCCCCCGCCTGGTTCTTCTTCGGCGGCCTGGCGCTCTGGCTGTTCCTGCTGCTGGTGCCGCACGTCCTCCTCGGCAACCCGGCGGTGATCCCCGCGTGGATCCTGCTCGGCTCAGGTCTGGCCGCCTCCACCCTGCTGCTCATCATGGCCCGACGTCTCCAGTCGGGCGACGGCGTCACGACGGCGACGCTCCTCTGGGCGGTCCTGGTCGGAGGCTTCATCGCCATCACGCTCGGCAGCACCTTCGACTCCCTCATCGGCGTCGCCGCGACCGATGCCGGCGAGAACCCGCACGACATCGGGTTGTTCTTCGCCGGGGTCGCCGAGGAACTCGCGAAGATCATCGCCGTCGTGATCGTGGCGTGGCGGCTGCCGGTGAAGACAGCCCGTGGTGGTCTCTTCGTCGGCGGCGCCGTCGGGATCGGCTTCGCCGTCCTCGAGAACCTCTGGTACATCGGGCAAGGGTGGGCGAACGGGGTCGAGGCCTCGCAGAAGCTCGCCGCCGGCTCACCACCCCTCGAGATGATCCTCTCGCACCCGGCGTTCCAGGCGGCCGGAGCCGCGTTCGCCCGGACGATCTTCGACCCGGTCGGGCACCCCCTGTGGACGGCGCTGTTCGCCGCGGCGCTGTTCGCGGCTGCACGCAACGGCCGGTTCCGGATCACCGTGGGCGTGCTCCTGACCTACCTGCTCGTCGCGGTCATGCACGGCCTGTGGGACGGCAACACCGTGCTCTGGGGGCTGCTGTTCCCGAGCATGCCGGTGCTCAAGGCGCTCGTGGTGCCGGCCATGGTCGTGCTCGTCGTCGCGTTCGCGCTCATCTGGCGGGCGCGGGTCCGTCGCATCAACCGCGACGCCGGCGTCGTGTCGCTCCACGTCCCGCGTCGCGAGCGGAAGCAGGCCTGACCACCGAACGCGCGAGGCCTGCTGTGATCCGGGCATGCCGGGGAGTAGCGTGAAGCGCACCTGATCCGCGACGCCGAGGAGACACCCATGCTGGGACGCAAGACCTTCGAACAGCGAGAGGTCGACCAGGCGAAGACGATGATCGCCGCGCTCGTCGCCGGACGCGAGACGCTGGCCGAGGCCGGAGCGGACCCCGCAGCGCTGGCCGTGGTCGACCCCGAGTTCTTCACCGGCCTCACCCTCGTGCTCGATCGGCCGTTCGTCCACCGGGTGCGCTCGGTGCTCGGGAAAGGTCCCGGGGCCCTCAACGAGCTCGAACTCATCGTCGCGTCGATCCTCGACCACGACCGGGTGTTCACGGTGGGGACCGTCCTGCAGTACTCCGAGGGGACGTCGTTCACCGGTCTCGTCCCGGGTGAGACGATCCGGCTGAGCGCCGAGCAGTTCGAGCGCCTCGCCGTCGGCGTCTTCGCCGAGTTGGAGGAGTTGTTCGTCGAAGCGGTGTGAGGTGCGGCGTCGGCCGCGAGCCTGCGTCACGCGCTCCGCGGACGGTGCCACGATCAGCTCGTGAGCTCATCGACGTCCGGAACGATCATGGTGCGGCACGGAGCGAAGCTCCGGTTGACCGTCTCCGCCCTCGTCGGTGTCGCCGTGGGCGTGATCGTCGGCCTGAACTGGTTCTGGGCGGGTGCGATCCTCGCCGGTTGGGGGACCACGTGCGTGGTCTTCGTCGGTTCCCTCTGGATCCGCATCTGGCGGATGGGCCCGGAGCGGACGCGCGAACACGCGACCTCGGAGGAGCCCGGGCGGACGACCAGCGAGGTGCTCATCGTGCTCGCGAGTGTCGGGAGCCTCGTCGCCCTGAGTGTCGTCATCCTGCAGGCGAGGGCGTCCTCCGGGGTCGAGCAGGGCGTGCTCGCCGGGTTCGCGGTCGTGAGCGTGGCGCTCTCCTGGGCGCTCATCCACACGATCTACACCCTGCGGTACGCGCGCATGTACTTCGCGGCGCCGGAGGGCGGCATCGACTTCAACCAGGAGGAGGCGCCGCAGTACAGCGACTTCGCCTACCTCTCGTTCGACCTCGGCATGACCTACCAGGTCTCCGACACGACGCTGCGGTCCAGCGAGCTGCGCCGCACCGTCCTCAAGCACACCCTGCTGTCGTACCTCTTCGGCTCCGTGATCCTCGCGACCGTCATCAACCTCGTCGCGGGGCTGTAGCGGCGCCCTAGGTCCCGCGAACGACGACTGCGCAGCCCGGCGGACCGGACTGCGCAGCATGGTGGTGCAGGAACCGAGCGGACTACTCCTGGACGATCACGAGGTCGGCGAGGGGACGACGCTCACGCGGAGCGGTCTCGCGGTCGCGGAGCATACCCTCGGGCAGGAGCTCGGGGTCGCCGAGCTCACCGAGAGCGGTGACGGTGAACGGCACGAGGCCGTCCGGCAGCGAGAACGCCTCCCGGATGCCGTCGGCGGAGAAGCCGGCCATCTGGTGTGCGAAGAGACCGTCGCTGTGGGCCTGGATGCTCAGGTGCGCCATCGCCTGGCCGAGGTCGTAGATGGCCCAGGGACGCTCGTTGCCCTCGTCGTCGAGGGTCTCGGCGACGGCGACGATGAGCGCGCCGGCCTGCGCTGCCCAACCGCGGTTGAAGGCCACCAGCTGCTCAGCGATCGTGTCGAACGTGGCGGTGCCCTTGGTGCCGACGATGAACCGCCAGGGCTGCACGTTGTTGGCGCTCGGCGACCAACGCGCGGCTTCGAGGGCCGAGGCCATCTTCGCGGTGGAGACGGGCTCGCTCACGAAGGCGCGGGGGCTCCAGCGGTCGGCGAGGACGTCGAGGATGGGGGCGTCGGTCTGGGCGGTACGGGTGACGATGGACATGCGGTCTCCAAGCGAAACAAGGGAACTGGACAGAGGTTGCGTCGCCGTTGACGATGGATGCAACTGCATCGATCGGGGCGCTATTCCCGGGCTCGAGGGGTCCGTGCAGCAGTGACGATCTCGGCGATCCGGTGCGGGGCCGCTTCGTCCTGCAGCGACGTCGTGTCGCCGAGGGGCCGCTGGTCGACGATGTCGCCGAGCAGACGCCGCATGATCTTCCCCGAGCGGGTCTTCGGGAGGTCTGGGACCACGAAGACGTCGCGGGGCTTCGCGATCGGGCCGATCTCGTTCGCCACGTGGGAGCGCAGCGCCTCGCGGAGTGCCGCGGAGCGCTCCAACCAGTACGCCTCGCCGTCGGCCTCCGGACCGTGGGATCGCGAGGACGGGATGACGAACGCGGCGATCGCGCTCCCCGTGATCGGGTCGTGCACGCCGACCACGCCGGCCTCGCCCACGTGGGGATGCGACACGAGGGCCGACTCGATCTCGATGGTCGACAGGCGGTGGCCCGAGACGTTGATGACGTCGTCGACGCGCCCGAGGACCCAGATGTCGCCGTCCTCGTCCCACTTCGCGCCGTCGCCGGAGAAGAAGTAGCCCTGCCTCCAGTACTTCGCCCAGTACGAGTCGCGGTAGCGCTCCGGGTTGCCCCAGACCGTGCGCGCGAGCGACGGCCCGAAGCGGCTGACGACCAGATACCCGCCGGATCCGTACGGCACCGTCTCGCCGTCCTCGTCGACGACCAGCGCCTCCAGGCCGGGGAGTGCGCGACTGCCGGAACCAGGCTTGATCGTGGTCGCACCGGGGAGCGGCGCGATGACGGCCGACCCCGTCTCCGACTGCCACCAGGTGTCGACGACCGGGGTCTCACCGCGCCCGATGCGCTCGCGGAACCACATCCAGGCCTCGGGGTTGATCGCCTCACCGACGGTACCGAGGAGCCGGAGGGTCGAGAGGTCGTACTCGGCGGGCGGCCCCTCGGGGAACCACGTCATGAGGGTCCGGATGAGCGTGGGCGCCGTATAGTACGTCGTCACGCCGTAGCGCTCGATGATCTCGAAGTGCCGCGCCTGGTGCGGGGTGTTCGGCGTGCCCTCGTAGATCACCTGGGTGAGCCCGTTCGACAGCGGACCGTAGATCTCATAGGTGTGTGCCGTGACCCAGGCGAGGTCGGCGGTGCACCAGTGGACGTCGTCGTCCTTGGCGTCGAAGATCGCCCAGTGGGTCCAGGACGCCTGGGTGAGATAGCCACCTGACGTGTGGACGAGTCCCTTGGGCTTCCCGGTGGTGCCGCTCGTGTAGATGATGAAGAGCGGGTTCTCCGCATCGAACGCCTCAGCCTCGTGGGTGTCGGCGGCGAGACCCACGGTGTCGTGCCACCAGACGTCGCGACCGGGGGTCCAGGGCACGTTCGGCGTCTCGTCGCCCGTGCGTGCGACGACGAGCACGTGCTCGATGGACGGCACACCGTCGACGGCGGCGTCGGCGTTCTGCTTGACCGGCACGGCGGTACCCCGGCGGTACTGGCCGTCGGTGGTGATGAGCAGCTTCGCCTCGGTGTCCTCCACCCGGAAGCGCAGCGCCTCGGCCGAGAACCCACCGAACACGAGGGAGTGGATGGCGCCGATGCGGGCGACGGCGAGGGTGGCGATGACCGTCTCAGGGATGACCGGCAGATAGATGACGACGCGGTCGCCCTGGCCGATGCCGAGTGCCGTCAGGGCGTTGGCCGCCTTCGCGACCTCGCGCTGCAACTCGGCGTAAGTGATGGAGCGGCGGTCGCCCGGCTCTCCCTCGAAGTGGAGGGCCACTTTGTCGCCTCGTCCGGCGTCGACGTGCCGGTCGACGCAGTTGACCGCCACGTTGAGCCTTCCCCCGGCGAACCAGGTGGCGGCGGGGACGGTGAGTTCGGGCTCGGGGTCCGACGGGTCGGACCCTTCGACCGGCCGAGCCGGGTCCCAGGTGTGCGCCGTCTGCCACGGGGTGACCCAGTCGAGGCGTCGGGCCTGCTCCTCCCAGAACGCCACCGGGTCGGCGGCCGCGCGAGCCCACTCCTCCGGGCCGACGTTCGCCCTCTGGGCGAGGTCGGCCGGTGGGGCGTAGCTGCGGGTCTCGGCGAGGAGGTTCGCGATGGTGGCGGCGGGCGCTGCGGACGTCGATCCATCAGTGGGAGGCATGCTGCAACGCTACGCGGGAGGCCGGTGTCGGTGCCATCCGCGGGTCATGCGGCGTCACGGTCCGGCGGTTCCGAGGGGCTGTGGAGGAGCGTCGGGAGTAGCCTCGGAGGGCCGCCGCGATGCGTGGCGGAGGTCGATCAGGGGTGCGCAGGCGCATCTCGGGAAGGGAACGACATGGCGACCGTCATCCAGTACCAGGAGCTCGGCTCGGCCGACGTCCTCGAGCTCGTCGAGGTGCCGACGCCTCAGGCGGGCCCCGGCGAACTCGTCGTCGAGGTGCGCGCCGCGGGCGTGAACCCGATCGACTGGAAGCTCCGCAGCGGTGTCCGCGGCGGCGAGCTGCAGGGCACCCGACGCGTCGGGAGTGACGGCGCCGGCGTCGTCGCCGAGGTCGGCGACGGGGTCGAGGGCTGGTCGATCGGCGACGAGGTCGTCGTCGTCAACGCCTCCGGGACGTACGCGACCCATGTCGTCGTCACGCCCGACCAGATCATCCGCAAACCGGTGGCCATCTCCTTCGAGGCGGCGGCGGCGATCGGCATCCCCGTGAGCACTGCCTACCAGGCGCTCCGGTCGCTCGGCGTGACCGAGGGGACGACCCTCCTGATCCACGGCGGATCGGGCTCGGTGGGGCACGCCGCCGTGCAGTTCGCCGTGGCGTGGGGAGCGACCGTCGTCGCCACCGCGAGCGAGGGGAACCACGCACGGCTGCGGGAGCTCGGGGCGATCCCCGTCGCCTACGGTCCCGGGCTCGTCGAGCGCGTGCAGCAGGCGGTCCCGCAGGGTGTCGACCGCGTGCTCGACGCCGTCGGCACCGACGAGGCGCTCGAGGCCTCGTTCGAGCTGGTCGAGGACCGGCAGCACATCGGCACGATCGTCGTCGGTGCGAAGGCCGCCGACCTTGGGATCCAGGCATGGTCCGGCGGCAACCCGCTCCCGCTCACGGCGCAGGAGCAGGCCTGGCGGGCGGAGGCGATTCCGGCGGTCGCGTCCCTCGTCGAACAGGGACGCTTCAGCTTCGAGCTCGGGACGGTCCGGCCCCTCGCCGAGGCCGCCGATGCGCACCGCGAGAGCGAGTCGGGCCACCCGAGCGGGAAGCTCATCCTCGTCCCCTGAGTGCCCTTCGACAGGCTCGGGGACCGGAGTGACGTGAGCGGGAGCGCCCTTCGACAGGTTCAGGGACCGGAGCGCTACTCCGGGCCCTCGCCGAAGCTGTCACCGACGGGAGCGCGGTCGGCGAGGTCGTCCTGGTCGTCGAGGTCCTCGACGGCGTCCTCGGTGTCCGCATCGTCGTCCAGACCCGCATCGCCGACGACGTCGTCACCACCGACGCCGTCGCCGGCGTTGCTCAGGCCGCCGTCACCGGGGGCCGCGTCGTCGGCCGAGCGGTCGACCGCACCGCCGTCGGGCACGACACCGCCGACCGAGCTGTCGGTCTGGTCCTCGCCGGGCACGTGTGCCTGGGCACCCGGGCCGCCGTGGGCGAGGGCGTCGCGTTGGGCGTCTGCTGCTGCTGGATCCATGGGATTGCTCATGACGGCAGCGTAGGCCGGACGCCGAGACGTCGCTGGGGCTTGGCTCAGGGACGCCGGACGCCTATCCTCCGTGCTCCCCGCCGGACCCGACGCGGTGTCGACAGCGCGTGCCCGTCGACGGGCTCAGGGACCGGGGAGGGTCAGCGGCCGGTGTGCTGCGCGATGATCGCCTTGATGCGGTCGACGTCGGCCGGCACGATCTCGAAGCGCTGCTCGAGCCCCTCGATGCCCTCGAACGCCTCGGGACGCTCCGGCTCCTCGCCGAGCGCCTCGCGGACGATCTCGGCGAACTTCGCCGGAAGCGCGGTCTCGAGCACGAGCATCGGGACGCCCTCGCGCAGGTGGCGACGGGCGACCGTGACGCCGTCGGCGGTGTGCGGGTCGATCGTGACGCCGTAGCGCTCGTGGACGTCGCGGATGGTGGCGACGCGGTCGGCGTGCGTGCTGCGACCGGAGACGAAGCCGAACTCGCTGATCCGCTCGAACTCGGGCGTCCCGGAGAGGTCGAACCCGCCCTCCTCGTCGAGGGACCGGAACAGCTCACCGAGGCGGGTCGCGTCCTGGCCGACGAGGTCGTAGAGGAAGCGCTCGAAATTCGACGCCTTCGAGATGTCCATGCTCGGGCTGGAGGTGTGGTGCGTCTCGGCCGCCGAGCGCGGGCGGTACACGCCCGTGCGGAAGAACTCGTCGAGGACGTCGTTCTCGTTCGTCGCAACGACGAGCTGGTCGATCGGGAGCCCCATGGAGCGGGCGATGTGCCCGGCGCAGACGTTGCCGAAGTTGCCTGACGGCACCGAGAACGACACCTTCTGGCCCGGACCGTCGGTCGCGAGCAGCCAGCCGTGCACGTAGTACACGACCTGCGCGACGACGCGGGCCCAGTTGATCGAGTTGACCGTACCGACGGCGTGGAGCGCCTTGAACGGGGCGTCCTTCGAGACGGCCTTCACGATGTCCTGGCAGTCGTCGAAGTTGCCCTCGACGGCGAGGTTCACGATGTTGTCGTCCTGGAGGCTGAACATCTGCGCGCGCTGGAAGCTGCTCATGCGGCCGTGCGGGCTCAGCATGACGACCCGGATGCCGGTCTTGCCGCGCATGGCGTGCTCGGCCGCGCTCCCGGTGTCGCCGGACGTCGCGCCGAGGATGTTGAGCTCGTCGCCGCTCTTCGCGAGTGTGTACTCGAAGAGGTTGCCGAGCAACTGCATCGCCATGTCCTTGAAGGCGAGCGTCGGGCCGTTCGAGAGGCCGAGGAGCTGCAGCTCGGTGCCGCCCTCCTCGCCGAGGGTGCGCAGCGGGGTGATGAGTGAGGCATCGTCGCCGGCGCGGCCGTTCGAGTACACCTCGGCGGTGTAGGTGCGACGGGTGATGTCCTGGAGGTCGGCTGCGGGGATGTCGTCGGCGAACTTCGACAGCACGGCGAACGCGAGGTCGGCATAGGACAGCTCGCGCCACGACTCGAGCTCGTCAGCGGTCAGCTGCGGGTACTCGGCCGGGAGGTACAGGCCGCCGTCCGGGGCGAGCCCGCCGAGGAGGATGTCCGAGAAGTGCTGGGGCAGATCGTGGCCCCGCGTCGACTGATAGTGCATGACCGTCTCTCTCATCCGGTTGGAAGCCCGATCTCCAACCTTGCCATATCGGGGGTCGACGCGCAGAGGCCTGCCGTCATCGTGACCGGCCGCTACGCGCGGGCGAGTTCCTCGCGGATCGCGGCGACGAACGCGTCGATGTCGTCCTCCGTGGTGTCGAACGAGCACATCCAGCGCACCTCGCCCTTCGCCGCGTCCCAGTCGTAGAAGCGGAAGCGTTCGCGCAAGCGGTCTGGGACGCCCGCTGGCAGGGTCGCGAACACCGCGTTGGCCTGGGTCGGCTGGCTGAAGCCGAGTCCCGGTGCCTCCCCGGCGGCGATGAGGGCCTCGAGGGAGGTGCGGAGGCGCGCGGCCATCGCGTTCGCGTGGGTCGCGGAGCGGAGCCAGAGCCCGTCGCCACCGTCGGCCGCCGGCTCGAGCAGGGCGATGAGCTGCGCCGCACCGAAGCGCATCTTGGACGCCAGCTGCATGTTGAGCTTCCGCAGGTAGACGAGGCCCTCCGACGCCGACGGTTCGAGGACGACGATGGCCTCGCCGAACATGAGTCCGTTCTTCGTCCCACCGAAGGACAGCACGTCGACGCCGGCATCGGCGGTGAACGCGCGCAGTGGGACGCCGAGGGCTGCGGCGGCGTTGGCGATGCGGGCGCCGTCGAGGTGCAGCTTCATGCCGTGGCCGTGCGCGTGGTCGGCGATCGCGCGGATCTCCTCGGGCGTGTACAGGGTGCCGAGTTCGGTGGTCTGCGTGATCGAGACGACGAGCGGCTGTGCACGGTGCTCGTCGCCCCAGCCCCACGCCTCGCGGTCGATGAGGTCGGGCGTGAGCTTCCCGTCGGGGGCGTCGACCGTCAGGAGCTTGATGCCACCGACCCGCTCCGGCGCGCCACCCTCGTCGGAATTGATGTGCGCGGTCGACGCCGAGATGACGGCGCCCCAGCGCGGGAGCATGGACTGCAGACCGACGACGTTCGCTCCGGTGCCGTTGAAGACGGGGAACACGGCGACGTCGCGGCCGAAGTGATCGGCGAAGACCTCGTGCAGCCGACGGGTGTAGTCGTCCTCGCCGTAGGCGATCTGGTGGCCGCCGTTGGCCGCCGCGAGAGCGTCGAGGATCTCGGGGTGGACGCCGGAGTAGTTGTCGGAGGCGAAGCCACGGATGCTGGTGTCATGCAGAGAGTCGGTCACTGATCCATCCTCGCGCATGCCACACGCAGCTTCCGTGCATCACGGGCCGACTTCCTGCGTGCTCGGGTCGCCGTCGAGCATGTTCACAATTCAGGAGCGCCCGGGCGTGGCGCCCCCGCACCTTGCGTGTCGGCGGGGACGCGCCGAGGCGCTCCTGAATCGTGAACCGAGAGACGAGGTCAGTCGGCGGCGTGACGCGGGCCGTCGGAGGAGGGGACGACCTCCTCGGGCACGGCGTCGATCGCGGCGTCGACGTCGGCGTGTGCACCGGGCTCCGGTTCCGCGTCCGGGGTCTCCTGTGCGAGCGCGTGCTCGTAGGCGAGCGCGTGCACGGCGATCGAGGAGGCGACTGCGGCCTGCTGCTCGTCCTCGGCGGAGGGCTGAGCCGGCTGTTCGGCCGCCAGCGCGGCGGCCTGCTCGGGCGTCAGCCGGGCGTCCTGGTCCTCCTCGTCCTCGTCCACGAGGTCGAGCACGATGGGCTCGTCGCCGTAGATGTCGCCGGCCGGATCGCCCGCGAGCGGGGCCGGCGCGGGGAGGCGCTGCTCGGCGTCGAGGAACTGCTTGGCCTCGAAGGCACCCGGGTTGAAGACCTCGTCGATCCCGCCGAGCCCGCTCATGCCTTGAGCGCTTCCGAGAGTTTGACCCGACCACCCATCTTCAGCAGCGAGTTCTCGTAGATCCGCGAGCCGACGAGGATGACGAGCGCCGCGGTGACCGCGAGGATCAGCAGGGACAGGATCGGCTCCCACCACTGCGCCGAGCCGACGAAGAGACGGACGGGCATGCCCACGGCTGCCGAGAACGGCACGTAGGACATGATCGTCATCACCACCGGGTTGTCGTTGAAGAAGATGACGGCGAAGTACGGGATCATGATCAGCATCGTAATCGGGGTCGTCGTCGAACCGATGTCCTCTTGACGTGAGACCAGCGATCCAGCAGCGGCGAACAGTGCCGCCAGCAGGATGAAGCCGAGCACGAAAAACACCACGAACCAGACGACCGGGGTCCCGAGGCCGGCGAGCAGCTCCGTCTGGCCCGTCACCGTCAGCCCGATCACCGACAGCGCCGCGATCGCCAGGATCTGCCCGAACGCCAGGATGCTGTTGCCGAGCACCTTGCCCGCGAGGAGCGCCTTCACCGGGATGGCGGACATGAGGATCTCGACGACGCGGGTCTGCTTCTCCTCGACGACGCTCTGCGCGATCGACGCCCCGAAGGTGGTGGCGGAGACGAAGAACACGAGACCGAACCCGAGCGACACGATGTAGAGCAGGAAGCCCGCGGAGCCGTCCGCGTCGGGATCGAGGATGGTGACCTGCGGCTGCGCGCTCAGTTGCATGATGAGCGTGCTGGAGGCCTCGGAGTCGAAGATGACCTGGACGCCGGTGGGGTTGTCGTCGGTGGCCGGTGCGATCGCCGCCTCGACGTCACCCGACTTCACCAGGGCCTCAGCTGCGGCGACGTCGGCCGCCTCCGTCACGTCGAAGGTCTTGCCGTCGACGAGTCCCGCACCCGCGTCGCCCACGACCGCGACCTTCGTGGTCTCCGAGGCGGTGTTCTTCGCGAGGAACCCACCGACGACGATGCCGGCGAGGATCACGAGGAGCAGGATGCCCGTCGAGATGAGGAACGTCTTGCTCCGCAGACGCATCTTGACCTCGCGCTCGGCGACGAGACCGATGCTCTGCACGAGGCTGGGGGAGGCCGGGCCGGAGCGACGACGACCGGCGGGCTGGATCGGGGACTCGGTTGCCGTGGTCACTGGATGACCTCCTTGAAGATCTGGGCGAGGGTGGGTCGGAGGGGGGCGAAGCTCGTGACGTCGCCCTGGGTCAGCGCCTCACGGAGAACGGCCTGCGCCGCCTGGGCGTGGTCGGCGTCGAAGAGGGCGTAGCCGCCGTCGAAGTCGACGACGGAGATGCCCGGACGCTCGCGCAGCCAGCCGGTGTCGGCCGCGGTGAGCAGCTCGTAGCGGTTGCCGGTGTGGGCTTCGCGGAGGGACTCGCGCGAGCCGGAGGCGCGGATCCTGCCACCGGCGATGATCACGAGGTCGTCGCAGAGGCGCTCCACGATGTCGAGCTGGTGGCTCGAGAACAGGACGGGGGAGCCGTCTGCGGCGAACTCGCTGAGCACCCCGACGACCACGTCGACCGCCATCGGGTCGAGGCCGGAGAACGGCTCGTCGAGGACGAGGACGTCGGGGTCGTGGACGAGCGCCGCGGCGATCTGCGCCCGCTGCTGGTTGCCGAGCGACAGGCTCTCGAGGGCGTCGTTCCGGCGCTCGCCGAGGCCGAGGCGCTCGAGCAGTTCGCCGGCGTTGCGCTTGGCGGCGTGGGTCGTGAACCCGTGGAGGCGGGCCAGGTAGACGAGTTGTTCCTCGACCCGCATCTTCGGGTAGAGGCCGCGCTCCTCCGGCATGTAGCCGAACCGGCGGCGGTCCTCCGGGGTGAGCGGGGTGCCGTCGAGGGTGACGGTTCCGGCGTTCGCGGCGAGGACACCGAGCAGGATGCGCATCGTCGTCGTCTTGCCGGCGCCGTTCCCGCCGACGAACCCGGTCATGCGGCCGGGGGCGACCTGGAAGCTGACATCGTCGAGCACCTTCCGCTCGCCGTACGACTTGTCGATGTGGCTGAGTTCGAGCATCGGCCGCCTCCTGTGATCTGCGTGCTGGACCGAGTGTCCTGCGTCCGGTTCTCCCGGTATGGCGATCACGCTACGCGGCGTGGTGTGCCACCGGCATCCGCCGTAGGACGGGTTGACGCGACGACGCCCGGTCCCCTTCTCCGTCGAGTGGGGGATACCGGGCGTCGTGGACCAGCAGAGCGCTGGATCAGGCGGGGCGGGACTCCGGGGAGACCGTCTTCGAGGGGTCGGTCTCGGCGACGGAGCCGATGGCCTCGTCGATGCGGGCGATGACCGCGTCGTCGAGCTTCACACCGGCCGCGGCGGCGTTCGCGGTGACCTGCTCGGGACGCGAGGCCCCGACGATCGCACCGGCGATGTTGTCGTTGTGCAGCACCCAGGCGAGCGCCAGCTGCGCCATGGTGAGATCGAGTTCGTCGGCGATGGGCTTCAGCTGCTGGACGGCCGTGAGCACCTCGTCGTCGAGGAAGCGCTTGATGGTGTCTGCGCCGCCCTTCTCGTCGGTGGCCCGGCTACCCTGCGGGAGCTCTGCACCCGGGAGGTACTTGCCGCTGAGGACGCCCTGCGCCACCGGCGACCAGACGATCTGGGAGATGCCGAGTTCGCGCGAGGTCGGGACGACCTCCTCCTCGATGACCCGCCACAGCATCGAGTACTGCGGCTGGTTCGAGATGAGCTGGAAGCCCAGCTCCTTGGACAGGGCGTGGCCGGCGCGCAGCTGCTCGGCGTTCCACTCGCTCACGCCGATGTAGAGCGCCTTGCCCGCCCGGACGACGTCGGCGAAGGCCTGCATCGTCTCCTCGAGGGGCGTCTCGCTGTCGTAGCGGTGGGCCTGGTACAGGTCGACGTAGTCGGTGCCGAGACGCGTGAGCGAACCGTCGATCGACTCCATGATGTGCTTGCGCGACAGCCCGACGTCGTTGTGCCCCTTCGGGCCGGTGGGCCAGTAGACCTTCGTGAAGATCTCCAGGCTCGCGCGTCGTTCGTCCTTGAGGGCGTCGCCGAGCACCTGTTCAGCCGCCGTGTTCGCGTAGGCGTCGGCCGTGTCGAAGGTGGTGATGCCGGCGTCGAGGGCGGCGCGAACGCTCGCCGTGGCGACGTCGTTCTCCACCTGCGAGGCGTGGGTCAGCCAGTTGCCGAAGATGATCTCTGAGATCTTGAGTCCGCTGTTGCCGAGGTATCGAAATTCCATGGTCGTCACGCTACTCCTCGCATCCGACCGACCGACGGGGTTGCGCGGAGACGGAGCGAACCCTCAGCTGCGCGGCGACGCCAGCCCGTGCTCGTAGGTGTAGATGACCGCCTGGATGCGATCGCGGAGGGCGAGCTTCTGCAGCACCTTCGAGACGTGCGACTTCACGGTCGCCTCGCCGACGAAGAGCGTGGTCGCGATCTCCTGGTTGGACAGGCCCTGGGCGACCAGCTGCAGGACCTCGCGCTCGCGCTCCGTCAGCTGCTCATAGTCGGCGCCGGTCGTCGGCCCGGCCGGGACGGCGGGGTCCTGCGCGGCGTCCTCGACGACGGGGCTCTGCCGGGTGAACCCCTCGATGACCCGGCGGGTGACCGCCGGCGAGAGGAGGGCCTCCCCGCCCGCGATCACCGAGACCGCTGCGACGAGTTCCTCCGGCGAGGAGTTCTTCAGGAGGAACCCGCTCGCGCCGGCACGGAGCGCCTCGGCCAGGTAGTCGTCGCGGTCGAAGGTGGTGAGGATGAGGACCGCGGCGTTGGTGTCCGGATCCGCGACGATCCGACGGGTGGCCTCGAGGCCGTCCATGCCCGGCATCTGGACGTCCATGCAGATCACGTCCGGCGCGAGCGTCGTCGCGAGCGCGACGGCCTCGGCGCCGTCCGACGCCTCACCGACGATCTCGATCCCGGGCTGCGAGCCCAGGATGATGCGGAAGCCGGCACGCAGCAGCTCCTGGTCGTCGACGAGGAGGATGCGGGTGGGCTGCTCGGTCATGCCTGGTCCTTCGTGGTGGTGGTCTGGGGTCGTCCTGCGGCGGCGGAGGCGAGGCGGGCGTCGGCGATGGACGCGGCGACGGGCTCCATCGCCTGGTCGCCCGGCCGGCCGAGCGGGATGGCGGCCCGGACGAGGAAGCCGCCGCGGGCTCGTGCCCCGACCTCGAGGACGCCACCGGACGACGCCACGCGCTCCCGCATCCCGATGAGTCCGAGCCCACCGCGCCGGGCCACCGTCGGGACGGTCCCCGTGTTCGTGACCTCGAGCTCGACCGCGTCGTCCAGATAGCGGAGCCTGAGTTCGGCCGTCGCCGTGGTACCGCCGTACTTGCGGGCGTTCGTGAGCGCCTCCTGCGCGATCCGGTACAGGTTGAACGACACGACGGCCGGGATCGGGACCGGTGTGCCCACGAGTTCGAACCTCGTCGGCAGCCCGTTCGCCGTCGACTCGTCGGCGAGCCGGCCCAGCTGGCCGACGCCGACGGTCGACGGGCTGCTCTCCTCGTCGGTCGGTTCGCCGTGCGCGCGGAGGGTGCCGAGCATCTTGCGCAGCTCGTCGATCGCGCTCCGTGCGCCGAGCTCGACGTTCGTGAGCGCATCCCGCGCGGCGGCCGGGTCGGCATCGAGCACGGTGCGCGCGGCGCCGGCCTGGACCCCCATGACCGAGACGTGGTGGGCGACGACGTCGTGCAGCTCGCGCGCGATCCGCACCCGCTCGAGGGCGACCGCCTGGCGGGCGGACCGGGCGCGCTCCGCCTCGAGCTCGGCCGTGCGCTGCTCGAGCGCCGCCCGCTCCCGGGAGGACTGGTACACGCGCTCGCCGAAGAAGTACGCGGCTCCGAAGTAGAGGATGTTCGTCAGGATCTGGATGAGGATGAACGCCACGAGGGGCGAGAAGAGCCCCACCCGGGAGAGGCTGGGCAGCGCGTCGGGGTCGGTCGCCTGGATGAACATGGAGACGAGCAGCCAGACGAACATGGCGACGATGATGAGCACGCGGACGAGCGCGGCGCGACGTCGGTTCGGAACCCATGCCCCGACCGTGTAGATCGCGAGGAACAGCGCGATGTTCGTGAAGAGGACCTCGGGTACGAGCACCGTGCCGCCCACGATGAACATGACGGCGACGACGATCGAGACGGAGCACGGGAAGCGGCGACGGAACGCGAGCGGCGCGGTGATGCCGATCGCCCAGAGGACGGACGCCCACATCGGTGCGGGCTCGGGGTAGAACCCGGCGATCGTGTACAGCGTCAGGCTGAGGAGGGTGCCGACGCCGAGGGCGATGGCGAGGATGATGTCGGACCGCTGTTCCGACGGCGTCGCGGCCGGACGCCGCCACTCGGCGTCGTAGGGGTCGACCGGGCGTTCCTCCTGCTGGTCGACGGCGGGCTCGCTCATGCCGTCCACGCTAGCGCGACGCCCCGCCGGGGACATCCGTCGAGCGACGGAGCGCGGCGGTACGGTGCTCGAACAAGAGCCCGGAGCGGCACTCAGGAGAGTGCTGCTCCGGGCTCCTCCGCGGCACGGTCGGGTCAGGCCGCGGATCGTCCCGTGATCCCGGCGGTCGACGTGATGACGTCCGTCATCTTCTTGCCGAGCGCCTCATAGAACATCGACAGGGGGAACTCGTCGTCGAGGACCGCGTCGGTGAGCCCGCGCGGCGGTCCGCTGAGGATCTCGTCGGACAGCCCACGCGCCCACTGCGACGCGGGGTGCGGCGTCAGCGTCGTCCGGACGAGCTCGTACGCGGCGAGCCAGTGCGCGGTCTTCGGACGGTCGATCGATCGCCAGTACAGCTCGTCGATGCTCTCGCCGAGCCGCACGACCACGTCGGGGACCTCGTCCCAGTCGATCGTGAGCCTGGTGTCGGTCCAGTGCAGCACGCCGTGCTGGTGCATCCACGCGAACAGCAGCTGGCCGCCGACGCCGTCGTAGTTCCGGACGCGTGAGCCGGTGATGGCGAACCGGAAGATGCGGTCGAAGATGATCGCGTACTGGACGAGCTTCGCGTGCTCGAGGATCGCCACGTCCGCCTCGTCGAGCGTCTCGGTCTCCGCGCGGGCCGTCAGCGTGCGCTCCAGCCGGACCGACTCGCGGAACGCCGTGAGGTCGCAGCGCAGCTCCTCGAGGGAGTACAGGAAGAACGGCATCCGCTGCTTGATCATGAACGGGTCGAACGGGAGGTCACCGCGCATGTGCGTGCGGTCGTGGATGAGGTCCCACATCACGAAGGTCTCCTCGGCCAGCTGCTGGTCGTCCAGGAGGGACGCGGCGTCGGCCGGGAGCTCCAGCTTGGTGATCTCGGCCGCCGCTCGGACGACCCGACGGTACCGGGCCGCCTCGCGGTCCTGGAAGATCGCGCCCCAGGTGAACGCCGGGATCGCGCGCATCGCGACCGTCTCGGGGAAGAGGACCGCGGAGTTCGTGTCGTACCCCGGCGTGAAGTCGAGGAAGCGGATCGGCACGAAGAGTGCGTTCGTGTAGTCGCCGGCCTCGAGCGCGGCGATGAACTCGGGCCAGATGACCTCGACGAGCACGGCCTCGATGTGGCGGTCGGTCGAACCGTTCTGCGTGACCATCGGGAACACGACGAGGTGGCCCAGACCGTCCACGCGGTGCCGCTCGGGGTGGAACGCGACGAGCGAGTCGAGGAAGTCCGGGACGCCGAAGCCGTCGCGCTCCCAGCGGTCGAAGTCGGCGACGAGGGCGTCGAGGTACTCGGCGTCGTGCGGGAAGTTCGGAGCCAGGGTGCGGACGCTCGCGACGATCGTGGCGACGTGCCCTGCCGCCGACTCGTGGTCGCTCGACTCGGGGATCGAGCCGTCCTTCACCTGGACGGCCTGCAGCGCGGTCGCGGCGGCCTTGAGGTCCGTCCAGGCCGGCTGCCCGACGAGCGCGGCGGCGTCTTCGACGACCTCCGGCTCTCCGACGATGCTCTTCGTGTGGGTGGTGGCGACGTTCGACATGGTGAACCTCCTTCCGCGTGCGCAGGCGTCGCCCGGGGTGGGTGACGATTCCTTCGAGCGTAGGGGCGGAGGGGGTGCGGATTTCTTGCGTCAGGAGCGACTTCGCTGCAACATTCGGCCGTTCGCGCTGGGGAACTGCACGGCCGGCCGCGGCAGGCTGCTAGCTCCAGCGGCGCTTGATCCAGCGGTCGAGGACCCCGACGAGCGCATCGGTGATCGCGCCGAGCAGCGCGAGCACGATGATGACGAAGAAGATGCGGTCGACCCGGCCGTTGTTCTGCGAGTCCACCAGGCGGAATCCGAGTCCCATGGACGAGGCGATGAGCTCCGCCGCCACGAGGAACAGCCACGACTGCGCGAGCGCGAGCCGGAGGCCGGAGACGACCGAGGGCGTCACGGCGGGCAGCTGCACCGTCCGGAACAGCGCGACACCGTTCAGCCCGAACGCGCGGCCGGCCTCGACCAGGTGCTTGTCGACGTGGCGGAGCGCGGCGGAGACCGTCGTGTACACCGGGAAGAACGCGCCGATCGCGATGAGCGTGATCTTCGACTCCTCACCGATCTTCAGCCAGAGGATGAGCAGCGGTACCCACGCGAGCGACGGGACGGCGCGGATCGCCGCGAAGGTCGTCGACAGCAGGATGTCGCCGAGGCGCGAGAGCCCCACGACCGCGCCGAGGACGAGGCCGAGGACAGCACCGATGAGGAAGCCGATGAGGACCCGCTGTACCGAGATGGCGACGTCCTGCTGCAGCCAGCCGCGTTGCGCGAGATCCACGCCGGCCGCCCAGACCTCGGCCGGTGCCGGGAGTTGCGAGGCGGGGACGAGGCCGAACGCGGTGACGAGCTGCCAGGCCCCGAGGACGACGACGGGGACGAGGAAGCCGCCGAGGACGACGACGATCCTGCGGGACCCGAGGACGGCGCGCGCGTCGCGGCCGGACTGGGTCGCCTGGGCACCCGCGGCTGCGGTGGTGCCGAGACCGGCGAACTCGGTCATGGGTTCCTCTCGGGACGGTTCAGGGGCCGGACTACTTCGTACCGATGGCGGACGGGTCCGCGTCGTCCACGAAGCTCGGGTTGAAGAGGTCGGCCAGGGCGTCGTCGACCTTGTCCTGCGACGACACGTCGCCGGACTCCACGAAGATCGGGCCGATGATCGACAGGACCTGCTCCTGCGCCTTGCCCGGGGCCGGGTCGACGTCGAGGTTCGAGCGCTCCGTGATCACCTTCGTCGCCACGGCGAGGTCGAGGCCCGCCGCGTCCGCGAGGATCTGCGCCGTCTCGTCGGGGTTCGACGCAGCCCACTCACGAGCGTGCTCGTAGGCGTTCACGACGGTCTGCGCGACGTCCGGACGCTCGTCGATGAAGGACTCGGTCGCGGCCAGGATGCCGTAGCTGTTGAAGTCGACGTTGCGGTAGATGAGCTTCGCGCCCGCTTCCTCGGCGCCGGCCATGATCGGGTCGAGACCGGCCCAGGCGTCGACGGAGCCGTTCTGCAGGGCCGCCCAGCCGTCGGCGTGCTGGAGGTTCTCGATCGTGACGTCGGACGCGGACAGGCCGGCCTCCTCCAGCGCCTGCAGGAGGAAGAAATAAGGGTCGGTGCCCTTCGTCGCGGCGACCTTCTTGCCCTTGAGCTCGGCGACGTCCGTGATCGTGGAGCCCTCGCCGACGACGATCGCCGACCACTCGGGCTGTGAGAAGACGTCGATCGCCTGGATGGCCGATCCGTTCGCCCGGTTCAGGAGCGCGGCGGACCCGGCGGTGGACCCGACGTCGATCGCGTCGGCCCGCAGCGCCTCGTTCGCCTTGTTGGAGCCGGCCGACTGGACCCAGTTGACGGTGATGTCCTGGTCGTCGAGTGCGTCCTCGAGCCAGCCCTGGTCCTTGATGATGAGGGAGAGCGGATTGTAGGTCGCGAAGTCGATGTTGAGCGTGCCGCCCTCGGTGGTGCCGGCGGTGCTGTCGCCGCCGGCCGCGGGAGCGTTCTCGCCCGCGACGCAGCCGCTGAGGAGGAGCGCTGCGGCGGCGGTCGCGGCGACGAGGGCGGCACGCCCGGCGCGGGAGGTGGTGAAGCGGCGTCGTGAGGTCATGCGTTGGTCCTTGCTGTGGATCGGTGCGGGATGACGGCGGAGGTGGTGGGTGGCTCAGTACGGGAAGTGCGGGATGGACGGCAGTCGTTGGTCGCCGCGGGCGAGACCGTGGCGGTCGATGCCGAGTCCGTCGAGGAGGCGGCCGCGCAGTTCGGCGAGCTCTGCCGACCCGCGGTCGCGCGGGCGGTTGCCGGGGACGGTCACGGTCTGTGCGATGGTCGAACCGGGCTGTCCCTCCTCGCGACCCAGGAGGATGACCCGGTCGGCGAGCTGGAGGGCCTCGTCGACGTCGTGCGTCACGAGCAGGATGGTGGTGGGCGCGGCGAGGTGGATGGCGAGCAGCAGGTCCTGCATCTTCAGCCGGGTGAGGGCGTCGAGGGCGCCGAACGGCTCGTCGAGGAGCAGGACGCCCGGCCGGCGGGCGAGGGCCCTGGCGAGTGAGGCGCGTTGCGCCATGCCGCCGGAGACCTCCCGTGGGCGGTGCTCGGCGAAGTCCGCGAGCCCGACGAGTTCGAGCAGCTCGGCGACGCGGGCACGTCCATCGGCTGCGGGTGTCCGCTTGGGCAGACCGAGTGCGACGTTCGCCGCGATGGTGCGCCAGGGGAGGAGTCGAGGCTCCTGGAAGCCGAAGGCCGTGCGCGGGTCGATGCCGGCGACGGGTGTGCCGTCGATGAGCACGGAGCCGGCGGTCGGGTGGTCGAGACCGGCCGCGATCCGCAGCAGGGTGGACTTGCCGCAGCCGCTCGTGCCGAGGATCGCCACGACCTCGCCGGCCTCGGCGGTGATCGTGACGTCGCGCAGCACGGGCCGCGGGGCGTCGGCGCGTTTGCCGGCACCGCTCGCGAAGGTGCGGCCGACCCCGGAGAACGCGACTGTGGAGGCTCGATCCGCCGAGCCGACGGGGACGGCGTCGCGGGTGACCGGCGAGCTCGCGGCGAGCGGGCTTGGGGCAGCGTTCGTCATGGGTCTCGGGCTCCAGGGGTGGGGTGCCCGCCATGCTACGCGAGGGTGACGGACCGCTCTCGGCCGCCGAAACAGAGCGTCACATTGGCGTCCGCCGGTGACATCCGGAGGGTTCCGGTGTTATGCGTCCACTACCAGCTGCCGACCTGCGTGAGGGCGACGTCGAGGATGGCGACGGCCTCCTCCCGGTTGACCCGGGCGAGCAGCAGCGCGCTGACCGACAACGACGTGAGCTGCCGTGCGGCCGCGGCGAGTTCGTCCGCGTCCACCTCGGGACGGGCGAGGGCGAGGGCGTCCGAGACCGCGGTGGTGAGCTCGGCCCGGTAGCCGTCGACGACCTCGCGCAGTGCATCGTCGTGGGCCGCGAGGCCGGCCGCGCTGTTGAGGAGGAGGCAGCCGCGGCGAGGGGAGTCGTCGGGCAGGGTCGCGATGACCGTCTGCACGCCGGAGAAGTAGGTGGTGAGCCCGGCTCTGCCGTCCGTCGCCCGCGCGAGGACCGAGAGGCGCGGTCGGATGACGGTGTCGAGGTAGTCCTGCACGGCGGCGTCGAACAGCCCGCGCTTGCTGTCGAAGGCGTGGTAGAGGCTCGACCGCCGCAGACCGGTGGCCGCTTCGAGGTCGGCGAGCGAGGTCGCCTCGTACCCGCGGTCCCAGAAGACGTCGCGCGCCGCCTGGACGACGGCGACGGTGTCGAACTCCTGCGTGCGTCCCATGGGTGCCTCCTCCTGGCTCGGCCGGCCCTTCGGACAGGCGGGTTGTGTACCGAGCGTTCTACTATTATAGTAGACCCATCGGTACAGAATGTCGCTCCACCCGGACGACTCGACGCCGATCTCCCGGAAGGCCCGTCCCATGCTCGTCGTCAGTCTCGTCCTCGTCGGCATCGCCGCCCTCCTGCACGTCTACATCTTCGTGCTCGAGTCGCTGCGCTGGACCGAGCCGGCAACGCGCAAGACCTTCGGCACCACGGAGCTGGAGGCGGAGACCACCCGCGGTCTCGCGTACAACCAGGGCTTCTACAACCTGTTCCTCGCCATCGGCACCATCGTCGGCATCGTCTTCCTGATCGCCGGCTCGACCGGCGTCGGGGCGGCGCTCGTGTTCGCCTCGGCGGGTTCGATGTTGCTCGCCTCCCTCGTCCTCATCACCTCGGACCGCACGAAGGCCCGCGCCGCGATCGTCCAGGGGACGGCCCCGCTGCTCGGACTCATCGCACTCGTCATCGCGCTGGCCGTCTGACACCTCCCCGACGCCTCGGGCGTCACCCCGTCCGCAACCCGACGACGTGCTGCGCCCACCCACCGAAGCATCGAATCACTGCACCAAGGAAAGGCACCACATGAACACCCCCGCGCTCAGCACCCAGATCCAGCTCGTCTCGCGACCGGTCGGCTGGCCGACCGAGTCCGACTTCCGGACCGTGTCCGTCGAACTCCCGGAGCTCGCGCCCGGCCAGCTCCGAGTTCAGAACCTCTTCCTCTCCGTCGACCCCTACATGCGCGGCCGCATGAACGACGCCCGCTCCTACGTCGCGCCGTACCAGCTCGGTGAGACGATGACCGGCGGAGCCATCGGCCGGGTCGTCGAGTCGGCCGCCGAGGGCTTCTCCGTCGGCGACGTCGTCCTGCACCAGTTCGGCTGGCGCGACCTCGTCCAGGAGGACGCCAGCGGGTTCCGCGTCGTCCCTGAGCTCCCCGGCGTCCCGCTGTCCGCCTACCTCGGCGTCCTCGGCATGACGGCCCTCACCGCCTACGTCGGTCTGCTCGAGGTCGCGAAGTTCCGCGAGGGCGACACGGTGTTCGTGTCCGGTGCGGCAGGCGCCGTCGGCACGATGGTCGGCCAGATCGCCCGTCTCAAGGGCGCGAAGCGCGTCATCGGTTCGGCCGGATCGGCCGAGAAGGTCGCGCTGCTGACGGAGAAGTACGGCTACGACGCCGCCTTCAACTACAAGGACGGCCCCGTCACCGAGCAGCTCGCGGCCGCGGCACCCGACGGCATCGACGTGTACTTCGACAACGTCGGCGGTGAGCACCTCGAAGCGGCGATCGACGCCTTCAACGACGGCGGACGCGCAGCGCTCTGCGGCGTCATCTCGCAGATCAACGACACCGAGCGTGCCGAGGGCCCGCGCAACCTGTCGAACATCGTGACCCGCGGGCTCACCCTCACGGGCTTCACCGTCGGCAACTACACGCAGCACTTCCCGGCGTTCTCCGGTGAGATGGGTGCCTGGTTGCAGAACGGTGACGTCGTCTTCGACGAGACCGTCTACGAGGGCCTCGACCACACGCTCGACGCGTTCCTCGCCCTCATGCGCGGCGCCAACACCGGGAAGATGGTCGTCAAGCTCTGACGCGATCCCTCGACTTCGCCTGACACTGGCGACCGACGGCCCGTCCACCCGCTCCGGGTGGACGGGCCGTTCGTCGTCGTCAGACCGCTGCGAGGACCCCGCCGGCCGCATCGATGCGGGCCATCGCGAGGCGTTCGGCGGCGACGAGCGTCGTGACGCCCTCCGCTGCGGCGTCCCGGTAGATCGACTGCACGGTCCGCCCGATCGCCGACACCCGCTGCTCGATGGCCGCGGCATCGGCGCCCGGTTCCGACGCCATGGCGAGGTAGATCACGCCGCCGGCGTTCGCCACGAAGTCCGGCGCCCACAGGATTCCGCGTTCCTCGAGGGCCACCGCGTCGGCCCGGGAGGCGAGCTGGTTGTTCGCCGCTCCGACCACGGCGCGACACCGCAGCTGCCCGATCACCCGGGCGTTCAGGGCACCGCCGACACCGCACGGCACGAAGAGGTCCGTCTCCACGAGGTGCTCGTCGCCCGGTTCGATCCAGCTGGCGCCGATCTCCTCGGCGAGGGCGCGCTTCCGCGGGTCGACGTCGGTGACGATGAGGCGAGCCCCCTCGGCCGCGAGCCGCCGGGCCAGACGGCCGCCGACCTGACCGAGCCCGGAGATCGTCGCCCGGTGGCCCGCGACGAGCGGGGTGCCGAAGACCGTCTCGAGTGTCGCGGTGATGGCCGCGTGCACGCCGGCCGCCGTCGCCTCGCTCGGTTCGCCGACACCACCGCGATCCGCCGGCAGCCCGCTGACGTGGTCGGTCCGCTCGGCGACGACGGCCATGTCCTCGGCGGTCGTGCCGACGTCCTCCGCGGTGCGATAGGCGCCGCCGAGTGCTTCGACCGCGTCGCCGAGGTCGAGCATCGCGTCGCGGCGCTCCGCGGGGTCGAGGGTCGTGCCCACGGGTAGGTGGATGACGGACTTGCCGCCGCCGTGCGCGAGACCGGCGGCCGCGTTCTTCATCGTCATCCCCGCAGCGAGGCGGAGGGAGTCGTCGACGGCCTCGAGCCAGGACCCGTAGCGCCAGAGTCGCGCGCCGCCGAGGGCCGGTCCCAGGGCGGTGGAGTGCAGGGCGACGCTGATGGTCAGCCCGGAGCGCGGTCCGCGGCTGATGGAGAGGCGTTCGTGGGGGAGGCTGGTGCTGTGCATCGCGTCGCTGGACGCGATCGGGTCGAATGACGTCATCGTCGGATCTCCTCGTGGGTGATTGGTGCGGGCTCCTGGTGGGAGCGGATCACTGGGCGATGGTGGTGCCCGGCTCTCCTCCCCAGATTCTCCACGCCGACCGCCCGCTCCACAACCGTCGGCTCGACCGGGCCGCCGGACGGGCTGCACCTAGGCTGGACGGCATGGGTGGAGTGCTGACGGGGTTCGCGATCATCGGCACCGTCATCCTCGTCGGCTACCTCGCCGGGCGTCTCGAGGTCGGGGGGCCGACGACCGGGCACGTGCTCAACCGGGTGGCGTTCTTCGTCACCAACCCGGCGCTGCTGTTCACCGTGCTCGCCACGGCCGACCTGCACGAGGTGTTCAGCAGTTTCATCTGGGTCGCCCTCGCGAGTGCCCTGTCGGCCGCCGCACTCTTCGTGCTGCTGAACGCCGTGTGGCTGCGCAAGGACCTCTCCGTCGCGACGATCGGCGCACTCGGCTCGGGATACGTCAACGCCAACAACATCGGCATCCCGGTCGCGGTCTACGTCCTCGGCGAGGCCGGGTACGTCGCCCCGGTCATCCTGCTGCAGCTCCTCGTCTTCGCCCCGATCGCGCTCACCATCCTCGATGTCAGACAGCGCGGCTCCGTCTCCTTCCTCGGCATCGTGACGCAACCCTTCCGCAACCCGATGATCGTCGCGTCGATCATCGGAGTCGTGCTCAACCTGTTCGGCGTCCGGCTCCCCGAGCCCGTCATGGCTCCGTTCGAGCTCCTCGGCGGCGCGGCCGTGCCGCTCATCCTCATGGCGTTCGGGATGTCGCTGCACGGCATGCGGCCGTTGCAGGCCGGCAGCGGACGTCGGGAGATCTTCGTGGCGACGGCGATCAAATCGGTCGTGATGCCCGGGTTCGCCTACCTCATCGCGCACTTCGGCTTCGGGCTGAGCGGCACGCCGTTGTTCGCTTCGGTCGTGCTCGCGGCCCTCCCGGCGGCCCAGAACGTCTACAACTTCGCCAGCCGCTACGAGCAGGGTGTCACGCTCGCCCGCGACACGGTCCTGCTGACGACGATCCTCTCTGTGCCGGTCCTCGTCGTCGTCGCCGCCCTGCTCGCCTGAGCCCCGGAACCGGTCTGTTCCGAGCGCTGCTGTCCTCCGAAGAATGGACAGCGATGGCCGGAAATGCCGAACGTTCGCGACTACTCTTGGGCGGGCACGACTGAGATATACCACCGTCCAGTCCGGCGGAGCGCCGTCGGACCCGACCCGATGGGACGACATGACCGAAGGCACGACCCCACGACACGAACGTTCCGGAGACTGGGCCGAATCCCGCGAGACCGTCGGCGACGAGATGCTCGCCGTGCAGGACTTCTCCGGCGAGGAGGAGGGGTACCACAAGACCCTCAAGCCGCGGCAGATCCAGATGATCGCGATCGGCGGCGCGATCGGCACGGGGCTCTTCCTCGGTGCGGGCGGGCGCCTGAACAGCTCCGGCCCGGCGCTCATCCTCGTGTACGCGCTCTGCGGGTTCTTCGCCTTCCTCATCCTCCGCGCTCTGGGTGAACTCGTCCTCCACCGTCCGTCCTCGGGCTCGTTCATCTCCTACGCTCGGGAGTTCTACGGCGAGAAGATGGCGTTCGGCGCGGGGTGGTTGTACTTCCTCAACTGGGCGATGACCTCGATCGTCGACGTCACCGCGGCCGCGCTCTACATCAAGACCTTCGGCAAGCTCTTCGGCTGGAAGGAGCTCGAGGACTTCCCGCAGTGGGTCTTCGCGCTCGCCGCCCTGGTGGTCGTGCTGGCGCTCAACCTCGTCTCCGTCAAGCTGTTCGGAGAGATGGAGTTCTGGTTCGCGCTCATCAAGGTGTCGGCGCTCGTGATCTTCCTCATCGTCGGCGTCTGCTTCATCGTCTTCGGCGGACGCACCGACATCGGTGCCGTCGGATTCTCGGTCATCGGCGACAACGGCGGGCTGTTCCCGGTCGGCGCCTTCGCCCCGATGATCGCGATCTCCGGTGTGGTCTTCGCCTACGCGGCCATCGAGCTCGTGGGCACGGCGGCCGGTGAGACGGCCGAACCGAAGAAGATCATGCCGAAGGCCGTCAACACGGTCATCTTCCGCATCGCGATCTTCTACGTCGGCTCGGTGCTGCTCCTCTCACTACTGCTCCCGTACACGGCCTACCAGGCCGGCGAGAGCCCGTTCGTCACCTTCTTCTCGCACATCGGGTCGGAGCAGGCCGGGGCGATCTCGGCGTCCGTCATGAACTTCGTGGTCCTGACCGCGGCGCTGTCGAGCCTCAACGCGGGCCTCTACTCGACCGGTCGCATCCTCCGCTCGATGGCCGTCAACGGTTCGGCTCCCGCGTTCACGGGCAAGATGAGCAAGAACGGCGTCCCGTTCGGTGGCATCCTGCTCACCGCAGCGCTCACCCTGCTGGGTGTCGGCCTCAATGCGCTCGTGCCGTCGAAGGCGTTCGAGATCGTGCTCGAGATCTCGGCCATCGGCATCATCGGCGGGTGGGCGACGATCATCCTCTGCCAGATCCAGCTGCAACGCTGGGCGAAGCAGGGCAAGGTCGAGCGGCCGTCGTTCCGCCTGTTCGGGGCGCCGTTCACGTCGTATCTGACCTTGGCCTTCCTCGCCTTCGTCCTCGTGACCATGGGCTTCTCGGAGACCGGCCGCTGGGTCCTCGCCTCACTCGTCGTCCTCATCCCGCTGCTCATCGTCGGATGGTTCGCCGCCAAGCCGGGGATCCTCGCCGCTGCGGCCGCACGCGAGGGGCACACGGGCACCTGGCCGGTGGTCGCGGAGCGTCCCGCCATCGATGCGAACAAGCGGAAGCGCGGGGGCGCACCTCGCTCATAGGGCGAGCGGAGACGGCGACGAGTCAGTGCTTCGTGGTGAATCGCTAAGCGATAGTGATCACTTCGGGTTGGTTTCGAGCATTCCCTTGCACCTCGGGTGTCGGTTCAGCAGGATGTGGGCAACCTCTTCCGTGCACCACCGGACCCCGCTGGAGTTCCCGTGAACCGTCGTCTCCGTCTCGTCGCCGTGCTCGCCGCGTGCGGCATCGTCGTCGCCACACCGCTGAGCGCTGCGGCGCAAGCACCTGCCCCGACCCCGGCCGACACGGTCGCCTACGAGCCGAGCGATGCGATCATCGCGAATCCCGAGCGCGGCTTCGACCACACGAACAACACCCACTACTACCCCGAGGGGACCGAGGGCGGGCCGGGGTACACGCCGCTCGACGTCGCCACCCTGGCGGCCTACCGCGAGGAGGGCATCACCGAACTCGTCCGCGTCTTCTACATGGAACGATTCGTGGCCGAGCCGACCCTCGACCCGGCCTGGCTCGCACTCGTCCAGGCTGACTTCGACGCGGCTCGCACCGCCGGCATCTCGATCATCCCCCGCTTCGCGTACCTCGCCGGCGGCGACTGGCCCTACACGCCGCCCTACGGCGACGCACCGCTCGACATCGTGCTCACCCACATCGAGCAGCTCACGCCGATCTTCCAGGACAACGCCGACGTCATCTCCGTCGTCCAAGCCGGCTTCGTCGGCCTCTGGGGTGAGGGCTACTACACGGACCACTTCGCCGCGGACCCGGCGAACCCCGGTGTCCTCACGGACGAGGACTGGGCGAAGCGTCGCGCGGTCGTCGAGGCGCTCCTCGAGGCGGTTCCGGCCGACCGCTCCATCCAGGTGCGGACCATGAACATGAAGCAGAACATCCTCGGGGTGCCGTCCGGGACCGCTGGGGCCATCACCGAGGCGCAGGCGTTCGACGGCAGCGCCATCTCGCGCATCGGTCACCACAACGACTGCTTCCTCGCGGCACCCGACGACTGGGGCACCTACCTGTCCGACCCGATCTCCCTCGATCAGGACTACCTCGCGCAGGAGAGCGACTGGGTGCCGGTCGGCGGCGAGACCTGCAACGTGAACCCGCCGCGGTCGGAGTGGGCGACCGCCTCGGCCGAGATGGAGCGATACAACTTCAGCTACCTCAACTGGGACTACCTGCAGGACGTCCTGCAGTCCTGGGGCCAGGAGAACCTCGACACCACCGCGAAGCGACTCGGCTACCGCTTCGTGATGACCGAGAGCTCGGTCGTGGACGGCACGCTCTCGCTCACGGTCCGGAACGACGGTTGGGCGGCTCCGTACAACAGCCGGCCCGCCTACCTCGTGCTGTCGAACGCCGAGCGCACGGTGCGCGTCCCGTTCGGTTCGGACGCCCGCACCTGGGGTGCGGGCGAGACCGTCACGCTCCAGGCCTCACTCGCCGACGTCCCGGCCGGTCGCTATGACACCGCGCTGTCGCTGCCGGCCACGCACGAGTCGGTCGCGGCGAACCCGCTCTACGCCGTCCAGACCGCGAACGTCGGCACCTGGGACGCGGCGACCGGCGTGAACAGCCTGCAGCGTCAGGTGACCGTCGGCGCCGACGGGGTCGTCATGGCCGAACCGGTGGCCGGTGCTGCGGCCAGGCTGCCCGACACGGGCGTCGCCTCAATCGCGCCCGCGTGGCTGGGTGGCAGCGTGATCGCCCTCGGTGCCCTCGCGCTGGTCCTCTCCCGCCGCCGCCGGGTCTCCTCGCCCGCGTCCTGATCGGGGGCTGGGCACAACTCCTGCTTGATTCGGGGCGACTACCGTCTCCGGCCTGGAACAGGGCAGCAGAGGCGTGACCTGCAGGAGTTGCGAACGTGCGGCGGACGGTCGGGTGAGGCGGGGTCGGTGGGCACCCCGTCCGGTGCCGAGGCCGTCTGCCGTGTTCACAACTCCTGCTGAGTGCTCGTTCTCGGCGTCTGGGATCCCCGTCGAGCGCCGGTGTGCTCTGACAGCAGGAGTTGTGGACAGTGCGGGCGGGTGTCAGCCGAAGATCATGGGGGAGTCGTCTTCATCCTCGTCGGAGAGGGTGAAGTCGAGGTCGACGACGACGGGAACGTGGTCGCTCGGACTGTCGCCCTTGCGCTCGTTGCGGTGGATCGACGCTTCGACGACGTGGTCCGCGAACGCCTGCGAGCCGTAGATGAAGTCGATCCGGAGACCCTCGTTCCGTGGGAACCGGAGCTGCTTGTAGTCCCAGAAGGTGTAGCCCTCGGGGACGAACGGGCGGACGGTGTCCTGGAGTCCCGCGTCGACGAAGGCGGCGAGGGCGGCGCGCTCCGGCGCGGAGATGTGGGTCGAGCCAGGGCCGAAGCTCGGGTCGCCGACGTCGGAGTCCAGCGGCGCGACGTTCCAGTCGCCCATGAGCGCGAGCGGCAGTTCGGGGTTCTCGGCGAGCCAGGAGCGGGTGTCGGCTTCGAGCGCGGCGAGCCAACGGAGCTTGTAGTCGTAGTGTGGGTCGCCGACCGCGCGGCCGTTCGGGACGTACAGGCTCCAGAGACGGACACCGTCGACCGTCGCGCCGATGGCTCGCGCTTCGAGCGGCAGGCCGTCGGCGTCGAAGCCGGGACCGTCCAGCGCGAGGCTCGCTGGCGGCTTGCCGAAGCCGGGCATGTCGGGGAAGCCGATCTGCACGTCCTCCATCGGGAGGCGGCTGGCGATGCCGACACCGTTCCACTGGCTGAGCCCGTGGAGCTCCACCTGGTAGCCGGCCTTCGTGAAGGCCTCCATCGGGAACTGCTCGGGCTTGCACTTGAGCTCCTGCATGGCGAGGACGTCGACGTCCTCACGGACGAGCCAGTCGACCACGCGGCCGACGCGGGTACGGATCGAGTTGACGTTCCAGGTGGCAATGCGCATGCCCCAACGCTATCGAACCTGTTCGCAACTCAGGACGGCTGCGGAGTGTCGGGGCCGGGGCAGGCGACGAGCGGTCGGCACGCCGAAGGCGTCCTGAATTGCGAACCGACGGGTGGGGGATTGAGCGGAGGTTCCCAGGGATGGCGAGCGGGTGTCGCGTAGCGTCGAGGGTATGACGACGTCCACCGCCGCCACGTTCAGCCTGTCCGCCGCCTCGACCGGAGGGGACAGTGCCCTCGGAGGGGTCGCTGACTGGGCGGTCGACCTCATGGAGACGTTGGGTGGTCCGGGAGCCGGGCTCGCCATCGCCCTCGAGAACCTCTTCCCGCCGTTGCCGAGCGAGATCATCCTGCCGCTCGCCGGATTCGCCGCCAGCCAGGGCAAGCTCGGCCTCGTCGAGGTCCTCATCTGGACGACGGCCGGTTCCGTGATCGGCGCGCTGGCCCTCTACGCGATCGGCGCCGTCCTCGGACGTGACCGCATGCGCCGCCTCGCTGAGCGCGTGCCGCTCGTGCACGTCGAGGACGTCGACCGCGTGGAGGCCTGGTTCCAGAAACACGGCTCGAAGGCGGTGTTCTTCGGGCGGATGCTCCCGATCTTCCGGAGCCTCATCTCCGTCCCCGCCGGCGTCGAACGGATGCCGGTCCTGCGGTTCACGCTGCTCACCTTCGCGGGCAGTGCCATCTGGAACACCATCTTCGTCCTCGCCGGCTTCTTCCTCGGCGAGCAGTGGCACATCGTCGAGGAGTACGCGGGCATCCTGCAGAAGGTGGTCATCGCGGGTGTCGTGATCGCCGTCGGCGTCGCGGTCTGGCGCGGCGTGCAGCGGTACCGTCGGGAGCGCACCGGCGCCGACGCGCAGACGGATTCCTGAGCGCGGTCCTGCGGCTCACACCCAGCGGGGCGTGGTGAGTTCCTCGGGCTCCGGCGCGGTGTGCGAGGCGGCGACCGACTGCGCCTCCACGCGGATCGCGTCGAGGACCGTCCGCACCGCCAGGCGTTCGGCGCGGTCGGGACGCGACAGTGCGACGATCCGACGGGTCGCGTCGAGCCCCGCGAGCGGACGGAGGACGATGCCGCGCTCCGGACCGCTGGCCGTGTACCGCGGGAGGAGCCCGATGCCGAGGCCGGCCGCGACCATCGCCTCCGCGATGCGGTTGTCGCTCACCCGCTGCACCACTCGGAGCTCGCCGCCCGATTCGGCCTCGATGCTGCGGAGCAGGCGGTCGAGCGGATAGCCGACCGGCACACCGATCCAGGACTCGTCCGCGAGGTCCGCCGGGGTCAGGACGGTCTGGCCGCTGAGGCGATGCCCGACCGGCAGCACGACGTCGAGCGGCTCGGAGAGCAGCTGCGTGATGCGGAGACCGCGACGGACCCAGTTGCGCTCGCCGCTGATCGCCTGCGCGATGACGATGTCGAAGTCGGCCGCCAGATCGGGGAAGTCCTCGAGGTCGGGGTCTCGGTCGCTCACGACGACCCGCAGGCCGGGCACCGCTTCGAGCCTGCGGAGCACGGCAGGGACGACCATCTGCCCGAAGGTGGGGAAGGTCGCGACCGTGACGGTGCCGATCGGACGGTTGCGGTACTCGTCCCACACGCTCGTCGCCCGCTCGATCGCGACGGCGACGTCCGTGGCGCTGGCCGCGAGTGCCCGGCCGGCGTCAGTGAGGACGAGCCCGCGACCACGCCGTTCGGTGAGCGGCAGGCCTGCCTCGCGCTCGAGGACCTTGAGCTGTTGGGAGACCGCGGACGGGGTGCGATGCGTGGCTTCGGCGACGGCGTGCACGGTGCCGCGCTCGGCGAGTTCGCGGAGCAGGTCGAGTCGGCGGACATCCATGTAGCGATGCTACCGAGTAACGTCAATATTGTTCGCTTGTCCTTCACGCCCAACAGGCGTTTCATTGGACCATGACCATCTATCTCGGCATCATCGCCCTCCTCGCTGCGAGTGCAGCCGTCGGATCGGTCGTCGTCGTCAAGCGCGACGGCTACCGTGCCATCCCGGCCCGCACCTACCCGAAGTCCTTCTAGGACCTCGCACCCGCCGGCCCGACCGGCGCATCCGACCTCCTCGCGACTCGTCGCCGGGAGGTCGTTCCATGTCCGCGCCGCGACAGGCGTTCAGGCGAGGAAGCCGCGCAGGAGCGCCTCGGAGCCGGCGACGTGCTCGGCCATCGCCTGCGCCGCCTCCTCGGGGTGACCGCGCAGGATCGCCTTGACGATGCGCTCGTGCTGCTCGTCGGAGTGCGCGATGTTCACGGCCAGCAGCGGGATGCCGTTCAGGAGTTCGTTGACGCGCATGCGCGACTCGGCGACGAGCGGCAGCAGGCTGGGGGCACCCACGAGTTCCGCGATGAGCAGGTGGAGGCGGGAGTCGTGGCGGCGGTAGTCGGCGGGCGCCGCGTCCCGGCAGTCTCCGAGCGCCTGCCACAGGCGTTCGCGGTCCGCCCCGGAGAGTTTGCACTGCGCCGCCTCGCGCGCCGCACCGACCTCGAGGATGCCGCGGAGCGTGAGCGTGTCCTCGATCTCCGCCGCCGAGATCGTGACCCTGCCGACCTCGGGGGAGTCGGCCGCGCTGATCGCTTCGTCGTCGGGCAGCTCGTCCATGACGAACGTCCCGCCGTAGCGCCCGCGCCGCGAGGTCAGGTAACCGGCCTCGGTGAGCGCGGCGATCGCATCCCGCACGGTGTCGCGGCTGACCCCTTGCATCGTCGCGAGTTCGCGCTCGGCCGGCAGACGACCGCCCGGCTCGATGAGCCCGAGACGGATGGACTGCAGGAGCCGCTGGACGGTCTCCTCGAAGGCGTTCCCGGCGCGGCCCGGACGCAGGAGGAGCTCGGCGCTGAGCACCTCGGTCGCCTCGTCGCCCTTCCGCGTCTCGCTCATCGGATCAGTCTATTTCCCCGGGGTCGCGTCCCCCGCCCGGGCATGTCGTCAGCTCATTCCGGTGTCACGTAGGCGGAGGAGATACCACCGTCGACGAGGAACGTCGACCCGGTGATGAACGACGAGTCGTCGCTCGCGAGGAAGGCGACGGAGGCGGCCAACTCCTCGGGCTCCGCGAACCGACCGAGGGGGATGTGCACGAGTCGCCGCTGGGCGCGCACCGGGTCCTTCGCGAAGAGCTCCTGCAGCAGCGCGGTGTTGACGGGACCCGGGCAGAGCGCGTTGACGCGGATGCCCTGCCGCGCGAACTGCACGCCGAGCTCGCGGCTCATCGCGAGCACCCCGCCCTTGGACGCCGTGTACGAGATCTGCGAGGTGGCCGAACCGAGGACGGCGACGAACGACGCGGTGTTGATGATCGAGCCCTTCCCCTGCCGCACCATGTGGCGGATGGCGGCGCGCGAGCACAGGTAGACCGACTTGAGGTTCACGTCCTGCACCCGCTCCCAGGCCGGGAGCTCGGTCGTCTCGATCGAGTCGTCGTCGGGCGGGGAGATGCCGGCGTTGTTGAAGGCGATGTCGACCGAGCCGTAGGTCTCGGCCGCCGTGTCGAACAGGTGGTCGACCTGCGCTTGGTCGGTCACGTCCACCTGGACGAAGAGCCCACCGACGAGCTCGGCCGCCGCCTGGCCGGTCGTGGGGTCGAGGTCGCCGATGACGACGGTCGCGCCCTCCGCGGCGAACCGCTTCGCGGTGGCGAGGCCGATGCCGCTCGCGCCGCCGGTGATCACGGCGACCTTCCCGGCGAGCCGCTGGGTGAGGTCGATGGGGGTGATGGTCATGTGGTGCTCCTGTGGTTCTGGGTCGGTCGGTGCGGGTCGTTCAGTCGACGGCGAGGAAGACGTTCTTCGTCTCGGTGAAGGCGAGCGGGGCGTCGGGACCGAGCTCGCGCCCGAGACCCGACTGCTTGAACCCGCCGAAGGGGGTGGAGTAGCGGACGGAGGAGTGGGAGTTGACGGACAGGTTGCCCGACTCCACCGCTCGAGCGGCCCGCATCGCACGGCCGACGTCGCGGGTCCAGATCGAGCCGGAGAGGCCGTACTCCGTGTCGTTCGCGAGGGTGAGGGCGTCGGCCTCGTCCTCGAAGGGCAGGACGGCGACGACGGGACCGAAGATCTCCTCCCGGACGGTGCGGTCGTCGCGGCCGGGCGTCAGCACGGTCGGAGCGAACCAGTACCCCGGGCCGTCCGGGGCGCTCCCGGTGAAGGCGATCGGGGCACCCTCGGGCACGTACGAGCGCACGGCGGCCAGATGCGGAGCAGAGACGAGCGGTCCCATCTCGGTGGCCTCGTCGTTCGGATCGCCGACGACCACGCCCTGCACGGCCGGCTCCAGCAGCTCCATGAACCGCTCGTACACGCTCCGTTGGACGAGGATCCGGCTCCGGGCGCAGCAGTCCTGGCCAGCGTTCTCGAAGACGCCGTACGGGGCGGCGGCCGCCGCGCGTTCGAGGTCGGCGTCCGCGAACACGATGTTGGCGCTCTTGCCGCCGAGTTCCAGGGTGACCCGCTTCACCTGCTCGGCCGCGCCGGCCATGATGCGCTTGCCGACGGCGGTCGACCCGGTGAAGACGACCTTCCGGACGGTCTCGTTCGTGACGAAGCGCTCGCCGACGACCGACCCGCGGCCCGGCAACACCTGGAACAGGCCCTCGGGCAGTCCGGACTCGAGGGCGAGTTCGCCGAGGCGGATGCTCGTCAGCGGCGTCCACTCCGCGGGCTTCAGGACCACCGCGTTCCCCGCCGCGAGCGCCGGTGCGAACCCCCAGGCGGCGATCGTCATCGGGAAGTTCCACGGGGTGATGATGCCGACGACGCCGAGCGGTTCGTGGAAGGTCAGGTCGATGCCCCCGGCGACGGGGATCTGCTGACCGAAGAGCCGTTCGGGTGACGCGGAGTAGTACTCGAGCACGTCGCGGACGTGACCGGCCTCCCACCGTGCCTGGGTGATGGGGTGGCCCGAATTGACGACCTCGAGGCTCGCGAGGTGCTCGCGGTCGGCGTCGACCGATGCGGCGAACCGGCGGAGCGCCTGGGCGCGGTCGGCGGGGCTGACGGCCGCCCAGGCCCGCTGGGCGACGGCGGCGCGGGCGATGGCGGCGTCGGTCTCGGCGAGGTCGAGGTGCTCGACGGTCGTGACGACGTGTTCGTTCGCCGGATTGAGGATCGTGTAGCTCACGGTGCGGTGCTCCTGCTCTCGGTGCCGGGTGTGGTGCTGGTGCTGAGTCCTGCGGTGGTCCCGGCGTCGCGGTGTCGACGCGCGGCGTCCACGAGCCCGGCGAAGAGACGCCGGTCGGCCGTCTCCTCCTCGGGGTGCCACTGCACGGCGAGACCGAAGGGGACCGTCGGCAGCTCGACCGCCTCGATGACGCCCTCCTCGGTGCGGGCGGTGACGACGAGTCCGTCGGCGACGCGGTCGATCGACTGGTGGTGGTAGACGTGCACGTCGAGCTCGTCGTCGTCCTGCCGGAGCAGCGCGGCCAGCCGCGAGTCGGCGTCGATCGCGACGGTCTTCGGCCCGAAGACGCCCTCGCCGGGCTGGAAGGAGTCGTCGCCGACGAGGTCGGGGAGGTGCTGGACGAGCGTCCCGCCGAGCGCGACGTTCAGCAGTTGCGCGCCACGGCAGATGCCGAGGAACGGCAGCTCGGCGTCGATCGCCGCCGTGAGCAGCGCCTCCTCCCAGGCGTCCCGGTCGGTCCGTGGCCGACCCGTGCGCGGGTGGGCGGCCTGCCCGTACAGGCCGGGGTCGACGTCGGCGCCACCCGAGACGATGAGTCCGTCGAGGCGGGCCAGCACGGATGCGGCCACCGCTCGGGTGACCGGCTGGGGTGGGAGGAGGACCGCAATCCCACCCGCATCCGTCACGGCGTCGAGGTACACCTTCGGCAGGAAGGACGCCGGGACGTCCCACACGCCGGTCTGGGCCTGCTCGAGGTAGGTCGTGATGCCGATGAGCGGAGCGCTCGAGACGGGCGGGTCGGTCGCTGGGACGTTCGGGTCAGAGGCGTTCAAAGCCGCGCACCCGCTCCCAGTCCGTGACCGCGGCGTCGAAGGCGGCGAGTTCCACCTTCGCGAAGTTCAGGTAGTGGTCGACGACCTCGTCGCCGAAGGCCTCGCGGGCGATCGTCGACTGCGAGAAGAGCTCGGCCGCCTCCCGGAGTGACGTCGGGACGCGGGGCGCACCGCCCGTGTAGGCGTTGCCGCTGGTCGGGTCCTCGAGCTCCAGTTCGTTCTCGATGCCGTGCAGTCCGGCGGCGATGAGCGCGGCGACGGCGAGGTACTGGTTGACGTCGCCACCCGGCACCCGGTTCTCGACGCGCATGCCGAGCCCCCTGCCGACGACCCGGAGTGAGCACGTGCGGTTGTCGTGTCCCCAGGCGACGGCCGTCGGGGCGAAGCTGCCGTCGACGTAGCGCTTGTAGGAGTTGATGTTCGGGGCGAAGAACATCGTCAGCTCGCGCATCGCGGCGAGCTGCCCGGCCAGGAAGTGCCGGAAGAGCTTCGACATGCCGTCGGGCGCGTCGGGGTCCGCGAACACGGCCGAACCGTCCTCGCCGCGGAGGCTGATGTGGATGTGGCAGCTGTTGCCCTCGCGTTCGTCGAACTTCGCCATGAACGTGAGGCTCTTGCCGTGGGCGTCGGCGATCTCCTTCGCCCCGTTCTTGTAGATCGAGTGGTTGTCGCAGGTGACGAGGGCGTGGTCGTAGCGGAACGCGATCTCCTGCTGCCCGAGGTTGCACTCGCCCTTGACACCCTCGCAGTACATGCCGGCGCCGTCCATGGCGTTGCGGATGTCGCGCAGCAGCGGCTCCATGCGGGTCGAGGCGAGGATCGCGTAATCGATGTTGTAGTCGGTGGCGGGGGTCAGCTTCGTGTAGTCCTTCGCCCAGGCCTCCCGGAAGGTGTCGTCGAAGACGAGGAACTCGAGCTCCGTGCCGACGAACGGGACGAGGCCGCGTTCGGCGAGCCGCTCGAGCTGGGCGATGAGGATCTGACGGGGTGAAGCGACCACCGGGGCGTCGTCGAGCCACTGGAGGTCCGCGGTGACGAGGGCCGTGCCCGGCAGCCAGGGCACGCGGCGGAGCGTGGAGAAGTCGGGGATCATCGCCATGTCGCCGTAGCCGCGTTCCCAACTCGACATCGCGTAGCCGTCGACCGTGTTCATCTCGACGTCGACCGCGAGCAGGTAGTTGCAGCACTCCGCCCCGTGCTCGGCGACGTCCTCGACGAAGAGGCGGGCCGAGACGCGCTTGCCGACGAGTCGGCCCTGCATGTCGGTGAACGCGAGGATCACGGTGTCGATCTCGCGCGCGGCGACGGCCGTCGTGAGCTCCTCGAGCGTCAGGTTTCCTGAGCGTGGGTGCATGGCAGCTCCTCGTTGATCCGGGGGACCCGTCGTCGGCGTTCTGCCTCGATGGAGAACTGAAAGGTCGCGAACCCGACCATTACATCACAGCACCTCCGGCTGATCGAAGCATTTCCAAGATGGATTTCCCCACAAAGGTATGTACACGCGACCATTGCAGGTCCTAGAGTCGGGCCAACCGAATCTGAGGACGTTGTGCGAGCCCGACGAGCGCGCAACCCGAGCGACAGGACGCATCGATGGCTGACGACACGCGCAAGATCTCCGGGGTGACCTACACCGCGGCCGGCGAGGGGTACTTCGAGAAACGCAGCCTGAAGCGGTCCGCCGGGGTGTGGGGCCTCTGGGGCCTCGCAGTCGCGGCGGTCATCTCCGGCGACTTCTCCGGCTGGAACTTCGGCATCGACTTCGCCGGGTTCGGCGGCATGCTCATCGCCTTCGTCATCCTCGTCGCGATGTACTACGGCATGATCTTCTCGATCGGGGAGATGGCCGCGGCGATGCCGCACACCGGCGGGGCCTATTCCTTCGCGAGAGCGGCGATGGGACCGCTCGGCGGGTTCGTGACCGGCCTCGCGGAGACCATCGAGTACGTCGCGACCACGGCCGTGATCGTGTACTTCTCGGCCTCCTACGCCGACGCCATCACGAGCGAGCTGCTCGGCTTCTCCATGCCGTCGCCCGTGTGGTGGGCGATCCTGTACGTCGCGTTCATCGCGCTCAACTCCGCCGGCGCGAGCATCTCCTTCCGCTTCGCGATCGTCGTCTCGATCATCTCCATCGGCATCCTGCTCGTCTTCTCCGCGATGGCGATCTTCTCCGGCCAGTTCGCCTGGGCCAACCTGTTCGACATCGCCCCCGACGCGGGCCAGACCGAGTTCCTGCCGCACGGCGTCCTCCCGATCCTGTTCGCCCTGCCCTTCGCGATGTGGTTCTTCCTCGGCATCGAGGAGCTGCCGCTCGCGGCGGAGGAGTCCCACAACCCGGTGCGCGACATCCCGAAGGCCGGGTTCTGGGCTCGTGGAACCCTGATCGTCACCGGTCTGCTCGTGCTGTTCCTCAACACCGGCGTCATCGGTGCCGAGGCGACCGGGACGGCAGGGGAGCCCCTGCTCGACGGCTTCCGGGCCATCGTCGGTGACGGTGCGGCGGCGGTCCTCGCCCTCTTCGCCCTCATCGGGCTCCTCGCCTCGCTGCAGGGCATCATGTTCGCCTACGGTCGCAACATGTACTCGCTGTCCCGCGCCGGGTACTACCCGCGGTTCCTCTCCCTCACCGGCAAGCGGCAGACGCCGTGGGTGGCCCTCGTGGCCGGGGCGATCATCGGGTTCATCGCGTTGCTCATCGTCGACGCGGCCGGCGGATCGGGCGGCGTCGCCGGGGCGATCGTGCTGAACATCGCGGTCTGGGGTGCGGTGCTCGCGTACCTCATGCAGATGATCGCGTTCCTGCTGCTGCGGAAGAAGTTCCCGAACGCCAAGCGGCCTTACCGCAGCCCCTGGGGTGTGCCGGGGGCGGTCATCGCGGCCGTCATCGCCGCGCTCATCTTCGTCGGCTTCCTGCTCAACCCGACGTTCCTCCCGGCGATCATCGCGATCGTCGTCGTCTACGTCGTCATGCTGGTCGCCTTCGCGGTCTGGGGTCGCCACCGGCTCGTCATGTCACCCGAGGAGGAGTACGCGGTCTCCGGCGGCCTGCACGGCGACCCGGAGACGGACGGCTACGGCGGCGCGACCGAGGCGGAGCTGCTCGCAGCCGACCGTCCCGAGGACCCGGGCTCCGGCACCGCGCGTTGACCCCCGGACGCAGCCGCCCCGACGCAGACCGGTGGCGGCGTCGCGTCCCCGAGCCCCGGCGAGTCGTGCCCGACACGCCGGGGCTCTCCTGCGTCGGAGATGCGGACCGCCCCCATCCGGGCGACTGCGGCGATGGGGGTCACAGCTTGTAGACTCGTCGACGTGACGGACGCACGAGCTCAGCTCATTGACCACATCTCGGCGGAAGCCGTGTTCCACGGTGACTTCACCCTGACGAGCGGCAAGAAAGCGACGTACTACGTCGACCTCCGCAAGGTGAGCCTCGACCACCGCGTCGCGCCCCTCATCGGGCAGGTCATGATCGACCTCATCGCCGACGTCCCCGACGTCTTCGCGGTCGGTGGCCTCACCATGGGTGCCGACCCGGTGGCCGCCGCGATCCTGCACCAGGGTGCCGCTCGCGGACTCACGTACGACGCGTTCGTCGTCCGCAAGGAGCCGAAGGACCACGGCCGCGGCAAGCAGGTCGAGGGCCCCGACCTCCAGGGCAAGCGCGTGATCGTGCTGGAAGACACCTCGACCACCGGCGGTTCACCGCTCAAGGCGGCCGAAGCGCTCGAGAAGGTCGGAGCCGAGGTGGTCGCCGTCGCCGTCGTCGTCGACCGCGCGACCGGCGCCCGCGAGATCATCGAGGCCGCGGGCTACCAGTACCTGGCCGCGATCGGCCTGGAAGACCTGGGACTCGTCTGATGTCCGGCGACGGAACCGGACGCGGCGGGCCCGGGCTGCCGGACGAACCCGCGGACGGAACCGATTGGCTGCTCTCGCAGCTCGACGCCGACGACACGGAGGCGATCGAGACTCAGCCCGACACCGACGCGGTCGACGAGCAGCCGTCGGCAGCCGTCGCTCCGGTGCCCGACGACGACGACGACCGGACGCGCGTCCTCCCGGTCGTCGGCGACTCCGATGCCCAGGCCGCTGCTTCGCCGGTGACCGCGCCGGTCCCGGCAGAGCCCCAGTGGTCCGTCCCGTCCGTGCCGGATGCGCCCGTGGCTCCACCGGCCGCTGAGCCGACGCGGGCTCCGGTCGAGCCGCTGCCCGCACCCGTCGAACAGGCGCCCGCTGCCGTCGAGCCGACCCCCGCCGCCCCGGCCTCTGCTCCCGGTGAATTCGCGAGCGAGACCGAACTCCTCGCCTGGTGGCAGAGCCAGGTGCCGAACCCGGCCGACGACACCACACCGGTCTCGGCGCCGCCGACGCCGGATGCACCCAGCGCGGAGCCAGCAGCACCCGCCACGCCTGCAGCCCCGGCCGACCCGATGCCCGAGGCTGCTCCCGTCCGGTCGGAGGGTCTGCGTCACCCGAACGCCCTCGAACTCCCGGTCGTCCCGCCGACCCCTGCGCCGGCATCGCCGGTCCCGCCCGCCCGCAACGAGCTGACGGTCGACACCGACTCCGTCCTCCAGCACGCGCCCGCCGGCACCTTCCGGCCCGCGCCCACGAACCCGGTCGTCCTGCCACCGGTCGACGACGAGCCCTGGAGCCTCGGCGGCAGCGACGACACCGACGCCGCTCCAGTGGCCGCGGAGGACGTCTCGACGGCCGTCCTGCCCACGGCCCGAGCGCTCGCAGCCGACGACCCGGCGGCCTGGGCCGCGGTCGAAGCGGAAGAGACCGCCGCGACGACCTCCACCTCGACGCCCGCCGGCGGCACTCCCGCCGCACCGCAGCCGCCCACCACCCCGCCGGTGACGCCGACGCCCGCCGCCGCGGACCGCGACGTGCCGTCCGGCTCCGCGACGACACCCGACACCGAGGTGCAGGACGACGATCTCCCGGAGGGCTCCTGGAGCCTCTCCGAGACGTTCGGCGACGACGTCCTCGGTGGCGAGACCGTCGAGGTCCGTGACACGACGATCGACGCTTCGGCGCCCACCGCCGCGCGACCCGACGAAACCCCGGCCGACGAAGCAGCTGCCGATGAAGCAGCTGCCGACGACGTCTGGACCGCCGAGCCGGCGACTGCCGAGGCCTCCGCACCGCGCACGGATCCGCTGGCCTGGTTGACGGAACCGTTCGGTGAGACGTTCGGCGCCGCGCCGGCGGCACCGGACGAGCAGCCGTCCGAGGACCCGCAGGCGGAGCCGGTCGAGGAGGCGCCCCAGCAGGTCGACACCGCGGACGAGTCCGTCGCCGTCGTCGCCACCGATGAGGCGACGTCTCCGGCCGCGAGCGAGCCGGTCGAGCCGACCGCCGACTCGGACCCCGAGCCCGCGTCCGACGGCATCGTCGCCTCCGAGCCGATCACCCCCGCGGCACCGTTCCGCTGGGACACGGTCGCGGCGGCGTCGCCCGCGAGTGCAGCGGAGCCGACCTCACCAGCCGACGTCCCGTGGCCCGAGACGGTCCCCGACGTCGACGCCGAGCCGCTCGATGAGACGCGGCCGTTCGACAGCCTCGGCGGTCCGGGCTTCTCTGCCCTGGCGGGTGCCGCAGCCGCAGCAGCAGCCGCAGCCGTTCCTCCGGCGCCGACACCCGACACCGACACGGACGCCGAGCTCGGCCGTGACGATGCGCCGGTCGACGACGACGCGACGGACACCGCCGACGTCCCCCCGGCCTTCGGCCCGCCGACCCCGAAGGCCGAGCGTTCCATCACGGAGCTCATCTCTCTCGACGGCGTGCAACCCGAGCCCACGGTCAGCCCCTTCGGCACCGCACCGTTCGTGTGGGACCTCGCGCCGAACGACGCCCTCGACCCGCTCGTGCACGCGGCTCCCACGACCCAGCCCATCCCGGTCCCGCCGGTGGAGTGGGAGGGCGCCGAGTCGTCAGCCGTGAGTGCGGAGTCCCCCTCGGAGCTCGCGCTCGAGGGCGAGGTGCCCGATGCCGCGTTCATCGCCGGCGACGTCCAGCCCTTCGCTCCGGGCCTCGCCGCCGTCACGCTCGGTCGTCCGCTCGTCGACGGACCCGGTGACGAGTTCGCCAGCTGGACCGACGACGCGACCCAGACCGACAGCTCCGCGCCGGACGCCGCACCGATCGTCCCCGCCGCGAACGACACGGTCGACCTCTTCCCGACGCTGTCGCTCGGTGGGTTCGACGCAGCCGTCGCGGCCGGTGGCCTCGCCGCTGCAGGGGCCGCGACCGCTGCCGGTGCCGCTTCAGGCCCCGGCTCGGGCGACGACTCCGACGACTCGGAGACCTCGGACGACCGCGACGCCGACTCCGCTCCCGAGACGGCACCGACCCCCGTCACCGGGACTCCCGCTTCCGAGACCCCGGCGTTCGCCGTCGACCCGGAGGAGCTCGACGACGAGTTCGACGAGGAGATCGTCGAGTTCGACGCCGTCCCACTCGCTGCGGCGGGCGTCACACCGCTGCCGTCGTTCGTGCCGGACGGCGCAGTCGCTGACGGTGCGACCGAACCCACCACGGATCCCGCCGCGTCCGATGCCCCACTCGACGACGAGGGCTCGACCGACTTCGAGCCGGTCGGCGAGCCCGAGCCGGTCAGCGAGGAACTGCGGCTCGAGTCGCTGTTCGACCTCGGACCCGAGACGGACGCGGTCCAGGTCGCCCCGGCCGATGACGCCGCGACCGACGGTGAGCCGGCTGCCACGCCGCCCGCCGACACCGAGCGGGCCGACGGCTCGGCCACGGTCGCCCCGTCGGAGCCGTCCGATCAGCCAGACGCCACCACGGCCGAGGCGGCCTCGGCACGGTCGCTCGCCGACGCCTTCGCCGCCGAGGGCGGCTGGTCGCTCCAGGCCGACGCGATCGCCGACCCTGATCTCCCGCTCGCCCCCAACCCGGGCCTCGTCGCAGCCGACGGTACCGATGTCGACGGCACGGACCCCGACGACGTCACCGGCGGGTCACGACGAAACGGGGCCCACGCTGCCGGAGACGACGACAGCGCTTCGCACACCTCCTCGGATGCCGAGCCCGACCTCGCCTCGAACACCGCGCCCACACCCGTGGTCCCCGCCTCGGTGTCCGTCTTCGGCGCACACGCCGCCGCCGTCCCCTCGCAGGGGCCGGTCGCGAACGTGCCGCAGACGGCCCCGGCCGCGCTCCCCGGCGAGACGGTCGCGTTCCCGGAACTCGACGGCGCGAGCGCGCTCACGACCCCGGCCGCGGCCGCGGGCATCGTCGGTGCCACCTTGCCGCCTCAGGCCACGCAGTCCGCTCCCGACCGCGACCTCCCCGAATACCGCGGAGAGCACGCGGATCAGGGCATCCCGAAGGCGCTGCTCTGGGCGGTCGTCGGCCTGGGCGCAGCCGTGCTGCTCCTGCTCGCGTTCTATTTCGGAACGCTCGTCGGTGCCGCGAACGCGGCCGGCGCGGCTGCGGACGCCACGCCGCCGAGCGCCTCCGCAGGATGGTCGACGGCCGGAGCCCCGGACACCCTCTGACGACGCACCTGACGCCGACGCGGGTCAGGCGACGTCGATGACGGTCACACCCGTCGAGCGGTCGCCGGACGCCAGGGCGACGAGTGCTGCCGGTGCCTCGTCGAGGCCGATGCGGTGTTCGATGAGGTCCTGCGGGCGCAGCGCGCCGCTCGCGACGAGGTCGAGCAGCTCCGAGTAGTCGGACGCCGGCATGCCGTGGCTGCCGTGGAGCGACAGCTCCTGCGAGATGATGCGCGGCAGCGGGAGTGTCGGTTCGCTCGAGAACAGCCCGATCTGCACCTGACGGCCCATCGGTGCCAGCGCGAGGAGGCTGAGGCGCATCGTGGACTCGCGCCCGAGGGCTTCGACCGACACCTGCACGCCCGCCGGCGCGGCTTCGGCGATGCGCGCGAGGACGGCGGCCTCGTCGAGCCCGCTCGAATCGATCGTGTACGTGACGCCGATCGACGCCGCACGCGCGAGGGCCGAGGCGTCGATGTCGACTGCGATGACCTCGGCACCGAGCGCGACGCCGATCATGGCCGCGCTCAGCCCGACGCCGCCGCAGCCGACGACGAGCAGGCGCTCCCCGCTGCGGAGCCCGGCGCGGTGGACGAGCCCGCGGAAGGCCGTCGCAAAGCGGCACCCGAGGAGGGCGGCGGCGCCGGCGTCGAGGGACTCGGGCACCGGGATGAGGTTGACGTCCGCATCGTGCAGGGCGACGAGCTCCGCGTAGGAACCCCAGTGCGTGAAGCCCGGCTGCGTCTGGTTCGGGCAGACCTGCCCGTTGCCTGCGAGGCACTGGGCGCAGCGTCCGCACGCGCACACGAACGGCACCGTGACGCGGTCGCCCACGCGGAACCGCTCGACGGCTGGGCCGACGGCGTGGATGCGCCCGACGAGTTCGTGGCCGGGCACGTGGGGGAGGGCGATCCCGTCGTCGTGCCCGAGCCAGCCGTGCGCATCGCTCCGGCAGAGCCCTGTGGTCTCCACCCGCACCACGACGCCGGCGTCGGACGGCGCCGGATCCGCGACGTCGCGGACCTCGGGCTCGGCGGTGAACTGGTCGTAGACGACGGCGCGCATGGAAGTCCTCGGTGCGTGGCGGGGCGGAATGGATCGGTGGGGCTGGTGGTGGCGGGAGGGCCTAGATCTCGACCTCGACGGGCTCCGTCTTCACGAGGTCGATGACGCCGCTCAGGATCTCGTTCGGACGGAACGGGTAGCGGTTGATCTCTGCCTCGTCGCTGATGCCCGTGAGCACGAGGATCGTGTGGAGACCGGCCTCGATGCCCGCGACGATGTCGGTGTCCATGCGGTCGCCGATCATGCCGGTGTTCTCCGAGTGGGCGCCGATCTTGTTGAGCGCCGATCGGAACATCATCGGGTTCGGCTTGCCGACGACGTACGGCTCCATGCCGGTGGCCTTCGTGATGAGGGCCGCGATGGCGCCGGTCGCGGGAAGCGGGCCGTCCTTGCTCGGTCCGGTCGCGTCCGGGTTCGTCACGATGAAGCGTGCGCCGCCGGCGATGAGGCGGATCGCCTTGGTGATCGCCTCGAACGAGTAGTTGCGGGTCTCGCCGACGACCACGTAGTCGGGGTTCGTCTCCGTCATGGTGAAGCCGGCCTCGTGGATGGCCGTGGTGATCCCGGCCTCCCCGATGACGAACGCCGAGCCGCCCGGCTCCTGCTCGGCCAGGAAGGCGGCCGTCGCGAGCGCGGAGGTCCAGATGAACTCCTCGGGCACGTCGAGCCCGGAAGCGCGCAGTCGGGCGCTCAGGTCGCGCGGGGTGAAGATCGAGTTGTTGGTGAGCACCAGGAAGGGCGTCCGCTGGTCCTGCCACTGCTGCAGGAGCGCGGCGGCACCCGGGAGGGCGTGGTTCTCATGGACGAGCACGCCGTCCATGTCGGTGAGCCAGCATTCGACCTCGTCGCGTCGTGACATGCGTTCCTCCAGGTGCTCCGTGCGGGCTGCGCGAGCGCTGCGCCGCGGGGGTGGCGCGGCGTCGGGCCCGGACCTCCAGTGTGGCACGGCGCGGGTAGGGTTGGCTGGTGCCAGAGACCCCGCTCCACCCGGACGACCCGGTCGTCGGCCCCGATCAGGCCGAGAGCCCGATGGCCGGCGTCGGTCCATGGCAGGGGGAGTGGCCGGACGACCCCTGGTACGACCCCGAGCTGCTGCGCGACGGCGACACCCGGAATGTCGTCGACCGCTACCGCTACTGGTCGATGGAGGCAATCGTCGCCGACATCGACGACCACCGCCACCCGTTCCACGTCGCCATCGAGAACTGGCAGCACGACATGAACATCGGGTCGATCGTGCGCACCGCCAACGCGTTCGCCGCCGACACCGTCCACATCGTCGGACGCCGTCGCTGGAACAAGCGCGGAGCCATGGTGACCGACCGCTACCAGCACGTCGAGCACCACGTCGACGTCGCGGCGCTCGTCGCCTGGGCGTCGGCGGCCGAGCTGCCGATCATCGCGATCGACAACGTGCCGGGGTCGGTCCCGATCGAGACGTTCAGGCTCCCCGAGCGGTGCCTCCTGCTCTTCGGACAAGAGGGGCCGGGGCTCTCACCGGAGGCGCTCGCCGCGGCCGACGCAGTGCTCGAGATCACCCAGTTCGGGTCGACGAGGTCGATCAACGCCTCCGCGGCGGCAGCCGTCGCGATGCATGCCTGGGTCATGCAGCACGTCTCCTTCGACGCCTCCTGATCGGGTTGGCCCCCGTCCGCGGGTGGTTTCGAACGGCACGCCTGCGCGTACCTCAGGAACACCTCAAGATTCCCTCAATTGACCCCGTGGTCCCCCAAAGTGCCGACACTGCCCGGCATACTGTCTAGCGGAGCAACACTCCACCGCTGAACCCGAATCCCTCCGGCACCCGAAGCCACCGAGGGCCACCGCACGGACCCGAATCCGTGCGGTGCGAATCGGCGGTCACCCGAAGGATGAATCGAAGATGAAGCACCGCTCTGCCCTGGGAGTCTCGCCCGAACGAGGAACCCACCCGTCCAAGGTCCGTGGCGTCGCCGCGCTCGCCGTCCCCGCAGCCCTCGCGGTCGCCCTCATCGTCGGCGTCGCCGCGCCGGCTCAGGCCGACGCCCGGGTCGACGAGGCGTCGAGCTCGATCAGTGCGACGCAGACCGGCTCGAGCGAGCTCATCGCTCCGGCCGGTGCGTTGTTCGCCTCGCTCCTCATCTGGGGGGCCGGAGCCGCTTTCGCGACTCGTCGTCGGATGCTCGCCGAACAGCGCGAGGAGGCGTCGCTGCTCTCCAGCTGATCAGCGCGTTGCACCCGCACCTGATCGCCGTGGCCCGAACCACGACGCTCAGCTGCTCCAGACGGAACGCGCCCGTTCCGTCGCACCGGTGGCCGCCGGGAGTCCCCCCACTCCCGGCGGCCTCCGGTGTTTCCGGGGTGCGACGGCGGGGTCTCCGCCGCGCACGAACGCCGGTCCTTCGGGTGGCCCGACGACGTTTCGGAGAATCTGCCGCGTTCCGCGTCATGATCGCGCCTCCGGACGATCACTCAAGGGAGTGCAACGCTGTCGGGCGGACCCGAACCCGGATCGACGCGGCGCTCAGACGCCGACGTCGAACGATGCCCGACCCGAATGGGCGTCGCGCGCAGCAGGCGGACCACACGCGCCGGAGCGTCGTCCCACCCGAGGACGACGCTCCTGCGCGGGCTCCTGCGCGCTCGACCGGTGCCTAGCCGATGAGGCTCGGCCGGAGGTCGCGGAGCGTCCTGGCGTGCGTCATCCGCGTCACGCCGATCGCCGAGAGGCTCAGCGCGATCGCCAGCCAGGCGAGCAGGACCCCGGCGTCCTGCAGCGCGGCGTCCATCCGTCCGCCGTACATCAACTGGCGCATGCCGTCGACCGCGTAGGACATCGGGAGCACGTGATGCAGGGCCGCGAGCGGCGCCGGGAGCGTCTGCCACGGGAACGTCCCGCCGGCGGTGACGAGCTGGGCGACCATGAGCACGAGGCCGAGGAACTGCCCGACGCTGCCGAACCACACGTTGAGTGTCAGGATGATCGCCGCGAAGGTGAGCGACGCGAGCGCCATCATCCCGTAGGTCGCGAGCGGGTTGTGGACCTCGAAGTGCAGGGCGCCGGCGAGGATCCCGAACAGCGCGACCATCTGGATCGTCCCGAGGAGGCCCGGCGTGAGCCAACCGGCGACGGTCACCTTGATAGGGCTGTGGAGCGCCGTGATCGCACGCCGCGACACCGGCTTGACGATGAGGAAGAGCGCGTAGATGCCGATCCAGGCGGCGAGGCTGACGAAGAACGGGGCGAGTCCTGCGCCGTAGGTGCCCGCGCTCGTCACCGAGGAGTTGGTCAGTTTGACCGGATCGGCGATCGTCTTGGCCTGGAGTTCGCGGGAGTCCGCCGTGGTCGCGGGGATGGCGTCCGCGCCGGACTGCAGACCGTCGCGGAGGGTGACGATGCCGTCACGGAGGGTGCCGAGGCCCGTCTGCAGGCTCGTGAGGCCGGTCTGCAGCGATGCGGCACCGTCGGCGGCCTGCTGCGTCCCCGAGGCGAGCGCGGGCATGGCGTCGCTCAGGGTCCGGGCGCCCCCGGCGACCTGCTGGGCACCACTGTTGAGCTGGTCGACCTGCGAGACGACGGTCTGGACGCGCTCGTTCGCCGTCGTGGCGTCGGCGGCCACCGGGTCGAGCAGTGCCAGCACCTGGGCGATCTGCTCGGGGGTGAAGCCGTTCTCCGCGAGCGTCTGGGAGATCTGCGCGCGGGCCGTGGGGATCGAGTCGACGAGTCGCTGGGCGGCTGCTCCGACCTCGTCACCCTTGCCGGCGAGGGTCGACGTCCCGGACGCGACCTGCTCGGCACCCGAGGCCAGCTGATCGGTCTGCGAGGGCAGGCTGGCCGTCCCTGCGGCGATCTGCGCGGTGCCGGACGCGAGGGTCGCCGCTCCCGCCTGGGCGGTCCCGGCGCCGTCGAAGGCCTGCTGTGCACCGTCGGCCAGCTGCGTCGCGCCTGAGGTGGCGTCGACGAGCTTCGTCTTGATCGTGTCGAGCGCGATGAGGAACCGGCCCGCTGCCTGGCGGTTGACCGTCTGCACGATGGTCGCCTTGATCTGCTTGACGGCCTGCTCGCCGATCGTCGTCGCCAGGTAGCTGTTGGCGTCGTTCGTCGTGAGCTGGACCGTCGCCTGCTGCGGGGCGTCGCCCGACGCGGAGGTGAGGGAGGTCGAGAAGTCGGCGGGGATCGTCACGCTGAAGTCGAAGGTCCCGTCGTTCACGCCCCGGGCGGCGTCGGCCGCGCTGACCTCGTGCCAGGCGAACGAGCCGTCCTCGATGAGCTGGTCGGCGATGTCGTCGCCGTAGTTCTCCGTCTCGCCGGTCGCGTCGCCGGTCGTGTCGTCGGTCGCCGGCGCACCGGTGTCCTCGACGACGAGCGCGACGGGCACCTGGTCGAGCTTGGCGTACGGGTCCTGATTCGCCCAGAGGTACAGGCCGCCGTAGAGCAGCGGGACGCACATGAGGGCGATGAGGGCGAGCCGCGACATGGGCGTGGCCCACAGGCGGGACAGTTCGGCGCGGATCATCGCGAAGATCTTCACAGGAGGTCCTTCTGGGGACGGGTGGTGCGGGATGAGGGGAGGGCTGGACGGTCGTGATGCACGGTGTGCGTCACGACCAGTCCTGCTGGAAGAGGGGGACGAGTTCGTCCGTGGCGTTCTCGGACACCGGGGCATCGGCGGTGGCGTTGATGGCGGTCGCCGAAGCGTCGCCGGCGATCACGAGGACGCCGTAGCCGCGGGCGGCGAGCTTGCGGGCGAGGTTCCACCACTCGAGCGGGTCGCCGCCGTGGCGGTCGGGGGAGACGAGGACGAGCGCGGTGACGTCCTCCCGGAGGACCGCGAGCTCGGTGAGGAGCCGCACGCGGTCGGTCGGCGCGACGGTCGAGATCGGCTGCTTCGCGAGGTGCGCGAGGTCGAGCGACTCGAGGAACCGCGCGACGGCGAAGGGGTGGCTCGCCCGGCCGGCGAACATGAGCTCCTCGGCGACGACGCCGGAGACCGCGACGCCGCTGGCCGGTTCGGAGACGTCGGGCGCGTCGATGAGGGCGATCGCGCGGCGCATCGTCTTGCGGTCGGTCGCTCCGTCGACGAGGACGGTCCCGGTGTCGGGCTTCATCCGGCCGGAGGCGATGAGGCCGAGGACGGTCGGCCGCTGCTCGGTCTCGGCGCGGGCGAAGGTCGCCTCGCCCGTCCGGAAGGAGAGGGAGGTCGGCTCGAGGACGATGCCGCCCTTGCCCTTGGAGACGCCGTCGAGTTCAACGCGCATGGGAGGACTCCTCGTTCGTACCGGTGCCGGTGGTGTGGCGGTGGGTGTCTGCGTGTCCGGTGTCGGCGCGGTCGGCGACCGCCGTGGCGTCCTGCCACGACAGGCCGACCGCCCCGAGGGTGGCGAGCATGACGAGGCGGCGTCCGGCGCTCGTCGAGAGGCCGGACCGGGTCGCCTCTTCGAGCACCCCGACGGCCGTGCTCTCGACGAGTCGGGCGAGGACGCCGGCGTCGATGTCGGGGCGGATGGAGCCGTCCGCGACACCGGCCTCGACGGTGCGGAGGAGGAGGGTCCGAACGGGTTCGAGGGCTGCTGCCGTGACCGCGCGGAGTGGCCCGCGGACGGCGAGCGGCGCCATGATGCGGACGTGGTCCACCTGGGCCCAGAGGACGTCGCCGATGAGCGCGATGGTGGTGAGCGGGTCCTCGCCTCGGACGGCCGTGATCGACGAGGCGACGCGCTCGGCCCCCGCCACGACGACGGCGTTCACGAGCTCGTCGCGCGTGGCGAAGTGTCCGTACACCGAACGGCGGGTGAGGCCGGCGGCCGCCGCGATGGTCTCGAGGCTGGCGTCGGGGTCGCTGCGGAGCGCCAGGCGGGCGGCTTCGAGCAGCGCGACCCGGTTCTCGGCGGCGTCGCGACGAGGGGCGCGCGACCCGCTCGCAGGCGCTTGGGTGGTGGTCATGACAGCGATCGTACTATCTTGCACAGCGGTGTGCAATATCGATGTTGGCGGATGCGGCGAGCTCTCAGCGAGGGCTGCCAGCTTCCTCCCACGCCAGGGCCTGGGAACGGAGCTATGGTTGAACGATGACCGGTGAGAATCTGATGGCAACCCCTCCGACACTGCTGCCGGACGACAGCGCCACCGATGCCGAGTTCCACGCGGCCGTCGGTTCGATCGAGGCGCTGGCGGACCTCCTCGCGGCCCACCCCCGCTCCTCGCTCGGCTGGGCACTCCTCGCCGATGCGGTCCACGACCCCCAGTCGCCGATCCCCGGCTACGCGGCCGCTCGGGTCGGGTACCACCGCGGCCTGGACTCGCTCCGTGCCGCCGGCTGGCGCGGTCAGGGCCCGATCCCGTGGTCGCACGCGCCGAACCGCGGTGTGCTGCGCTCGCTCTACGCGCTCCGCCGCTCCGCGAAGGCGATCGGCGAGACCGAAGAGGTCGAGCGTCTCGACACCTTCCTGCGCGAGGCCGACCCCACCGCGTCCGAGGAGATCGAGTACCTCGTCGCGGCGGCGGCCCCGCCGACCTCCGCGATCGTCATCCTCGGTTCCGACTAGCCCTTCGACAGGCTCAGGGACCGGGGCGCGGCTCAGCGGCCACCGACGCCCTACAGTCCGAGCGACTCCAGGTACGCCGCGGTGTCCTGCCAGCCGTGGACGGCCACCGACGGCACCCCGAGCGCGAGGACCGGGTAGTCGTTGCCGCCCTCGTCGAGACGGTCGCCGACGAAGACCATCTCGTCCAGCGGGATGCCCGTGTGCTCGGCGAGCCGCGTCATGCCGAACGCCTTGTCGACGCCCGCCATGGTGATGTCGACGGAGGTCGAGCCGCCGGATCGGACCTCGAGGTCGGGGAGCAGCGCCTGTACGGCGGCGCGCAGCGACTCCTTCTTCGCGCCGTCGGGGTCCCAGGCGGTCTTCTCGGCGACCGGCGCGGCCTGCCCGAGGGCGGAGAAGGTGATCTGCGAGCCGCGGTCCTCGAGGATCGGTCCCCAGGTCTCGTCGGCCCAGAGACCGAGTCGCTTGGCCTCGGTCTCGAGCGCGCCCATGGCGCGGGCCTTCTGGTCGTCGGTGAGGTCGTGCTTGTAGACGGTGACCCACGCGGTGCCGTCGAAGCGGTCGTACCGGGTGCCGCAGGTGGGCATGAGGTGCAGTCGGCCGAGGGCCTCGGGCGACGCGGCTCCGAGCCGGTCGAGCACCTGGTTCTGGAACTGCACGATCTGGCCGCCCGAGATGATGCACACCGAGGTGCGTTCGAGGAGCGCGACGAACAGTTCGGCCATGCGAGGGTCGAGCGCGGACTTCGACGGGGCGAGGGTGTCGTCGAGGTCGAAGGCGACGAGGCGCGGCAGGGAGGTCATGGGTTCCGTTCGGTCGGTCGAGAGGACGGTCGTCGAGGGCGATCGGCAGGCAGGACGGCCGCCCGAGGCCTGAACATCCCCTCATGGTATCGAGCGCAGCCTGGGACTCGGTGCCCGTGACCCTCCTCCGGTACGATGGAGGGGTGCGTGCACGAGACGCCCGCCCGCAGAGGGTGGGCGTCCGGCCTGTCAGGGCGTGGTTCCCCAGCGGATCCGCCGGGCACACGAGAATCCGGAAGGGGCGGCATCCAGATGCCAGCAATCGTGATCGTCGGCGCCCAGTGGGGCGACGAAGGCAAGGGGAAGGCCACCGACCTGCTCGGTGACCGCATCGACTACGTCGTGAAGTTCAACGGCGGCAACAACGCGGGGCACACGGTCGTCATCGGTGACGAGAAGTACGCGCTCCACCTCCTGCCGTCCGGCATCCTGACGAGCGGCGTCGTCCCCGTCATCTCCAACGGTGTCGTCATCGACATCGAGGTGCTGTTCCACGAGCTCGAGGCGCTCCAGGCCCGCGGCATCGATGTCTCACGGCTCCTCGTGAGCGCCAACGCGCACGTCATCACCCAGTACCACCGCACCATCGACAAGGTGACGGAGCGCTTCCTCGGCAAGCGCCAGATCGGTACCACCGGCCGTGGCATCGGCCCGGCTTACGCCGACAAGATCAACCGCGTCGGCATCCGCATCCAGGACCTCTTCGACGAGAACATCCTGCGCCAGAAGGTCGAAGGCGCCCTCGACCAGAAGAACCACCTGCTGGTCAAGGTCTTCAACCGCCGCGCCATCACGGTCGACGAGATCGTGGCCGACCTCCTCGCCTACGCCGAGCGGCTCCGCCCGATGGTGGCGGACACCGCGCTCGTGCTGAACGAGGCGCTCGATGACGGCAAGATCGTCCTCTTCGAGGGTGGCCAGGCCACGATGCTCGACGTCGACCACGGCACCTACCCCTTCGTCACCTCCTCCAACGCGACCTCGGGTGGTGCGGCCACCGGCTCCGGTGTCGCCCCGAACCGCCTCGACCGCGTCATCGGCATCGTCAAGGCCTACACGACCCGCGTCGGCGCCGGCCCGTTCCCGACCGAGCTGTTCGACGAGTCCGGCGACTACCTCCGCTCGAAGGGCTTCGAGTTCGGCACGACGACCGGCCGGCCGCGTCGCGTCGGCTGGTACGACGCCCCGATCGCCCGGTACGCGGCGCGCATCAACGGCGTCACCGACTTCGTCCTGACGAAGCTCGACATCCTCGACGACCTCGCCACCATCCCGGTGTGCGTCGCCTACGAGGTCGACGGTGTCCGGGTCGACGAGGTGCCGGTCTCGCAGACCGACTTCCACCACGCCGTCCCGATCTACGAGGAGTTCCCCGGCTGGCAGGAGGACATCACCGGTGTCCGCCGCTTCGAGGACCTGCCGAAGAACGCCCAGGACTACGTGCTGGCGCTCGAGGCGATGAGCGGTTCGCGCATCTCCGCGATCGGCGTCGGTCCCGGCCGCGACGCGATCGTCGTGCGTCACGACCTCGTCGACTGACCCGAGTAGTGAACGATGAGCGTCGAACGCGCCATGGTGGACGAATCCAGTCAGCCGTCCCTGCCCGGGCTGCCACCGGTCGAGGAGCTCACGAGCGGTGAGGTCAGGCCTCGGCCGGCGGTGCGTGCCCAGCGCGACGCCGGTGCGCTCGACCCTCGGGTCCGGCGCGCTCTGGCGACCCTCGACGACGATCCCGACCTCTCGTTGGTCACCCTCGCGAACGCCCTCGGCATCACCCGCGCGACGCTCATCCGGATCGTGCGTGAGGCGATCGGCATGACCCCGAAGGAGTACGCGGCCGGCGTCCGCGCCCGCCGCATCTCCTGAGCGGGCGCCGGGGTGAGACGGCGCAGGTGGGAGACTGTGGGGGTGAGCGACGACAACCCCTACCTCCTGCTCGGTTCCTACACCTCGGAGGCCGACGGCACCGGTGCCGGCATCAGCCTGCTGCGCCAGGACGAGGCGGGCACCCTCCGCCTCGTGCAGTCGTCGGAGGCGCAGTCGCCGTCCTTCCTGACCCTGCACCCGACGCTGCCGATCGTCTACGCCGCCAGCGAGTCGACCGGCGCCGTCGAAGCGTTCAAACGTTCCGGAGAGTTCGGGCTCGCCCCGTTCGGCAAGCCCATCGAAGCCGGCGACTCGGTGTGCCACGTCGCGACGGTCCCCGGTGCTGACATGCTCATCGCGAGTTGCTACGGCGACGGTCGGGTCGTGACCGTCCCGCTCGCGGAGAACGCGGCGTTCGCCGGCGACCCGCGTCTCGGCGAGGCGTCCGTCGACCCCTGGGCGTCGCCCACCGCGGTCGCTGCGGAGTCCGCGGACGCGGGCGAGGACGCGCTCACGCTGCTCGCGCTGGAGGCCGCTGTCGGCGAGGCCCTGCCGTCCCGACCGTCGCGCGCGCACGCCTCGGCGCTCCTCCCGGACGGCCGCATCGCGACCACCGACCTCGGCCACGACACGGTCCGCATCTGGCAGCTCCGTGGGTCGCGGTTGGTGCTCGACCACACCGTCGTGTTCCCGCGCGGCACGGGTCCGCGACACCTCGTCGTCCACCCGAGCGGGCACCTCCACGTCATCACCGAGTACTCGGTCGAGGTCTTCACGCTCGGTGTGGACGGCACCGACGGGCACTGGCACATCCTCGCGGCGACCGTCGCGACCTCGGAGGGCGTGTCCGAGGGGGACACGGGTGCCGAGATCAGCCTCGCCGCCTCGCGCGAGCAGCTGCACGTCGGCGTCCGCGGGAGCGACCGCATCACGACGTTGCGCGTCACCGGCGACGGTTCGCGGGTCGAGGCCGTGGCCGACGTCGAGTGTGGCGGGACGATGCCGCGCCACCACCGGGAGTCGGGTCGCTTCCTGCACGTCGCGAACCAGCTGTCGAACTCCATCGCGAGCTTCCGGCTCGACGAGCGCACGGGCGTCCCGACGACGCTCCTCGGGACGCTCGACGCCGGTTCGCCCACCTGCCTCATCCTCGCCTGACCGCGAGACCGGTCCTCGCGCGACGCCCGTCACCGGATACGGTGGAACGGTGACCGCACGACGCCCTGAGCCCCGCCCCATCGACGGCCGGACCATCCGCCTCGAACCGCTGGACCGCGCGCACTATCCGGAGCTGTTCACGGCGATCGCGCACCCGGAGGTGTTCGCCGGCGGCTACGGCGGCGGGCCTGCGGGGTTGCCGGCGACGCAGGCCGAGTTCGACGCCTTCGCCGACGCCTACTTCACGACCGGCGTGCGCAACACCTACGTCATCCGGCTCGTCGGCGGCGAACACGACGGGCTCCTCGTCGGCACGTCCACGCTCGGCGACTTCGACGAGCCGGGGGAGGCCGCCCACCTCGGTTGGACCGCGTACGACCCGCGCGTCTGGGGCACCGCCGTCAACGCCGAGACAAAGCTGCTGCTGCTCGGACTCGCCTTCGACGCGGGCTTCGGCCGGGTGAAGATCCAGGCCGACGAGCGCAATGAGCGCTCACGCAGCGCGATCCTGCGCCTCGGGGCCACGTTCGAGGGCCTCATCCGCCGGGACAAGCAGCGGGCGGACGGCACGTGGCGGACCACCGCGCTGTTCTCCGTGATCGCCGAGGAGTGGCCGGAGGTCCGGTCCGGTCTCGAGGAGCGCCTCGCCAGGAGCCCCGGCCCCGTCGCCCTCCGCGGCTGACGCGGCCGCGGAGCCCCCCGCCCGGTCCCTCAGCCCCCGCCCGGTCCCTGAGCCTCCCGCCCGGTCCCTGAGCTTGTCGAAGGGCACTGTTCACCTGCGCGACACCGGCAGGCCCCGATCGCGCTACGTCGCGACCCTAGCTTGTCCTCCAGACGACGGACGCGGTATCCGACGGCCCGACAGCACGGGCGGCCGCCGACGTCACTGGAGGAACCGTGAACACCAGGCGTATGACCGCCCTCGCCATCGTCGCGCTCGCAGCGACCGCGCTCACCGCATGCTCCGCCGGAGCGGACACCGGAGCCGGCTCCGACGTCGACGCCAAGCAGGCGACCTCCGCCGAGGACTTCGGCGGGATGGACGCGCTCGTCGAGGCGGCGAAGGCCGAGGGCCAGCTGAACGTCATCGCCCTCCCCGACACCTGGGCGAACTACGGGAAGATCATCTCCGCGTTCGAGGACAAGTACGACATCACCGTCAACTCGGCCGACCCCGACGTCTCGAGCGCCGAGGAGATCACCGCTGCCAAGAACCAGAAGGGCCAGGACACCGCTCCCGACGTCTTCGACCTCGGCTCCGCCGTCGCCCTCGACAACCTCGACCAGTTCGCGCCGTACCAGGTCGCCAACTGGGACGACATCCCGGAGGGCTCGAAGGAGAAGACCGGCCTGTGGGTCTACGACTACACCGGCCTCGTCTCCATCGGCTACGACGCGGACGCCGTCCCGGCACCGAAGTCGCTCGACGACCTCCTCGGCTCCGAGTTCGCGGGCAAGGTCGCGCTGAACGGCGACCCGACCCAGGCCGGTGCCGCCGCAGCCGGCGTCTACCTCGCCGCCCTGCAGTCCGGTGGTTCGGCCGACGACATCCAGCCCGGTGTCGACTTCTTCCAGAAGCTCAACCAGGCGGGCAACTTCCTGCCCCTCGACCCGACCCCCGCGACCATCGCCTCGGGTGAGACCCCCGTCGTGATCGACTGGAGCTACAACAACCTCGCCGCCGCGACCGAGAACGAGGGCCAGCGCAACTGGAAGACCACCGTCCTCCCGGGCTCGGCCGTCGGCAGCTACTACAACCAGGCCATCAACGTGGACGCCCCGCACCCCGCGGCCGCGCGACTCTGGCAGGAGTTCATCTTCAGCCCCGAGGCGCAGAACCTGTACCTCGCCGCCGGCGCGTACCCGTCGACCCTCGCCGCGATGGTCGAGGCCGACACCGTCGACCAGAAGGCCCTCGACGCCGTGGGCGAGATGCCCGCCGACCTCGTGCAGTTCACGCCCGAGCAGACCGAGCAGGCCACCTCGCTGCTCGCCGAGAAGTGGGCGGCAGCGATCTCCTGATGAGTGCCTCCGCCACCCGGCGGAGTGAGGCGGGGTCGGCACACGCCGGCCCCGCCGTCTCGCTCCCGCCGACCGACGCATCGGACGCTCCGGCCGAACCCGCCACGGCGCGCGCACGCCGCCGTCCGCGCTGGGCACTCCTCGGCCTGACGCCGTTCGCCCTGTACGCTCTGCTCTTCCTCGCGGTTCCGACGTTCCTCGCCCTCGCCACCGGGTTCTTCGACGGCGACGGCGCGTTCACGCTCGACAACCTCACGGCGCTCGCCGAACCGGCGGTCCTCGGGGCCTTCGCCAGCTCCTTCTGGGTCTCCGCCGTCACCGCGGTCGCCGGAGCCGTCATCGGCGCCCTCGTCTGCTACGCGCTCCTCGCGGTCCGACCCGACGGGCTCATCCGCACCTTCGTCGACGCGGCCTCGAGCGTCCTCGCCCAGTTCGGTGGCGTCATGCTCGCCTTCGCCTTCATCGCGACCATCGGCATCCAGGGCCTCGTGACGGTGTTCCTCAAGGACCGCCTCGGGGTCGACCTCTTCGCCGACGGCGTCTGGCTCTACCAGGTCCCCGGCCTCCTGCTGCCGTACCTGTACTTCCAGGTGCCGCTCATGGTCATCACCCTCATGCCCGCGATGGAGGGGTTGAAGCGGACCTGGTCCGAGGCGAACGCGACCCTCGGCGGCACCCGCTTCACCTACTGGACCCGGATCGCGATGCCGATCCTCGCCCCCTCCTTCCTCGGGTCGCTCCTGCTGTTGTTCGCGAACGCGTTCTCGAGCTATGCGACCGCCGCCGCGCTCATCAGCCAGGGGGCGCAGATCGTGCCGCTGCAGATCCGCGGTGCCCTCATCAGCGAGACCGTCCTCGGCCGGGAGAACCTCGCCGGTTCGCTCGCGATCGGGATGATCGTCGTGATGGTCGTCATGATGACGGCCTACTCCGCCCTCCAGGCGCGGACGGAACGGTGGCAACGATGAGCGCCGTCCGCGACTCGGCCACGCCGTCGAAGCTCACGAGCCGCATCATCCTCGTCGTCGTCGCGGTGGTGTTCGCCGTCCCGATCCTGTCGATGGTCGAGTTCACCCTGCGCGCCGGGATCGACGGCGGCCACGACCTCGGCCACTGGGCCGCGATCCTCGACCCGGAGAACTCGCGGAAGTACCGGGTGCTCTTCCAGGGCATCGGCAACTCCGTCGTGCTCGCCGCGGTGACCGTGCTGATCGTCGTGGTGCTCCTGCTGCCGACGATGATCCTCGTGAAGCTCCGCTTCCCGAAGCTGCAGCGCGTCCTCGAGTTCGTCTGCATCATCCCGATCACCGTCCCGGCCATCGTGCTCGTCGTCGGACTCGCACCGGTCTACTCGGTCGTCGCCAGGCTGCTCGGCAGCGCGCCGTGGACGCTCGCGTTCGCGTACGGGATCACGGTGCTGCCGTACGCCTACCGGGCGATCGCCGCGAACCTGCAGTCGGTCGACGTCGGCACCCTCGCCGAGGCCGCGCGCACGCTCGGCGCCGGCTGGGGGACCGTCCTCGTCCGCGTCCTGCTGCCCAACCTGCGTCGCGGCGTGCTGACGGCGTCGGTCATCTCGGTCGCCGTCGTCCTCGGTGAGTACACGATCGCCTCGCTCCTCGGACGCAACACGCTGCAGACCTCGCTCGTGCAGGTGTCGAAGAGCGACCCCTTCGTCGCGGTGGCCTTCGCCCTGCTGGCGCTCGCCTTCGCCTTCGTCCTGCTGTTCATCATCGGCCGCGTCGGATCGATCCGACGCATCAGGGAGACACCATGACCACCATCGACCAGTCGGCACCCGCAGCGACGCCCGGAGACGGACGCCCGGCCGGCGCAGCGGTGCGGTTCGATCGCGTCGTGAAGGACTACGGCTCGGGTGCCCGCGCCCTCGACGGCGTGAGCCTCGACCTCGCGCCCGGTGAGTTCGTCGCGCTGCTGGGGCCGTCGGGGTGCGGGAAGACGACCGCGCTCCGCAGCCTGGCGGGACTCGAGGACATCACCTCGGGGAGCGTGCTCATCGACGGCGTCGACGTCGTGTCCGTGCCCACCAACCGGCGCGACCTCGGCATGGTGTTCCAGTCGTACTCGCTGTTCCCACACCTCACGGTGCTCGAGAACGTCGAGTTCGGCCTGCGCATGCGGAAGGTACCCGCGGCCGAGCGACGGACGCGTGCCGCCGAGAGCCTCGACCTCGTCGGCCTCGGCCACCTCGCAACCCGCTACGCCCACCAGCTCTCGGGCGGGCAGCAGCAGCGCGTCGCCCTCGCCCGGGCGTTGGTCACGCGTCCTCGGGTCCTCCTCCTCGACGAGCCGCTCAGCGCCCTCGACGCCAAGGTGCGCGTCCAGCTGCGCGACGAGATCCGTCGGATCCAGTCGGAGCTGCAGATCACGACCCTCTTCGTCACGCACGACCAGGAGGAGGCGCTCGCCGTCGCCGACCGGGTCGCCGTCATGCGTGCCGGCGTCATCGAGCAGATCGGGACGCCGGAGGAGCTCTACTCGCGGCCGTCGTCGCCGTTCGTCGCGGAGTTCATCGGCCTGAGCAACCGGATCCCGGGGGAGCTCGTGCCCGGTGGCATCGAGGTGCTCGGGCAGGTGCTGCCGGTGATCGGCGAGCAGCCGGGGGACGGGGCCGTCGTCGCGCTCGTCCGGCCTGAGGACGTCGTGTTCACCGACGCGACGGAGCCCGCGGTCGGGTCCGCTGCGGTCGTGCTCACGTCCAGCTTCCTCGGCCCGGTGCGTCGGACGACCGTCGAGCTGCCGGACGGCACGCTGGTCGCGGTGCAGCACGGTGCGACGGAACGACTGGAGGCGGGGGAGTCCGTCCGCATCCGCTTCGCCGGTCGTCCTGTCCCGGTGCAGACGGCCTGAGGGGGCTACGCCTTCGCGTTCTGCCGTGGCACGACGACCTGCTTGATGATCAGCAGGATCGACGCCGTCACCGGGATGGAGACGAGGGCGCCGAGCAGCCCGATGAGCGAACCGCCGACCATCGCGCCGATGACGACGAGGGCGCCGGGCACCGCGACCGCCTTGTTCATGACCCGCGGGGTCAGCACGTACGACTCGATCTGCATGTAGACCAGGTAGTAGACGATGACGATGAGGGCCGTCGTCGGTGAGTCGAACAGCCCGACGGTCGCGACGACGACGGTCGCGATGATCGAGCCGACGAGCGGGATGAGCGTCACGAAGAAGATGACGACGGCGAGGATCCCGGCGTACGGCACCCCGACGATGAGCATCATGATGAGCCCGAGGACGGCGTTGATCCCGGCCAGCACCACCATGCCGCTCACGTACCCGCCGATCGAGGCGGTGATCTGGTCGGTGATCGACACGACGCGCGGCCGGGAGCGACGGGGCACGAGGGAGTAGAACGCGCTCTTCATCGCCTGCATGGACGCGAGGAAGTAGAGCGCGAGGACGAGGGCGATGAAGCCGCCGAAGAAGCCGTTCGCGATGCCGACGCCGAGGTTGAGGGCGCCGCCGGCCAGGACGACCCACGTCTTCGGGTCGGCGGCCACCCCGTAGAGCCAGTCGAGCGCGCCCTGGAGGTCGACGCCCGGACCGAGGTAGTCGCTCAGGGACCGGAACCACTCCTGGTCCTGGATGCCGGTCAGGAAGGTCGGGGCGTTGCTCACGAGCTCGACGGCCTGCCGGGTGACGACGGGGATGACGAGGGCCAGGAGGAGCGCGAGCAGGACGGCGAAGACGGCGAAGACGATCGCGATCGCGAACGGGCGCTTGATGCCGCGTGCCTCGAGCCGGACGACGACCGGGTCGAGGCCGAGCGCGATGAAGAGGCCGACCGCGATGGAGACGAGGATGGTCGACAGTGAGCCGAGGGTGAGGACGAGCAGGATGGCCGCGAGGGCGCCGAGTGCTCCGACGAAGCCGATCGCGAAGGGGCGCTGGAGGGTCGTCCTGACGGTGGTCGTCACCTCGGCGGGGCGCTGGGCGCGGAACCGGACCCGCTGCTGACGCGCCGCCGGACGGAGCGGCTGGTGGCGATGGGGTGCACTCGTCATGCCGCAAGCGTATTGCCCACCGCCCGTTTGCCCGACAGCGGTCGTGGTACCGGAGGATGAGACAGGGTCCTGCAGGATCACCCGACTGCGGGATGTGCCGGGTGCTCGGGTTCAGGACGATGGGAACATGTCATCGATCACCCGCTCGCACGCCGTCCACACCCGGGTCACCGCACCGCTGCGGGCGGTCCCGCTGACGGAGCCGATGCCGAGCCGGCGCGACGAGGCCGCGGAGCAGGGAGTGGTCGCCGAGCGCGTCAGCGCAACTGCACACGTCGCCGCGGGCGCTGCCGGGGTCGACCTCACCGCCTCGGTCGAGCCGGCGCAGGCGCCCGCGGCCGGAACCGACGGGACCGACGCCGGAACAGGCCTCCGGTTCCTCGGCGCGGGCTGGGCAGCCGACGCGGCGGTCTTCGCCCAGTACCGCCGCCGCGGCAACTGACCGCGAGGTCCACGTCGGGTCCACCTCGCGGATGACCCGGGCGGCGGAGCTTGCATCGCCCGGCCGACGCGCCGAGGGACACCTGCCGCCGACGATGGGAGCATGAACACTTCGATCCTCTCCGCTCGCGGACTCACGAAACAGTACGGGCCGACCGTCGCCCTCGCCGGCGTCGACCTCGACATCCTCCCCGGTGAGTCGGTCGCCATCATGGGTGCCTCCGGCTCCGGCAAGACCACGCTCATGCATGCGCTCGCCGGGATCGTCACCCCCGACACCGGCTCGATCGCCTTCAACACCCCGACGGGTGTCGTCCGCGTCGACCAGCTCGACGAACGCCACCGCTCGCAACTGCGGCGCGAGTCCTTCGGCTTCGTCTTCCAGCAGGGCCTGCTCATCCCCGAGCTGACCGCCGTCGAGAACGTCGCCATCGCACTGATGCTCGGCGGGACACCGCGGATCGCCGCTGAAACGAGCGCGGCGGCGTGGCTCGCCGCCCTCGGACTGGCAGGCATGGAGACCCGACGGATCGGCGAACTGAGCGGTGGTCAGGCGCAGCGCGTCGCGATCGCCCGCGCCCAGGTGACCGGTGCCCCGATCGTCTTCGCCGACGAGCCGACCGGCGCGCTCGACTCCCGGACCTCGGCCGACGTCATGGGAGCCCTGCTCCACGCGACGACCGGGCAGGGACGCACGCTCGTCCTCGTGACGCACGACGAGACGGTCGCCGCCCGGTGCTCGCGGATCGTCCGCCTGGCCGACGGTCGGATCGTCGGGCAGCCGGGCGGGGTCGGCGCGCCGACCCCGACGCAGCAGTTCGCGACCGGACAGGCACCCGTGCCGCAGCAGGTGCAGCAGCCGTACCCGCCGCAGCAGCCCCCGTATCAGCAGCAGCCCGCCGGGCAGCCGTTCCCGCAGCAGCCGTACGCCCAGCCCGCTGCGCAGCCGTACCCGCCGCAGGCCTACCCGGGTCAGGCGACCGGCGTCGTCCAGAACGGAGCCCGACCGTGACCGCCGCACTCGGGGTCGCACCGACCCGGATCCCGGTCCCCGCCGGCAGCGGTCGGAGTCCCATCGTCCGTCTCACCTGGATGCTCGCCCGCCCCGGCGCGCAGAGCCCTGCGACGATCGTGCTCCCGGCGGTCGCGTTCGCCGTGACCACCGCACTGGTACTCACGGTGCTCGGCGGCGCGATGATGTTCTGGCGGTGGACCGGTGAGACGGCCTTCATCTACCAGGTGCTCAGTGTGCTGGCACTGGCCCTGCTGCTCGTCCCGCTCGGCTCGCTCGGCGGGGCGGCCGCGCGGCTCTCCGCCCGGCGCCGCGACGACCGCCTCGCCACCCTCCGACTCCTCGGCGCGACACCCGGCACGGTCACGGCGATGACCGTCCTCGAGTCGGCCGGGGTCGCCCTCCTCGGAGCGTTCGCCGGGATCCTGCTGTACCTCGGCATGCTACCGCTCGTCGGGTTCATCCCGTTCGGCGGTTCCCCGATCGGGGTCGAGGGCGTCTGGGTCGGTGTCCCGATCATCGCCGCGGTGGTCCTCGGTGTCGTGCTGCTCGCAGCAGCGAGTGCCGCCATCGGGCTCCGCGCGGTGAACGTGAGTCCGCTCGGCGTCCGCACGAAACAGCAGGCGCCGACCGTGCACTGGCTCCGCATCGTCGTCGGTGCCGTCGTCGTGATCGTCGCCTACGGCATGCTCTCCGTCGTGACGGGGCTGCAGGAGGTCGCGGCCATCGTCGCCGTGCTCGGGGTGGGGTTCGCCGCCGGCGTCGGGGTGCTCGGGTTGATCGGCCCCTGGGTGGTCGGGGTGATCGGCCGTGGGTCGGCCAAGCGCGCCAAGACGCCGGAGCGACTGCTCGCTGCCCGCACGATCCTGGAGTCGCCGAAGGCGGCGTGGCGTCAGGTCAGCGGGGTCGCGATGACGAGCTTCGTCGCGGTGGTCGCGGGCACCGGTGTGGCGCTCATGGACGCCGCCGGCGGCTCCGACCTCGATCGCGAGAGCGCCATCCTCATCGACGACATCCGCACCGGCGTGATCATCACGCTCGTCGCGTCGTTCCTCATGGTCGCGTGCTCCGTCGGGGTGAACCAGGCGTCGGCGGTCCTCGACCGACGCGACCTGTACGTCAGCCTCGACCGCCTGGGGGTGCCGCGGGACGTCATGGAACGGGCTCGTGGTCGGGCGGTCATGCTGCCCCTGCGGGTGGTCGCACTGGGCTCGGCCGGGCTCGGCGTCCTGCTCGTCCTGCCGATGGCCAGCATCAGCGTCATCCTCGCTCCGCTGTCGGTCCTCGTCATCGTCGGGTGTTTCGCCGGAGGTATCGGGCTCGTGTGGGCTGCCCTGCGCGCGACCCGTCCGGTCGTCTCCGGGGTGCTCCGAGCGCCCGAGCGCGTCTGACCGCCCGGCCCACACGACGAACGTGCCCGTTCCGTCCCCCTGCATGACGCGGGGAGGACGGAACGGGCGCTCTCGGTGCGGTCGGGTCAGCCCGTGACGACCGCGATCTCGTTCGGGACGCCGGGCAGCTCACCCGTCGTGATGTCGCCCGACGCGAGATCCACGGCGTGGATCGACTTCGTCGCCGGGTCGGTCACGTAGGCGACACCGTCCTGGACGACGAGCGCCGGGTGGGCGTCCTGCCACTCGGCCGGCGGCTCCCAGGCGTCGATGACCTCGATGGTGTCGGTGACGGCACCCGTCTGCTCATCGAGGATGTGCAGCGACCCGTCGTTGCCGAGCACGATGACCTCGTCGTTCGGCCCTCGGGCGACGTCGCGCCAGGTGTAGCCGACGCCCTCCGGCAGGTCGACGATCTTCGTCGTCTTCGCGACCGTGTCGGTGAACGCGAGCTGGCGGAGGTCGTAGCCCTCGGCATCGGGGTCGCTGTTGTAGTCGCCGACCGCGATGGAGGACGTCTCGCTGACGTACTGGTTCCCGGTTCGGCCGTAGGCGTCCGGCGCCTGGATCTTCGTGAAGACGCCGCTGTCGTAGACGAGCACGCCGTCGCTGCAGCCGAACACGACGACCTCGTCCTTGACGGTGCCTTCACCGTGCACCGACGGGCACTGCTCGTTGCGGGCGATCTCGGTGCGCGAGTCGTCGAGCACGCGGACACCGGTCCGGGCGTCCGGGGTGCCGATCGTGGACAGCACGGTGCCGTCCTCGAGCTCGATGGCGACACCGTGGTGCGCGGCCTCCGACGGGATCGTCTCGGTCTCGGGCAGCTCGTCGGTGGCTTCGAGGAGGTCAGTGCTGTCGAAGATCGTCGTGTCGCCGGAGCCGTCGGCGAACAGGACGGTCTTGTCGGCGTGACGGACGACGTGGCCCGCGGTGTCGGCGGGGAAGACGAGGTCGGTCAGGACCGGGTCGGCCTGCTTCGAGGTGCCGTCCTCGTCCGTCCACGTCCCGGTGTCGAGGACCTGGAAGCCCTTCGTCGTGGTGACGAGCACGTGCCGCCCGTCGCCGGCGGCGTTCACCCGGTTGAAGCCGTCGAGGGGGAGGTCGCCGACCACCTCGAGGGAGGCGGCGTCGAGGACGAGGAGGCCGCCGTCGTAGGTCAGGGTGATCCGACTCTGCGGGTCGGCGGAGGTCGACGCAGTCGCGTCGGGCGCGGAGCCGCTCGCGGTCGAGCATCCGGTGAGGAGGAGGGCCGCGGCGGTGCCGACGGCGAGGAACGGGGCCCGGCCGCGCTTCAGGCGCGGAGCCAGGGGACTGCGGTGGTGCTGCTGCATGGTTTCCTATCGGTTCGTGGACGCCCGCTCAGGGCGAGAGTCCGGTGGCGATGCGCTCGGTGTTCGCGCGCATCATGGTGAGGTAGGTGGGGGCGTCGCCCGACTCGGCGGTCAACGACTCGGTGAACAACGGGACGACGGCGACGTCGACGTCCGCCTCGTCGGCGAGCACCTGCACGAGCCGATCGGGTTGCGAGGAGTCGGCGAAGATCGTCCGGACGCCGGCCTCCTCGATCGCGGTCGACAGTTCGTCGAGGTCCGAGGCGCTGGGGGCCGCGAGGGTGGTGCCGCTCGGGATGACGGCGCCGATGACCTGGAAGTCGTAGCGGGCGGCGAGATACCCGAACACGTGATGGTTGGTGACGAGCTTCCGCTGCTCGGCCGGGATGGCGGCGAACGCGTCGGCCATCTCGGCGTCGAGCGCCTCGAGCTCGGCCGTGTACGTGGCGGCGTTCGCCTGCAGCTCGGCCGCGTCGAGCGTGGGGATCTCCTCGAGCAACGCCTCGGTGACCCCGTCCACGACCGACGTCATCTGCGTCGGGTCGGTCCAGAAGTGCGGATCGGTCGCGCCCGACGCGGTCTCGAGGGCGTCGACGAGCGAGCCGGCCTCGACGATCGGCACCCCCTCGTCGGCCGCGGTCTCCAAGTGCTGGGTGAGTCCCTCCTCGAGTCCCAGGCCGTTCGACACGAGCAGCTGCGCACCGGTGATGCGCGCCGCCTGCCGCGCGGAGATCTCGAAGGAGTGCGGATCGGCGTCGGGCGGCATGAGGGTCATGACCTCGGCCTGGTCACCGACGAGTCCACCGACGACGTCGCCGAGGATGTTCGTGGTCACCACGACGAGCGGGCGGTCGTCGGCGCTCGCCGCACAGCTCGTCAGACCGGTCCCCAGCACGAGGCCGGTCGCGAGGACCGCGGTCGTGCGCAGGAGGGCGGTCGTGCGGGGGATGGTCGCTCGCATGGTCAGCGTCCCGTCTCGGCGAGGAACGCCGGTGCCGTGTCGAAGGTGAAGGTGCGGGCGATCCGCGCGGCGTCGCCGTAGTCGATCTCGGAGACGGTGCGGGTGCCCGGGGTGTTCAGGTAGGCGCGGTTCTGATCGACCTCCAGCTGGACGCCGGTGGCGAGGTCGGCTGCGCTGACGAGCGCGGACGCGGTCCCCGTCACGGCGCCGGTGGCACCGTCGAGGACGAGGAGGTCGCCGGTCGTCGTGAGGCCGACGACGTGCTGGTCGCGGTCGTCGACGGCGGTGACCAGCTGCAGGGGTGCAGGGGTCGGCAGCAGCGCCCAGCTGCGCTCGCGGGTGTCGAGCAGCCAGGCGCCGGAGGTGCCGGCGACGGCGGCGACCGTCGGACGGCCCGGACGCGCATGGAAGGACGTCGCGCGGTCGGCGGCGGCGACAGCCTGCGGATAGGGGATCGCCTCGAACGTGGGCACCGGGTCGGCGTCGCTCGAACCACGGTCGACGACGGCGAGGAGCGCACCCTCCGCGCAGCCGATGACGACGCCGACGTTGGTCGTGATGCTGCCGGCCGGATCGGTGCACCCGGCGAGCACGGCGTCGGCAGCGGTCACGGACGCCGACGAGGGGTCGAGGAGGTCGCCGTCGATGCCGTGGAGATGCAGCTTGCCGGTCCCGTCGGTCGCGACGACCGTCTCACCGATCGGCACGGTGATTCCGGGAGCACCGGGCGAGGTCCGGATCCGACCGGACTGCGTGATGTCGCCCGTGCCGAGTGCGGCGGTGTCGAGGAGGAGTGTCTCGCCCGAGCCGGCGAACCGCACGGCGGTGGTCGTCGAACCGGCGGTGATCGTCGCTGGTCCGTCGCCCTCGATCTCGCCGACGACCCGCGCCTCGGCGCGGTAGTAGTGCTGGTGGTCCTCGTGGTCGACCGTCCACACGCCGGTGTCGATGATCGTCACGGTGCCGGCGGGCTCGGACTGCGCGGCGACGAACCGGCCGTCGCCCGTGAGCGCCGAGATCGGGCCGAGCTCGGCGAGCCTCGCGCGCTCCTCGCTGAGCAGGTCGGTCAGCTCGACGGTGCCGTCGACATCGGCGGTCGCGAGGTGCAGTTGCGGCTCGGGGAGCTCACTCGCGCCCTCGACGTAGCCGTGTCCGCGAGGTTCGTCCGAGGCCGTCGCGGTGGGTGATGCCGACCCCTGCGTCGCGCAGGCGCTGAGCGTCAGTGCGAGGGCGCCGAGAGCGAGCGCGGTGCGTGTGGCGCGGGGGAGCCGGTCGTCGGTCGGGCGGATGCCGCCTGGTCGGATGGTCGGTCGGAGGATTCGGTGCACGGTGCGCTTTCCAGGTGGGTCGGTTCGGTGAGGTGGTCGTCGGGGTGGTCGAGATGGCGGTCGGTGGGCCGCCGGAGCCGTCCGACGAGCGCCCGGGCGCCCCACGACACCGTGGCGAGCAGGATCGAGCAGGCGGCGATGGACGCTCCGGCCGCGGTGTCGCCGTACCAGGAGAGGAGCAGGCCGAGCAGCACGGCCAGGCCGCCGAAACCCGTGGCGAGCAGCATGATGAGCGGGATGCGACGCGCCCAGTGGGCCGCGGCGACGGCCGGCCCGAGGAGGAGGGCCACGACGAGCAGGGTGCCGACGGCGCTGTACGAGGCGACGACCGCGAGCGTCACGAGGCCGACGAGCATCGCGTGGGCGAGTCGCGGCCGGAGGCCCATGGTCTGAGCGACCCGGCGGTCGAAGGCGAGCGCGACGAACGGGCGATGGAAGGCGACCGCGACGCCCACGGTGACGAGGAGGGCGATGGCGAGGCCCACCAGGTCCGCGGGCCGGATGGCGAGGATGTCGCCGAAGAGGATCGCCGTGAGGTCCGTGGCGAACGATCTGCTCGACGACACGATGATGACCCCGAGGGCCAGCATGCCGACGAAGAGGAGACCGATCGAGGTGTCGTGGGACAGCCTGCCGCGCCGCGAGACGAGGCTGACGCCCGCGGTCATGACGACCGCGCTGACGGCCGCGCCGGCGACCGGCGGCAGGCCGAGGAGTGCCGCGGTGGCGACGCCGGGCAGCATGCCGTGGGCCATCGCCTCCCCGAGGAACGCGAGGCCGCGGAGGACGACCCAGGTGCCGACGACGCCGCACACGGCCGCCACCAGCAGACCGCCGACGAGGGCGCGCAGGAGGAAGGCCGCGGTGAACGGCTCGGTGATCCAGGTCATGGTCGAGCACTCTACATGAAAATGATTCTCAGTATTGATAGGGTGATGGCATGCGATCCGCGACGAGCACCCCTCGCCCTCCGATGTCGGGACGGCCCGCCGTGTCCGGCATCCGACTCCGCGACGTGTCGGCCGAGTATGACGGCGCGCGCGTCCTGCACGGGATCTCAGTCGAGGTCGGGGCGGCCGCCATCACCGTCGTCACCGGGGCGAACGGCGCGGGGAAGTCGACGCTGCTCGCGGTGATCGCGGGCCTCCACCGACCGACCTCGGGCGGCGTCGACGGCCTCGACGGTCGGTCGGCCGCCTACGTCCCGCAACGCAGTGCCGTGCCTGAGCGCTTCCCGGTCACGGTGCGCGACGTCGCGTCGATGGGACGCTGGCCGACGCTGCGTCGCTGGTGGGGTCGACTCGGGGCTGGGGACCGACGCATCGTCGACGAGAGCCTCGCCCGCCTCGACGTCCTGCACCTCGCCGGGCGCTCCTTCGGTGAGCTGTCGGGCGGGCAGCGTCAGCGGGTCCTCGTCGCGCAGGCGCTCGCGCGTGAGGCCGACCTCCTGCTGCTCGACGAGCCGACCGTCGGCCTCGACCGTGCTGCCGGGCTGGCGATCCGCGAGGTGCTCCGGGCGGAGGCCGACCGTGGCGCGACGGTGGTGGAGGTGACGCATGATCCGGTCGCGGTCGCGGAGGCCGACGCGCGGGTGCACCTCGAGGCGGGATGTCTCGTCGAGGATCCGCGGTGAACCGGCTGGGGGATCGCCCGGCGACCCGTCTCCGGCCCCTGGCGCGTTGCTAGAGTTTTCGCATGAGCCAGGCCGAGCAGCAACCCGAACCCACGACCGGCGCCGCTGCGGCGGACGCCCAGGCGGCCACCGAGCGATTGGGCCGCCTGCGGAGCAGCATCGACAACATCGACGCGGCACTCGTCCACCTGCTGGCCGAGCGGTTCAAGTGCACGCAGGAGGTCGGTCGCCTGAAGGCCGAGCACGACATGCCTGCGAGCGACCCGGCGCGCGAGCAGCGGCAGATCACCCGTCTTCGGGCGCTCGCCGAGGAGTCGCACCTCGATCCGGCCTTCGCCGAGAAGTGGTTCAACTTCGTCGTCGCCGAGGTCATCCACCACCACGAGCGTCTCGCCAACCAGCACTGATCCCTCAGATTCCGCCAGCGCGGTGCGCTGACGCGAGCGCGGGTCTGTGGCGTGAGCGCGGGTCTCCGGAGGGTCGCGCCCACGCGTGTGGCCCGCGGTCACGCCCGTTCGTGTGCGGTCAGGCCTGTTCGTCCGCGCTCGGCCCGGTTCGCGTGCGCCCACGTCGGCGCACCGCGCTGGCACTTCGGGTGAACCAGGACAAGGAGTGACGCCTCTTCGGGCGGCGTCCAGCGTCCTGCGCCATCATGAGTCCATGACCTGGAACGCCGAATCCCTGCCCGATCAGACCGGACGCGTCGTCCTCGTCACGGGAGCGAACGCCGGCCTCGGCTTCTGGACGAGCCTCGGGCTCGCGCGAGCCGGCGCGGAGGTCCTTCTCGCGTCACGGAGTGCGACCAAGGCGCAGGCGGCGATGCGGGCGATCCGGGTGAAGGTGCCCGATGCCCGACTCAGCCATCTCCCGTTCGACACCTCCTCGCTCGACTCGGTGCGTTCGGCGGGCGAACGACTCGCGGACCTCGACCGTCTCGACGCCCTCGTCGCGAACGCCGGCATGGTGCACATGCCGAAGGAGCGGCAGGAGACGGCCGACGGCATCGAGCTGGTCTTCGCGACGAACGTCGTCGGCCACGCCGCCCTGCTCGCCGAGGCCATGCCGGTGTTGCAGCGCACGGCGGATGCGCACGATTCCGCGCCGCGCGTCGTGCTCCTCGGAAGCCTCTCCACGCTGCTCGTCCGGTTCCACGGCGACGACCTGCAACTTCGGGACGGGTACAGCGGCTGGCAGGCGTACGCCCAGTCGAAGATCGCCCTCTCGTCGCTCGGCTTCGAGCTCGACCGTCGGCTCGCGGCGTCGCACAGCACCGTCCGGGCGCTCGTCGCGCACCCCGGCTACTCGGTCAACGGACTCGACCGTCGCGTCCCCGGCGTCAACGAGCCGACCCGAGGACGTCGTTTCTCCGACACCCTGCAGTCCGTCTACGCGCAGAGCAAGCAGCGTGGTGCCGAGCCGACGCTCCGAGCGGTCACCGACGAGTCAGCCGACGGTGGTTGGTTCTTCGGTCCCCGGTGGCTCACGAAGGGCGATGCCGTGCGGCAGACCCCTGCCGCGATCACGACCGACCGCGACGTCGCGGCGGCGCTGTGGACCGACGTCGAGCGGCTCATCGGCACGCCCATCCTCCCGACCTCCTGAGCACAGACGTCAGCGCACCGCGCTGGCACGAGCGCGGGGGAATCGGCCCCAGCGCGGTGCGCTCGCGTGACTGCGCCTCAACCGGCGTGACCGCAGGGCATGGCGCTGAGCGCACCCCTCCGGAGACCCGCGCTCGCGCCACAGACCCGCGCTGACGTCAGCGCACCGCGCTGGCGCGAACCGACCTCAGTCCGCGGGGGTGGCCGGCGGTTGGAGGACGCGCAACCACTCCTCGGTCTGCGCGACGTGCGCCGACGCCGCTCCGGCCGCCCCGACGGGATCGCGCGAGATGATCGCCTCGGTCATCGCCCGGTGTCCGCGGTTGCTGACCCGACGCAGCTCGTCGCCGTCGGGCAGGCTGAAGACGTCGTAGGCCCGCGAGCGCGACCGGAAGACCTGCAGCAGGGCCGTCAGCGTGGCGTTCCCGGCGGTCCGTGCGATGAGTTCGTGGAACCGGTGGTCCAGCTCGCTCGACTCGGCGGGGTCGGTCGTCCGCTCCATCGCCTCCACGAGTTCTGCGAGTTCGGCGCGCACCTCGTCGCTCGCGCGAGCAGCCGCCTGCGAGGTGGCATGGGTCTCGAGCACCCGCCGCAGCTCGTACATCTGCAGGAGACCGTCGAGGGGGAGGAGGTCGACCGTGAGCGACAGGCTGCCGATGATCTCCTCGGGCCGGAGCATCGACACGTAGGTGCCCGAGCCGTGCCGGGACTCGATGATCCCGAGGGCGGCCAGCATGCGGACGGCCTCACGCAGGGACCCGCGGGACACGCCGAGTTCGTCGCAGAGCTCGTTCTCGGCCGGGAAGCGCTGCCCCGCCACGAGCCGTCCCGACGCGATCATGTGTCGCAGGCCGTGGAACGCGGTGTCGACTGCGGACATGCGGCTCCTCCTCAGGGGTCGTCCCGCCATCGTAGCGGCCCCTCGCCGGTGATCCGCGAGCCGCCGCGGACCATGAGACGTCCGATGACTCCACCCTCAGAGACCAAGTCATCCGATGAGTCGATCCCGAAACGACCTGAGCGATCACTTGTAACACGACAGAAACCCAAGTCATCAAACGTTGCCCCTATGGTTATCGGACAATCCACTGCATAATCGACTCGGAGGAACGTCACTGTGGACACTCGCACCATCGCACGGCCAGCGCCGCTCACGCTCGGCGACGGCCGACCGGCAACGGCCGGGTGGACGCTGGATCCGACCAAGCGTCACATCAACCACGGATCCTTCGGGGCCGTCCCGATCGTCGCGCAGGAGCACCAGCAGGCCCTCCGCCGCGAGATGGAGGCCGCACCCCTCACCTGGTTCCCGGCCCTCCCGGCCAAGGTCGGCGCGGCCCGTGTCGGGATCGCCGAGTTCCTCGGGGCGTCGGTCGACCAGCTCGCCATGGTTCCGAACGCGAGTGCCGGAGCGAGCGTCGTCTTCTCCAGCCTCCCCGTGCAGCGCGGCCTCGAGATCATCGTCACCGACCACGGCTACGGCGCCGTCACGATGGGTGCCGAGCGCCTTGCGCGTCGCTGGGGCGGCACCGTCCGGACCGCCCGCATCCCGCTCGACGCCGACGCGCAGACCGCCCACGACGCCGTCGTCGCCGAGTTCAGCGACCGCACGGCCCTCATCGTGATGGACCAGATCACCTCGCCGACCGCTCGACTCCTGCCGGTCCAGCAGATCGCCGCCACCGCCCGTGCCGCCGGCATCCCCACGCTTGTCGACGCCGCCCACGTCCCCGGCCTCTACGCCGACCCCATGCGCGACCTCGACTGCGACTTCTGGGTCGGCAACCTGCACAAGTTCGGGTGCGCCCCTCGCGGTGCCGCCGTCCTCGTCGCCCGCAGCCCGCTCGCGCAGGAGCTCTACCCGCTCATCGACTCCTGGGGTTCCCCGTACCCGTTCCCGCAGCGCTTCGACACCCAGGGCACGGTCGACGTCACGAGCTACCTCGCCGCGGCGACGTCGCTCGGGTTCATCGAGGACAGGTGGGGCTGGTCGGCCGCCAGGGACTACATGACCGAGCTCGCCGACTACGCCGTCGAGGTGGTCGCCGACGCCGTGACCGCCGTCACCGGCGAGGACAGCCACGTCGACGTGGGCATGCCCGTCAACGCCCTCAGGCTCGTCAAGCTCCCGACCGGCCTCGCGACGACCCACGCGACCGCCGACGGGCTCCGCGACCGCGTGTCCGCCGAGCTCGGCGTCGAGGGCGCGTTCACGAGCCTCGACGGGATCGGCTACGTCCGACTCTCCACCCACGTCTACAACACCCCCGAGGACTTCGAACACTTCGCCGAGCACGCCGTCCCGGTGCTTGCGCGATGGGCCGAGGAGGAGCGCGCGGCCACGAGCTGAGCGCGGAACCGCCCGACCCGACACCACCACACCCGCACCACCGCACCGGCACCACAGCACCCACCCCCGCAGCACCCCCACCAGCACCACTCAAAGGAGAAGCGAGCATGAGGAAGTCACGCGCAACGGCAGCCATCGGCCTGTCCGTCGTCACCGGCCTCGCCCTGTCGGCCTGTGCCGGCGGCGCGAGCGACGGCACCGTCACCCTGCAGATGGTCGAGAGCCTGACCAACCCCGCCCGGACCGAGGTCCTGAAGTCGCTCATCGCGGACTTCGAGGCCGACAACCCGAAGATCAAGGTCGAGCTCATCTCGCCGCCGACTGACCAGGCCGACCAGAAGATCACCCAGATGCTGCAGTCCGGCTCCGGCGTCGACGTACTCGAGGTCCGCGACATCACCGTCGGCCCCTTCTCCACCAACGGCTGGCTCGACGACATGAGCGGCGAGCTCGAGGACTGGAAGGGCTGGGACGACCTCACCGACAACGCGACGAAGTACGCGAAGGGCGAGGACGGCAAGGTCTACTACGTGCCCTACGGCTTCTACGGGCTGAGCCTGTTCTACCGCACCGACCTCATCAAGGAGGCCGGCTTCGACGGGCCCCCGACGAGCTGGGACGACCTCCTCGAGCAGGCCTCGGCGATCCAGGACCCCTCGAAGAACCAGTTCGGCTACGCCTTCCGGGGTGGCACCAATGCGAACAGCAACGTCGTCGCGGCCATCGAGGCCTACGTCGCCGACGACCTCGACACCGAGAACGCGTTCAAGCTGACCAACGGCGACACGATCTTCTCCGCACCGGAGGCGCTCGACGCCGTCAACACCTACTTCGACCTCTTCAAGGAGGCTTCGCCGCCGTCGTCCGTCGCGTGGGGCTACCCCGAGATGGTCGAAGGCTTCTCGAACGGTTCGACCGCGTTCCTCCTGCAGGACCCGGAGGTCATCGCGACCGTCGAGCAGTCCGAGGCGATCACGGCCGAGCAGTGGAGCACCGCTCCGCTGTTGACCGGTCCGACCGGCAAGGCCGCGCAGCCCATGGCGACCGCGGGCTGGGGCACGGCGGCGTCGAGCGAGCACAAGGCCGAGGCCGCGAAGCTCATCGAGTTCCTCTCCGAGGACAAGCAGGCCACCACCTTCGCCCAGGAGAACAGCCTCGTCCCGATCGTCAAGAGCGCGGCGGACAGCGACTTCTACAAGACCGGCCCGTGGGCCAGCTACGTCACGATGAACGAGAACCCGGACACCTACCTGAGCGTCACGCAGCCGCGCGGCTCGTCATGGTGGACCGAGTGGATCCAGAAGTCCGACTCGGAGATCCAGCAGGTCCTCATCGGCCAGCTGACGCCGGAGAAGCTCCTCGCGGGCTGGGACGAGTACTGGACCGAGAAGTGGAAGAGCGAGTAACCGTCCATGACGACCACCACTGACGAAGCGGGTCGCACGCAGCAGCGTGCGACCCCGACACCCCCGGCCGGTCCCTCGCGGACCGCCGGCGGGCGTCGGCGGCGCACCTTCACAGTGCGCCGCGGCTTCGGCCTCCTCGCCTTCCTCGCCCCCGCGTTCATCTTCGTGGCGATCTTCATCTACTACCCGATGATCGCCGGCTCGCAGATGGCGTTCCGCAACTGGAACCTCGCCAACCTCACCGACACCTCCTGGGTGGGCTTCGCCAACTTCCTGGCCGTCTTCGCCGACCCGGCCTTCGGCAAGGTCGTCGCGAACACCGTGCTCTGGGTGGTGGCCTCGATTGTCCCGCAGTTCGTCATCGGCTTCGGCATCGCCCTGTGGCTGCGCCGGAAGTTCCGCTTCCGCGGTCTCTACCAGGCGATGATCTTCTTCCCGTGGGCCATTTCGGGCTTCCTCATCGGCATCCTGTTCCGCTGGATGTTCAACAGCGAGTTCGGCGTGATCAACGACCTGCTCCAGAAGGTGGGGCTGATCGACACCCCGATCCCGTGGCTGGCCGACCCAAACACCGCGATGTTCGCCGTCATCGTCGCGAACGTCTGGTACGGCGTCACCTTCTTCGCGATCATGATCCTCGCCGCCCTGCAGTCGGTGCCGGAGGACCTCTTCGAGGCCGCCGCGCTCGACGGCGCGGGCAAGGCGCGCATGCTCTTCCAGATCACCATCCCGTACATCCGCACGACGCTCGCGCTCACCGTGCTGCTCCGGGTCATCTGGATCTTCAACTTCCCCGACATCATCTACGGCATGACGGGCGGTGGTCCGGCGAACCAGACCCACATCCTGACGACCTGGATGATCGCGACCACCCAGCGCGGCGACTACGGCCGGGCCTCCGCGATCGGCCTCATCGTCGTCGCGATCCTGCTGGTGTTCACCGCGTTCTACCTGCTGTCCATGCGCGAGAAGAAGGTGAAGGCATGATCGACCAGGAGACCCGGACGGCGAAGGTCGTCAAGTTCCTCTTCCTCGGGCTGTGGCTCGTCATCACGGTGTTCCCGCTGTACTGGATCGTCGTCACCTCGTTCAAGAAGCCGGGCGCGATCTTCTCCTACCCGCTGACGTACTGGCCGGAGGTGTTCTCGATCGAGAACTACCTCGGTCTGTTCAGCAAGGCGCAGTTCGGCACCTACGTCGTCAACAGCCTCATCGTGGCGACGATCGCGGCGGTCGTCGCGACGTTCATCTCGATGCTGTCCGCCTACGTGCTGGCACGGTTCGAGTTCCGCAGCAAGGGGGCGATCCTGCTGGCGTTCCTTGCGACGCAGATGATCCCGTCCTTCATCGCGCTCGGCCCGCTCTACCTGCTGATGACGCAGCTCAAGCTCGTCGACAACCGGTTCGGGCTCATCCTCATCTACATCGCGGTGTGCATCCCGTTCTGCACCGTCATGCTCCGCGGGTTCTTCGAGAACATCCCCGATGCGCTCGAAGAGGCGGCCATGATCGACGGCTGCTCGCGGTTCGGCGCGCTCTTCCGGGTGCTCGTCCCGGTGCTGAAGCCCGGGATCGTCGCGGCGTTCATCTTCAACTTCGTGAACTGTTGGAACGAGCTGTTCCTCTCGGTGACGCTCATCAACAGTGACGCGAACAAGACGATCCCGACGGCGCTCAACGGCTTCATCACGAGCTACAACATCGACTGGGGTTCCATGTCGGCGGCAGCCGTGCTGACCATCATCCCGACGATGGTGCTGTTCGCCTTCGCGAGCCGGTACATCGTGCAGGGCCTGACGGCCGGAGCGGTCAAGGGCTGAGCTGCGGCGGCGGTCAGTCTCCTGCAGCGTCGAGCGCGGCGTCGATGGCCCGTCTCAGGTCGTCGGCGCTGTTCGGCGTGGTCTGGACGCCGTCGATGAAGAGGCTCGGGGTTCCGCGGACGCCGAGTGCCGCTCCGTCGTCGAGGTCCTCCTGGACGGCGGCTCGCGTGGCCGGGTCGGCGACGGCCGCATCCCAGGCTGCGAGGTCGAGGTCGAGGGATTCGGCGATGACCCGGAAGGTCTGCACGGCTTCGTCTGCGCTGAGCTCGGACCAGGCCGCCTGCTGTTCGAAGACCGCGCTGAAGTAGTCGTCGAACGCCCCCTGCTGTGCGGCCGCCTCGCCGGCGATCGCAGCGGACATCGCGTTGTCATGCATCGGGAGTGGGTAGTTGCGGGCGACGAAGTCGACCTGTCCGGCGTAGTCGTCGGCGAGTTGCTCGAGGACGGGGGCGAGTCGACCGCAGGGCGGGCACTGGAAGTCGAAGAACTCCACGACCGTGACCGTCGCGGTGTCGGTGGGCCCCTGGAGGTAGGACGGCGATGAGCCGAGCGCGGTCTGGGCGCTCGCCGCGGGAGGAAGTGTCGGCGTCGGTGTCGATGTCGAAGTGGCCGGTGAGGCGCAGGCTCCGAGGGAGAGGACGAGGGCGGCGGCGAGCAGAGCTGACCTGCGGACGGGAACGGTTCGGCGAGGTGGCATCCCGTCATTCTAGACAGAACTGCTGATGTTTCACTGGATGACAGTAATCGATCCTCCGAACCTGCAAGCTGGCTGATAGTTGGATCGTCTAGCGACATCCGGCGGGATGATGAACCATGTTCGGTTCGAAGCAGACGACGAGGTCACTCCGCTACGCCCGCTACGGCGGGCCCGACGTACTCGAGTTCATCGAGTCCGAGATGCCGCATCCCAGATGGGGCGAGGTCGTGGTCGACGTCCTCGCGAGCGGCATCAACCACATCGAGGCGTTCGTCCGCGAGGGTCACCTCGCCGAGACGGTGCCGATCGAGCTGCCGACGGGGCAGGGGAGCGACTTCGCCGGGCTCGTCCGCGAGATCGGCACCGGGGTGGAGGGCTGGAAGCGGGGCGATGAGGTCATCGGCCACGCCGTCCGTGGCGCGCACGCCACCCAGGTCGTCGTCCCGGCGTCATCCCTCGTCCGAAAGCCGAAGCGCGTGAGCTGGGAGGAGGCCGGTGGGCTGTACCTCGCTGGACTCACGGCCCTCGACACCCTCGACGGGCTGCACCTCAAGCAGGGAGACACCCTCGTCATCTCCGCGGCGGCCGGCGGCGTCGGGAACATCGAGGCGCAGCTGGCGAAGTTCGCGGGCGTGCGGGTCATCGGCACGTGCGGTGAGCGGAACCACGACTTCCTCCGTGAACAGGGCGTCAAACCGGTCGTCTACGGCGAGGGCATGGCCGATCGGATCCGGAAGCTCGCGCCCGACGGCGTAACGGCGTTCATCGACAACTTCGGTCAGGACGGGCAGGAGCTCGCGTTCGAACTCGGCGTCGCACCGGAGAAGTACCGTTCGAGCGAGGACCGGAAGGCGATCGAGCTCTCGGCACTCGACCCCGATGAGGAGTTCGCCGCCCACGCCACGAAGCAGTTGCAGCGCCTTGCGGAGTACGCCGCCGACCACGCGCTGAAGGTCGTCGTCTCGGCGTTCTACCCGTTCGACCTCATCATCGACGCGTTCGAGGATCTCGAGCGGCTGCATGCGCGGGGCAAGATCATCGTCGGGATGCGCCCGGCGAACCCGGACCGCATCGTGAAGCAGCGCGACCTGCACGACGCCAGACCCTGACGACGGCCAGCGCGGTGCGCTGACCCGAGACGTCTGGTTCCGGCGCCAGCGCGGTGCGCTGACCCGAGATGCTCCGTTCTGGCGTGGGCGCGGGTCCGGGGCGTGAGCGCGACCCTCCGGAGGCCCGCGCTCGCGCGTGTGGGGTGCGCCCGCGTCAGCGCACCGCGCTGGCGACCGGGCAGGGAGGGAGGTCGGCTAGTTGAAGATGAAGCCGAGGACGGTCGCGCCGCCTCCACCGAGGACGAGCGCGACGACGAGGACCCAGGCGATGAGCCGCTGACGACGCTTGCGCTGCTCGCCCCATTCGGCCAGTTCCCGGTCTTCGCTGCTGCTCATCACCCCAGCCTACCGGCGGGGTTCTCGCCCGGCATCAGGCGACGGCCGGGACGAGGGCCTTCACCGAGGTGGTCCTCGCCCGCGCGATCGCGAACGTCGTCGCGGCGAGCGACCCGAGGAGCCAGAGGACGAGGCCGACGACGCCGGCCGCTGCTCCCGTGTCACCGATCGCGATCGCCTGCAGACCACCGAGCGCGGGTGCGATCGGCAGGAAGGCGAGGATCTGGTCCAGCACCTGCGGAGCGGTCGCGATGATCCCGGTCGCCAGACCGATGAGCGCGACGATCATCGAGATGAACCGGCCCGCACCGCCGAACAGGGCGTTCAGCGCCTGGTTGGCGGCGGCGAACACGAGTCCCGCGAGGACGGCGATCCCGGCGAAGCCGAGCCAGCCGCCCGCGTCGAGGTCCAGCAGTGGCGCGGTGATGACGGCGACGAGCAGGCCCTGCAGCATCCCGATCGCGCCGGCCGGGACGAAGGCCCCGAGCGCGAGCCGCAGCGATGAGCGGGTGGACCCGAACGCCCGCGTGGGCACCGGTCGCAGCACGAGGAAGCTCGCGAGCGCACCCAGCCAGAGGGCGAGGACCGCGTAGAAGGGAGCGCTGTTCGTGCCGAAGGACACGGTCGCCGAATCGCCTGCCGAGACCGGGTCGGCGACGACGTCCGCGAGCGTCTGTCGGTCGGAGCTCGTGTAGGTCGGGAGACTGTCGACCGCGCCCTGCAGACCGGACGCGAGCGAGGTGATCCCGCCGGACAGGGTCCCTGCCCCCGACGCGAGCTGGTTCGACGCGTCGGCGAGCTGGGTCGTGCCGGTCGCCGACTGCGCCGCGCCGTCGGCGAGTGCGGACGCCCCCGTCTGCAACTGCGCCGTCCCGGAGGCGGCCTTGGAAGCGCCGTCGGCAAGGCCTGCTGCACCCGCGGCGATCTGTGCCGCCGCGGTGTTGATCTGCGCGATGCCGTCGACGAGTGATGGCATCTGGGCCGAGAACGTCTTGGTCGTCGTCGCCAGGGAGGCGGTGCCGGGGTACCCGGTCGAGGTGTCGCCGTCGGTGAGGGCGGTGGCCGTGCCGAAGGTCGTGAGGATGTCCTCGCAAAGCGTCGGGTCGATCGCCGTCAGCGCCGCCGCCTTCACCGGGTCCAGGCAGCGAGCCGCCACGGACGTCGCCGCGGCCTTCGTCGCATCGGCGACGCGGGAGGTTCCGACCGCCGCCTCGGCGAGCCCAGCCGCTCCGCCGACCAGCCCCGGGTTCTTGGCGCTCCCGTCACCCTGCGTCCCGGCGTACAGCGTCGCCGCTCCACTCGCGAGCTGGCTCGCTCCGCCGCTGAGCTGCGTCGCACCGGACGACAGTTGCGTGGCGCCCTCGGCCAGCGCGCCCACCCCGTCGCTCAGCTGCGTCGCACCTGACGAGAGCTGCGTCGCGCCCGTCGCCAGCTGCGTGGTGCCGTTCGCGAGTTGCTGTGCACCCTGCGCGAGCGAGAGTCCGCCCGTCGAGAGCTGCTTCGCACCGTCGGCGGCGTCACCGAGCTGGTCGTGGAGGGTGTTGAACCCGACGTAGACGTTCTCGAGGTAGGTGGTGGTGAGCTGTCGACCGAGGAGCGAGGCCGCGGTCTGCGTGATGGTCTGCGAGATGGCGTCGTCGACGAGTTTGCTGCGGTCGCTCGTCATGACGTCGAGGCGGGCGCGCTCGGCGTCGGCAGCGTCACCCGAGAAGGACGTCGCGGCCTTCGAGAAGTTCTCGGGGATGGTCACGACGGCCGTGTACGACCCGTCGGCGAGTCCCGCCTTCGCGTCGGACGCGTCGGTGATGACCCAGGTGTAGTTGGTCTCCTGGTCGCCGTCGACGAGGCCTGCGGAGAGCTGGCGTCCGAGCGGCACGGTCTGGCCGTCGACGGTCACCGGCTCGTCGTCGTTCACGATGGCGGCGGTCACCTGACCGAGTCGTTCCGCCGGGTTCCACAGCGCCCAGACGAGTCCGCCCGCGATGACGAGCGGCACGAGGATGAGGCCGATGATCGAGACGATCGTGACGCCCTTGCCGGAGCGGGCCCGTTCGAGGCGGTTCAGGATGGTGCTCATGCGTCGACCTTCGATTCAGCGATGGCGGTGGGGGAGGAGGCGGTGCGGTCGAGGTCGAGTACCTCGGCGGCCGTGGTCGGCAGGACGTCGGCGAGCGAGGACGCGTCCGCGGTTCCGACCACGATCGTGAGCGGCCGACGTGTGCGCTCCGCGGCTCTGGTCGCCGTCAGGAGGCGCTCGTACAGTCCGCGTCTCGTGTCGACGTCCGGCACGGTGTCGACCCCGTCGAGGACGATGACGGCGGGGCGTTCGGCCAGCGCCGAGGCGAGCGTCTGAAGGGGTTCACCGTGGTCCAGGCGGACGTACGCGACGCGGGACCGGACGGCCCCGGCGCGGACCGGGAGGACCAGCCCGGCGACCTTGAGTCGGCCGTGGTCGGGTTCGAGACGACCGGCCAGCGTCAGCAGGAGGGCGGTGACCGAGACCGGGCGCGCGCCCTGCACCGCGAGCACGCCGCCGGCGGCGACCGTCGTGTCGACGTCCTCGTACAGCGGTCCGTCCGCGCCGGCGAGCGTGACCCCGGCGGCGGCGATCGCGACCTCGTCACCGCTGCGCCACTCGCGGAGCTCGAGTTCGCGCTGCAGCCCCTCACCCTCGACGTCGAAGGACGGCAGGACGCGGTCGAGCCACTTCGGCAGGTACCAGGCGTGGTCGCCGAGGAGCGCGAGCACCGCCGGCACGAGGGTCATGCGCACGATGAACGCGTCGACGAAGACCCCGACCGCGAGCCCGAGGGCGATGGGTTTGATGTTCGTGTCACCCTCCGGCACGAACGCGGCGAACACCGCGAACATGATGACGGCTGCGGCGGTGACGACCTTCGCCGAGCCGAGGAAACCGGTCTCGACGGATCGCTTCGCGAGTCCCGAGTGGACGAAGTCCTCGCGCATCCGGGAGACGAGGAAGACCTCATAGTCCATCGCGAGCCCGAAGAGGACACCCATGAGGATGATCGGCATGAAGCTGATCACGGGACCGGTCCTTGCGACGTGGAGCGCCTCGGCGAACACGCCGTGCTCGAAGACGAGGGCCACGACGCCGAACGACGCGGCGACCGACAGCAGGTAGCCGAGGGTCGCCTTGATCGGGACCCAGATGGAGCGGAAGACCATCGTCAGGAGCACGAGCGACAGGCCGACGACGATCAGGCCGAAGGGGAGGAGGGCGCCGCCGAGGCGGTCGGAGATGTCGATGCCGATGGCGGTGAACCCGGTGACCTGGAGGTCGACGTCGTACTCGTCCTGGAAGTACTGGTGGAGCCCGCGGATCTCGGCGACGAGGTCCTTCGTCGCCTGGGAGTCGGGGCTGCCGCTCGGGATGACCTGGATGATGCCGGTGTCGGCAGTCGCGTTCGGGGTGGCGAGTGGGACGGCCGCGACTCCGTCGAGTCCTTCGATCTCCTGCTTGAGGTCGGCCATGAGTGTGAGCGGGTCGGTGCTGCCGACGATGCTTCCGGTGACGACGAGTGGGCCGTTGAACCCCTCCCCGAAGTGTTCGGACACAAGGTCGTAGGTGGTCCGTGCGCTGTCGCCCTCCGGAAGGGAACCGGCGTCGGGCAGGGCGAGTCGCAGCGACAGGGCGGGGATGGCGAGGGCCCCCAGGACGCCGACGACGGCGATGATCGTGACGATGGGGAGTCGGGTGACGCCGCGTACCCAGCCGAGGAAGAAGCGGTTGGGGTGCCCTTCGACAGACTCAGAGACCGGGTGTTGTGGCTCAGGGACCGACCGACGGGGCTGGGCCTGCTGCTTGACGCGCCTCGTCTTCGGGCGAAGTCGGTCGCCGGCGAAGCCGAGCATGGCCGGGATGAGGGTGAGCGAGATGACCACCGCGATCGCGACGCCGACCGCCGCGGCGACACCCATCGTCGTGAGGAACGGGATGTTCGCGACGGCGAGCCCGAGCAGGGCGATGATCACGGTGAGTCCGGCGAAGATGACCGCTGAGCCGGCCGTGGCGGTCGCACGCGCTGTGGACTCCTCCGGATCGAGGCCGGAGCGCAGGCCGTCCTGGTGCCTCGAGATGATGAAGAGGGCGTAGTCGATGCCCACGGCGAGACCGAGCATGAGCGCGAGCATCGGAGTGGTCGAGGAGATCGGCCCGAAGACCGTCGCGACGAAGATGAGGGCCATCGAGATGCCGACGCCGAGTAGCGCGGTGATGAGGGGCATGCCGGCGGCGAGGAAGGAGCCGAAGGTGAGGACGAGGACGACGAGGGCGACGACGACGCCGATGAGCTCGATGAGGCTCAGGGTGGGCAGGCTGTTGCTGAACAGCTGACCGCCGAGCGATGACTGCGCGCCGGCCGGCAGGCTCTCGGCGAGGGTCGCCTCTGCTCGCTCGAGGCCGGAGACCGTGCCGGCGGTGATGTCCGACTGGGCGCTGTCGAACTGGATCGAGATGAGGGCGGCCCGCTGGTCGTCGGAGACGGCGCCGGTGATGTTCTCGTCGAAGGGTGAGACCGCCTGCTCGACCTGGTCGATCCGACCGAGCGAGGTGACGGCGTCGTCGATGGCGGACCGGACGTCGGCGTCGTCGACGGTGTCGCCGGCGGGTGCGACGACGACGATCTGAGCGGATGCGCCGCTCACCTGCGGGAAGGTGTGCTCCAGGGAGTCGAGGGCCTCCTGGGACTCCGTGCCGGGGATGGAGAAGGCGTTGTCGGTTCCCTGGTTGAACAGCAGTGCGCCACCGCCCGCGACGGCGAGCACGGCGATCCACAGGATCAGCACGAGCTTCCGCGCGCGGAACGCCCGACGGCCGAGGGTGTACAGCAGAGAGGACACGCGTCGCTCCTAGTGGTGTCGGCACGCTGCCCGCAGTCGGGCCGACCGAGGTTCGGACAGATTCGATACAGCGGTGTATCCGATACACGACTGTATTCGATACAATCGTGTATCGGCAAGGGGCCGGACGAGCTGTCAGTAAGGTGTCAGGATGCACGTGCGCGAAGGAGTCGAGTCCCAGAACGACGAGGCCCCGGTCGAATCGGCCCGTCGGCAACGCACCAGGGAGCGACTCGTCGACGCCGCCTACGAGGTCTTCGCCGAGTTCGGCGTGCACGCGGCCTCGGTCGAACAGATCAGCGAGCGCGCCGGATTCACCCGAGGGGCCTTCTACTCCAACTTCGACTCGAAGGAGGAGCTGTTCTTCGCCCTGGAGTCGCGCGAGAACCAGCTGCGCCTCGACCGCCTGGAGGCCGGACTGCAGGCCGTCAGCCCGTCGCTCCTCGACGCGGCCGGTCGCTACACCGAGGGATCGCTCGAGGCCCTCATCCGGGCCTTCCTCGAACTGCAGCCTGACGACCGCCGGTGGTGTCTCGTGCAATCGGAGTTCCGCATGTTGGCGATGCGCGATGCCGACGTGGCCGCCCGCTACCTCCAGCACCAGGAGAGCGCGGGCCGACAGCTCGCCGCGTGGCTCGACCAGGCGGCGGGGCTCGCGCACGTCCGGTTCACGATCCCCACACCCGACATCGCGAACATCGTCGTCGCCCTCTACGAGTCGGCCATCCAGACCGCCGTGCTCATGGACCCGGACGGCGACGAGGGCTCACCGCGCGAGCTGGCGATGCGCACCCTCCCGGCCATCGTGCGCGCCCTCACCGAGTCGATCGACGACTGAGGTCAGGCCGACTCGTCGACTCCCTGCGGTTGCATCGCCTGGGCGAACATGACGATGATGCCGCTCGGACCGCGGACGTAGCTGAGCCGGTAGACGCCCTGATAGTCGGCGACACCGCGGAGCGGGTGGCAGTCATGCCTGGCGGCGATGGCCAGCGCCTCGTCGATGTCGTCGACGGCGAACGCTACCCGGTGCATGCCGATCTCGTTCGGCAGGGTCGGTTCCGTCTCGATCGCGGCCGGGTGGAGGTACTCGAAGAGTTCGAGGCGACTGCGACCGTCCGGCGTCTGCAGCAGGGCGATCTTCGCGTGGTTGCCGTCGAGGCCCACGGCCGTGTCCGCCCACTCGCCGCTCACCGTGTCGCGGCCGACCACGCTCAGCCCCAGGTCCGTGAAGAAGGCGATGGTCGCCTCGAGGTCGCGGACCGCGATCCCGACGTTCTCGAGTCTGATGTCCATGCGGTGAACGATATCGCGGTCGCTCAGGCCGGGTGGCCCGACACCCGTGGGTGCCGGGCCACCGGGCCTCACCGTCTCACCCGCTCAGCGCGCTGGTCGGCGGCGTCAGGGACGCGCGGATCGCCGGGTACAGGCCGGCGATCGCGCCGATGACCAGCGTCGCCCCGATCCCTCCGCCGACGACGCCCAGCGGCAAGGAGACCGGCCACCCGTTCATGGTCGCGAAGGCGGCGGTCACCACGGCTCCCAGCGCGGCACCGGCCGCACCGCCGAGGGCCGACAGGAGGAGCGCTTCGGTCAGGAACTGCGCCCGGATGTGTCCGCGCGTCGCTCCCAGCGCGCGCCGGAGTCCGATCTCCCGCTTCCGTTCGAGGACCGAGATCACCATGGTGTTCGCCACACCGATGCCGCCGACGAGCAGCGCGACCGAGCCGAGGCCGAGGAGCAGGCCGGTGAACGCCTGATCGGCCGCGTTCTTGGCGGCGAGGGCGTCCGAGGGGCGGGACACCTCCACCTCGTTCGGAGCCTCCGGCGAGACGGTTCCGGGCAACAGGCTGCGCACGGCGTCGACGTCCTCGTCCGCGGAACGTTCGTAGACGGTGGTCGGGCGGCCCTCGTAGCCGAAGAACTCGGCCGCGACCGCCTCGCCGATCAGCGCCGCCGTGTCGATCTCGGGCGCGAGCCCGACGGGCGCCAGCACCCCGACGACCGTGAAGAGCCTGCCGTCGAGCCAGACGAGCGTCCCGGCCTCGGTCACGCCGAGCCGTTCGGCGGCCGTCGATCCGAGGACGACGGTCGGGTAGGTCGCGGTGGCCGCGTTCAACCAGTCGCCGTCGACGATCGACGCGTCGAGGACGTCGAGCAGCTCCGGTGACGCGGCGCGGACGTCGAGTCCGCTGCTGCGGTTCGGGTCGATGAGCCTCGATCGGTAGACGGAGCGGTCGGGGAGTGTCGCGGCACCCGCGACCTGTTCGACGCCGGGGATCCGGCCGACGCGGTCGATGCTCGACGCCGGCAGCTCGGTCGGCTCTCCGGTCATCGTCTTGCCGGCCTCCACCCGGAGGAGGTTCGTGCCGAGGGTGTCGAGTTCGGCGGCCAGCTTCGCCTGGCTGGAGGTCGAGATGCCGACGACGGCGATCATCGCGGCGATGCCGATCGCGATCCCGAGCGCGGACAGCACGGCCCGGGCCGGCCGGGCTCGCAGTCCGGTCGTTCCGAGCCGTAGGACGTCGCTCCCGAGGAGTCGGGACCGCCGGCGGGGGTCCACGGCGTCGTGTGCGGACGGATCGCGGTTCATGCCGCGACCCCGGAGTCGGAGACGAGGTGGCCGTCGCGGATCGCGACGCGACGGGGTAGTCGTTCGGCGAGTTCGACGTCGTGGGTGATGACGACGATGGTCGTCCCCGCGAGGTTCAACTCGTGCAGCAGCTCGACGACGCTGTCGCCGGAGCTCGTGTCCAGGTTGCCGGTCGGTTCGTCGGCCAGGAGGAGGGGCGGGTCACCGACCACGGCACGCGCGATCGCGACGCGTTGCCGCTCACCGCCGGACATCTGGTTCGGTTTGTGGTCGAGTCGATGTCCGAGCCCGACACGCAGGAGCGCTGCCCGGGCCCGGCGTCGTCGTTCCGCGCGGCCGACGCCGGCGTACACGAGCCCGTCCGCGACGTTGTCCACCGCGGAGAAGCCCTCGGCGAGGTGGAACTGCTGGAACACGAAACCGATGCGGTACGCCCGAAGGGCGGACAGCTCGGTGTCGGACATCTGTTGGACGTCCAAGCCGTCGATCCGGGCGGTGCCCGAACTCGGACGGTCGAGGGTGCCGATGAGGTTCAGCATCGTGGACTTGCCGCTTCCGCTCGGACCGACGATCGCGACGAATTCGCCCCGTGACACGGTGAGGTCGACGCCCGCGAGGGCGAGAGTGGGCGGTGAGCCGTAGCTGCGGGTGACCTGCTCGAGTCCGATGATCTCGTCGTTCATCGGGGGACCACCACCTTGAGGCCGGCCTTGAGGCCGTCACCGGCGATCTCGACGAGTCCTCCGGCGAAGAGTCCGGTGGTGACCGGCACCTTCCGATGGGTCCCGTCGGCTTCGACGACCTCGACGCCGAACGTCTGCTCGTCGAGGGCGATGAGGGCCTCGACCGGGACCGAGAGGACGTTCTCCCGTCGTTCCGAGGGGAAGCTGACCGTGACGCTCGCGCGCTGCAGTTCTCCGGTCACCGCCGGGTCGTCGAGCGCGATGCCCACGGGGATGACCACCTCCGGCTTCCCGTTCGAGTCGTCCCGCTCGGTCGGGACACCGACCTCGGTCACGGTCCCCGTCGTCGTGGAGCCGTCCGGCAACCGCACCCCCACCGCTGCGCCGATGACGGCGAGTTGCTGGTCGTTGGGCTTGAGCGAGACGTCGATCCGCTTGGTGGTCGCCGTGACCGTGATGATGTCGGGGCTCGCCGGGGTGCCGACCGGGGCGTCGACTGCGCCGACCCGGACGTCGCCGGGCTGGAAGACGACCGAACCGAGCGGCAGCTCGCCGGTCTCGGGGACGCCGAGCGCATGCTGCCACCGCTCGATGGCGGCTCGCGTGCTCCAGGCGAACTCGGTGTCGGGCACCCGGTCGAAGTAGCCGAGCGCGGCGAGGCTCATCTCCAGGGCGAGGACGTCCGGACCGTCGCTCATGCCGCTCGCGAAGCCGCGCCAGGCGGGGAGTGGCCCGTGCAACAGCGGGACGGGCACGTTGTCGACGGCGAAGAGCGATTGGCCGAGCCCGATCACCGCACCAGGTACCGGCACCTGGGTGATGGTCCCGCCGAGGGCGCTCCCGAGCTTGCGTTTGTCGGTGTAGTCGAGGGTGCCGGACGCCTCGGAGGTGCCGGCGAGTTCTCCTTGGGCGATGGGGACGGTGGCGGCCGCGGGCTGGTCTCCCTCGGTGGTGGATGCGCTCGATCCGCTGTTGGCGGAGACGAGGAAGACGGCTGCTCCGGCGACGGCCACGACCGAGGCGATGGCGAGGACGACGATGGTGGCGCGGCGCCGTCTCGGTCGGTCGGGTGGGACGAGCTCGTCGTCGTCGGCCTGACGGGTGGCGGTCGCGGAAACGGGGGTGGTGCTCATGGAGTGGACTCCTCGGGTTCAGGGGCTGAGCACGGCGGTCGTGCCGTGCTCAGCCGTTGCGATGGACGACGGACGGATCAGTCCTCGCGGGAGATACTGGGTGCGCTGCCCCCGCCACCCGTGCTCTGGAACGTCGCCAGGCACTTCTCGGACACGTCGTCGGGAACGTCGTCCGGCACCTGGAGACCGGTGTCGCGGGTCGGGTCGGGGACGTCGAAGCCGTGGTCGCGCAGGCACTCGGCGGCCTCCAAGGTCTGCTTCATCGACTGCTCCTCCGTCGTGCCGCCTTCCGAGCTGGCCGGCGGTGGGCCGACCTCCTCCTGACACTGCGGTGCGGCGGCCTCGTACGCGTCCATGTCGATCTCGTTGACGTTGATGTTCATGGAGCCGTCCGCCTTCGGGTCGGGCATGTCGACGCCCTTCTCGCGCAGGCAGTCGCTGAACTTGAGCTGCCAGTCCTCGAAGCTCACCGGCGCGGCGGAGGCCGATTCGGTGGAGGCCTCGCCGCTGCACGCGCTCAGCCCGAGGAGGAGTCCCGGGACGGCGAGGAGGGCGGTGAGGGCGATCATCGGGCGGCGTGAGGTGGTCGTCATGGTGGTCCTTTCGTCAGACGAGCCGGAGCAGTGTCGGCACCGGCATCGGGATCAGTCCACCCGGACCGGTGTTGCGACGGCGTTAACACCAACATTGATGTCGCTTTTATGCAGCATGTGTATGCTGATATTCCACATTCCCGAGTGATGGAGGATCCATGCGCGTGCTCATCGCCGAAGACGAACGATTCCTGGCCGAGGCGATCCGCGACGGCCTCGCCCTCGAGGCCATCGCCTCCGACGTCGTCGGCGACGGCGCCAGGGTGCTCGAGGCGGTGTCGATCAACGAGTACGACGCGGTCGTCCTCGATCGCGACCTCCCGACGGTGCACGGCGACGAGGTCTGCCGGGTGCTCGTCCGCGAACACCCGGAGGTGCGCATCCTGATGCTCACCGCAGCCCGCCGACTGGACGACACCGTCAGCGGATTCGGGCTCGGCGCCGACGACTACCTGACGAAACCGTTCGAGTTCCCCGAGCTGGTCGCGCGTCTGCGGGCACTCGCGCGACGGAACATCGAGGCGAGGCCGCCGATCCTGGAGCTCGCCGGTGTCCGGCTCGACCCGTTCCGGCGCGAGGTCTACCGGGACGGACGGCTGGTACGCCTCTCGCGGAAGGAGTTCGCCGTCCTCGAACAGCTCATGATCGCGGACGGTGGGGTGATCAGCGCAGAGGCGCTCCTCGAGAAGGCCTGGGACGAGAACGTCGACCCCTTCACGAACACGATCCGGGTCACCGTCTCGAACCTCCGACGTCGCCTCGGCGCACCATGGGTGATCCAGACGGTTCCGGGTAGTGGGTACCGGATCGAGGCGCTCCCATGACCGAGGAAGGGTCCGCGCGCCGGCGACGTCGGCTGCCTGCTCGAGCGCGACTCACCCTCACCTCGTCGGCGCTCGTGACGGCGGCCGGGGCGGTGATGGTCGTCGTCATATACGCCTTCATGCGCTTCGTGCCGACCTACGCGTTGGCCACGGTTGCGGAACCCGGACAGGCGTCGACGGCCACTTCGACGGCGCCCCCCGGTGTCGGCTCGCTCCCGGACACGATCGGCGTCACGCTCGACGGTGCGCCGGCCGCGCTCCTGATCCGCGACCAGGCCGACATCCTGAGCACCCTCCTCGTGGCGTCCGTCGTGATCCTCGTCCTGCTCGCCGGCGTCACCTCCTGGGTCAGCTGGATCATCGCCGGGCGGATCCTCCGACCGCTGCAGGAGATCACCGAGGCGGCCCAGCGCGCGGCGTCCGGGTCGTTCGACCACCGAGTCGGGCTGGACGGTCCACCGGACGAGATCACCGAGCTCGCCCGGACGTTCGACGACATGCTCGGTCGACTGGACCGCTCCTTCCACGCCTACCAGCGGTTCGCGGCCAACGCCTCCCATGAACTCCGGACCCCGCTCGCCACCATGCAGGCGATGCTCGACGTCGCGGCGCACGGTGCGGCCGCCGGTGCGCCCGGCACCAGGGAACTGCTCGCGAAGCTCCGACAGACGAACGACCGCAGCGTCCGCACCGTCGACGCGATCCTGGACCTCGCGGACGCCGGCCAGACGGAGCCGGACCGCCGGGCGACCGATCTCGAGGAGATCGTGGCCGACGCGATCGACGAGGTCCGCCCGATCGCGTCGGCTCGACGGATCGCTATCGAGAACCATCGCGCTGGCGGGACCATCGTGTCGGCCGACGGGCGGATGCTCGAGCACGCCGTGGGCAATCTGCTGCGCAACGCGGTGCGGCACAACGTCGACGGTGGTCGCGTCTCGGTCACCGTCGGTCGCGCCGAGGACGCCTCGCCGGTGTTGGTCGTCGAGAACACCGGCGCCTCTCTCGCCGAGACCGACGTCGCCCGGTTCACCGAGCCGTTCTTCCGCGGATCCGGGCGGATCGACGACGGCGGAGCCTCGCGAGGACTCGGGCTCGCGATCGTCGAGGCGATCGCCGAGGCTCACGGTGCGGCGCTCGAGCTCGAACCGCGCGCCGACGGTGGTCTGCGGGTCGTGCTCCGGTTCGTGGAGCCGGCGGTGGTGACGGCGTGAGCGTGGAGCGGACCCGCGTCCTCAGCCCGCGTCGTCAGCCTGCGGCGACCAGGCGCTCGCCCCGTGCCCAGACGAAGAAGCCCGCGAGGGTGAACGCCCCGTAGAACAGGTACATCGACGCCGACACCCAGTACCCCGCGCCGAACAGCAGTGGCACGCCGACGAGGTCGACCGCGACCCAGATGAGCCAGAACTCCACCCAGCGTTTCGCCATCCCCCAGGTCGCGAGTAGGGAACCCATGAAGATCCAGGCGTCGGCCCAGACCGGTTCGTAGGAGCCGAGCGCCCGGAACACCGGGATCAGGAGCAGTGTGCCGCCGATGAGGAGTCCGACGAGGATGAGCCGCACCCGCCATCCGGCCCAGCGGGGTCGGATCACGGCGACCGGACCGGTCGTCGCCTCGACCCGCTCGGCCCGTCGCCACTGCACCCAGCCGTAGACTGACACGACGATGAACATGAGCTGGCGGCCCGCCTGCCCGAGGAGGTTGGTCGGGTTGGGCGTGTGGAAGACGGCGCCGAGGAACACGGTCAGCAGGAGCGCGTTCCCGATGATGCCGACGGGCCAGGCCCAGGCCCGGCGACGCATACCGCCCAGGGCGCTCGCCAGGCCGAAGAGGTTGCCGACGACCTCCCGCCAGAGGACCACCTGGTCGCCGACTCGGAAGGTCGCATCGAAGAGCCAGAGAAGGATCCCCACTGCAGTCCTCCGATCGGGTCCGTCGCCAGCTGATGCGCGGTCACACGACCGACGGTCCACCGTACAACGTGCAGAGCCGCCTCCCGATCGGGAGGCGGCTCTGTGACGTTCCGCTGTTCGACAGCGTTCACCGGCTAGCTCGCGGCGGGCAGTCCTCCGCCGGCGGCGATGACCTGCTCGAGGAAGGCGTCGGTGGCGGCGGCCTGCTTCCGCATCACGCGCTCGGCGTCCTCGGCACTGCGTGCCTCGGCGGCCGCGACCAACCCGGTGACATAGGCGGCGAAGATGTCCCACTGGAAGAAGTCGATCGTCGGCAGCGAGGTGTAGGTCACCCGGGTGTTCATCTGACGGGCGACCTGTTGCAGCAGGGAGTTGCCCGAGCGCTCGACCATGAAGTCGGCGAAGGCGGAGGACGACCGGAGGACGTGCTTGTCACGCGCCTCGATGTCCGCGAGCACAGCGTCACCGAGCTCGCGGAACGCCGCGACGTCCTCGTCGGTGAACTGCGGGATGCTCCACCGCGCGCTGAGCTCGTGGAAGCCGTTCAGGAGACGTAGTGCCTCCGCGTACTGCTGGGGCGTGGGCTTCGCGACCCGGGTGTACCGCTGCGGTGCGGTCTCGACGAGGCCGATGTCGGCCAGCTTGCTGATCGCCTCGCGGATCGGGGTCCGGGACACGCCGAGCCACTTCTCGAGCTCCTCATCGTTGAGGCGCTCGCCCGGCTCGAGGGTGCCGTCCTCGATGGCGGTCAGGAGCTGCTCGAAGACGATGTCGCGCAGGAGCTTCCGAGGGCTCGTCTCGACGGTTTTGGGAACAGGCATGGGACTCCGATCGTCGAGCTGGGATATGACCAGTTCAGAATACCGATATCCAAGGTGTGTTGGATAGGTTTGTGCTTCATGTGTTGTAGAACATGCCGGAAGCACAGGTGTGGTCGGGGACGTCGCAGCTTGCTATCCTGACGCGCACGGGCGGGGTCCGATGACGCAGGAGGGTGGACGTATGTCGGCTGATTCGACTGCCAGGACACCGCGACATCGGCGGATCCACCTGTTCCAGACGCTCGGAGCCCTGCTGGGCGGTGTGACGAGGGTGACCGTCCCGGTCCTCGAGGACGCCGACCGCGCGGCACTCGTCGCCGAACTGGACGAGGTGACGCGGTTGATCGGCTTGCAGGACCCGGTCGCGTACGCCGACGCCTCGTGGCCGCTCATGGATCATCTCGTCGCCCTCTGCCCGAACCGCATCCTGGTCACGACCGCTCGCGATGCGCTCGCGCTGCTGGCGCCGCAACTCGTGGTCACCGCCGACACCGACTGGCTCGATTGGCCGTCGCTCGCGGTGGACTTCCCGATCCTCCGGGACGCGGTTGCGGAGGGGGATGCCATCCGCGCGGAACTGGCCGTCGAGCGCCTGTGGGGGATGGCCGCCACGCTTCCGTGAAGCATTCCAAATGCTGATATGCTGAAGTCGTCGCTTGCGACACCACCGCCGGAGACGCCGGTCAGGACATTCGGGTTCCTGGCCTGAGCGCCCGGTGGTGAGCCGGGTGGGTGGGTTTCGGGTATCCGCCCACCCGGCGTCTCGAACCTCACCCAGCAACGACACAGCCCCCACGCCGTCAGGCGCAGGGGCTGTGTGGAGGCGGCTCGCTCAGCCGATGACCGGGCCGAACCGCTCGGGGAGCACACTCTTCGAGACGCGACGGAGTTCGGACACCGGGATGGTCAGGACGTCCTGGATCTCGAGGGCGGGCTCGGTCGCGTCGCCGACGGCCGAGGCGTCGGTCACGCCGATGCGGAGCACCGGGTAGCCGCGGCCTTCGCACAGACCCTGGAACTTGACGTCGTCCTCGCGCGGCACCGAGACGATGACGCGTCCGGTGGACTCGGAGAAGAGCGCCGTCGTGAGGTCGACGCCGTCGCGGGTGAGCAGCTCACCGAGGAAGACCCGGGCGCCGACGCCGAAGCGCATGACGCTCTCGGCCAGCGCCTGGGCCAAACCACCGTCGGAGAGGTCATGGGCGGAGGACACGAGGCCCTCCTTCGCTGCGGCGTGCAGTAGCTCGGCCAGCGTCTTCTCGCCGGCGAGGTCGACCTTGGGCGGCAGCCCGCCGAGGTGGTCGTGGATCGTGCCGGCCCACGCGGAGCCGTCGAGTTCGAGTGCGGTGGTGCCGAGGAGGTAGAGGTTGTCGCCCTCGTCCTGCCAGCCGCTCGGGATGCGGCGCGCGACGTCGTCGATCACGCCGAGGACGCCGACGACCGGCGTCGGGAAGATCGGGACGTCGCCCGTCTGGTTGTAGAACGACACGTTGCCGCCGGTGACGGGGACGCCGAGCTCGAGGCAGGCGTCCGACAGGCCGGCGACGGCCTCGGAGAACTGCCACATGACCTCGGGGTTCTCCGGAGAGCCGAAGTTCAGGCAGTCGGTGACGGCCGCCGGGACGGCGCCGGTGACGGCGACGTTGCGGTAGGCCTCCGCGAGCGCGAGCTGCGCACCCTGGCGCGGGTCGAGCTGGCAGTAGCGGCCGTTCGCGTCGGTCGCGATGGCGAACCCGAGGCCGGACTCCTCGTCGACGCGGATCATGCCGCCGTCGTCGGGGAAGGACAGCGCCGTGTTGCCCATGACGTAGTAGTCGTACTGGTTGGTGATCCAGCTCTTGTCGGCGAGGTTCGCCGAGCCGAGGAGCGAGCGGAACTGCTGCTCCAGCTCGGCAGGGGTGTCCGTGCGGGGGAGGACCGACGCGGAGTCGGCCTGCAGGGCGTCGATCCAGGTGGGGTAGGCGACGGGGCGCTCGTAGACCGGGCCGTCGACCGCGACGGTCGAGGGGTCGACGTTCACGATCTCCTCGCCGTGCCAGTTGATGACGAGGCGGCCGGTGTCGGTCACCTCACCGAGCACGGAGGTCTCGACGTCCCACTTGTCGGTGACGGCGAGGAAGGCGTCGAGCTTGGCCGGCTCGACGACCGCCATCATGCGCTCCTGCGACTCCGACATGAGGATCTCCTCGGGCGTCAGCGAGGGGTCGCGCAGCAGCACGTGCGACAGCTCGACGAACATGCCGCCGTCGCCGTTGGCCGCGAGCTCGCTCGTGGCGCAGGAGATGCCGGCGGCCCCGAGGTCCTGGATGCCCTCGACGAGGCTGTCGCGGTAGAGCTCGAGGCAGCACTCGATGAGCACCTTCTCGGCGAACGGGTCGCCGACCTGGACGGCCGGACGCTTCGTCGGGCCGTTCGCGTCGAAGGAGTCGGACGCGAGGATGGACGCGCCGCCGATGCCGTCGCCACCGGTGCGGGCACCGAAGAGGACGATCTTGTTGCCGACGCCCGAGGCGTTGGCGAGGCGGAGGTCCTCGTGACGCAGGACGCCGACCGACAGGGCGTTGACGAGCGGGTTGCCCTGGTACACCTTGTCGAAGTAGGTCTCGCCGCCGATGTTCGGCAGGCCCAGGCAGTTGCCGTAGGAGGAGATGCCGGCGGTGACGCCGTGCACGACGCGCGCGGTGTCGGGGTGGTCGATGTCGCCGAAGCGGAGCTGGTCCATGATGGCGACCGGCCGGGCGCCCATCGAGATGATGTCGCGGACGATGCCGCCGACGCCCGTGGCCGCACCCTGGAAGGGCTCGATGTAGGAGGGGTGGTTGTGGCTCTCGACCTTGAAGGTCACGGCCCAGCCCTCGCCGACGTCGATGACGCCGGCGTTCTCGCCCATGCCGACCATGAGGTTCTTCTTCATGTCGTCGGTGACCTTCTGGCCGAACTGGCGCAGGTAGATCTTGCTGGACTTGTAGGAGCAGTGCTCGCTCCACATGACCGAGTACATGGCGAGCTCGCCGCTCGTGGGACGACGACCGAGGATCTCGCGGATCTTCGCGTACTCGTCGGCCTTCAGGCCGAGGGCGCCGTAGGGCTGCTCGCGGTCCGGTGTCGCGACGGCGTTCTCGACGGTGTCGGCGACGGCGGAGCTGGTGGGGGTGGTGGTCGTCACGAGGGCAGGACTCCAAAGGAAGTGGTGGGATGCCGGACCCACCAATCTTAGCGGCGCGCGGCGACGAACAGATCATCGGATGGGCGTCGGCGGTCGAGGCCGATTCGTCACGGTGCGGTGCAGGATTCGGGGTCTGTTCACGAGCTTCGAGATCGACCGTGACGATCGGTGCGATGGTTGCGTCCTATCACCAACGAAGCGATCAACCGCTCGCTCGAGACGAACCAGGAAGGGCAACACCATGTCGAACACCACCAACTCCCCGAAGCCCACCGTCACGAAGGGTGTCGTCGGCGAGAACAACGCCGCCACGCAGACGAACACCCACGGCAAGACGGTCATCGACAACGGCGTGGTCGCGAAGATCGCCGGCATCGCAGCCCGCGAGGTCCGCGGCGTGCACGCCCTCGGTGGCGGAGCGGCCCGTGCCTTCGGCGCCATCCGCGACGCCATCGGCTCCTCCGACCTGTCGCAGGGTATCCGCGTCGAGGTCGGCGAGACCCAGGTCGCCGTCGACGTCGTGATCGTCGCCGACTACCCGGTGGACCTGCAGGCCGTCGCGAGCGAGGTCCGTGCCTCCGTCATCCGCGCGATCGAGCAGTTCGTCGGTATGGAGGTCACCGAGGTCAACGTGACCGTCAGCGACGTCTTCATCCCGTCGGACGACGAGGACCAGAACGCTGAGGCGCGAGTCCAGTGACCGCCACCAACACCGGCATCCTGATCGGCGCCGTCCTCGCCCTCAGCTGGGTGGCCTTCGGGTTCTGGGCGTTCGTGTTCGTCGCGGTCGCGATGGGGATCGGGGCCCTCGTGGCCCGCATCGTCACCGGCCAGACCGACCTGAACGCGATCGTCGACGCCGTCCGCGGGAAGCGCGTCTCGTCATGACCACCGCCGTCCTCGACCGGGATGTCACCCCGGTCGCCGAAGCGCCCGTCGTGCACCCGCATGGCGGGCCGGGCCGGACGCGGATCACCGCGAAGGCCCTCGAGCACGTCGCTGTGAACATCGCGGCCGAATCGCTCGGGGTCCCGGCGGGACGCGTGAAGGTCGAACTGGCCGACGACCGGGGCGCACTCGCGCTCATCGTCACCTCGCCGATGCGTGCGATCCCACTTTCGCGCGTCTCGACCGCCCCCGACGCGCTCCAGCGCTCAGGGGGCTCCATCGTCGAGCGCGTCTCGGCCGCCACCGCTGCCATCGCCGCTCGCGTCGAGCAACTGTCCGGTTCGAGCGTCTCGCGCGTCTCCATCCGCGTGAGCGGACTCGAGATCGACCAGGAAGGACGGGTCTCATGATCGCCACCGCAGCCACGACCCCGGTCACCGGCCCGCCGAGGGTGCTCCGGCGCCTGGCTCGCCGCGAACTGCACTCGCCGCGCTCGACCGCCGCGATCCTCCTCGCGGTCCTGCTCGTGCTCGTCGCGCTCTGGATCGCCGTGGAGACGGTGCTCGCCCTCATCGGCGTCCGCCCGCTCCTCGTCGCCCCGGGTGAGATCCCGGGAGCCGCGGCCAGCCTGCCGACGACGCAGCCCGTCATCCTCGGCGTCGCGGGCGCACTCGTACTCCTGCTCGGGGTGATCCTCATCGGGATCGCGCTCGGACCGGGACGTCGGCACCGCCACCTGTTGTCGACGGGGCGCGTGCTCGCGGTCGTCGACGACGAGGTCATCGCGTCGGCGCTCGCGCAACGTGCCTCGACGACGGCCGCCACGCACCCGGACGGCACCTCGGTGGCCGTCGGCCGGCGGACCGCCGCGATCCGGATCACCCCGGCCAGCGGCATGCCCGTCGACCGGTCCGAAGTCGACCGCGCCGTCGCCGCAGACCTCGACGCGTTCGGCCTGCAGCCGTCGCTCCGGGTGACCACCTCCATCTCGTCGAACGGGAAGGTCGGACAGTGAACTCCACCAACCGCGGACTGAACCGTCTGCTCATCCTCCTGATTGGACTCGTGTTCGTCGTGCTCGGGGCGGCGGCGCTCGCCGTCGTCACCGTGCCCGTCGTCGCCGACTGGTGGCGCGACAACCGGTCGGCCGTGCTCGACACGATCGACGGCTGGTTCGCCTGGAACCCGTTCGCCGCTGCGCCCGGCGCGGACGCCGGTCAGACGGCCCCGGTCCTCGTCCCGGTCGTCGGGATCGTGCTGCTCGTGCTCGTCGCGGCCCTGCTCATCTCGTTCGTCCTGCGTCAGGGTCGTGGCCGTTCCGGCGTCGTGCATCGCGCTACCGTCGAGCACGGCGACATCGTGCTCGAGACGGACGTCGCGGCCAACGCGCTCGGCGATGCGCTCGACGACACCGAAGCGTTCTCGTCCGTCCGCGTGTCCGCCTGGGACGTGAAGCGGGCGCAGGCGCTCAAGGTGGCCGTCACCTGCCGGCGAGGCGTCTCGCCCCGCACGGCGGTGGAGACCGTCAGTACGGCGGTGGAGTCGCTCGACCGTCTGCTCGGCGTCGAGCTCCCCGTCCTCGTGGAGGTCGGTGGGGGCTTCCGCGCCGCCAAGCCGAAGCGAGTCCTCCAGTGACCGTCACTGATCCGGACGTGCCGGTGCAATTGCAAGCCCCCGTCCGAATCGGCTGATCCGCAGCCGCGCGTCGCAGAATGCCAGTGTCGCGGGATGAACCATCGGGACACATCAACGCCCCACGGCGATCCGTGGGAGAGGGAGCAACACCATGGGTAAGAAGATCCTCCTCATCATCGTCGGCCTCATCGCCTTCGGTGCCTACACGCTCGGCGCGAAGGCCGGACGCACCCGGTACCGCGAGATCAAGCACGCCGCGGAAGAGTTCTGGAACGACCCTCGCGTCGAGAAGGCGCGCAAGAAGGCCGTGAAGAACGCGAAGAAGGCCACGGCGAAGGCCCAGAAGGAAGTCCAGAAGAAGCTCCACTGAGCCCCTTCGCCCGCCCGTCCTCGGGTGGAACGCCGCCCGCTCGCCCCAGTCCGGGGGAGCGGGCGGCGTTCGTGCTCACAACACCTTCGAGAGGAACGCCCGCGTTCTGGCGTGCTGCGGGTCGGCGAGCACCTCGCGAGGTGCTCCCGTCTCCACGACGACGCCGCCGTCCATGAACACGAGCGAGTCGGCCACCTCCCGGGCGAACCCCATCTCGTGCGTGACGACGATCATCGTCATGCCGTCCTTCGCGAGTCCCTTCATGACGTCGAGGACTTCACCGACGAGCTCCGGATCGAGCGCCGAGGTCGGCTCGTCGAACAGCATGAGCTTCGGGTCCATCGCGAGGGCCCGCGCGATCGCGACCCGCTGCTGCTGACCGCCCGACAGGTGACCGGGGTATGCGGCCGCCTTGTCGCTCAGACCGACCCGGTCCAGGAGTTCCCGACCACGCTGCTCGGCGACCGCGCGCCGCTGGCCCTTCACCTGCATGGGCGCCTCGATGATGTTCTCGAGTGCCGTCATGTGGGGGAACAGGTTGAACCGCTGGAACACCATGCCGATGTCGCGCCGCTGCTTCGCCGCCTCCTTGGGCTTCAACTCGTAGAGCTTGTCGCCCCGCTCGCGGTAGCCGATGAGGTCTCCCTCGACGAGCAACCGTCCGCCGTCGACCCGCTCCAGGTGGTTGATGCAGCGCAGGAAGGTCGACTTGCCGGAGCCGGACGGCCCGACCAGGCACATCACCTCGCCGCGTCGTACCGTCAGCGAGATGTCCTTGAGGACCGTGTTCGAGCCGAAGGACTTCACCACGCCCTCGGCGCGGACCATGTCGGTCGTGTCCGTGATCGTCATCGTCGTTCTCCGCTCTCGCCGTCCACCGGGCTCTGCTTCGCTCGTGCCGCCTCGGCCTCCTGGACCTGGATGGCCTCGGTGGTGACCGGTGCCCCTGCGTCGATGCGGGTGAGCCCCCGCGCGAACCGCTTCTCCAGGAAGTACTGACCCACCATCAGGATCGAAGTGAACAGCAGGTACCAGAGCGACGCGACGATGAGCAGCGGGATCGGGTTGAACGTCTCGGACGAGATGTCCCTCGACCTCGTGTAGAGCTCCTGCGTGAACGGGACGGCCGTCACGAGCGAAGTGGTCTTGAGCATCGAGATCACCTCGTTGCCGGTCGGCGGGATGATGATCCGCATGGACTGCGGCAGGATGACCCGCCGCATCGTCTGCGCCCAGCTCATCCCGAGCGCCGTCGACGCCTCCTCCTGTCCGCGGTCCACCGACAGCAGACCGGCGCGCACGATCTCCGACATGTAGGCGGCCTCGTTGAGCGCCAGCCCGATGACGGCGATCCAGAAGGTGTTCAGCGCGGCGTCCGTCGGCAGCTGCGCGATCGGCGGGAGGAAGGGCAGTCCGATGTTGAGCGTCGGATAGATCGTCGCGAGCAGGCCCCAGAAGACCAGCTGCACGTAGACCGGCGTCCCGCGGAACAGCCAGACGAAGCCCCATGCGATGGCCTTGAGCACCGGGTTCGGAGACAGCCGCATGATCGCGAGCACGACGCCGAGGACGATGGCGCCGATCATCGAGTACACCGTCAGCTGCAGCGTGATGAGCGCTGCCATGGTGATCCGCCGGTCGAAGACGTACTTGCCGACGGCCGGCCAGTCGTACGCCGGCCGCGTCGCCGCGTCGACCACGAAGGCGACGAGCAAGAGCACGATGATGACGGCGAACACGTTCCGCCAGGGATGGCGGAGCTTGACGACCTTCAACGGCACCGGGGACGCGGACGCCGTTCCGGTGGTTCTGGAGTCGCTCATGGTCAGCTCGTCGCGCCGTTGATGTCGATCTTGTCGATGGCGCCGGACTCGACGCCCCACTTGCTCAGGATCGAGCCGTAGGTGCCGTCGTCCATGAGGGACTGCAGGGCGGCCTGGAGGGCCTTGCCGAGGTCGCCACGGTCCTTCGCGATCGGCATGCCGTAGAGGAACGTGGAGTAGACGTCGCCGGAGAGTTCGAGCTTCCCGTCGCTCTGCTGGACGGCGTACTGCACGACCGGTGAGTCGGCGGTCATCGCGTCGGCGCGGCCGAGCGTGACCGCGGCCGTCGCCTCGTCCTGCGTGTCGTAGCCGAGGGCCTCGATCGCGGGCTTGCCGGCGTCCGTGCAGGCCTGCGACTTGGCGGGGACGTCGTCGAGGGCCTCCGTCGTGCCGTTCTGGACGGCGACCTTGAGTCCGCAGGCGTTGTCGGGGTCGACGGACTTGCCCGCGAGGGTCGCCCACTGGATCCCGGCCGTGAAGTAGTCGACCATGTCGACCTGCTGCTGGCGCTCCTTGGTGTCGAAGAAGGACGACAGCCCGACGTCGTACTTGCCACCGGTGATGCTCGGGATGATGTTGTCGAACTTCGCCACCTGGTAGTCGGTGGTGAGGCCGAGCTTGCCGGCCATCGCGTCGGCGAGCTCGATCTCCCACCCGATCGGGTCGCCGTTCGCGTCCTTGAACTCGTTGGGCGCGTAGGTCGCGTCGGTGCCGAGGATGAGCTTGCCGGCCTGACGGATGTCGTCGGGGAGCAGGGCCTCGGCGGCCTTGTCGACGGTCACCGCGGCCGTGGAGCCGGTGGCGTCGGGTGTGGCGACCTCGTTGTTGACGCAGCCGGTGAGCAGCAGCGCGGCGGCGGCCGTGAGTGCGGCCGGGAGCAGGTATCGGTTCTTCATGTCAGGTTCCTTGCTCGGTTGATGTGGTGGTGGAGGTGAAGACGCGGCGTCCGGCGATCCAGGTCCCGACGGTCCTGGTGTGCGCGATCTCGGTGGTGGGGCCGGCGAACGGGTCACGATCGACGAGGACGAGGTCTGCGACGGCTCCGACCTCGATCACTCCGGTGTCGTCGCGGTGGTCGATCCGGTTGGACCCGTGCGTGTACGCGGCGATCGCCGCCCCGAGCGTCAGCGACTGTCCGGGGTTCAGCGGTTCGGGGTGGTGATCGGGATCGTCGGCCGGGAGCATCCGGTTGACGGCTACATGCAGGGCCTGCCACGGGTCGGGGGTCGTGACGGGCCAGTCCGATCCTGCGCAGAGCAGGGTGCCGAGTCGTGCCGCATCGCCGAACGGGTACTGCCACGAGGCACGTTCGTCGCCGAGCAGGGGCAGGTTCAACTCGAGCATCTGGGGCTCCCACGTGGCCCAGAGCGCCTGCATGTTCATCGTGACGCCGAGTCGGGCGAACCGCGGCAGGTCGTCGGGGTGGACGATCTGCACGTGCGCGATGTGGTGCCGGTTGTCGCTCTCGCCGTTGCGGTCCCGCGCGGCCTCCAGTGCGTCGAGGCACTCGCGGACCGCCCGGTCGCCGATCGCGTGGAAGTGGACCTGGAATCCGGCGGCGTCCAGCCTCGTGACCGCCTCGACGAGGATCGCGGGCTCCAGGAAGGAGATGCCGTGCTCGGGCGCGGTGTCACCGCAGTGGCAGGTGCGGAGGTAGGGGTCGATCATCGCGGCGGTCCGGTTCTCGGGGATGCCGTCCTGCATGATCTTGACGGTGCCCGCGGTGAAGCGCCCGGTCGTCGTCCCGATGGCTGCGGCGCGGCGTTCGATCGCGTCTCGGCGTGCGACGAGCTCGTCGATCTGCTCGAGTCCCCGATCCCGGTCCCACCAGAGCGCCCCCACGACGTCGCTGGTGAGCGACCCGTCCGCCATCGCCTGCAGGTACGCGTCGCTCGTGTCGGTGTGGCTGCCGTAGTCGCCGACGATCGCGTCCTGCCAGCCGGTGACGCCGAAGCCGTGGAGGGTCTGCTGGGCTGCGATGAGGGCGGCCGCGACGTCCTCGTCGGTGTCGACGGGGACGAACCGGGACACGAGCGAGCGGGCACCCTCGTGGAGCATGCCGTTCGGGGTGCCGTCCGCGTCCCGCTCGATCCGGCCGTCCGTGGGGTCGGGCGTGGTGTGGTCGATGCCGGCGAGGCGGAGTGCCGCGGTGTTCACCCAGGCACCGTGGTGGTCGCGGTTCTGGAGGAAGACGGGCCGGTCCGGCACCACTCGGTCGAGGTCCGCGGCGAGCGGGGTGCCGCCGGGGAAGGCGGCCTGCTGCCAGCCGCCGCCGACGATCCACGGGAGCTCGGGCTGGGCCTCGGCGTAGGCGGCGATCGTGGCGAGGTACCCCTCGGGGGTGCGCTCGGCCGACAGGTCGCATGCGAGTTGTTCGAGTCCGGCCTCGACGGGGTGGACGTGTGCGTCGACGAAGCCGGGGAGCAGGAGACCGCCTCGGAGGTCCACGATCTCGGTGTCGGGACCGATCGCCGCGTGTGCGTCGGCGTCGAGGGCGACGATCCGGCCGTCGGCGACGGCGACGGCACCGGTCTGCGGCGTGAGCAGGGCGTTCCGGAAGACGGTGCCTCCGGTGAAGACCGTGTCCGCGTTGCTCGTCATATCACCTGCTCGAAGCGTCGGTGGTGCCGTCTGGCCGGCGCGTCATCCTCGGCGCGCTAGCGGTATCGAGAGCATAACCCGGATCGAGGTGACGGATTCGTGCGTCGGATCGCGTTTCTGCAACGGATTCCTCCACCCGTGGCGTCAGCGCACGCGAACGGGCCCGGAGCATGTGCTCCGGGCCCGGCTGATTGCAGGAGGTGTGGACGTGGCTCAGGCGACGAGCGTGCGCAGCCCGTCGACCAGGGGCGTCGTCGGACGCCCGATGAGGCGACCCAGGTCGCCGCTCGTGTCGGCGAGGAGCCCGTCACGCGTGTTGCCGTCGAGGGCGACGACGAATCCCGCGGTGCCCTCGTCGAGACCGGCGGCCAACAGCGCCTTCAGGTGGTCCTCGGGGGAGAGGTCCTGGTAGACGACCTCGCGGCCGACGACCTCGCCGATCGCCTGTGCCAGCTCGGGGTGCGACCACGCGACGTCGCCGGCGAGCTCGTAGGCCTTGCCCTCGTGGCCGTCGGTGGTGAGGACGACTGCGGCCGCCTCCGCGTAGTCGGTGCGCGACGCGCTCGACACGAGACCGTCGCCGACGCTCCCGACGAACGATCCGGTCGCCTTGGCCTGGTCGACGGACTGGCCGTAGTTCTCGGTGTACCAGCCGTTGCGGAGGATGGTGAACGGGAGGCCGGACGCGTGGATGAGCTCCTCGGTCGCCTTGTGCTCGGGGGCGAGGATCAGCGGGGAGGTGTCGGCCCGGAGCGCGCTCGTGTAGACGAGGCGGGCGACGCCGGCGCGCTTGGCGGCGTCGATGACGGCGGCGTGCTGGGCGACGCGCTGGCCGACCTCGCTCCCGGAGACGAGCAGCAGGGTGTCGCCGGCCTCGAGGGCGGCGTCGAGGGTGGCCGGGTCGGTGAAGTCGACCTTCGCGGTGCGAACGCCCTGTGCGGCGAGATCGGCCAGTGCCTCGGTCCGGCGGCCGGTGGCGACGATGGTGGCGGGGTCGGTGCCGCGGGCGAGCAGGTGCTCGACGACGAGGTGGCCGAGGTGGCCGGTGGCTCCGGTGACGACGAGAGACATGTGAGGGTCCTTTCGATGGGGTTCGCTGAGGAGGAACCCGCTTTCGATCACATTACTTCCCGATCTGCAGTACCCACTTTGAGGTAAGCTACTGTCCGATAAGTAAGGAATGAGCCATGACGAGCGTGGACACGCAGCTGGGAAGACGCCCAGGATTCACCGACGGCATCCTGCCTGCCGCCTGCCCCTCGCGCACGGTGCTCGACCACGTGACCAGCAAGTGGGGCGTCCTCGTCCTCCTGGCGCTGTCCGACGGCACCCATCGCTGGGGTGAACTGCGACGGGTGGTCCAGGGCATCAGCGAGAAGATGCTGGCCCAGACACTCCGCACGCTCGAGGAGGACGGCCTCGTCGTCCGCGTCGCGCACCCCGAGATCCCGCCCCGTGTCGAGTACAGCCTGAGCGACCGCGGTCGCGACCTCAACGAGCACCTGATGCCCTTGATGGCGTGGATCGACCACAACGCGTCGGAGATCCTCGGACGCTAGGCGCTCCGCCCGACTGCGGCGAGCACGTCCATGAGCGTCGACGGGTCGCCGACATTGCCAGGGACGACCACGTAGAGCTTCTCCTCGCCTTCGGGCGTCACCACGCTCCACACCGAGACCCCGGGCAGCACCTGCCCGAGGACGCGTGCGCGCCTGGCGCCGAGTCCGACCCGGGCGACCTCGGCGGAGGTGATGCCGCCCTTCGACACGACGACCTCCACCGATCGTCGGAGCGCAGCGGTCGCCGATGTCAGTGCGATCATCACCCGCTCGCCATGGTCGAGCGTGTTGTGCGAGGCGTCCCGTTCCCGCTCGGACGAGATCGCGGCGAACCCCGTCGCGGTGAGTCTCGCTCGAGCGGCCTCCGCCACGGCCCGCCCGGTGGCGACGGCATCCTGGAGGGCGTCGCTCGTGGGGACGATCTCGGCGGGGCCGAACGCCGCCTCGACGGGCGCGAGCTGTCGCGTCGCACCGATGGTGTGGGAGCCGCAGACGAGGAGCGCGGCGACCGGCTCCGCGACGAGCGGCGAGGGGAGGAGGCCGTCGCTCTCGACGCCCGCGATGGCCGCAGCGAGGGGTGACGCTGACCGGACGACCACGTCGGCTCCGTCGGCCCAGGCCGTCGTGATGGCCTGCGCGATGATCCGGACGTCGTCTCCCGTCTCCGCGTCCGGAAGGAGCACGGTTCCGGGAACGGCATCACGGAGCGCTGCACGGAACTCGGCGGCGCCGTCGCGGAGACCCGCCAGACCGAAGTGGGCGGCTTCCCGCCCGGACTGTTCGCGCACGTAGTCCGGCAGGTGCCCCGAGCGGAACGGGAACACGGGGTCCTGGGCATACTCCGTCTCATGGGCCGGCAGCGTCTCGTCACCGATCCGGACGTAATGGGTGCCGTCGATCGTCGTGCGCCCGCCCTCCGGGAAGGCCGGAACGAACACGATGACGCTGCGGTCCCCGGTGAAGACGGCGGTCTCGGGGAACACGTGCCCGCGCAGGGTCGAGTCGCCTCGGAGGACGACGTGGATGCGTTCTCCGAGACGACGGCCGGCCTCCGTCGCCTGCTCGCGGGTGCGTTCCAGGAGCGCGACGGCCTCGTCCTCCGGGACGGCGCGGGTGTTGGTGAGCAGGTAGACCGCGTCGGCTCCACCGAGCGCCTGCTCGATGAGGTCGGCGTCCCACTCCAGCAGGACGTCGACGCCGGAGGCCGACTGCGTGCCGGTGGGGTCGTCGTCGAGGATGAGGGTCTTCATGCGTGGGGCTCCTGGTAGGTCTCGATCACCCGGGAGTCGTCGCGTGCGCCGAGTCCGGACGCCGCAGCGGCGAGGAAGCGTTCGCGCGCGGCATCGAGGACGGGGGTCGCGGCTCCGGCGGCGCTCGCCGCATCGGCGACGAGGCCGGTGTCCTTGACGAAGATGTCGACACGGCTCATCACCGGGGCGTCGGTGTCCTGCAGCATGCGGGGTCCGCGGTCTGACAGCATCCAGGATGCGGCTGCACCGGATTCGACGAGGGGGAGGACGGCCGTCGGGTCGAGGCCGAGTGAGGACGCGAGGGCGAGGGCTTCGGCGGCAGCGGCGATGTGCACGGCGCAGAGGTGCTGGTTGACGACCTTGATCGCCTGGCCGTCGCCGACGGCTTCGCCGACGATCCTGGCGGTGCCGAGGGCGGCGAGCGGCTCCGTTGCGGCGGCGGTCGCGGTGGGGGATCCGGATACGAACATGGTGAGCTCGCCGGTGCTGGCGCGTGCCACGCCGCCGGTGACCGGGGCGTCGACGACCGCTGCTCCCGCGGCTTCGAGACGGGCGGCCTGCTCGACGACGGAGGCGGGGCCGACGGTGCTCATGATGATCCAGGTCTGGCCGGCGGGATCGGTGTCAGCGAGGGCGAGGGTGACGAGTTCGGCGAGCTGGTCGGGCGTCGCGACCATGACCACGACGGTGTCGGCTTGCGGTGCCTCGGCGATCGACTCGACCGCGCTGATGCCGGCGGCGGCCGCGCGTTCCCGTGCGGCGGGGAAGGGGTCGACGCCTGTGACCCGGTGGCCGGCCGCGGCGAGCTGGGTGGCCATCGGCAGGCCGATCGCGCCGATGCCGACGAAGGTGATGGTGTGTGCGGGCTGTGGCGTCGATGCCATGGCGTCCTCCGGGGGATTGGTTGGACCAATCGTAGCTGCCGGTGTCGACGCGGGCAACCGCCCGGTGGTGGACGCCCGGCTGCCCGTCGACAGGCTCAGGGACCGGGGTATTGGGGCAGGCCTCTCCTGGTCACCGAGCGTGTCGAGGTGCCGGAGTGGCTTTCGACACTTGACGGGCTCAGTGCGGTGCAGCTCAGAGATCGAGGGTGATGCGGGCGATGCCAGCCCGATGACCGAGGTGGCGCGGCTCGGCTGCCCTTCGACAGGCTCGGGGACCGAAAAGCGTGCGAGCACAGTCCAGCACGGTCACTGAGCCTGTCGAAGTGCCCACGAGGAACCCTTCGACAGGCTCCGGCACCGGAGCTGTTCAGAACGGTGCAGGGTCAGGTTCGGTCCGGTGGTGTTTCCCGTCGGGTGTCGTCCACTCGAGTACCCCGCCGGGCCTGTGGTCGAGGTTCCAGCCGGGGAGGTGCTTCATCCGGTGGTGATGTCGGCAGAGGCACGCGAGGTTCCCGACATCTGTCGTCCCGCCGTCGTCCCACGCGACTGAATGGTCGAGGTCGCAGGCTCTGGCGCGTCGCCGGCAGCCCGGTGCCCGACAGGTGCCGTCCCGTAGGCGGACCGCGCGCTGGAGGTCGGCCGGAACGCGGTACTGGTTCCGCCCGACGGAGAGGACCGCGCCGGTTTCCGGTTGGACGAGGATCCGGGTGAAGCTGGGGGCGTTCACCGCGATGCGTGCGGCGGTCTCGGGGTCGATCGGACCGTAGCCGTCGAGCATGCCGGGTGCGTCGGAGACGCCGGCCATGGTGAGCGCCGGGACGGTGATCTGCACGGTCGGCTTGATGTGCTCCTGCACCTCGAGGGGGTGCGGGAGGACCGGGCTCGACATGACATCTTCCGGGGTCACGCCGGTGAGCGCGAGCGCCGCAAGGGCGTCTGCCTGCAGCTGGGCGCACGTGCGAGTGTCGCCCGCTGAGCGCGAGTCCGCGGCGGCCGCCTCGACGCGCTCGAGGATGCCCTGCGCGATCGGCGCTGTGGTGAACAGGTGCACCCACGCCATGCCGTCTGCGGCGGGCTCGAACTCGACCCGACGGTCGGCCTCCGAGCGGACCGCTCTGGCGGTGATCGATTCCGGGGTGGAGGCGCTCGCGCAGGACGCGGGCGCGCTTGCGGAGGTTCGCGTTGGTGGACTCTTCCGCAACCGGCAGTACCTCAGCGAGGAACACCGCTCGCCCTGCGGTCGGCACATCACTGAGTTGGTCGATGATCGTCTGCGCGTGCCGGACCGAGATGCGGCCGGCCTCGAGCGACGCGAGCACGGCTGGGGCTTCGTTCACGAGGCGCTCGGCGTCGTTCGTCGCCCGTTGAACGGTCCGCTCGGGCGTGCGGGTCGCCATCGCGAGGGCTGCGCAGGTCGACCGGCGCGAGAGCGCCTGCCGTTCCGCGGGCGGGAAGACGGCCGGGACCGTGACGTCTGCGAAGGCGTCCGCGTAGGCGGCAGATCGAGCAAGCAGCCGGGCCTCACGTGCATCGAGAGCCGCCCGCAGCCGTTGGATTTCCGCGTACTCGTCCGAGAACTCCGCGAGCTGCGCGGCGTATTCATCGCCGACGCGGATCGCGGTGAGGGTGGTCTCGGTCATGAACCAAGTCCACCACGAACCACTGACATTCCAGATGCTGAGTGGGGGCGGTTGTGGAAGTGTCCTCGTGGACCCTTCGACAGGCTCAGGGGCCGGTTGAGCTTGCCCGGACGGCGTGGCGGCCGCGACGCGTCAGCTCGCGCCGTCGTCGGCTTCGAGCTGCAACCAGTCCTCGAAGTGCTGGCGCATCGCGCGTCGAGCGCCCTCGGCGTCTCGAGCGGCCAGGGCGTCGACGACGGCGTAGTGCACGCTGTCGGTACGCCGCACGCCGCGGTCGTCCGGCTGCTCCACCTCGATCGCGCGGAGTCGACGCTGCCGGATCGTCTCGCGCAGCACGTGACTGAAGCCCTCGTGCATGAGCCGGAAGATCGGATCGTCGACGATGGCGTTCAGTCGGCTGTGGAAGTCGACGTCGGCCTCGAGCGCCGCATCGTGATCCCCGGCGAGCGTCGCGGCGATCATGCGGTCGACGTCGTCGCGCAACACCGCGACCGCCTCGTCGGTGACGAGCCCGGCGGCCGCCTCGGCGACGGTCTCCTCCAGCATCATGCGCGAGCGGGCGAACTGATCGTCGGACAGGTAGCCCAGCTGACGGGAGATGGTGAACCAACTGCGGACGAAGTCGTCGCCCGGGGCGTCAATGGAGGTGCCCCGACCCTGGGTGCGGTGGAGGAAGCCGAGCCGTTCGAGGACCGCGAGCTGTTCGCGAAGGGCGCCGCGGCTCATCTGCAGTGCCTCGCCGAGCTCGCGTTCCGGAGGCAGTCGCCGCGCGGTGGTGCCGGGCTCCGGCGTGGCCAGTTCGACGAGCCTCGCCACGAGCGCTTCGAGCGGCTCCGCCATGCTGCCCCCTCGATTGGTCCGACCAGTGTCGATGGTAGCCGGTGGCGCGGGACGCCCTTCGACAAGCTCAGGGACCGGATTGAGGCTCAGGGGCCGGAATGGGGCTCTGGAATCGGGGTGGGGCTCAGGGACCGGGGCGGCGCTGCGGGATCCATCCACCGACGCAACACGCCCGCCCCGACGGATCGGGACGGGCGTGGAGACGATGTGTGCTGGCTAGACCGCCTGGAGGGCCTGCACGGCGCTCGTGAAGAAGGCGAGACCGTCGACACCGGAGCGCATCGCGAGCGGGGTGTCGGGACCGAAGCCCGGCTCGATCGCGTGCTCGGGGTGCGGCATGAGCCCGACGACGTTGCCGGCCGGGTTCGTGAGGCCGGCGATGTCGTCGAGCGAGCCGTTCGGGTTCACGCCCGCGTAGCGGAAGGCGACCAGGCCCTCGCCCTCGACGCGTGCCAAGGTCTCGGCGTCGGCGATGTAACCGCCGTCGGCGTTCTTGAGCGGGATGGTGATCTCCTGCCCCTTCGAGAACTGGTGGGTCCAGGCGGTGTCGGCGTTCTCGACCGTGAGCAGCTGGTCGCGACGGATGAACTGCTGGTGGGCGTTCCGGATGAGGCCGCCGGGCAGCAGGTGCGCCTCGACGAGCATCTGGAAGCCGTTGCAGATCCCGAGGATCGGCATGCCCTTGCCGGCGGCGTCCTTCAGCTCGGTCATGATCGGCGAGACCGCGGCGATCGCGCCGGCACGGAGGTAGTCGCCGTAGCTGAAGCCACCCGGCAGGATGACGGCGTCGACGCCCTGGAGGTCGTGGTCGCCGTGCCAGAGCGCGACGGGCTCGGCACCCGCCATGCGGACCGCGCGCTGGGCGTCGCGGTCGTCGAGCGAACCGGGGAAGGTGATGACACCGATACGGGTCGTCATGCCTCGGAGCCCTCGGGGTAGTGGATGGCTACGACGTCCTCGATCACGGCGTTCGAGAGGATGTCGTCGGCGATCTGCTGCACCGTGGCGCGCGTGGCGTCGGTGATGGGGCCGTCGACCGTGAGCTCGAAGCGCTTGCCGATGCGGACATCGGTGAACTCGCTCTTGCCGAGACGCGCGAGGGCGCCGGCGACGGCCTTGCCCTGGGGGTCCAGCAGTTCGGCTTTCGGCATGACTTCTACGACGATGGTCGGCACGGAGGTCTCTTTCGTTGCGACGCGGCGGGGATGCGAACAGTCTAGCGCCGAGCGCACGACGCCCGTCCGACGGCGGAGCGTCGGACGGGCGTCGAGGTCATCCGGTCATTCGGGGAGGGCGGCGTCCGCTTCGTTCGCGTCGCCGGCGATGCCGCGGGCGAGCGTCTTGTTGCGGAAGAAGTCCGGTCGGAGCTTCGCCTGGATGAGCATGATGACGATGCCCGCCACGATGATGATCATGCCGAGGATGAACACGAGCCCGACACCGCCGATGTTCGAGCCGCTGCCGTAGTCGGGGTCCGCGCTCTCGATGATCGTGGTGAAGAACAGCACACCCAGGATGAGACCGCCGACGAGCGGGGAGAAGAACTGGAAGAAGAAGTTCCGTGCGCTCGAGAACCACTGCTTCCGGAAGTACCAGACGCACGCGAACGCCGTCAGGCCGTAGTAGAAGCAGATCATCATGCCGAGGGTCGTGATCGTGTCCCAGAGCACGTCCTCGGAGATGAAGCGCATGACCGCGTAGAACACCGACGCGACGACACTGGAGACGATCGTCGCGTAGCCGGGCGTGAAGAACTTCGGGTGCACCTTCGAGAACTTCGGCGACAGCGCGCCGTAGTGTCCCATGGCGAGCAGGGTCCGCGCAGGGGAGACGAACGTCGACTGCAGCGAGGCGGCCGAGGACGACAGCACCGCGATCGACACGAGGATCGCGAGCGGACCGAGGATGGGCCCTGCGAGCGAGAAGAACACGTTGCCCTGGATGTCCTCGTTGCCGAGCCCGAACTCGCCGTCGCCGACGCCCGCGTAGTTGATGAGCGCGACCGACAGGAACAGGTAGAGGACGACGATGATGACGACCGTGGCCGTGGCGGCCTTGCCGGGCGTCGAGCTCGACCCCTTCGTCTCCTCGCTCATCGTCAGCGTGACGTCCCAACCCCAGAAGATGAAGATGGAGAGCGACAGGCCGGCGGCAAAGGCGCTGAACGAGCCGACGGCGAACGGGTTGAACCAGTCGAGCGAGATCGGGAGGGCGTCGAACGCGTCACCGCCCGCGACGTGCGCGAAGGCGACGATGCCGAACAGCACCATCACGAGCAACTGGAAGCCCACGAGCACGTACTGCAGCTTCTGCGTCGTCTGCATGTCGCGGTAGGAGATGAGCGTCGCCCCGAGCATGAACGCCAGACAGGTGATGACGTTGATGAACGGGTTCGACGTGAGGCCCGCGATGTCGGGGTTCTGGAAGATCTGCGACAGCATCAGGTAGAAGAAGTCGACCGCGATGCCCGCGAGGTTCGAGAGCACGACGATGGTCGCGGCGATGAGGCCCCAACCGGCCATCCAACCGACCCACGGACCGAACGCGCGCGTCGCCCAGGTGAACGAGGTGCCGGAGTCCGGCATGCGGCTGTTGAGCTCCCGGTAGCCGAAGGCGACCAGCAGCATCGGGATGAAGCCGACGAGGAAGATGGCCGGCACGTGGGTGCCGACCTCCGCGACGGTCGGACCGAGGGCACCGGTCAGGGTGTACGCCGGGGCGATGCACGAGATGCCGATGACGATCGCGCCGACGAGGCCGACGGTGCCGGCGCCGAGGCCCTTCTTGGAGAGGGCGCCCGTCGCGGTCGTCTCGGGGTGGGCGACGTCGCGAGGCGGGGTGGTTTCGGGAGGAGTCATGTCGGGTCTCCGAGGGTCAGCACGGAGTCGCGGGGCACGACCACCATGGGTACGGGGAGCTCACGCAGCATCTTCGCTGCCGTGGAGCCGAGGAAGAGGTGCTTGGGGGTGGCGAGTCGGCTGGAACCGACGAGCACGATCTCCGCGGGCTTCCATTCGAGGTGCGAGACGGCGTCCTCGATGCGGGTGCCCGAGGCGATCTCGGTGGTCACGGCGATGTCCTTCGGCAGGTGCTCGGTCGCGTAGGCGAGGACTTCCGCCGCGTGCGACTCGGCCCGGGCGGTCGCCTCGGGGTGCTCGGCACCCTCGGGCTGGTCGAGCGCGACGAGCGAGACCAGGCGGAGCGGGATGACCGCGTTCTTGGCGACGACGATCGCCGCGTCGAGCAGCTGGTGCGCGCCGGCACGGGTGCCGATCGCGCAGGTGATGCGGCTGACCGTGCCGCCGGTCGGCTGGGCCTCGAGGAGGTCGCGGCTGCCGACCGGAGCGAGGGCGACCGGGACGACCGCCGAGTGCAGGAGCGTGTTCGCGACGCTGCCGAGCGTGAACCGGCCGAGGAGTCCGCCGCGCGCCGCACCGATGATGATGAGCCCGCCCTCGAGGATGCGGGAGGCCTCCAAGAGGCCCTCCGCGAACGACTCGTCGTACACGAGGTGCGTCTTGGCCGTGATGTCGGCGGGGACCGCGTCGAGCGCCTCGGCGAGCCAGCGGTCGGCCGTCTCGCGGAGGAACCGTTCGTACCCGGGATCGGCCGGCGTGATCGTCGGGCGTTCCTCGTTCGCGAGCACGAGGACGATGTCGAGCCGGGCTCCGGTGGTCCGAGCGATCCGGATGCCGAGCGCGAGCGCGTCGCGTCCCGCCGGCGTATCGGTGTAGCCAACGATGTATCTCATCTGGTGTTCGCTTTCGATCGGGTGCGAAGGTGCCGGACTGCACGGCGGTGTGCGGGTGTTTCGTTGGTGCAGGGTATCGACGGGGGTGGGCGCTCGACAAGGGCGGGGAGGGGAGGAGCGCCCTTCGACACGCGGTTCCTGAGCTTGTCGAAGGGCAGGGACCGAGGCCCTTCGACAGGCTCAGGAACCGGGAGACGCTTACGCCTGGTGGCGGGCGATGATCGCCTCAGCGGTGTCGGCGCCCTTGCGGATCGCGCCGTCCACGTGCTGGTAGCCCTCGGCGGCGAGGTCGCTCGTCGACCAGAAGATCGGACCGACCGGCGTCGACTGCATGGCGCCGTAGCGCGAGAGGCCACCGAGGTCGAAGCTCGCCGCGTACGCGCCTCGCGTCCACTCCTCGCTGCCCCAGTCGCTCTCGTAGTAGACGACGGGGGAGAGGGCCTGCTCGCCGTAGTAGTGGGACAGCGAGGTGAGGATCCGCTCGCGACGCTCCTCCGCACTCAGCTTGAAGACCTCGTCGGCGCGCTCGTCCGAGACGAACCCGACGAGCGTGCCGCGCGGGTCCTCGTGGTTCGTGTTGTCGTAGGCCTCGTGGACGAGCTCGTACGGGCTGAATGCGGTGGCCGAGAGGCCGTCCTCGCGCCAGAACGGCGTCTCGTACACGGCGTGGACCTTGATGACGAGCCCGAGCGACATGTGCTGGTGCATCTGGTGGCTGAGGCGCGGCAGCGGCGGCTGGAAATCGATGCGGGAGTACAGGTTCGGCGGGACGGCCACGATCGCGTACCGCGCGTTGACCGTCACGCTGTCCGCCTCGGCCGAGACGCCGGCGTCGGACCACTCGAGGCGACGCACGGGCGAGGACAGGTGGACGTCGTCGCCGAGGGCCTCGGCGAGCTTGATCGGAACCTGCTGCAGGCCGCCGACGACGCGCTTGTCGAGGATGAAGTCGGCCTCGACGAGGTGGGTGAAGCTGCCGGCGGACGCCGCCATGAGGAGCGCCTGCAGGAGCGAGAAGGAGTGGGAGGGCTTCGTGAGCATCGCGGCGGCGATGAAGAGGGCGATGTTGTCGCGCGCCTCGACGTCGTCCGTCTGCTCGGCGAGCCAGGCGCTCCACGAGATGCGGTCGTACTCCTTCGCCCGGGCGTGCGCCCACGGCTCGGTGACGCCGACCTCCTCGACGAGCTCGTCGAGGAGGGTGATGAGTCGCTCCATCTCGGCTGCGGTCGACTCGGCGACGGGGAAGATGTCGCCCGTGAAGCGGGTGCGCACGCCCTCGGCGTTGACGTAGACGCTGTCGCCCTCGCGGTAGCGGGAGTAGGTGTCGAGCCCGAGCTCCTCGAGCGTGGCGAGCAGCGCGGTCTGGTCGGGGGAGACCCACTGGCCGCCCAGCTCGAGCATGGCTCCGTCGATGTGGTTCGTCCAGAGGCGACCACCGACGCGGTCGCGCGCCTCGAGGACGGCGACGGACAGGCCCGCCGCGCGGAGCTTGGTGGCGGCCGTGAGCCCGGAGGCCCCGGCGCCGATGATGACGACGTCGCGTTCGATAGCGCTCATGAGGTGTCTTCCTGTTCGTGGCCCTTCGACAAGCTCAGGGACCGGGGTGGAGCTCGGGTGACCGGGGTGGTGCTCGGGTGACCGGGGTGGTGCTCGGGTGATGCTCGGGACCGGCGTCGATAGTCGAGTATGGCGGATCCGGCGGTCGGATGGAACCGAGGATGGCGAGGTCGCCGGTCGAAACGACGATCAGCGACGGTTTCCGTCGCTTCGACCGACGCGTGTCAGCCGATGGGCGTCATGGTGTACTTCGTGTACAGGTACTCGTGGATGCCCTCGAGTCCGCCCTCGCGACCGATGCCCGACTGCTTGACACCACCGAACGGCGCGGCGGCGTTCGAGATGACGCCGACGTTGAGGCCCATCATGCCGGTCTGCAGACGGCCGATCATGCGCTGTCCGCGGGCGAGGTCGGTGGTGAACACGTAGGAGACGAGCCCGTACTCGGTGTCGTTCGCGAGCCGCACGGCCTCGTCCTCGTCGTCGAACGGCACGATCGCGAGGACCGGGCCGAAGATCTCCTCGCGGAGGATGTCGGACCCCGGCACGACCCCGGTGACGACCGTCGGCTGGAAGAAGGTGCCCGGTCCGTCGACGGCCTCGCCGCCGGTGAGGACCTCGGCGCCGCGCTCGACGGCGTCGCCCACGAGGGTCTTCGCCTTCGTGACCGCGCGGTCGTCGATGAGCGGGCCGATCGTCACGCCGTCCTCGGTGCCGCGGCCGATGCGGAACGCGTTGACCTTCTCGGTGACGCGCTTCGCGAATTCGCCCGCGACGTCGCGGTGGACGATGAAGCGGTTCGCCGCGGTGCACGCCTGTCCGATGTTGCGGAACTTGGCGGCCATCGCGCCCTCCACGGCCTTGTCGAGGTCGGCGTCCTCGAACACGACGAACGGGGCGTTGCCACCGAGCTCCATCGAGGTGCGGAGGACGTTCTTCGCGGACTGTTCGATGAGCTTCTGACCGACGGCCGTCGAGCCCGTGAAGCTCAGCTTGCGGAGCCGCGGGTCGGCGATGATCGGGCCGGAGACCGCGGAGGAGCTGGAGGTGGTGATGACGTTCACGACGCCTGCGGGGAGACCGGCGTCCTCGAGCAGCTTCACGAAGTACAGGGTCGTGAGCGGCGTGAGCTCGGCGGGCTTGACGACGACCGTGCAGCCGGCGGCGAGCGCCGGGGCGATCTTGCGGGTCGCCATCGCGAGGGGGAAGTTCCACGGGGTGATGAGGAAGCACGGACCGACGGGGTGCTGCGAGACGGTCATCATGCCGGTGCCCTCGGGGTTCGACCCGTAGCGTCCGGAGATGCGGACGGCCTCCTCGGAGAACCAGCGGAGGAACTCACCACCGTAAGTGACCTCGCCGTTCGCCTCGGCGAGCGGCTTGCCCATCTCGAGCGTCATGAGGAGGGCGAACTCCTCGCGACGCTCCTGGAGGAGGTCGAAGGCCTTCCGGAGGATGTTCGAGCGGGTGCGGGGAGCGGTCGCCGCCCACTCGTCCTGGGCGGCGACCGCGGCGTCGAGGGCCGCCGTGCCGTCGGCGACCGAGGCGTCCGCGATCGTCTTGATGACGTCGCCGGTGGACGGGTCGCTCACGTCGAGCGTCGCGCCCTCCGTCGCGTCGCGCCAGACGCCTCCGATGAACAGGCCGTTCGGGACCTTGGCGAGCAGATCGGTTTCACGTGCGTCGGTCATGGGTGGAGCTCCTTGGTGGTGTCGGTGCCGTCGGTCACAGTGTTTCAGCGTGCATGCCCCTCGACAAGCTCGGGGACGACTACATCGGTCCCTGAGCTTGTCGAAGGGCGGGGCGTCAGTTCGCGGCGAGCGCCTCGAGGACGACGTCGAGTCCTTCGTCGAGCAGCTCGAGGGGGATGGTCAGCGGCGGGAGGAAGCGGACCACGTTGCCGTAGGTGCCGCAGGTCAGGACGATGACGCCGGCCTGGTGGGCGGCCTTGGCGACGCGTGCCGTGAGGGCGGCGTCGGGCTCGCCGGTGGCTGGGTCGACGAACTCGACCGCCATCATGGCGCCGCGTCCGCGGATGTCGCCGATGCGGGGGTCGGAGACCTGCGCCGCGGTGAAGCGGTCGACGATGCGGGTTTCGATCGCCCGGGCCGAGGCTGCGAGGTCCTCCTCCTCGTACGCTTCGATCGCCGCCAGGGCGGCGACACAGGCGAGCGGGTTGCCGCCGTAGGTGCCGCCGAGGCCGCCGGCGTGCGGGGCGTCCATGATCTCCGCGCGTCCGGTGACGGCGGAGAGTGGCAGGCCGCCCGCGATGCCCTTGGCGGTGATGATGAGGTCGGGCACGATGTCGAAGTGCTCGGACGCGAACATCGCACCCGTGCGGGCGAAGCCGGTCTGCACCTCGTCGGCGATGAAGACGACGTCATTCGCGCGGGCCCAGTCGAGCAGTGTCGGCAGGAAGCCGTCCGCCGGGACGATGAAGCCGCCCTCGCCCTGGATGGGTTCGATGATGATCGCCGCGAGGTTGTCTGCGCCGATCTGCTTCTCGATCTGGGTGATCGCGCGCTGTGCCGCCTCGGCGCCGGTGAGCCCGCCGTCGCGGAAGGGGTAGGACAGCGGTGCACGGTACACCTCGGAGGCGAAGGGGCCGAAGCCGCTCTTGTAGGGCATGGACTTGGCGGTGAGGGCCATCGTCAGGTTCGTGCGGCCGTGGTACGCGTGGTCGAAGGCGACGACCGCCTGCTTCTTCGTGTGGCTGCGGGCGATCTTCACCGCGTTCTCGACCGCTTCGGCGCCCGAGTTGAACAGTGCCGTGCGCTTGGTGTGGTCGCCGGGGGTGAGGCGGTTGAGCGCCTCGGCGACCTCGACGTAGGAGTCGTAGGGGGTGATGGTGAAGCAGGTGTGGGTGAACTCCTGCAGCTGTCGGGTGACGGCCTCGACGACGCGCGGGTTGCTGTTGCCCACGCCGGTCACGGCGATGCCGGACCCGAGGTCGATCAGGGAGTTGCCGTCGACGTCGACGAGGACGCCACCGCCCGCGCCGGCCGCGAACACCGGCATCGTGGTGCCGACGCCGGACGCGACCGCGGCGTGCTTCCGGGCCATGAGTTCCTCGGAGATCGGTCCGGGGATGGCGGTGACGAGGCGACGTTCCTGCGGGAGCGAGGGGCCGCCGAGGATGGAGGGCGCTGGGGCTGCGGTGCTGCTCGTCATCGGTACTCCTTCGGCTGCCGCGTCCGGCGGGGGCGCCGAGGTCGTCCGCGAGCAGTGCCACCAGGCTAGGCAGCGGTTCGCGTCGAGGCAGTCGACATTCTGTCCATTCAAAGCGCATCGGTTGGACGATCCGGCATCCGTGCGTAGACTCACGCCATGGCACCGACGCTGCAGGACCTCCTCGACCACCGTGCGCTCGGCCTGAAGCTCGTGGTGGCCGGGACCGAGGGCGCGCTCGACCGGCAGGTCGCCTGGGTCTCCGGGTCGGATCTGCCGGACCCCACGCCCTTCCTCCTCGCCGACCAGGTGCTGCTCACGACGGGCACGCAGTTCGGGACCGCGGTGTCGACGACGCAGGTCGAGGCGTACGTCGCCCGTCTCGCCGACGCCGGTGTCGCCGGACTGGGGTTCGGTACTGAGGTAATCACGGCCGGGACGCCGCCGGAACTCGCCGAGGCCTGCGCGGCGCACGGGATGCCGCTCATCGAGGTCCCGTACCGCACGCCGTTCATCGCCGTCATCCGGTACGCGGCCGACCTCCTCACCGAGGCGGCGCGGGCGAGGGACGCCTGGGCCCTGGGCGCCCAGCGCGCCATCGCGTTCGCCGCGCTCCGCCCCGACGCGACGGCCGCCGTCGTCACCGAACTCGCGCGGTCCCTCGGTGCCTGGGTCGTGCTCTTCGACGCGCATGCGACGCCGGTGGCGATCGCGGGCGACGGGCCCACCGCCGGTCCCGAGACCGAGCGCCTCCTGGAGCGGGTGGCCGGCGAGGCCACCATGCTCCTGAGCCGCGGACAGCGGTCGGGTGCGACGCTCGCGAGCCGCACCCGCACGGTCTCGCTGCAGACCCTCGGTCGGCGCGGGGACCTCCGGGGCGTGCTCGCCATCGCCGGGACCGACGGCCCGTTGGACGCCGCGGCCCAGAGCGTCGTGACCTCCGTCGTCGCCATCGCCGGGCTCACCCTCGAGCAGGGCGGTGCGCTCGGACGGGCGGGGCGCTCGCTGCGCACCGGTGTCTGGCAGCTGCTCCGCGCCGGACAGACCACCGCGGCGCGCGAGGTCGCCGAACAGCTCGGTACGCCGTTGCCGACCGGAGCGGTTCGTGTCGGCGTCTGCTCCGGGCCGACCGAAGCGCGCGAGGCGCTCCTCGCCGAGCTGGAACGGGCCGAGACGCTCAGTCCAGGTTCGCTCTTCGTCGCCGAACAGGACGGACGGCCCGTCCTCCTCCTCGCAGCGGCCGAGGGGGACACCGAGACGAACGTCGATCGGGCGGTCGAGGCGGTGATCGCGGCGGCCCCCGCTCGGCGGCTCGGCCTCTCCCGAGCCGTCGCGCTCGCCGAACTGACGACGGGGATCGAGCAGGCGGTCTCCGCACACGAGCACGCGGTCTCCGCCGGCGAGGCTGTCGTTCGGTTCGGGGCGCTCGCCGCAGCGGGGATGGCCGGGTTGCTCGACCCCGTCCGCGCCGCCGCCGTGGCCGAGGAACTGCTCGAGCCCGTGCTCCGCGTCGACCGCGAGGAGGGCTCCGACCTCGTGCCGAGCCTCCGCGGCTGGCTCGAGGCGAACGGTCAGTGGGAGCCCGCCGCGCGGCGACTCGGGATCCATCGACACACGCTCCGCAACCGCATCACCCGGGTCGAACAGGTGCTCGGGCGACCCCTCGACCCCTTCGCCGCCCGGGCCGAACTCTGGCTCGCGCTGGTCAGCCTGCCGGACGCCGATGCGTTGCGGTCCCGCGCGGCCGTTCTGTAGCCTCGACCGCACGGCGCGCGTGTGCTCCGTGGAGCCACGAAGGGGGCAGCGCGCATGAGGATCCGAACGGTGGTCGCCCGGGTGCCGGTCACGATCGTCCTGGTGCTGATCGTCCTCGTCGTGGGTGTCGTCGGGCGTGGCCTCTGGGAGTCGACGACGGCGCAACCGTGGTGGGACGCGGTCGCCTACGGCCTGCCCGCCTTCGAGGCGGGACGCTGGTGGACTCCTGTCACCGGGACGTTCCTCGTCGTGGAGCCGTGGGCCTACGTGTTCGCGGTGATCGGGTTCGCCTGGGTTGGCCTGCTGGAGTGGTGGCGGGGATCGAAGGTGGCGCTCATCACCTTCGCCGCCGGTCAGCTCGTCGCCGTCCTCGCCACCGCCGGGTTCCTCTGGGCCGCGAGTCAGCTGCCCTGGCCCTGGGCGACGAGCCTCGCCGGGATGCTCGACGTCGGTCCGTCCGGCGGGACGATGGCCTGCTTCGCCGCGTGTGTGTCGCTCTTCGCCTCTCCGTGGCGGCAGCGGGGCTGGATCATCGTCGCGTCCTACGCTGCGATCGGGGTCCTCTTCATCGGCTCGCTCGCGGACCTCGAGCACGCCTTCGCGGTGCTCTTCGTCCTCGCGGTGAACCGTTCCTTCCGCATCCAGCGGGCCAGCGTGCGCGAGCGCCGACTGCTCGCGTTCACGACGAGCGTGGCCCTCGGTGTCGTCCAGATCGTCGCCCTGCTCGTGCCGACCAACGGTCCGTTCGGTCCGACCGCTCCGGCGGAGGGGCCGTGGCTGGACGTCGCGCTCGACACGGTCGTGATCATCGTCGTCGCCAACGGCCTGCGGCTCGGTCGCCGCTGGGCGTGGGTGCTGAGCGTCGTCTGGGCGATCCTCAACGTCCTGGTCGCGGTGCTGTACCTGGCGCTGTCGCCGCTCGATCCCGCCGACCTCCCGATCGACTGGGGCGACACCGACGTGTTCCTGGCGACGTCGGTGCTCTGGCTCGCCTTCCTCGTCTACCTCGTCGCGACCCGCAGCGCGTTCTCGTCCCACCGACGCCGGCAGCTCGGCGTCGGGCGGAAGCAGCAGCAGCAGGACCTGCCGTCGGCGGACGACGCCCGCGCGCTCATCCGGACCGAGGGCGGCGGCTCGCTCTCCTGGATGGCCACATGGGACGGCATGGAGTACTTCCGCACCTCGGTGGGCCTCGTGCCCTACCAGAAGCACGCCGGCGTCGCGATCGTGCTCGCCGATCCGCTCGGCCCGCCGGAGCACCTCCAGGCCAGCGTCGAGGAGTTCGTCCAGGCGGCCGAGCGTGACTCCCTCATCCCGTGCTTCTTCAGTTCCAGCCAGTCGACGAAGGACGCGATGCCCGAGGGATGGCGCGACCTCATCATCGCCGACGACACGATCGTCGACCTCCCCGGTCTCGCGTTCACCGGCAAGGCCTGGTCGAACATCCGCACGGCGCTCAACAAGGCGGAGCGCGAGGGGATGGTCTTCCGCATGAGCACCTACGCCGCCGAGACCTGGGGCGTCCGACAGCAGATCCGCGCCATCTCCGAGGGCTGGGTCGGCGACAAGGGTCTGCCCGAGATGCGGTTCACCCTCGGGACCCTGCAGGAGGCCGACGACCCCGAGGTCCGCCTGGCACTCGCGATCTCACCGGACGGTGACGTCGACGGATTCCTCAGCTGGCTCCCGGTCTTCGGTCCCGACGGCGAGCACCGCGGGTGGACGCTCGACCTCATGCGGCGACGCGAGGAGGGCTTCGGTTCGGTCATGGAGTTCCTCATCGCCTCCTCGGCCAAGGTCTTCGCCGAGGAAGGCGCTCAGATCCTCTCGCTCTCGGGTGCGCCGCTCGCGCACCGGGTGGAGGACGACGAGGGGCGCATCGCGCACCTGCTCGGTCAGCTCAGCGGCATCCTGGAGCCCGTCTACGGCTTCTCGTCCCTCCACCGGTTCAAGCAGAAGTTCAACCCGCGATCGGAGCCGATCTACCTCCTGTACCGCGACGAGGGCGACCTCACACGGATCGCCGCGGCGCTCACCCGCGCGTTCCTGCCGGACGCGACCCTCCGGCAGTTCGCCGGTGCCGGCATCGACATGCTCAAGCGCGACTGAGCGGAGGCCGACCCTCAGGCGGTGTCACCGCCCGGGAGTCCCGCGGCGCCGAGGTGCGTCGCCCCGCGGGACCGCGCACGCTGTTCGGCGAGGGCGGCGGCGAACTCCGTCTCCCAGTCGGAAGCGACCTCGATGCCGAGGCGCTCGGCCTCCTCGATGGTCAGCTCCTTCGGGAAGCCGTTCGTGTCGGACAGCCGGAACACGTCGTGACCCGTCATGACCCGTCCGGCGTACCCCTGGACCATCTGGAGCCCTGCGCCCAGCGTGCGTCGGAACGACTGCTCCTCCTTGACGAGGACGGCGACGACCTCATCGCGGGCGGCGGCCACCTCCGGGTAGTCGTCGGCGTACAGTCCGGCGATGACGGGCACGATCTCGCCGAAGAAGTTCTCGTGGAGGTCGAGCGAGAGCGCGAGCCGGATCGCCCGTCGGAGCAGCCGCCGCATGACGTAGCCCTGCTCCTTGTTCGACGGACGCACGCCGTCCACCGCCAGGAAGGTCGCACCCCGCAGGTGGTCGGCGATGATGCGCATCGCGGCGGTCTCGTCCTCGTAGCGTTTCCCGGTGAGCTCCTGGAGTCGCTCGACGATGGGCCACAGGAGCGAGATGCGGAAGACGTCGTCGGAGTCGATCGACGCGGCGGCGATGCGTTCGAGGCCGCCGCCGAAGTCCACGTTGCGCCTGGCGAGTTCCTCGAACGAGCCGTCCTCGCGTCGGCGGTACTGCATGAAGACCTGGTTGCCGATCTCCATGAACCGTCCGCCGTCGCTCGCGGGATGGGCGAGGCCGTAGGACGGATCCTGGAACTCGGGGCCGAAGTCGTAGAACACCTCGCTGTCGGGGCCGCACGGGTCGCCGATCGGGGTGCCCTCGAGTGACCCGCCGCGGGACCACCAGTTCTCGCCGCCGTCGTAGAAGAAGATCCGCTCACCGGGCCGCACCCCGCGGGCGTCGCCGTCGGCCTGTGAACCGATCTCCGCGATCCCGTTGGAGACCCCGCGCTCGGCGAACACCGACGCCCAGATCGACGCGGCCTCGTCGTCGCGCGGGATGCCGTTCGCGGGATCGCCGATGAAGCAGGTGACGGAGATCCGCTCCGGATCCAGCCCGACGATGTCGACCAGGAAGGTGAAGAACTGCCGGATCTGCGTCTCCTTGAAGTAGTCGCCGAGCGACCAGTTGCCGAGCATCTCGAAGAAGGTGGTGTGCCGGTTGTCGCCGACGTCCTCGATGTCCTGGGCCCGGACGCACGGCTGGCTGTCGGTCAGCCGCCGACCGTCGGGGTGCTCCTCACCGAGGAGGTACGGCAGGAGTGCCTGCATCCCGCTGCCGTTGAACAGGGTGCTCGTGTCGCCACGCGGGACGAGCGGTGCCCGCTTGATCAGCGCGTGGCCGTTCCGTTCGAGGAAGTCGAGGTAGGCGTTGCGGATCTCGTGGGCGTCCATGCCGACACGATTCCAGTTTTCGAGCCCGAGGGGAAGCCGGTCGGCGCGGCGACCGGCTCAGTCTGTGTCGTGGAGTGATCGCAGGGCGGTCACGACGTCGTCGTGCCAGCGGCGGGCCGCGGGGAGCACGCCGCCGAAGATGGGGGTGTCGTGCGTCGCGCCCAGGTACATCGTCCCGCTCGCGTCGACGCCGTCGGCCCGGAGCGCGGCGAGGTAGGCCGCCCCGTCGCCGCGGAGCGGGTCGTACTCCGCCGTGAGGATCACGGCGCGGGGGAGGTCGGCGTGCGATCGGGCGAGGAGGGGCGAGGCGTGCGGCTCCTTCGCCTGACGTCGATCCAGGAGGTAGGTCTTCGCGACGGAGCGCAGCTCCTTGATCGCGAAGATCCTCGGGATGCCCATCTCCCGCACGGGACGGAGGTCGATGTGGCCGCCGGTGAGGTCCGTGACCGGCACCTCGAGCAGCTGGAGTCGGATGGGCAGCCGGCCGCGTTCGCGGTTCACGAGCGTGAGCGCCGCCGCGATACTGCCGCCGGCGGACACCCCGGCGACGGCGATCCGCCCCGCGTCGATCCCGAGCGTCGTGGCCTGGGCGAACAGCCACTCGAGCGCCGCGTGGGCCTGCTCCAGCTGGGTCGGGTACCGGTGCTCGGGAGCGAGCGCGTAGTCGACGGCCGCGATGACCACGCCGGCGTCGGCCGCCCGACGACGGAACCCCGCGTCGGTCGTCGGGTAGTCGATCCCGCCGATGCGGAACGCCCCACCGAAGAAGGACAGGACCGCGGGCACCGCCTGGTCTCCGTCGGCCGTGGGCGGGTGGTAGAGCCGGATCCGGACGTCGGGGAAGCCGACGACCGGGATCGTGTGCTCCTCGATGCGCAGCTCCGGGCCCGGGACGCCGACGGTCGCGAGCTCCTTCTTGTCCCAGTTCCGCGCGGCCTTGCGGTGCTGTGCGCGTGTCTTCTTGCGGCGGGGTGCGGCGGTGGTGGCCTTCGCCGTCGGGCTCGAGGGCTTCGCCTTCGGTCCGGCGGCCTTCGGGGAGGTCGCCGTCGGGTCCGCCGCGGGAGCGGGCTTCGGGCGCGCGACGGTGGTCGTCTTCGGCCGCAGGAAGAAGGCCTTCGCCTGCTCGAGTGCGGTCGAGATGAGGTAGGCGCGGTGCGTCCGCGCTCGTTCGACGAAGATCGGGTCGAGGGGCAAACGACTCACCTGCCTTGCTGCTCGGATGGGCGGATTCCAGCAGTCTAGGCGGGCTCGGCAGACGACGACCGTGGCTTGCCTGATCGATCCTTCCGCGCGGCTTCACCTCCTGTTCACCGGGAGGCCCGGCCCTGTTCGGGTGCCGCTCGTAGCGTGATCACACGTACGGCACACAGCAGTGCCCGCGTCGGTCACTCGCGGTTCCGCTCCACCGGAGCCACGCGCGGAGCGGGCGGGTGCATCGGTCCTTCTGAAAGGTACGTCCCAGCACATGAAGCTCTCCCTCACCCGCGTCGCTGCGCTCGGCGCCGCCGCCCTCCTCTCGATCGGCCTGGCCGCCTGCTCGAGCGCCAGCGCCAGCGACACCGGTTCCGCCGCGGCCGGGACCTTCGCGGTCGACGACCAGACCCTCGTCTTCGGCGTCGTCCCCGACTCGGTCGACACGCAGACCAACTACCAGCCGCTCATGGACTACATCGCCCAGGAGACCGGCAAGAAGGTCGAATACCACGAGTCGACCGACTACGCGGCCCTCATCGAGGCGGCCGTGGCCGGCAAGATCGACGTCGCCTCCTTCTCCGGCTTCACCTACGTGACCGCGCTCAACAACGGGGCCAAGATCACGCCGATCTCGTCGATCATCACCGTCAAGGGGCAGGAGCCGGGCTACTACTCCGAGGCGATCGTCCCGAAGGACTCGCCGATCACCAAGATCGAGGAGTTCAAGGGCAAGAAGGTCTGCTTCGTCGACCCGTCCTCGACGTCCGGGTACCTCTTCCCGAGCTACAACCTGCTCGAGGCCGGCATCGACCCCGAGAAGGACATCACCCCGGTCTTCGCCGGTAAGCACGACGTCTCGGTGACGAAGACCGCCGAGGGCGTCGAGTGCGAGGCGGGCTTCGCCGAGGACTCCGAGGTCGAGAAGAACGACGGCGTGAAGGTCATCGACCGCACGATGGTCCCCGGTGCGCCGATCGTCGAATCCGACTCGCTGCCCGCCGACGTGAAGGAGAAGCTCGAGAAGGCCCTGTCCGAGGTCACGATCGACCAGATCATCGACTCCGGCGTGAAGAGCGCCGACAGCGACGCCTTCCGCGCGACCTTCTACGGCACCTCACCGGTCGACGACGCGTACTACGACACCATCCGCGACATCTGCAAGAAGACCAACGCCAAGCAGTGCCAGGCCTGATCTGAGGCTCTGCACGTCGACAGGCTCAGTGACCGGTGCTCCGGTACCCGGTCACCGAGCCTGTCGAGGTGCGACATCCGCATCACCACCAACCTCACGAGAGGCAGCAGCCATGAGCGTCACCGAGCAGCAGGCGCGTCGCACCGCACCCGACGGAGCGGAACCGCTCGTGCGTCTCCGCGGGGTCACGAAGCGCTTCGACCGGACGGTCGCCCTGCAGCGCGTCGACCTCGACATCCGTCGTGGTGAGATCGTCGTCCTGCTCGGTCTGTCGGGCTCCGGCAAGTCGACGCTCCTCCGTCACCTGGACGGTCTCGAGCGGCCCACCTCCGGGTCCGTCTCGGTCCTCGGCGACGAGGTGCCGGCCCTCGGGCAGCGCGCCCTGCGCCGGCTCCGCGCCCGCGTCGGGTTCGTCTTCCAGCAGTTCGAGCTGGTCCCGTCGCTCACCGTCCTCGAGAACGTCCTGACCGGTTCGCTGGCGGGCGTCCGCGGACCGCGTCTCGGTATCTTCGGCTACGGCCGCACCCTGAAACTCAAGGCCCTCGGCCACCTCGACCGCGTCGGCCTCCTCGAGCGCGCCTACCAGCGCGCCGACACCCTCTCCGGCGGACAGCAGCAGCGCGTCGCCATCGCCAGAGCGCTCATGCAGGACCCCGAGATCCTCCTCGCCGACGAGCCCGTCGCCTCCCTCGACCCGGAGTCGAGCGAGCAGGTGATGGCCCTCATCCGCGAGATCGCGATCGACCGCGGACTCACCGTCGTGTGCAGCCTGCACCAGGTGGACCTCGCGCTCTCCTGGGGCGACCGCATCGTCGGTCTCCGCCACGGCGAGGTGGTCCTCGACACCACGACCGACGGCCTGTCGAAGACCGAGGTGATGGAGATCTACGGCCGGGTCGCGACGAGTACCCGTGAGCTGCAGGCGATCGCGGTTGAGTTGGAGACCGACGAGCTGCTCGGCGACCCCGACGACGACCTCCGCGGCCTGCTCGGGGTCGAGGAGCGCGTGGGCGAGGACGAACTGCCCGACGACCCGGAGTGGGAGTTCGACGCCGACGTCGACGGCCGCGAGCCCGACGAGCTCCGTCGACCTGGCAGGACCCGCTGATGGTCGTCACCGCGCCCGCGAAGACGGCACCGCCCGCCGGCCGCCCGCCAGGACTCTCCGGACCCGTTCCGGTCGGTCGGCTCCGCCCGCAGACGATCGCCGCCGTGCTCACGCTCGTCGCGCTGCTCGCGTTCTCGGTCTACTCGCTCCTCGAGGTCGGGATCTCGATCCCGAACATGGTGGCGAGCTGGGGCAACGCGGTCAACTTCTTCAACCGGGTGGGCACGATCACGTTCCCGCCGCCCGGGGAACTCCTGTCGCTCACCGCCCTCACCCTGGGGATCGTGATCTCCGGCACCGTCCTCGCGGCGGTGCTCTCGATCCCGGTCGCGTACCTCGCAGCCGCCAACACGACCCCGGGACCGGCCTGGCGCGCGGTCGGTCGGTTCGTCGGCGTGCTCAGCCGTGCCGTGCCCGACGTCGTCATCGCGATGATCCTCGTGCTCATGTTCTCGCTCGGCTCGCTGCCCGGCATCATCGCGATCGGGCTGCACTCCGTCGGCATGATCTCGAAGCTCTTCGCGGACGCGATCGAGCAGGTCGACGAGGGACCGCGACTCGCGATCCGGGCAGCCGGCGGCTCGAAGCTGCAGGAGTTCACCTCGGGAGTCTTGCCGCAGGTCCTCCCGTCCTGGGTGGCCACGGTCCTCCACCGCGGCGACATCAACCTGCGCGGTTCGGTCCTCCTCGGCTACGTCGGCGTCCTCGGCCTCGGCCGTGAACTGTCGCTCGCGTTCAAGTCACTCGACTACTCGCTCGGCATCGGACTCGCTATCGTCATCTTCGCCTTGTGCGTCGTCATGGAGATCGTGTCGAGCACCGTGCGGACCGTGATGCTCGGCGTGCAGCCGACCGGACGCGGACTCGGTGACCGCGTCGTGCGTCGGGTGGCCGCGGGCCGGGAGGCACGTCGCGTGGCGGGTGGGAGCAGCCGGACGGTCGCCACTCCGAGCGCCGAGTCCCGGATCGCCGCTGCAGCGAAGCGTCCGTGGACGCCCGCCCGCGTCCGCGACACCCTCGGTGCCTGGCTCGCCGTGGCGGTCGTGGTCTGGGGCGTCGTCGTGTCCGACATCCAGTGGGGGGACCTCGTGACGTTCTGGGCGAAGGCCCCCGACGTCCTCGTCCGACTCTGGCCCCCGTCGTTCGGCATGCGCACGACGGAGCAGATGGTCGAGGCGATGTTCGAGACCGTCGCGATCGCCTTCGCGGCGACCCTCATCGCCCTCGTCTGCTCGATCGTCATCGGGTCGCTCGCCGCACGGAACGTCGCCCCGAACCGCGGTGTCCGCACCGGCGCCCGGTTCGCACTCGTCGGCATCCGCGGCATTCCGGAACTCATCCTCGCGATCCTCCTGATCGTGGTCACCGGGCTCGGAGCCCAAGCGGGGACGCTCGCGCTCGGCATCTGCGGGATCGGCCTCCTCGGCAAGCTCATCGCCGACTCCTTCGAGGAGGTCGCGCCCGGACCGGAACGCGCCTTGACCGCCGTCGGTGCGACGCGCCCACAGGTCTACGCCGCCGCGACGCTCCCGCAGGGCGCCCGCGCACTGGTCGGGCACACCTTCTACACGCTCGACACGAACATCCGCGCCGCGACCATGCTCGGCATCGTCGGCGGAGGCGGCATCGGCTACTACCTGATCCAGGCGGACCAGGGCGGGAACTACGACCAGGTCACGGCCATCGTGCTGATGATCCTCGCGGTCGTCCTCGTCGTCGAGGGCATCGCCATGTGGATGCGGAGGGTGTTCTCGTGAGCGGACGACGGATGAGCGGCGGGGTCTCGGCGGCACGGGTCGGCCTCGGTGTCGGCTCGCTCGGTGCTTCGGCCGATCGCGCGGACGTCGTGATCGTGGGGGCCGGCATCGTCGGACTGTCCGCGGCGCTCGCCGCCGTGGACGCCGGTGCCGAGGTCGTGGTCGTCGAACGTTCGGCCGAAGCCCAGGGTGCGTCGGTCCGCAACTTCGGCCATCTGGCCGCGACGCCGCAGTCCGGGCTCGCCGCTCGCCTCGCCGCACGTTCGGCCGAGATCTGGCAGCGACTCGAACAGGACGCGGGACTGTGGGTCCGGCGCTCGGGCACGCACGTGGTCGCCCGGCACCTCGACGAGCTGCGCGTCCTCGAGGACTTCGCGGCGTCCCGTGCCCAGGCGGGAGCCGCGGCCGACGTCCGCCTGTACGACGCGGCCGAGTTCCTGCAGCAGGTGCCGATCAGTGCCGACGACGTGGTGGGCGGCGCCTGGCTGCCACGCGACCTCCAGGTGAACCCGCGTCAGGCCCTGGGCGCCGTCACGGCGTACCTGGAACGCCGCGGTGTCGAGTTCCGACGCCGGACGACCGTGACGGGACTGCGCTCCGGCTTCGTCGACACCAGCCGTGGCGTCATCGCCGCAGGCCTCACCGTGGTCGCGGTGAACCACGACATCGACACGCTCCTCCCCGAGCTGGCCGAGCGGGAGGCTGTCCGTCGATGCGCGCTCGACATGGTCCGGGTGCGCGGCGAGCTGCCGATGCCGATGCCGGCGCCGCTCCTGACCGGGTGGTCGCTCCTGCGCTACGCGGGATTCGCCGACTCGCCCGCCATCCCGGCCCTCCGGGAGCGACTGCAGCAGGATTACCCCGGGCTCGCCTCGCTCGACGTCAACCTCATGGCGACCCAGTTGCCGGACGGCTCGATCATCCTCGGCGACACCCACAGCCGCGGCGAGGCGGTCTCCCCGTTCCAGTCCGAGCACGCCTTCGACGAACTCCTGCGGGCAGGAAGCGCGCTGTTCGGGACGAGGCTCGACGTCCTCGAACGCTGGCAGGGCGTCTACGCCACCGCCCCGGAGGAGTTGCTCATCGACGAACCGACCCCGGGCGTCCGCGTGGTCGCCGCGACGACGGGCATCGGGATGACGACCGGACCCGCGCTCGGCGAGCTGGCCGTCGCCGAGCACCTCGGCCCGACCTTCTCGCCGGCGCAGCCGACCAGCATCCGTGCCGCATCAGCCCACCTTCAGAAAGGCCTCTCGTGACCAGCATCGATCGACCCCAGCAGGACAGCACCACGGCTCCCGACCTCGTCGACGACGTGGAGACCGACCTCGACGACCTCGACGAGCTGGAGGACGGGTTCGACGACGCACACGAGGACGACCTCCTGCTCGAACTGGTGGTCCTCGACCTCGCCGGGACGACGGTCTCGGACGACGGCGTCGTCGAGGACGCCTTCCGCGTCGCCGCCGAGACGATCGGCATCGACACCGAGGACGCGCTCGACGCGGCCATCGAGCTCGTCCGCGACACGATGGGCCAGTCGAAGCTCGACGTGTTCCTCATGCTCACCGACGGCGACGAGGCTCGCGCCGCCTCCGGCAACGCCGCCTTCGAAGAGGCCTACGAGCGCCTCGTCGTCGAGGGGCGCGTTGAGGCGATCCCCGGAGCAGAGGACACGGTCCGGCGGCTCCGCGAGCTCGGCGTGGGGGTCGTGTTCACCACCGGGTTCGCCCCGGCCACACGCGACGCACTCCTCGCGAGCCTCGGGTGGTCCGAGCTCGCCGACGACGCCCTGTCACCCGCCGACGCCGGCCGAGGGCGTCCAGCACCGGACCTGCCGCTGACGGCGCTCCTCCGGTTCGGCGCGAGCGCCGTCGACACCGTCGTCGTCGTCGGCGACACGGCCAGCGACATGCTGTCCGGGGTGAACGCCGGCGCGGGGCTCGTCGTCGGGGTGCTCACCGGAGCGCACGACGAGGAGACGCTGCTCGCGGCGGGCGCCGACGAGATCATCACGAGCATCGCCGAGCTGCCTGCGCTCCTCGGTCTCGACTGAACGACCGACCGGGGGAACCATGCACACGACGCTCACCGCGCACGCGGGCAACGACGTCTTCATCAGACCGTCGCCGATCGCGATGGTCTGGCAGGGGCCTGGGCACCCGCACCAGGCGATGGCGGTGCCCGGGGTGACGCTCGGGCCGGGGGACGTCCTCGTCGAGGTGGAACTGGCGACCGTGTGCGGCTCCGACGTGCACACCGTCCTCGGGCACCGTGACGCCGCCACACCGCTCGTCCTCGGGCACGAACAGGTGGGACGCGTCGTGGCGGTCGGGGGACCGGTCACGGCGGTGGACGGGACCGTCCTCGTCGCGGGGATGCGGGTCGTGTGGTCGGTCGTCGTGAGCTGCGGCGTCTGCGACCGCTGCTCCGCCGGCCTGGAGCAGAAGTGCCGCCGGCTCGCGAAGTACGGGCACGACCGGGTGCACCGCGGGTGGGAGTTGAGCGGTGGGTTCGCGACCCACGTCGAACTCCTCGAGGGCACGGCCATCGTCATCGTGGGGGAGACGCCGCCCGCCGCCGTCTTCGCGCCGGCGTCCTGCGCGACGGCCACCGCGATCGCCGCACTGGATGCGGCCGGGCACGACCTGCCCGGCACAGCGGTGCTCGTGACCGGCGCCGGGATGCTCGGGCTGACGGTCGCGGCCATCGCGACCGACGCCGGCGCGCGCGTCGTCGTGAGCGATCCGGACCCAGCCCGCCGGTTGCTCGCCGGTCGTTTCGGTGCCATCGCGACGGTCGACCCCACGATCGGCGACGCCGAGCACCTCGATGCCGCCCACCTCGCGGCGGGCGTCGAGGGCTTCCCGGTGGCCATCGAGATGTCCGGCGACGCCCGTGCCGTGGACGCCGCCATCGCGTCGCTGTCGATCGGCGGAACAGCTGTCCTCGTCGGCAGTGTGTCGCCCGGTGCGCCGCTCGGCATCGACGCCGAACGCATCGTCCGACGCCTCCTCACGGTGCGCGGGGCACACAACTACCGACCGCGGGATCTGGCGCGCGCGGTCGACTTCCTGACCGGTGCGTGGCGTCGATATCCGTTCGCCGAACTCGTCGGTCCGGAGTTCCCGCTGCAGGACGTCGACGACGCGCTCGTCGCAGCTGCATCGGGCGCGTTCCCGCGCGTCGGGGTCCGACCCTGAACGGACGACGGGGTGTGCTTCGTCCAGGCGCGGATCGTCCGACGAGCCCGGCGGGGTTCGGCCGACGGCTCGGCGATGGCACCCAGGGCGGCGTGACCCCTTCGAGCGCCCCCATTCCGGGGGCCATCGCCGTCGATCCGCCGCGGATTTCCGCCGATCTCTGCTCGTGAATCCCGCCGCATGACCCACCTTGTGGGGTATCCTCGGGCCATGACGGTCACGACTCGCCACCCCGGGGTGGTCCGTGTCGGTGGTCGCCTCATGGTCGTGGATCCCTTCGCGGAACGAGGCGAGCTCACCGAGGGTCAGCAGCGCGGTCACCAGCTGCGGCGGAGGATCACCCTCCTGCTCGGTGCCTTCCTCCTGCTCACGGGCTTCGTCGTCGGTGCGACGGTGGGTGTGGTCGTCGAGTGGTCGCTCGTCCACGACGGACGCTCGTCCGTGTCGCTCCCCGGCTTCGACCCGGAGTGGGCGCCCGGACTCGACGTCGTCGGCGCCTTGCTCGGTGCGATCCTCGTCGCCGTCCTCCTGCTCGTGTCCGCCGAGCGACGCAACCGGCGCCGTCGCCTGGACGGCGGGCACCAGCCGTCGCGGTGGATCGACCCGCTCAACGACCACCTCATCGGGCTGAGCGACGACCTCCCGTGGACCTCGCTCTGGACGCTCACGCGCATGTACGCCACCGCGGAGCGGCTGCAGCGCGAGCTGGTGGAACGCAGCGCAGCCCTCGGCGAGGTGGGCAGTGATGCTCAGTGCGATCTGGTCGAGGCGCGGTTCGCGGCCGACGATGCACGCGACGCGCTCGAGAAGACGGCCACGCTCATGGGTGTCATCGTGCCGGAGGGGCCGCTGCCCGATGCGCAGGCCATCCTGGCCGACAGTGCTCGGCTCCGTGCCCGTCGGAAGACGAGCTGACCTGCACCTCGGTCAGCGACCGGTGCCGGTGAGGCGCTCGAGGAGTTCGCGGTAGCGAGCGGCCGTCTGCGTGACGATCTCGGCAGGCAGCGTCGGTGGTGTGGGCGTCGAGGCGTCGTCCTGGTCCCAGTTGTGGGCCAACCAGTTGCGGACGATCTGCTTGTCGAAGCTCGCCATCCGTGCGGTGGGGTCGTCGCTCGTCAGGTAGACGTCGCGGTCCCAGTACCGGCTGGAGTCGGAGGTGAGCACCTCGTCGCCGAGCGTGATGACACCGGTCGAGGGGTTGCGGCCGAACTCGAACTTCGTGTCGGCGAGGATGACGCCGTGGCGCTCCGCCGTCAGTGACGCCGTCTCGTAGATGCCGAGTGACAGGTCCTTCAGCGCGACCGCGTCATCCTCGCCGATGAGTTCGACCATGCGGGAGAACGAGATGTTCTCGTCGTGCTCGCCGAGCGGCGCCTTGTACGCGGGGGTGAACAGCGGCTCGGGCAGGCGATCGCCGTCGCGCAGGCCGTCGGGCAGCGGAATGCCGCAGACGGTGCGGTTCGCGACGTACTCCTTCCAGCCGGAGCCGGTGAGGTAGCCGCGGACGACGCACTCGACGGGGAACATGTCGAGCTTCCGGACGAGCATCGCGCGACCGGCGAACTCCGCCGGGATGCTGGACACCGCGACGCCCGCGGCGTCGAGCTCGTGATCGGGCACGAGGTGGTTCGGCACGTCGCGGAGCTGGTCGAACCACCAGAGGCTCAGGCTGGTGAGCAGATCGCCCTTGCCGGGGATGCCCGGCTCGAGCACGTGGTCGAAGGCGCTCACCCGGTCGCTCGCGACGACGAGCAACAGGTCGTCGGGCCCGGCGGCCGGCTCGTACAGGTCGCGGACCTTGCCCGAGTAGACGTGGTTCCAGGCGTTGGTCTCCGAGGGTGCGCTCACTCGTTCATTATCGTGCATCGGCGGTGGCCGGGTCGGTCGCCAGGGCTTGCGACCTTGCGGCGGTACACGTATATTCCACATGGAATAGTTCGTGCGGAGTGATGGGACGGTCATGGGAACGGTCAAGCCGCTCGGCATGCTCGCCGTCGCCGCGCTCGGATACCTGGCCGAGCGCCCCATGCACCCCTACGAGATGTACCAACTCGCGCTCCACCGCCAGGAGGACCGCGTCGTCAAGGTGAGCCCTGGCTCGTTGTATCGGGCCGTCTATGCACTCGAGGCCGACGGCCTCGTGGTCGCGTCAGGAGTCGACCGCGAGGGTGCCCGGCCCGAGCGGACCACGTTCGAGATCACCGAACGCGGTCGACACCTGCACGAGGAGCGGCTGCGCGAGCTGCTCAGCACCCCCACGAACGAGTACCCGGAGTTCGGGCTCGCGCTGTCCGAGGCGCACGAGCTGGACGCCGAGGAGGTGCGGATGCTGCTCGAGACCCGCATCCTCCGGCAGCGGGCCGAACTCGCCGACCTCGAGCGCCGCATGACCTGGGCACTGGAGCGCGAGATCCCGCGCGTGTATTGGATGAACGTCCCCTACTCGGCCGCCATGCTGCGTGCCGAGATCGCCCACCTCGAGTCCCTGCTCGCCGAGATCGCCGACGGCGCACTCGTCTGGCACGTGCCGGGGACCCGTGCCCCGCTCCACGAGCAGGCGGCGACCCCGCCGGTGTCCACTCGGACGACACCCTCCACCTGATCCTTCGGGACCGACGACCCGTCCGGTCGCGTTCTCGCTCAGCCTCGCGTTCCGAACGCGAACCGTCCTCCATGCAGAAAGGGACATCATGTCCACCACCCCCACCACGCCTCCCCAGGGCGTCTCCGGTCCGACACCCGGGGCCGTGCGCCCCTGGCCTGCGCTCTGGTCGCTCGTCATCGGATTCTTCATGATCCTCATCGACACGACCATCGTGTCCGTGGCCAACCCCGCGATCATGCGCGGCCTCGACACCGGCATCAACAACGTCATCTGGGTGACGAGCGCCTACCTGCTCGCCTACGCCGTGCCGCTCCTCATCACCGGCCGCCTCGGCGACCGCTTCGGCCCGAAGAACCTCTACCTCATCGGCCTCGTCGTCTTCACGCTCGCCTCACTCTGGTGCGGCCTGTCGGGCTCCATCGAGATGCTCATCGTCGCCCGCGTCGTGCAGGGTCTCGGCGCCGCGCTCATGACCCCGCAGACGATGGCCGTCATCACCCGCATCTTCCCTCCGGACCGCCGCGGTGCGGCCATGGGCCTCTGGGGAGCGACCGCTGGTGTCGCGACACTCGTCGGCCCGATCCTCGGTGGGGTACTCGTCGACGGCTTCGGGTGGGAGTGGATCTTCTTCATCAACGTGCCCGTCGGTGTCATCGGCTTCATCATGGTCTGGCGGAACGTCCCCGCGCTCGCCACGCACCCGCACAAGTTCGACGTGCTCGGGGTCGTCCTGAGCGGGCTCGGGATGTTCCTCCTCGTGTTCGGCATCCAGGAGGGCCAGAGCTACGACTGGGGCACGATCACCGGTCCGATCACCGTGTGGAGTCTCATCATCGCCGGTGTCGTCGTCCTCGGCCTGTTCGTCGTGTGGCAGGCCGTCATGAAGGGTGAGCCGCTGCTCCCGCTGGCGTTGTTCCGCGATCGCAACTTCTCGGTCGGCAACCTCGCGATCTCGACGATCGGGTTCACGATCACGAGCATGTCGCTGCCGCTCGTCTTCTTCTACCAGACCGTCCGCGGCCTGACCCCGACGCAGTCCGCGCTCATGCTCGTCCCGATGGCCGTACTCTCCGCCGGGCTCGCGCCCGTGGTCGGGCGGGCGATCGACCGCGTGAACCCGAAGTGGTTCGCTCTCGCAGGGCTCCTCCTGCTGGCCCTCGCGCTCGGCTGGTACTCGATCCTCCTCACGCCGGAGCAGCCGATCCTCATGCTGCTCCTCCCGAGCGCCGTCCTCGGTCTCGCCAACGGCTTCATGTGGGGACCAGTGTCCAACCTCACCACCCGGGGCCTCCCGCAGCACCAGGCCGGCGCCGGCTCAGGCGTGTTCAACACGACGCGTCAGATCGGAGCCGTCCTCGGCAGCGCGGCCATCGCCGCGCTCATCCAGGGGCGCCTCGCGGCCGAGCTGCCCGCTGCACCCGGAGGGGCGGCCGGCGGCGTGAGCGAGGTGACGGGTGGCGAGCTGCCCGAGTTCCTGCACGCCGGGTTCACCACCGCCATGGCCCAGTCGTTGCTCCTCCCGGCAGCCCTCGCGCTCGTGGGCGCGGTCGTCGTCCTGTTCTTCCAGAAACCGAAGGCGGCCGCCTGGTCGACCCCGGAGACCCAGCACGGACAGGCCGCCGCGGTCGCCGCCACCGCCCGGTCCGAAGCCGAGTAGCGGCTCCGCCGACAGGGCGACACCGGACGGTCACGGACTGAGGAGGTCCGTGACCGTCCTGGTGTCGCCGTTCCAGAACCGGACCCCGGTGACGAGCCCGGACGGGAGCTCGCCGAGCGACCGGAGCCCGTCGAGTGCCGCCGCGGTCTGCTCGCCGGCGACGCGTCGGGAGAGCGTCACATGGGGTGTCCAGGCGCCAGGCCGGGTGTGCTCGAACGCACCGGTGACGTCTCCGGCCACACGTCCGTGCAACTCCAGCAGCTCGTGCGTGGGGATCACCGTGAGTGCGAGGACGGCGCCCGAGCGACGCGGGAACAACAGCGGAGCCCCGAGCCGGACGTCGAACGGTCGGAAGGCCGGCCGCCCGGTGAGCTCGAGGTCCTCGCCGGCCGACAGCGTGACGTGAGGACGGTTGCTGGCGCCGCGATGCGTGGCGAGACTGCTGATGCCGAGGTCGAGGAGCGCTTGCCAGCGGTCGCGGACGGCGGCCTCGAGGGCCTCATCGAACGTCAGATCGACGCTGCGCACCGGTCAGCCGATCGGGAAGAAGCCGTGTACGGCGGCGGCGAAGGATCGCGGCTGCTCCACCCAGGGGTAGTGTCCGCACCCGTCGAGCACGATGGCCTGGCCGAGCGGGAACCGCTTCGCGAGGTCGACGACGGGCGCGAGTCCCGTCAGGCCGTCTTCGGAGCCCGCGACCACGAGGACGGGAGCCGTCACGGTGCGCAGGGCGTCGCGGATGTCCTCGACCTCGTCGATCGTGGGGGTGTGCACGAACGCGTCCTGCGCGGCCGGGTGCCAGGCGCCCAGACGCTCGTGTTCGCGGGCGGTGTCGTCCCATTCGCCCCAGGCGATGGGCGCCACCGCCGGGAACAAGCGGTTCCCCGACGCGGAGTCCGGCGCCGCGAGCAGCGCGGGCAGCGCCTCGAGGAAGCCGGGGTACCAGTCCTCCGCCGCGTGCCGGGCGATGATCTCCGCGCTGTCGTCGTCCGTGTCGACGAGCCAGGTGGCGGGCGGCGTGATGAGGCACAGGCGGTCGAGCCGGTGCGGGTAGCGTGCGGCGTAGCTCACGGCGACGCGGGTACCGGCGGAGTGCCCGAGGAGTTCGAGGCGGTCGACGTCCAGCCAGCGACGCACGGCCTCGACGTCCTCGGCGAGTTCCGGCCAGCTCGCCGCAGCGGTCGACGATCCGCTCTCGGACCGTCCCACCCCGCGTTGGTGCAGCACGATGAGGCGACGCCTGGTGCTCAGGCCGCCGAGATCACCGAGGTAGACCGGGTGACGTGCCGGACCGCCGGCGAGGACGACGAGGGGCGGCAGGGCGTCGTCGCCGATCACGTCCACGTGCAGTCTGGTGCCGTCGTGACTCTCGACGACGGCCGATGACCCGGTTCCCGCTGCGGCGCTCATCCGGGCCGCGATCAGGAGACGCGTGCGGCGATGTCGGTGCGGTACTGACCGCCCTCGAGTTCGATGCGCGACAGCGCCTCGTACGCACGTCCGCGCGCCTCGGGGAACGTGGATCCGAGGGCCACGACGTTGAGGACGCGGCCGCCGGTGGCGACCAGGCCACCGTCGACGTCGGCCGTCGCGGCGTGGACGAGGTGGACCCCCTCGACGGCGACGGCGGCGTCGAGGCCGGTGATGCTCCGGCCGGTGACGGGCGTCTCGGGGTAGTTCTGGCTCGCGAGCACCACGGTCACCGCGCTCGCCTCGGCGAACGCGGGACGCGGCTGCTCGCCGAGCGTTCCGGTGGCCGAGCCGAGCAGGAGCGCCGACAGCGGGGTGACGAGCCGGGGGAGGACGACCTGCGTCTCCGGGTCGCCGAAGCGCGCGTTGAACTCGATCACGCGGATCCCGCGTTCGGTGAGGATGAGTCCGGCGTAGAGGAGGCCCTGGAACGGGTTGCCCTCCGACGCCAGCTGCCGCACGACGGGGACGGCGACGGTCTCGAGGACCTCGTCGACGAAGGCCGTCTCGCTGCCGAAGCGGTTGTCGAGCCACGGCAGCGGGGAGTAGGCGCCCATGCCGCCGGTGTTCGGGCCGGCGTCGCCGTCGAGCAGCCGCTTGTAGTCCTGCGCGGGGGAGAGCGGGAGCACCGTCTCGCCGTCGGTGATGAAGAAGAGGGAGACCTCCTGGCCGTCGAGGAACTCCTCGACGAGGACGCCGCCGTAGCCGAGCCAGTTGGTGGCGTGCTGGATGGCCGCATCGCGGTCGTGGGTGACGAGGACGCCCTTGCCCGCCGCGAGGCCGTCGGCCTTGACGACGTACGGGGCACCGAAGTCGTCGAGCGCGGCGATCGCTGCGTCGAGGTCCTCGGCGCGGACCGCGCGACCGGTGGGTACGCCGGCTTCGTCCATGATCCGCTTCGCGAAGGACTTCGAGCCCTCGAGTGCGGCCGCTGAGCGGTTGGGGCCGAAGACCGGGATGCCGGCGGCGCGCAGCTTGTCGGCCACGCCGGCGACGAGCGGGGCCTCGGGCCCGATGACGACGAGGTCGACCGCTTCGTCCCGGGCGAAGTCGCGCACGATCGAGGGGTTCTCCTGGTCGATGCCGACCACGGTCACGTCGCCCGCGATGCCCGCGTTGCCGGGGGCGGCGATGATGTGGTGCCCGGCCTCTTCGGAGAGGAGAGCCTTGATGATGGCGTGCTCGCGAGCACCGGAACCGAGGACGAGGATCTTCACCCGTCTAGCTTAAGGCGCAATGGCCTAGCCTCGAATGCATGGCCAGACCCAGGATCACGGACGCCGTCGGTCGCGCTGCCCTGGAGCAGGCGCTCGGGGACGCACCGGCGTCGCGCACGGACACGGCGACGGCGGTCCGCTACCTGTTGGAGCTCCTCGTCGAGCGGGCGCCCGGCAACACCGTCGAGGTGCGGGTGCCGCCGTTCGGTGCGGTGCAGTGCATCGAGGGCCCCCGCCACACCCGCGGCACGCCGCCGAACGTCATCGAGATGGACGCACCGACCTGGCTCGCGCTCGCCTCCGGCCGCATCGACTGGACCACGGCGATGGCCGGCGGCACGGTGCACGCGTCCGGCCAGCGGGCCGACCTCACGGGCCTCGTGCCGCTGCTCCTGCCGCGCTGACCGTTCGGCGGGATTCCACGTGCTGCCGCGAGCGAACCGGGGTGGTGCATCACCGCCTCGTGCGCTGTGATGGAGGCATGAGCACGAATCGGCTGTTGGTCCTGGGCGGGACGGAGTTCGTGGGGCGAGCGGTCGTCGACGAGGCCGTCGCCGCCGGCTGGGAGGTCAGCGTCTTCCATCGCGGTACGAACCGTTCCTCGCCGTCGGATGCGGTCACCGTGCTGCACGGCGACCGGACGATGCCCGGCGGACTCGACGCGCTCCGGGCCGGGTCGTGGGACGTCGTCGTCGACACCTGGTCGTGGGCTCCGGTCGCCGTCCGCGACGCGGCCGCGCTGCTGGCGGACCGGGTCGGGAGCTACGTGTACGTCTCGAGTCGTTCGGTCTACGCCGACCCGCTCCCCGCCGGCGCCGCCGAGGACGCGCCGGTCGTCGACGGGTCGGCGCACGACGACGGCTTCGCGGACTACGCCCGTGCCAAGCGCGGCGGTGAGTTGGCCGCCGTGCAGGCGTTCGGCGATCGAGCGGTCCTGGCGCGAGCCGGCCTCATCCTCGGTCCGCACGAGAACATCGGGCGGCTTCCCTGGTGGCTGGACCGGATCGCCGAGGGAGGCGAGGTGCTCGCCCCCGGCGCCGCTTCCGACCCCATCCAGTACATCGATGCGCGGGATCTCGCGGCCTTCCTCCTCACCGCCGGTTCGACGGGCGCGAGTGGTGCGTTCAACGTCGTGAGCGAGCCGCGGGCGACGACGCTGGGGGAGCTGCTCGACGCCTGCATCGCCGCGACCGGGTCGGCTGCGACCCTCCGCTGGGTGGATCAGGAGCGGGTGCTCGCGGCCGGGATCCAACCTTGGACCCAGCTACCCGTCTGGATCCCCAGCGGACCGGACGCCGACGCGATGCATCACGGCGACGTCTCGCGTGCGATGGCGGCGGGTCTCCGTCGTCGTCCCCTCGCCGAGACCGTCGCCGACACCTGGAGTTGGCTGCAGGCTCTCGGCGGCGTGGCGCCGCAGCGTCCGGACCGGCCCGTCGTCGGACTGGACCGCGCCGTCGAGCGGGCCGTGCTCGCCGGGAGCTGACGGCTGTCAGCGGATCTCGCGGAGGAGGGCGAGCCGGCTGCGCGTCCTCACCGCGTCGCGGGCGAAGCCGCCCGGACCGAGGGCGGGATCGGTCATGAAGGTCTCCTGGTCGGTGGCGGCCACGACGTGGAGTTCGATGCCGAGATCGCACAGGGCGTCGACGAGGTGGACGAATCGGGCGCGGGCCTCCCGGGTGAGGGCGTGGGACTCGGGCAGTGCGTCGAGGACCCACCGGTCGTAGTTCGCCGCCCAGGCGAGGTAGTCGCCGACCGAGGTCGGACGCTCGATGAGTTCGGCGCTGGCGAACCAGAGGACGCCGTCGCGCGCTGCGGCTGCATGGAACGTGTGGCCACTGATCGTCAGCGTCGTCGCCTCGCCCGGCCCCGGACGGTGGAGGCCGAGTGCCGCGAGGTGGGCGTCCACGGCCTCGCCGACGACGGACCAGCTGCCACGGGCGAAGCCGTCGCGGTGCCTGACCGGGGAGCTGCGACGGTGGTCGGTCGAGCCGGCGAGTTCGAGCACCTGCATGTTCGCCTCGATCAGGGCGATGCCGGGCTCGAAGATGTGGTGGTAAGCCGGGTCGGGCAGCAGGTCCTGCGGTCGGGAGTTCGAGCTGGTCAAGAGGGTCACCTGTCGGGCGAAGAGCGCGTCGAGCAGTCGGATCATGAGCGCGCCGTCGCCGGGATCGTGCACCTGGAACTCGTCGAAGAGCACGACATCCACCTCGTCCAGCAGTTCGTCGACGGCTTGCTCGACCGCGTTCGTCACCGCTCCGGCCGCCGCGCGGGACCCGGCGCCCGGCTCGCCCGTCGCCCGGGCGGCGTCGGCGGCCTCCGTGCGGACCCGGTGGATCGCGGCGTGCAGCCCACGGAAGAAGGAGTGGAAGTGGACGCGGCGCCTCCGATGCGTCGGGAGCGCTGCGAAGAACGCGTCGAGGAGCCAGGTCTTGCCCCGCCCGGCCGCACCCCACAGGTACAGGTGCGCGGGTCGATCCTCGGCGATCCGGAGTGACGCCAGACGCCTCGCCACCTCCAGCTGCTCCGGCTCGAGCGTGAACCCGGCGTCGGCGGCGGCGGACTCGACCGCCGAGAGCAGGGTGTCGTCGGGAGGGATCGGAGCGGGATCGGTCGTCTCGGTCCCCGTCGTGTCCACCGCTCGATCGTACCCGTCGGCATCTCGATCGCGGCCGTTCACCATCGGTTCACGATGCCCAGGATCGTGGGGGAGAATGGAGGCATGACAGACGCCACCGGGCAGCCAGCACCGGAAGCTCAGCACCCATCCGAACCGACCGGTCCGACGCCCTCGACCGAGCCCGACACCGAGGTCGCGACCGTGTACTCCTCCGGTTCGGTCTCGGTGCGCCGGTCGCCCCGCTACTGGCGGTTCCTCGTCATCGGTGCCTTCGTCGGGATCATCGCCGCACTCATCCTCACCTTCGCGTTCCCGGGGAGCGCCGACTACTCGCTCACCCAGGTGTTCGGCTTCCTCCTGCTCGTGTGCGTCGTGGTCTTCGGCGCGATCGCCCTCGTCATCGGTCTCCTCATCGACCGCTCCATGGCGCGACGGACGCGGATCGTCGCAGCGGATAGAGTTGACGTGCATCCAGCCGGGACCCCCGCGGCCGACGCGGAACCGAACGGTTCCGCCAGTGCCGAGCCAGGTGAGTCCGGCCCCCCGAATCCACCCATCGCAGAAGGTTCAGGACGGTCATGACCTCATCCACCAGCTACCGGGAGGCCGGTGTCGACACGGCAGCCGGTGACCGCGCCGTCGAGCTCATGAAGGCCGCCGTCGCGAAGACGCACGGTCCGGAGGTCTTCGGCGGCTTCGGCGGGTTCGCCGGCCTGTTCGACGCCTCGGCGCTGACGGCCTTCCGTCGGCCCCTGCTGGCGACGTCGACCGACGGCGTCGGCACGAAGGTCGCGATCGCCCAGGCCATCGACAAGCACGACACCATCGGCCAGGACCTCGTCGGCATGGTCGTCGACGACATCGTCGTGGTCGGGGCGAAGCCGCTCTTCATGACCGACTACATCGCCTGCGGCAAGGTCCACCCGGAGCGCATCGCCTCCATCGTCGCGGGCATCGCCCGGGCCTGCTCCGACACCGGGACGGCGCTCATCGGCGGCGAGACCGCGGAGCACCCCGGACTCCTCGGGGTCGACGACTACGACGTCGCCGGCGCCTGCACCGGCGTGGTCGAGGCGGACGCCATCCTCGGTGAGCACCGCGTCGAGGACGGCGACGTCGTCCTCGCGCTCGCGTCCTCGGGCCTGCACTCGAACGGGTTCTCGCTCGTACGGCACATCCTCGCCCAGGCGGGCGTCGGCTACGCCGACCACAGCGACGACCTCGGCACGACGTTCGGCGAGGCCCTCCTCGAGCCGACGCGGCTCTACACCCTGCCCCTCCTGCGGCTGCTCGACGCCCCGGCCTTCGCGGGTGGCGTCCACTCGCTCAGCCACGTCACCGGAGGCGGGATCGCCGCCAACCTCGCGCGCGTCCTGCCCAAGGGGTCCTGGGCCGAGGTCGACCGCTCCACGTGGAGCCCGTCGCCGGTGTTCCGGACGCTGAGCGAATTGGCCGGATCCTCGCTCGAGTCGAGCGAGGGCACCTGGAACCTGGGCGTCGGATTCTTCGCCGTCGTCTCGCCGGCGGTCGCCGAGGGCGTCACGGCCGCCCTCGAGGCCGACGGGATCGCGACCTGGCAGGTCGGCACCGTGCACCTCGGCGACGACGCCGCAGACCTCAGTGCGTTCGAACAGGGTGCCAAGGGGGTCGACGGCGGTGCCGTCCGCCTCGTCGGCGCCTACCGCGACTAGTCGCAGCGCACCGGCCCACTTCCTCCGTTCCGTCACTCGCCCAGCACGAACCCCAAGGAGTCCCCACGCATGTGCGGCATCGTCGGCATCGTCTCAACCGAGCCTGCCAACCAGCAGGTCTACGACAGCCTCCTGCTCCTCCAGCACCGCGGTCAGGACTCCACCGGCATCGCCACCGCCGACGGCAGCACCTTCCACATGGTCAAGGCCAAGGGGCAGGTGCGTGAAGCCTTCCGCACCCGCGACATGCGCTCGCTCCTCGGCAACATGGGCCTCGGCCACGTGCGCTACGCGACGAAGGGCGATGCCGCCAACGAGAGCGAGGCGCAGCCGTTCTACGTGAACGCGCCCTACGGCATCACGCTCATCCACAACGGCAACCTCACGAACACCCGCGAGCTCAGCAAGGACCTGTTCCACGTCGACCGTCGTCATGTGAACTCCACGAGCGACACCGAGCTGCTGCTCAACGTCCTCGCGACGGAGCTGCAGGGACAGATCAGCGGCCTCGACCTCGATCCCGACCAGGTGTTCAACGCCGTCGAGAACGTGCACGAGCGCGTCGAGGGCTCCTACGCGACGATCGCCCTCATCGCCGGTCACGGCCTGCTCGCCTTCCGCGACCCGTTCGGCATCCGTCCGCTCATCCTCGGCAAGCGCCAGACGGGCCTGGTCGGCAACGACTGGGTGGTCGCCTCGGAGTCGCTCGTCCTCGAAGCCGGCGGCTACGAGATCGTCCGCGAGATCGCCCCGGGCGAGGCCGTCTTCATCACCGCGTCAGGTGAGCTGTACTCGCGGCAATGCGCGAAGAACCCGCGGCTCGTGCCGTGCTCCTTCGAGTACGTGTACCTCGCGCGCCCCGACTCCGTCATGAACGGCATCTCGGTCTACGAGGCACGACTGCGTCTCGGCAACCGGCTCGCCGACACCATCGCCGAGTACACGCCGATGGGCGACATCGACGTCGTCATGCCGATCCCGGACTCCTCCCGCCCGGCGGCCATGCAGGTCGCCCAAAAGCTCGGCATCGAGTACCGCGAGGGCTTCTACAAGAACCGGTACGTCGGGCGCACCTTCATCATGCCGGGCCAGGCGCAGCGCAAGAAGAGCGTCCGCCAGAAGCTCAACGCGATGGGCTCGGAGTTCAAGGGCAAGAACATCCTCATCGTCGACGACTCGATCGTCCGCGGGACGACGTCGAAGGAGATCGTCGACATGGCGCGTCTCGCCGGTGCCAACAAGGTGACCTTCACCTCCGCCGCACCGCCGGTCCGCTACCCCCACGTGTACGGCATCAACATGCCGTCCCGCCAGGAGCTCGTCGCGCACGGCAAGAAGATCCCCGACATCGCCCGCGAGCTGGGCGCCGACAACCTCATCTACCAGGAGGTCGCCGACATGAAGGCCGCCATCCTCGAGGGCTCGGGCATCAGCGACCTCGAGATGAGCTGCTTCACCGGCGAGTACGTCACCGGTACCGTCTCCGAGGAGTACCTCGAGTGGGTGGAGCGCTCACAGCTCTCCTGAGCCCCGCCTGAGCGACGAAGCGCGCGAGCCCCGAGGGGCTCGCGCGCTTCGTCGTTCAGGAACCGACTGCTACTCCGGCGTACCGGGCTGCTCGAGCGGCGCCGGCGCGGCCGCGGGGGCCGCCTTCGGCTTCGTCGTGCGCGGCTTCGCCGGTGCCTTCGCGGTGGCCGGCTTCGCTGCGGCGCCCGTCGTCTTCGTCGTCGGTGCCTTCGTGGCTGCGGCCTTCGGCGTCGTGGTCTTGGCTGCTGCGGCCTTCGGCGTCGTCGAACCGGTGGTGGCGCGCGTCGAACTCGTCTTGCGGACGGTGGTCCCCGCGGCCGTCGCCGCCGTGGTCGTCTTGGCGGCGGGCTTCCGGGCCGTCGTCGAACGCGTCGTCGTCGACCGGCTGGTCGAGGTGCGGGGCGCGCTCACGGCCGCGGCCGGTGCGGCGGCCGACACGGTCTCGTCGCGTCCGGTCTCGTCGCTCGCGAGGCGCGCCTCGGTCTCGTCGGCGGCGGCTGCGACGGTCTCGGCGTCGCCGGTCGACGTCGACTCCAGGACGATCGACTCGGCCGGTTCGGCGGACGTGTTCGGCGCGGCTGCGGCCTCGGGCGCGCGGTCGGTGCCGGAGAAGACCGCGGCGAACTGCTCGGTCGGGGTGGGCTCGGCGGCGCGCACCCAGTCCGAGGTGGGCTCCGCTGCAGGAGCCTCGGAGGCCGGAGCCTCGGCCGACGGGGCCTGGTAGGCGCCGTACTGCTGCGTGGCCTGGGCGCCCTGGGTCTGCTGCGTGCCGTAGCCGCCGGTCTGGCCACCCGCGTACTGCGAGGTGTCGTAGGCGGCCGTCTGTCCGTACTGTGCGGGGTCGTACACCGGCGCCTGGCCGGTCTGACCCGCCTGGTACGGGTGCTGCTCGTAACCGCTCTGACCGGCGTACGGTGCCTGCGCGGGGTTCGGCTGCGAGGCGGCCTCGCGAGCGGCAGCGCGCTGCTGCTGCTGGTTCACGAGGCGCGCGACCTCGGCGTCGATGGCGTCCTCGGTGATGTGCTTGGACGGACCGTAGGCGTCGAGTCCGACGAAGACCAGGGCGATGCCCATCACGAAGATCGGCCAGATCGGCCAGAAGTATCCCCAGGCACCGGTGAGGAGCCAGATGACGATCAGGAGGACGGAGACCGCACCCCAGACGGCGAGAAACTGCTTGAAATCGTGCTGCGCCTTCAGGCGCTTCTTGGCGGCAACGCGGAGTTCGTCGGTGTTCATCCGTCCAGGCTAGTCTCCGCCCAGCGAGAACTCCATTTGCCGACACTCGTCTGAGAGATCACCCAGCCGTGAGGTGCTGGAGCGACGGCGAACCGCCGATGCAGGCGCGCGCCGGAACGGTGGGAAGGGCGCGCCTACGCGCCCTTCGCCTCACCGTCGGCGTACTTCTCGGCGTATTCAGCCCACTTGGCGATCTCGTCGTCGTAGCTCTCGTCGACGCCCGTGCCCGGGTGGTCGACGGAGTGCCCCGTGAGCTCGCGCTCGAGCGCGTTGTAGTTCACGTCCGGGCTGAACGACTTGAGCTCACGAGCGATCTTCGTGTGCTTTGCCTTTTGACGGCCACGACCCATGCGAGACCCCCTCATGATTTTCTGACCGGCCGCGCTTGCGGGGCGTCCGGGGCTTTCGCCTACCAGGGAACGATAAAGACTAGCGTTGAGCTTACCATGCCGCCCGTGGACGGGGCGCTCGTACGGGGACGGTCTGCCGGGCACCGATGCCGACACCGCGACGGAACGGGGCTGGGCCAGGACGCCGAGTGGTGGGACGATGGACCCATGACCGGAACCCTGCACATCACCGGAGATGCGGACGCCGACCGCCTGTTGTCGACCGACCCGCTCGCCCTCCTCGTCGGCATGCTGCTCGATCAGCAGGTGCCGATGGAGACCGCGTTCGCCGGACCGCTGAAGATCAGCGACCGCCTCGGTTCCTTCGACGCGGCCACCATCGCGCGGGAAGAACCCGAGGCGTTCGCCTCCCTCTTCAAGACGAGTCCGGCCGTGCACCGGTTCCCGGGTTCCATGGCCGGCCGGGTGCAGGGGCTCTGCGCCGCGATCGTCGACGACTGGGACGGCGACGCGGAGGCGATCTGGACGCGCGACGCGCCCGACGGCCCGGAGATCCTGAAGCGCCTGCTCGCCCTGCCGGGGTTCGGTGAGCAGAAGGCGAAGATCTTCCTCGCGCTCCTCGGCAAGCAGTACGGGCTCGACGCGGCCGACTGGCGGGAAGTGTCGGCGCCCTATGGCGAGGACGGCAGTCTCCGGTCCGTCGCCGACATCGTCGACCCGGAGTCGCTCGCGCAGGTGCGGGCGGCGAAGCAGGCGGCCAAGGCCGCCGCGAAGCGCGCGAAGGGGGAGTGACGACATGAGCGGAGAACAGCGGGCCACCGCGATCGTGGTCGGAGTCACACCGGGGCAACCCGACACCGTGCTCGTCGAGGCGGCGTCGTTCGCGCGGGCCTTCGCCTGCCGGCTCGTCCTCGCCTACGTCGACGCGAGTCGGTTCGTCGTGGTCGAGAACGTCGACGGCACCGTCACGTCGTTGCCGTTCGACGCCGATCTGCACGACTTCGACCCGGAGCCCGCCGATCCCGGCCTGGAGGCGACGGCGCATCGTCTCCTCGACGACACCGGCGTCGTGTGGGAGCTGACCCAGCTCGCCGGTGACCCGGCTCGTGCCCTCGGTCGGCTCGCCGATTCGGTGTCCGCCCGGGCGATCATCGTCGGGACCCGGGAGCGGGGCCTCCGCAAGGGCATCCTCGAGTTCTTCAACGGTTCCGTCGCCGCGACGCTGGCCCATCGGCAGGCGCGTCCGGTGATCGTGGTCCCACTCGCGCCGAGCGCCACCGACGAACCGCTCTGGGACGCCTCCGCCGGCGACCTGCGGTGACGGCGGCTCCGACGGGGACACGGGCTCCGCACCTCCAACCCGCCACGATCGCGATGGTCGCGCTCGGTGGCGCGCTCGGGACGGGCGCCCGCGAGGCGATCTCCCTCGCGGTCCCGCCGATCGGTGGTGTCCCGGTGGCCATCCTCGGCATCAACGTCGTCGGCGCCTTCCTGCTCGGTCTCCTCCTCGAGTCGCTGCTCCGACGCGGGCCCGACGTAGGCCGTCGACGCGATCTCCGCCTGTTCTTCGGCACCGGCGTCCTCGGCGGCTTCACGACGTACAGCGCGCTCGCGGCCGACAGCAGTGTCCTCCTCATCGAGGGGAGGGCGCTCGTGGGAGTGCTGTACGCGGTGGGGAGCGTCGTGCTGGGCGTCCTCGCGAGCTGGGGCGGCATCGTCCTCGCTCGACGGATCGGCGGTGGCCGCTCATGACCCCCTGGCTGTTCCTCGCGATCGCGGCGGCCGGCGGTGTCGGCGCCGCTGCCCGCTTCGTCGTCGACGGCCTCGTCCGTTCCCGCGTGGGTGGTGCGTACCCCTGGGGCACGACCGTCATCAACGTCAGCGGGTCGCTGCTGCTCGGCCTCGTCACGGCGCTGGCCCTCGGCGGGGGCGTCGACGAGGCGTGGCGGCTCGTCCTCGGGGGTGGCCTGCTCGGTGGGTACACGACGTTCAGCACCGCGAGTATCGAGACCGTCCGGCTGCTCCACGACGGACGTTCCCGGGCCGGACTGACGAACGCGTTGGGCATGCTCGTCGCGTCGGTCGTCGCAGCCCTGGTCGGCTACGGGCTCGGTTCGCTCCTCGCCTGACCGCCCGTTCGCCCGAAGATGGGCGAACGAACATGGCGGCTATGCCTCGAAGCGGCGGTTGTGCCGGAGGTTCAGCACGATCGGGATCCCGAGGGCGACGACGAGCAGCAGGATGCTCCAGAAGCCGATCTCCGACCACAGCAGGAAGACCCCGAAGACGCCGAGTCCGCCCGACAGCCCGCGCAGGATGATCGTGAACTGCGGGAGCCGCTGCGGGCGGCCCTGCCACATCGGCAGCGGCGAGTCGGGGTTCGCGGCGATGAGGCGGACCATCGACAGCGTCCCGAAGACGGCCGCGAGGAACAGCAGCGAGAGACCCCAGGTGAACATGTCCCCAGTCTGTCAGTCTGCGACAACTCCCTCACGCCGTCGCCGGAGCGCGTGGCCGATCAGGAGCGGGGCTGCCCCGTGTTGCGGTCGATGTGCGGTTTCCGCTCGATCGGCTTCTTGACGCGGACGATCTCGCCACGTCGTTCCTGGCCGGGCAGCGGCCGTGACCGACGTCCGTAGATGAGCTCCGAGGAGTCGAGCAGCCAGGGCACGAGGGCGACGGTCACGCCGTGGACGAGCATGATCTGGTTGCGGATCCGCGACGCCCGCCGGTTGTGGAGGAGGCTCTCCCACCAGTGCCCGACGATGTACTGCGGCATGTAGACCGTCACGACCTCGGCGCCGTGCTCTGCACGGTGCGCCTTGATGTACTTCGCGAGCGGCATCGCGAACTCGCGGTACGGCGACTCGAGGATGACGAGCGGAACGTGGATGTTCTGTTCGATCCACTGCTGCTCGAGCAGCTTCGTGGCCTCCGGATCGATCGACATGTGGACCGCTTCGAGGCTGTCGTGCTTGGCGGCGATCGCATAGTCCAGCGCCTTGAGGATCGGCTTCTGCATCTTGCCGACGAGGACGATCGCGTGGTCTCCGGTCGCGCCGAAGGTCGTGGTCGGGTCGACCTCGACCTCCTTCTCGACGTCGCGGTAGTAGCGGTTCACACCGAGCATGAGGACGAAGAGGATCGGCATGAGCACGAAGACGAGCCAGGCGCCGTGGGTGAACTTCGTGATCGTCACGACGATGAGGACGCTCGCCGTGAGCAGGGCGCCGAACGCGTTGATCGCGAGGCCCCGGTAGACGGAGCCGCGGTTGTCGCAGCCCTCCCGCAGCATCCGCAGCCAGTGCTTCACCATGCCCGTCTGGCCGAGGGTGAACGACACGAACACCCCGATGATATACAGCTGGATGAGCTGGGTGAGGTTCGCCTGGTAGACGACGAGGATCGCGCACGCGGCGAGGCCCAGGATGATCATGCCGTTCGAGAACACGAGGCGGTCGCCACGGGTGTTGAGTGACTTGGGGGCGTAGGAGTCGCGTGCGAGGACGGCGCCGAGCAGCGGGAAGCCGTTGAACGCGGTGTTGGCCGCAAGAAGCAGGACGCACGCGGTCGCCGCCTGGATGAGGAAGAACGGGATGCTGTTCGCGCCGAAGACCGCGGTCGCGACCTGGGCCATGAGGCTCGGCTGCGGCGTCGTCGCGCAGTCCGCGAACCCTTCGAGGTGACAGGCGTTCTCGGCGTAGTGCACGCGTGAGATGAGGGCGAGCGCGGTGAGGCCGACGAACAGCACGATCGCGGTGCCGCCCATGAGGACCAGCGTCTTCTGGGCGTTCTTGATCTGCGGGCGACGGAACGCCGGGACGCCGTTCGAGACCGCTTCGACACCGGTGAGTGCGGAGCAACCAGAGGAGAAGGCGCGGAGGAGGAGCAGGATGAACGCCGCCTGGGTGAGGCTCTCACCCTGCACGGTGAACTCGGCGCTCGACGCGACCGGGGCGTCGCCCATGAACGTGCGGGCGAGTCCGGCGACGATCATGACGAGCACGCTCGCGATGAAGAAGTAGGTGGGGATCGCGAAGGCCTTGCTCGACTCCCGCACGCCACGGAGGTTCACGGCCATGAGGACGAGGACGAATCCGACGGCCAGCTCGACGCGCCACGGGTTCAGCCCGGGGATCGCGGAGATGATGTTGTCGACGCCCGAGGCCACCGAGACGGCGACCGTGAGGACGTAGTCCACCAGGAGAGCGGAGGCGACCACGAGGCCGGCCTTCTCGCCGAGGTTCCGGTGGGCGACCTCGTAGTCGCCACCACCCGACGGGTACGCCTTGATGAGCTGCCGGTAGCTCGCGACGACCACGACGAGGAGGATCACGACGCACGCCGCGACCCACGGCGCGAAGCTCAGGAAGGCGAGCCCGCCGAGCGTCAGGATCATGAGGAGTTCCTGCGGCGCGTACGCCACACTCGACAGTGCGTCGCTCGCGAAGATCGGCAGTGCGAGCCGTTTGGGGAGGAGCTGGCCCTCCAGGTTCTCGGTCGGCAGCGGGTCCCCGATCAACCAGCGTTTTGCCGATCGTGGTTCTGTCCCGGGCTCTCGACCCTCAGTTGTCACGAGCGGCGATATTACTCCTTCGGGAACCGGAGTCAAGCGGGGATGAGCTGGATGGACAGGCATCGTCACCCGACCGTGACGCAGTGTTCATCGAGCGGGGGAGTGGCGGACCAGGATGGTCGACCAATATCCTGATCGACGGCTGTTGCCTGGCTGTGAGCCCGGACAGTCGCTCGTGATCGACCACCCACCTCAAGGACCCTCATCGTGACCGCTCGCCGTCGTCTCCTCCCGCTCGCTCTCGCCGCCCTCGCCGCGGCCTTGACGCTCTCCGGTTGCAGTGTCGTGGAGGGCATCCTCCCGAAGCCAGCCGAGACCCGGGACGCGCAGTCCGGCGAGATCGTCGGTGGAGGCACGACGGACGTCTTCACCCTCTCGGTCGGCGACTGCCTGAACGACGAGTCGTCGTCGGACGAGGTCACGGAGGTGCCGACCGTGCCCTGTTCGGAGCCCCACCAGTACGAGGTGTACGGCGAGGTCACGCTGACCGGCGACGAGTGGCCCGGCGAGGAGGCCGTCACGCAGCAGGCCGACGACGGTTGCTACGCGCAGTTCCAGGCGTTCGTCGGGATCGTCTACGAGGACTCCAGCCTCGAGTTCAACTACTACACGCCGACCGAGGCCAGCTGGAACGGGGTGGACGACCGGCTCGTCACCTGTGTGATCTACGACTCCGCGGCGACCACGGGCTCGCTGGCCGGCGCGGCACGGTAGGTAGACCGCACGCGCAGCACCGACGGGACCGCCCGACTCCCGTGAGGGGTCGGGCGGTTCCGTGTCTCTGCCTTCGTGTCGCGGCGCTCAGCCCTGCAGGCGCTCCCGCAGGCGGTCGCGGACGGCGACGAGGTCGGCACGCAGGGCCGAGACGGTGTCGTCGTCGAGCGCGCCTCCACGGGCGACGTGCTCGCGGAGTTCGGCTCGGACCGCCTGGCGGAACTCGTTGATCGACACGTCGGTCTCGTGGAGCGCCAGGCGACCCTGCACCTTCTGATCGGCGCTCTCCTCGGCGGTCGACGTCCAGCTCGGACCGGGCTTCGCGGACTGCTTCGCCTCGCGCGCGGCTGAGGCGAGATCGGCCCGGAGGCTCTTCATGGCCGCCGTGACCCCGCTGCGGACCTCGTCCGCGATACGGCGGACGGAATCGGTGAGTTGATCCTCGATGCCGTCGAGCTCGCCCGCCCGTGCTGCGAGCTCCGCCCGTCCCGCCTCGGTGATCTCGTAGACGGTCTTCCGGCCGTCGCTCGTCTTCGTGACGAGTCCCTCCTCTTCCAACTTCGCGAGGCGCGGGTAGATGGTGCCGGCGCTCGGGCTGTAGGTGCCACCGCTCCGGTCGGTGAGTGCCTGGATGAGTTCGTAGCCGTGCTTCGGCGACTCCTCGAGCAGGCTCAGGAGGTACAACCGCAGGCTGCCGTGGGCGAAGACGGGGCTCATGCGCCTGCCTCGCTCCCTGCGGTGGTGGCCGCGCCCGCCGGCTCGGCGGCCGGGCGGCGGAGGACGGTCACCGCGCCGCCGACGGTGTTCATGCGCACCTCGGCGAACTGTCCCGACAGGGCGCCGGTGTGCGAGTTGTACCCGCCACCGCGCAGTCCCTTGAGGACGACGCCGTCGATCGCCAGGCGGCCGCCGACCGAGTTCGCCGTGTAGCGTGCGGCGAGTTCCTCGTCGAGACGGACCGTGATCGCGCCGCTCACGGTGTTCAGGTCGAGCTGCTCGCACGCACCGTGGATGTCGAGGAGCAGGTCGGAGGAGACGCCGTCGATAGAGGCGCGCGTGATGTCGCCGGAGACGGTGACGTCGCCCGAGACCGTGTGCGCCTGGATGCGACCCGTGTGGTTCTGGACAGTGAGCTCGCCGCTCACGGAGTTGAGGTCGAGTCGTCCGGTCATCCGGTCGGCCACGAGGTCGCCGGACACCGTGTTGAGCTTGGCGTCTGCGGTGAGGCCTGCGACCAGTCCGCTGGCGCTGACCACGCCGAACGTCAGGGCGATGTCGCGGGGGACGAGCACGCTGACCTGGGCCGTGGCGCGATTGGCGCCGAAGTTCGAGAACACTTCGAGGAAGTTGTCCCAGCGCAGCTGCGGGTGGTCGATCTCGGCGACGTCGCCGTCGATGGTGATCTTGAGGTCCTTGCCGGTGACGGCCCCCACCTCGATGCGGGCGCCGGGCTCGTCGTGTCCGATGATGTCGACCTGGCCGCCGATGAGGCCGACCTTGAGTCGTCTCACGAGTTCGAGGTCGATGATGCGGCTCTCGCCGGGAGCGATGATCCACTTCTCCTGTGCCATGGTGCGGTTCCTTCCGAGTGATCGCGATATATCGCGTTGAACTGGAATTCACGATATATCGCGTTTCGGCGCGAGGCAACCCCCGGAACCTCCGGGATCACCCTGAGTCGACCCTGGGATCGGCGGCCGGACGGCGCCGCTTCAGTACCAGCGCGCGATGTTGAGTTCGTCCGGCAGCGTGACGTTCTCCGGTGCCGGTGCGTCCTCGCCCGCCGCCGGTGCGGTCTCGAGGCAGCTCTCGCCCGGCTCCACGGGGGTCGTCGGCCGCCACGGGTTCGGGTCCTCCTCGTGGAACGGGGCGTACGCCGTGAGGTCCGACAATCTTAGGGAGACGTGGGACTCCATCGCCGCGGTGAAGTCGCCGAGCTCCTTGACGGCGAACACCCTCGCCGCGCCGAGCTCTCCCGTGCGGTCGAACGAGCAGCCGACGGCGATCGGCGTCCACCCGGCGTCCCGGACAGCTGCGAGCAGCGAACGGGCCTCCTCCAAGGTCGCCCCCGGTGCCACCGAACCATCGTCAGCGAGGGGCACATCCCACGGATCGGCGCGCGTCACGAGACCTCGCTGCACGGTCACGTTGGCGGAGGTGTCGGGCGAGCGCGCACCCGTGGCAGCGCCCCCGACGAGCAGGGGATCCGCTGCCAGGCGCTCGAGGCGGGCGTCGTCCACGGCGTCCGGGTGCACCGCCGGGCGCCCGAGACCGCAGCCCGAGCAGACCCCGGCGATCACCACGAGGGCGACGGCGGAACGCACGAGACGTCCGACGGCGCTGCTGCGTTGCATCATGTCGTCTCCCCCGTCGTCGCTCCGGCCGATGTCTGCCACGGTAACCGACGCCGTGGGTGCACCGCTGGCCGGGTCCGCCCGGAAGCATGGGGAGAGCTGCCCATCGCCGTGCGGCCCCGATCGGTCCACCCTGATGACGTGGGTCGCCGACGAGCGACCGGGGGAGGATGACCGATGAGTGGGGATCTGCGGGTCGATGCGGCGGGGCTCGCCGCCGTCATCCAGACGGTCGCGCAGCGGCCGGACAGGCCAGGTCAGCGAGGACATCCTCCTGAACGGCTCGGATGTGCCGGTGGACGAACTCGGACGCTGGTTCCAGGTCTACGCCGTGATGAACCCGAGCTGAGCCCTTCGACAAGCTCATGGACCGGGTGGGGTGGCTCAGGGATCAGGTGAGAGTGGCCCAGGGACCGGGGCGGTGGAGAGCGACGTCCGCTCAGCGCCAGCGGTACTCGAGCTCCGGGCGCCCCGGGGTGCCGTAGCGCGGCGACCGCTCGACGGCGCCCGTCTCGGCGAGGTACTCGAGGTAGCGCCTGGCCGTCACCCGCGACAGGGACCCGGCGGCTGCCGCTTCGCTCGCGGAGAGCGGTCCGGTCGCCTGCCGGAGGAGGTCCGAGACCAGACGCAGGGTGTCCTCCGAGAGCCCCTTCGCCAACTGCGGACGGGAGGACGGCGCTCGCAGCGTGGCGAGCGTCAGGTCCACCTCGTGTTGGCTCGCGACCGAGCCCTCCGCCGACATCGTGTGCCGGAAGGAGCGGTACGCCTCCAGCTTGTCGGCGAACGCGGGGAACGCGAACGGTTTGATGAGGTACTGGACGATCCCCGCCGAGACCGCCGCTCGGACGATCCGGAGATCACGGGCCGCGGTGATGGCGATGACGTCGACGTCGATACCCGCTGTACGGATGCGTCGGCAGAGCTCGAGACCGTGCGCGTCCGGCAGGTTGAGGTCGAGCAGGACGAGGTCGATCCGGTCGTCGGGGGAGCGGTGGGCCGTAGCTGCCCGCAGCGCCTGCATCGCGGTGGCCGCATCGCCCGCCACGGCGGCGAGTTCGAAGCCCTCGACGCGGCGCAGGTAGGACGCATGGGCCTGCTGGGCGATCGGTTCGTCCTCGACGACCAGGACCCGGATGCGCTCGCTCATGTGCCTGCCTCGTCCCGGACCCCGACCGCGGCCGGCAGCGTCACGACGAACGCCGAAGACGGCTCGCGGACGACCTCGATCGTGCCGCCGAGCCGTGTCACGGCCTGCTGGACCAACGCGAGACCGAACCCCCGACCGTAGCGGCCGGGCTCCTTCGTCGACCAGCCGCGCACGAACGCGAGGTTGAGCGCCTCCGGGGGCAGGCCTGGTCCGCTGTCGGTCACCTGGATCACGAGCTCCGTCGTCTCGGCGTCGGCGGACCGCCCGGCGCCGAGCTCGTCCGGCAGCCCCTGCCCGAGGTAGACCTCCACCCAGGGGCGATCGCCGGACGCCGCGTCGATCGCGTTGTCGATGAGGTTGCCGAGGATGGTGACGATCACGGCCGGGTCGACGCGCACGCGCCCGAGCGCCGGGTCGCTCTCGAGGTGCAGCTCGACGCCCTGCTCGGCCGCCTGCGCCGTCTTGCCGAGCAGCAGGGCCGAGATCACCGGCTCCTGCTCCGCCGCGAGCACGCGGTCGGTCAACCGCTGACTCGCTCCGAGTCCCTGCGCCGCGAGGTCGAGCGCCTCCCCCCGCCGGTCGAGTTCGATGAGTGAGACGATCGTGTGCAGTCGGTTCGCGAACTCGTGGGTCTGCGAGCGCAGGGCGTCGCTCATCGTCCGCATCGACGCCAGCTCGCCGCTCAGGTGTTCGATCTCGGTGTGGTCGCGGAGCGTCATCACCCACCCACGCGGGTGCGGTCCTGCCGTCTCGCCCGGACCGACCGCCGACTCCTGGTTCACGACGAGCACGTGGTCGCGCGTGAGGTGGATCTCGTCGACGGCCTGGCGTCCGCTCGCGAGGAGCTCCCGCAGGCCGGCGTCGATCGGCAGGTCGTCGACCGGTACCGTTCCCGGCGAGCGCTCGCCGAGGGGCAGCCCCAGCAGTTCGGCAGCCTGGTCGTTGACGAGCACGAGACGGCGGTGGCGGTCCACGAGGACGAGCCCCTCCCGCACCGAGTGGAGCACCGACTCGTAGTAGTCGAACATCCTGGCGAGGTCCTCCGGTCCGCGCGACCCGGTGACCCGTGCGAGGTAGCGGCGGAGCGTCCAGGAGCCGATCGCGCCGATGACGAGCACGAGGAGGGCCGTCCCGAGTAGCCACGGCACCCGGGTCTCGAAGGTCTCGGACACGTTGCTGACCGTGACCCCCGCGGCGACGAGGGCGACGACCTCGCCGGCCTCGTCACGGATGGGCGCGACGGCGCGGACCGAGGGGCCGAGCGTGCCCGTGTACGTCTCGGTGAAGGTCCGTCCCTCGAGCGCCGGTCCGATCGTGCCGATGAACGGCTTGCCGATCTGGTCGCGCTCGCGGTGCGTGTACCGGGTGCGATCCGGAGCCATGATCGTCACGAAGTCGACGCCGGTGTCGCGCATGAGTGCCTCGGCGTAGGGCTGGAGCGCGTCCGACGGCCGATCCGAGCCGAGCTGCGCGACGACGTAGGGGTTGTCCGCGACGCCGTTCGCGACGTCGAGGCACTTCGCGACCGCGCGGTCCTCGGTCTCGGTGCGGGCCTGGAACCAGAGCAGGACACCGGCGACGAGCGTCATCGCGACGACCGCGACGAGCTGCACGAGGAAGAGCCTCGAGGCGATGCTCCTGGACCGACCGGCCATCGCGTCACCTCCGTCTGCTCCGTCGCGTCGACCCCTCAAGTATCGGTGGTGACGAGGGCGTCAGGTGTCGCCGACCGCGACCAGTACGACCAGAAGCGGCCACTACGACCACAACCCGGTCGATCCGCTGGGGTGGTCGCAGCATGGGGCGATCGACCACCCGCTGCCGCACTGACGCGGCCGACGAAACGGATCCGGAATGGCAATGACGCTCTCCTCCCTGAAACGGCTGGACAAGACCCACTACCTCTACCTCGCGGTGATCGTCGCGGTGCTCGCCGGCATCGTCGTCGGCCTCGCCGCCCCGGAGTTCGCGAAGGGACTCAAACCCATCGGCGACGCCTTCGTGGCGCTGATCAAGATGATGATCGCCCCGGTCATCTTCTGCACCATCGTGATCGGCGTCGGGTCGATCGCGAAGGCCGCGACCGTCGGCAAGGTCGGCGGGCTCGCGCTGCTGTACTTCATCGTGATGTCGACCTTCGCCCTCGCGATCGGCCTCGTCGTCGGCAACCTCATCCAGCCGGGCGCCGGCTTGAACCTCGCCGAGACGAGCTACCAGGTCGAGGGGGAGGCCAAGAGCACGACCGAGTTCATCCTCGGCATCATCCCCACGACGCTCGTCTCCTCGCTGACCGGCGGCAACATCCTGCAGGTCCTCTTCGTCGCCCTGCTCGTCGGCTTCGGGCTGCAGAAGATGGGGACGACGGGTGAACCGATCCTGCGCGGCATCAAGCTCATCCAGGCGCTCGTGTTCCGGGTGCTCGCGATGATCATGTGGATCGCACCCGTCGGTGCCTTCGGCGCGATCGCCGCCGTGACCGGGTCCGCCGGCGCGAGCGCGCTCGTCGGGCTCGCCACGCTCATGATCGCGTTCTACATCACCTGCGCGTTGTTCATCGTCGTCGTGCTCGGCGGGGTCTTGCGCCTCGCCACGGGCTTCAACATCTTCAAGCTCATGAAGTACCTCGGCCGTGAGTACCTCCTCATCGTCGGCACCTCCTCCTCCGAGGCTGCGCTGCCGCGACTCATCGCGAAGATGGAGCACCTCGGTGTCTCCAAGCCGGTCGTCGGCATCACCGTCCCGACGGGCTACTCCTTCAACCTCGACGGCACCGCGATCTACCTCACCATGGCGTCGATCTTCATCGCCGACGTCATGGGTGTCCCGATGAACCTCGGGGAGCAGATCTCGCTCCTCGTGTTCATGATCATCGCGTCGAAGGGCGCCGCGGGCGTCACCGGCGCCGGTCTCGCGACGCTCGCCGGCGGGCTGCAGGCCAACCGACCCGACCTCGTCGACGGGGTCGGCCTCATCGTCGGCATCGACCGCTTCATGTCGGAGGCGCGTGCGCTCACGAACTTCACCGGCAACGCGGTCGCCACGATCATCATCGGCACGTGGGTGAAGGAGGTCGACCGGGTGCAGGTCGGCGAGGTCCTCTCCGGTCGCTCGCGGTTCGACGAGGCGACGATGAGCGTCGACGATCACACGGGCGCAGTCGCGGTGGCGAAGCGCTGATCAGCAGGCCCTTCGACAGGCTCAGGGACCGGACATCCGGTCCCTGAGCCTGTCGAAGGGCGGCTTCAGTTGGCCGGTGAGTCGACGATCGGCTTCGACGGCGGGGTGTCGCCCTCGAGCACCGCCTCGTCCACGGCGGTGGTCGAGCGTTCCGTCCGAGGAACGATCCGGAACAACGGGATCGTGTAGCCGCAGATCGGGCCGATGAGCACGGCGAAGACCACCGTTCCGATGCCGACGTTCCCGCCCAGCAGCCACCCGATGCCGAGGACGACGAGCTCGACGCCCGTGCGCCCGACCCAGATCGGCCACCCGGTGACACGGTGGATGCCGGTCATGAGGCCGTCTCGCGGGCCGGGGCCGAAGTTGCCGCCGATGTAGAGGCCCGAGGCGACGCCGAGGAGGAGCAGTCCGCCGGCGAACAGCAGGATGCGCGCCCACAGGTCGAGGTCCGCGGGGATGAACGCCAGCCCGATGTCGGCCGAGGGCCCCACGAGGAGGACGTTCAGGACGGTGCCGACGCCCGGTCGCTGCTTGAGCGGGATCCAGGCGAGGAGCACGAGCCCGCCGACGATGATCGTGATGAGTCCGAAGCTCAGGCCGGTCCGCAGGTTCAGTCCCTGGGTGAGGACGTCCCACGGGGCGACCCCGACGGCACCGCGCACGATCATCGCGATGGCGATGCCGTACAGGAAGAGGCCGATGAGGAGTTGGAGCACACGACGGGTCATGGTGGACAATCCAATTGCACGATTGGCTTTGGCGCTAGAGGCCAATCTGGGTATCGTGGTTCAATGGCTTCCATCACCCTGAGTGCCCGATCGCTCGCCGCCCTGCTCGGGCAGTGGAAGACCGCTGCGCCCGCGTACCGCGGTCTCGCCGACCGAATCCGACTCCTCGTCCTCGACGGACGCATCCCGGTCGGCACCCGTCTGCCGGCCGAGCGGGAACTGGCCGACCGGCTCGCGCTGAGCCGCACCACGGTCACCGCGGCGTACCGCGAACTGCGCGAGGCGGGCTACCTCCGCAGCATCCGCGGTTCTGGCAGCGTCACCCTCCTGCCGTCGGCACCCACTGCGCTGGCACCAGTGCCACAGGGCGGGTTCCTCGACTTCAGTAAGGCGGCCGTCCCGCCGTGCCCCGAGATCATCGACGCCGTCGCCACCGCCGCCGCAGAGCTGCCGCGGTATATGCACGACTTCGACTACGACCTCGTCGGCATGCCCGAGCTCCGGCAGGCCATCGCCGACCGCTACACCGCGCGCGGCTTGCCCACCGACCCCGACGAGATCATGGTGACCGTCGGGGCCCAACACGCGATCGCGCTCATCGCCCGCACCCTGCTCAGCCGAGGTGACCGCGTCCTCGTCGAGATGCCGAGCTATCCCCACGCCTACGAGGCACTCCGGGCGGCCGGGGCCAGGCTCGGCGCGGCGACCGTCTCCTCGGAGACCGGCTGGGACGTCCGCGAACTCGAGCAGTGGTTCGAGCGCACGAGCCCAGCGATGGCGTACCTCATGCCGGACTTCCACAACCCGACCGGGGCGTCGATGCCGCTCGAGACCCGCCGACGGGTCGCCGCAGCCGCCGAGCGGCACGGGACGGTGCTCGTGATCGACGAGACCACGGCGGAACTCGACATCGACCGGCCGACGGACCAGGGGCTCGACGGCACGCCGTTCGCCGCTCTCGAGGGTGCGCCGGCGTCGATCATCACGATCGGTTCGGTGGGCAAGACGATCTGGGGCGGGCTCCGCATCGGGTGGATCCGGGCCGAGCGCGGCACGATCAGGAAGCTCGTCTCGGCACGCTCGCTTGGCGACCTCGGCACGCCGATCCTCGACCAGCTAACCGTCCAGCAGTTGATGCCGGCGATGGACGGCATCGTCGCCCGGCGCGGTGTCGCACTCGGCGAGACCCGCGACCGGCTCGTCGACCTCCTGGCCGACCGCCTCCCCGAGTGGACCGTGCCGCGGGTCGACGGCGGGATCGCCACCTGGGTGAACCTCGGCGAGGCCGCGTCATCGCAGCTCTCGCTCGCGGCGAGGAGTCACGGGCTCGTGATCGTCGCCGGGCCGCGGTTCGGGATCGACGGGGCCTTCGAGCGTTACCTGCGCATCCCGATCAGCTATCCGTGGGCCCAGACGGAGCAGGCGGTCGAGCTGCTGACGCAGACGTGGCACTCCGCGATGTTCGGGCACGTGCCGGCCCTGGACTACCTCGAAGACGTCGTCTGAGGTCGTCGCCGACGAGCGTGACACCGCTCCACACGCAGTGCTTGTGCGTGCCGTGTCCAGCCTCCGCGCGAGACCGCCGTCGGACGGGTGTGCGGTGACATAATTACAGCGTCCGCACCTCTCGCAACAACCGAAAGCGGCTCCGTGCACCTGCTCTCCGTCCTCAGCATGAAGAACCGCGCGTTGATCGCGCTCGTCACCATCGTGGCAGCCGTGTTCGGCGTCCTGGCGGTGGGCGGCCTCAAGCAGGAGCTCATCCCGTCGGTCCAGTTCCCGCAGCTCGCGATCATCACGAGCTACCCGGGGGCGGCGCCAGAGGTCGTCAACGACGACGTCTCGACCCCGATCGAGACCGCGATCCAGGGCGTGCCCGGTATCGAGTCCACCTCGGCGACGTCGAGCACGAACTCGAGCCTCATCAGCGCGACCTTCACCTACGGCACGGACCTCGCGACCGCCGAGCAGAAGATCACCCAGGCGATCAACCGCATCAAATCGACCCTGCCCGACACCGTCGACCCGCAGGTGGTCAGCGGCAGCATCGACGACCTCCCCGTGATCCAGATCGCCGTGTCCGGTGCGGCCGACCAGGACTCCCTGGCCGAGGTGCTCTCGAGCTCCGTGGTCCCCGACATCAAGGACGTCGACGGCGTCCGCGACGCGGCGATCGTCGGTGAGGTGGGCAAGCGGGTCACGATCACCCCCGACGACGCCAAACTGGCCCTCGCCGGGCAGACCAGCCGGGTCATCGGGACGACGCTGCAGCAGAACGGCTCCCTGCAGCCCGCTGGCGACATCACCGAAGGCGACAAGACGTTCTCCGTGCAGACGGGAACGAAGCTCACCTCGGTCGACGACATCGCCGCCCTGCCGATCACGGGCGCCTTCGCCGCCGACGGCTCGGTCCTGACCATCGGCGACGTCGCGACGGTCGCCCTGAGCGACGACCCGATCACGTCGATCTCGCGCGTCGACGGCGAGCCGGCGCTCACCATCGCCGTCACCAAACTGCCCGCGGCGAACACCGTCGAGGTCTCGCAGGGTGTGCGCGACATCCTCCCCGAGCTCGAGCGCACCATCGGGTCCGACGCCAAACTCACCGTTGTCTTCGATCAGGCGCCCTACATCGAGCAGTCCATCGAGGCCCTGACGACCGAGGGCCTGCTCGGCCTCGTCTTCGCGGTCCTCATCATCCTCGTCTTCCTCCTCGACGTCCGCGCCACGCTCGTGACGGCGATCTCCATCCCGACGTCCGTGCTCATCACCTTCATCGGCCTCCAGGTCGCCGAGTACTCACTCAACATCCTCACGCTGGGCGCGCTGACGATCGCCATCGGCCGCGTCGTCGACGACTCCATCGTCGTCATCGAGAACATCAAGCGGCACCTCTCGTTCGGCGACAATCGCACGGGTGCGCAGCGCGCCGGGTCGATCCTGAGCGCCGTGCAGGAGGTCGCGGGCGCGATCACCGCCTCGACCATCACCACGGTGGCCGTGTTCCTGCCCATCGCGTTCGTCGGCGACGTCACCGGCGAACTCTTCCGACCCTTCGCCCTCACCGTCACGATCGCCCTGCTCGCGTCGCTCCTCGTCGCGCTCACCATCGTGCCCGTGCTCGCCTACTGGTTCCTCCGCGCCCCGAAGGCCCAGCGGCTCGCGGCCGAAACCGCGGCGGAGGAAGCGCCGTCCGACGCGACGACCGGACCGGTCCGAAGCCGACGCGAGCGCCGGGTGAGCGTGCAGGACGAAGACGACCTCGAGAAGCCGTCACGGCTCCAGAAGGCGTACCTCCCGATCATCCACTGGACCCTCAAGCACTCGGTCACCACCCTGCTGCTGTCGGTGCTCGTGCTCGCCGGCACCATCGTGCTGATCCCTTCGATGAAGACCAACTTCCTTGGCGACTCCGGCCAGAACACGCTCACGGTCACGCAGACCCTGCCGGTCGGCACGAGCCTCGACGCCCAGGACGCGGCGGCTAAACAGGTCGAGACGAAGCTGCGCGACATCGACGGCATCGACACCGTCCAGCTCTCGATCGGGTCGAGCGGAAGCTCCCTGCGCGACGCGTTCTCGGGCGGCGGTGGCGGAGCCATCACCTACTCGATCACCACGAGCGAAGACGCCGACCAGACGGCACTCCAGAAGACGGTCCGGAAGGACCTGTCCGGGCTCGACGACGTCGGCGAGATCGAGGTCGCCGCGTCCGCGGGCTTCGGCGGGTCGAGCGACATCGAGATCGACATCACCTCCGCACGGCAGAGCGATCTCGCGAAGGCCGCCGACGCGATCCAGCAGGCCGTCACCGGCCTCGACGGCATCGACCAGGTCACGAGCAACCTCAGCGAATCGCGACCCTACGTCCAGGTGGCCGTCGACCGCGACGCCGCTGCCGCAGCAGGGTTCAGCGAGGTCGCGCTCGGTGCGTACGTCTCGCAGCTCATGCAGCCGACGACGGTGGGTTCCATCGTCATCGACGACACCACGCTCACCATCTACGTCGACGCCCAGGACCCGCCGACCACCGTCGACGCCCTCGCGGCGACGCAGGTCCCGACCGCCACCGGCCCGAGACGCCTCGACACCCTCGCGACGGTCTCCCAGGTCGACGGACCCGCGACGATCTCGACCGTCAAGGGGCTTCGCTCGGCCACGATCAGCGCGACTCCGGGCAGCGACAACCTCGGTACCGCCAGCGCCGAGGTGCAGACGGCGATCGACGACGTCAAGCTGCCCGCCGGCACCACGGCGACCCTCGGCGGTGTCACGGCGTCGCAGAGTGACGCCTTCGGGCAGCTGGGCCTCGCGCTCCTTGCAGCGATCCTCATCGTCTACGTCATCATGGTCGCGACGTTCCGCTCGCTGCGGCAGCCCCTCCTACTGCTGGTGTCGGTGCCGTTCGCCGCGACCGGCGCGATCGGACTCCAGGTGGTCACCGGTGTCCCGCTCGGTGTCCCGTCCATCATCGGCGCACTGATGCTCATCGGCATCGTCGTGACGAACGCGATCGTCCTGGTCGACCTCGTGAACCAGTACCGGCGCCGCGGCATGACGGTCATCGAGGCGGTCGAGCACGGTGCCGCACGCCGGCTCCGCCCGATCCTCATGACGGCGCTCGCGACGATCTTCGCCCTCACCCCGATGGCACTCGGCATCACCGGACACGGCGGCTTCATCTCCCAGCCGCTCGCGATCATCGTCATCGGCGGGCTCGTCTCCTCCACCGTGCTGACGCTCGTCGTCCTGCCGTCCCTCTACAACCTCGTCGAGGGGTTCCGGGAACGTCGCGAGCAGCGGCGGGCTGCAGCCGAGCCGAAGCCGACGCCACGCACGGTCGCCGCGATCGAGGGGCCGCGGGCCGCGACGGTCCCCGCTGAGGAGCCGGCGCTCGTCGGCGCCGGAGGCGGAAGCGCTGCACCCGCGCCGAGCGCGCCTGATGCATCCGTTCCGTCGGCCTCGGCGGACGTGGCTCCGGCGGACGCGGCTCCAGACGGCGCCGCTCCTGCTGACGCGGAACCGGCGGAGGAGGCCCCGATCGATTCGGTTGGTGCCGACGCCGATCCTGCCGATGCGGCTCCCACGGAATCGGATGCGGCACCCGAGCCGCAGGTCGCTGCGCCGAGTGAGCCGACGGTGGATCGACCGATGACGCGGCCCGCCGCGCACGAGGTGCACGAAGCCCACGAGGTGCACGGGGCGCATGTGGCGACAGGTGACGAGCTGCCGCGCACCGAGGCGATCACCCTTCCCGACGCGGTCTCCGAAGCCCCTGGGGACGAGGTCGTGCATTCCGGCGAGCACGCCGCCCCTGCGGTGCAGCCTGAGCCGGAAGTGAAGGCTGAGCCGGTCGCCGAGCCTGAGCCGGTCCTGGAGACGGAGCCGGTCGGAGAGGCTGAGCCGGCGGCGGAGTCCGAGCTCCCTGCTGACTCCAGCCCGACGAGCGACATTGCGCCGACGCCTGACACTGAGCCGAAGCCCGACGCCGACACGGCACCCGGGACCGAGCCGTCGTCGGGCACCGAACGACCGAAGCGTCGCCGCGCGCAGTGGCCGTGATCGATCACCTGCCGCTCGGTCGCTGAGCTGAGGCTCGAGCCGTTCGACACGAAGCCCTCGGGAACGCCGTCACCGGCGCCCGAGGGCTTCGTCGTGTGACGCCCGACTCAGCGGAGATCGCCGACCGCGCCGGCGACCGCCCGCACGACCTCGCCTGACTGCACCAGCGCGGTGGTGGCCTCGATCTCGGGGGAGAGGAACCGGTCGGGACCGGGACCCGTGACCTGCTCACGCACCCGGCGGAGCACCGCCCCGGTGCCGATGGCCGGCTCGAGCGGGCCGCGCAGGTCGAGGCCCCGGGCTGCCGTCATGACCTCGATCGCCAGCACCCGGCTGAGACCGTCGATCGCCCGACGGAGCTTCCGCGCCGCCGCCCAGCCCATCGAGACGTGGTCCTCCTGCATCGCGGAGGACGGGATCGAGTCGACGGACGCCGGGTGTGCCAGGCGTTTCAGCTCGCTCACGATGCCGGCCGCCGTGTACTGGGCGATCATGAGGCCCGAGTCGACACCGACCTCGTGTGCGAGGAACGGCGGGAGGCCGTTGTTCCGGCTCCGGTCCAGGAAACGGTCGGTGCGGCGCTCCGACATGGACGCGACATCGGCGACGGCGATCGCGAGGAAGTCGAGCACGTAGGCGACCGGGGCGCCGTGGAAGTTCCCGTTCGACTCGACGCGTCCGTCCAGCGTGAGGACCGGATTGTCGACAGCACTCGCGAGCTCCCGCTCGGCGACCGTCGCGGCGTGGTCGACGGTGTCCCTGGCCGCACCGTGCACCTGCGGGGCGCAGCGCAGTGAGTAGGCGTCCTGCACCCGGGTGCACTCGGGACCCCGGTGGCTCGCGACGATCGGGGAGCCGTCGAGCAGCAACCGCAGGTTCGCGGCGCTCTCGGCTTGACCCGACTGCGGGCGCAGGGCCTGCAGGTCCGCGGCGAACACCGCGTCCGTGCCGAGCAGGCCCTCGACGCTCATCGCCGCAGCGACGTCGGCGGTGCGCAAGAGCATCCGCAGGTCGTCCACGGCGAGCGCGAGCATCCCCAGCATGCCGTCGGTGCCGTTGATGAGCGCGAGCCCCTCCTTCTCGGCGAGTTGTACCGGGACGAGGCCGGCGTCGGCGAGGGCGTCGGCTGCAGGACGACGGCGTCCGTGCGCGTCGGTCACCTCGCCTTCACCCATCACTGCGAGTGCGCAGTGCGCGAGGGGCGCGAGGTCGCCGGAGCAGCCGAGCGACCCGTACTCGCGCACGACCGGGGTGATGTCGGCGTTCAGCATCGCCGCGTACGCACGGACCGTCTCCACCCGCACCCCGGTGCGGCCCGTCATGAGCGTCGAGAGGCGCAGCGTCATCAGGGAACGCACGACCTCCCGCTCGACGACCTCGCCGCTGCCGGCGGCGTGCGAGCGGACGAGACTCGCCTGCAACTGCGCGCGGCGCGTCGGCTCGATGAACGTGGTCGCGAGCGCACCGAACCCGGTCGAGATCCCGTAGTGGGGCTCGGGGTCGGAGGCGAGCGCCTCGATGATCCGGCGGGATGCGGCGACACCGTCGAGGGCCGCGCCGTCGAGGTCGATCCGCGCGCCGTGTCGGGCGACGGCGACGACCTCGTCGATCGACAGCGGTCCGGTGTCCAGGACGACCGAGGTCGGGCCGACGGGCTCGGGATGCGAGCGACCGGAGGTCGTCGGGTCGCTGGTGGTCGGGGTCGCGCCGGGCTGGATGTCCATGTTCCGATCGAACACCCGGACGCCGACCGTGGCGGTGAGCGTAGAGTCGTCCGTGTCTGGGATGACAGACATGGACGACCAGGCGGCCGCGTCCGAGCCGCGGAGACGAGGTCAACGGTGAGTCAGGTCCCCGCAGCCGACGCCACCCTTCGCGTGCTGAGCCATCTCGCCGGCGCCCGCGGCCCGCTTCCAGCAGCGGCCATCGCCTCGGCACTCGACCTGCCGAGATCGACGGTCTACCACCTCCTCAGCGTGCTGCAGGAGCACGGCTTCGTGGTCCACCTGCCCGAAGCCCGTCGCTACGGGCTCGGGGTCGCCGCCTTCGAACTCTCCGGTGGGTACGCCCGGCAGGAGCCGCTCAGCATGCTCGGGCGCCCCTTGCTCGCCGAGCTGGTCGACCGGGTGGGCGAGAGCGCGCATCTCGCGGTGCTGCACGGCCGGGACGTGCTCTACATCGTGGACGAGCGGGCCCCGCGTCGGCCGCACCTCGTCACCGACGTCGGTGTGCGCCTCCCGGCTCACCTGACCGCCAGCGGCTGCGCGATCCTCGCCGCGCTCCCGGCCGGTCAACTGCGCGCCCTGTTCCCCGACCAGGCGGCGTTCGTCGACCGCACCGGCCACGGGCCGAAGCGGTACCGGGAGCTCCGACAGGTCTTGGCCCAGACGACCGAGGACGGCTATGCGCGCGAGGCGGGTGGGGTGACGCTCGGTCTCGCGAGTGTCGGGGTGGTCGTCCGCGACCACACGGGGTGGCCGGCGGCGGCGATCGCGGTCACCTACGACGCCGATGCCGGGCTCGACCCGGCGTGGTTGGCCCGCGAGATCCACCCGGCGGCGGCCGAGTTGTCGCGCCGCATCCGGGGTCGCTGAGCGCTCGGCGGTGCGTGCGGACGGTGCGTGCGGGCGGTGCGGCGGCTCCGGACGGGTGGTCAGGCGACCGAGCGCAGGATGAGCTCGAGCAGCGCGGTCGCGTAGGCGTCGGGTGCCGTCGCGGCGCTGAACCGCCGGAGCTCGCCGCCGAGCTCGACCACGACGGTGTACGCCTCGGCGTCGCCGAGCGACAGGAGGACGTCGAGTTCGTCGTCGAGCGTCGGCTCGCTGTCGGTCGGCGCAGCCGGGGACACCGCGCGTTCGAGCGACCGGAACGAGCCGCGCAGCAGGGCCCGAAGCTGGTGTTCCGACGGCAGCCAGAGCGTCTCCTCCTGGTCGACGGAGTCCAACGCCCACTCGGTCGTGCCGTTGAAGCCGAAGCTGCGGCCACCCGGGTGCTCGTGCACCTCGACGGTCATCTCGCTGACCGTGAACACGTCGCCGGCGAGCTCGCCGCCGTCGATGGTGAAGCGGTCGCCGGGTTCGGGGGTCCAGCGCAGGCCGGCGGTGCGGAGCGCTCGGGCGAGGTCAGCGGAGATCATCAGTCCAGTATCGCCGACCACCGTGCGATGCGGCTGGCAACCCCTCGATTCGGACGGAACCCTGTGCGAGGGTGGATGAACTCTTCGAAGGGTCCGATGATGCCCGCACCTGATGATGGCCTATCCGGTCGGTTCCCTGTGCGCGGCCGCGTGACCACACGACGGTTCGAGGGGACGACCGGGATGCAGGAGGCGTCGGGCGCGCTGCGATTCGTGGACGTGGACCCCGAACGGTTCTCGATGACCGTCGACTCGGTCGTGCTCGGCGAGTACGTCCTCCATCGCAACACGGTCGGGCCCGGGACGTTCGACGTCCTCGCCGACGCCTACGGGCTCGATGAGCCGGTCGCGACGATCGTGATGCTCATCGAGGGTGCGGCCAGCCTGGTCCACGGCCGACAACAACTCGACCTGCTCCCCGGGTCCGGAACGCTCACGGAGGGCGCCAAGACGTATCGGACGACGATCCACGACCACGCGACCTATCTGTACGTGTTCGTGCCGATGCGTGCGCTCCGCCGCCTCGGCATCGCCCCGACGAGCGCCCTCGGTCCGTTGGCGCCGTCGCCCCTGTTGCGGGGGAGCGCCGCGTTCCTCGTGGAGGTCATCTCCGCGTTCGAGCCGATCGGCGGCGCCGCGCAGCTCAGACTCTGCCGCGTGATCGACACGATGCTCGCGACGCTCTACGCGGAGAACGACCTCTTCCGGGCTGAGGGTGAGGCCGGACGGGTTCCGCTCCGGCTCCGGATCATCGAGCACATCGCCGCGTCCTTCGCCGAGCGGGAGCTGCGACCGGAGACGCTGGCGCGTCGCTTCAACATGTCGACCAGGTCCCTGCAACGGGTGTTCGAAGGCTCGGGCACGAGCGCCGCGGGCGAGATCGCCGAGCGACGGGTGCAGCTCGCGCTCGCCCTCCTCTCGGACCCCGATCACCGGGGCCTGTCGATCGCCGAGGTCGCGGCCCGCTGCGGCTACCACTCGCAGGCGCACCTCCGTCGAGCGGTCGTCGCGCACACCGGTCTCAGCCCGAGTCAGTTCCGGGAGCAGACGAAGGTGGAGGACGCCTGACGTCGCAGCGTCGTCAGGCCGCGGGGTCAGCCTGCGCTACGCCTGCTCCGACGCGGGGCCGTCAACCACGGACGCAGCAGCCTCGTGACGAGCGGCAGGAGCCAGTAGGTCATGATCGGCGTCAGGATGAGCGTCGAGATGAGCACGTGGAGGAACACGCCGAGCGGTTCCCAACCGGGCACGAGCGCCGTGACGAGGAGGGTGAAGACGAGGTTGAGCGGGAAGAAGCCCAGCCAGATGCTCACCGCCTGCTTCCAGCGCGGCGGTGCCGGCGGGATCGGGTCCGGGTCGCCGGAGAGCTCGGCCTCCTCGACGCGGAGGATGCCGTCCGGTGCGTCGAACCACCCCTCGATCCCGCTGCGCCGTTCGACGCGGGACTGCTCCATGAACTCACGGCCGCTCGAGAGCCACCAGGCGCGTTCCTTCGACTCCTCCCAGTCGGTGAGCGTCTGTTCGTCCGCGAAGCGGTACAGCATGTACCAGACGTCGCTCTCGGCACCCGCGCGCACCCAGCCGGAGCCGAGGAAGCCGGGGTACCGGTTCGCCAGGTTGATGCCCGCCTGGACCCAGATGGTGGCCTCGGAGATCGACGCAGGGTTGACGCGTCGCTCGATCGAGACGGTGATGGGATCGTGTTCCATACGCCCAGTAGACCGCACTCGTGTTTCGATCTCGTGTCCCGATGCCGCCCCGTAGAGTCGAGGCATGGCGACTCCTGACTTCGTACTGGCCCTCCGCGAGCGGATCGGGCATGCGCCCCTGTGGTTGACGGGGGTGACCGCGGTCGTCCTGCGCGGTCTCGGGACGTCCGAGGCCGAAGTCCTGCTCGTCCGGCGACAGGACAACGGGGCGTGGACGCCGGTCACGGGCATCATCGACCCGGGCGAGGAGCCCGCGGTGGCGGCGGAGCGCGAGGTCCTCGAGGAGGCTGCCGTGGTCGCGGTCGCCGAGCGTCTCGCCCAGGTGCAGGTGCTCCCGCAGAACGTCTACGACAACGGCGACATCACGCAGTACATCGACCTCGTGTTCCGATGCCGCTACGAGTCGGGCGAGCCGTATCCGGCGGACGGCGAGAACTCCGAGGCGCGGTGGTTCCCGCTCGACGCCCTACCCGAGCAGGTCTCGCAGAACTTCCGTACGCGCATCGCGCTCGCCGCCTCCGACGAGCGCGAGGCCCGCTTCACCCGCTGACGTCCCTCCACCTGCCCGCGAACTGTCACTTGAGGCTCGTTCCGGGGCCTTGGACTAGCCGTTGGTGACAGTTCGCGGGCTGGAGGGGGTGGCGGTGGCTGCGGCGATGGCGTCGGCGGCTCGGACGAGGGTGAGGTGCGAGAGCGCCTGCGGGGTGTTGCCGACCTGCCGCGCCTGCTGCACGTCGTACTCCTCGGACAGCAGGCCCAGGTCGTTGCGGAAGGACAGCAGCCGGTCCATCAGCTCGCGGGCGTCGTCGAGTCGGCCCGAGGCCGCGTACTGCTGCACGAGCCAGAACGAGCACGCGAGGAACGGGTGCTCGTCGCCCGGCAAGCCGTCGACCCCGCTCGTGGTGCGGTAGCGCAGGAGCAGACCGTCCTGGAGGAGGTCCTCCTCGATCGCGGCCACCGTCGCGAGCATGCGCGGGTCGTCGGGCGCCACGTAGCCGATCTGCGCGAGGACGAGCAGCGACGCGTCGACCTCGGTCGTCCCGGCGTGCTGGACGTAGCACCCGCGTGCGTGGTCGACGTTCTCGCGCTCGATCGTCTCGCGGAGGGTCTCGCGCAGGGCCTCCCAACGTTCGACGGGACCGTCCAGGCCGTGCTCGCGGACCGCTCGGACGCCGCGGTCGAGCGCCGCCCAGATCATGGCGCGCGAGTGGGTGAAGTGCTGCTCGTCGCCCCGCACCTCCCAGATGCCGCGGTCGGGACGGTTCCAGTGCTCCTCGAGGACGCCGAGCAGCGCGCGCTGGAGGCTCCACGAGAAGTCGTCGTCCGCGAGACCGACCGAGCGCGCCTCGTCGAGGGCGATCATCACGGAACCGAAGACGTCGCCCTGGTACTGCGTGTAGGCGCCGTTGCCGACGCGCACGGGGGCGGCACCGAGGTAGCCGGGGAGGCTGTCGAGCTCCTCCTCCACGAGGTGGCGTTCGCCCGCGAGGCCGTACATGATCTGCAGGTCGTTCGGATCACCGGCGATCGCCCGGAGGAGCCACCTGCGCCAGTCGTGCGCCTCCTCGGTGAAGCCGTGCTGCATGAGGGCTTCGAGGGTCAGCGATGCGTCACGCAGCCAGACGTAGCGGTAGTCCCAGTTGCGGACGCCCCCGAACGACTCCGGCAGGCTCGTGGTCGCGGCGGCGACGATGCCCCCGGTGTCCTCGTGCGTGAGTGCACGGAGGACGAGCAGCGACCGCACGACCGCTTCCTCGTACTCGGCCGCGGGATCGCAGCGGGACGCCCAGTCGCGCCACCAGGCGATCGTGTGGTCGATGCGCGGGCCGACGTCGACCGGGTCGGGCACCTCGCGGTGCGAGGGGTACCAGGTGAGGGTGAGGTCGACGGTGTCGCCCGCGGAGACCTCGACGGTCGCCGAGTGGGCGTGATCGGACGCCGTCAGGTGCACGCCGCGGACCACGACGGCGTCAGGGCCGGCGACCGCGACGATCCCGGAGCCGTCCGGGAGCTGCCGCACCCACGGGATCGCGTCGGCGTACCCGAAGCGGAGGCGAACCTCGACGTCGACCGCGACGGTGCCGCTGAGTCCTTCGACCCGGCGGACAACATCCGCCCGGCGGTCGCCGTGGGGCATGAGGTCCGTCACGCGCACCTGGCCGTCGGGCGTCGTCCAGACGGTCTCGAGGACGAAGGTGTCGTCGAGGTAGGCGCGGCTCGCTGTCGCCCGAGCGTCGGCGGGCCGGACCGTCCAGCATCCGTGGTCCTCGGTGCCGAGCAGCGCGCCGAACATCGACGGCGAGTCGAACCGGGGGAGGCACAGCCAGTCGATGCTGCCTTCCGACGAGACGAGCGCGGCGGTGTGGCAATCACCGATGAGGGCGTAATCCTCGATGGGGCTGGGCATGCACCCATGCTGCCACGCCGCCGCGCGCCTGCCTGGGAGTGATGCTCCGTGACTTCTCAGGGTGGATCGGGTAACGTAGGTGAGTCGGCTCTAGACACCGCGTTTGTACCGCGGAGGGTTATGTCAGTCTGGTGGGCCGGTTTCGTCGGAGAGAACTCCGCGAACACACACATGATGTGGACGGCCCCGGCCAGTGATCGCCCGGGTATGAGCATGCCGCAGCGCAGCCGAGGTTTCGGATGGCGCTGTGTGAGTCATGCAGGTTGTTCATGCGAACGAGTTATAACCCGGAAAGCATTTCTCCATGCCCAAGAACAACACCCCCGCCGGCAAACGCCCGGCCAAGAACTTCGACCCCAAGTCCAAGTACGGCGAGAACAAGCGGCCCTTCGGCTCACGCCCCGGCGCGAAGTCCGGCAGCAAGAGCGAAGGCCACCGCGGCTACCGTCCCGACGCCGGTGGAGCGCCGCAGAAGTCTCGCTGGAACGCAGACGAGCGTGCCGAGCGCGCCGCCCGCTTCGAGTCGGAGGAGCGCGGCGACCGCGCACCCCGCGGCGACCGCAACGAGCGTCCTGCGTACAACCGTGGTGGCGACCGCAACGAGCGTCCCGCGTACAACCGTGGTGGCGACCGCAACGAGCGTCCCGCGTACAACCGTGGTGGCGACCGCAACGAGCGCCCCGCCTACAACCGTGGCGAGCGGACTGAGCGTCCTTCGTACGGTGACCGGAACGAGCGTCCTGCGTACAACCGCGGTGGCGAGCGGAACGAGCGTCCTGCGTACAACCGTGGTGAGCGGTCCGAGCGTCCGTCCTACGGCGACCGGAACGAGCGCCCGTCGTACAACCGCGGCGAGCGGTCCGAGCGTCCGTCCTACGGCGACCGGAACGACCGTCCCGCGTACAACCGTGGTGAGCGGACGGAGCGTCCGTCCTACGGCGACCGCAACGAGCGTCCTGCGTACAACCGTGGTGGCGACCGCAACGAGCGTCCGGCGTACAACCGTGGTGAGCGGACGGAGCGTCCGTCCTACGGCGACCGCAACGAGCGTCCTGCGTACAACCGTGGTGG
>NZ_JADKSI010000001.1:0-171880 GCF_015350715.1 Plantibacter sp. VKM Ac-2876 | reverse complement strand
CGACCGCAACGAGCGTCCGGCCTACGGTGACCGCACCGAGCGTCCCGCGTACAACCGCGGCGAGCGCACCGAGCGTCCGTCCTACGGTGACCGCCCGGCTCGTCAGGGTGACCCGCGTCAGGCGAACCGCACCGACCGCCCCGCGCGTTCCTACGACGACCGTCCGAAGCGTTCCTTCGAGGAGCGTCCGGCGCGTTCGTATGACGACCGCCCCAAGCGGTCCTTCGACGACCGCCCCAAGCGCTCGTTCGACGACCGCGGCGCGTCCGACGCCGGCCGTGGCAGCGACTACTACCCGAAGCGCGACGCAGGCTCCTACACGCCCCAGGACGACGTGGTGCTCGAGCGCCTCGAGGCCGACGCGATCCAGGCCGGCGACGTCGAGGGTGTGACCTTCGAGAGCCTCGGCCTCGGCGGCAACATCGTCCGTGCGCTCGCCGAGCTCGGCGCCGACAGCCCGTTCCCGATCCAGGCGGCGACCATCCCGGACGTCATCGCAGGCCGCGACGTGCTCGGCCGTGGCCGCACCGGCTCCGGGAAGACCATCGCCTTCGGTGCCCCGCTCGTCGAGAAGCTCATGGAGAACGGCGGCGGCAAGAACCGCAAGCCGGGTCGCAAGCCCCGCGCCCTCATCCTCGCCCCGACGCGTGAGCTCGCCCTGCAGATCGACCGCACCGTGCAGCCCATCGCGCGCGCCGTCGGCCTCTTCACCACACAGATCTACGGCGGTGTCCCGCAGGGTCGCCAGGTCGGCGCACTGCAGCGCGGCGTCGACATCATCGTCGGTACGCCCGGTCGCATCGAGGACCTCATCGAGCAGGGTCGCCTCGACCTCTCGCAGGTCACCGTGACCGTCCTCGACGAGGCCGACCACATGTGCGACCTCGGTTTCCTCGAGCCCGTGCAGCGCATCCTGCGTCGCACCGCGCCCGACGGCCAGAAGCTCCTCTTCTCCGCCACCCTCGACAAGGGTGTCGCAGCCCTCGTCAACGAGTTCCTCCCGAACCCGTCGGTGCACGAGGTCGCCGGTGAGGACCAGGCGTCCTCCACGATCGACCACCGCGTGCTGGTGGTGGAGCACAAGGGCAAGGACCGCCTCATCGAGGAGCTCGTCAACCGCACCGAGAAGACCCTCGTGTTCGCCCGCACCCGGGCGTACGCCGAGCGTCTCGCGGAGCAGCTCGGCATGGCGGGCATCCCCGCCGTCTCGCTCCACGGCGACCTCAACCAGGCGCGCCGCACGCGCAACCTGGAGAAGCTCACCTCGGGTCGGGTCAACGTGCTCGTCGCCACCGACGTCGCCGCACGCGGCATCCACGTCGACGACATCACGCTCGTCGTGCAGGCCGACGCCCCGGACGAGTACAAGACGTACCTGCACCGTGCCGGCCGCACCGGTCGTGCCGGCAAGATCGGTCGCGTCGTCACGATCATCCCCAAGGCCCGTCGCCGCCGGATGACCGAACTGCTCGACCGCGCCGAGATCGAGGCCGCGTTCGACGACGCCGCCCCCGGCGACCAGCTCGTCGAGGACATCGCCACCGCGTAGTCCGCACCGCATCAGGGACGCCCGCCGAGCTCACGCTCGGCGGGCGTTCCGCGTTCCGGTTTCGTGGACCCGAGTTCTCTTGAGCCCGAGACAGCCCGTGAGTAGGCTCACGATATATGAGTGATGCACCGAGGATGTCCGTTGCCGCTGAACTGGCGCGAGTCGTCGATGCGGCACGAAAGCCGTTGGGACGGAGACCCGTCGATGTCGCCCGTGGTGCCTCGCTGTACGCTGACGCGGTCGCGACCGTCGGAACGGTGGCGTTGGCGGGCGAGTGTCGAGCGCCGCGTGAGTCCTCCGACGGTCGGACGGTGCGATTCGATCTGTCCGACATCGACGGGCGCTGGACGAGGATGCTGGTGCTGGCGCCGGACCGACAGCGGATCGAGAGATTCCTGCAGCAGGACCTGCTCACCGTCCTCTCCGAGGGTGCGCTCATCGCGGTCAGCGGACGCTTCGAGGTATCGGGGAAGAGCGGAGAACGGCAACTCCGCGTGGAGAAGGTGAGCGCCACATCCGTGCCACATGCCGGAGCCGCATATGTGGCGCGTGCCGAGGCCGAACGATACCTGGCCGCTCAGCGAGCTGCGCGGCCCGAGCGGTTCGAGGGGCGGTCCGCCGTCAACCCGTACGCGGAATCCGGTCCCCAGATCGCGAGGCGGCTGACGGCATTGGGAATACAGGTCAAGCGCGTCGTCGTGCTGAGGCCGGCCGATTCTCAGACGAACGACGAATTCTCCGGCGGCTTCAGGAAGGCGGGACTTCGCGAGGACCACATGCCGGTGAGCTTCGACGCGGCACCGTTGTCAGCTGCGCTGGAAGCCGTGTCGTCAGACGGCGAGACCGTCGTCGCCATTCACCGTGGTGGCGGGCATTGGAGCGGCCGCGCCGCGCTCGACGATGTCCGAGTCGTCCGAGCGATCCTGGACTGCGCTGTTCCGGTTCTGACCGGAATCGGGCACTCGGCCGATCTGACGGTCAGTGACCGCGCTGCTTTCGCAGCCGCGACGACACCAACCGACCTGGGGAAGCGGATCGGTGCGATCGCCTTTGCGCAGTCGCGGCCAGCGCGCCGGGTCGAGAAGTCGTCGGCGCATCCGTCCGCACTTCATTCGCGAAACCGGGATCGACACGATGACCTCGCCCGTCAGCGGAAGCACGAAGCCGCCGAACTCAGGGCGGCGAGAGCATCCGCCGATTGGCAGTTCCACCGACGGATCGACGAGGCGAGGTCCGCGGCGATGTATCGACTGCGTGTGCGCGGAGCGATCCTCGCGATGCTGTGGGCCGTGGCGGGCGTCATCCTCGCGGGCTCGTCCCTCGCCGTGCTCGCCGGGAACTCCGCAAGTGCCCCGGTGCTGGCTTGGATGGCCGCAGGCTGCCTCCTCATGATGGCTTGCAGCGGTTCATCAGGGAGACGAGCGACGTGGGTGACCGCGAGGCAACGGAAGCGAGGATGGCCGCCGATCGATGACGAGTCGTGGTTCGTCACCGCGGCTCAGGTGCGAACTCCGAGACAATTCCGACGGCACTTCGCCGAATGAGCCGTCGCGTAGACGTGCCGCCCCGCCAAGCGACCGCTACCGGGTGAGGGCAGCCCGCTCGTCGTCGCGCGGCGCGAGGACGACGGCGTCGTCGACCCCGTCGAAGGTCCGGACCGGACGGGTGGCGTCCCAACGCTGCCAGCCCGGGTCCCCTGTCTTCGCGAACGCGACCCAGGCGTCGTGCATCGCGGTCGCGAGCGACTGCGGGGCGGACGAGCCCGCCATGCGGACCGCCTCCGGGGAGTCGAGGTGGTCGAAGACGAAGCCGATCTCCATCGCGTGGGCCGCACCGAGCTCTCCCTCGCCGTCCCCACCGACCGGGCTCCGCCAGGCGAACTCGTACACCCAGGTGTCCGAGCCGTTGTCGGCGCGTGCGTCCGCCAGTTGATTGAGCGGGACGCGGAGCAGGATGTCGGTGGCGATCGCCCCGAGGATCTCGCCGGACTTCGCTTTCGGACGGTTGCGGCGGAAGGTCCGCACAGCCGAAGCACTGACCCCGAAGCGCAGTCGCGCCGCGAACAGCTGGAGGCGCGTGATCCGCCGGGCGATGCCGGTCGGGACGAGGAACAGTCGGTGCTCCTCCGTCGTCGTCCCGATGAGCACGGGGATGTCGGCGGAGCCGCCCGACACCAGGGCGTCCAGCGGACTCATCGGCGCGAGTGGCGACGACGTCGTGATCGAGAACCCCGGACCGCCGGTCAGCGGGTTGCCTCCGCCCATCACCCGCTCCTGGGCCCCGACGAGTCCCTCGGGCGGCACACGGCGGAAGCCGGCCCTGGTGGTCGGCACGCCGAGGTCCTTGGCCATGAGCTTCGAGATCCGGCCGGAGCGCTCTCGGGGTTCCGAGCGCAGCGGGCCGCTCTGGATGATCGCCCGTCGCATCACGGACGAGGCGTCCGGGTGTGCGAGGAGTGCCGCGACCGAGGCCCCGCCCGCGGATTCGCCGAAGACGGTGACGTTGTCGGGGTCACCGCCGAACCGGGCGATCTCGTCCTGCACCCACGTCAACGCCGCGAGTTGGTCGGCGAGACCGAGGTTCAGCGGTACGTCGTCGAGCACCGAGAACCCCTCGGACCCGAGGCGGTAGTTGATGGAGACGAGGACGACGCCGTCGCGAGCGAACGCGGTGCCGTCGTACGAGTCGAGCGCGTTGGAGCCGTGCACGAGCGAGCCACCGTGGATCCACACCATGACCGGGAGCGGGGTGTCCGACCGCTCGGCCGGGGTCCAGACGTTGAGGTTCAGGATCTCGTTGCCCGGCACCGTCACCGTGGCGAGCAGCTCGCCGACCGCGCCGGTGTAGGGCGGCTGCGGGGCGGTCGCTCCGGGGCGGGTCGCATCGCGGGCGTCCTCCCAGGGGACGACCGGCTGGGGGAGTCGGAAGCGGTCGTCGCCGAACGGTGCCGCCGCGTAGGGGATACCGAGGAATCGGGAGACACCCGCTTCGGTGACCCCGGTGATCGGGCCGCTGCCGATGGTGACGGTGACCGGCGTCGATCCGTCGCGCGCAGGGATCGGTTCGCCGGTCGGTTCCAGGCCAGGGTCGATGCTCATACGGGTCCGTTCGTCGATGCTCGGGTGACCAACTGTATCGACGCCGCGTGTGCGGAAGACTGGGCTGATGCAGATCCGTCCCTTCACGCCTTCCGACACCGAGCCCGTCATCGCCCTCTGGCACACCGTCGGGATCACCCGACCGTGGAACGACCCGGCGAAGGACATCGAGCGCAAGTCGACGACGCAGCCCGAGCTGTTCCTCGTCGCCACCGACGGCGACGGCGCCCTCGTCGGCACGGCGATGGTGGGGTACGACGGCCACCGCGGGTGGGTGCACTACCTGGCGGTGTCGCCGGCCCAGCAGGGCGGCGGGCTCGGACGGCGGCTCATGGTCGAGGCCGAGCGTCTGCTCATCGAACTCGGGTGCCCGAAGATCAACCTCATGGTCCGGACGGGCAACGACCGCGTGATCGGGTTCTACGAGGCGCTCGGGTACGGCACCGACGAGGTCGCGCTGCTCAGCAAGCGGCTCATCCCCGACGCCTGACGCTCCCGGTCAGAAGAGGGTCGGCTGGACCTGCAGGCCGGTGGTGACGAACTCGGGGGCGCGCTTGCGCAGCTCGGCCCGCTCGCCGTACCCGTCGCGCAGCATGCCGAGCGCCGACGAGCGGACACCCCCGGTGGCGGGGTCCTCGGTGCCGCGCTCGAGCCCGTGATCGCGGATCATCGGGCGGATGCGCGCGGCCAGCCACTTCCGGTACTCCTTCGGGGCGTAGGCGCCGTCGGCATACATCGAGGTGTAGCGGTCGACGAGCTCGGGGTGCTCCCGCGACAGCCACTGCATGAACCAGGGTTTGACGCCGGCCTTCAGGTACAGGGTCGAGAAGAGGACGGTGCTCGCGCCGGCCTCGCGGATGCGCGACAGGGCGAGGTCGAGGTGGTCGACGGTGTCGGTCAGGTAGGGGAGGATCGGCATCATGAAGACCCCGACGTCGAAGCCGAGGTCGGCAGCGGCGCGGACGGTCGCGAGTCTGGCCGCCGCCGTCGGGGTGCCGGGTTCGATCGACTGCTGGAGCTCGTCGTCGTAGATGGCGATCGACATGGCGAGGTCGACCGGTACGCGCTGAGCGACCTCGGACAGGAGGGGCAGGTCGCGCCGGAGCAGCGTGCCCTTCGTCAGGATCGAGAACGGGGTTCCCGAGTCGGCGAGGGCCTTGATGATCCCCGGCATGAGGCGGTACTTGCCCTCGGCGCGCTGGTACGGGTCGGTGTTCGTGCCGAGTGCCACCGGGTGCCTGCCCCAGCTCGCCTTCGCGAGCTCCTTCTCGAGGACCTCGGCGACGTTCACCTTGACGATGAGCTGCGAGTCGAAGTCCTTCCCGGCGTCGAGGTCCAGATATGTGTGAGTCGGTCTAGCGAAGCAGTAAAAACACGCATGCGAGCATCCCCGATAGGGGTTGATGGTCCACCCGAACGGCATCACGGACTGGCCGGGTACGCGGTTGAGTGCGGACTTCGCGAGCACCTCGTGGAAGGTGATCCCGGCGAACTCGGGCGTCTGGACGCTGCGCACGAGGTTGTTCAGCTTCGCGAGGCCCGGCAGCGCCGACGTCGTCTCAACCCCGAGTTCCTGTCCGCTCCACCGCATGCCTCCATTAGAACATATGTTCGAGTGCTCCGGGTGACTCCGGACGATCAGTTCCGGATGACGGGGCCCGGTCCGGCGGTGAGGCTCCACCAGAGGAGGGCAGCACTCACGAGCCAGAAGGCGACCATGAAGCACCAGTCGCGGGTCCGGAAGGGGATGCGGGTCCGCTCCGTGCGCTGCGGATGGGCACCGAACGCGCGGGAGTCCATGGCGAGCGCGACCCGCTCCGCGTGGCGGATGGCACCGGCCAGCAGCGGCACGACGGCGCCGGCGGCGCGGCGGACGGCGGCGATCGTTCCGCGACCCTCGGCCATGCCGCGGACCCGGTGGGCGGAACGGATCACCTCCAGCTCGTGCCCGAACCGCGGCACGAACCGGTAGGCGGCGAGCGCCGTGTACCCGATCCGGTAGGGCACGTGCAGCTGCTGGATCATCGCGCGGACGAACTCCGGGCCGGTCGAGGTGAGGCCGCCGATGCAGGCGAGGACGAGGAGGGCCGCGAGCCGCAGTGCCGTTGCGAGGCCGACGAGCAGCGCGCCGAGGAAGAACCGGTAGTCGCCGACCTGGAACAGTAGGACGGACTGGTCGACGCGGCTCGGGTCGGTCCACAGGCCGAAGCTGAACGACATGATCGCGACGAGGAGCGGCAGCGCCACGAAGAGTAGGAGGGCGACCGTCCGCGTCAGGCTGGCTCCGACGAGGATGACGACGACCGCGAGGGCGATGAACAGCGCCGGCGTGACCGGGTCCCTCGTGAACGCGAGCAGGATCATCACCGGGAGCGGAGCGCCGAGTTTCGCGAGCGGGTTCAACCGGTACAGGAATCGACCGGCCGGTGCCGTGCTCGACGCGTACGGGTCGATCGTCGTGGCGCTCATCGGGCGGCCGCCCCGGGCAGGTCGTCGAGTCTCGACAGGTGCCGCCAGTCGGGGTGGTTCGTCAGCGAGCGCATCGCCTGGGCGAGCGGCGGTGGCCGGAGCCCCGCGCGGCGCAGGAGCTCCTCGTCGCCGAGGACCACGGCGGTCGTGTCGTGGGCGAGCAGGCGACCGTCGGCCATGACCGCGACGTGACTCGCGTGATCGGCGACGAGCTGGAGGTCGTGGGTCACGACGAGGACCGTGGTGCCCTGCGCGTTGAGTCCGGCGAGGAGGTCCAGGAGCTCGTTCGCCCGCGCCCGGTCCTGACCGAAGGTCGGTTCGTCGAGCGCGAGCACCGGAGCTCCGGCGATGAGGGCGCTCCCGACGGACAGCCGGCGCTTCTGGCCGCCGGAGAGGAGGAACGGGTGCACGTCGCGCGCGGATTCCAGGCCGAACCGCCGCAGCAGGTCGTCGACGCGCCGCTCGATCCCGGTGTCGTCGACGCCCCGGATCCGCAGGCCGTGCGCGAGTTCGTCATGGACGGTGTGGGCGATGAACTGGTGCTCGGGGTTCTGGAAGACGAAGCCGATGTGCGCCGCGATCGTCCGGACGTCGCTGCGCGCCGGGTCGATCCCGCCGACGTCGATGCGGCCGCGGGGTGGCCGGACCACCCCGGCGATCGCCTGGAGCAGGGTCGTTTTGCCGGCACCGTTCGTCCCGATCACCGCGAGGAAGTCACCCGCAACGACCTCGAGGCTCACCTCATGGAGGATCGGGGTGCGCCGGCGGCCGCGACCGCGTTCGACGCTGAGCCGGTCGACGCGGACCGCGACCGGTCCCTCGGCGGTGACCGGCGCGACGGCTACCGCCGGCGGCGGCGTCGGCAGCGCGATCGCGTCGAGTGCGGCGGTCAACTCGGCGGGTGTCAGGGGGAGGTTCGGCAACGCGACACCGGCCGACCGCAGACGCAGCGCGGCGAGCGTCGCGACGGGAAGCCAGACACCCATGGCGAGGAGCTCGTCGAGGTGTCCGAGCAGGACGTCGCGGGTCGGGCCGTCGAAGGCGAGCCGCCCGTCGCGATCGAGGACGACGACCCGGTCGACGAGGTCGATGGCGGCGTCGAGGTTGTGCTCGACGAGCAGGATCGCGTGCCGCTTCCCGGCGCCGTCGGGTCCGGAGACGAGTGAACGGAGGGCGGCGTAGACCTCCTCGATCCCGGCCGGATCGAGGTTCGCCGTCGGCTCGTCGAGGACGAGGAGGTCGCTCCCCATGGCCAGGGCGCAGGCGATCGCGAGTCGCTGTCGGCCTCCGCCCGAGAGCCGGTCGGGGTTCTCGGTCCGGCGCTCCCAGAGCCCGACCTGCCGGAGCGCCCGTTCGGCGCGGGACAGCACCTCCTCGACGGGGAGCAGGAGGTTCTCCGGGCCGAAGCACACCTCGTCGAGGACCGTTCCGGTGACGATCTGCGCGTCGGGGTCCTGGAACACCATCGCCACGTGCTCGCTCAGCTGCGCGACCGTCGAGGTGGACGTGTCGAGCCCGCCGGTGACCACAGCACCCTCGAACTCGGCCGGGACAGCGTGGGGGACGAGGCCGTTGAGGGCCAGCGCGAGCGTCGACTTCCCTGAGCCGCTCGGCCCGAGCAGGAGCACCACCTCACCGGGTGCGACCTGGAACGACACGTCGTCCGGGGTCCACTCCTCGCGCTCGTCGTGACGGATGCGCACCCGCCGGACGACGGTGGCGGGGTGCGTCGGCGGTACGGGGTCCACTCAGGCCCGCGTGCCGGCCGAGCCGCGGTCGCGCTGCAGGGGTTTCGCGATGGACCGCCCCACACCGGCTCTCGCGAGCGCCGCTGCGACCGCCCGCCCGAGCGCGGTGAAGGCGATCGGGCTGAGGACGAAGAGCGCGATGTAGACCGTCTGGGCGAGGGGCGCGAAGTGCTCGATCCCGAGGACGACGAGCACGGAGCCGCCGAAGACGAGTCCCGCGATGCCCGCTGCCAGGTAGAAGACCCAGGCCTTCCAGACGCGGTAGCGCGACACGGCGAAGGGGATCTCCTGCAGGAGCCCGATCGCGAGACCGGTGCCGAAGTAGCGGAAGAACCACTGCGGGCTGAACGCCGCGGAGACGAGCCCGGCGGTGAGCCCGGTCATGAGGGCCACACCACCACGTCGGAGGAGCGCCTGGGAGACGACGCCCGGCAGGAAGTACACGCCGATGATGAGGCCGTAGAGCACGGGGGCGGTCGCTGAGATCGTGCCGCCGACGTACCCGGAGACGACGAAGACGAGGCCGCCGCCGACGCCGATGGCGGCGCAGGTCAGCAGCAGTCGCGTACTCAGACGTTGCATGAGCCCACCTTCACGAGCAGCCGATCTCCTGAGGACAGCCTATCCTTTATCGGCCCGTCGAGACGCCGACGGACACCGCTCGGAACGGGGTCCCGAGCGGCCGATCCGGGCGATCAGATCGAGCGTCGGCGCGGGGTCAGACGGACGTTCGGCAAGGGCGGCGCCGGGATGCGGTCCGTGCCGTGGCCGGCGACCGAACCGAAACGCGGCGACCCCGCCTCCCAGTCCTCCCGGGCGGACTCGATGTCCTCGTGGCTGCGACCGACGAAGTTCCACCACATGACCAGCTCCTCCGGGAACGGCGTCCCTCCGAGGAGCACGAAGCGGGCACCGCTCGCGCTCCGGAGCTCGAGTCGATCGCACCCGGGCGCCAGGTAGAGCAACGGGCCGGAGCCGAGTTCGACGCCGCCGACCTCGACCACTCCGTCGAGCACGAGGACGCCATGCTCGAAGGCCGGATCCACCGGCACCTCGACGACGGTGTCGGCCTCGAGGGTCACGTCGGCACCGAGCAGGGGCGAATGGACGGTCGCGGTCGACGTCACCCCGCCGAGCGTGCCGACGAGGACGGTCGCCTCCAGGCCCGGAGCGCGGTGGACGGGCAGGTCCGTGTGCTGCTCGAACGCCGCCGGCACCGAGGCGGCGGCCTCAGGGAGCGCCACCCACAACTGGAGGCCGTGCATCGCAGCCGCCTCCTCGCCCACCGAGAACTCGGAGTGCGACACGCCTCGGCCGCTCGTCATGAGGTTGAGCTCGCCCGGGCGGACGACCACGTCGCTGCCCACGCTGTCGCGGTGGCGGATGTCGCCGACGAGCGGCCACGTCACGGTCTGCAGGCCGGTGTGCGGATGCGGCAGCACGCGCATCAGCGAGCGGTCCTCGTCGAAGCGGTCGAGGAAGCACCAGGCGCCGATCATCGGCAGCTCGCGCTGCGGGAGGGTGCGATGGACGCTCAGGCCGCGGACGCCGCCGAGGGGGACCTCGCGGGCCTCGAGGATTCTCGTCCCGGATCCGTCAGGTGCGTGGCAGACGCTGGGGACCGGGTCGGCGTCGAGTCTCGTCATGAGCGCCTCCTTATCACGGACAACGCTACTCCCGCTCGGCCTGACCTCGGCCCGCACCGACGTGGTTGACTGGGCGCGGGGCTCGTCCGGCTCCGCCGCTGCCGAGATTGGGGATCCCATGGGCCTGTTCGACAAGCATGAGGACGCACCGGAGCCGCTCGCCCGCGGCCTCTGGCACGACCGCATCGGCACGTTCGCGACCCGGAGCATCCAGACGCTCGCCATCGTCGCGGTCGCCGCGCTGATCGTCTTCGCGCTGACCCAGCTCTCGCTCGTGATGATCCCCGTCGTCATCGCGCTCATCCTCGCCTCGGCGATCTACCCGCTGATGCGGTGGATGCGGTCGAAGGGGCTCCCGTCGATCCTCGCCACCTGGATCGCCCTCGTCTCGATCCTGGTCGTCCTCGGCGGCATCGGGTGGCTCATCGTCTGGGCCGTTCGCAGCCAGTGGGACGACCTCGTCGACTCCGCCTCGAAGGGCTTCGGCCAGCTGCAGGACTGGCTCGGCACCCTGCCGTTCGACATCGACGAGAAGCAGATCGAGGACGCCAAGCAGACCGCGGTCGACTTCCTCACCTCGAGCCAGTTCGGCAGCGGGGCACTCGCCGGCGTCTCCGCGACGGCGAGCTTCCTCACCGGCCTGGTGCTCATGGTCGTCGTCCTGTTCTTCTTCCTCAAGGACGGGCCGCGGCTCTGGGAGTTCCTGCTCCGCCCCTTCACCGGAACCGCGTACGACCGTGCCAAGCGCATCGGCGGCAAGACGGTGGACACCCTCGGCGGGTACGTGCGCGGCACCGCCACGATCGCGGCCGTCGACGCGATCGGCATCGGCATCGGCCTCGCGATCATCGGGGTCCCGCTCGCCCTGCCGCTCAGCGTCATCGTGTTCCTGACCGCCTTCATCCCGATCGTCGGTGCGACCGCCGCGGGCATCCTGGCGGCGCTCGTCGCCCTCGTCGCCAACGGTCCGGTCGCCGCCCTCATCGTCGTCGGCATCGTCGTGCTCGTGAACCAGCTCGAGGGCAACTTCCTCCAGCCCGTCGTCATGGCACGCTCGCTCAAGCTGCACGCCCTCGTCGTCCTCCTCGCCCTGACCGCCGGCACCATCCTCGGCGGCATCGTCGGCGCGGTCCTCGCCGTCCCGATCGCCGCGGTCGCCTGGGGCATCGTCGGTGTCTGGAACGGTCCGGACCAGCCGGCCGAGCCCATGCGGCAGAAGCGACCCGAGTCCGTCTGAGCGAGGCCGTCAGGGCCGTGGGTCCGCCCGCCGGATAGCATGTGATCGTGGACCCCCACGATCTCCTCGGCCTCGTCTTCGAGGTCTTCACCTGGATCGGCTTCGGCAGCGCCGTCGCCGTGCTGCTCGTCATGCTCATCGCGCGGGCGGCGGACGGCAGCTGGGTGGAGACGCACGGGGTCATCGTGGACCTGCCGGAGGACGCGGGCGGCGGGGACGTCGATCGCGGTCCGGGGCGCGAGGTCCGCTGGATGACGGAGGCGGCCGAGCTGTACTCACGGCCCGTCACGGATGCGGAGTTCGACGCCCTGCGCGACCCCGAGGAGCCGAACGTCTTCTACGCCCGTCGGGAACCGTCGCGCGCACGCTTCCGCCGGACGGCCGATCACACGAGAGCGCTCCGGCTGCTCTTCGGCGTGACCTTCGGCATCGGCGTCGTCTGCTCCATCGCCTCGATCGTCCTGCTGTTCGTCGCCGACACCGGGTCCTGAGCACCCGCTCCCCGGTCCTTGAGCTCCCCTCCCCGGTCCCTGAGCTCCCCTCCCCGGTCCCTGAGCCTGTCGAAGGGCGACGCTCGGGTAGGCTGTGTGCACGAGCGTCGACACCTGGTCCGCTCGCTCTCCCGGAGGCATCGCATGACGGAACGGTGGGCCCGTGTCGCCCGCGGCACCGCCGCAGCCGCGTTCGCCACCTTCGCCGCCGCCCTCTCGCACACGATCGGCGGGGCCGCCGCGCCGTCGGCGTTCGTGCTCCTGGTCGGTGGCACCTTCGCCGTCCTGGTCTGCGTCCTCCTCGCCGGCCGACGCATCACCGCACTCGGGGTCATCGCCTCCGTGCTCGTGAGCCAGCTCGGCTACCACGCGCTCTTCACCCTCGTCCCGAGCACCGTCAGTGCCACGGTCGCATCCGGCGGCGCGACCGGCCCCGCCGACTGGCACCGGCACGGTGTCGTCGAACTCGCGACCGGCGGCGTCACCGCGGCGCACACCCACGGCGACACCACGATGTGGGCGGCGCACCTCGTCGCGGCCGTCGCGACCATCGCAGCCATCCTGTTCGCCGAACGCGCGACACTCGCAGCGCTCGCCGCTCTGACCGTCCGGATCCTCGCCCGCCGCGCGGCACCGACGCACCTCGTCCCCGCGCCCCGCCGGGTGCGCTGGGTCCGCGTCAACCGTCGTCCCCGCAACCTCGGGGTGGTCCTGCTCCACCTGCGACACCGCGGTCCGCCGGCGCTCGCCGCCGCCTGACCGACGCACCACCCTCCGACCGGGACGGGTGCGGTGCGTGGCCGGGTCGGCCCCGACGCAGCAGCACCCTTCGGCGCGCCATCCGGCGTGAGCCATCCCTTTCCGCACGCTCGACGCCGTGCGGATCAGTCGACAGGACGATCATGAACGCAACCACCCCCCGCCCGACCTTCCGCAAGCCCGCCGTGCTCGGTGCCGTCGCCATCGGCGCCGGAGCGCTCCTCGCGGTCGGCGCACCACTCGCCGCCAGCGCCCACGTCAGCGTCACGCCGACCTCCACGGCCGCCGGCTCCTACACGGTGCTGAGCTTCGCCGTCGGTCACGGCTGCGACGGCTCGCCCACGACGAGCCTCTCCTTCGAGATCCCCGAGGAGATCAACGCCGTGACGCCGACGGTCAACCCGAACTGGACCATCGACAAGCAGATGGCCCCGCTCGCGAAGCCCATCACCGACAGTCACGGTGAGCAGCTCGCCGAGCGCGTCGGCACGGTCGTCTACACGGCCAAGACGCCGCTCGCCGACGGCTACCGCGACACCGTCTCCTTCCAGGTCCAGCTGCCGGCCGACGCCGAGGGCAAGACCCTCGTCTTCCCGGTGACGCAGACGTGCGAGGTCGGCCAGACCGACTGGACCGACGTCGCGAAGGACGGTCAGACCGAGGACGACCTCGAGTCGCCGGCGCCGGTCGTCGTCGTGACCGCTGCCGAGGCCGGCGACCACCACGGTGGCGCCGCCATGGACGACGACGGTGACGGCGACCACACCGAGGCCGCCGCCGCGACCGACGCCGGCACCACCGACGTGCTGGGCCGCGTGCTCGGTATCGCCGGTCTCGTCGTCGGTGCCGCCGGCATCGTCATCGCCGCCTCCGCACGCCGCGCAGCGTCCGACGCGAAGCGCCAGGCCTGATGACGGTCTCCCGTCGTCGCCGTCTCGTCGGCACCGCTGCGACCGCGTTCCTCGCGGTCGCAGCGGTGCTCGCCGTGGCCCAGCCGGCCTCAGCGCACAACAGCATCATCTCGACGACGCCGGCCGAGGGGTCGACGATCACGGAGCAGCCGGAGCAGCTCGTCATCACGACGAACGACAACCTGCTCGACCTCGGGGAAGCCGGCCAGTCCAACCAGATCCAGGTGACCGGTCCCGGCGACGAGCGGCTGTACTACGGCACCGCGTGCGCAGCCGTGAACGGCCCAGCGCTCGTCATGCCGCTGCAGCTCGGGCAACCCGGCGAGTACACCGTCGTCTGGCAGCTCGTCTCGACCGACGGCCACCCGCTGTCGGGCAGCTACACCTTCGAGTGGGCACCGGCCGAAGGCCAGGAGCTCGCCGTGGGCAGTGCGAAGCCCGCGTGCGCGACGAGCGGTGCCTCCACGGTCGAGCCCTCGTCGGAGGCGGGCGGTGTCGAGCCGGAGTCGTCCTCTGGCGGGCTCAGTGGCGATGTGTGGTGGATCGTCGGCGCGATCGGCGTCGTCCTGATCGCCGGCATCGGCGTCCTGCTCGTGACCCGGCGGAAGCCGGAGCCGACCTCGGACGACCACGGTACGGACGCCCCCGCGCCCTGAGCCGCACCCGTTCCGGTCCCTGAGCGTGTCGAAGGGTCCCGACACAACGGAACAGCCCCGCCATCCTCGAGAGGATGGCGGGGCTGTCGCTGTTACCGGTGTAGCGTGCGGGTGAACCCGCGGTCGGCTACTTTGCCGGCGGCATCAGCACCGAGTCGATGAGGTACACGGTCGCGTTGGCGGTCTTCACGCCACCGCAGATGACCTTGGCACCGTTGACGGTGATGTTGTCGCCCGAGCCCTCGACCTTGACGGTTCCACCCTCGACGGTGGTCTGCTCACCATCGATGTCGGACGGAGCGATCTGGCCGGGGATCACGTGGTACGTGAGGATCGAGGTCAGCGTCGCGGCACCCTCAGGCGTCTTGAGGCTGTCGATCGTCGCGGCGTCGATCTTCTTGAACGCGTCGTCGACCGGGGCGAAGACGGTGAACTCGGAGCCGTTCAGCGTGTCGACGAGGTTGACGTCGGGGTTCAGCTGGCCGGAGACGGCAGCGGTGAGCGTGGTCAGCAGCGGGTTGTTGGACGCGGCGACGGCGACGGGGTCGGCCGACATGCCGGCGACGGAGCCTGCACCGTCCGGGACAGCCTCGGCGTAGGCGGCGCAGCCCGAGCCGACGAGGTCCGCTGCGGGGTCGGCGGTCATGCTCGACTCGGAGGGAGCGGAGCTCGGCTCCATCGAGGAACCGCTGTCGGAGCTGGAGCCGCTGGAACAGGCTGCGAGGCCGAAGGTCGCGACGGCGGCGAGTGCGAGCACTGCCATGTGGTTTCGCTTGATGGTACGCATGTGATTCTCCTTTGATGACGGTTGGACCGGCTGTTCGAGTGCCTCTCAGAACCGGCCCTCGATGACACTTCGGAGCCCCCACGGGGGTGGTTTGGAAAAAGATCCGATCGCGTGTCGGACGGGGTCGCGCATTAAGAGGAGCGAAATTCTTCGGATCCGTTCCTGTGGAGGCGCACCGGGGTGTCAGCCGCTGCGGCTACGATCGACGGATGAGCTGGAGCACCGAACCCGACTGGATCCCGGACGACGCGGACGCTCCCGACGACTTCGACGCCCCACCGCCCGACGACGCGTACCTCGGCGGCGGTGTCGCGTGGGGGAGCGGAGCGGTCGCGTCCGCTCCAGCCGCGGCTCCGGTGGCGGCCCGCGCGGCAGGCCAGAAGTTCGCCACGGCCCAGGAGGCACTCCACACCGTCTTCGGGTACGACGCGTTCCGCGGCGAGCAGCAGCAGATCATCGAGCAGGTCGCCGGCGGCGGCGACGCGGTCGTCCTCATGCCGACGGGTGGAGGCAAGAGCCTCTGCTATCAGATCCCCGCGCTGCTCCGGCCGGGCACCGGCATCGTCGTCTCCCCGCTCATCGCCCTCATGCAGGACCAGGTCGACGCACTCCTCGCCGTCGGCGTCCGCGCCGCGTTCCTCAACTCGACGCAGGATCCCGCTGAGCGCTCCCGGGTCGAACAGGCCTACCTCGCCGGCGAGCTCGACCTCCTCTACGTCGCGCCGGAGCGGCTGAGCTCCGAGGCGACGCGACGGTTCCTCGGCCAAGGCACCATCGCCCTGCTCGCGATCGACGAGGCGCACTGCGTGTCGCAGTGGGGGCACGACTTCCGCCCCGATTACCTCATGCTCGGCGAGCTCGCCGAACGCTGGCCCGACGTCCCGCGCATCGCGCTCACCGCGACGGCCACCGAGGCGACGCACCAGGAGATCACGCAGCGGCTCCACCTCGGCGAGGCGAAGCACTTCGTCTCGAGCTTCGACCGCCCGAACATCCAGTACCGGATCGTCGGCAAGAACGAGGTCCGCAAGCAGCTCGTCGCGTTCGTGAAGGAGCAGCCGGCCGGCACCGCCGGGATCGTCTATTGCCTGAGCCGCAAGACGGTGGAGCAGACGGCGCAACTCCTCCGAGACAACGGGGTGGACGCCGTGGCGTACCACGCCGGACTCGACGCCTCCGTGCGAGCGGCTGCGCAGTCCCGCTTCCTCCGTGAGGACGGCGTCGTGGTCGTCGCGACCATCGCCTTCGGCATGGGGATCGACAAGCCGGACGTCCGCTTCGTCGCCCACGTCGACCTCCCGAAGAGCGTCGAGGGCTACTACCAGGAGACCGGCCGTGCGGGGCGCGACGGCGAGCCGTCCATCGCCTGGCTCGCCTACGGCCTCCAGGACGTCGTCCAGCAGCGGCGGATGATCGCCGAGTCACCGGGCGACCTCGCGCACCAGCGCAACCTCAGCGCCCACCTCGACGCGATGCTGGCCCTCTGCGAGACCGTCGACTGCCGTCGGGTCAACCTGCTGCGCTACTTCGGTCAGCCCTCCACGCCGTGCGGCAACTGCGACACCTGCCTCGAACCGCCGGTCACCTGGGACGGCACCGTGCCGGCGCAGAAGCTCCTCTCGACGATCGTGCGCCTGAAGCGCGAGCGCAACCAGTCCTTCGGCGCTGGGCAGATCATCGACATCCTCCGCGGCAAGCGGACCGACCGCGTCGCCCAGCAGCGGCACGACGAACTCGCGACCTTCGGCATCGGCGAGGACCTCAGCGACCAGGAGTGGCGCGGCGTCGTCCGTCAGTTGCTCGCACGCGACCTCCTGGCCACCGTCGGCGAGTACGGCACGCTCGGCCTCACCGAGGGGAGCGCCGAGGTGCTCGCCGGGAACCGGCCGGTCGCCATGCGTCGCGAGCCGGAACGCGCCGCGCGCTCCTCGTCGAGGTCGTCCTCCCGCTCGTCGACCGCGAACGCCGAGCTCGAACCGGCCGCGGCGGAGCTGTTCCAGGCCCTGCGTGCCTGGCGGGCCGGGGTGGCGAAGGAGCAGGGCGTCCCCGCCTACATCGTCTTCGGCGACGCGACCCTGCGGGAGGTCGCGACGGCGAAGCCCGACTCGCTCGGTGCGCTCGACGGCATCAGCGGCATCGGCGCGAAGAAGCTCGACGCCTACGGACAGGCGCTCATCGAGGTCGTCGCCGCCAACGCCTGACGACGCTCCTGGGAGCGAGCTGCGACAGCTGTGGGGGAGGACCAAGTCGATCGACGACGATCGGGCGGGCCCTTGTCCACATCCCACAGGCGCTTTCGCCCATCGTTATGACAGTCCTACCATTGTGGGAGGTCTTCATGGGTGAAAGGCAGGACACAGCGATGGTCGACACAGCGATCCGGACGAGCGTCAGCGGTACCACGGCAGCGACGGTCGAGGTGGCGCCGTCCGACGCGCGGATCGACGTCCCCGCGCTCGCGCACCAGCTGCTCGGCACCTGGCCGGAGGCCCGTGTCGCCTCGCGCGCACTGGCAGCCAAGCCGGAGATGCAGCGCATCGAGGGCCAGTCGATGGACGACCACCGCGACCGCGTCTTCCACCAGCTCAAGCTCCTCGTCGAGAACGGCCAGGTACTCAAGGCGTTCCCGACGCGCCTCGGCGGCGCCGACGACCACGGCGGGAACATCGCCGGGTTCGAGGAGCTCGTCCTCGCCGACCCGTCCCTCCAGATCAAGTCCGGTGTCCAGTGGGGCCTCTTCGGTGCGGCGATCCTGCACCTCGGCACCGAGCCGCACCACGACGCGTTCCTGCCCGGCGCGATGAACCTCGACGTCCCCGGTGCCTTCGCGATGACGGAGTCCGGTCACGGCTCCGACGTCGCCTCGATCGCGACCACCGCGACGTACGACCCGGAGACCCAGGAGTTCGTCATCGACACCCCGTTCCGCGCGGCGTGGAAGGACTACCTCGGCAACGCGGCCGTGCACGGCAAGGCCGCGACCCTGTTCGCGCAGCTCATCACGAACGGCGTGAACCACGGCGTCCACTGCTTCTACGTGCCCATCCGCGACGACGAGGGAGCCTTCCTCCCCGGGATCGGCGGCGAGGACGACGGCCTGAAGGGTGGGCTCAACGGCATCGACAACGGCCGGCTGCACTTCACCGGCGTCCGCGTGCCGCGCACCAACCTCCTCAACCGCTACGGCGACGTCGCCGAGGACGGCACCTACTCCTCTCCCATCAAGAGCCCCGGGCGACGCTTCTTCACCATGCTCGGCACGCTCGTCCAGGGCCGGGTGTCCCTCGACGGAGCAGCGACGTCGGCCTCCGCCCTCGCCCTGCAGATCGCGATCACCTACGGCAGTGAGCGTCGGCAGTTCAACGCGGGCAGCGACACCCAGGAGGAGGTCATCCTCGACTACCAGCGCCACCAGCGCCGGCTCCTGCCGCGCCTCGCGACGACGTACGCGCAGATCTTCGCCCACGACCGGCTGCTCGTGAAGTTCGACGAGGTGTTCAGCGGCAAGGCCGATTCGGACGACGACCGTCAGGACCTCGAGACGCTCGCGGCTGCCCTCAAGCCGCTGTCGACCTGGCACGCGCTCGACACGCTCCAGGAGGCGCGCGAGGCGTGCGGTGGCAACGGCTTCCTCGCGGAGAACCGCCTCACCGGCCTGCGCGCCGACCTCGACGTCTACGCGACGTTCGAGGGCGACAACAACGTGCTGCTGCAACTCGTCGCCAAGCGCCTACTCACCGACTACAGCCGGAAGTTCGCGAAGGTCGACGCCGGTGCGCTCGCCCGCTACGTCGTCGAGCAGGCGACCGACCGCGCCGTGCACAGCAGCGGACTCCGGAGCCTCGCGCAGACCGTGAAGGACTTCGGGTCCACCGCACGCTCGGTGAGCCAGCTGCGCGACACGAACGTCCAGCGCGAGCTGCTGACCGAGCGCGTCGAGTCGATGATCGCCGAGGTCGCGACGAAGCTGCGCGGCGCGAACAAGCTCTCGAAGCAGGCCGCGTCCGACCTGTTCAACGCACACCAGAACGAACTCATCGAGGCGGCACGCGCCCACGGCGAGCTTCTGCAGTGGGAGGCGTTCACCGAGGGCGTCGAGCAGATCCAGGACCCCGGCACCAAGCAGGTACTGACCTGGGTGCACGACCTCTTCGGGCTCTCGCTCATCGAGAAGCACCTCGCCTGGTACCTCATCCACGGGCGCCTCTCCCCGCAGCGCGGCCAGGCCGTCAGCGCGTACGTCGACCGTCTCATCGCCCGGTTGCGTCCGCACGCCCTCGACCTCGTCGAGGCGTTCGGCTTCGCACCCGAGCATGTGCGCGCACCCATCGCGACCGGCCAGGAGGCGCAGCGCCAGCAGGAGGCCGCCGACTACTTCGCCGAGCTCCGTGCCTCGGGCGAGGCGCCGGTCGACGAGAAGACGCTGTCCAAGAAGTCTCGCTGATCACAGCCGGTTGACGGGAGGCATATCGTCGTCGGCGCAAGGGTCCGGCGACGATATGCCTCACCTCGCGCTGCGCGATAGGGTGCCGACATGACGTTCAACGACAACGCCGACATCAGCGGGAACAAGGTCAAGCGACGGGGCCGCACGACCGGCATCGCCGTCGGTGGCGGCGCGGTCGGCGTCATCGTGATCGCCCTCATCTCGCAGTTCCTCGGGGTCGACGTGTCGGGCATCCTCGGCGGCGCGGGCGTCGGCGGGGGCCAGCAGGAGGAGAGCCAGCTCTCCGACGAGTGCCAGACCGGTGCCGACGCGAATGCGAGCGTCGACTGCCGCATGGGCGGTGCCTACTCGTCGCTCGACGCCTACTGGGCGGAGGAGCTGCCCGCGCTCGGCGCCGACTACACCTCGCCGGCCGACTTCATCATCTTCGACCAGCAGACGAACACGGGCTGCGGCGCGGCGACGAGTGCCACCGGCCCGTTCTACTGCCCGCCGGACCAGACCATCTACATCGACACCAGCTTCTACGCCGAACTGCGCGACCGCTTCGGCGCCTCGGGCGGACCGCTCGCCGAGATGTACGTCGTCGCCCACGAGTGGGGGCACCACATCCAGGCGCTCACCGGCATCATGGACCGCGCCGACCGCAGCGGTACGGGTCCGGCCTCCGACTCCGTGCGCATCGAGGTCCAGGCCGACTGCTTCGCCGGCGCATGGGTGGCCGCGGCGTCCGACACCGAGGACGCGAAGGGGGTCGCCTTCCTGAAGCCCGTGACCCAGCAGGAGATCGATGACGCCCTGAGCGCTGCGGCGGCCGTCGGTGACGACCGCATCCAGGAGGCCGCGACCGGCCAGGTGAACCCCGAGGCGTGGACCCACGGCTCCGCCGAGCAGCGGCAGCGCTGGTTCATGACCGGCTACCAGTCCGGTCCGTCCGCGTGCGACACCTTCTCGGTGTCGGCCGACCAGCTCTGACCGGCGGGCCGGGTGCGGCATGCTAGATGAGACACGTGTCGTGAACACAGGAGGAAGTGGACCGTATGGGTGAGCCGTATCCCGAGATCGAGCCGTACGAGACCGGCATGCTCGACGTCGGCGACGGGCAGTCGCTGTACTGGGAGACCTCCGGAAACCCCGACGGCAAGCCCGTCGTGTTCCTCCACGGTGGCCCGGGTGGCGCGACGAGTCCCATCCACCGCCGGCTCTTCGACCCGAAGCGGTACCGCATCGTCCTCGTCGACCAGCGCGGCTGCGGCAAGAGCACCCCGCACGCGAGCGATCCGGCCGCCGACCTGTCGACGAACACCACCTGGCACCTCGTCGCCGACCTCGAGGTGCTCCGGAAGGCGCTGAAGATCAAGCGCTGGATGGTGTTCGGCGGGTCCTGGGGCTCGACGCTCGCACTCGCGTACGCGCAGAAGCACACGAAGCGCGTCACCGAGCTCGTGCTCCGGGGTATCTTCACCCTGCGCGACGCCGAACTCGACTGGTTCTACGAGGGTGGTGCCTCCGCGGTCTTCCCCGACCTGTGGGAGGGCTACCTCGAGCCGATCCCGGTCGACGAGCGCCGCCACCTCATCGAGGCCTACCACCGTCGCCTGTTCGACGAGGACCCAGCCGTCCACGGGCCGGCGGCCGTCGCCTGGTCGCGGTGGGAGTCGTCGACCATCACCCTGTTGCCGCAGGAGGAGACCGTCGCGCGGTTCACCGACCCGCACTTCGCGGTGGCGTTCGCGCGCATCGAGAACCACTTCTTCACGAACAAGGGCTGGTTCGAACCCGAGCAGCTCATCCGCGACGCCGGCAAGCTCGCCGGAGTGCCCGGCGTGATCGTCCAGGGCCGCTACGACATGTGCACCCCGGTCTTCACCGCCTGGGACCTGCACCGGGCGTGGCCGGAGGCGGACTTCACGATCGTCCCCGACGCGGGCCACGCCTTCGACGAGCCGGGCATCCTGTCGGCGCTCATCGACGCGACGGACCGCTTCGCGAAGGACTGAGGGGCGGGGTCGCCGGAGCCGCTGGCGGTCACTCCGTGAAGCGTGCCCGGCGGACGGCCTTGCCCACCCGCAGGGCCTCGCCGAGCGACCGGCCGACGAGGCCCTCGCGGGCGAATCCGCTCAGCAGCTCGGCTGCGAGCGCGCCGCGGTCGACCTCGGGTTCCGGGCCGTCGTCGACGCCGTCGGCCGGGCCGGCGAAGCCGTCGTGGGCGAGCAGGATCGAGCCCTGGTGGCAGTGCCGGACGGCGTGGGCGACGCGCTCGTGCTCGCCGACGTCCTTGACGTCCCAGGCGGTCGCCGTCCACAGCACCGTCTGCAGACCGGCTCGCTTGACGGCCTGCCAGGTCTCGATGCTCTGCGCGCCGTAGGGCGGCCGGAACCACTCGATCGGCTGGCCGCTCAGCTGTTCGAGCTCCTGCTTGGCGGCGAGGGTCCGCCGGTAGGCCGCTTCCTCGGAGAAGTCGGTGAGGCGCACGTGGTCGTCGCCGTGCAGCGCGAGTTCGTGACCACCGGCGACGATGCGTTCGAGGAGCTCGGGGTGCTTCCGCGCGCGGCCGACGAGGACGAAGAACGTCGCGGTCGCGCCGGCTTCGGCGAGGGCGTCGAGGACCCCTGGCGTGCCGTCGGGACTCGGGCCGTCGCCGTAGGTCATGACGACCGTGCGCTCCTCGGTGGCGACACCGACGATCGAGCCGTGGACGGGCAGCGAACCGGTGAGGCGTGCGAGCAGCGCCTGCCGAGCCTTCGTCATGTGTCCACCGCCCTGTGAGTCGATCCGTCCAACAGTACCTCGCTGCCGTGGCGAACGGGAGCGAGGCCGCGGCGGCGGAACGAGCGGCGGGAAGCGGTGGGTGTCAGGCCTGGACGAGCGTGGTGTCGAGCTCGCGCTGCTCCTCGAGCTGGGCGAGTGCACGGCGGAGTGCGGTGCTCGACGTGCTCATCGTGTACGGGAAGTAGACGACCTCGACGCCGACCTTGGCGAATTCCGCTTCGAGCCGGAGGCCCTCGGCGGTCCCGCGCCAGTCGTCGCCCTTGAAGAAGATGTCGAAGCGGAGAGCCTCCCACGCCTGGAGCTTGTCCTCCCAGGTCTCCTCGACGGCCTCGTCGACGAAGCCGATGTGACGGACGATCTCGAGACGCTCCGTCAGCGGGACGACGGGCTCGATGCGCTTGCGGGTGCGGAGCAGCTCATCCGAGACGACTCCGGCGATGAGGTAGTCGCACGCGCTCTTGGCGTGGCGCAGGATGTTCAGGTGACCGACGTGGAAGAGGTCGAAGGCCCCTGCGGCGTAGCCGACGCGTCCGACTGCACTGCGATCCGTCATGGTCTGCCCCCTGGCATGCTCGTGGTGGTGTGCGCACGGAGCCGTCGGGATCGACTCCGGCATTCGGCACATCCATCGGGCCTCTTGCGAGCCTATGAGGGGCATCAGCGCTTGCCGAGTCCACTTTCAGGTGCCACCCGACCAGGGGTGCCAGCTCCGATACGGGTCGACCGACCGGTGCGATACAGTTCCCGAGACGATCTGGAGCGTGACATGGCCGAAACAGAAGACCGCACCGAGGTTCCGACGACCGGCGACGAGCCCGGGGCACCCGGTCGTCGTCGCGTTGTGCCGATCGTCGTCGGCGTGGTCGTCGTCGTCGTGGTCGTCGGCGTTTTGCTGTGGTTGACCATTCGCCCGGGCATGCCGTCCTCGCAGACCACGAGCGACCCGTCCAGCGCCCCCTCCTTCTCGTCGACGGTGCTTCCGACCGCTGAGCCGGGCTCCACGTTGCCCCCCGCCGGATCGGAAGCCGGCGCGATCGGGTTCGACGACTCGGCCGCCATCGGCGACGCGGTGAGCGTGCGGATCGAGTCCTTGGAGGCGGTCGACGGCGAGGCGTCACAGCCCGGCGAGGTGGCCGGGCCATCGATCCGCGTGACGATCGCCTTCACCAACAGCGGCTCCGAGGCGTATTCGCTCGCGGGCGCCGTCGCGAACGCCTACTACGGCGCCGACCTCACTCCGGCGATCGAATTGGCGGCTCCAGGCGGTGTCGCGTTCCCCGAGCAGGTCGCGGCCGGCGAGACGGTGCGGGGCACCTTCATCTTCAACATCCCCGAGGACGCGCGTGACACCGTGCGGGTGACGGTGGACTATGCGGCGGCCGAACCGGCCGTCGTGTTCGAGGGCGCCGTCCCGCGCTAGCCCTGCGGCGTCGGGGCTCCCGGCGGACGATTTCGGCTCGTGTCGGTATCAGACATATGTCGATCTGTCAGCCGCCAGCACTGATCTCGATGGAATTCACCCCTGATCTGGGGGTGCAACTGCCCCCAACGGGGTGCATCGTCGTCCCCCATCTTGCGGTTGACTGCGTGGAAGGACCATCCCCGCTGGCCCACGGCTCCCGACCGTGTGCGTCAGAGGTCCGACTCCTTCACCCGAGAAGACTGCGAGATACCCCATGACCACACTGCTGTCGTCCGAGCCCGCGACCCCGCGACGGACGCGCCGGCCGGCGCGCGCGCGCCTCGTCGCCCTCGTCGGCCTCGCCGCCGCCTCCGTGCTGTTCGGCACCCTGACCGCCGTGCAACCGGCCGTGGCCGACACCACCCCGGCCACCGGCCAGCCGGCCACGGTGTCGTCCGACGCGCTCCCCGCGCCGCAGATCAACGGCGTGGTCTGGGATCAGGTCGTCATCGGTAACACGGTGTATGTCGCGGGGTCCTTCACGACCGCGCGCCCGGCCGGTTCCGCGGCCGGCGCCAACACGGTGACCCGGAACAACTTCCTCGCCTACACGTTGTCGACCGGTGCGCTCCTCCCGTGGGCACCGAACTTCAACCAGCAGGTGCGCTCCCTCGCCGCCTCGCCCGACGGCTCGAAGCTCTACGCGGGTGGGCAGTTCACCGCGGTCAACGGGACGACGCGCTACCGCCTCGCCGCGTTCGACGTGGCCACGCAGACGCTGGTCGCCGCCTTCGCGCCCTCGATCAACTCGATCGTCAAGTCGGTCACGGCCACCAACACCACCGTGTACGCCGGGGGACAGTTCACGTCCGCGCAGGGCTCGGCCCGTGCCGGCGTCGCCGGTTTCGCCGCCTCGAACGGTGCCCTGACCGGCCTCGCCCCCGACGTCGTCGGTGGAACGGTCCAGGCGCTCGTGCTCAGCCCCGACTCCTCGAAGATCGTCATCGGCGGCAACTTCACGTCGGTGAACGGTTCCGACAGCCCCGGCTACGGGCTCGCGGCCCTGAGCACCACCTCCGGCAGCTCCATGCCGTGGGCGATCAACTCCCTCATCCGCAACGGTGGTGAGGAGGCATCGATCAACTCGCTCACGAGTGACGGCACGAGCGTCTACGGCACCGGATACACCTTCGGCAAGGGCGGCAACATCGAGGGCGCGTTCAAGGCCGACTGGGCCGGCGGCGAGCTGCAGTGGGTCGAGGACTGCCATGGCGACTCGTACTCCGTCGCGGCCGACACCGACGTCGTCTACGTGGCCAGCCACGCACACTACTGCGGCAATGTCGGCGGATACCCGCAGACCGACCCCTGGGGGTTCCAGCGCGCGACCGCCTTCACCAAGGCCACCACCGGCACGCTGACCGCCGACCCGTACGGCTACTACAACTTCGCAGGCACTCCGGCACCGACCCTGCTCAACTGGTTCCCGACGATCAACACCGGCAGCTACACCGGTACCGGTCAGGGCGCCTGGGACGTGACCGTCGCCGGTGACTACGTGCTCTACGCCGGTGAGTTCACCCAGGTGAACGGCACGGGCATGCAGGGCCTCGTGCGGTTCGCGAAGGCATCCATCGCACCGAACAAGGACGGCCCGCGACTCACCGGCTCCAACTTCGTGCCCGCCGTCACGTCGTTCAGCCGCGGGACGGCCCGCATCTCGTGGCAGGCAAACTACGACCGCGACAACTCGGACCTCACCTACCAGGTGATCCGCAACAACGTCACGGCCTCGCCCGTGTACACGACCCAGGCTTCCTCCACATTCTGGAAGCGCCCGGTCATGTCCTTCCTCGACACCGGCCTGACGCCCGGACAGTCCTACAACTACCGGATCCGGGCGACCGACCCGTACGGCAACTTCCAGCAGGGACTCAACGTCGCGGTCACCGTCTCCGAGGACGGCGTGATCAGCAGCTACCAGCAGTCGGTGCTGAACGACGGCGCGACCTCCCTGTGGCCGCTGGGTGAGTCGAGCGGGACCACGGGGTTCGACTGGACCTCGGGTGACGACCTGACCCTCACGGCGACCGGCGTGACGCGCGGAGCGGCGGGCCAGGAAGCCGCCTCGAACAACGCGGCCACCACCTTCTCGGGCGGATCCAGTTCCTCCACCGTCCAGAAGCCGTCCCCGAACGTCTTCACCACGGAGGCGTGGTTCAAGACCACGACCACCTCCGGCGGCAAGATCATCGGATTCGGCGGATCCGCGACCGGTAACTCCTCCTACGACCGTCACATCTACATGGGCAACGACGGCCGACTGAACTTCGGCACCTACACGGGCGCGACGAACGTCGTGACCAGCCCGAAGGCGTACAACGACGGCCAGTGGCACCAGGTCGCAGCCTCACTCGGAGCGAACGGCATGCAGCTGTTCGTCGACGGGCGGAAGGTCGCGGCCAGGGCCGACGTCACGAGCGGTCAGGTCTTCAACGGCTACTGGCGTGTCGGTGGTGACAGCCTCGGTGGCTGGCCTAACGGTCCGAGCAGCAGCAACTTCTCCGGCGACATCGACGACGTGTCCGTGTTCCCGACGGTCCTGACCCGCCAGCAGGTCGACGCCCACTACGTCGCCTCCGGCCGCACGTCCACCGTCCCGACCGCACCGGCCGACGCGTACGGCGCTGCGGTGTTCGGCCTCGACCCGGCGCTCTACTGGCGCCTCAACGAGACGAGCGGGTCCACGGCCGTCGACGCCGGCCCGACCGAGTCGAACGGCCTGTACTTCGGTCAGGTCACCAAGGGTGCGAACGGCGCCATCTCTGGTGTGGACAACACGGCGGCCCAGTTCACCTCCAACGGCTGGGACGAGGGAGGTGTCTCGAGTCAGTCGAGCTACTCCAACCCGACCAGCTACGCGATGGAGGCCTGGTTCCAGACCACCTCGACGCAGGGCGGCAAGGTCATCGGCTTCGGGTCGAACCAGACCGGTGGATCGGGCGGGTACGACCGGCACGTGTTCCTGCGCCCCGACGGCAAGCTCGTCTTCGGCACCTGGACCGGCCAGGAGAACACGATCACCTCGCAGGCCGCGGTCAACGACGGCAAGTGGCACCACGTGGTCGCGCAGCAGTCGGCTGCCGGGATGAATCTCTACATCGACGGGGCCTCCGTCGGGACCAACCCGCAGACCGGCGCGCAGGACTACACCGGCTACTGGCGAGTGGGTGGCGACAACGCCTGGCAGGGTTCGGTGCCGTACTTCAACGGCAAGATCGACGAGGTCGCCGTCTACAACGCGCCCCTCACCGACGCCCAGGTCGCCCAGCACCGTGAGCTCGGCCTCGGCCAGGCTCCGAACGTCCTCCCGACCGCCGCGTTCACCAACGCGGTCGCCAACCTCGACCTCACCACGGACGCGACGACGTCGACCGACACCGACGGCGTCATCAGCTCCTACGCCTGGGACTTCGGGGACGGTCAGACCGGGACCGGCGCCACGGCGGCACACCACTACGCCGCCGGCGGCACCTACACGGTCACCCTCACGGTGACGGACAACCGGGGCGGCACCGCCACCGCGCAGCAGACGGTCACCGCGGTGGCTCCGAACCAGCTCCCGACCGCGGCGTTCACGCCGACCGTCGTGAACCTGGACGGGTCGTTCGACGCCTCGGCCTCCGCCGACCCGGACGGGACGATCGCCTCGTACGCCTGGAACTTCGGTGACGGCACCTCGGGGACCGGTGTCACGGCGACCCACAGCTACGCCACGGCCGGGACGTTCACGGTCAGTCTCACGGTAACCGACAACGTCGGCGCCACGGCGAGCGTGACGCACGACGTGGTCACGACGCTGCCGCCGAACCAGCTGCCGGTCGCGAGCTTCACGGCGGCCTCCACGGGACTCACCGCGAGCTTCGACGGGTCGGGTGCCTCGGATCCGGACGGCACGATCGCCTCGGTGGCCTGGAACTTCGGTGACGGAGCGACCGGTACCGGGACGACGACGACGCACAGCTACGCGACGGCCGGCACGTACACGGTCACCCAGACCGTGACGGACAACCGCGGCGGCACGGCGGCCACGACCCTGAGTGTCACGGTCGCCGAGATCCCGGTGGCGTCGACCTACGCGGCCGACACCTTCGAGCGCACGACGAGCAACGCGTGGGGCACGGCCAGTACGGGCGGAGCCTGGACCGTCGCGGGCGGCAACACGAGCTTCTCGGTCGGCAACGGCACCGGCAAGATGTCGCTGCCCGCCGGCGGGACGCGTACGGCCCGCCTGAACGCGGTGTCCGCCACCGACGTCACGGTGAGCGCGAAGATCACGGCCTCGGCCGTGGCCAACGGAGGCGGCGTCTACGCCTCGGTGATCGGTCGACAGGTCGGCAGTGCGTTCTACTCCACGCGCGTGTGGATCCAATCGAACGGTGCCGTCCGCATCCAGCTGCTGCAGGGGGCGACCGCGCTCCAGGCGGTCACGGTCCCCGGACTGACGTACACCGCCGGTCAGGCCCTGCAGGTCAAGCTCCAGGTGACGGGCGCTTCGCCCACCACCCTCGGTGCGAAGGTCTGGGTCGCCGGAGCGACGGAGCCGACCGCCTGGCAGGTCCAGGCGACCGACGCCACCGCGGGACTGCAGTCCGCCGGCCTCGTCGGGCTCAGCAGCTACCTGTCCGGTTCCACCACGAACGGTCCGGTCACGGTCACCTTCGACGACCTGCTCGCGGCGACGCCGGGAGCGGCCCAGCCGACCCCGGTGAACCAGGCCCCGACGGCGTCGTTCACGACGACCCCCTCGGGCTTGACCGCGGCACTGGACGCCTCCGCCTCCACGGACCCTGATGGCACGATCGCGTCGGTCGCCTGGGACTACGGAGACGGATCGACGGGGACAGGCACCACCTCGTCCCACGTCTACGCCGCCGGCGGGACGTACACGGTCACCCTGACGGTCACGGACAACGGCGGCCTCACGGCCACGACCTCGCAGACCGTCACGGTCACCGCGCCGGTCGTGCCCCCGGTCGACCCGAGCCCTGTGGTGGTCGCGGCGGACACCTTCGCCCGGACGGCGACGAACAGCTGGGGCGCTGCGCAGACCGGCGGGCCGTGGACGCTCGCCGGGACGGCCTCCTCGTTCTCCGTGAACGGGACCGCGGGCGTGATCTCCGCCAGCGCCGGGCAGTCGCGGACCGCCCGTCTGGCGCAGGTGTCGTCCTCCGGCACCGACTCGACCGTGTCGTTCACCATCGCGCAGGCGCCGACCGGCGGCGGGCAGTTCGTCTCGCTCGTCGGCCGCCAGGTCGGTGCCGACAACTACGCGGCCCGGGTCTGGATCCAGGCCAACGGCGTGCTGCGCCTGCAGCTCATGAAGGGTTCGACGGCTCTGACAGCGGTGAACCTCGCCGGGCTCGCCTACACCCCGGGGATGAAGATCACCATCCGCACGCAGGTGTCCGGTGTCGGCACGACGGCGATCAAGGCCAAGGCCTGGGCCGACGGTCAGGTGGAGCCGGACTGGCAGGCGAGCACCACCGACACGACCGCTGCGCTGCAGGCGCCCGGCTCGGTGGGTGTCGACACCTACCTGTCCGGCACGATCACCAACGGCCCGGTCGTGGTCAACTACACCGGCTACCGGGTCACGGCCCTGTGAGCTGATCGAAACCCGGTCGGGAGTGGACGCCGTCGCAGCTGAGACGCCCACTCCCGGCCGCACCAACGGCGACGTCCTCCTGGGTTCGCAGCTCCGGGGCGTCGCCTGGGGTGTCCCGTCGGGATACGAGCACCTCGCAACAGCGCCCCTGGTCCGACCAGGGGCGCTGTTGCGTGGTGCGGGTCAGCCCCGAGGCGAACGGCCGGAGCGGATCCGGGCGGCGAGCCGGCGACCGTCGCGGATCGCCCGCACCGCCGTCCACAGGATCGACGGACGGGTCACGAACTGTCGACGCCCGCCCTGCAGCAGCACCTCGCGCGAGACGGCCGCCGTCGCGCGTCGCCAGGCGGCCTCGTCGGTTTCCGAGAGGTGCAGGGCGGCGAAGACGAGTCGGTTCCGGATGTTGTAGTAGTAGTAGAGGTCGGATTTGGCCTGGCCCGACGCGGTCTGTCCGGCGGCCTGCGTCCCGCCCTCCGCGTGCACAGCGGTGACCTCGTCCAGGACGAGGAGGCGACCGCCGACGGACACCACTTTGTGCGAGAGGTCGACGTCCTCCCAGTAGAGGAAGTACTCGTCCGAGAACCCACCGATCCGGCGCCATAACGTCAGGTCGACGGCGAGGCAGGCTCCGGTGAGCCACGGCTCGATGCGATCGAGCGGGACATCGGCGAGACGGCGACGGCGGGAACGGATGCGCCCGTCGTCGAGGTAGAGGTCGGAGCCTCCGAACCACAGACTGCCGTCGGGGCGCAGGATGCGCGGCGCTACGAGCGCGGCCGGGTCGGCGGAGCAGGCGGCGAAGAGGGAGGCCGCGGCCGGCGGCAGGAGTTCGGCATCCGGGTTGAGGATGACGAACCTGGTCGCGCCGGATTCCACGGCGAGCTCGATACCGGCGTTCACTCCGGCGCCGAACCCCAGGTTGGTCGGGGGTTCCACGAGGTACCAGCCCTCGGCGGTGGCGAGCGACTGCAGACTCGAGCGCTCGGCGGACGTCGTCGGATTGTCCACGACGACCGTCACGAGTCCCGGCGCGTTCCGGGTCAGCCGCGTCAGGTGCTCGGCGAGCAGGGCGCTCGAACCGTAGTTGACGACCACGACGGCGGCGTCGGCGAACGCCGGGTCCGGTGTGGCGTTCATGCGAGACTCCCGTCGTCGGCAGGACCGTCCGGCTCAGATGAGACGACGGGTGGGGTCTTCGACCGTCGAGCGGCGCGGACGATGTCGAGGACCAACCGGAGGTCCCGGCGGACGGCCGGGACGAGGAGTGCCGCGAGGGCGTACACCGCGAGATCGGCGACGATCGCCGCGAGGATCTGCAGGATCGTCCCGCCAGCGGTCGCGAACACCGTCGCACCGTACGCCGCGGCTCCGGCGGAGAGAGTCAGCAGGGAGAGCCGCACCACCCCGAGGAGGAGCGTGCGGATGGGGATCGGCGCCCAACGGTTCAGCCACCAGAGTGACAGGGGCCACGAGACCACCGGTTCGAGGGCGAATCCGGCGGCGACGCCGACCACGCCCCAGTTCGACCCGATCAGCACGAAGGTGATCTTCAACGCCGCGCTCATCAGGGTGAACTGGAACAGGCGGGCGGTCAGCCCTTTCGACACGTAGACCCAGTAGCCCACGAGGGCGAGCGTCTGGAAGGCGCCGGCGACCGTGAGGAAGCGCAGCACCGGCGCGACCTCGAGCCACCGTTCACCGAGTCCGAGCGCGACGATCGGCTCGGCGGCACCGGCGACGAGCCCGAGCCCGGCGACGAGGGTGTAGCCGAGGGCGACCTGTCCACGGACGATGTACGAGTCGAAGCGCGCCTGCTGGTCCTGGATCCGCGAGAGGACTGGGATCGCCACGCGCGTGACCGGTGCGCGGAGCTGATTGAGCGGGTTCATGAGCAGCTGGAATCCGCGGCTGTAGATGCCGAGCGGTGCGGGGCCGAGCCGCAGGCCGATGACGAACGAGTCCGTGTTGTTCGCCGCGTACCCGACGAGCTGCGTGGCGACCATATTCCAGCCGAAGCGGTAGAACCCGCGCATGTCGACGCCGCGCTTCGGCAGCCGGGGCAGCCAACGGGACGCCGCGAGCACGAGCACGAGCGTCGCGAGCGAGAGGGTGACCATCTGCCAGGCGAGCGCCCAGTACCCGGCCCCGAGGACGGCGAACACGATCGCGACCGCGAGGGCGATCACGGAGGCCGCGACGTCGACGACGGCGAGCGTCGTGAAGCGCAGGGCCCGGCTGAGGCTCGCCCGATGCTGCGTGCAGACGCCGTTCAGGAGGAACGCGAGCCCCATGAATTGCGCGAGCGGCACCAGCTCCGGCCGCCCGTACAGGGCGGCGATGAGGTACGCGAGCCCGAAGATGACGGCGCCGAGGGCGATGCCGATCCCCGAGTTCGCCCAGAACAGGATGTCGCGCTGGCGGTGGCTGAGGGTCTTCGCCTGGATCGCGGCGTTGGACAGCCCGAAGTCGCGGAAGATCTCCGAGACCCCCACCACGGCCATGACCATCGCGAAGAGGCCGTAGTCGTTCGGGGTGAGGAAGCGGGCGAGGACGACGACCGACACCACCTGGACAAGGATCCGGGTGAGCTGGCCGACCATCGTGACGGCCGCGCCCCGTGCGGCATGGCGGCCGAAGTCGCCGCTCGTCGTCCCGGGTGCCGTGCCCGCGGTCATGCGTGCACCGCGGTCGCGACGCCCGAGCTGGGGGCGGTGGGGGCGTGCGGGCACCCAATAGTCTGGTGGTCCATCGACGGCTCAGCCGCGGAGAGGGAGTACATGCACTCGGACACCCCGGTCGGATCCACCGGAGGCGGACTCGCGACCTCGTTGGTCGTCGCCATGCTCACCTTCCGCCGACCGGACGACCTCCGCGTCGCACTCCCGGCACTGCTGGAGCAGGCCGCGAGCGTGACCGACCGCTTCGAGCGGGTCGAGGTGCTCGTGGTCGACAACGACCCGGCCGAGAGCGCCAGGGGGTCCGTGCTGTCGACACCGTCGCCGGACGCGGTGACGCTCACGTACCGTTGCGAACCGGAGAGCGGCATCACGGCGGCCCGCAACCGGGCGCTCGCCGAGGCGGGCGAGAGCGACCTGCTGGTGTTCATCGACGACGACGAGCGGCCGACGGAGCACTGGCTCGTCGAGCTCGTCGCGACGTTCGACCGCGGCGGGGCGGTGGCGGTCGTCGGCCCGGTCGTGTCGCGGTTCGAGGTGGAACCGTCGGCATGGATCGAAGCCGGCGAGTTCTTCACGCGCCGTCGGCTCCCGACGGGCACCGCGGTGTCGGTCGCCGCGACGAACAACCTGCTGATCGACCTGCGGGTCGTCCGGGCGATCGGGCTGGAGTTCGACACCGCCTTCGGGCACGCGGGCGGCGAGGACACCATGTTCACCCGGACCCTGCACGCGACGGGCGGACGCCTCGTCTGGTGCGACGAGGCGGTGGTGTGGGACATCGTCCCGGCGGCCCGCAGCACGCGGGACTGGGTCGTGCGCCGCGCGTTCAGCAGCGGCAACAGCTGGAGCCAGACATCCATCGCACTCGAGTCCTCGACGCGTGGTCGGCTCGTCGCCAGAGCGCGTTGCATCGGCCGCGGCGCGATCCGGGCGGCCGGCGGGGCGGTTCGGGCGCTGCTCGGCGTCGTCACCCTCTCGCTCCGCCACCGGGCCAAGGGGGTCAGGACGCTCGCGCGTGGCACCGGCATGATCACCGGTGCGGTCGGGTACTCGTACGAGGAGTACCGGCGTTCCGACGCCTGAGCGACGGCGGTGCCCTCGGCGAGACGGCGGGGCTCAGATCGCACGGTTGCCGACCCTCCGGACGGGGGCACCGGGCGCTTCGGGGCGGCCGTGTCCCAGCGCGGCACGGTAGGCAGCGAGGTGCAGCTGGCCGGCGAGGTCCCAGTCGCGCGCCGACAGGTCCGGGCTCGGCCCGCGGGACGGATCCCGGACCGCGTCGAGCGCCCGCTCGAGGTCGGACGCGTCGAGGTCGCCGTCGTACTGCACGACCCAACCCTGGCCCACCTCGGCGGCGAGCCGCTCGTTGACCGCGTTCGCCGGGACGAGGACGGGTCGGTCGACGGACAGCGCGGCGAGCGCTCCACCCGAGTTGTGCATCTCGCGGTAGGGCAGGACGACCAGTTCGCCCTGTCGGGCCACGTCCACGAGCTCGGCGTCGCTCAGGAACTCGAGACTCAAGTCGATGCGGTCGTCGTCGGCCGCCAGGCTCCGGAGGTCCGCGGCGAGGGCCTCGCTCGAGGGGCGGCCGGCGACGCGCAGGCTGCGGTCGCCTCCCGGGAGAGCCGAGAAGGCGCGCAGGAGGCCGTCGACGCCCTTGTAGCGGCGGATGAGGCCGAAGTAGCTCAGTCTCCCCTCGACCGCTTCACGCTGGGGGTAGCGGGCGTACCAATCGCGGTAGTGACCGTGCGGGATCACGGCGCTCCCGACGCCCTCCGGCGGAACCGTCTGCTCGTTGAGCACGATCACGAAGGCCGTGCGGCGCTCGAAGAGGCCCAGGAGCGCGTGCTCGATCCAGGAGATGCCCGAGGGCCGGTGGAGGTTGTGGAGCGTGCGGACGATCGGCGTCCTCGTGACGGCGAGCTTCGCGAGCAGCACCAGGGTGAGCAGCTGCCGGACGGCGCGCTTCGGCTTCGACGCACCCGACACGAGGATCTCCGGCCAGTGTGCGTGGAAGACGTCGTAGCGGCCGAGGATGGCCCCGCGCCACGAGAACGTGCGGACCGCGAGGCCCGGCGTCGTGGCGAGGTGGTCGCGCAGCATCACGATGTACGGGTTCGTGGTCGGACGGGGGTCCGGGAACGACTGCTGGACGGTGACGGTGCTCGGGTGCTGAGTCACGGGAATGGCCTCCGGAGGCGGGGTACTGGCGGGCCGACGGTCGCCGCTAGGCTCGCAATCGGGGAAATCGAGGATCGGACGGATCGATGGGACGACTGCGTGCGGTGCGCAAGCACTTCTGGAGCTATGCGCGCGGCGTGCTGCGCGGCCACCCCGGCGCGAGGATCGAGGCCGGGGTGAAGCTCGGCGGCCCGGGGACCTACCGACTCGACCGCGGCTGCACGGTGTCCAAGGGGGCGCAGATGTGGGTTGGTGAGGCGGCGACGCTGCACCTGTCGAGGGGCTCCAAGATCGGGATGCGCACCATCGTGAACGTCGAGTCCGGGCTCGAGATCGGACCGGACGTCCGCATCTCCTGGGAGGTGCAGATCCTCGACACCGACTTCCACTGGACGACGTCGCCCAGCGGTCGTCGCCGAGCGCACACCGCGCCCATCGTCATCGAACGCAAGGTCCTCATCGGGACGCGTGCGCTCGTCCTGAAGGGTGTCACGCTCGGCGAGGGATCCGTGGTCGGTGCCGGTTCGGTGGTCCGACGCGACGTCCCCGCGCGCACGGTCGTCGCCGGGAACCCGGCCGCGGCGGTCGGCGAGGTCTCCGACTGGGGGAGCGCCGTCGGCTGACCCCGACCGCTCAGGCGACATGGGCGTGCCGTCCGCGTGGTGGAACCGGAGCGGGTCCGCGGATGAGCCGTGGCGCCTCGTAGAGCACCCGCGCCGGCCCGCGCACGGCGGCGCCGCTGATCAGGAGCGAACCGGCGATCGCGAGACCGGCGAGCACCGGTGGCAACCCCGGAGCGACGACGGCGACCGGGGTCACCCTCGCGAGGAGTGCGAGCAGGTAGGCCATCACGATGATGAGCGGGGTGTGCGTGAGGTAGACCGGCAGGGTGTTCGAGCCGATCGCCACGAGCCTGGGGATGCGGGCCAACCACCGGCTGACGGTCACGCCGGTCACGACGCCGAGCACGCAGTTCACGAAGTACAGCCCGGGCACCCAGCGCAGCCCGAACACGGCCACGACCGCGGAGACGGCGACCCAGGCGACCATGAGCGCCACGAGGAGCCCGCCGATGCGCGCGCGGCTCAGCCGGAAGACGACGTCCTTCAGGTAGAGCCCGGCGAGGAAGAAGAAGAAGTACTTGATCGAGCCGCTCCACCCGATGTTGGCGGTCTCCCACCCGCTGAGGGCGGCGGCCGAGCACACCCCGGCGACGGCGAGCTGGACACGCCAGTCGATCCGGCGGATGAGCTTCGCGACCACGAAGAAGATCGCGAGCGCCCAGATGAACCACAGCTCGAACCGTGGCGCGATCGGCGAGACGAGGAGGTCGCGGACCGTGCCGACGAGGTTGATCGGTTGTCCTTTCATCGTCAGCCCCAGCAGGAACACCGCTGAGCCGATGACCTCCCAGACGAGGAACACCCAGACGAAGAGCGAGAGCTTCGAGCGCCACAGCGACCGCCAGCAGGCGGTCAGCCATTTCGCGGCGAAGAGTCCGGCGAGCATGAAGAACAGCGGCATGCGGAGCGACGAGAGGGCCTCGTTGACCTGGCGCCACCCGTCGATCTCGAATCCGGCTCCGAGGAGCCAGCTCGCGGAGTGGTACATCGCGACGAGGGTGATCGCGAGCCCCTTGCCGGCGTCGACCCAGTCGAGCCGCGGTTTCGCCGGTGCGGTGGCGCTCATCGGTGCACCGCCGTCTGACGGGTCGGCGGGATGCGTCCCCCGGCGGTGGACGCCTCGGGCCGCGACCGCATCGTGACCGGGACGAAGGCGACGCCGAGGAACAGCATCGTGAGGAGCATCGAGGAGTCGACGGGGCTGAAGCAGAGGTTCCACAGCATGCGGATGGCGAGCCAGATCACCAGGGCGCTCGCGGCACGTCGGGCGAGACCGTCACCGAGCGCTCGGAAGGTCAGGACGAAGAGCAGCACGACGAGCGCGGCGCCGAACAGCCCGAACCGGACCCAGAGGTCGCCGATCATGGAGTGCACTTCGTAGCCGTTGCCGAACATGTAGCGCTCGACGTAGCCGTTGTTCGGCTGGTACCCGATGAAGGACATGCCCGTCTTCGCGGACAGGATGTCGGAGAGGGTCGGGATCGCACCCGAGCCGTAGCCGAGAGGACGGTTCGCGACGAGCTCCACCGTCGCGGCCGCCTCCGGCCGCCCGCCCACGATGAGGTTGCCGGAGGTGTCGATCTGCGCCTGGGTCCGCTCCTGGGTGCGTTCGCCCAGGAGCCCGCCGAGGATCACCGCCTGGGCGACCGTGTAGACGGCCGCGCCGAGGACGGCGAGCCCGAGGAGCGTCCGCACCGTCGAGCCGCGTCGACCCGGCGTCGTGGGGCGCAGTTGCCAGAGGACCAGGGCCGCCGTCATCACGAGCATCGCACTACCGGAGCGGGCGTCGTTCAGGGCGCCGATCACGCCGATGGCGCCGATGACCGCGAACTCCATCACGCGTGAGCTCCACCGCCAGGCGAGGGCGAGGAGCAAGACGGTCAACGGGAGCGAGAGACCGAAGCGCCAGACGTTGACGCTCGAGAGTCCGCTGCCGAGCGGGATCGCCGCCACCATGCCGAGCCCGAACCAGACCGCCACCATCGGTGCGCCGATGACCGTGCGCGCCCAGAGGAGTGCGCCGGTGCCGGCGACGAGCCCGAGCACCATGAACGAGTTGCCGGCGAGGAGCGTCTGGCTGGTCGACTGGCCCGCGTTGCTGAACGCCGTGAGGACGGCGCCCATCGCGATCGCCGCGAGACCGAGGACGGCGAACAGTCTGGCTTCGCGGAACCGGGCGAGCACCGGCAGCCACACCGGCACGAGGAGCAGCGCGATGACGTACCCGACCTTGAGGCCCTGGGGCAGGTCCAGCGACATCGCGAGGAGGACCGGTGCGGTCGCGGCCGCCGCACGGTCCATCCACGTGTGCGGGCGCAGGGGCGGCGACGGCACCTCGGCGGCGGTGGCGCGCGGCGCGACGGCGCGGGTGCTCGGTCGTACCGTCATGATCACCCCCTCATGGCTCCGGCCAGCTCGTCGGTTCGCCAGGGCCGCGGGGTTCGAACGCGCGCGAGCGACAGTCGATTCGGGAGGGCCTGAGGTGGGGGACGCGCCGGGTAGCGCCCATCCACCGATAGTCCGATTCTACCGAAGGGCCTACCGGAAGACCTTCCCCAGTTCGCGGGGATGTTGCCCCCAAACCGAGGGGTGACGACGGAACGGCGCGTGCCGTGGCACGCGCCGTTCCACTGCCGGTGGCGGTCGATCAGGGGGAGAGGAGGCTCCCCGCCCGCGCCGGGGCGAGGCCGGCCGGCCGACCCAGCAGGGCGGCGACCGACGTCGGCAGAACCACCACGACGAGCGCCGACTGCGCGAGTGCCGCGGGGGTCAGCTGATAGCCCGTCGTCGTCACGGCGGTGCCGTCGACGAGGACCGACCGTCGTTCCTGCCCGGTCGCCTTCGTGAACGCGGCGACCGTCGCGAAGCTCTTGGCCGTGCCCGCACCCTGGCCCCACCGGACGGCGAGCGAGGGCGAGCTCGTCGAGGCCCGCTGGTAGACGTTGCCGTTCAGCGTGAGCTTCATCTGCTCGGCCGTGAACTCCTTCGACTGGTCCTCGACGCAGACGAGGCAGCCGCCGCCCGCACCCGAGATGACGTTGTTCGAGACCGTGACGTTCTTGATGATCCACGGGACCGTGAGGTCCGGCAGTGACTGTCGCCGGTCGTGGCCGGCGGAGTTCACGTTCGTCTGCCGCCGCTTGTCCTGGGTCAGTTGCAAGGCGGCCATGCTGTTGCCGGTGATGGTGTTGTTCCAGACCTGCACGTTGCCGGTGTTGCCGATCCAGAGGCCGTACCGGCCGTTCGAGGCGATGACGTTGTTCGTCACCGTGAACGTGTCGGAGATCTCGAGGATGATCCCGGACGCGCCGTTGGCGATCGAGCGGTTCCCGGTGACCGTCCCGTTGTACACCGACTCGTCGAGCCAGAGGCCGACCGTCGTGTTCCGCTGGAAGTCGTTGTTCGTGAAGGCGACCGTCCGGGACCTGGTGATCTTGAACCCGCCGGACACCGGCATGCGGTTGAAGTTCTGCACGTTGTTGCCCGAGACGACCGAGTTCTTCAGCGTGAACTTGTCGGCCGCGTTCGCTCCGCCGCCCATCATGCCGTTGCCGGTCGCCGTGATGTTCGCGAAGGTCACCCCGGTGCCCCAGGCGTAGAGCCCGATGGTGGCGTTGTCCTGCACGACGAGGTTCTCGAAGGTGATGGCGTCGTTCTGGGCGGTGATCGCGCCCATCTGGTACACCGAGTTGCCGTAGTTGCGGACGCCGATGCCGCGCACCACGCTGCCGACGCTCTTCACGGCGAGCGCGGTCTGGAGTGTGCTCGCGGTGACGGTCCTGCCGGACGGGTCGGTTCCGAGGACGAGCCGCTTCCCGCTGCGGTCGACGAAGAACGAGCCGGCGGTGACGGCGCGCTCGCTCGCGACCTGTCGCTGGGCGACGCCGTCGATCCAGACCTGGTCGGGGTACGCGGCGAGCGGGTAGTCGGGGTTGATGAACTTGATGGCCTCGGCGCTGCCGTCGGACGCGCCCTTGGTGAAGGTCGGGCTGGTGTCGAAACCGGTGTTCCACCCGGAGACAGCCCAGCCGACCGAGCCCTTCTTCCAACCGGTCACGGTGGAGCTGCCGTCGAGCCACACCGCCTCCTTCGGGTACGACTGGATCGTGAGCTTCTTCGAGCTCGCGACGACGACGCTCTCCCGGTAGGTGCCGGCCCGGAGCACGAGGGTGGAGCCGCTCGGAGCCTTGTCGATGGCGTGGGCGAGCGAGGTGTACGGCGAGGCGAGCGTCCCGGAGCCGCCGTTGCCCGTGCCGGCGGACACGTACAGCGCCTTCGTCGGGATCGCGTAGGACGCCGAACCGACCGCCGCGGAGCCGCGACCGGCGGAGGGGACCTGTGCGTCAGGGCCCGTCGGCGTGGTCGGCGCCGTCGGCGTGGTGGGGGTGGTGGGCGTCGTCGGCTCGGCCGGCGTGGTGGGCTCGGGCGCCGGCGTCTCCACGGGGTCGGTGGGTTCCGTCGGCGTGGGGACCGGCGTCGTCGGTTCCGGTTCCGGGTTCGACGTCGTCGAGGTGACGGGGGCGGCGCTCAACGCGCTGATCCCGAGGCCCTGCGGGGCCGCGGTGCTCGAGAGGTAGCCCCAGACCCCGATCCCGCCGGACTGCAGCCGCTGGGCGCTCGCGTCCGTGGCGATCCGCTGCCAAGAGGGCTTCGCGCCGCCGACGACCCAGGCGCGACTGGCGATCGTGACGCTGCCGGAGGAGCGGGTGCGGAGGTCCATCTGGAGCGACTGACCGGGCTGGAGGTCTGAGGCGATGAGCGCCTCTTTGGAGAGCCTCGTCTGGTCGGCGGTCGAGCCGTCGACGCGGGCGGTGCCGAGGTAGACCGAGCCGGTGGGTGTGACACGCAGAGTGCTCTGGTAGTACCGCTTGCCGTCGGAGCGTGTCTGCAGCCCGAAGTACAGTCCGCTGCCCGCGGTCGGGAGGGTCGGGACGGTGATCGTCGCGGTCGCCTGCACGTCGGCGATCTGGACTCCGGAGAGCACGGCCTGGCGGGCCGTGCCCGGGGTGGCGAAGGAGATGCGGCCACCGCTCGCCACGGCCAGACCGGTGGTGACCGGGGAGGTGTAGGCGCCCCCGAGCTCCGCGGTGCCGAATCCGCTCGCCACGGTCCTGGCGAAGGTGTCGTTGACGACGGGGGAGCCGACCTTCCAGGTCTCCGTCGCGGCGCTCGCCGGCGTCGAGACCGTGAACGAGCTGAGGATCAGTGCGCCGGCTGCGGCACCGGCGGCCAGCAGTGAGCCGAGACGCCGGGCCCGACCGCGCCGCTCAGGCGTCGCGGAGGTGCTGGTCGTCGTCCGGTTCGGGTGTCGGCGGTCGGCGGGGGGACCGGCTGCGTGCGGAGCGGAAGTCAAAACGGGGTTCCTCACAGGGATCGGGAACGTCCGATCCCTCGACGCGGAGCAGGGGCGGGGGTGGTGCGGTCGCGTCGTGCGGGGCGGACTCGGCCTTCGGGAGGCCGTTTCGGTCGGGTGGCGCTGGAGTGTTGTTGAGGGATGCTACAGCAGGGATCTGTGACGGGTCCACGTTTCGGAGGCGAAGATCCGAGGTGGTCGTCCACCTCTTGACCGGGACGGAGAAGACGCCGGGTACCGAGCGGAGAAGTCGGTGGATGCCTAGTGATACGAGGATCGACAGCGCGGCGAGGGCGGGCGGGAGAGCCACTCGCTGCCAGGACGCCACCTCGTCCGCGACCGGATGCAGTGCTCCAGCAACGGCGATCATAGGAAACGTATGTACGAGGTATATCGGGAGGGTCCTAGTGCCGAGGTAGGCCAGGAAGGCACCCGCGCGCGCGCGGGACAACACCACCGCGAGCGCGATGCCGGTCGCGGTGGCCACGAGTCCGGCTCCGAGCAGCACGAAGGGGGCGAATCGCCACTCGGTGCGGAGGACGAAGGCGACGATGCCTCCGTAGATCACGACGAGCACGAACAGATGTCCGAGCCGGAGCCGCGGAGCGAGCCGCCGGATGATGGGTGCCGCGTGCGCGGCGAGGAGGAAGAAGCAGAAGTAACGCCCGGCCTTCTCCCACGGGACACCGAGCGAGGAGAAGATCCCGGTGCCGAACGCACCGGAGACGATCGCAGCGATCGCCAGTTGCAGCAGCCGCGGCCAGCTGCGCATGAGCCAGGCGATCATGAAGTAGATCGGCAGTGCGTAGATGAACCAGAGGTTGGGGTGCGGCTGGACGAGGATCGAGGCGAAGGACCACCAACTCACCGGGTCCGGTGCGTCGTTCAAGGGGGGCATCACTGCGCCGTACGCCGTCTGCACGGTGCTCCACACCACGTAGAGGTACAGCAGCAAGACCAGACGCTTGCGGAACAGATCCCCGAAGGATCGGGCGAGCGCCGAGGGCGCCAGCAGCCCGGAGACGAAGAAGAACAGCGGCATCCGGAAGGTGTCGAGCGGAGTACTCGCGAGCGCCCATGGACCGGCGATCCCGGCGACGCCGAGGTACATGACTGCGTGGAACAGGACCACGAGGATGATCGCGATCCCGCGTGCGGAATCGATCCAGGTTTCTCGGGAACCGGTGTCCTCAGCCGAACCCGGCCGCGCGTGTCGGGCGGTCGCGGACATGGGGTTACCGGTCTCCGGCGGTTTCGGGGGTCGACTCCGAGGCCCCGGCCGCGACCGCTCGCCGGCGCGGGCGGAGCGCACGGCCGCTCTGGCGGGGTCGGGCGTTCTCGTCATCGGTGTAGTACGTGGTCCGCTCATGGTGCCGGACGTCGTTCGCCACGACACCGAGCACACGCGCGCCGACGGAGTCGAGGTTGGACAGCGCCTTCTGGAGCTGCTGCCGCTTCGTCCGACGCTCCCGGACGACGACGATCGCACCGTCGGTCTCGTGGACGAGCCAGAGGGGGTCTGTCACCGGGATAACCGGGGACGTGTCGATGACCACGAAGTCGTACTGTGCCTTCAACGCCTCGAGGGTGCCGCGCATCGTGTCCGAGGCGAGGAGCTGGTTCGGGTTCGGTGGGACGGCGCCCGCGACGAGGATGTCCAGGCCGGGGACACCCCAGGGCTGGACCGCCTCGTCGAGCGAGGAATCGCCCAGGAGGACACTGGTGAGACCGACCGATCCCTCGAGGCCGGTGTAGTCGGCGATCGAGGGGTTCCGGAGGTCGCCGTCGACCAGGATGACACTCCCGCTCGATTCCGCGAGTGACATCGCGAGCCCGACCGACACGGAGCTCTTCCCCTCGCCAGGCAGCGCGGAGGTGACCACCACGGAGGCGACCGGCTTGTCGACGTCGGCGAAGGCGAGGCTCATGCACAGTGACCGGAACGCCTCGGCGGTGACGCCGTTCGGGCTGGAGCGGACCACCTGGGCGATGCGTCGCTCGCGTGAGGTGCGGCCGATCTCCGCGAGGAGGGGCAGGTCGGTGACGAGGTCGATGTCGGTGTTGCTCCGGATCCGGGTGTCCACGAGCTCGCGGAGGACCGCCCAAGCGAGGCCGAGCAGGACACCGACCGCGGCGCCGAGACCGGTGATCAGCCGGACATCCGGCGAGACCGGGTTCACCGGTGCCGACGCCGGCGAGATGATGGTGAGCTGCACCGAGGCGGCCTGCGCCGCATCCTTCGGGGAGATGTTCGCGACGGCGTCTGACAATGACTTCGCGATGCCGTCGGCGATCGCCCTGGCCAGCTCCGGGTCGGAGTTCACGACGGAGATGTCGACCACCACGGTGTTGAGGGGGGTGTCCGCCGTGACGGTCCGAGCGAGCTGCGCGACCGTCAGATCGAGGCCCAGGTCGTTGATGACCGGCTGCAGCACGTACGGGGACTTCGCGATGAGGGCGTAGGACTGCACGAGGTTCTGCACGTAGGTCGAACCCTGGACGAGTTCGCTCGTCGACTCGCCGTAGGCGGCGGAGGCGTAGGCGCTGCTCGTCGAGCGGTACATGCTCGGCATGGACTGAGCGTAGACATAGCCTCCCGCCGCTCCGAGGAGCGCCAGGAGGAGGATGACGGCCCACTGCTTGCGGATCGCGCCGAGGTAATCGTGAACGGTCACGTCACTGCCCTTCTGCCGGCACCGGGCCGGGGCTGTGCTGTGGGCGGCGCGGAACGGCCGCCCTGTTGGTCCCACTATCATGTGGGGAGGACGAGGGGAGCGGGGATCTGGACGAGCAACGTGACCAGACACTGCTGGTGGTGTGCGCGGCGAACGTCTGCCGGTCGCCACTTGCGGCGTTCCAGTTGGAACGCCGGTTGAGCGGTCTCGCCGAATTCGACCAGGTCGTCGTCGAGAGCGCCGGGGTGACGGCGCGGACCGGCTCGGAGATCTGCGAGCGGGTGAGGCGGCTCGAGCGCGGCACCGGCTTCGCGGCGTTCGCCGATGCCCACCGCTCACGGCCGATCACCGAGGCGATCATCGACCACGCATCGCTGATCCTCACCGCCTCGACGGCCGAGCGATCAGCGATCGCCACGCTCGCACCCGCCGCCCGGTCCCGGACGTTCACCCTGCGGGAGGCGGCGGCTCTGGCCGTCGTGCCCGGATTCGCAGACGAGGACGGGATCGAGCTGGAGGGTGTGCTCGACCGCTTCGCGGCAGTCATCCACGGGCGCCGCGGGTTCGTCGCGCCGAGCCGTCGACCGAAGAGCCTCCGACGGTTCGGACGGGCTGCGGCGCCGACGGATCCGTTCGACATCGCCGACGGCCACCTCTCGGGGTCGGCAGCCCACGACCGCACCATCGCGCAGGTCGGTGAGGTCGCCGGACTGCTCGCCGACGCGTTGCCGAGGACGGCACCGCGCGACGTGGCCTGACCACCAGCCGCTGCCAGGAGGCCCTGCGCTGGAAGCAGGACGCTACGCATCGATCCGCTCCGCCCCACGAGGCCGGAGCGGAAGCCCGTCCACCGACTCGATGATGCGGTCCTGATAGGCCCTGACCGAATGGCGGTCGGCCGCGATGCGCTCGTCGTCGAGCGCTGCCGCGGACCGAGCAGCCCAGTCGGACCGGATCTCGGCGAGCGCGTCCGCGATCGCGACGGCGTCTGCAGGGGTCACGAAACTCGCTGCGCGGTAGCCGGCGGCAGCCTCGCGGAGCCCGGAGGTGTCGCTCACCACGACCGGCCGTGCGGCGAGGATGCTCTCGACGGCGGTGTTCCCGAACGGCTCGTCGAGCCGGGAGGGCACGACCAGCACGTCGCTGGCGGCGAGTGCAGGCCACGGGGTCGGCTGGAAGCCGAGGAGCGTGACGCGGTCCGCCAGGTCCCGCGCGGCGATCGAGGCGCGCAGCTCGTCCTCGAACCACTCGTAGCCGGGGTAGACCGCACCGACGATGTCGGCTCGCGCGTCGATCCCACGGCGGTTGAGTTCGTCGACCGCCTCGATGACGAGGTCCGGCCCCTTCCGCGGTGACAGGCGTCCGACGAAGAGCACGCGAAGTTCGTCGAGGACGTCCGTCCGAGGAGCCGTGACCTCGGACGGCCCGGGGACCCCGTTGAGGACGACGGTCGTCCGGTCGGCGAGGCGGGCGTAGGAACGCTCGAGTGTCTTGGCGCTGTACGAGCTGTTGGCGATCAGCCGATCGGCGAACAGCAGGGGGAATGCGAGGGCGCGCATCACGATCGGCTTCGCCGATCCTTCCGCCTCGTGCACGTGCACGACGGAGGGGAGACGGCGCAGCCGCGCGAGCGCCGTCCACAAGGGGATCGTGATGGTGTTGGTCCAGACGAGATCGGGCTGCACCTCGCGCATGAGACGACCACCCGCCCGCAGACCTCGGACGGTCTGCGACACGAGCTCGCCGAACCCGCGTGGGGTCAGCAGACGCTTCCGCAGCACGAGGGTCGGCACGATGCGCACCCGCGCACCCCGTTCGACGAGCAGCGGGCTGAGTGGTCCGTCCGCGGGCATGGTGACCACGACGTCGGCCCCGTCGCGGACGAACGCCTCCACCGTCTCCAGGAACACGCGATCGGATCCGTACAGGTCTGCGCTCGGATGAGCGAGCAGCAGCGTCCTCCGTCTGATCGGCTCGGGCCGTCCAGACCCCCCAAGGTCGTTCATCGTCCGATCAACTCAGCAGCTCGGAGACGGGGTCTGCACCCAGGCGGTCCATGTCGCGGAACCACTTCACGGAGGCGAGGAGCAGGTGGCCGGTGTTCGCGACGAACATCAGGGTGTACACGGCGAAGAAGAGGACGGGCGCGCCGAGCAGCAGGAACACCAAGCAGAGGAAGCCGTAGTCCGTCGGGATCACGAGGAGCGAGCGGAGCGGAGAGCTCTTCCGTGCGTCCGCAGCGGGCTTGAACCCGTAGGCGGCCTTCAGCTGGTCGTTCAGGATCATCGCGAAGAACGACACCGCCGCGACCACCGTGTACCCCATGGGGATGAGGTAGAGCGCCGGGTCGGTGAACTCGAAGTGGCGGAACACCATGATGAGTACGGCGAGGTGCAGGGTCGAGATCTTCGTGGCGTCGACGACGTGGTCGAGCCACTCGCCGCTGGCGGAGCCGCCGCCGCGCAGACGTGCGACTTGACCGTCGGCCGAGTCGAAGGCGTATCCGATCGCCAGCGCGAGCCAGACGGCGACACCGACCCACCACGCCGGCGGGAGGATGGCCAGCATCGCGATGCCGGAGAAGGTGAAGACCGCGCTGATCGCCGTGACGATGTTCGGCGTGAGTCCGACCTTGTAGGCGCCGGCGGCCAGGTATCGGCCGGCCTTGCGGTTCACGTAGATCGAGTAGGCCGGCGCTCCGGCAGCCCGCTTCTTCTGCGCACCGGCCAGGCGGGCGACGATCTCGGTGTAGGACTCGGTGGTCGAACGGGTGTCGGCAGTGATTCGGGTCATGCCAATCCTCCGGTGCTCTCGGTGACGTGTGTCGGGTTGATGCCACTGACCGGTTTCGGGTTCCAGTCGATGGGCAGGCGGGTGAATCGTCCGGTGCCGTGGATCGTCGCGCCGTCCGCCAGGCGGAGGGCGAGTGCTTCGTAGCCGTCGGCGATGCTGTCCCAGCGGTAGACCTCGGCGGCGCGCACCTGCAGGGCTGCTCCGAGGGCGGCGGTGCCCGCCTCGTCCAGTTCGGCCTGTTCGATGAGGCGGGCGACCTCGTCGCTCGCCGCGAAGAAGGAACCGGAGTCACCGACCACCTCGTGATTGAACACGGAGTCGAAACCGATCACGGCCGTACCGGCACCCATGGCGCGGAGGAGCGAGGGGTTGGTCCCGCCGACCGAGTGGCCGTGGACGTAGGTGAGCGCGCCGGCGTACAGCTGGTCGAGGAGCTCTTGGTCCCAGACGCCGCCCAGTAGGTGCACCCGGGGGTCGCTCGCGGCCAGGGCGGCGATGCGCTCGCTGTGTTCGGCGCCGTACGGTGCCGAGCCGACGACGACCAGCGGGTGCCGCGCGGCGCTGCGGATGAAGCCTTCGACGATCAGGTCGACGTGGTTCTCCGGTTCGAAGCGGGCGACCACGAGGTGGAACGCGCCGGCCTCGACACCGGCGCCGGAGCCGAGCAGATCCGTTCTCGGGTGTTCGAGGATCTTCGCGCCATAGGTGAGGAGTTCGGTCGGCACGCTGAACTGCTGCTCGTAGTAGTCGGCGATCCCGGCCGCGTCGGCGATGAGGGCGTCGGCTGTGCGAACGGAACGTTCCTCGGCCCAGCGGTAGTAGCGCTTGCCTGAACCGCTCCACTTCGCCCGCTTCCATTCGAGGCCGTCGACGTGCACGGCGGTCGGGACGCCCTTGGCACGGATGACGGGGACGAAGGGTGCATTCGCCGCGTTGAAGACGAAGGCGACGTCGTTGCGTCGGGTGACCGCCATGTGGAGGACGGACAGAGCGGTGTGGCTGAGGGTCTCCAAGACCTTCTTGCGAACCGCTGGCAGGTGCACGAGTCGCATCCCGAGGTGTTCGGCCGGTTGCTCGGCCGCAGTGCGGCGGCAGTAGACGGTGACCTCGTGGCCGCGGGCCGCGAGCCTGCTGCCGATCTCCTCGACCGCGGTCTCGAACCCGCCGTAAGCCGCAGGAACTCCTCGCGTGCCGACCATCGCGATGCGAAGGGTGCCGTCGGGCTGACGTCCGTGTGCGACGCCCCTGCGAGAGTGGCCTGTCATCGGGTCGTCGCCGTTTCGCCGGTCATCGAGCACTGCTGAATGGAGGTCATGGGTGAGTTCGGGTCTCTCATGGGTTCGCTTCCGCGGCAGTGTGTCCGGGTCTGCGTGGCGGGGCGGGATGTCGACGCTGCAAGCGTCGTTGCTCGGATGATGGGCGTCGCGTACCGGGTCGGGTGTCCCTGCACGACGACGATGGTGCAGCACGTGCGCGTTCGCCCGATACGTCCGCTTTCGGGTGCGGACGGCGTCGAAGGTCGATTCGCTCGGGTAAGCGTCACGGATATCGATGCACGATCGGGTTCGTGCGCGCGAGCGGCGTCATTGACCAGGCGAATCGACTCGACGGATTCGGGTGTTTCGGGTGTCGAGCGGCTCACCGGTTCGCGGTGATGGAGACGACTGTATCGAACTGTTGTCCCCTCTGGAAGGGGTTTTGTCCTCTTTTCGCAGGACACCCCTCGCTTTGGGGGCATCACCGACAGAAGTCCTGACATCAGTACGCGCCGACCGGTTTCAGGACCACTTTCACCGTCTGCCACAGGATCATCAGGTCGCCCGTGATGGACCAGTTCTCGACGTAATAGAGGTCGAGGCGGACGCTCTCCTCCCACGTCAGGTCGGAGCGGCCGGAGACCTGCCACATGCCGGTGAGGCCCGGCTTGATGTGCAGACGGCGGTGCACGTCCTTCTCATACTCGGCGACCTCACTCGCCAGCGGCGGCCGGGGCCCGACGAGACTCATGTCGCCGGTGAGGATGTTCCACAGCTGCGGGAACTCGTCGAGGGAATACTTGCGCAGGATGCGCCCGACACGGGTGACCCGCGGGTCGTTCCTCATCTTGAAGAGCACGCCGTTGCCCTCGCTCTGCGCCATGAGGGCGGGGAGCGCGGCTTCGGCGTCGGTGACCATCGACCGGAACTTGAACATCGTGAACCGCTCGCCGTTGCGCCCGACGCGCTCCTGACGGAAGAGGACGGGGCCCGGGCTGTCGAGCTTGACCGCGAGGGCGATGAGCGCCAGTAGGGGCGAGATGAGCAGCATCCCGAGGCTCGTGAGGCCGACGTCGAGCGCCCGCTTCATGATGTGGCGACCGCCTTCGAACTGGGGGATCTCGACGTGGATCAGCGGCAGCTCCTCGACCGGTCGGAAGTGGATCCGAGGCCCGGCCACGTCCGTCAGTCGCGCGGCGAGCACGAGCTCGGTGGCGGTCCCCTCGAGGTCCCAGCCGAGGCGACGGATGTAGTCGCTGCCACCGTCGACAGGTCCGGCGATGATGACCGCGTCGGCGGTGAGGTTCGAAGCGGCTTGCGCCACGCCGTCGACGTGGGCGATGACCGGGACGGATCGGCCCCGGCTCGAGAACGGCTCGGCGGTCTCCTCGTCGACGATCGCCGCACCGACCACGGTGTAGCTCATGCTGTGCTGCTTCGCGACCTGTTCGAGGACGTAGTCGACGTCGTCGCGCCGACCGACGACGACCGTCCGTGCCGTGTACTCGCCGACGCGACGGCGGCTGAGCAACCACTTGCGCCACATCCAGCGCGAGGCGAGGAGGGCAAGCGTCCCTGCGGGGAGCGCGAGGATGAAGTACCCGCGCGCGATGTCGATCTTCAAAACGAGGAAGGCGATCGCGAGGATGCCGAAGGCGAATGCGCTGGCGTTGACCACGCGCTTGTACTCGGTGACACCGGAGCCGATGATGCGGCTGTCACGTGTCCTCGTGAATCCGAGGAAGCCCAGCCAGACGAGGACGATGACCGCTGAGAGCAGGACGTAGAGCTGTTGGCCCTCCGGACCGACCGGGGCGTCGCCGAACCGCACGACGAACGCGGCGGAGACGGCGAAGAGCGCGATCGCGCTGTCCGTGAGGACGACTCGACGACGGTATCGCTTCGACCACTCGCGTTGCGTCAGCGAGGTGACCGCGGCGGGGGAGGAGGCCGCGCCGAGCGCGACGGCTCGACGTCGGCGCAACCCGATGGGGCTCGCGATGGGGCCGGTGATCGGGAACGGGTGTTCTTTGACGTCGGTGCTCACGCGGTGGCCCACCGTTCCGGGCGGTGCGGAAGGGTGGCCGCGGTTCGGGTGCACGGACAGGGGCGTCGGAGGTTCCGACGGCGGTTCGGGTACGTCGTCATGAGGGCTGCTATCCACTTGTGGGTTCGGGTGTGGTGCTGGTGCGCGGTGCGCACGGGCGGTTCGGGCCGCCCGCGGAGAACGCGACGTCGCTCGTGTACCCACGACCGACCGGTGATACCGGTCGAGATGAGCGTCCCCCTTGGATATCCCTCAACTCTAGGAAGCGGGGGTCATCGGCGGATCCCCCACTCCAGGGGGGTGACGGCCCCCAATTCTGGGGGTGAGCGTGCCCTCGGACGCGTGATTCCGTCGTCATTCGCAGATCCGGCCACGGACTTCGTCGATCGCGTCCATCGGGGTCCGGTGGGGGACAGCACCGCCCGGCCCGCCGGTGCCCATCACGGATGGCGGCTCGGCCCTACGCCCAGCGACTACATTGGTGCCATGGATGGAGCGCGCGCGACCGATGGCGTGATCGCCGACGCCGCCCGCGATCCCATGGCCGATTGGCCGACCGGACGGCTCCTCTCCACGGCGTCGCGACTGATCGAGCACACCTGGCAGCAGGCCCTCGACGGCATCGGTGTCACGCACGCCGGTCTCATCGTCCTGCACCTGCTCGACAGCGGCCCCGCCAGTCAGAAGGAGCTCGCCCGACGGGCCCGCGTGCAGAATCAGACCATGTCACGCACGCTCGACCGACTGGAGCGGGCCGGCCACATCGAGCGCATCGCCGCGGCCGACGACCGTCGTCGTCACGTGGTGAGCCGGACGCCTGCGGGCGATGAAGCCTGGCTCGCCGCACATCGGCTCGAGGCCGACGTCTTCCCGGAACTGCCCGATGAGTCGGCGCTGCGGTCGCAGCTGCTCGCGATCATCCGTTCGGGCGAGTCCGCCCGTTGGTCGCCCGAGGACGTCGAACCCGCCTGACCTGCCTGCCGGGCCGCCCGTCGACAACGGTCCCCGAGCCTGCCCTGCACAACCGCTCCCTGAGCCTCCAGTGCAACACCGGTCCCTGAGTCTGTCGAAGGGCGGGGCCGATCTGCGCGCGCGCGTGCCCTATCCGGGGGGATTCGAGCTGGTGCTCCGGGGCGAGAGTGGCTAGTGTGATCAAAGTTTCTATTGTGACTGTTGTGACAGGATGACGGCCGCGACCCGCCGAGGTCGCCGTGATCGTGTCGTCGGACTGGAGAATGATGACCCCCGCACGAACGCCCGGTGCGCAGTACGGCCGCCGCCGTCCCTGGCTGGCGATGGCCCTCTCCGTCGGCGTCGTCACGGCGTCACTCACCGTCGGTGCCCTACCGGCCCACGCGGAGGACTACCCGAGCTGGGCCGACGTCGAAGCGGCCAAGTCGAGTGAGTCCGCGAAGGCCGCCGAGATCACGAACATCACCGCACTGATCACCTCGCTGCAGGAGCAGTCCGACGCCGCGTTCCGCACCGCCCAGATCGCCGCGGAGGCCTATCGTCAGGCGCAGGACGCCGTGACCGAGGCGACCGCCCGCGAGTCGGCGCTGCGCGAACAGGCCGAGGCCGCTGCGGCCGCCGCCAAGGTCTCGAAGCAGCGCGCCGGAGCACTCATCGCGCAGCTGTCGCGCGGCGGCGGCGGCGACGTCTCACTCGACCTCGTCCTCGGCGCGGGGAAGTCCGACGATCTGCTGTCCCGCCTGTCCGTCATGGACAAGCTGGGTGAGCGGAACGCGGCGAGCTACGCCGAGGCGGTGACCGACCGCAACGCGGCGAGCGGTCTGACCGACCAGGCGGAGGTCGCGAAGACGGAACGCGAACGCCTCGAGGGCGAAGCGCAGACGAAGTACGACGAGGCGGAGAGCGCCTCGGCGGCGGCATCCGCAGCGGTGGCAGCCCAGGAGCAGCAGGCCGACCAGCTCTACGCGCAGCTCGCCTCCCTGAAGAACACCACCGCCGAGACCGAGCGCGGGTACGCGGCCGGCGAGTCCGCTCGCCAGGCTGCGGAGGCGGCTGCAGCGGCGGCCGCTGCAGCCGCGGCCAACACCCCTCCCGCGTCGTCCGGCGGTTCGTCCGGCGGCGGCGGATCGAGCAGTGGTGGCGGCGGTGGCGGTGCGTCCAGCGGCGGTGGCGGCGGCTCGGTCGCACCTCCGGACTCCGCCGGCGTCGAGTCGGCGATCGCCTTCGCGCTCGCCCAGGTCGGCAAGGGCTACCAGCTCGGCGGTTCCGGCCCGAACGTCTGGGACTGCTCGGGCCTCACCCGTGCGGCGTACGGCAGCGGCATCGGGACGCACTCGGCGACGAACCAGTACTACACGATGCAGTCGCAGGGACGCCTCGTGCCCTACAGCCAGAAGCAGCGTGGCGACCTCATCTTCTGGTCGAGCGGCTACGACTACTACCACGTCGCCATCTACCTCGGGAACGGCCAGATCGTCGAAGCGGCCAACGAGCGGGCCGGCACCCGGGTCGGCGGCATCTGGGGATCCGGCGACGTCGCACCCTACGTCGGTCGCCCGACGGGTTGATCCCGTGAGCTCCGCCGAGGTCGACGCCTACCTCGCGTCCCTCACGCACCAGCTGAAGCCGGCGGTCGTCCGTCTGCGCGAGGCGATCATGGCCTCGGACACTGGCTTCTCGGAGCACCTCAAGTGGAAGGCGCCGAGCTTCGTCTACGACGGCGAGGACCGCGTCACCTTCGCCCTGCACCCGGCGAACCGCATCCGGATCATCCTGCACCGGGGCGTGCATCAGCGGGACGACACCGACGCCTTCCGGTTCGACGACCCCTCCGGTCTCGTGGTGTGGGCGGCGCCGGACCGCGGTGTCGTCACCTTCTCGACCATCGATGCGGCGGCCGCCGCCGAGTCTGCCCTGCTCGAACTGATCGGGCGCTGGGTGCGGGCCTGACCGAGGTGTCGGGATTCTCCGGGACGCCAGGCACCGGACCTGGTCACTCGAGGGGCAGCACCCGGAAGTCTCGGAACGACACGGTCGTCGTCGCCGTGGCGGACCCCGAGAGGTACAGGGCCAGACCCACGGCTCCGACACCCTGCAGCCCTGGGGTGTCGTCGGCGACGGACAGCTGGAACGTCGTCGGTTCGACGTCTCCGGTCCACGCCTTGGCCTCGATCGTGGTGCCGCTGACGCCGGTCGTCCGCGTCACGAGGTGGACCTCGCTGCCGGCTCCGACCGACGTCCCGGCGAGGTTCAGTGCGCTGATGGTGTTGCCGTTGCGCTGCACCTGCAGCTGAACGACACCGGACGCCTGGATCCAAGCGCGCGTGACGTATCGCTCGGAACCGACCTGCCGCGCGATGAGTGAGACGAACTGACCGCCGCCGCTCGGCGCCTGGTCGAGCGAGAACGTCACCGAGGTCTCGGCCGCTCCGACCGGCGTCGCCGCCAGGACGGCGGTGCGAGTCGCGCCCGGAGCAGCGGTGATGGTACCCCGGTTCGACGTGACGGCGAAGCCAGTCCGCCCGCCGGCGAGCGTCCAGGCGCCGCCGAGGAGCGCATCCCCCCAGCCACCGGTCACTTCGCGGGCGAAGTCGTCGGTGACGAGCGATGCCGGGTCGGCGGGTGCGGTCGGGTCCGTAGGCGTGGTCGGGTCCGTCGGTTCGGCGGGCGGCGTCGGGTCAGTCGGTTCGGCGGGCGGCGTCGGATCCGTGGGGTCGGGGGCGGGCGCTGCGGCTTCACGACCACCGGCGGTGACCGCGTCGAACGTGTCGACCGTGAAGGTCACGGGCCCATTGCTCGCCGAGGCCGACAGATAGCCGGAGAGTCCGACCGCACCCGGTGCCTGGAGGGCGGCGGCGGCGTCGGTCGCCGACACCTGCCAGTCGGCGGGCTCAGCAGCGGACCCGGCCCACACCTTCGCGGTGAGACTCGTCGCCCCGTCCACGGGGGCGCCGGCGGCGGCTCGGAGGCGCAGCGTCCCACCCGCGGACGCCGACAGCCCGTCGATCTTCTGCGAGACCAGCACCGTCGTGCCGGACAGCAGCTGCAAGCGGACGTCGTTCGCGGCACGGAACCAGAGTCTGGCGGTATACGCGACGGTGCCGACCTGGCGGGTGATCACCGAGTAGTACCCGCCCCCACCATTGGCGACGACCGAGGGGGTGACGTCGGTGAGCACGTCCGCCGAGGCCTCGGTGACGCCGATCAGGCGGGCGGCCCGAGTGCCTCCCGCGGGAGCCTGGATCGTCGCGGTCGAGCCGGACACGGCGAAGGCGGTCTTCCCTCCGGCCACGGTCCAGGAGCCGCCGGTCTCGGCGTCTCCCCAGGCGTTCGCCACCGAACGCTCGAAGGCGTCCGAGGCGAAGGGCTGAGCGCCCGGCTCCGGGTCGACGACCGGAGCGGTCACCGTCACCACCTGCGTCACGCTCGCCGTCGCCTGGTCGTCGTCGGTGACGGTGAGCGTCACGGGGTAGTCGCCGGCTGCGGTGTAGGCGTGGCCCGCCGCGGCGCCACTGGCGGTCGCTCCGTCGCCGAAGTCCCAGGCGTATCCGGTGACGGTGCCGTCGGCGTCGGTCGAGGCGGTGCCGTCGACGGTGAGGTCCAGCCCGTCGACCGTCGGGGTGAACGCCGCGGTCGGTGCCTGGTTCGCCGGCTCCGGGGCGATGCCGTCGACCCCGACCGAGTGGTGCGCGGCGATCTGCGCGCCGGTGAGCGCCCGCGGGTAGACCGCGACGTCGTCGAGACGACCGTTCAGGTGGTCGCTCGAGGGGCGGTCCGGCCAGCCGGAGAGCGAGGTGCCGCCGACCGTCCAGTAGCCGCTGTAGTCCTGTGCCCGGACCGTGCTCCGGTCCTCGGCCTCGAGGGCGCCGTCGATGTAGAGCTGCTGGCCCGTGTTGCCGAGGACCGCTACAACGTGGTGCCACTCGCCGTCGTTGACCGCGTTGGCCGAGGTGACGGTCCGGACAGTCCCGGGATAGAGACCGAAACGGACGCGGCCGTCGTCGCCGAGGTAGACGAGGCGGTCGCGGTTACCGGAGCCGAGCGCCGTCCCGCTGGAGGCGCCGATGATCGGGCCGCCGCTCGTCGACGTCGTCTGGACCCACGCCTCGAGCGAGAAGCGGTTGGTGAACGGTTCGGTCGTCGTGGTCACCCCGCGCGCGTCACCACCGAACGACGTCGACGTGCCGCCGCCGTCGGACTCCGCGCCGGGCTGAGCACGGCCCAGGGTCGTGCCGGACAGCTGCAGCTCGGCCGCACCCACCCAGTCACCGCCGGTCGTCCCCGTCGCCTCGTTGAGTGACCAGTAGTGCGAGGGACTGTCGGCGAGGACCGAACGGTCCAGGTCGGTGGAGGCGATCGGCGCGCCGCCTGCAGCCGTGAACGTCACGTTGTCCCCCCAGGCGACGTTGCCGGTGGCGTCGGTCGTCTTCACCCGGTACCGGTAGTCGCGACCGACCGTGAGGCCCTGGTCGATGAACGTGATGTCGGGCCTGTCCCAGAAGGACGCCGCTGCATTCACGGTGAACACGGGCGATGCCGTGTCGTTGTCGCGGATGACGTCGTATCGCAGCACCTCGCTGTCGCGGTCCTCGTTCGACGGCCAGGTGACCTTCGCCGCGCCGTCACCGATCGCGGTCACGGTCGGGGCCAGCTTGGAGCCCCCGAGCTGCGGGCCCTGCGCGTTCGTCGAGACGGCGCGTGTACCGAACCGGGCGAGACCCTGCTGCGGCGCACCGTTCACGGTCGTGAACTCTCCGGCGTACAGCACGTACTCGCCACCGGCGGTGACGTCCCACGGGCCCTGGCTCAGGCCGGTGTAGCTGCCGGCGTTCATGTCGGGGAACCAGTGGAGGAGTTCGGTGGCGGGATTGCCCTCGAAATTGCCGTAGGTCCAGCCTCCGGGCGGGGTGTTGTGTGCAACCCGTCCGACGCTCTCCTTCGAGAAGGCGACCGCGCGGTGGTATCCCTCGGCGTTGGGGAAGCCGCCGGTGTTGTCGCAGGCGTGTGCGTGTCCGGCCGTGTAGACGACGTCGCCGACGACCTGTACCGAGTAGCTGTCCCCGTGGCAGTCCGCCAACCATTGGAGGCTGCCGTCGGCCCAGCTCATGCGGAACGTCCCCTCGGTGGCCTTCCCGCCCTGACTGTGCTGGTAGCCGACGCCGTACACGCTGTCGACGTCCGATGACAGCGAGAAGACGGAGGACTTCGTGCCGCCGTTCCGGATGATGGAGTTGGCCGCCCACGGCAGGACCACACCCGAGTCACCGGTGACCGCACCCATGCCGAGGCCCGGCTCGGTGGAGCCGCCGATCGAGGTGAATCCGCCGCCGAGTACGATCTTCGACGCATCGGGCGAGACGACGATCGCCTTGACCGAGCCGCCGAGCACCGAGGGGTTCCATGGCTGCAACGCGGCATTCGTCGTGCTGAGCGCGGCCCCACGGAGACGCTCGTTCTTCTGCACGGAGGTGAAGATGCCGCCCAGGTATACGCTCGTCGCGGAGACGGCGATCGATTCGACGGTCGCATTGACGGTCGGAGCGAAGCTCGACACGAGGGTCATCGACGGAAGGTCGAACGCCGCGACGCGATACCGGGTCGTGCCGTCGACCTTCGTGAAGGAACCGGCGACGTACAGCCGCGACTGGTCGGGGGACACGGCCATCGCCCGGATCTGCCCGTCGAAGGACGTCGAGATGTCCGAGCGCAGCTCGCCGGTCGCGAGATCGTACGCGAGGAAGTTGGACCGCGCGACGGTGGCGACCCCGGCTGCGGCTCCGGCCGGTCGCGCGGTCGTGAACTGTCCACCGACGTAGACCGTACCGCCGGCGACGACCTGGTCCCAGACCACGCCGTCGATCTGTGGAGCGGGCAGCGAGTCGGCGGTCACGGTGGTCGGGGCGAGCGGATCTGACGGATCGACCGGAGCGCTGTCGGCGACCGCGGCGGAGACCGGGACGAGCGCGCCGAGCAGCAGCGCCGCCGTCGTCACGGATCCCGCGAGGACGCTCGCCCATCGGCGGGTCGGCCGCGTCCGCGACTCGTCGGATCGTTCGGTTCGCGGTCGACCCACGGTGTTCCCCTCTTCCGGTGGTGGTGGCGCACCGGAAGAGCAGGCGGCCAGAGCACCACGCATCTGCTTCGGCACGTCTTCCGATGCTGTCAGTGCACTGCGAGTCTTCCAAGACGGGTGGCGCCCCCAATTCGGGGCAAGGCCGTCAGGTCGGGCTGCTCGGAACGACCGTGGCCGAGGAGCCGGCGGACGTATGATCGACTGCCGAGCGGGCGACAGTGCTCCGACGGACCGGTGGTGAAGGAGGCCTCGTGCGCAGTGCCGTGCTCGGCGTCGTGCTGCTCGTCATCGGGACGATCGCGATCCTCACCGGCGTCCTCCCCGCGCCGGAGGCCCTCGGCATCGCCGACCGCGTCTGGCCGATCCTGCTCTTCGTCGTCGCGATCACCGTCGTCGCCGAACTCGCTGCGGACGCCGGCCTGTTCACCCTCGTCGCCTCCCGGCTCGTGCGCTGGGGTCGGGGGAGCACCTGGTTGCTCTGGCTGCTCGTCGTCGCGCTCGCCACGCTCAGCACCGTCTTCCTCTCGCTCGACACCACGGCAGTCCTGCTGACGCCGGTCGTCATCACGCTCGCGCGGCACGCCGGGCTGTCGCCGGTGCCGTTCGCCCTGACCACCGTCTGGCTGGCGTGCACGGCGTCGCTGCTGTTGCCGGTGTCGAACCTCACCAACCTCCTCGCGGAGCACGCGATCGACGAGGCCGCCATGGCGTCGGGTGGCGGCCCGCTCGGCCCCGGCGGATTCGCAGCGCTCATGGTCGTCCCGGCGATCATCGCGGTCGTGGTCCCGTGCGTGGTCCTCGCGATCGTGTACCGCCGTCAGCTCGCCGGTGCCTACACGGTGGACGTGGAGGCGCAGGACGACGACCGGGTGCTGCTGTGGACGTCCGGGCTCGTGGTGCTCGTGCTCCTGCCGCTGCTGGTGTCCGGCATCCCGGTGTGGATGTCTGCGGTCGGTGCGGCGGTGATCCTCGTCGTCGTGTTCCTCATCCGGCGTCCGGCGGCGCTGCGTCCGGCGCTCGTCCCGTGGCAGCTCGTCCTGCTCGCCTCAGGACTGTTCCTCGTGGTGGAGGCGGCTCACGCCCTCGGGCTCGCGCGGGCGCTCGCGTCCATCGCGGGGACCGGTGACTCGCTCCTGGCGCTCGTGCAGCTGGCGGGGGTCGGCATGGCGAGCGCCAACCTCGTCGACAACCTCCCGGCGTATCTCGCCCTCGAGCCGGTGGCCGGCGACCCCGTGCGGTTCGCCGCCCTGCTCATCGGCGTGAACGCGGGCGCGCTCATCACCCCGTGGGCGGCGCTCGCGACGCTGCTCTGGCACGCGCGGCTCACCGCGGCGGACGTCGAGTTCGGTTGGGGCCGGTTCATCGCGCTCGGGTTCGTGGTCGCCCCGCTGACGGTGGCCCTCGCCACCGTCGGGCTCTGGCTGGCCCAGGGTGCCGGCGCGGTACTCCCGTGACTTCCCACGCCGCCCTCAGTGCTCGTGGCGTGCGTCCGCCGCCCGACGCCGCTCCAACAGCTCCGTGACGATCCGGTCGATGAGCTCGAAGGGGATCGGCCGGCTGAACGGGAACTGCAGCGTGTCCTTCGCCGCCCGGTAGTCGGCGACGGCGTTCTGGAGGGGGCCGTCGAACGCCGGGATCGAGTACAGGGCGATGTGGTGCTTCCAGGCGCCGAGGTAGAGCAGGTAGCGGTCGTCGAGCATGAAGGTCGGCATCCCGTAGCGAATGGCCTCGGTGACTCCAGGCACGATGCGGTGGACGCGGAGTCGGATCTCCTCGATGGCGTCCGCGGCGTCGGCGGGTTGCGCGGCGAGGTAGTCGTCGATCGTGGTGGGTGCGCCCGGCATGTCTCTCCTCGTCGGAACGGAGACGGCACGGGAGCCGCTGCCCCCGTGCCGTCATCGTCCCATGTCCGCGTCTCGCGCGACAGTGGTGGTTCTACCGCTTCGCGAGGGCACGCCGCACGTCCTCCTGGACGAGGTCGGCGTTCATGATCGCGCCGGCCATCGATCCGGCGGCCGCCGCCTGCAGGACCTGGGTGCGCAGGTTCGTGACGTCTCCGGCCGCCCAGACACCCGGCACCGAGGTGGCGCCCAGCTCGTCGACGCCGATCGCGTCACCGAACTCGGCTCCCCGCGGGTGCGGTCGCGTGTGGAGCCCGAGACCGGTGAACGCCTCGGCGCGCACCCGGTTGACGGGGGCGACGGCCAGCGCCTCGACGGGGACGGAGCGGCCGTCGTCCAGGCGCACGCCGACGAGCCGGTCGTCGGTGATCTCGAGCCGCTCCACGACGCCGTCGACCACCTCGATGCCCCGCGCCGCGAACGCCGCCTCCTGCTCCGCCGTGAAGGCGCCCGCGGTGTTGCGGAGCACGACGACCCGGTCGCTCAGCTGCCGGAACAGCTGCGCCTGGTGGGCGGCGGCCTCCGCGTTCGTGCCGAGGACCCCGATCACGCGGTCCTGGACCTCCCAGCCGTGGCAGTAGGGGCAGTGGAGGGCGTCGCGGCCGAACCGCTCCCAGAGGCCTGGGATGGGCGGGAGCTCGTCGGCGGTGCCGGTGGCGATGAGGAGGCGGCGGCCTCGGACGATCGCGCCGTCCGCCGTCGTCAGGGTGAACCAGTCGTCGTCGCGCCTGGCATCGACGACCTGGCCGTCGACGATGCGGACGTCGTACGACGCCACCTCCGCGCGGCCGAGGCGCAGGAGCTCGCGAGGCGGGGTGCCCTCCCGGGTCAGGAAGCCGTGCACCCCGTCGGCGGGTGCGTTCCGGGGCTCGCCGCCGTCGACGACGATCACGGACCGTCGTGATCGTCCGAGCATGATGGCTGCGCTGAGCCCGGCGGCGCCCCCGCCGACGATGACGGCGTCGACGAGGTCGGTGGTGGTTGCTGGAGTGACGGGAGTGCTCATGGATCGTTCCGTTCGGTCGACGTGCTGGGAGGTGTCCAGGGTGCGCCGACTGGTGCCGAAGTGGCAAGAACACTTGCCGAAGCGGCAACGTGCGAGCGAGAATCGACCCATGGCGCATGCACACGACGAGCAACGGTCCATCGACGGCGTCCTGGATGCCGTCGGGCCGAGACTGCGAGCCATCAGGCAGCATCGCGGCACCACGCTCGCCGCGCTGTCAGCCGAGACGGGCATCTCGGTCTCCACCCTCTCCCGGCTCGAGTCCGGCCAGCGCCGACCGAACCTCGAGCTGCTCCTCCCGCTCGCCAAGGCGCACCAGGTGCCTCTGGACGACCTCGTGGGCGCTCCGCAGACGGGTGATCCCCGCGTCCACTTGAAGCCCGTCCAGCGGTACGGCCAGACGATCGTGCCGTTGACGCGTCGATCGGGCGGCATCCACGCGTTCAAGAGCATCATCCACGGCGGCGACGGCCCGCAGGCGCCTGAGACGCAGCAGGTCCACGAGGGATACGAGTGGCTCTACGTCCTCAACGGTCGGTTGCGGCTCCTCCTCGGCGACCAGGACATCGTCCTCACCGCGGGTGAGGTCGCCGAGTTCGACACCCGCGTCCCGCACTGGTTCGGCCGGGCTGAGGCCGCAGCGGTGGAGTTCCTCAGCCTGTTCGGCAAGCAGGGCGAACGGATGCACGTCCGGGCGACGTCGACGAGGAGGAGCGCATGATCGGACACGACGACCAGGAGGGCGCCCGTCCACCCGAAGACGACCGGCCGTTCGCGGAGCAGGTCCTCGAGCGCCGCGGGTTCGCGATCACGGCCGCACTGTTCGTGATGCTCGGAGGGCTCGTCGTGCCGTTCGTCGGTTGGGTGGCCGGCATGGTCATGCTGTGGCGGTCGCGTGCCTGGACCACGAAGCAGAAGGTCTGGGCCACCGGCGGGCCGATCCTCGCCGGCGCCGTGGTGCTGCTCGTCCTGGCCCTCCTCACCGCGAACTGGAAGTCGACGGATGCCGGCGTCGGGGGCTCCCCGGTGCTCCCCGTCGTCTACGACCTCGCGTCGACGGCCGTCGTGCTGCTGCTGATCGGGTACGCCGCGGCCGGCACCTGGCTGCTCTGGCTGGCGCTCCGGCCCGTGGGCCGAAGCGCCTGATTCGCGGTCGTCGCTCAGGTGGACCGGGCAGCATGGGGAGATGCCCGACTCCTCGCGATTCCGTCGTCCCCTGCCCGTCCAGCCCGGACCCGGTGAGGAGTCCGTCTGGGAGTACCCGCGTCCGCCGCGGGTCGAGCCGCGCGACGAACGCGTCGTGATCCGGTTCGGCGGCACGGTCATCGCGGAGTCGACGGCCGCGGTCCGGGTCCTGGAGACGAGCCACCCGCCGGTGTACTACGTCCCGGCGGCGGACTTCTCGCCGGGGGTCCTGGTGCCCGTCGACGGGACGACCATGTGCGAGTTCAAAGGAGAGGCCCACTACCTCGACGTGCGGGTGGGCGACCAGGTCGCCGGTGCCGCCGCGTGGACCTACCCCGATCCGCGTCCGGGATACGCGCCGCTGTTCGGCATGATCGCCGTCTATCCGGGACGCATGGACGCCTGCGAGGTCGACGGGGTGCAGGTGCAGGCGCAGGAGGGCGACTTCTACGGCGGATGGATCACGCCGGGGATCGTCGGCCCGTTCAAGGGCGCCCCGGGCACGCGCGGCTGGTAGCGGACGCCGCAGTCCTACACCCGCTCCTGCTTCGCGCGCAACGCCCTGGAGCGCCACGCACCCTCGTGTCACGCTGAGCGCCAAGCGCCGTCGACGACGAGGCGCGCAGGAGGCGGTCGAGGCCATGGACGCATTCGATGAAGCAGGGGACCCGGGTTGGTCCCTCCTCCGCGTCGTCCCGCTGTTCGGCCTCGCCGTCAGCGTCGGAGCGGTCGCCGGGGCGGCCCTCGCGGCCGGTGCAGAGCTCTTCGGGACGGTGGGGACCGTCTCGGTGCATCCGGCCGACCTCGGCGGGATCGCCGTCCTCGTCGGCGGACTCGTCGGAGGGATGCTCGCAGCGGTCGGGGCGGTCGGCGCGCTGCTGGCGCTCGGCATCCTCGACCACTGGGGCGAGCGGGGCCCGGTCCATCGGGCCTGGATCGCCGGTGGTGGTGCGGCCTTCCTCGTCCTGATCGTCGGCGGCCTCATCGCCGCACCCATCGGACTCGCCTCGACGATCGGGGTCGTCGTGTTCGCGGTGCTCGCCGCCGGGGTGGCGGCCGGCGGTGGGCTCTACGCCTTCGAACGGGCGCTGGCTCGTCGTCGAGGCGGGTGGGCCGGCCTCCGCCGGTAGCGCGGACGGTCAGCCGGCGAGCTGCTCAAGGCGTGCCCGGTGCCAGTCGGTCTGCGTGAGGGCCGAGACGCGGAGGAGACCGGTCAGCGCGTCCCATCCGGCCGACCAGCCGATGCGGGAGGCGATGGTCCACACGCTCGCGTCAGGGTCGTCCGCCAGGACGGCGCGCACCTCGTCCGCTCGCCGCAGATGGTGCGCGGCCAGCTCGTCGCACCGGTCCGCGAGTCCCGTGAATCGGAAGCCGTGTCCGGGGATCACCTGATCGCCGTCGTAGCCGCGGACGCGTTCGAGCGACGACAGGTAGGCCGTCACCGGGTTCTCCGAGGTGCGCGCCCCGAGGCCCAGGCCCGAGAAGATCGTCGGCAGCACGTGGTCACCGGTGAACAGGTATCCGCGGTCCTCATCGCGCAGGGTGAGGTGACCCGTCGTGTGGCCGGGTGTGTGCAGGACCCTGATCGAGCGACCGGGGAGCGTCAGCAGCTCGCCGTCCTCGAGCGTCCGGTCCGCACGGGTGTCGCCGAGGTGCCCGGCGGGTGCCGTCGCACCCGTGGCCCAGGGGCGCACGGTCGTGTCGTCCGCCGGGACACCCCACTCGTCCAGTGCCGCCGCGAGGTCGGCCGGGCCCGGCGGCGTCGAGCCCGCCGCCTCGTCTTCGAGACGGTGCATGAGGACCGGTGCGGCGAGCTCGTCGCGGAGCATGCTGGCGAGGCCCAGGTGATCGGGGTGCAGGTGGGTCACGACGACGCCCGTGAGCGTCGTCACACCGATGCCGCGGAGCTCCCGCAGCAGGTGTTCGCGGCCCTCGGGGGTGTCGGTTCCGGGATCGACGACGATCGCACGACCGTCGGTGCCGAAGAGCACCGAGCAGAGGGTGAAGGGATTGCCGGGGTCGCCGGTCGGGACGGCGATGACGACCGTGTCGGCGTCGAGGTGCTCCGTCGCAGGGATCCGGCCGTCGCGGAAGGCGGCAGCCTGGGATTCGCTCGATGAGGTGATCATGGTGCTGCTCCGGGTGGTGTCGGGGGACGGACCAACCCTAGTCGTGGGGCCCGTCGGGTTCAGTACGATGGGTGCATGACCGTCAACGACATCCTCATCGGCGTGATCGCCTTCATCACCGTCTTCGGCGGCATCGGCCTGGTCGGGGCGCTCGTCGCCATGGCCAAGTCCGGCTACCACGGCTGATCCTCCCCGAAGGGAGTCTCGGCTGGTTCCGCCGCGGCTCAGCGGGCGACGGCCTCGTCCGTGGCACGCTGTACCGCCGCGAGCGCTGCCGCGACGGCCGAACGCTGCAGTGAGCCCTTCCTCGCCGTCGCGACGATCTTCCGCTCGCTCATCCCGGCGATGGGTTTCCGCACCACGTCCGTCCGCGAGCCGATCGCGATGTCCGGGAGCACGGCGATCGACAGCCCGGCCGCCACGTGGTCGATGACGACCTCGTAGCTCGTGAACCGTCCCGCCACCTTCGGCTCGAACCCCGCGCGACGACAGATCAGCGGGACGAGTTCGCCGAGGTAGGTGCCCGGTGCGTCGAGGGCCCAGGACTCCGTCTGCAGCTCGCTGAAGGTGACCTGCTCCTGTGCGGCCAGTCGGTGGTCGAGCGGCGCGATGAGCAGGAGGGGGTCGGTGGTGAGGGGCACGCTGTGCACCGAGGGGTCGAGGAGGAACCCGTCCTCCTGATCGACGGTGATCACGACGTCGCACGTGCCCCGCTGGACGGCGGTGGTGCTCTCGTGCGGTTCGACCTCGATGAGTTCGACCTCGAGTCGCGGGTACTGCCGCGCGAGGGAGCGCGCGGCGGGGATGAGGATGGGGGCGATGACGCTCGCGAACCCGGCGATGCGGAATCGACCGGACGGCTCGGACTCGACCTCGGCCAGTTCGACTTCGATGGCGTCCATCTGCGCGAGCAGGGCCCGAGCGCGCTCGACGAGCAGCGCACCGGTCGGCGTCAGGGTGAGCGTCCGGCCGCGTCGTTCGAGGAGCGCGGCGCCGGTCTCGGCCTCGAGCACGGAGAGCTGCTGCGAGACGGTCGAGGGGCTGAGGTCGAGCTCACGGCCGACGGCGCGGATCGTACCGAGGCGGTCGAACGCCTCGAGCAGTCGCAGTCGCACGGGGTTCAGGGCCATGCTGCAACAGTATCGAGCGCGCCAGGGCGCCCTCCACACGGGTGGCAGTCCGATCCGGGTCCCGTGGCTCCCGGAGGGTGCTGACCGTCGCCGTCCGGGTCACTCCCAGACGAGCTCCTCCGGCAGATGGCCGGGCTCGGCGAGTCGGGCGTTCCGGAGCACCGCGCCGTCGGGGCCGAGCGAGAGGGCCGTCACCGAGAGCGAGGCGAGGCGCAGGCCGTCGTGGTCGTCGATGCGGACGATCGCCTCGTCGGCGGCGGCGGGGACGGTCGTCGTGGAGCGCAACGTGCGCAACCACGGCTCCCAGGACGCGGCCGTCGCACCGTCCAGCGGACCGATGGGCGACGGGACGTCGAGGAAGGCCGGCCTCCACCGGTGGACCCGTGGGACGTCGAGGTGGTCGGGGCCCTCGTGCGTCACGAGGTGGAGACCGGGTGCGACGTCGATCGAGCGGAGTGAGGTGCCGTCCCAGCTCGTCACGGCGACGCGGTCGGGACGCAGCTCCACGAGGTTCCAGGATCGGGCGCTGCGGGCGTCGTCCGCGTCGATGCCGGTCGTGACGGCTTGCAGGGGGAGGACGCCTCGCGAGGTCCACCCGGGGGCGGGCATGTCGAGGTCCTCGCGTCGGTTGAGGACCACCGCCGCCCGGGGGCCGCCAGGGGCGTCGTCGTTCGTCGCCAGCCACGCGCCGCCCGCTTCGCGGTCGTGGATGCCGCGGACGCTGTCACCGAGTCCTGGCCACCACGCGCCGGGTGGGTCCCAGGCACGCCCCGGCTGCTCGTCTCGCAGCCCGAGCACGGCGATCGGCCACGCGCGCCCCGGCTCGAAGTCGATGATGACGGTGCACACGCTGGTTCCTCCTCGGCCGGCCGGACTAGGACAGACTAGACGAGGACCCGGCGCGGGAGCGCCGGAAGCGAGGAGGCGGCATGGGCGTGCAGGACGCATCGCGGGAGGCGGCAGAGCGCACGGTCGTCGTCGGGATCACGGGCGGGATCGCCGCCTACAAGGCGGTCGGCGTCGTCCGCGGGTTCGTCCTCGCGGGCTTCGACGTCCACGTCGTGCCGACCGAGAGCGCCCTCCGGTTCGTCGGCCTGCCGACACTTGAGGCGATCAGCCGGAACCCCGTCACGACCTCCCTCTACGACGGCGTCGCCGAAGTCCGGCACGTCGCCCTCGGGCAGCGCGCGGAACTCATCGTCGTCGCGCCGACGACGGCCAACACCCTCGCGAAACTCGCGGCGGGACTCTCCGACGACCTCCTCGGCACCACCATCCTGGCCAGCCGGGCGCCGGTCCTGCTAGCGCCGGCGATGCACACCGAGATGTGGCAGCACCCGGCGACGACCGCGAACGTCGCCCTCCTGCGATCGCGCGGGGTGGCCGTCATCGGGCCGGCGCACGGCCCGCTGACCGGCGGTGACACGGGACCGGGACGCATGAGCGAGCCCGACGACATCGTGGCCGCCGGCTTGGCGCTGCTCGCCGGACGCTCCGGTGGAGCGGACGCGCACCCGGAGGACCTGCGCGCCGAGCGCGTCGTCGTCTCGGCCGGCGGCACCCGTGAGCCGCTCGACCCGGTGCGGTTCCTCGGGAACCGGTCGAGCGGTCGGCAGGGGCTGGCCATCGCGCAGGCCGCCGCAGAGCGCGGGGCCGAGGTGGTGCTCGTCGCGGCGCACCTGGACGCCGACGTCGCGGCCGAAGCGGCTGCGGTCGACGGTCTGCGGATCGTCCCGGTCGGCACCGCTGCGGAACTCGCGGTCGCCATGGAGGACGTGGCAGCCGACGCGACGCTCGTGGTCATGGCGGCAGCCGTGGCCGACTACCGCGCCGCCGAGATCGCCGAACGCAAGATCAAGAAGGACGACACCGGCGACGAGCTCACCCTACGACTCGTCCGCAACCCTGACGTGCTCGCCGGACTCGCCGCGGCGCGGGTGCCGGGACGACTGGTCGTCGGGTTCGCCGCGGAGACCGCCGCCGACCGCGCGGAGCTGCTGGCCTTCGGCCGAGCCAAGGTGGCACGCAAGGGGGCCGACCTCCTCGTGCTCAACCGCGTGGGGTGGACGAACGGTTTCGGCACGCCCGACAACGACGTCGTCGTGATCGACGGCGCCGGCGAGGTGGTCGGTGAGGCGACCGGCTCGAAGCGCAGCATCGCCGACCGGCTCCTCGACCTCGTGCTCGCCCACCGGGCGGAGTCAGTTCGTCCGCCGGCGGGCGAGCCTGCCCCCGAACGGGGCTGACCACTGCCACGATGGCAGCATGCCACGCCTCCGTCCCGCGCGCCGTCGCGCCTCCATCGCCGCGGCGCTCGCCGGAGTCATCGTCCTCTCGATGGGTCTCGCACAGCCGGCCGCCGCTGCGGAGTACCCCAGCTGGGAGGACGTCGAGGCGGCCCGCTCGAGCGAGTCCTCGAAGCAATCGACCATCGGGCAGATCGAAGGGCTCGTCCAGCAGCTGAAGACCGCTGCGGCGCTCGCCGAAGCTGAGGCCGTCCTCCGTGCCGACGAGTACGAGGCCGCTCAGCTGGCCGTCGACGAGGCGAGCTACCGTGCCGTCTCGCTCCGCGAGCAGGCCGTGGCCGCGACGACCGCGGCAGAGGCCTCCAAACGCCAGGCCGGCGCGCTCGTCGCGGCCTGGTTGCGGTCGGGGAACGTCGACCTCAGTACCGCCGCATTCCTCGACGGCCAGGCGCCGGAGTCGCTCCTCGGACGCTTGAGCACGATCACGAAGCTCAGCGAGTCCACGGACGGCACCTACGACCGGGCGAGGACCGATGCGAACACGGCGTCGCTGCTCACCGAGCAGGCGACCATCGCCGAGGCCGCCCTCGGCGAGCTCGCCGCTGCGGCCGAGACCGCCCTCGGGGACGCGGTCGCAGCCCGTGCCGACGCCGAGACCGCCGTGTCCGAGCAGCAGGAGTACCTCGCGACGCTCGAGGCCCAGCTCGTGGTCCTCAAGGAGAACCGCGCAGCCACCGAGGCCGACTACCGCAAGGGTGAGGAAGTGAAAGCGGCTGCTGCCGCCGCCGCTGCAGCCGCGGCGGCCGCAGCTGAGGCCGCACGGGCGGCTGCCGAGGCCGCTGCGAACGCCGGCGGTGGCGGAGGAGGCGGCGGCGGAGGTGGCGGTGCCTCGGGTGCCGTCGGGAGCCAGGGGTGGGCCCTGCCGATCTCCGGCCGGATCACCGACAACTACGGACCGCGACCCGGTCGCCCCGTGCCCGGCGTCAACCCGTTCCACTCGGGCACCGACATCGGAGCGGGTTGCGGGCGAGCGGTCTATGCCGCGAACGCCGGCACCGTGGTCTACGCCGGCTGGCTCGGCACCTATGGCAACTGGGTGCTCGTCGACCACGGCGGCGGCGTCATGACCGGATACGCGCACAACAGCAGCATCCTCGTCGGCGAGGGGCAGTGGGTGTCCGCCGGTCAGAACATCTCGCTCGTCGGGACGACGGGTGCCTCGACCGGATGCCACGTGCACTTCGAGGTCAGGATCGGCGGTTCGCGCGTCGATGCCGTCCCGTTCATGGCGGACCGGGGCATCCGCCTGGGCTGAGCCGCGTCGGACACCGGGGCGTCAGAGTCCGAGGCGCTCGAGCTCGGCATCCATCCGGCGAGCCATCTCCGCGTACCCCTCGTCGTTCGGGTGGAGGCCGTCCGCGGCCATCCACTCCGGGTGCCCCTCGATCCAATGAGACGCCCCGGGGATGGTGTCGGTGTCGATCTCCTGCGCGGCGTCGGCCACCCAGCCGATGATCGTCTCGATCGACTGCGGTCGCTCGTCGGTGTACCAGAACGGTTCGACGACGATGAAGCGGGCCTCCGGGAGGGCGTCGCGGAGGCGATGCAGGTCCGTCGTGATCTGCTCGTGGATCCGGTCGGCGGCATCGTCGAAACTGAACGCGTCGTTGAGGCCCATCGTGACGAAGACGATGTCGGGCTGCTCGGCGATGATGAGGGAGGGCAGGTCGCCGCTGTCGTCGCCGAATCGGTCGCGGTGGTTCACGAACCCGAGGCCGTTGACGCTGGGGTTGAACTCCCGCCAGCCGCGTTCCTCGCTGACGACGGTGGACCAGCGGTTGGCCGGGTCGCTCGCTCCGGTGCCGAGGGTGTACGAGTCGCCGTAGAACGCGACGAGCGGTCCGTCGCCCATGGCGCCGCCGGTTCCTGAATCGGGCGATGCGCAGGCGGAGAGGCCGGTGGCGAGGGCGAGCAGGGTGACGGCGGCGAGCAGGCGTGATCTCATACGGATGGTTCGGAGCAGGGGGTGTCGTGGAGGGTCGAAGCGCCGGTCGACTGCCGACGACCCGAAGCGCGAATGCGGATACAGCTAGGTCGTGTCAACGCGAATGCGTGCACTAGCCTGTCTCCATGCCGCAGATCCGTATCCGAGATGCCGCCCTGTTCCTCGGGGTCAGTGATGACACGGTCCGTCGCTGGATAGACCAGGGCGCACTCGTCAGTGCGAAGGACGAGGCGGGCCGAGCGGTCGTCGACGGCCTGTCGCTCGCTCGGCTGGCCCGGGAGAACGCCGTCCTCCCCGTCGACCCCTCGGAGATCGGACGCTCGGCACGCAACCGATTCGTCGGCATCGTCACCGACATCACGATGGACACGGTCATGGCGCAGGTGGAACTGCAGTGCGGGCCGCACCGGGTGGTGTCGCTCATGAGCAGTGAGGCCGTGCGTGAACTCGGCCTCGAACTCGGCTCCACGGCCATCGCCGTCGTGAAGGCCACGACGGTCCTCATCGAGACCCCGAAGGCGAGCTCGTGAACCGCACCGCACCCCGTCGGTCCTTCCGACTGCTCAGCGCACTGGCCCTCGGCGCCGGAGTCCTGCTCGCAGCGTCCGCCTGCGCCGCCCCGGCCGCGACGCCGACATCCACCGCCTCGGCCACAGCGGACGAGCTCAGCGGCTCCGTCACGGTCTACGCGGCGGCGTCGCTCAAGACGACCTTCACCACGCTCGCGGAGGACTTCGAGGAGGCGCACCCCGGGACGACCGTCGAGTTGACCTTCGCCGGATCCTCCGACCTCGTCACGCAGCTCATGAACGGAGCCCCGGGCGACGTGTTCGCCTCCGCGGACGAGAAGAACATGGCGGAGCTGACCGATGCCGACCTCGTCGAGGGTGGTCCGGTCGACTTCGCGACCAACGTCCTGCAGATCGCCGTGCCCCCGTCGAACCCCGCCGGCGTGGAGACCTTCGCCGACCTCGCCCGTCCGGGCGTCAAGACGGTCGTGTGCGCGCCGCAGGTCCCCTGTGGAGCTGCCACCGTCGCCGTCGAGGAGGCCACGGGTGTCGCGCTGAGCCCGGTCAGCGAGGAGTCCTCCGTCACCGACGTCCTCGGCAAGGTGACCTCGGGCGAGGCCGATGCGGGGCTCGTCTACGTGACCGACGTCATCGCGGCCGGCGACGCCGTGCGGGGCATCACCTTCCCCGAGTCGTCGAAGGCCGTCAACACCTACCCGATCGCGCCGCTCGCGGGGAGCGCGAACCCCGCGGTCGCGGCGGCCTTCGCGGCCTACGTCGTGAGCGCCGAGGGACAGCGGGTGCTCGCCGACGCCGGCTTCGGCGCACCGTGACCCCGTGAGAGAACTCGGCTCGGGGGTGCCCCGCTGGATCATCGTCGTCGCCATGGTCGGCGCCGCGTTCGTCCTGCTGCCGCTCGTCGCGATCGTCCTGCGCGTGGACTGGGCGGACTTCGGTGCACTCGTCACCTCCGAGTCGTCGATCGCGGCGCTCGGGCTGAGTCTGCGCACGTCGTCACTCGCGACGGCCCTCTGCATCGTGTTCGGCGTGCCGCTCGCCCTCGTCCTCGCGCGCACCCGGTTCCCGGGGCAGCGCCTGCTACGGTCGCTCGTCCTCCTCCCGCTCGTGCTCCCGCCCGTCGTCGGCGGGATCGCCCTGCTCTACACCTTCGGTCGGCTCGGCCTGCTCGGACCGGCACTCGCGGACGCCGGGATCGACATCGCGTTCTCCACGACCGCCGTCGTCCTCGCCCAGACGTTCGTCGCCCTGCCGTTCCTCGTGTTGAGCCTGGAGGGGGCGATCCGCACGACCGGCTCGCGGTACGAGGCCGTCGCCGCGACGCTCGGCGCACGTCCCACCACGGTCTTCCGCACCGTCACGCTGCCGCTCCTCGCACCCGCCGTCGTGTCGGGCGCGATCCTCTCGTTCGCGCGGGCCCTCGGTGAGTTCGGGGCTACTCTCACGTTCGCGGGCAGCCTGCAGGGGGTCACCCGGACGCTGCCGCTCGAGATCTACCTGCAGCGCGAGACCGATCCCGACGCCGCGGTCGCGCTGTCGCTCGTCCTCGTCGTCGTGGCCGTGCTCGTCGTCGGCGTCGCTGGGGCGCAGGGGTCGATCCGCCGTGGACGGACAGTCGCCGGAGTGGTGCGATGACCGGGGCGGCCCTGGAATTCCGAGCGACGTTGCGTGAACGCGACTGGGAGCTCGCCGTCGAACTCGCCGCGGGGGAGACCGTCGCCGTGCTCGGCCCCAACGGCGCCGGCAAGTCGACGCTGCTCGCGGTCCTCTCCGGGCTCCTGCGTCCGGACACCGGTCACGCGACGCTCGCCGGTCGCGAGCTGTTCGCGGTCGGTGGATCGGGTCGAGACCACTGGCTGCCGCCGCACCGGCGGGGGATCTCGCTCCTGGCGCAGGAGGCGCTGCTCTTCCCGCACCGCTCCGTGCTCGACAACGTCGCCTATGGCCCGCTGGTCGCCGGTGCGTCGCGCGGCGAGGCTCGGGACGTCGCCCGACGACGACTCGCGGAGGTCGAGGCGTCCGAGCTCGAGGGGCGCCGTCCCGCCGAGTTGTCCGGCGGCCAGGCGCAGCGGGCGGCGCTCGCCCGCGCGCTGGCCCCGGACCCCGCCCTCCTCCTCCTCGACGAACCGATGGCCGCGCTCGACGCGACCGTCGCTCCACACCTGCGCCGCATGCTCCGCGACCAGTTGCGTGGGCGGACGACCGTGCTCGTGACGCACGAGGTGCTCGACGCGTACACGCTCGCGGACCGGGTGATCGTCCTGGACGCCGGGCGCATCGTCGAGCAGGGGCCGACGGCGGAGGTGCTCGAGCGGCCGCGGACGGCGTTCACCGCTGACCTCGCGGGACTCGAACTGCTGACGGGCGTCCGCACGGCACGTGGGCTCCGTCTGCCGGACGGAACGGAGGTCGAGGCCGACTCCTCCGCGGAGGCAGACTCGATCCCGGTCGGGGTCGCCGTCGCCTGCGCGTTCCGACCGTCCCGCGTCGAGGTGCGCGAGGCGGAGGGGTCCAGCGGCCCGAGTGCGCCGGGTGCGATCCGCGCGACGATCACCGACCTCGAGCCGCGGGGGGACGTCGTCCGGGTCCGCTCGGCGGTCATCAGCGCCGACGTCGCCGTGCAGCAGCTCGCGTCCGCAGGCTGGTCGACGGGCGACGTCGTCGACTTCGTGGTCGACCCGCGGGCAGCGGTCCTGTACCCGCGCTGAGGCGTCCTGCACCGGGACACGGCCGGGACGTGACAGAGTGAGTCGGTGAGCCGATTCTGGAGACGCTGGTGGCCGCTCGTCGTCGGGGCGGCCGGCACGCTCGCGATCGGCGGGATCTGCGCGGCGCTCGTCTTCATGGGGCTGGTGCGGCCGAACGCGATCCTGGCCGCCTCGTACGCGGTGCGTGGTGTCGACGTCTCCTCGTACCAGGGCGAGATCGACTGGGACGTCCTCGCGGCTCAGCCCATCGACTTCGCGATCATGAAGGCGACCGAGGGATCAGGTGATCAGGACGAACGGTTCGCCGCGAACTGGGCGGGTGCACAGCGGGCGGCCGATGAGACCGGCTTGCTGATCGGGGCGTACCACTTCCTGAGCTTCGACAGCCCGGCCGAGACGCAGGCGCAGAACATCTTCGACACCGTGCCGGTCACGGCTGGCGCTCTACCGATCACCATCGATCTCGAGTGCTACGCCGACTATTGCCGGACACCACCGAGCGCCGAGCGCGTCGCCGCCGTGCTCGACCCGCTCCTCGCGGCACTCGAGGAGCACTACGGTCGTCCACCGATCATCTACGCGACCATGCGGTACTACGACGCGTTCCTCGCGGGCTCGTACGAGCGGAACCCGATGTGGATCCGCTCGGTCGTCACGCCGCCGGTCTTGTCGGACGGGCGGGCGTGGGACCTCTGGCAGTACACCAGCCGGGAACGGCTGCCCGGCTACGTCGGCAAGGAGGAGTCCATCGACGTGAACGTCTTCGACGGTTCCCTGCGCGACCTCCGGGCCCTCGTCGGCCCCTGATCCGCGGCGTCCGGAGGCGCCTCGGGTTACGGGGCGGGAGCGGGACCGGTGGTCGGCTCGGCGACGGGGAGGAACGTGTCCTCGCCGTCGACCTCCTGCTCGATGGAGTCCTCGGTGGTCTCGTGGTCCTCGGGGAGGTTGTCGTCGTTCGCTGCGTGCTTGCTCATACGACCACGATACGACGGGTGTCGCGCTGGGCAATGGGGTTGCGCGCCGCAGGCGTCCTCAGGAGGCGAAGGCGAGTGAGCGCGCTGCGAGTCCTTCGGTCAGGACGTCGACGGACTTCGGGCCGACGCCGTGGATGCGGAGCAGAGCGGCAGGGGAGACCCGCGTGAGCTGCTCGAAGCGGGTGAACCCGTGCGCGCCGAGCGCTTCGTGGGCGACCGAGCCGATGGTGGCCGGGAACTCGGACGCCTCGGCGGGCACGAGTTCGACGAACAGCGCGGCGATCCGCTCCTCGATGTCGTCGCGGATGCGGCGGACGGCCTCGATGCCTTGCCCGGCCGGGTCCTCGAGTTCCCAGTCCTCGTAGCGCTTGCCGGGGAAGATCGGGCAGGCGTCGCCGCAGCCCATCGTGATGACCGCGTCGGACGCCCGGACGGCATCGGTCGTGAGGATGCGGGGCACGGCTGCGGTGATGTCGATGCCGTGTTCGGCCATCGCCTCCACAGCCACGGTGTTGATCCGGTCCTTCGGTTCGCTCCCGGCCGACAGCACCTCGACCCGGTCGCCGGCGAGGGCGCCGAGGAAGCCGGCTGCGATCTGGGAGCGACCGGCGTTGTGCACGCAGACGAAGAGGACGGTGGGGGTGGTGGTGATGGTCATGACGTCTCCTGGAGGTGGCGTGAGCCGAGGGTGGACGAATGGTCGAGCAGGTCCACGAGGGCAGCGTAACTGGTGGCGGGGTCGGCGCCGCGGGAGAAGCCGCCGACGAGCTCGAGTGACACGAAGCCGTGGAGGGCTGCTCGGACGATGCGTCCGGCATCCGTCATCGCCACGCTGTCGAGACCGCGCCCCGCGAGTGCGCGTTCGACGAGCATCACGAGCTCGCGGTCGGCCGGCTCGCCGGTGTCGGCGCGGACGTCCTCGATCGAGAACGCGAGGGCGTACCGACCGGGATAGGCGAGGGCGAAGCGGCGGTACCCGTCGGCCAGCGCGGTGAGTGCGGGGGACCCGCTCAGGCCGTTCGTCGCGATGTCGAGTCCGCTGGCCAGTTGGGCGAGGGCCTGTGCAGCGACGGCGGCGCGGAGGTCCTCGGTGCTGCGGACGTGCTTGAGGAGGGCCGGTGCCGAGGTGTCGAGCTCGCGGGCCAGGGCGGCGAGTGTGAGTGCGTCGGCGCCGTACGTGTCGGCGAACTCGGCGGCTCCGACGATCACCCGTTGGCGGGAGAACTTCGTCCGGGAAACGGGTGCATCGGTCATCGGATCGAGCCTAACGGCACGCGGCCCTGATGCCGTGCGGCTTCAGACCGTCGGCGGCGTGGCTTCGTGGTGGGGTGCGCCGTGCGTGCGGCGGTCCTCCTTCATGGCGGCTTCCGCGAGGTGGCGTCGCCCGCCCGCCAGTTCGTTGCGGACCTCCGCCTCGAGCGTGCGGAACGGTTCCCAGTAGTTGCCGTCGTAGTCTTCGACGATCTGGAACGTCCAGCGTCCGTCGATGACGTTGCGTCCGACCAGCTCGGTGTCGATCCGGTCGGCGAGGGCGTCGTGTCCGGCTTCGCGCAGGGCGTCGGCGGCTTCGCCGAGCGCGAGGTCCGCTTTGCCGGTCAGGCGATGGAAGCCGTAGAGCATGCCGCGCGCCTGCTCGACGACTTCGAGCGCCTCGGTCACTTTGCCGACCGCTTCCACGGTGGCGTCGTCGACCCCTGCGGGGACTCGGTGGGCGTCGTCGGGGCCGTCGGTGGTGCGGTCGTCTGCAGAACTCATGTGACCAGTCTGTCCCGATCGGCCCCGGATGTCTGGGGCTTGCGGACGGAGGTGCACGATGTGAGCCGGCGGACGTCCTCCTGCGCACCGAGCTGGTGGGCGACCGGAGCGTCGCCGGTGGCCCTTTCCCGGTCACTGAGCCTGTCGAAGTGCCCATGAGGATGCCTCATTGTTCCGGGCACACCGCTCCCGGTCACTGAGCTTGTCGAAGTGCCCACGAGCAACCCTCCGATGCTTCGACAGGTTCAGTGCGGCGCCGCTCAGGGACCGGCGGGGGTCAGAACGGTGCAGGGTCCGGTTCCGTTCGATGGTTTTTGCCGTCAGGCGTCGTCCACTCGAGCACCCCGCCCGGTTTGTGGTCGAGGTTCCAGCCGGGGAGGTGCTTCATGCGGTGGTGATGTCGGCAGAGGCAGGCGAGATTGCCGACATCCGTGGTCCCGCCGTCGTCCCACGCGACCGAATGATCGAGATCACATGCTCTGGCGCGCCTGCCGCAGCCCGGTGCCCGACAAGTGCCGTCCCGGAGGCGCACTGCCCGTTGCAGATCGGCTGGAACCCGGTACTGGCCCCGCCCGATCGACAAGACGGCGCCGGTCTCGGGTTGGACGAGGATCCGGGTGAAGCTGGGCGCGTTCACCGCGATGCGTGCCGCGGTCTCGGGGTCGATTGGTCCGTAGCCGTCGAGGGTGGCCGGGGCGTCGGAGACACCGGCCATACTCAGGGCCGGCACCGTGACCTGCACGGTCGGCTTGATGTGCTCCTGCACCTCGATCGGATGCGGAAGCACCGGGCTCGACATGACGTCGTCGGGCGTGACGCCGGTGAGCGCGAGCGCCGCGAGGGCATCGGCCTGGAGCTGCGCGCAGGTGCGGGTGTCGCCGGCCTGACGCGACTCGGCGGCGGCGGCCTCGACGCGCTCGATGATGCCCTGCGCGATGGGCGCGGTGGTGAAGAGGTGCACCCAGGCCATGCCGTCTGCCGCGGGCTCGAACTCCACCCGACGGTCCGCCTCGGACCGCCGGGCGCGGGCGGTGACCGACTCGGGGTGGAGTCGCTCGCGCAGGACGCGGGCGCGCCTCCGGAGGCTTGCGTTGGTGGACTCTTCCGCGACCGCTAGCACTTCGACGAGGAACACTGCCCGCCCTGCTGTAGGCACGTCACTGAGTTGGTCGATGATCGTCTGCGCGTGCCGGACCGAGATGCGGCCGGCCTCAAGCGACGCGAGCACGGCAGGCGCGTCGTTCACGAGTCGTTCCGCGTCGTTCGTCGCCCGCCGGACCGTCTGCTCTGGGGTCCGCGTCGCCATGGCTAGGGCCGCACAGGTGGAGCGGCGGAATAGCGCCTGCCGCTCAGCCGGCGGGAACATCGCCGGGACCGTGACATCTGCGAAGGCGTCCGCGTAAGCGGCAGACCGAGCAAGCAGGCGGGCCTCCTCGGCGTCCAGGTTGGCGCGACGCCGCTGGATGTCCGCGTAGTGATCCGAGAACTCCGCGAGACGCGCGGCGTATTCGTCGCTCGCGCGGATCGCGGTGAGGGTGGTCTCGGTCATGGGACAAGTCCACCACGGACCACTGACATTCCAGATGCCGAGTCGGTTCGGTTGTGGGGGTGTCTTCGTGTGCCCTTCGACAAGCTCAGGGGCCGGAGAGGGCTGCTCAGGGATCGGAGGGGACTCAGGGACCGGAGAGGGGTGCTCAGGGATCGCAAGGGGACTCAGGGACCGGGCGGGCGAGACGCCTCTGCCCGCGCGGCCGCTGGGGCCGGGCGGGCTAGTAGTTCAGGCAGCGATCCGGATCCTCGGTCGCCGGAGGATCACCCTGGTAGAGGGTGAAGAAGTTCTCAGCGGGGCCGGACAAGGATCCACGGGCGTGAATGCACAGGCGTGCGAGACCGTCGTCGCTCCGTACGTCGGAGGCGATCCGGGACGACTCGCAGGCGCCGTCACCGGGATGCAGGATGAGGTCTCGGCGGGTTCCCTCGTTGTCCACCATCCAGGTCCCGGAGAAGCTGATCGGCTCGTCCGAACGGGGGTCGTCGTCGCGGCTGCACTGGACCTGCGAGGGCCAGCCGGTGACCTCGAACGTTCCGTCGTCGGCGAGCTCGAGCCGGGTGTCTCCACTCCGCCACGTGCCGACGGCTTCGTCCGGTGGCAGTCCGTACCTCGTGCCCGAGCACGCCGCGAGCGACGTCCCCAGCAGGACCGCGAACACGGAGGCGGTCACCCAGCGTGACGGTTTCGATTCCACAGTGCGAGTCTGTCCGCCGCGGGCCAGGAGTGGCAACTCAGGTGCTGGCGGGGGTGTTCACGGGCGTCCGGGCAAAAAAAAGAACCCCCACCATGTAGAAGCTAGGTGGGGGTTCCGTGGCTCCGACGGGCGTCGATCCCGTGACCTCACGATTTTCAGTCGTGCGCTCTACCAACTGAGCTACAGAGCCGAGTACATCAGCTGCACGAACGGCGACGATGTCTCAAAAGCAGAAGCCCTCCCTTGCGAGAGGGCTTCCGACCTTTTGCGACCCTGACGGGACTTGAACCCGCGACCTCCGCCGTGACAGGGCGGCACGCTAACCAACTGCGCTACAGGGCCATACATGTTGAATTGCTGGTGATACGAACTGCGGTGATGCTGGCGTTACTCGGTGCTTCTCGCAGTCGCGCAGATTCACTATACCTGAATCCGAGCGGCTGTTTTTCCAGTAGTCGGTGGTGACCCCAACGGGATTCGAACCCGTGCTGCCGCCGTGAAAGGGCGGTGTCCTAGGCCGCTAAACGATAGGGCCGCGAAGCCCTGAAGCTTCATGACTACCGAGCGACAAGCATACGGATGAAACGGCCGAATCCAAAATCGGGTTCGCGGAGCAGCGATCTGCGCTCCATGCCGGATGTGACGACAGGCGCCGAATGACCACTGCACGGCCCCCGGCCGGGGTTAGCCTCTGGCGTGGACCACTCCCGGATGCCGCGGCCGACGGGAGTGTCCGCAGCCGGTCCCGACCCCCGTCGGGCTAGCGTGGACAGTGGTACCGATGTGACCGATGTGACTGCAGCGAACCGAGATGGGCCCCTACTTCATGAGCAAGAAGCTTGCCGGCGCTTGGCGCCGAAGCCGGACGACCAACGCCGGATCGGCGTCCTCCGTGCGGTGGCGAGGACGCCTCACCGCCGCCATCGTCATGTCGCTCGCGATCGTCGGCTCGTTCGGCGTCGCCGGTCCGGCGTCAGCTGCCGACTACCCCTCGTGGGACGACGTCCAGGCCGCGAAGGGCAATGAGGCCGCCAAGGCCGCCGAGGTCACGAACATCAAGAACTTCATCGTCCAGTTGCAGGACGAATTGCAGGTCGCCCAGGACGAGGCCGAGAAACGCGGTACGGAGTTCCAGGCCGCTGAAGAGGCCTTCTTCGAGGCCGACGCCCGGGCCACCGCGATCCAGTCGCAGGCCGACGCCAAGACGACCGAGGCCGACACCGCGACGAAGCAGGCCGGTCGGGTCGCTTCGCAGCTCTACCGCTCCGGCGGCGCCGACCTCAGCCTGAGCCTCTTCCTCGACGGCGAGAGCAAGGGCGCGACCGACCTCCTGTCCAAGCTCGGCAACATGAACCAGGTCGCCGAGCACAGCAACGGCGTCTACGAGCAGGCGGTCGCCGCACGCAACACCGCGGCTGCGCTCGGTGAACAGGCCGGTGTCGCCCGCGACGAGCGCGAGTCCCTCCGTCAGGCCGCCCAGGTGGCGATGGAGGCAGCGCAGGCGGCTGCGTCCGCGGCAGCCGACAAACTTGAGCAGAACCAGGAACTGATCGTCACACTCAACGCGCAGCTCAGCGCCTTGCAGGACTCCACGGCGAAGACCGTCAAGGATTACGAGGCGGGCGTCGCGGCCGCGAAGGCGAAAGCCGCGGCCGAAGCGGCGGCGCGTGGACAGAGTGCCGACGGCGGCCAGCTCAGCAGCCAGGGCTGGGCGATCCCGGCCTCCGGCAGCATCTCGGGCACCTACGGTTACCGTGACCCGATCTCCACCGGAGGCGGCAGCTCGGGCAGCTTCCACCGCGGGACCGACATCGCGGGCGGCTGCGGGATCCCGATCTACGCGGCGACCGGGGGCACCGTCAGCTACGCCGGCTGGTACGGCACCTACGGCAACTTCATCCTCATCGAGCACGGGGCCGGCGTCTCGACCGGCTACGCACACATCGTCAACGGCGGCATCCAGGTCGCTGTCGGTAGTCAGGTCTCCGCCGGACAGGTCATCGCCTACGTCGGCACGACCGGCGCCTCCACCGGCTGCCACCTGCACTTCGAGGTCCGGATCAACGGCAGTGCGATCGATGCGCAGCCGTTCATGGCCGACCGCGGAGCGCCGCTCGGCTGATCGAGCGCAGCGACCCGCATGACGAAGCGGCCGGCACCCGAGGGTGCCGGCCGCTTCGTCATGCGGTGTGCGGAGGTCCGCAGTGGGTCAGTGCCCCTCCGCCTTGAGCTTGTCGAAGCCCGCGAGGATGATCTTCTCGGCCGCGGCGGCGTCGCCCCAGCCGTCGATCCGCGCCCACTTGCCGGGCTCGGTGTCCTTGTAGTGGACGAAGAAGTGCTCGATCTCGTCGCGCGTCGCCTGCGGGATGTCGTTCAGGTCCTGGATGTGCGACCAGCGCGGGTCCTTGTACTGGACGGCGATGACCTTGTCGTCGCCGCCGCCGTCGTCCGTCATGTGCAGCACACCGACGGGGCGGACCTTGATGCCGACGCCCGGGAAGGTCGGGAAGTCGAGCAGGACCAGGACGTCGACCGGGTCGCCGTCCTCGCCGAGGGTGTTCTCGAAGAAGCCGTAGTCGGCGGGGTAGACGAAGCTCGTGAACAGGACGCGGTCCAGGAAGACCCGACCGGTCTCGTGGTCGATCTCGTACTTGTTGCGGCTGCCCCGCGGGATCTCGATGACGGCGTCGTACTCGGCCATAAGCCTGCTCCTTGCGCGGTTGGATGACGTGGAGTCGGCGCGGTCGCCGACGAGGACCAACCATAACCGATGCGTCCCGGAGCGAACGGTGTGGGGAGGCGCTCGGCGCGGTGCAATAGCGTGGTCCGCGTGAACGACGTCCGACCCCCGCTCCACCCGTCCGTCGCCGCCCTGCGGAAGGCGGTGCGCGACGCGATCGCGGGCACGGCGTCCACGCCGTCGCGTGACGCCACCGGTGCCGACCTGCTCGTCGCACTGAGCGGCGGTGCGGACTCGCTCGCGCTCGCCGCCGCGACCGCGTTCGAGGCCGGAAAGGTCGGCCTGCGGGCCGGCGCCGTGATCGTCGACCACGGACTGCAACCGGGCTCGGCCGACGTCGCGGCGCGTGCCGCAGACCAGGCGCGTGCCCTCGGGCTCGACCCCGTCCTCGTCCGGGCCGTCGAGGTGGGCTCCGAGGGTGGACCGGAGGCCGCGGCACGGGCGGCCCGGTACACCGCACTCGACGCCGCGCGAGCCGAGGTCGGTGCGTCCCTGGTGCTGCTCGCGCACACCCTCGACGACCAGGCGGAGACCGTGCTCCTCGGCCTCGCCCGAGGGTCGGGCACGGGCAGCCTCCAGGGCATGGCGCCCGTCTCCGGTGCGCTCCTCCGACCGCTGCTCGCGATCCGGCGCTCCCAGACCCGCGAGGCGTGCGCTGCCGAAGGACTCGAACCGTGGCACGACCCGCACAACACCGACGACGCCTACGCGCGGGTCCGGGTCCGGGAGCGGGTCCTGCCGGTGCTCGAGGCGGAGCTCGGGCCGGGGATCGCCGAGGCCCTCGCCCGCACCGCCGACGCCGCCCGGGAGGACGCGGACGCGTTCGAGGAGATGATCGAGGAGACCATCGAGGAGCTCGTCGAGCACGCTGAGGCCGGTATCTCCGTCAGTGCCGGGGCCCTCGCCGCCAATCCGGCGGCGCTCCGCCAGCGGGTCCTCCGGTACATCGTCCAGAGCGAGTTCGGCGTCTCGCTCACGAGGTCGCAGACGATCGAGGTCGCGCGGCTCGTCACCGATTGGGCGGGCCAGGGTCCGATCGACCTGCCCGGCCTGACGGCGTCCCGACACGCGGGACGCATCGTCTTCGCAGCCCGCTGATCCGAAGGCTCCCCGAGCAGGAGGCGCACGGGCGTCCGGGTCATCTCGCATACACTCGACGCATGGAGCAGAGCGACATTTCCGACGACCTCACGACCATCCTCGTCACCGAGCAGGAGATCCGCGACAAGCTCGCCGAACTCGCCCGGCAGATCGAGACCGACTACGCCGGGAAGGACGTCCTGCTCGTCGGCGTGCTGAAGGGTGCGGTCATGGTCATGGCCGACCTCGCGCGCGAACTCCGCATCCCGCTCTCGATGGACTGGATGGCCGTCAGCTCGTACGGCGCCGGCACGAAGTCGAGCGGTGTCGTCCAGATCCGCAAGGACCTCGACGCCGACCTCACGGGCCGCCACGTCCTGATCGTCGAGGACATCATCGACTCCGGGCTCACCCTCTCCTGGCTGCTCGAGAACTTCGCCTCGCGCGGAGCCGCGTCCATCGAGGTGTGCGCGCTCCTCCGCAAGCCCGAGGCCGCCAAGGTGCACGTCGAGTGCAAGTACGTCGGTTTCGACATCCCGAACGACTTCGTCGTCGGGTACGGCCTCGACTTCGACGAGAAGTACCGCAACCTCCGCGACGTCGGCGTCCTCGCCCCGCACGTTTACGCCTGAACCACTCCACCGACCTCACACCGCACCCCCGTTAAGCCCACGGCAAACACAGGGGAGGCATCCAGCGGCGAGGGGGTAGCCTGATTCGCGACGCGGCTCCGCCCGTCGACCCCTCCTGCAGAAAGGGAACGGGCCAGCCCCGGCCTCTCAACTTATGAACGTCAAGCGTCTCTTCAAGGGTCCCATCCCGTACCTCATCATCGCCGCCCTGGTCTTCTGGATCGGCATCAGCCTGATGAGCATGAACGGCTTCCGTGAGGTCTCCACGCAGGAGGGTCTCGCCTTCCTCGAGAAGGGGCAGGTCAAGGAGGCCGTCATCACCGACGGCGACCAGCGCGTCGACCTCACGCTGACGAAGGCCGACGACGAGTTCGGCAAGCAGGTGCAGTTCTACTACGTCGGCGCCCGTGCGGCCGACGTGGTCGAGGCCGTCGACGCCGCAGACCCGTCCGGTGGCTACAACGACAAGGTGCCCCAGCCGAGCTGGCTCCTGTCGATGCTCGGGCTCCTCCTCCCGCTGCTCCTCATCGGTGTCTTCTTCTGGCTGATGCTCTCCGGCATGCAGGGCGGCGGCAACAAGGTCATGCAGTTCGGCAAGTCGAAGGCGAAGCTCGTCTCGAAGGAGTCGCCGAAGGTGACCTTCGACGACGTAGCCGGTGCCGACGAGGCGATCGAGGAACTCGAGGAGATCAAGGACTTCCTCAAGGAGCCCGCGAAGTTCCAGGCCGTCGGTGCGCGCATCCCGAAGGGCGTCCTGCTGTACGGCCCTCCAGGAACGGGCAAGACGCTCCTCGCCCGCGCCGTCGCCGGTGAAGCCGGTGTGCCGTTCTACTCGATCTCCGGTTCCGACTTCGTCGAGATGTTCGTCGGTGTCGGTGCGAGCCGCGTCCGCGACCTCTTCCAGCAGGCCAAGGAGAACTCGCCCGCGATCATCTTCGTCGACGAGATCGACGCCGTCGGTCGTCACCGCGGTGCCGGCATGGGCGGCGGCCACGACGAGCGCGAGCAGACCCTCAACCAGCTCCTCGTCGAGATGGACGGCTTCGACGTCAAGACGAACGTCATTCTGATCGCTGCGACCAACCGCCCCGACATCCTCGACCCCGCTCTGCTGCGCCCGGGTCGCTTCGACCGCCAGATCGGCGTCGACGCCCCCGACCTCGCCGGCCGCAAGAAGATCCTCGAGGTGCACGGCAAGGGCAAGCCGCTCGCCGCGAGCGTCGACCTCGAGGTCGTGGCACGCAAGTCGCCCGGCTTCACCGGTGCCGACCTCGCCAACGTCCTCAACGAGGCCGCACTGCTCACGGCGCGCTCCAACGCGCAGCTGATCGACAACCGCGCACTCGACGAGGCCATCGACCGCGTCATCGCCGGTCCGCAGCGCCGCACGCGCGTCATGCGCGAGCAGGAGAAGCTCATCACCGCCTACCACGAGGGCGGTCACGCGCTCGCAGCGGCGGCGATGAACAACACCGACCCCGTCACGAAGGTCACGATCCTCCCGCGCGGCCGCGCCCTCGGGTACACGATGGTCCTGCCTCTCGAAGACAAGTACTCCGTCACGCGCAACGAGCTGCTCGACCAGCTCGCCTACGCGATGGGCGGCCGCGTCGCCGAAGAGCTCGTCTTCCACGACCCGACCACGGGCGCGTCGAACGACATCGAGAAGGCCACGGGTATCGCCCGCAAGATGGTCACCGAGTACGGCATGACCACCGACGTCGGTGCCGTCAAGCTCGGGCAGTCCTCGGGCGAGATGTTCCTCGGCCGCGACATGGGCCACCAGCGCGACTACTCCGAGGAGATCGCGCAGCGGGTCGACGCCCAGGTCCGCGAGCTCATCGAGGCCGCGCACGACGAAGCGTGGCAGGTCATCACGACCAACCGGGCCGTGCTCGACCGCCTCGCCGCCGAGCTGATGGAGAAGGAGACCCTCGACCACGTCCAGCTGGCCGAGATCTTCAAGGACGTCAAGAAGCTCCCGCCGCGCCCCGTCTGGCTGTCCAGCAAGAAGCGTCCCGTCGGGTCGGGTTCGGCCGTCGGTTCCGCCTCGTTCACCGCCCCCATCGACTCCGGTGCGGCTGACGGCGGCGTGAGCTCGGAGCCCGAGCCCGAGGCTCCCGTGAAGCCCAAGCGCACCCGCGCGACGAAGCCGCGACCGGCGACCGCCTAGCCCGCATGACCCACGGCGAGCACACCGCGGACGACGCGGTCGCAGCCGCGCAGGCCGAGCCCGATCAGGGCTCGGCCTCGCGGTCGTCCGTGGACCGCGAGCGGATCGCCGCAGCGGTCCTCGAGATCCTCGAGGCGATCGGCGAGGACCCATCCCGCGACGGCCTCACCGACACCCCGACGCGTGTCGCCGACGCGTACGCGGAGTTCTTCGGTGGCGTCGGTCAGGACGCCGGTGTGCACCTGGCCCGCCCCATCCCGATCGAGGAGGGCGCGACCAGCGACGTCGTGCTCGTCCGGGACATCGCCTTCCGTTCCGTCTGCGAGCACCATCTGCTCCCGTTCCTCGGCACGGCGCACATCGCGTACCTGCCCGACGACCTCGTCATCGGACTCGGTGCGCTGCCGAAGCTCGTCGACACACTCGCCTCGCGCCCGCAGGTCCAGGAGCGGCTGAGCGAGCAGATCGCCGACACCCTCGTCGAACGGCTCGCGCCCCGCGGTGTCCTCGTCGTGCTCCAGGCCGCACACGGCTGCGTCTCGATGCGCGGTTCACGCCAGCTGACGAGCACCACCGTCACCATCGCCAGCCGTGGAGCCCTGGCCGATCCGGCTGCCCGGGCAGAGCTGATGGTCCTGATCGGCGCGTCCGCCGACCAGGCGGGGTGATCGCATGTTCCAGATCATGGGCGTCGTCAACGTCACACCCGACTCGTTCAGCGACGGCGGCCGGTACCTCGACGTCGACGACGCCGTTGCCCACGGGCTCGAGCTCATCGCGGCCGGGGCGACCATCATCGACGTCGGCGGCGAGTCGACGCGGCCCGGTGCCGCCCGGGTCGACACCCGCGAGGAGCAGCACCGGGTCGCACCCGTCATCGCTGCACTGGCAGCCGCTGGTGCGCGAGTGAGCATCGACACGATGAACGCGGAGACCGCCCGTGCCGCGGCCGACGCCGGTGCCTCGATCATCAACGACGTCTCCGGCGGCCTCGCCGACGATCGCATGCCGGGCGTGATGGCGGCGTCCGGTCTCGACTGCGTCATCAGCCATTGGCGCGGGCACTCGGCCGACATGGCGAGCCGCGCCACGTACACCGACGCGGCGGTCGACGTCGCTCGGGAACTCGACGACCGGGTGACGACCCTCCGCGGTCAGGGCGTCGACCCCGGCCGGATCGTCGTCGATCCCGGCCTCGGGTTCTCCAAGCACGCCGAGCACAACTGGCGCATCCTCGCCCGACTCGACCTGCTGCGCGAGCTCGGGTTCCCGGTGCTGGTGGGCGCGTCCCGCAAGCGGTTCATCGGAGCGCTCCTCCCCGAGGACGCCCCGATGGAGGCGCGCGACCTGCCGAGCGCCGTGGTGAGCGTGCTGGCCGCGCAGGCCGGAGCCTGGGGTGTGCGCGTCCACGACGTCGCCGCCACCAGACTCGCTCTCGATACCCTCGATGCATGGCAAGGTGGAGCCGATGACTGATTCGATCACCCTCACGGGCCTGCGGGCGTTCGCGCACCACGGCGTCTTCGACTTCGAGCGCGAGGCCGGACAGGAGTTCGTCATCGACGTCACCGTGTCGCTGGACCTCCGCCCGGCCGCCGGCGGCGACGAGCTCGGCGCGACCATGCACTACGGGGAGCTCGCCGAGGCGGTCGTCGCTGCCGTGGAGCGCGACCCGGTCGACCTCATCGAGACCGTGGCCGAGCGCATCGCCGACGTGGTGCTCGCGAACGAACGCGCGGAAGCGGTCCGGGTCACGGTGCACAAGCCGAGCGCGCCGATCACCGTGCCCTTCGCGGACGTGGCGGTGACGATCGAGCGAACCCAGGCCGACCGCACCCAGGCCGGGCGGGCCGTCTGATGGTCTCGCGCACGCCGATCCACGACCCCGCCCGTCGGCCCGGACCACCGAAGCCTCGCGCCGTCTGGGCCGTCGTGGCCATCGGGGCGAACCTGGGGGACCGCCGCGCGACGATCGCACAGGCGGTGGACGACCTCGCCGCCGTCGACGGGGTGCTCGAGGTGCGGCCGTCGCCGCTCGTCTCGAGTGCGGCCGTCAAGTTGTCCGGTGTCGACGAGTCGGCTCCGGCCTACCTCAACGGTGTCGCGGTCGTCCGCACCCGCCTCCAGCCGCACGCGCTCCTCGACGAACTCCAGCGGATCGAACTCGCGCACGGCCGTGTCCGCGAGGAGCGCTGGGGCGATCGGACGCTCGACCTCGACCTCATCGCCTACGACGACGAGACGATCGACGACGAACGCCTGACGGTCCCGCACCCGCGAGCCGCCGAGCGCGGGTTCGTCGTCGTGCCCTGGCTGCTCCTCGACCCCGACGCGACGCTGCCCGGCGTCGGCCGCCTCGACACCCTCGCGGCCGCCAAGGACGGCTCCGTGGTCCCCGACGACGGCACGCACCCGTGACCCGCACCACCGCGACACCGCTCATCGTCCTCGCCGGGGTGGGCGTCGTCGTCGGCTTCCTCGTCGAGGTCGCGATGGTCTCCGGCGGACGCGCGTCGATCATCCCGCCCGTCACCCTCGCGGTCTCGCTCGTGGCGGTCGCGATCATCCTCATCGCCCTGTCCTGGCCGATCCGCCGCAGCACGACCGGTCGCGCCACCCGGCGGATCGATCCGTTCCGCGCCATGCGGGTCGCCGCGCTCGCGAAGGCCTCGAGCCATGCCGGCTCCCTGGTGGCCGGGGCGACCGTCGGGATCCTGCTCTTCGTCCTGACCCGCCCGATCCTGCCCGCGATAGGCTCGTTGTGGCTGGTGATCGCGTCCATCGTGGGATCCGTCGCACTCGTCGTCGCCGCCTTGGTGGCCGAGTGGTTCTGCACCGTTCCGAAGGATGATGATGACGACGCCGCACCCGGGGGAGCCCCGTCCCACACCTGATCAGCCCGCTGAACGGCCGCTGATCGAGACGCCGCTGCAGGAGCTGTCGTCGCCGGAGACGGTCCACGCCGGCCCCGCGGAGCAGAGCGGCAAGCGGCTCGAACTGCCTGATGCCGAGTGGCGCCGTGTGAGTCGCAAGCTCATCGCCGTCGAGTTCATCTCCGAGGGCGCCGGCCTCGTGCTCGTCACCGCGGCCGTGGTCTTCGTCGCGCTCGTCTGGGACTGGACCTGGATCTGGTGGCCGTTCGCCGCCTTCGCCGTGATCTCCCTGATCGCCGCGGCGTTCATCCCGCGCCGCATCCGATCGATCGGGTATCAACTGCGCGCGGACGATCTGTTGTTCCGCCGAGGGATCATGTGGCAGCGCTTCGTCGCCGTGCCGTACGGGCGCATGCAGCTCGTCGACATCAACCGAGGGCCCCTCTCGCGGGCGTTCGGCCTCGCCGACCTCAAGTTCGTGACCGCCTCCGCCTCGACCGGAGTGGTGATCAACGGGTTGCCGGAAGCCGAGGCCGAAGGGCTGCGCGACCACCTGGTCGCGGTGGCGGAGAGCCGGCGGACCGGACTGTGAGCGAGCACCAGGCGGCAGGACCGCCGGAGCGGTTCGAAGCTCCGGCCGCGGGTCCTCGGGTGAAGCCGACGGCCGAGGCGATCGTCCCACGGGTGGCCGGACAGAGTCTCGTCGACGGGCAGTGGCACCGGCTGCACCCGGCGACGCCGTTGCTTCGAGGCGGGATCGCGTTCGTCGCCATCCTCGGCATCGTCATCGCGAACCTCCGCGAGCGCCTCATCGAGTTCTTCATCCCCGCTCCGGGGATGGAGCAGCCGACCGACCCGATCGACTACATCCTCAACCACGGCTTCGTCGGATGGGTGCTCCTCGCGATCGCCGTCGGGCTCATCGTGGTGATCGCCGTGTTCTGGTTCTCGTGGCGCATGCACACCTTCCGGGTCACCGACGAGGCGGTGGAGGTGCGCAGCGGGATCCTGTTCCGCACGAACCGCAAAGCCAAGCTCGACCGCATCCAGGGCGTCTCCATCGAGAAGCCGCTCCTCGCCAGGCTCATCGGGGCCTCACGCATCAACGTGAGCGTCGCGGGCCAGGACGCGAACGTCAAACTCGAGTATTTGTACGGTGCCGACGCCGACGGCCTCCGCCGGGACGTCCTCACGCTCGCGAGCGGGGTGAAGCTCGCCGAACGCCGGCAGACCGCCGCAGCCGGCGACCCGGTCGACCCGACCCTGCCGCCGCAATCGGTGCCCGACGGCGCCGGCGGGGTGTCCCGGTTCGTGACCGAGCGCGTCGACGACTTCATCTCGCCCGAACTCGACCCGGACGAGGCGGTGCCGGACTCCGTCGTGCGCCTGACGCTCGGACGCCTGGTCGGGTCCACGCTGCTCAGCCCGTTCACCGTGATCGTCCTGATCTCGGTCGTGGTCGGTGTCGTGCTCCTCGTCAACGGCCTGGACTGGGCCTGGTTCTGGCTCGTCCCCATGGTGCTGAGTCTCGGGGCCTTCGTCTGGTCGAGCGTGACGAAGTCGCTGCGCTACAGCATCGCCGCGACGCCCTCGGGCGTCCGCATCGGCTTCGGGCTCTTCTCGACGACCAACGACACCGTCCCGCCCGGCCGGATCCACGCGATCGAGGTGTCGCAGCCCATCATCTGGCGCCCGTTCGGCTGGTGGCGGGTCCGGATCAACAAAGCCGGCCTGTCGTTGGAGCAGGCTGCTCGGGGTGCGACGAGCAACACGGTGTTGCCGGTCGGGTCGCTCGTGGACGCCGCCCAGGTCGTGGAGCTGATGCTCGCGGGACGCATCGACGGCAGCGCCTGGGCGCCCCTGCAGTCGGCCCTCGCCACGCGCGACGGCGTCGGTTTCGTGGGTTCGCCCCGCCGCTCGCGATGGATCAACTGGTTCTCCTGGCGTCGTACCGGCTACGCCCTGCGCGACGGGATGCTGCTGTTCCGGCAGGGCGTGGTCTGGCGCAAACTCCACATCCTCCCGCTCGCACGCCTGCAGAGCCTCCGGATCGACCAGGGACCGCTCCTGCGCGCGCTCGATCTCGCCTCCGCGACCGCGCACACGGTCCCCGGCCCGGTGATCGCCAAGCTCCCGGCCATGGCCCGCGACGAGGCGGTGCGGATGTTCGACGCGGCGTCGGCGGCGATCGTGGTCGCGCAGTCGACCGACCGCAGTCACCGGTGGGCGAGCTTCGACCCCGAGCACCAACCGTCCGAGGCGCAGGCGCCGGCGCCCTACCTCGATGAGCCGATGGCGCAGTCGGACACCCAGCCGACGACGCAGGCGGACGCCGAGCCGTGGCAGGAGCAGAGCCCGGCACCGTCCGTGCCGCTCCCGACGACCGACCAGGATCGGAGGACCACGTGAGCGCGGAACGACGGAGCGCCAGGCTCGGCGTCGGGATCATCGGGAGCGGACGGGTCGGCCCGGTCATCGGAGCGGCGCTCGGGGGAGCAGGACACGCGATCGTCGGCATCACCGCGGTGTCGGAGGAGAGCCTCGAACGGGCGAACGCGCTGTTGCCGGATGTGCCGGTGCTCGATCCGACCGAGGTGGTCGAGCGGAGCGAACTCGTCGTCATCGCCGTACCCGATGCGCAACTCGCGTCGTTGGTCGAAGGGCTCGCGGCGGTGGGTGCGTGGCAGCCGGGTCAGCTCGTCGCGCACACCTCGGCTCGGTTCGGGACCGCTGTCCTCGCTCCGGCCGCGCGCGCCGGCGCCATCCCGTTGGCGTTGCACCCCGCGATGGTGTTCACCGGGACGAGCCTCGACCTCGCCCGGCTCCACGAGACGTCGTTCGCCGTGACCGCACCGGCCCCGGTCCAACCGATCGGGCAGGCGCTCGTGGTCGAGATGGGCGCGGAGCCCGTGATCATCGCCGAGGCCGATCGTGCGGCCTACGCCGAGGCGGTGGAGACGGCCGCGAGCTTCTCGCGCGCGGTCGTGCAGCAGGCGACGGGCCTGCTCCAGGACATCGGCGTGGAGAACGCCGGCGGTTTCCTGTCGTCGCTCGTGCGGTCGTCGGTCGACGAAGCTCTGCGCGGTGCGACCACGCCCGACGTCGACGAGCTGCTCTAGCCGGGTGGACGGACCGCCGCCCGCCCACCCGAGTCCGGGCAGGCGGGCGGATCCGTGTCGGCGGACCCGTGTCAGCGGGTGCGGCGGCGACGGATCAGCGCGTCGATCGCGAGTCGGCCAGGGCCGGCGAGGGTGAGCGCGAGCGACGCGAGTGCGAGCAGCATGACGTACTCGAAGCCACCGTCGGCGGCGTAGAACCCCGCCGGCAGATGCACGAGCACCATCGCCACCGCCATGGTCACCGCGAGCAGGGCGCCGACGATGCGGGTGCCGAGGCCGACGATGAGCAGCAGGCCGCCGACCACCTCGAGACCGGCGACGACGACCGCCGCGACCTCTGGGGCCGGGATGCCCATGCCGGCGAACCCGGAGGCGACGCCAGGGATGGAGTCGACGAGGAACTTCTGGAGGCCGTGGGCGATGAAGACCACGCCGAGGGCGAGGCGCAGGAGGAGGAGACCGGCGTCGATCCCCGTCTGTCCGCGCGGCGCGGCGGGAGAGGCCGGGACCGGTGGGACGGTGGTGGCATCGCGGTGGTCGGTGTGCTGGTGGTCGGAGAGCGTCGTCATGACGAGCCTTTCGAGTTCGTTTCCGGCGTCGGTGCCCCCGATCGGGACTCCTGTCCTTCGAGCCAAGCACGGCCCGGGTACCCGGCGATGTCCTCCGAATGGTTGTTCGCAGACCCTTGTCAGGCCGTCGATAGCCGGTTCATAGGAAGCCGGGCGTGCGCGAGGCCCGCACGGTCCCCGGTAAACTCCAGTGACCGCACGAGGAGAATCCCACCGCATGACTGACACGACGCCAGAGCCGATCGACGACGCAGCAGAGCAGGCAGAGCTCTCCGAGCAGAAGGCCGTCCGGCTCGCGAAGCGCCAGCGCCTCATCGACGAGGCGACGTCGGGTGCCGGTGGCGCCTACCCCGTCACCCTCCCCATCACCGACACGATCCCGGCGGTGCGCGCCCGCTTCGGTGAGCTCCAGCCCGACGAGGCGACCGGCGTCACGGTCGGCGTCGCGGGGCGCGTCGTGCACCTGCGCAACACCGGCAAGCTCTGCTTCGCCAGCCTCCAGTCGGGCGACGGCAGCCGCATCCAGGCGATGGTGAGCCTCGCCAGCGTCGGCGACGAGCAGCTCGCGGCCTGGAAGGAGCTCGTCGACCTCGGCGACCACGTCTTCGTCTCCGGCGAGGTCATCTCCAGCCGTCGCGGCGAACTGTCGATCATGGTGGCCGAGTGGACCATCGCGGCGAAGGCGATCCTGCCCCTGCCGAACCTCCACAACGAGCTCAACGAGGAGACGCGGGTCCGGAGCCGGTACCTCGACCTCATCGCCCGCGACCAGGCGCGCAAGAACGTGCTCGACCGGGCCAAGACGGTGGCCAGCCTCCGCCAGACCTTCACGGAGCGCGACTTCGTCGAGGTCGAGACGCCGATGCTCCAGGTCATGCACGGTGGAGCCTCGGCCCGCCCCTTCGTCACCCACTCGAACGCGTTCGACACCGAGCTCTACCTGCGCATCGCGCCCGAGCTGTACCTGAAGCGCGCCGTCGTCGGCGGCATCGACCACGTCTACGAGATCAACCGCAACTTCCGGAACGAGGGCGCCGACTCCACGCACAGCCCCGAGTTCGCCATGCTCGAGGCGTACGAGGCGTACGGCGACTACGGCACCATGGCCGACCTCACGCAGACCCTCATCCAGAACGCCGCGCTCGCGACGAGCGGGAGCCACGTCGTCACCTGGGCCGACGGCGCGGAGTTCGACCTCGGTGGCGAGTGGGACCGCATCTCGATGTTCGAGAGCCTGTCAGCCGCCGCTGGGGTCGAGATCACGCCGCAGACGCCGATCGAGGAACTCAAGGCGCTCGCCGAGCGTGAGGGCGTCGAGGTTCCGCACCCCATCCACGGCAAGTACGTCGAGGAGCTGTGGGAGCACTTCGTCAAGGGTGGCCTCGAGCGCCCGACCTTCGTCATGGACTTCCCGGTCGACACGAGCCCGCTCGTGCGCGCCCACCGCTCCATCGAGGGCGCGGTCGAGAAGTGGGACCTCTACGTCCGCGGCTTCGAGCTCGCCACCGGCTACTCCGAGCTCGTCGACCCGGTCGTGCAGCGCGAACGCTTCATCGAGCAGGCGAAGCTCGCCGCGCAGGGCGACGTCGAGGCCATGCGTCTCGACGAGGAGTTCCTGCGTGCGCTCGAGTTCGGGATGCCGCCCTCCGGCGGCATGGGGATGGGCATCGACCGACTCCTCATGGCGCTGACCGGTCTCGGTATCCGCGAGACGATCCTCTTCCCCCTGGTCAAGTAGCGGCCACCCGGCAGCACGACCACCGACAGTCAGGCGCGACGATGAGCATGATGGACCCCGGCGACCACCAGGACCCGAAGAAGCAGGGGCCGACGACGGCGCGCATCACGATCTGGATCGTGGTCGGCGGGATCGGCCTGTACCTCGTCGTCAGCGGCCTGTGGGGCGCCCTCGCCGGAGGCTCCTGAGCCGGCTGCGCGCCCGTTCGGGATCGCGCCACCGCTTCGTTCCGGTCCCTGAGCCTGTCGAAGGGCGGTACGATTGACGGGTGATCGAAGACTACTGGCTCAACGCGCTCTGGTCGCTGCTGCCCACCGTGGTCGTCGGCATCATCTTCTGGGTCGTCATGCGCGCCATCCTGCGGTCCGACCGCAACGAGCGCAAGGCGTACGCGCAGGTCGAGGCGGAGCAGCGCGCGAAGCTCGGTCTCCCGCCGGTCGAGCCCTCCGCCCCTCGCGAGGTCTGACCCGCCAGTATCACGCGGCGATGTCGCCCCACAGCTGTCCGGCATGGTCAGTAGGCTGGAGCCTCGGCAGCTGAGCGGATGGGCGACATGACGATCGAGTTCTCCTGGAACTGGCTGGGCATCACGGCCCTCGTCCTGGACTTCATCATCCGTGTCATCGCGGTGATCGTCGTACCGCGCAACCGGCGCCCCACCGCCGGGATGGCCTGGCTCCTCGCGATCTTCCTCATCCCGTACGTCGGCGTCATCGCCTTCCTCCTCATCGGCAACCCGAAACTGCCCCGGGTGCGCCGGCGGAAGCAGTACGACATCAACGTCTACATCCGCCAGACCACCCGTGACCTCGTCAAGGCGAACCTGACGTCGAACGCACCGGCCTGGTTCCGGTCGGTCGTGACGCTCAACCGCAACCTCGGGTCGATGCCGCTGCAGGGCGGGAACACCGCGAGTCTCATCGGCGACTACGAGGCATCGCTCCACGCCATGGCCGACGAGGTCGACCGTGCCGAGCAGTTCGTGCACGTCGAGTTCTACATCCTCACCTGCGATCGCACCACGAAGCCGTTCTTCGACGCGCTCGAGCGCGCGGTGGCCCGCGGCGTCACGGTCCGCGTGCTGCTCGACCACTTCGCGAGCTGGCGGACCCCCGACTACAAGCACACGCTGAAACGCCTTACCACGATGGGCGCCCAGTGGGCGCTCATGCTGCCGCTCCAACCGTTCAAGGGCAAGTTCCAACGTCCCGACCTCCGGAACCACCGCAAGATGGTGATCGTCGACGGCGCGGTCGCGTTCATGGGCTCGCAGAACATGATCGACCGGAGTTACAACAAGCCGGGCAACATCAAGCGGGGTCTCCAGTGGCAGGAGCTCATGACGCGGGTGGAGGGCCCCGGGGTCGCGGGGATCAACACGATCTTCCTGAGCGACTGGTACAGCGAGACCGGCGATGTCCTGTCCCACGAGGTCGGCCTGCTCGAGGCCCGACCGGTGGGCGACCTCGAACTGCAGGTCGTACCGAGCGGGCCGGGGTTCGACGGGGACAACAACCTCAAGCTGTTCCTCACGCTCATCTATGCGGCGCAGCGGCGCATCGTCATCACGAGTCCGTATTTCGTGCCCGACGAGTCGTTGCTCGCAGCGGTCACGACCGCGGTCCAGCGCGGTGTGCCGGTCGACCTGTTCGTCTCGGAGATCGGCGACCAGGCGATGGTCTGGCACGCGCAGCGCTCCTACTACGAGGCGCTCCTGCGGGCCGGCGTGCGGATCTTCCAATACCCGGCGCCGTACATCCTGCACGCGAAGCACTTCACGATCGACGACGACGTCGCCGTGATCGGATCGAGCAACATGGACATGCGCTCCTTCGGTCTCAACCTCGAGGTCTCGCTCATGGTCCGCGGGCGCGAGTTCGTCCAGGAGATGCGCGGCGTCGAGGACGGGTACCGGGAGATCAGCAAGGAACTGACGCTCGCGGAATGGTTGAAGCAGCCGCTGCGCTCGACGGTGCTCGACAACCTCGCGAGGCTGACCTCCGCGCTTCAATAGCACACCACTGAAATAACAAACATGTGTCGTATCGGTACAGATATATCTGTCTGATATTCTCTCAAGGTCGGCCACCTCGAGAAAGTGACGCATGTCCCTCCTGAACTCCCCGCCCCGGCCCCTCGCGGCCTGCACCGCCGCTGCTGCTGCGGCATTGATCGGCTTCGGTGCGATCGTGCCAGCCTCGGCCGCCACCGATCCGCCGCCGCCCGACGACAGCTCCACCACGTCGCCCGAGGAGGTGCCGACACCTGATCCCGTTCCGTCCCCCGACGCCTCCGGCGGCCCGGCGGCGTTGACGCTGCTGACCCAGTTGCAGCGGACGATCACCGGTACCGCGCCCTTCGACGAGGAGGCCGGCCCCGGTAACGACACGAGCGGGGACGACCTCGTCCTGCGTTCCCACGACACGGTCACCTATCGCGTGGAGGTGCAGGTCAACGGCGCACCCCAGGACGGTGTCGTGACCGTCCGGCAGACGCTCCCGTCCGGGTTGACCTGGCCGGCGGTCGGCTCGCTCCCCGGATACTGCGGTGAGGGCTCGACCGTGAGTGAGGACGCACGCACCGTCGACTGCGTGGTGCACGACGTCGCTCCCAACTCGGTGTCCACGTACGATCTCGTCGCGACGGCCAGCACGGCGCTGCCCGACGGCACGGTCCTGCCCGCTCCCGACGAAGCGGTCCAGGCGTCGGCGGTGGACGCCACGAGCGGGCAGACGGTGTCGTCGTCCACGACGCCCGACGACCTCGTGGTGAGCAGTGGGCCCCGCCTGAACATCGGCGCCAAGCGGTACAACACCGACCACGCCGTGGTCAATGCGGAGGGCGTCGCGGGTTACCGGGTGTCCTTCGACACCTACGTCGACCTGGCCGGTTACAACTCCGCGGGAGCGCTCGGCGCTCGCGGACAGTCGGTCGTCGTCGGCGACGTGGCCTTCGACATCGACCTCTCCGACTTCAGCGAGAACGCCGAGGTGGTCGACTTCGCCGGACAGCGTTGCGCCATGAACCCCTACGACGTCGGCGCCTTCCCGAAGAGCTCGGGCGGTGGGCCGAACGGCGTCACCGACTCCGGAACGTGGACCTGCACGCCCGACGCCTCGAATCCGAACCTCATCCACGTCGTGATCTCGGGCGCCGATTTCAGCGCGGACCACCTGCCGACCAAGTCTGCCGCGGGCTACAACATCGCGACTCGTGGCTATGTCGGCATCGGCAAGTTCGCGGTGTTCGTCCCGCACACGGACGTCCCCGCTGACGGCAGCATCGACTCGGTGGTCACGTTGCGCGACCTGGTCGCCTTCGGGGAGAACGCGGCGGGCGAGCGGATCGCGAACGCCGCCGAGCCGCTGGACGACAACACCGTGACCACCCGGCTCACCCGCCGTCTGGGTATTGGCCACAGCACGCGGTACGTCGACAATTCGGCGAACCTGACGAAGATCCCCGGTCAGAGCTCGATCGGGTCCGGTGACGGGCCGGTGACGACCGGACAGACCTTCGTCGCGAACACGGCGATCAACAACTCCTCGACGACCGCGTCGATGGAGGATGCGATCGTCTGCCAGGTGTTCGACCCGAAGACCCAGCACGTCTCGACCATCGACTCGACCTGGCCACCGGTCACGGTGCGCGCGTCCAGTTCGCTCGGCGACTTCAACCCCAGCCACGTCATCGTCGAGTACGGCACGACCCCGGTCACCGACCCCGGTGCCGATGACGCGACCCGTTGGCACGACCTGAGTGCGGCGACCTGCGACGATGACGACGCCTCGTGGACGGCGAACTGGCAGTCGCTCGACCTCGAGGAGGTGACGCGTGTCCGGTACCGCCCCGTGGGTGACGCCCTCCCGGCTGGCGCGCAGTTCAACGCGGCGCTCACCCTGCAGCTCCGCGACGGCCTCCCTGTCGGCGAGACGGTGACCGAGACCTACTCGGTGAAGTCGCCCACCTTCTATCACGACGACGTCGACAAGCGGACCTACTGGACCGAGGACGACTGGTACCACGCGAAATACGACCCCGTGCAGGCGACGAACAAGGACTTTCCACGCGGCGACCGCGTGCTCGTCTCCGAGGGGTCCGTCGCGATCGCCAAGCGGGCCGTCGCGCCGACCGTCGAGCCTGGGGCACCCGCGCACGTCGCCTCCGGGGATCGCGTGCAGTTCGCACTCACCCCGCAGATCGCCAGCAAGTCCGGACTCGTCGACTCCTCACGCGACGTCGTCGTGGTGGATCGGCTCCCGAAGGGGCTCACCTACGACCCGACGGACGTCTCCCACGTACCGGACTCCGTGGAGGTGGCCGAGGACGGCACCACGGAACTGACCTGGTCGTTCGACCGGATCGACCGCGGCAGCGAACCGGTGATCACTTACTGGGCGAAGACCGATTCCACGATGATCGGTGATCTCGTCAACCAGGTCGTCGTCTCGAGCCCCGACGACCCGTCGTCACTCACCGACATCCCCGCATCCCCGACGACCTCCGACGCCCACTATTCGCGTCAGACGGTCTCCCTCAGCTCTCCGGGTGGGCTGCGCATCGAGAAGTCGGTCGCGCAGACGGCGATCGAGTCCGGCGACGACGTCGACTACACCGTGTCCTTCGCGAACATGAACGCCGACACCCCGCAGCAGGACGCGTCGTCGATCGACGTCCTTCCCTACGTCGGCGACCAGCGTGGTTCCTCCGCCGCGGGGAAGCTCATCGGCGCGGTCGACGCCCCTGCGGGCGTCACGGTCCGGTACACCGACGCCGATCCGGACGCCGTCACCGCGTCCTCCGCGGTGGACGGGAGCGCCGGGTACGGGGACCTCCCGGCCGGGTCCGCCTGGTGCACTGCCGCCGAGCTCGGCACCTCCGGGTGCGCCGCATCGTTCGGGGAGGTCACGGCCCTGCGCCTGGACGTCGCTTCGCTCGCTGCGATGGAGCGGGTCGAGGTGCAGTACACACTGGTCTCGAGCGGCGCCCCGAGTGGGTCCTCCTTCGGCAACGACGCGACCGTCCGTTCGGCGACACAGACGCTCGGCGCACGCTCGCCGCTCGTGAGCACCCGGGTCGTGTCCTCCTCGATCGGTCAACGACTGTGGTGGGACACGAACGAGGACGGCCTCGACAACGACGGGCCGGACGGGACGCCCGGTGCCGGAGTTCCGGACGTGGCGCTGCACCTGTCCGGCGTCGACAAGTTCGGTTCGCCCGTCGAAACCGACACGACGACGGACGCCGACGGCTCCTATCGGTTCTCCGGGCTCGTGTCCGGTGACTACGCGATCCTCGTCGACGTGCCGGCGAACGCGGGCGCGACGGCACTTCGGGTCGGGACGGACGACCTGCTGAACTCCGCCGTGGTGCCCGAGACGGGCGTGATGCAGGACATCTCCATCATCGACCCGTCTCCCACCGGTGCCGACGCCGAGGATCTCACCTGGAACGGCGGGCTCGTGGCCGGAGCCGAACCTCCGGTCCCGCCGGTCGATCCGCCGGGGATCCCGAAGGACGACGCACCCGCTGCGGCCGGCCGCGCGGGAGACCTGGCCGACACCGGAACCGCCTGGGTGTTCGCCGGCGTCGTGGCCGCGATCGTGCTCCTCGGAGGAGGCACGGGGCTCATGATGCTCCGTCGTCGCAGGACGGACGACTCCGCAGCGTGACCGGGCGGAGGGGTCGGCCGCCGAGTGGGCGACCCCTCCGTCTGAGGGCGCTGGTCAGCGTGCCTGCGCCGACCGTCGCGCCTGAGCACCGGCTCTGAATCTCCGCAGCATCGGTCCAGGACCGGGCTCCGGTGGCTCCCTATACTGGGGGCAAGTCAGGCCCACGACGGCGTCGCCTGCTCCCGGTCGACCCTTCGCCTGACGCGATCGAAGGAGGCATCAGTGCACCACACCGATATTCCGACCCGCTCCGACATCGTCGAGCTCGCGACCGCCCGAGAAGCCTCGAGCGTGTCCATCTACCTCGAGACGAGCACCAACCCGGCCGATACGAGCCACATCCGGTTGGACCTCAAGAACCAGGTCAAACACGCCGTGGAGCAGTTGACGGCCGCGGGAGCGGATCGTGCCGACATCGCGCGGTTCACGTCGGAGATCGATCGTCTCCTGGAGGATCCGGACTTCCTGCGGTACCTGTCGTCGAGCCTGGCGATCTTCGTCAGCCCGTCCCTCACCCGCTACTTCCGGGTGCCCAACGTCCTGCGGTCCTGCTCCGAGGTGTCCGACCGCTTCTACATCAAGCCGCTCATGCGCGCCCTCACCTTCCCGCAGTCGGCCTATGTCCTCGCCCTGGCGCAGAGTGGGGTCCGGCTCGTCGCGGTCGCGCGGGACCTCCCGGCGACCAGCATCGAGTTGGACGTCCCCGAGGACGTCGCCGCGGCCGCCCACGTCGACTCCATCCGGGGCCGGGGCTCGAACGGGCGCGAACAGCTGGGTCGCATCCAGGGCGCCGAGGGGCAGAAGATCCGCATGCAGGAGTACGCGCAGGCGATCAACAAGGCGTTGTCGCCGGTGCTCGCCGGTTCGAAGGAGCCGCTCATCCTCGCGGGCGCGGAACCGATGACGGGGATCTTCCGGTCCGTCTCGAGCTACAAGCACCTCGTGAAGCCCGAGATCGAGGGTAACCAGCAGGAGCGCTCGGACGAGCAGCTCGCCGCAGCGGCCCGCCCGATCCTCGACGAGTTGTACGCCGCCGAACTGCGCGCGCTGTGCGAGGAGTTCGGCACGCGCGCGTCGAACGGGCGAGCCGTGACCGACCTCGGCGACGTCGCGCGCGCCGCGACGGCGAACGCGGTCGACACCCTGTTCGTCGACATCGACAGCAACCTGCCGGGCACGGTCGACGAGACCACCGGTGTCGTCACCCTCGCCGACGACGCCGACGCGACGAACTACGGCGTGATCGACGAGATCCTCCGCCGGGCGCTGCTCTCCGACGCCCGGATCCTCGCCGTCCGCGCCGACGACGTCCCCGGTGGGGGCGCGCTCGCGGCGACCGTCCGGTTCCCGGTCTGACCGAGCCGCGATCAGCCGACACCCGCAGCGCACGTGCCCGGTGCACGTGCGCTGCGGCGTTCCCGGTGGCCGCGCATCACGCCCACGGCGAACAGGGGCGAAGAGAGCTGCGGCGGTCGTTACGCTCCTACTAACGGCATCACCACCCTGCCCGGTGCCGGAGGAGAGTGATCATGTTCGAGAGATTCACCGACCGTGCGCGTCGTGTCGTCGTCCTGGCCCAGGAAGAGGCCAAGATGCTCAACCACAACTACATCGGGACTGAGCACATCCTGCTCGGCCTCATCCACGAGGGAGAAGGAGTCGCCGCCAAGGCACTCGAGTCCCTCGGGATCTCCCTCGATGCCGTGCGTGAGCAGGTCACCGACATCATCGGCACCGGCCAGCAGCAGCCGACGGGACACATCCCGTTCACGCCGCGCGCCAAGAAGGTGCTGGAGCTGAGCCTGCGCGAAGCGCTGCAGCTCGGCCACAACTACATCGGCACGGAGCACATCCTGCTCGGCCTCATCCGCGAGGGCGAGGGCGTCGCAGCCCAGGTCCTCGTGAAGCTCGGCGCCGACCTCAACCGTGTGCGCCAGCAGGTCATCCAGCTGCTGTCCGGCTACCAGGGCAAGGAAGCAGCCCCGGTCGGCGGCAACCAGAGTGAGCAGCAGGCGCAGGGCGGGTCGCAGATCCTCGACCAGTTCGGCCGCAACCTCACGCAGGCCGCGCGCGACAACAAGCTCGACCCGGTCATCGGTCGCGACAAGGAGATGGAGCGGGTCATGCAGATCCTCTCCCGTCGCTCGAAGAACAACCCGGTCCTCATCGGTGAGCCCGGCGTCGGCAAGACCGCCGTCGTCGAGGGTCTCGCTCAGGCGATCGTCAAGGGCGATGTCCCGGAGACGCTGAAGGACAAGCAGCTGTACTCGCTCGACCTCGGCTCGCTCATCGCCGGTAGCCGCTACCGCGGTGACTTCGAGGAGCGCCTGAAGAAGGTCACCAAGGAGATCCGCACCCGCGGCGACATCATCGTCTTCATCGACGAGATCCACACCCTCGTGGGTGCCGGTGCCGCCGAAGGTGCGATCGACGCGGCCTCCATCCTCAAGCCGCTGCTCGCGCGCGGTGAGCTCCAGACCATCGGTGCCACCACGCTCGACGAGTACCGCAAGCACTTCGAGAAGGACGCCGCACTCGAGCGCCGCTTCCAGCCGATCCAGGTCATGGAGCCGTCGCTGCCCCACACGATCAACATCCTTAAGGGGCTGCGCGACCGGTACGAGGCACACCACAAGGTGTCCATCACCGACGGCGCGCTCGTCTCGGCGGCGAACCTCGCCGACCGCTACATCTCCGACCGCTTCCTGCCCGACAAGGCCATCGACCTGATCGACGAGGCCGGCGCACGCCTGCGTCTGTCGATCCTCTCGAGCCCGCCGGAGCTTCGCGAGTTCGACGACAAGATCGCCGGCGTCCGCGAGGCCAAGGAGACGGCCATCGAGGAGCAGGACTTCGAGAAGGCGGCGTCGCTCCGCGACGAGGAGAAGAACCTCCTCGGCGAGCGTCTGCGCCTCGAGAAGCAGTGGCGCTCGGGCGACGTCAAGACGACCGCCGAGGTCGACGAGGGCCTGATCGCCGAGGTGCTCGCCCAGGCGACCGGCATCCCCGTCTTCAAGCTCACGGAGGAGGAGTCCTCGCGACTCGTCTTCATGGAGAAGGCGCTGCACCAACGGGTCATCGGTCAGGAGGAGGCCATCTCGGCGCTCTCCAAGACCATCCGCCGCACGCGTGCCGGCCTCAAGGACCCGAAGCGTCCCTCGGGCTCGTTCATCTTCGCCGGCCCCACGGGTGTCGGTAAGACCGAGCTCGCGAAGGCGCTCGCAGAGTTCCTGTTCGACGACGAAGGCGCGCTGATCTCCCTCGACATGTCGGAGTACGGCGAGAAGCACACGGTCTCGCGACTGTTCGGTGCTCCTCCCGGGTTCGTCGGCTTCGAAGAGGGCGGCCAGCTCACCGAGAAGGTGCGTCGCAAGCCATTCAGCGTCGTGCTCTTCGACGAGATCGAGAAGGCCCACCCCGACATCTTCAACTCGCTCCTCCAGATCCTGGAAGAGGGCCGGTTGACGGATGGTCAGGGTCGCGTCGTCGACTTCAAGAACACCGTCATCATCATGACCACCAACCTCGGTGCTCGCGACATCGCCGGTGGTCCGGTCGGCTTCCAGATCGAGGGCAACGCCTCGACCGGGTACGACATCATGCGCGGCAAGGTGAACGAGGAGCTGAAGAAGCACTTCAAGCCCGAGTTCCTGAACCGTGTCGACGACATCATCGTGTTCCCGCAGCTGTCGAAGCCGGAGCTCCTGCAGATCGTGGACCTGTTCACGAAGCGTCTCTCGGAGCGTCTGCTCGACCGCGACATGACGATCGAGCTCACGCTGCCGGCGAAGGAGCGCCTCATCGAGGTCGGCTTCGACCCGACCCTCGGTGCTCGTCCGCTGCGTCGTGCGATGCAGCGCGAGGTGGAGGACCAGCTCAGCGAGCAGATCCTCCACGGTGAGCTCAACGCCGGTGACCACGTGCACGTCGACTTCGTGAACGGTGCATTCGCCTTCACGACCTCGGCTCGCGGTGAGTCGGTCGGTGCCGGGGTCAACGCGCAGGCGTCGCTCGGTACGGGTTCGGCCACGCCGGACCTCGCCATCACGGGCGAGTAGTCCCGAGTCACCGAAGGCCCCCACTCCGCGGAGTGGGGGCCTTCGTCGTGTCGGGACGTGTGCGTTCGCCTTTCTTCGGGCGATTCGGCGCTCACTCGCCCAAACCTGGGTGAACGAACGGCGGCGGTCAGCCGAGGCGGTCGAGGTACCGGAGGATGATGCCCTCGCGGAGCGCCCAGGGGGAGACGTCGAGCTCGCGGACGCGGAAGGCGGCCATCGCCTCGGACAGGACGATGCCGCCGGCGACGATCTGGAAGGTCCGGTCGGCGGTGATCCCGGGGAGCGCGGGGCGGGCCTCCGCCGGAATGCGGGCGAGGCGCGGGATCCAGTCGTCGAGCTGGCTGCGCCGGAGCAGCGACCGTTCGGTGCCACCGATGCCGTCGGCCACCGATCCTGCGAGGCGTGCGAGGGAGCGGATGGTCTTGGACGACCCGACGACGTGATGGGCGTCGGGCTCCTCGGCGAACGCGGGGAGTGCGGCGGTGAGCACCTCGCGGGCGTGCAGGCGGAGTGCCTCCTGCTGGGCGGCGGTCGGTGGGTCGTCGTGGAGGAAGCCGACGGTGGAGCGGCCGGCGCCGAGCGGCAGGGAGATCGCGACATCGGGGTATTCGTCGCCGCCGGCCGCGATCTCGAGTGAACCGCCACCGATGTCGAGGAGGAGCATCTCGCCGGCCGACCAGCCGTACCAGCGGCGGACGGCGAGGAAGGTGAGCTTCGCCTCGTCGTCACCGGAGAGGACCTGCAGGGCGATGCCGGTCCGTTCCTCGACGAGGGCGAGGACCTCCGGCCCGTTCGTCGCCTCACGGATGGCCGAGGTCGCCATCGAGAGCAGTTCGTCGAGGCCGCTCTCCCGGGCGATCGCCGCCGCTGCACCGATCGACTCGAGGATGACCGCGACGCCCTCCTCGCTGATCGATCCATCCGGCGTGAGGTATCGCATGAGTCGCAGCACCGACTTGTGCGACGACTGGGGGATCGGCCGTGCTCCAGGGTGGGCATCGACGATGAGCAGGTGGACGGTGTTCGATCCCACGTCGAGGACTCCGAGTCGCATGCACTCACAGTACTGCCTGCCCGCCCGGGTGTGCTGTGGTGGGTCGCCAGCGCGGTGCGCTGACGTGAGCGCGGGTCCAGGGCGTGAGCGCGGGTCTCCGGAGGGGCGCGCCCACGTCCTTGACCCGCGGTGAGGCCGATGCCGCGCCACTCGCGTCAGCGCACCGCGCTGACGCCCACACCCTCGCGCTCGCGTCAGCGCACCGCGCTGGACCGGGATAGACCTCGGGAGGGCGCAAGGCCGCGCGACCTCGTCGGCCCACCGCGTAGGATCGCCGCATGACCGCCGCCACCTCGGAATCCTCCGCCCCTCGAACCCTCGTGATCCTCGGTGCCGGGGGCGATCTCACGGCCCGACTCCTGTTGCCGGGACTCGCGTCGCTCCTCGCCTCCCCGCGTGGCGAGGCGGTGCGCCTCATCGGAGTCGACCGCTCCGAGTCGAGTGACGAGGCCTGGCGGAAGCGCGTCAAGACCGCGTTCGCGGACGCCCCGTCGAAGCTCGCCGAGACGATCGTCGCCGAGACCACCTACGTGCAGGCCGACGTCTCCGACCCGGCGTCACTCGAACGCGTCCTCGCGGCCGCCGGACCGAACGTCGCCCTTTACTTCGCCCTGCCGCCCGCCATCACCCTGCTCGCCTGCAAGGCGCTGCGGAAGCTGGAGCTCCCCAAGGGCATCATGCTCGCTCTCGAGAAGCCGTTCGGCACCGACTACGCCTCCGCCCGCTCGCTCAACCGTCTGCTCCAGCACCTGGTGCCGGAGGAGCAGGTGTTCCGCGTCGACCACTTCCTCGGCAAGTCGACGGTCCTCAACCTGCTGGGCCTCCGCTTCGCGAACCGCATCTTCGAACCGCTCCTCTCCGCCGACAACGTCGAACGCGTCGACATCGTCTTCGACGAGCAGCTGGCCCTCGAGGGTCGCGCCGGGTACTACGACCGTGCGGGCGCGCTGATCGACATGATCCAGAGTCACCTGCTCCTCGTCCTCGCATTCGCGGCCATGGAGCCACCGGCGAGCGTCGATGCCGAAGATCTGCGTGGCGGCATGGCCCAGGTGCTGCGGGCGACCCGACCGTGGAAGGCGAACGGCACGGAGAGTCGGCGTGCACGCTACGGCGCCGGGACGATCGGCGACCGCAAGCTGCCCGCCTACGTCGACGAGCAGGGCGTGGACCCGTCGCACCACACGGAGACGCTCGCCGAGATGACGCTCGCGATCGACAACTGGCGTTGGGCCGGTGTCCCGTTCGTGCTGCGGTCCGGGAAGGCGCTGGCGGACACCCGTCAGGAGATCGTCTTCACCTTCAAGCCGGTGCCGCACCTCCCGTCCGGCCTGCACGGCATGAAGACCCCGGCGCGGCTCCGCATCGGCCTGAAGCCGGCGTCGCTCGACCTCGACCTGATGATCAACGGTGAGGACGACCCCTTCGAGCTGGACCCGGTCGCCCTCCACGCCGAACTCCAGGCAGGGCAGCTCAGTGCCTACGGCGAGGTCCTGTCGAGCATCCTCGAGGGTGACCCGACCCTGTCGGTGCGCGGTGACGTCGCCGAGCAGTGCTGGCGGATCGTCGCACCGGTCCTCAAGGCGTGGCGCAAGGACGAGGTGTCCATCGACACCTACCCGGCCGGCACCGCGGGTCCGAGGTCCTGGCACTGATCCGCCCCTCGTGATCCGGTGCCGTCACTCCGGTGTCCGGCGCCAGCGCGGTGCGCTGACGTGAGCGCGCCCCACCGGACCGAGCGCGCCCCTCTGGAGGCCCGCGCTCGCGCGGCTGGGTAGCGCTCACGCCGCTTCGGCAGCGCTCGCTCGAGCGCACCGCGCTGACGCCCACCAACCCGCGCTCAGTCGGGAGCACCGCGCTGGCGTCAGTAGACTGCTCGGAGGTTCTGACAGGAGGAGGCGGGATGGTCGAGCAGGCTCAGCAGGGGTATGTGGTCCGTCGCGCCCGCACGAGCGATGTCCGCCGCATCCAGGCGCTCGTGGAACCACTCGTGCAGCAGCGCATCCTCCTCGGCAAGGACGACGTCGTGTTCTACGAAGCGGTCCAGGAGTTCCGCGTCGCCGAGACACCCGACGGCGAACTCATCGGCTGCGGCGCGCTGCACGTCATCTGGGAGGACCTCGGTGAGGTCCGCACGCTCGCCGTCTCCGCAGACCACCTCGGCACCGGGGTCGGTCACGCGCTCGTCGAGCGCCTCGAGCACGACGCGATCGAGCTCGGCCTGCGTCGCCTGTTCTGCCTGACCTTCGAAACCGGCTTCTTCACGAGGCACGGCTATCAGGAGATCGGCGAGGAGATCGTCCCACCCGAGGTCTACGCACAGCTCGTGCGCTCATCGGACGAAGGTGTTGCGGAGTTCCTCGACCTCGCGCGGGTCAAGCCGAATACGCTCGGTAACACCCGGATGCTCAAGCTGCTCTGAACCACAGCTTGAAGGTTGGTGCTCGTCGGCGTGACTGATGAGACCGTTCACAATGCCGTGCTGATCAGCGTTTTCCGTCGTTTCCAGCGCGAGGCCCGTGCTCACATGAGCAGGCCCGGATTTACGTGCCGTTCACATTCGCGGTGGTCTTCCGTCACGCATGTCGGTTAGCTTGTGAGGCACTACCCATCGTCTGTGCCTCGAATGGGGGGTGCGTTGTCGCGCGCTCCGAACGGGGACGGCCCTCGATTCGGAGCCACATGTCGTTCAAACACCCGTGGAGGCTGTCCGCCTTCGCCGCCCTTGCCGGGCTCGTCGCCGCACCCCTCGTGGCGACACCAGCCGTCGCCTCGACCGACGGCGTCGGCGTCGTCATCAACGAGGCCTACCTCTCGGGCGGGAGCGCGAACGCGCCCTACCTGAACAAGTTCGTCGAGCTCTACAACCCGAGCGACGCGGCGGTCGACGTCAGCGGCTGGTCGATCCAGTACCGCTCGGCGACCAGCACCGCGGCGTCGTCGACGACGGTTCCACTCACCGGGAAGATCGCGGCCGGCGGCTACTTCCTCGTCTCGGGCAGCAGCAACGGCGCGGTCGGCGCGGCTCTGCCGACACCCGACGTGACCAGCGAGCTGAACGCGTCGGGCTCCAAGGGCACGATCGCCCTCGTCGCCTCGACCTCCCCAGTGACCCTCACGGCCGGCTCCGTCGTCGGCGACCCCGCCGTCGTCGACCTCCTCGGCTACGGCACGTCGAACACCTTCGAGACCGCCGTGTCGCCCGCACCATCAGCGAACAACGTGCCGCAGTCGATCGCGCGCACCGCCTTCGCCGACACCGACAGCAACGCCGCCGACTTCACACTCAGCGACACGGTCACGCCGCAGAACAGCGCGGGCGACACCCCGGTCGACCCTGAGCCCACCCCGGAGCCGACTCCCGAGCCCACCGACCCGACCACGCCGGTCGAGCCCGGTACGGCGACGATCGCGGAGATCCAGGGCACCGGTGCCGCGAGCACGATGGTCGGCCAGACGGTCACCACCACGGGCTTCGTCACCGCGAGCTTCCCGACCGGCGGCTTCAACGGCTACTACCTGCAGACCGCGGGCACCGGCGGGACGATCGACCCCGCGACGCACCTCGCGTCCGACGGCGTCTTCGTCTACTCGCCGGCCACCGTCGGCACCGTCACCGTCGGCCAGTACCTGCAGGTCACCGGCGTCGTGGACGAGTACTACGGACTGACGCAGCTGAAGGTCACAGACGCGGCCGCCGTCTCGGCGCTCGACACCACCGGCGTCACCGCACCGACCGCCGCGAGTGTCGCCTTCCCGGCGACCGACGAGGAGCGCGAACGCCTCGAGGGCATGCTGCTCGACCCCGCCGGCGACTACACGGTCACCGACAACTACAGCACGAACCGCTACGGCGAGATCGCGCTCGCGGCATCGACGACGCCGTTCGTCACGCCGACGGTCCTCGGCAAGCCCGGTTCCGCTGAGGCCCTCGCCGCCGCGGCCCGGGTCCCGGCTGAGAAGGTCGTCCTCGATGACGGCGCGACCGTCGACTTCTCGAAGGCGGAGAACACCGGCACCCCGCTGCCGTACCTCTCGACCACAGCGCCCGTCCGGGTCGGTGCGGCCGTCGACTTCACCGCTCCGGTCGTCTTCGACTTCCGCAACAGCAACTGGAAGTTCCAGCCCACGCAGCAGCTGACCGGTGCCAACACGGCGACCGTGCAGCCGGCCACGTTCGAGAACACGCGCTCCACCTCGCCTCGCGGTGTCGGTGGCGATGTGTCCCTCGCGACCTTCAACGTGCTCAACTACTTCGCCACCACCGGTGACTCCCGGACCGGGTGCACCTTCTACACCGACCGTCAGGGCGGCAAGACCACGGTGAACAACTCCGACGCCGCCGGTTGCGGTGTCCGAGGCGCCGCGACGGCCGAGAGCCTCGCGCGCCAGCAGGCGAAGATCGTCTCCGCGATCAACGCCCTGGACGCCGACGTCGTCTCGCTCGAGGAGATCCAGAACTCCGCCTCGATCGGCCTCGACCGCGACGACGCCCTCAAGACGCTGACCGCGGCGCTCAACGCCGATGCCGGCGAGGGCACCTGGACGTTCGTCCCGTCGCCCGCGAAGGTCCCCACGGACGAGGACGTCATCCGCACGGCCTTCATCTACAAGTCCGCCGCGGTCGAGACCGTCGGTGAATCGCGCATCCTGCTCGACTCGCCCGCCTTCGACAACGCCCGTGAGCCCGACGCGCAGGCGTTCAAGCCCAAGGGTGCGGACGACGCCGCGACGTTCCTCGTGATCGCGAACCACTTCAAGTCGAAGAGCACCTCGGCAGCAGCCACCGGTGACAACGCCAACACCGGTCAGGGCGCCTTCACCGGCGACCGCACGCGTCAGGCCAAGGCCCTCGTGACCTTCGCGGACACGGTCTCGAAGGACGTCGGCACGAAGAAGGTCTTCCTCGTCGGTGACTTCAACTCCTACGACGCCGAGGACCCGCTGGACGTGCTCCGCGACGCCGGCTACATCAGCCAGGAGGCCAAGACCGGCGAGTACACCTACGCGTACGAAGGTGCGGTCGGGTCCCTCGACCACATCTTCGCGTCGCCGGAAGCCGACCAGAGCGTCACCGGTGCCGACGTGTGGAACATCAACTCCGTCGAGTCGATCGCCCTCGAGTACTCCCGCTACAACGCGAACGTGACCGACTTCAACGTGCCGGACATGTTCCGCTCGAGCGACCACGACCCCGTGATCGTCGGCATCAGCGCCGACGCGAGCGAGTCAGCGACCGTCAACCTGCTCAACATCAACGACTTCCACGGTCGGATCGACGCCAACACGACGAAGTTCGCGGGCACGATCGAGCAGCTCAAGGCGATGTTCGCGCCCGACCAGACGGCGTTCATCTCCGCTGGTGACAACATCGGCGCCTCGCTCTTCGCTTCGTCGTCGCAGCAGGACCAGCCGACGATCGACGTGCTCAACGCACTCGGTCTGAAGGCCTCCGCGGTGGGCAACCACGAGTTCGACCAGGGCTACGGCGACCTCGTCGAGCGCGTCATGGCCGATGGGAAGAACGCGGCCTGGCCGTACCTCGGGGCCAACGTGTACCAGAAGGGCACGAAAAACCCGGCGCTCAAGGAGTACACGATCCTCGACATCGACGGGGTGAAGGTCGCCGTCGTCGGTGCCATCACCCAGGAGACGCCGACGCTCGTGTCGCCCGCCGGCATCGCAGACCTCGACTTCGGGGACCCGGTCGAGGCTGTGAACCGCGTCGCTGCCCAGCTCACCGACGGCGACGAGTCCAACGGTGAGGCGGACGTCATCGTCGCCGAGTACCACGAGGGTGCCGGAGCCGGCACGCCGGACGGCGCGACCCTCGAGCAGGAGCTCGCCGAACAGAGCGCCTTCACCGAGATCGTCACCACGACGAGCGCGGACGTCGACGCCATCTTCACCGGCCACACGCACAAGCAGTACGCGTGGGACGCTCCGATCCCCGGCGTGACCGGCAAGACCCGCCCGGTGCTCCAGACCGGCAGCTACGGCGAGTTCATCGGTCAGATCACGCTGACCGTCGACCGCGCGTCGGGTGACGTCACCGCCTACACGGCGAAGAACGTCGCACGCACCACGGTGGCCGAGGCCGACCTGGTCAAGCAGTTCCCGGCGGTCGCGACGGTCAAGACGATCACCGACAAGGCCCTCGCGGTCGCGGCGGAGATCGGCAACCAGAAGATCGGTGAGGCGAAGGCCGACATCACCCGTGCGTTCAACAACGGGGTGAAGGACGACCGCGGCGCCGAGTCGACGCTCGGTGCCCTCGTCGCCGACTCGCTCCGCGCCTCGCTCTCGAGTGCCGACCGGGGCGGAGCCGACATCGGCATCGTCAACCCGGGTGGCATGCGAGAGGAGATCCTCGCGGGCGACATCACGTACGCCGAGGCGAACGCGGTGCTGCCGTTCCTCAACAACCTCTGGACGACCTCGCTCACGGGTGCACAGTTCAAGACCGTGCTCGAGCAGCAGTGGCAGCTCGACGCGGCCGGGAACGTCCCTTCCCGTCCGTACCTGCAGCTCGGACTGTCGTCGAACGTGCAGTACACGTTCGATCCCACGAAGGCCCAGGGACAGCGCATCACGAGCATCACGGTGAACGGTGCGCCGATCGACCCGAGCAAGAGCTACCGGATCGGCTCCTTCAGCTTCCTGCTGCAGGGTGGCGACAACTTCCGTGAATTCGCGAACGGCACGGACACGCGCGACTCCGGTCTCGTCGACCGCGACGCGTGGATCGCGTACCTGACGGCGAACAGCCCGGTTGCCCCGGACTTCGCCCGTCAGAGCGTGCAGGTCACGAACGCGCCGACCGCAGCGGTCGCCGCAGGGAAGACGGTCTCGTTCGACGTCGCGAAGCTCGACCTCACCTCGACCGGCAGCCCGGTGAACACCTCGCTGACGATCGAACTCAACGGCTCGCCGATCGGAACGGTCCCGGTCACCGCGGGGGCTGCGACAGTGTCCTTCACCGTCCCGGCGGGTACCGCTGACGGCGCGGCGACGGTGCGCCTGACGGCACTCGAGTCGGGGACGACGCTGACGGTGCCGCTCACGGTCGCGACGCCGCCGGTGGTCACGCCGCCGACGCCCGCACCGGAGTCCGCGCTCATCCAGGCGCTCAAGGACCTGATCAAGGCGATCACCGACTTCATCATCGGCAAGCTCGCCACGATCCACGTCGGCAAGGAGTACGCCGGCACCTGGGTCAGCGTCTGGCTGCACTCCGACCCGATCCTCGTCAGCGACGGCCTCGTGCAGGTCGACGCGGACGGCAACGTGCAGGTCACGGTTCCTGAGGACGCGCCGGTCGGTGCCCACCGCCTCGTCGTCCAGGACGCCGACGGCAACGTCATCGGCTGGCAGGACATCGTCGTGCAGGCTGCGGCGGTCGACCCCGGCACCGACCCGGGCACCCAGCCCGGTGCGGGTGGCGGGACCGGTTCGGGAACGGCCGGCGGAAGCCACGACGGCAGCCTGAGCAAGACCGGCGCCGAGCCGTGGGGGAACGCGGCGCTCGCCGCTCTGCTCCTCGTCGGTGGTCTCGCGCTCGTGATCGCCCGTCGTCGCTCGGCGCAGCAGCTCTAGGCGCTCGCACCACCCAGCACCACCCCGATGCCCCGTCATCGGTCGGACCACGGTCCGCACCGACGGCGGGGCATCGGGCGTTTCCGCGCCACTGCACTTAATCTGTGAGCATGTCGAGCCTCACGAATCCCCGCGGACCGGAGCGGCCCGCCGTCTACTGGCGACGCAGGTTGATCGTGTTCGGCGTCCTGCTCGCCGTCATCGTCCTGGTCATCGTGCTCATCGTCCGGCTCGCGTCGGGTCCGGGCACCGAGAACACCGCGGCGAAGACGACCCCGACGCCCACCGCGACCCCCGCGCCGTCGCCGGCTCCTGAGGCGTCGACGACCGCACCGATCGATGAGGCCGCGACCACCGACCCCGGTTCGGCGGCCGCGTGCACCGCCGACCAGATCCGGGTCGAGGCCGTCGTGAACGGCACGAGCTTCGCGGCGGACGAACTGCCGCAGCTCTCGCTGAGCGTGACGAACACCGGTTCGGCCGCGTGCACGATGAACGCCGGCACGAGCCAACAGGTTTTCACCGTTTCGAGCGGTGAGGAACCGTACTGGACGTCGACCGACTGCCAGACGGCACCGAGTGACCAGCAGGTGCTCCTCGAGCCGGGGAAGACGGTCTCGTCGAACCCGCCGATCACCTGGGACCGCACGCGGTCGGCGCCCGACACCTGCGACCAGCCGCGCGACGCGGTGCCCGCCGGTGGCGCCTCGTACCACCTGAACACCTCGATCGGCGGCTTCGCCTCCGCCGACAGCGCGCAGTTCCTGCTCAACTGAGTTCGCGCGTCGCCGAGAGGGCTCGTTTCGTCCGCTGTCCGCGGATGAGGCGACGCTTCGTGCGCTCTCGGTGCCTGCGACAATGGACGCATGGCGAAGCAGAAGCGACCCGAGTTCCGTTCCGAGCCCTTGGCCGCGGCCCTCGCCGCCGGCGACATGGTGGCCGTGGCACTCGCCCTGCGGAACGGCCGGTTCGTCGTCCCGCTCATGAAGCCGGGCAACCCCGACAAGCCGACGGAGACCGGTGAGGTCTGGATGTTCCGTCAGCCTGAGACCGCGAGGCTCGCGCTGCTCCTCTTCTCCGATGCGAAGAACAAGCCGGCCGCCCTGCCTCCCTACGTGGGCCTGCACGACGGCGCCTGGCTGGCGAGCTTCCTCCGCACCTACGGTGACGACATCGAGACGGTGCTCTTCGACGTCGCAGGTCCGCACTCGCTGCAGGCGTCGCCGGAGGAGCTGCTGCGGGTGCTCGAGCTCGAGGCGCCGGCGGCCGAGTAGCTCGACCCGGATAGCAGGTCCTGCTCTCGGCGGCGTCCTCGGTTCACAACTCCTGCACGTCGTCGTCCGAACGCGGACAGGTCCCGTTCTGGGGCCCTGCGGGACCAGTCCGCAGGAGTTGTGGACAGCATGCCCGGCCCTGGTTCGTGGACCAGGTGGTCGGGTGCGCTCAGAAGGCCGCGTCGAGCTCGCGTTCGCGTCGGGCGGGCTGTGCGGCCTCGGCTGCGGTCTTCGCGATGCCCAGCACCGACTTGAGGTCGTTGCTGACGTCGGAGTTGAGCAGCAGCTTGTAGCCGAGTCGGTTGCCCTCCGAGCCGCGCTGTTTCGCAACGCTCACCGGGCGCACTTCGCCGCTGAGGCTGATCTCGCCGTAGGCCGCGAGGTCGCGGGGGAGTGCGAGGTCGCGGATGACGGAGACGAGGGCGAGGGCGATCGCGAGGTCGGCCGCCGGTTCGCTGATCTTCACGCCGCCGACGGTCGAGATGTAGACGTCGTGGTCGGTGAGGTCGTAGGAGTAACGGCCGTGCAGCACCGCGAGGATCATCGCGACGCGCGACGGGTCGACGCCGTTGGTGACGCGACGGGGGTTCGGTGCCTGCGTCTTGTTGATGAGCGCCTGGACTTCGACGGGGAGCGCGCGGCGTCCCTCCATGACGATGGTGACGCAGGTGCCGGCCACGGGTTCGTTCTGGCTGAGGAACAGGGCGCTGGGGTCGGGGACCTCGGCGATGCCGTCGCCGGCCATCTCGAAGCAGCCGACCTCATCGGTGGCGCCGAAGCGGTTCTTCTGCGCGCGGAGGAAGCGGAGCGCGGTGTGGCGGTCGCCTTCGAACTGGCAGACGACGTCGACGAGGTGCTCGAGGAGCCGGGGGCCGGCAATCGAGCCGTCTTTCGTGACGTGGCCGACGAGCAGGACCGGGAGGTCGCGTTCCTTGGCGATGCGGGTGAGGACGGCTGAGACTTCGCGGACCTGGCCGGGTTGTCCGGCGAGGCCGTCGGACTGCGAGGAGGAGACGGTCTGGACGGAGTCGACGATGAGGAGCTTGGGCTGCACCTGGTCGATGTGGCCGAGGATGGTGGCGAGGTCGGTCTCGGAGGCGAGGTAGAGGTCGTCGTGGAGGGCGCCGGTGCGTTCGGCGCGGAGGCGGACCTGGCCGACCGACTCCTCGGCGCTGACGTAGAGGACGCGGGCGCCGGTCTTCGCGGCGCGGGACGCGACCTCGAGCAGCAGGGTCGACTTGCCGACGCCCGGCTCACCGGAGAGGAGGATCGCGGCGCCGGGGACGATGCCGCCGCCGAGCACCCGGTCGAACTCGGCGATGCCGCTCGACCAGCGCGGTGCCTCGTCGGCGCGAGCCTGCGTGATGGGGCGTGCGGCACGTTCGTCCGTGGCGCGGATCGGCGTCAGTTTGCCGAGGACACCGGTGGGAGCCGACGCTTCGACGACCGTTCCCCACTGCTGGCATTCGCCGCATCGGCCGGCCCATTTGGCGGTGGTCCAGCCGCATTCGGTGCAGCGGAATGCGGGGGAGGGTGCCTTGGCCATGCGGCCAGCCTAAGCGCGGCCGCCGACACCGCTGGCCCTCCGCGCCGCCTGTGGATGACCGGCATCGCTCAATTCGCGTCGGCGCTCGTCTTCTATTACACTCGACCCCGGTACCGTGTCCGAGCGGCCGAAGGTGCAACTCTCGAAAAGTTGTGTGCTTGAAAGAGCACCGTGGGTTCAAATCCCACCGGTACCGCCACGAAGAAGCCCCCTCCATCCCCGAGCAACATTGGGACGGAGGGGGCTTTTCGTCGACCTGGCGTCATCCCGCTACGGCGTGTCCCGCCAATAGTCGCCGCGCACGACCCAGACGTCGTCGCCGAATTCCGTCGCCGAGACGCTGATCGGGTGCGGGTCCCAGAAGGTCCCGGGTACGCGCCCGAACTCGACGAGGTAGGTGTCCTCGAACGCGGCACGCGCTTCACCTATCGGTGGTCGCACGGTGAAGAGGGACCAGCAACCGCCGTTACCGGCGTTGGTGCATGCATTCCGCACGCGAAGCAGTTCGGTGCCCTCCGGGAACCGCATTGCCTCGCTCGACGGGACCGCGGTGCCGCCGAACCGTTCGAAGTCGAGCGTCAGGAGGCGTAGCGGGTAGGCGTGCATGGCGACGTCCAGAACAAGAGCCATGGTGATGATGAGCGCCGTCGACCAGGCGCGGCGACGTGCCGTACCTTGCATAGTTCCCCCGCCCCCGGGTCCAGCCGAAGCTTCGACCGTACCAGGGGCCGGACCGGTGCTCGGCGGGCTCGAATATGGGTTCCGTCGATGGGGTACGTCACCGGAACGAGCATCGGCCGACAGGTGAGGCGGTGACCCCGCGGGCCAAAGTTGGGCGATCGCTATGCTGAGCGCATGCACAGTACCTTCACGAAGCGTGTCTCCACACTCGCGCTTCTCCTCGCCGTCGCTCTCGGTTCCGCCGCTTGCTCCTCCGGCGTGAGCAACAACGAGCCCGGGACACCTGTCGCGCGGGAGACCACCGAGGCGCCGCAACCGCTCGATCTGACCGGCGAGTGGAAGCAGACCAACTCGAACAGCGAGGAGAGCTTCCAGACGGCGACCATCACCGGCGACACGATCGAGATCTACTGGGTGGCGACGGAAACGAAGTCGCTTTACTGGGCGGGAACCGTCGTCGCGCCGGCGGACGCCTACGACTCATTCACCTGGGACTCGCTGAACGACACCTCGAAGACCGAGAACGCCATGATGGCGTCCGGCGACGAGAAGAAGACGTTCACGTACGAGAATGGCGAGCTTTCATATGAGGTCACGGCTCTCGGGACCACCATGACCGTCCGCCTCGAACGCGCGTAACGTCCCATCCAGTCGGTGCGCCCCGTCACCCACCTTCGTTTGACGGAGCGCTTTCATTCCTCCGCGAGTGTTCGCGCGTGCGAAGACACTCGAGCCAGGATCCAGTACCCGGCCAGTAAGGCAAGAGCAGCGACTACCCCCGGCGTGCCGATGACGAGGCCGAAGTACCCGACGAAGAGACCAACGCTGGCGGAGGGCGTCGTCGCTTCCGCCGGCGGCGGGCCGATCTGCGCGAGCACCACGCCCCCGAACAACACCACGCAGGCCCAGAGGATGTAGACGCACACGAAGCCAACGAGGACGCCGACGCTCATCCGCTTGCGTCCCACGAGGAACTGGAGCGTCGACCATGCTGCGAGCACGCTGCAGATCGGAATGAGCGCAAGGAGCCACGGCTCGTTCATGACGATCGACTCCCGTCGACACCCGCCCGGCGAGACGAGGAGGGCGACATCCGCCTCTCTGCCTGCTCTGCGACGGCGGACAGCACCAGCCCGGGCGTCATGATCAGTGCTACCGCCGCGATGCCGATGAGCGACACGAAGGCGTCGGAAGCCGTCGCCGCTTCCCACACACCAGCGGGGATCTCGCGCAGCATCGCGTCCCGCAGCCCCTCCCAAAGGAGGTAGCCGACCCCGAAGCCCAGCAGACCGCCGAGGGTGCGAGCGAGCGCATAACGGTTCAGCATGCACGGAGCCTTTCGTCGAATCGATCAGGCATCATCGCGGGTCCGGGACGCCTGGATCGCGTCTGCGACCTCCTTCTCGGAGAAGCCGTCCTCGAACAACTGCGCCCGGAGCTCGGCGTCGGCGCGCGCCAGCTTGCCCTGTGGCCGTCGGCGGCGCATCCGCACGTACTGGGTGCCTAGCGCGAGGACGAGGAAGAGCACGAGCCCGGCGAGCAGGAGTCCGAGCGCGAACAACAGCCCACCACCCACGTCTTCAATCAGGCCCACGATGCCCCCCCCGGATATCACGATCGTTGCACACAGGGTAGAGGAAACGATTCGGAAGATCGGGGCGTATCGACAATGCCCAGAACGAGCGCGGTCTCTACTCGTGTCGGGCAGCGGCTCAGAGCGTCTGAGGTCCGCGTGCCCATCGCGCTCGCTGGAGTAGGCGATATCTGACGCGCGGATTCAGCACGGCGCCCGGGCTGACGAGTCCGGTGTCCGACCGCACGACGCCTCGCGGTGTCAGGTCAGTTCGCCGGATGCAGCCGGTCGAGTTCCGCCGCACGGAGGCGCACGAGGGTCAGATCGAGCAGCGGCGTCGGGATCTCGAGATCGCGTGCACGGTCTGCCAGGTCGCCGAGGATGTGTTCGGCCTCCGTCGAGTTCCCCGCCTTGAGGTCGCGGAACAGCGATGAGGTGAAGGTCGAGCCGGGTTCGGCCAGAATCTGGACGGATTGTGCATGAGCAGCCGCGCGCGGCGGATAGCCGGCCGCGATGGCGACAGCCGCTGTCTCCGCGATCGCCGCATCGATGTACCTGCGGCCGCCGGCTTCCTGGATCCGACCCACGGTGTTGTCGAACAGGCAGGTGATGATGCCTGCCGCTGCGATGAACGCCCACTTCTCCCAGAGACGCAGTCGGATGTCCTCCGCGTCGATGACGGTCAGGCCCGGCACGTCCAGCAGGGTGGCGATCGGTCCCAGCGGTGAGTCCGAGGAGAGCGACCCTATGGTGATCTCGGCCAGCGGGGTCATCTGCACGGCGCCGCCTTCCTCATCCACGGTGGCGACGATCTTCATGAGGCCGCCGGCGACCCGTCCCGGATAGTGATCGGAGAGGATGTCGAGGTGTCGCAACCCGTTGAGGAGCGGAACGATGACCGTCGTTGGGCCGACGGCGGGAGCGAGGTCTTCGACCACCGCGGCGAGTGCGCTTGCTTTCACAGCGACGATGATCAGGTCGAAGGGACCGGTCAGCGCGTCGGCAGTGACCGCGGAAGCATCGAGCACGTGCTTTCCGGCGGGTTCGGTCAGCGTCACCCCGTGCCGCTCGAGTCGTCGTCGACGCTCTGGTCGAACCAGGTAGGTGACATCCCGACCTGCTTCCGCCAGTCGAACCCCGACAGCTATTCCTGTTGCGCCGGCTCCCACGATCAAGATCTTCATCCGACTATCGTCGCGTGGACGGTATGCCACCTGACGCATAGAAGGCCGGAATCGAAACCTCGAAGACGAAGAGTCTCGACGAGGCACCGCAGAACTGAAAAACACGGATTCCCAGCGAAGCCCAGGGACACCTCACCTGAGGTTCAGAACGCCGTCGCACAGTGATTCCATGACCAGATCACGTGCCTTCGTCGTCCCCCTCGTCCGCACCGCCGCCGTCCTCGCCGGCGTCTCGCTCCTTGCGGGGTGCCAGGCCACCTCGGCAGCCGTGCCCGATCCGTCGTCCTCGGTCTCGACGGCGCGGAAGGGAAGCGCCGACGGCGGCTCGACGGGCGACCGCAGCGACTCGAAGACCGAGCAGAAGAACCTCGCCGCCGTGCTCAAGCTCTACACGGACGCCTTCCCCGACCCCGCCTCCTCGAAGGCGGTGGCCACGACCGACAAGCTGGTCGCGGCCGACGCCGTCGCGCACGGTTCCGGGCAGAAGTCCGGTCCGAGCGGGCTCCTGGCGGAGTTCACCGCCGACCGGACGCGGGTCCCCGGGGCGCAGGCGGTCGTCAAGCACACCGCGGCCGACGGCGACCTCGTCGCCGTGCACTACCAGGTCGCCTCCGACCCGGCCGACGAACGGACGGGCGAGGCCGCCGTCGACCTGTTCCGGGTGCGGGACGGCGCCGTCGTCGAGCGCTGGGCATTCGATCAGCCGATCGCGACCGGGACGCCCGCGAGCGGGAACACCAACACGATGTTCAGCGACCTCTACAGCCCGGCGAAGCCCGCGGTCGCGCCGTCGGAGAAACAGGAGGAGCAGAACCGGACGTTCGCGGTCAGCGCGTACAACACGCTTTTCCGCGACCAGGACGTCTCGATCCTCGACAAAGCGTTCGACCCCGCCTACCTCCAGCACAACCCGGTCGCACCGAACGGAACGGCGGCACTCAAGTCGTTCTTCTCGGGATCCGCGACCTTCCCGCCGCAGGAGTCGGTCATCTCCCTGAGCGACGGCGACCTCGTGTGGACGTTCTCGCAGAGCGTCGGCGCGAAGGCCGACGACCCCGTTCTGGCGGCGGACATCTTCCGCGTCGACGACAAGCTCATCCGCGAGCACTGGGACGTGGTGCCGACCGCCGGGTGAGTGCCTGGGGTCCTCGCTGCGCGCTGACTAGGCTCTGGGGATGACTCAGGACTTCGCAACGCTGAACGCCCACGCCATGGAGGTCGCCGCCGCTTACGACGATCTCAGCACGAAGCGGATCGGACGTCCGTGGACGAACCAGGAGGTCGCCCTCGGCTTCGTCGGCGACGTCGGTGACCTGGCCAAGATCGTGATGACGCTCGACGGGACGCGTCGCATCGACGGCATCGGACTCGAACAGCTCGAGCACGAACTGTGTGATGCCATCTGGTCGTGTCTCGTGCTCGCCGACCGGTTCGGCATCGACATCGGCGAGGCGTTCCCCCGTCAGATGCAGGACTTGGTGCGGCACGTTTCCGAGCTCCGGGCCGACGAAGAGAGCGCTGATTCCGCGACGCCCGCTGGCTAGAATCGCGGCATGAGCGACGACAGCACGGCCAGCACCGACGACGGCGAGTCATTCGGCGTCGAGCCCGGCACCTACCGGCATTTCAAGGGTGCACGGTACGAGGTCATCGGCGTCGGGCGCCACAGCGAGACCGAGGAGCCGTACGTCTTCTACCGGACGACCACGACCCCGCCGACGTCGTGGGTGCGACCGCTCGCGATGTTCGTCGAGCCCGTCTCGCGCGACGGCTACGAGGGACCGCGCTTCGCCCGCGTCGAGGACGACGCCGACTGACCGGTCATCATCGGGTGTGGACGGTCCCGATCATGCGGCCGATGCGCCGGGTTCGGGCGTCAGGATCATGCCGCCTGGCGTGTAGGAGGACTCGAGCAGGGCGCGCACCCACGCCTGGTTCACCGAGGGCTCCGGCTGCGCGAACCGGAACTGCAGCGGGACGTCGCTCGTGATCCAGAGACTCACCCGCCCGCCGCCGTCCACAGCCCCCTTCGTCCATTCGACGAAGAAGGACTCCCGACGACGCAGCTTGTTCCCGATCGCCGCCCTGAGGTGGGCGAGCACGCGGTCGTCGAAGTCGTAGTGACTTCCGGCACCGTAGATGAGAACGCCCATGCAGTGATTGTGCCGCATCGGCCCCGCCGCACCGCTCGGCGACGCCCCGCCGCTCCACGTAAACTCGTGGGATGCCGAGTCCGACCCCCGCACCCGCACCCTTCGCCCTTCGCCCGGCGCTCATCCCGGGCATCATGGGTGCGGTCGCGCTCATGCTCGGGCTCGCACTGCTCGAACTCGACGCCTTCACGATCGTGCTGTTCGTGGTGAGCATCCTCGCGCTCATCATGGCCGTGTTCGCCTGGCAGGCCAAGCAGCCGCTCTGGATGATCCCGACGCTGCTCGTCGCGATCGTGTGGAACCCGGTCCTCCCGCTCCCGTTCAGCGGCATCCCCTGGATCATCGCGCAGTTCCTCGGCGCGGTCGTGCTCGTCTCCGTCGGCATCCTGCTCGAGAACAAGCACGCCGCCCCGCCCGCCTGATCGGAAATGTTTCGGGAACGCCTGCGGGTCGTCCCGGCTCTGGCAAGCTTGCGCTCATGACGCTTGAACGCAACTGGGCCGGTACACACACCTTCGCAGCGCCGCGGATCGTGAACGCCACGTCGATCGACGAGGTCCGCGCACTCGTCGCGGAGGCCGCCAGGACGGGCACGCGTGTCCGCGCCCTCGGCACCCGACACTCGTTCACCGACCTCGCCGACTCCGACGGCACGCTCATCACCGTGCTCGACATCCCCGCCGACCCGGTGTTCGACGAGGCCGCCGGCTCGGTGACGATCGGAGCCGGGACGCGCTACGGGATCGCCGCCGCGTGGCTCGCCGAACAGGGCCTCGCATTCCACAACATGGGCTCGCTCCCGCACATCTCCATCGGCGGCGCGATCGCGACCGGCACCCATGGATCCGGCAACGACAACGGCATCCTGTCCTCAGCCGTCAGCGGTCTCGAGTACGTCGACGCCACGGGCGAACTCGTCCACGTCCGTCGCGGGGACCCCGGCTTCGACGGGCTTGTCGTCGGGCTCGGCGCGTACGGCATCGTGGTGCGCGTGACGGTCGACGTGCAGCCCGCCTACCGCGTGCGTCAGGACGTCTACCGCGACGTCCCATGGGACGCCGTCCTCGCCGACTTCGAGGGCGTCACCGGTGGCGCCTACAGCGTCAGCATCTTCACGAACTGGCTCGGCGACACCGTCGAGCAGATCTGGTGGAAGACCCGCCTGGTCGCCGGTGACGACGAGCTGCCGGTCGTCCCGGAGTCGTGGCTCGGGGTGCAGCGGGACTCCCTGACCGCCGGCAACCTCGTCGAGACGGACCCCGACAACCTCACGCTGCAGGGCGGTGTCCCCGGCGACTGGTGGGAACGGCTGCCGCACTTCCGGCTCGAGTCGACGCCGAGCAACGGCGACGAGATCCAGACCGAGTACTTCATCGACCGCGCCGACGGACCGGCCGCGATCACGGCCCTGCGCGCGCTCGGCGACCGCATCGCCCCGCTGCTGCTCGTGACCGAACTGCGCACGGCGGCGCCCGACAAGCTCTGGCTGAGCGGTGCGTACCACCGGGAGATGCTCGCCGTGCACTTCACCTGGCGCAACCTGCCCGAGGAGGTCCGGTCGGTGCTGCCCGCGATCGAGGACGCGCTCGCTCCCTTCGACGCTCGCCCGCACTGGGGCAAGCTCAACCTCCTGACGGCCGAGCGCATCGCCGAAGTCGTGCCGCGGCTCGCCGACGCACGGGATCTCTTCGAGGAGTTGGACCCGGCCGGCACCTTCTCGAACGCACACCTGGAGCGCATCGGGGTCCGTCTGCCCCGGTAGCGGGTGCCGGTGGCTCGGGTGCCAGCGCGGTGCGCTGGCGCGAGCGCGGAGGAACCGGCGTGGGCGCGGGGCACACGCGTGAGCGCGGGTCTTCGGAGACCCGCGCTCACGCGTCAGACCCGCGGTGACGTCAGCGCACCGCGCTGGCGCAACCCGGGAGGTCAGTCCTCGACTCGGATGCCGAACTGCTCGGCGAACATCGCGGCGAGCTCGCCGACCTGGAACGGGGTCATCGTCGCACCCCGAAGGTGCTCGATGCCCGCGATGCGACGCAGCTCGAGCGTCCGGAGGTCGACGTCGGTGAGCCTCGCCCGCGTGACATCGAGACTGTTGAGCGTGCAGTCGACGAACCGCACCCGGGTGGCCGTCGCATCGGCGAGGTCGAGTTCGTCGATCGTGCAGTCCTCGAACAGGACGTCCTGCAGGACGGCCCCGCGCAGGTTGACGAACCCGAGCTTGCACCCGGTGACCCGCACCGACTGCCAGTTCGCGTCGTAGCAGTCGGCGGAACCGACCCGTGACCCCTCCAGCTCGACGTCGCGCATCCGAATCCGCGGGGCGAGGAGGATGGGCGCGTCCCACCGCTCGAGCCGGGAGTCGAGGAACGACGCCGCCCGGAAGTCGGTCTGGTCGGCTCGAATGCCCGCGAGCAAGGACTCGGAGATCGTGATGCCCGAGAGGTCGCGGTGCGACAGGTCGAGGTCGGCGAACCGCAGGCCTTCGACACTGTCGTGCGCGTCGAGGGCGCGCTCGTCGCCGTCGGTCAATCCGATGAGACGGACGGGGTCGAGCCGTGGTGCTGTCGTTCCAGTGCGTTTCGCCATGCCGTGTTCTCCCGATGCCCGTGCGTGATGGGGTGATCCGGCCAGCCTAGGGGCGGCCGCCGACGGACTTCCGAGCCACCGCTCAGCTCGCTGTGAACCGACCGGGGAGGAACGGCAGGAGCGGAGCGCGGTAGACGAGCGACGTGTCGACGCCGGCGGTCAAGGTGGTCCGCGCTGCGCCGTACCGCCAGACCCGGTTGAACAGGAAGACCTCGAAGGAGACGTCCGTCCCGCCGACCTGCCAGCTCCCCGTGCCCCACTGCGCCGGCTGGCCGCGCCCGTCGAACACGACCGTCGGACGCTGGAAAGCGCCGTACCAGGGACGTCGGAGTGTCACTTCGACGCGATGCTGCGTCGGCGACGGGTCCTGGGTGACTTCGCTGCTCATCGGCCCAGCCTAGGGTGAGCGGCGGCGTTCCCGTGGTGCCGGTGCCGGCGGGACGAGCTTCGCCGCGATGACGTCGGTGTCGGCGATCACGACCGGTCCGCGCTTGGTCTCGACCGTGCAGCCCGTCACCGACCGCTCGACGAGCTCGCCGAGGGCGTCGGTCGCACCCGCCTCGGCGCCTTCGGGCAGTGCGAAGCGCACGACGACCCGCGAACCGAGCGGAGCGTCCCGGAGGAAGCGGACGGCCGCTGGACCGATCATCGCCGGGTCCTCGACCACGACCGCGAGTCGAAGCTCACCAGGAGCTCGGGCGGTAGTCCTTGAGGAAGACGCCGAACAGGTTCTCGCCGGCCTCGCCGCGGACGATCGGGTCGTACACCCGCGCTGCGCCGTCGACGAGGTCGAGCGGGGCGTGGAAGCCCTCCTCCGCCAGTCGCACCTTGGTCGGGTGCGGGCGCTCGTCGGTGATCCAGCCGGTGTCGACACTCGTCATGAGGATGCCGTCGGTCTCGAACATCTCCCGCGCGCTCGTCCGGGTGAGCATGTTCAGCGCGGCCTTCGCCATGTTCGTGTGCGGGTGGCCTGGACCCTTGTACCCGCGACCGAAGACGCCCTCCATCGCGGAGACGTTGACCACGTAGGTGCGCGGGAAGTCGGACGCCGCCATCGACGCACGCAGGCGGCTGATGAGGATGAACGGGGCGGTCGCGTTCGCCAGCTGGACCTCGAGCATCTCGATGGGTTCGACCTGGTCGACGTTCTGCACCCAGCTGTTGCTGTGGTCGACGTCGGGCACGAGTCCGCCTGCGTCGATCGCGGTGCCTGCCGCGAGGCGTTCGAGCGAGGACGACCCGGCCGTCATGGCGGCCTCGGTGAGGGCGTCGGCCTTGGCGGCAGCAGCGGCGAGGATCGGGTGCGCGGACACCGACGCCGCGAGCGACAGCGGGTGTGCGTCGTTCGTGTGGCCGAAGGTGACGAGCTCGGGCAGCGGGCCGTCGGGCAGCGGGGCGAGCTCCGCGTCGACGAGCGGCTGGTAGGCGCCCTTCGTGCGGCGGACCGTTTGCGCTGCGTTGTTGATGAGGATGTCGAGCGGGCCCTGTTCGGCGACGGAATCCGCGAGGGCGATGACCTGGGCCGGGTCGCGGAGGTCGATGCCGACGACGCGAAGCCGGTGCAGCCAGTCGGCGCTGTCGGGGAGCGCGCTGAAACGGCGGACGGCGTCGCGTGGGAACCGCGTCGTGATGGTGGTGTGGGCGCCGTCGCGCAGGAGTCGCAGCGCGATGTACATGCCGATCTTCGCGCGGCCGCCGGTGAGGAGGGCGCGCTTGCCGGTGAGGTCGGTGCGGGCGTCGCGCTTCGCGTGGCTCATCGCCGCGCACTGCGGGCAGAGCTGGTGGTAGAAGGCGTCGACCGTCGTGTACGGCTGCTTGCAGATGTAGCAGTTGCGCGGCACCAGCAGTTCGCCGGCGGTCGGAGCCGTCGTGGTGGTGGCGAGCGGGATGCCTCGCGTCTCGTCGTCGATGCGGTCGGGGGCGCCCGTCGCGGTGGCGGCGATCACGGCGCGGTCGGCGTCGGCGATCCGGGCCCGACGGTCGAGTCGGCGCTCCTTCTTGACCGCCTTGAACATCTTGGCGGTGGCACGGCGCACCTGCAGGTAGTCGGGGTGCTCCTCGTCCATCGTCGCCATGGTCTGGAGGACGCGCAGCGTGACCTCGAGATCGGTGGGATCGATGCCCGCGTCGTCGCCGGGAGCGTGGTTCGCAGGCTCGTCGTGGGGGAGAGAGGTCATTGCTTCATTCTACGAGCCGCCGGACGTGCCTCGGGCGGTGCTGTGGTCAGCGCGGGGCGCTGGACCGACCGCGACCCACAGGCGTGAGCGCGCCCCTCCGGAGGGGCGCGCTCACGTCGGAGACCCGCGCTCGCGTCAGCGCACCGCGCTGGCCCGAGGGAAGGGTGTCCGTCGTGCGTGAGAGCATGGGGCGATGACTCCCGAGCCCGCACCACTGGTCGACGTGGCCGACCTCGTCCGGCTCGTCGGGCGGGTGGCGTTCGACCGCGGCCGGGTCTACGCGAGGGACGGTCGGGTCACCGCTGCCGACTGGGACCCCGACAAGCGTCGGCTCCACGGGATCGTCGAAGGCTCCACCGACGTCCCGTACGCCTGCATCGTCGACCTCGGCGACGACACCGGCGGGTTCGCACGGATCGAAGGCAGCGCGTGCTCCTGCCCGCTCCGCGGTGACTGCAAGCACATCGTCGCCACCCTGCTGCACAGCAACGCGGCCCACCTCCGCGCCGAAGGCCGCTCCGACCGGTGGGTGGCCCCACAACGGCCGCCTTCGGGGAAGGAGGCGTCCTGGCGTTCCGACCGCCGTTGGACCGCGCCCATCAACGACCCCGCGCTCGACGAACCGGCCGAGCACCAGCCGATGTACGCCCTCGACGAGCTCGACGACCTCCCCGCCTCCTGGCGTCCGGAAGCGGAACGGCGAGCAGCGCGATGGACCCCGAGTCCGCAGACGCCGCCGGCGCCGCCCAGCTGGCGGAACCGACTCGACTCCCTCGCCGGCGATGCCGGTCGCGCCACGGCACCGACGGCCATGGGCCTGCAGTTCGAGGTCCGCGAGAGTATCCCGCGCACCGCCGAACGCTGGCGCGGACCGACCTCCCGCACGGCCGACGGCCCGCCCGAGTCCCGGCACCCCCGCCGGATCGCCGTCCGACCCGTCGTCAAGAAGGCCGGCGGCGGCTTCGTGAAGTCGACGATCTCGTGGACCTCGTTCACGCACCAGGGCCACCGGCTGTCGCTCGATCCGGCGCACCAGCAGTGGTTCACGCAGTTCCAGGCGCTCCTGCGCGCCACCCGTCCGCCGGCCGGTGCCTACGCCGGCGCCGGTGACTCCGACTGGCTCGTCCTCGACGACTTCGGCAGCCCCGTCCTCTGGCATCTGTTCGACGAGGCGGCCCAGCTCGGGATCGAACTCGTCGGCACGCGCAAGGGCACGGTCACCCTCGGCACCACAGCCGCCATCCGGCTGGACGCCGCGCACGACGACGAGGGCGTGGTCCTCCGATCCGTCGTGACGATCGACGGCACCGACGTCGAGGCGGCCACGAGCGGAGCCCTGGGCGACCACGGCCTCTACCACTACACGCTCGAACCCCAGCAGGCGATCGTGCTCGCACCACTCGCCGAACCGCTGACGGAAGAAGCCCGCGGACTCCTCGGACCGGGCGACCCCGTCGTCGTCCCCGAGGCCGAGGTGCCGGAGTTCCTCGAGCACTACGTCCCACGACTCCGCCGCAGCATCTCGCTGAGTTCGACGGACGGCACCGTGGCCCTGCCCGAGATCGTGCCACCGGTGCTCGTGCTCGCCGCCTCGTTCGAACCGAAGCAGACCCTGCGCCTCGCGTGGTTCTGGCAGTACGCCCCGGCGCAGCGCGTGCCGATCGGTGGCGGCACCCCGGCGCTCGCCGCAGGACGATCGCTCGTGTCGACGGTGCCGCACGGCGTGCCGACCGACACCGCCACCGGAGCTGCCGCTGCGGAGGTCCTCCGCGACGAACGCTCGGAGCGGGCCATCCTCGACCGGGTCGGTGCCGCCATCGCCGCTGCAGCGGAGCCGGAACGCCGTGCACTCGCCGCGGGCTCGTTCGACGAGCTCACGACTCCGGGCATCTGGCCGCCCAGGCCGCAGGTCCTGACGGAGTTCGACGCGGCACTCGTCACCGAGCGCACCCTCCCCGTCCTCGAATCGCTCGACGACGTCCTCGTCGAGGTGTCCGGTGACCGCCCCGAGTACCGGGAGCTCACGGGCACGCCCCACATCTCGGTCACCACGGTGGAGACGGAGCAGCGCGACTGGTTCGACCTCGGGATCGTCATCCACATCGGCGAGTACAGCGTCCCCTTCGAGCCCCTCTTCAAGGCCCTCTCGAAGGGGCGCACGAAGCTGCTCAGGGTCGACCACACCTACCTCTCGCTCGAGCACCCCGCCTTCGACCGCCTGCGCGAGCTGCTCACCGAGGCGGCCGCGCTCAAGGAGTGGGAGACGAAGCCGAACATCAGTCGCTACCAGGCGAGCCTCTGGGCCGACTTCGAAGACCTCGCCGACGAGACCGAGCAGGCCGTCTCCTGGCGCGAGGCTGCAGCCGGACTCAACGCGATCGAAGCGGTCCCCGACACCGCGCTGCCGTCGGGACTCCACGCCGACCTCCGGCCCTACCAGGTCGAGGGCTTCCGCTGGCTCGCGTTCCTCTGGCAGCACGGACTCGGTGGCATCCTGGCCGACGACATGGGCCTCGGCAAGACGCTGCAGACGCTCGCCCTCGTCGCCCACGCGCGCGAGACCACCGGGACCACGGCACCACCGTTCCTCGTGGTCGCCCCGACGTCGGTGGTCTCCAACTGGGTCGCCGAGGCCACGCGCTTCGTGCCAGACCTCGTCGTCCGCAGCATCGCGACCACGCAGGCGAAGGGCAGCGCGTCGATCGCGGACCTCGCGGCGGGCGCCGACATCGTGGTCACGAGCTATGCGCTCTTCCGGCTCGACGCACCGGCGTACCAGGCGGTCGAGTGGTCGGGGCTCATCCTCGACGAGGCGCAGTTCGTGAAGAACCACCGCGCCAAGCTGCACGAGTGCGCGGTCGATCTCCGGGCACCGTTCAAGCTCGCGATCACCGGCACGCCCATCGAGAACACCCTCATGGAGCTGTGGTCGCTGCTGTCGATCGTCGCGCCGGGGCTGTTCGCCTCGGCGCCGCGCTTCACCGAGCACTACGTCAAGCCGATCGGCAAGGGTCTCGACTCGAGTCGGCTGCAGACCCTGCGCCGACGCATCCGTCCGCTGCTCATGCGGCGCACCAAGGAGATGGTCGCGCCCGAACTGCCGCCGAAGCAGGAACAGGTGCTGCGCATCGAGCTCGCGCCGGCCCACCGCAAGCTCTACGACCTCGTCCTCCAGCGCGAACGGCAGAAGCTCCTCGGACTCGTCGACGACCTCGACCGCAACCGGTTCATCGTGTTCCGCTCACTCACCCTGCTGCGCATGCTGAGCCTCGACGCGAGTCTCATCGATGCCGAGGAGCACGCGGGCATCCCCTCCAGCAAGCTCGACGCACTCCTCGAGCAGCTCGACGACGTCGTCGCCGAGGGCCACCGGGCGCTCATCTTCAGCCAGTTCACGAGCTTCCTCGGCACCGCCGCGCGTCGGCTGGAGGAGCAGGGCATCGCGTACGAGTACCTCGACGGGTCCACCCGTCGTCGGGGTGAGGTCATCGACCGATTCCGCACCGGTGACGCGCCCGTCTTCCTCATCAGCCTGAAGGCCGGCGGGTTCGGCCTCAACCTCACCGAGGCGGACTACGTCTTCCTGCTCGACCCGTGGTGGAACCCGGCCGCGGAGGCGCAGGCCATCGACCGCACGCACCGCATCGGCCAGACGGAGAACGTCATGGTCTACCGGCTCGTCGCCGCCGACACGATCGAGGAGAAGGTGATGGCGCTCCAGGCGAAGAAGTCGGAGCTCTTCGCCGCGGTCCTCGACGACGACGCGGTGTTCAGTCAGGCGCTCACCGCGGAGGACATCCGGGGCCTGCTCGAATAGCTTCCCGGCACCCACGACAGCCGTCGGGGTGGGGCCGGCCGAGCGACCGATAGCCTGATCGCTATGGAACTCGGGGTGTATGCGGTCGTCGGCATCGCGGTGATCGTCGCCGTCGCGGCCTTCTCCCGCAAGCTCGGCGTCGCCGCACCGATCATCCTCGTGATCGTCGGTGTCGGGCTCTCGTACCTCCCGGGCGTCCCGGAGATCGAGGTCGAGCCGGAACTCGTGCTCGACGTCGTCCTGCCGCCCATCCTCTACGCCGCGGCGATCAGCGTCCCGATCATGGACTTCCGCCGCAACCTCGCCACCATCACGAGTCTGTCGGTCGTGCTCGTCATCGTCACCGCGTTCGGTGCCGGGTTCCTCCTCTTCAGCCTGCTACCCGACCTCAACCTCGCCGCCGCCATCGCCCTCGGCGCGATCATCAGCCCGCCCGACGCGGTCGCGGCCACCTCCATCGGACGCCGTCTCGGCCTCCCGCCCCGCCTCCTGACCGTGCTCGAGGGCGAGGGGCTCGTGAACGACGCGACCGCGCTCGTGCTCCTCCGATCGGCGAGCGCTGCGGCGGCCGGCGGCATGCTCACTCCGTGGGCGACGGTCGGCGACTTCGTCTACGCGGTCGTCCTGGCGATCATCGTCGGCTTCATCGCCGGGTACGTCACCGTCTGGCTGCGGTCGAAGCTCAACGACTCCGTCCTCGACACCGCGATCTCCATCGCCGTCCCGTTCGTGGCGTTCATGCCGACCGAGGCGCTCGGTGGGTCCGGCGTGCTGGCCGTCGTCATCGCCGGCCTGTACACGGGCCACGCGAGTTCGGCCGCGTTCTCGGCGCAGGCGCGGATCAGCGACCGCATCAACTGGCGGACCATCCAGTTCCTGCTCGAGAACGCCGTGTTCCTCCTCATCGGACTCGAAATCCGCACCCTCATCGGTGCCGTCGACGCTGAGATCCTGTCCGTCGAGGAGTCCATCGGGATCGGTCTCGTCGCGACGGCCGCGCTCATCGCACTGCGGTTCCTGTGGGTGGGGCCGCTGGTGCTCGGGCTCCGTGCACGAGAACGCTGGGCTGAGCGGCAGACCCTGCAACGGTGGCTGTCGATGGGGTACTCGGAACGGTTCCCGAGACAGAACCGCCGATGGCACCGGCGGCGGGAGCGCGCCTACGAGCGGCAGCGCGCCGACCTCGAACAGTTGCGGCTGGAGCAGATCGACTGGCGAGGTGGCGTCATCCTCAGCTGGTCGGGCATGCGCGGCGTCGTGACGCTCGCCGCCGCACAGTCACTGCCACAGAGCACCCCGTACCGCGAACAGCTCGTCCTCATCGCCTTCACGGTCGCCGTCGTGACGCTCGTCGTCCAGGGCGGCACGCTGCCGTGGCTCATCAGGCTGCTCAAGGTGCAGGGGATCGATGAGTCCGAGGACCGCCGACAGCTCGCGACCCTCCTCGACGAGATCAGCTACGCGGGCATCAGCGTGCTGGAGGATCCGGCGTCGGCGGTCGGCATCGAGGAGGAGATCGACCCCGATCTGCTCGAACGTGTCAGACAGTCGACGTTCCTGCGGGCGGAAGCCGCCTGGGAACGCTCGCGCGAGTCGGTCTCGCCCAGTGAGACGCACGCCGAGACGCCGCACCGGCTCTACCGCCAGCTGCGCCTCGCCGTCGTGCAGGCCGAGCGCGAGCGGCTCCTCGACGCCCGGGCGCGCGGTGCGTACCCGTCGCGCATCCTCGCCGAGGCGCAGACGATGCTCGACATCGAGGAGACGCGCCTGCGTCCGCCTCGTGCCGACCACTGATCGAGTGGGACCCGCCGGTTCACAACTCAGGAGCGGCTCGGCGCGTCGGCCATCCGCATGGGCGGGATGACGAGGCACGCCGGGGGCGTCCTGAGTTGTGAACGGTGGGCGCGCGGTTGGCCGATGTCCACAACTCAGGAGCGGTCCGGCGCGTCGGCCATCCGCATGGGTGGGACGACGCGGCGCGCCGGGGGGCGTCCTGAGTTGTGGACCGGGTGCCGTCAGCTGTGCGGGCCGGGGTTGGTGATGTTCGCGACGCGCTCCGCCTCGCGCTCGGCCGCAGCGTCGCGTTCGGTCTCCGAACCGGGGTTCGTGATGTCGGCCTCGCCGCTCGCCGCGGGGTCGTCCGCGTCGACGCTCGGGCCGGGGTTCGTCGTGGACGCCACGCGCTCGGCCGCCGCGTCGTCGAAGGCCTCGTCGTGTGGGCCCGGGTTGTTGATGTCGGCGTTCTGGTCACTCATGGGGTGCTCCTTCCGAGATCCGCCTGGGCGGTCTCCGTCTCGCGCATCGTCGCGCTGATCCGCTCTCACGGTAGGTCCGTGGGCGGGTGGCTGCAAGGGGTGGCGCCGGCCGATCAGTCGCGAGCGGCGAAGGCGTCGACCCCGGTGAGTTCGGCGGAGAGCGCCCAGAGTCGGGCCGCCTCCTCAGGATCGGTCGCGTGGTCGGCGACACCGGAGGCCGGGGAGACCGCTGTCTCGGCCGGGCCGGCGATGTCGCAGTCCTCGCAGAACACCCCGCCGAGGCCGTCGAGCGACGGCGAGGTCGCGGCCCACACCTCGGTTGCGGCACCCTGCTCGGGCGACTTGAACCCCGAGACGAGGAGGTTGCCGTCGGCGTCGACCCAGCCGAGGGCCATCATCTCCTCGCGAGGCAGGTGCCGCTGGAGCGGCGTGAGGATGCCACCGGGGTGGACGGAGAACGCACGGACGCCCTCTTCGGCACCGAGCGTGTCGAGCTGGAGGGCGAAGAGCGCGTTGGCGGTCTTCGCCTGCCCGTAGGCCTCCCACTTGTCGTACCCGTGCTCGAACTGGACGTCGTCCCAGCGGATCCCCGAGCGCTTGTGGCCGCTGGAGGACAACGCGACGACCCGCGAGGAACCGCCCTTGACGATGGCGGGCCAGAGGCGGTTGACGAGGGCGAAGTGGCCGAGGTGGTTCGTCGCGAACTGGAGTTCCCAGCCGGGACCGACACGCGTCTCGGGAGCCGCCATGACACCGGCGTTCGTGATGACCAGGTCGATGCCCCGACCCGTGGCGAGGAAGCGGTCGGCGAACGCCTCGACGCTCGCGAGGTCGGCCAGGTCGAGTTCGTCGACCTCCACGCCGTCGATGCCGGCGAGCTCCTCGCGAGCGGTCTCCGGTCGCCGTGCGGGCACGATGACGTGGGCACCCGCGCCGACCAGGGCACGGACGGCCTCGCGGCCGATACCGGAGTAGCCGCCGGTGACGATGGCGAGCTTGCCGGTGAGGTCGATGCCCTCGAGCACCTCCGCCGCGGTGCTCGAGTGGCCGAAGCCGGAACCGATGGGGTGCTGCGGGGTGCGCGTGCGATTGATCATGCCCTCACGCTACGACTCCGGGGAGGGCGGCGGAACCGGAAGGACCTGGGAAGATGTGCAGCCCTCGTCAGCCCGTGGTCGTCGTCGCCCGCACCACCTGGTCTCAGCGGGTGGACAGCACGCGCACGGATGGAAGCGGGTGGCCGTGGAGCAGCGCGCGGACCTCCTGGAGGCGGCGACGCACGCCCCACATCGTGACCTTCTTGAGCGACTCGGAGACGATGCCGCCGCTCATCTTCGACTCGCCCGACACCCGCTCGGTGAAGACGATGGGCGTCTCCACGACCCGGAGCCCGCGCTGCAGCGCCCGCCAGAGGAGGTCGACCTGGAAGCAGTACCCCTGCGACGCGACGTCGGCGAGGTCGATGCGGCGCAGTGCCTCGCTGCGGAACGCGCGGAACCCGCCGGTCGCGTCGGCGACACCGATCCCCAGGGCGAGTCGCGTGTAGAGGTTGCCGCCGCGACTCAGCGCGAGCCGGTGCGCGGGCCAGTTCTCGACGACGCCACCCGGGACCCAGCGCGAGCCGAGCGCGAGGTCGTGATCGTCGAGGAGTGCGATCAGGCGGGGCAGGTCCTCGGGGTGGTGGGAGCCGTCCGCGTCCATCTCGACGATGACCTCGTAGCCGCGCGCGAGCGCCCAGGCGAAGCCCGCGAGGTACGCCCCGCCAAGCCCGTCCTTCACGGCCCGGTGGAACACGTGCACCTGCGGGTGCTGCGCGGCGAGCTGCTCGGCGAGGAACCCGGTGCCGTCGGGGGAGGAGTCGTCCACGACGAGGATGTCGACCCCGGCGACGGCGAGCGTGCGGTTCACGATCGGCTGCAGGTTGTCGAGTTCGTTGTAGGTGGGGATGACGACGAGTGAGCGGTTCACGTCGGTTCCTTTCGGGTCGTTGGGAGTGGTTCGGAGCGGGGCGGCCCCTCGACAGGAGCGAGGGGTGGGGAGCGGCGAGGAGCAGCGCTACGGGGTCGTGCCGACGAGCGAGGCGAAGACCACGTAGTTGTTCGCGTAGGTGTTCGCGGCGTCGTCGAAGGGGCCGTTGCAGGTGATGAGCCGGAGCTGCGCGTCGGGTGTCGGTCCGTAGACCTCCTCGGTGGGGAAGGTCTTCTTCTCGACGTCGATGGCGCGGTCCACGGCGTAGGTGGCGGTCGAGCCGTCGGACATCGTGACCGTCACCTGGTCGCCCGCCACGAGCTGCTTGAGGTGGACGAACACCGCCTCGCGGAGGGTCGTGTCGAGGTGACCGGCGATGACCGCGGGCCCCACCTGGCCGGGCAGGACGCCGGCGCGGTACCACCCGGCGTCCTCCCACTCGACGGGCGGCAGGAGAACACCGGACGCATCGCGCTCGAGCGGTTCGACCGCCGCGTCGACCCCGATCGACGGGATCTGCACCCGGGCCACACTCAGCGCGCTGACATCGGCGGCCGGCGCCTGGGCGACCGGGTCCTGCTTCGCACCGGCGGCGCCACGGTCGGTCGCCTCCGAGGAGGTGATGGGCCCGTCGGCGGCGTTCGGCGAGGTCGGCGTCTGCCCGGCGTGCGTCGTGGCGCAGCCTGAGAGGGTGAGTGCCGTGAGGAGTGCTCCGGCGGCGGCGAGCGTGCCGATCCGGCGGCTGTGTGCGCGGATCATGAGGTGGCTCCTTCGGTGAGCGGCGGGCACCCGTCCAGCTCACCGGTCGTGAGCATCATGGGCGCGAGGGCTGCCCAGGCGGCGCCGAAGTAGCTCGGCACCTCCTGCGCGAGTTCGTCGGCGGCTCGGAGGTCGTCCGCCGACTCCGGCAGGTTGCCCACGGCGGCGCGCGCGGCTGCTCGGGCCTGGAGGGCGAGCGGGTGCACATCCGAGGTCAGGGGTGATCCGCCGAGATCGGTCTCCGCCCGCAGCTCCTTCGACCGCGCGAGGGTCGAAGCGAGGCGGGCGGCCATCGCCCGGTCGGCGGTGTCGCAGGACTCGGCGTAGCGGATCGGGAGTCGGGCCGCGTCGTAGCCGTAGCGGACGCTCTGCCCGGTCCCTGCCGCGCCGGGCATGGCGTCGACGGTGCCGTCGGCGTGCACCTGGGCCCAGTCGGGCGGGAGCGGGCTCTCGTCGAGCAGGGTGGTCGTGACCGCTGCGGAACCCGCCTGCAGTTCGGCCCACCGCGGGTCACCCGTCGCCGCACCCAGTACCGAGAAGGCGACGGGAGAGGCATAGGACGGGTTGTACGCGTAGGGCTCGGTCGCTGCGGCCCAGACGCCGGGCAGCAGGATCCGGCCCGCGGCGGTCTCGGCGGTCATGCGGTCCGCGATCACACCGGCAAGCGTGACGCCGGCCTCGGTGAACCGCGGCTCGTCGAAGCGGGTACCGGCGATGACGAGCGCGCGGGCGGCGTCGAGGTCCGCATCGCTGGCGGGTTCTTCGTCGACGACCTCGCCATCGCGCCACTGCCAGGCGAGCAGCCCGTCGGGGCGCTGCAGGTGCTGCTCGGTCCAATCCCAGATCTCGGTGAAGGACTGCTCGTCCCCGACCCCGGCCGCGACGAGCAGTCCGTAGGCCTGCCCTTCGCTGACCGTGTCGTCACCCTGGTCCCGGCGCACGACGCGGCCGTCGTCGACCCAGTCGGCGAGGAACGCGTCTGCGGCCTCGGTGGTGGTCCGTTCCGTGACCGTCGAGGTCGGGCCAGGCTGACCGTCGGTGTCGGCGGAGCCGGGTGACGCCGCGGTCGGGCCCTGGAGGAGGTTCGCCGGGAACCCGGTAGCCAGGGAGGCGATCACGGCGGTCGCGGTGACCGCGGCGACCGCGGTCGCGGCGATACCGATCGTCTTCTTGGCGCTCATGGTCAGCTCGCCGCCGTCCCGAGGTCGCGCACGAGGCGGGCGAGCTTCGCGTCGAGGTCGTCGAGGACGCCCCGCAGCGTCGACGACTCCTTGGCGAGTCCACCGCCACCGGTCTCCACCGGACCCTCGGGAGCGTCGCCGGCCGCTGAGCTGTCGAGGACGGGCATGAGCGTGACGCCACCTGCGGCGTTGTCGAGCACGAAGAGCGTGCTCACGGTGCCCGGCGCGAGGTTCACGGAGGCTTCGGCCGCCTGCTTGCCGCCGGTCAGTTCGAGATCCCACGGGCCGGCGGGGACGCTCGCGTAGTCGGTCGCCGTCCCGGTGGTGGCGCCCTTCGCGATGGGCATGCCGGTCGAGGTGCTGACGTCGACGCTCTTCACATCGGTCGACGCCTGGATCAGCCGGATGCGCGCCGCACCCTCGGTCGGACCGGTGAGGTCGTCCTCGAACACCTTCGTCTGCAGGTCCTTGTTGGGACCGTAGGCCGCGACGGTGGCCGCTTCCCCCGCCGTGATGGTCACGTTGGTGCTGATGACCGGCTTCGTGCTGTCGGGAGCCCCGGCGGGCACCATCGACACCACGTAGGTGCCGGCGGCCAGGTCGGTGTAAGGGGAGACCTGGCCGTAGGCGACGTCGTCGAGTTCGAACACGGTCGCGCCGCCGGAGAGTGCCGACAGCTTCACGTCGACGGTCTTGGTGTCGGCCGAGAGGTGGCCGACGCGGATCCAGCCGGAGCCTGCGGCATCGGTGGTGGCGGCGCTCGCGGCGGTGGTGCCGAAGCCGATGAGTGCTGCCGTCGCGACGGCGGCGAGGCCGCTGAGGGCGAGTCGCCTCGTGGTGGTGGTTCGCATGGTGGAACTCCTGTTCTTCGGGTGGTTCGGGGGTTCGGGTAGCCCGGGCCTCCGGCTCGAGCCGGTGCTCGGGAAGGTGGTCAGCGGACGACGTCGGGTTCGACGACCGAGTAGGTGACCCGCACGCCGGCTGCCGTCTGCTCGACGCGGTCGGCTGCGTAGTCGCCCTGGATCGAGCGGATGGAGTCGGCCAGACGGCTGTCGCCCGCCTCGGTGCCGGTGCGGAGCACCATCGTCCGGCGCACGTCGCCCGTCTCGCCGTCGAGCACCGGGGTGCTTTCGAGCCGGACCGGCGTCGTAGCGAGCACCTGTCCGAGGGCGAGCAGGGCGCGGGAGTCGAGCTGGCCGTCGCTGAGGGTCTGTGCGGCCTCCGCCGAGACGCTGAGCGAGGGGTTCAGCAGGAGCTGCGCACCGAGCGCCGCCCGAGCCGCCGTGCGTCCGGCAGCCTGCTCGGCGGCCGCGTCGAGACCGTCGGCGTCGATGCGGCGGACCTCGACGGCTTGCGTCCCGGAGCCGAAGGTCGCGACGAGCTCGGAGTTGTCGATCGCACCCTTGACCTCGGGGAAGGTGGTCGGGAAGGTCCGCATCGAGTCGGTCGTGACGATGTAGTCGGCGTCGCGCCAGCCGTTGGGCGACTGAGCCTGGACGGCGGAGTCGGTGTCCATCTTGTAGTACCAGATGACGTTGTCGCGGTCGAAGCCGCTCTCGACGAGGTCGACCCACATCGCGTCGTCGACGATCACGCGGGACTCCTTCGGCACATTGGTCTGGACCCACTGCTGGGCCTGCCGGACCGGCTTGTCGAGGTCGGCGAGGAGGAAGCCGCGGAGCTGGGTCGCCGTGTTCGGGACGGCGACGACGGCTGCCGCGAGCACGGCGGCGACCCAGACCGCTCCGGCCGCACGTCCGCCGAGGAGACGACGGCGCGGCGCACCGGCCTCGACGGTCGAGCGGCGACGGAACTGTCGGATGGCCGCGCCGGTCACACCCATGATGAGGATCGTCATGAACGGCAGCAGCATGATGACGTAGGGCACCGGCAGGTACCCGCCCGGGCGCAGCATGAAGAGGCCGAGGAAGACGGTCATCGCGGCGATGACACGCAGCCGCGAGATGAAGAGTCCGGCGACGGCGGCCACCGCGCCGGTGACGAGGAGTGCCGCGTCCAACTGCCACCACATGCCGAGGGTCTTCGCCGACAGGCTCTCCGGGTCGAACAGCGACCCGCTCGCGACACGGGATCCGAGTTGGAAGAAGACGCCGCCGAGGAGGCTCACCCGGTCAGGGCCGGGGATGAGTTCGCCCTTGATGGCGGCGAAGAGTACGTAGGTGAAGCCGATGACGACGACGATGGTCGCGGCGACCGGCAGCGTGTACCGGCGGGTCTCCTTCCGAGCCGCGCGCCACATGGTCCAGGCGAGGAAGGGCAGGGCGAGCAGGAAGGTCTCCTTGCTCAGCACGGCGATGCCGAACGCGGCGGCGGAACCTGCGAAGCCGACGAGCTGGTGCTTGCGGCTCGTCGCGAGAATGAAGGCACCGAGGAGCCAGGGCACCGCGACGTTGTCGAGGTAGACGGTGCGGTGGAACTGGACCGCGAGCGGCGAGATCGCGAACACGAGTGCGGCGACGGCGGCCATGGCCCGGCTGAGGTGCAGGCGGCGGGCGAGGACCCACACGAGCACGACGGCGATGAGCGTCGCGACCAGCATGGCCTCACGTGCCGCGACCACGGCGATGTCGTAGCGGTCGAACGCGCCGGTCAGCCCCGTGTAAGCCGCGATCTGCAGCCAGCCGAGCGGCGGGTGGTCGTACCAGTAGGTGTAGTGGGCGAGTTCGCCGAGCTTCAGGACACTCCACGCCTGGGCGGTGTAGGTGCCCTCGTCGTCGATGCGCTGCGGGGAGCCGCCCAGGTTCATCGCCTGCACGACGGCGGCGATGGCGAGCACGGGCAGGAGGAAGGCCAGGGTGCGACCGTGGCGCGAGAGCCAGCGGCGCACGACGCCGGGGCCTCGCTTCGTCGGTGGCCCTGAGGCGAGCCAGCCGAGGCGGTCGCTCTCCAGGTGGAGCTCTGGTCGGCCGGGGGCGGCCGGTCGTTCGAGGATGCCGGTCATCGGGTTGCTCCGTTCTGGAGGACGAGCTCGGGTGCGCGGTCGGGCAGGTCGACGGAGGCGGGAGCGGCCTCGGTGGCCTCGGCGACCTCCTCGCTGCGGTGGGCACCGGTGTGCTCCGTCTTCTCCCAGGAGTGGTCGCCCTTCCACTCGCGGAAGACGGAACGGACGGCGGCCAGGCCGAGGAAGATCTGGTACGGGAAGGTGCCGAGGATCAGCCGGGCGTAGTCGCGGAGGCGGACCTTCTGGCCGTAGAGGCGCCCGAACTCACCGAGCCCGGAGGCCTCCACCGCGAGGGTGACGATCGTCGGCGCGAGCGGGATGAAGGTGAGGAGCGCGATCGGCGCGGGGACCTTTGCGAACAGCACCAGGAGGACCGAGACGGGGATGAGGAGGCCGGTCGCCGCCTGGAGGAACGGCATCGACAGCAGGTAGCGGGCGAACATGCGCTGACGGAACGTCGGCAGCTTGCGCCACTCGCCCTTCTTCAGGACCTGCAGGAACCCCTGGTTCCAGCGCGTGCGCTGCTTGTAGAGCGACTGCAGGGTGCCTGGCGTCTCCTCGCGGGTGACGACCTCCGGGCTGTAGGCCACGACGACCGTCGCACCGGCGCTCGAGAGTCGGACGCCGAGCTCGCAGTCCTCGGCGAGGCAGCCGTCGTCCCAGCCCTCCGACCAGTCGAGCCAGGTCTTCTTCACGAACACCGTGTTGCCGCCGAGCGGGATGAAGCGGGAGTCCGCATGGAAGTGCAGGCGCGACCGGAACCAGAAGTAGTACTCGAGCACGTTCCGGAGCGACCACCAGCTCGACTGGAAGTTCATGAGCTGCACGCCGCCCTGGACGACGTCGGCGCCGCTCTCGGTGAAGCGGGAGTCGACGAGCGTGAGCAGGCGTGGATGCACCTCGTCCTCGGCGTCGAACACGCCCACGACGTCGCCGCGGGCGATCTGCAGCGCCCGGTTGAGGGCCTTCGGTTTGTTCTTCGGCACGCTGTCGTCGACGACGACCTTGATCAGATCGGGGTGCCGTGCGGCGGCCTCGCGGACGACGCGCTCGGTCCCCGGGTCGTCGTGGCCCACGATCGCGATGATCTCGAAGTCGGGGTGGTCCTGTTCGGCGAGGCGGTCGAGGGTCTGACCCATGACCTCCTCTTCGTGCCGACCGGGGACGAGCAGGGTGAAGGAGTGCTTGGCGGGCAGCGGGACCGCGGCGAACCCGGTGTTCTTCAGGTGGCCGGTCGACCGCCAGGCGTGGAGCATCCAGTAGAGCGTGGTGACGGCGATGATCGTCAGCGCGGCGGCGAACAGCAGCATGGTGCCGTAGCCGAGCCACTCACCGATGCTCCAGGAGCCGGGGTCGGCCGCGGACGCCGGGTCCACCAGGGTGCCGCGGTTCGGCAGCGGTTCCGTGGGTGCCGCGGGCTGCGGGGTCAGCAGGGGAGCGGGCTCGTCCGCGGCGGCGAACGGGCGGGCGGGGATGAGCGCGAGCGCTCCGAGCAGCGGTGCGAGTGCGGGTGCCATCAGGACAGGCCTCCAGAGGTCGGCAGTGCGTGGGTCGGTGCGGATCGACGAGGGGTCGTGGTGCGCGGTGCGGCGGCGGGTGCCGGTGTGGCCGGGCTCGAGACGGGCGCTTCCTGCGGCGTCGTGCTCCGACGGCGATCGGTCGCCGACTCGGCAGGCCGGAAGACGACGAACCGGTAGGCGAGGAAGCGGAAGACCATGCCGAGGACGAGACCGACACCGTTGCCCGCGATGTTGTCGGCGAGGGGTGTGGTGTAGCCGAGGACGTAGTGCGAGACGAAGAGACACCCGGCGGCGATCCCGAGGCCGAGGACATTCATGAGCGCGAAGAGCGCGCCTTCCTTCCACACCGCGCGGCGGTGCTCGGTCCGGAACGTCAGCGCCCGGTTGCCGAGCCACGCGACGATCGTGGCGACGGCGACGGAGATCACCTTCGCGCCGATCGGCTTGTCGTCGAGCACGGTGAACCGGAGGAGGTTGTACACGCCGACGTCCACGACGAACGCGGTGCCACCGACGAGGCCGAAGGTGACCAGCTGGGAGACGAGCTTGGGGAGACGCAACGGCTGGCGTGCACGGCGGGGACGCGTTCCCGGAGCGATGGATCGTTCGGGGACGGACGGTTGGCTCGGGTGCACGACGGAAGATTCGGGCTTCACGGTCATGCACGCCGTTCGGGGGCGGCGCGAACAGCGGTTTGGTCGATTCCGCCGCCGCCCAGTGCTTTACCAGGTTCACGAAACAACCCCGAAATTCCTTGATTTTCCGGGGAAGTTGGCGTACTCGCGAGGCCGTGGGGGACAACACGGCGGCCCCCTGAACTGGGCCGCCGCCCGCTCGTCAACCGGCACGACGGCGATCCCTCGGTCGCCTACGATGGGGGCAACGCCCGGTGTGCTCGGGCGTCGTGTCGCCCTGATTCCCGGGTACGCGAGGACGACCGGCACAAGAGGAGACATCTGGTGGGAAAGCTGATCTACGGGAGTTCGTCGCGAGAGCTCGAACTCGACGACCGGATGCTCGCGCACGTGAAGTCGATCGCGGTCATGAAGCTGCGGCGCAACGAGTCCTTCACGATCTCCTGGCCGCGCTCGCTCGAGACCGGTGGCGGACGCGTGACGATCTGGGTGCACCCGTCGATCTCGCTGCAGTTCGAGTTCGACCAGGAGCAGCGTCCCGAGCTCAACCGCAGCTGGCTCGAGTCGATGATGCAGGACGCCAACAAGACCGGCGACCTCGCGATCGGCCGTGAGGTCCCCGACATCGACGAGCGGGCGCGCCCGACCAACGTCAGCGAGCCCCGCCCCCGGAAGTCGTCCGCGTGAGCGATCGGGTGATCGTCCTCACCGGTGCGAGCGACGGCATCGGCGCTGCGGCCGCGAAGGCGTTGACCGACGCGGGCGAGCAGGTCGTGGTGGTCGGGCGCTCACCGGAGAAGACGGCGGCCGTCGCGCAGCGGATCGGGGCCGCCTCGTTCATCTCCGACTTCGCCGAACTGGCGCAGGTGCGGCTCCTCGCCGAACAGCTCCTCGAGCAGTACCCGCGGATCGACGTCCTCGCCAACAACGCCGGCGGCATCTTCGGCGCCGACCGCCGGGTCACGACGGACGGCCATGAGCAGACGTTCCAGATCAACTACCTGGCACCCGCGCTCCTCACCCATCTCCTGCTCGACCGCCTCGTCGAGTCCGAGGCGACGGTGATCAACACCTCGAGCGTCGCCAACCGCCTGTTCGGGAAGCTCGACCTCGACGACCTCGACGCCGAACGCTCCTACTCGCCCACGCGCGCCTACGGCAACGCGAAGCTGGCGCAGATCCTCTTCACGAAGGAACTCGACCGCCGGTACGGCCCGCGCGGCCTGTCCGCGGCGGCGTTCCACCCGGGGGTCATCTCGACGAACTTCTCCAGCTCGCCCGACGGCGCGATGCGGTTCCTCTATGCGAACCCGCTCGGGCGTCGCCTGCTGAACACCCCCGAGGAGGGCGCCGACACGCTCTTCTGGCTCGCCGAGAGTCAGCCGGGACTCGACTGGACCTCGGGCGGCTACTTCGTGAAGCGGAAGCCCGCACGCACGAACAAGCTCGCCGACGACGTCGCTCTCGCCCGCGGGCTCTGGGAACGGACCGAGGAGCTGCTCGCCGAGCACCGCTGAGCGGTCCCGCCGGTTCACCGCAGCGGCTCCCGCGTCACCGGGCCGTGGTGACGGGAGCCTAGGCTGGTGGGATGCGATGGAACGAATGGACGACGGCGCTCGTCGTCGCCGGGGTCCTCGCGCTCGCCGCGCTGCTGATGCTCCTGGTCCTCGGACCGGAGGCGCCGGTCGTGTGGGGACTCGTCTCCGGGGTGCTGCTCGCCCTCGTCGTCGGTGCCATGGCCTTCGTCAAGCGCGAGCGCTGACGGCGGCGATCCTGGGAAGGCCTGGGCGAGTCGGTCTCTGGTGCGCGAGGATGGAGCCATGACGACGAAGCGCATCCTGTTCATCGGCGGCAGTGGCATCATCTCCTCGGCGTCGGTCGCCAGAGCGGTGTCGCTCGGCCATGACGTCACCGTCCTGAACCGCGGCCTGTCCCACGTCCGCCCCCTCCCCGAGGAGGTCGAGCTCCTCCGCGCGGACGTGCGCGACATCGACGCGGTGACCGAGACGCTCGGCTCGCGCGAGTTCGACGTCGTGGCGCAGTTCACCGCGTTCACGCCACCGCAGGTGCAGGCGGACATCGACCGCTTCGCCGGGCGGATCGGCCAGTACGTGTTCATCAGCTCCGCATCCGCGTACCAGAAGCCGCCACAGCGCCTGCCCGTGGTCGAGTCGACGCCGCTCCGGAACCCGTTCTCCCAGTACGCGCGCGACAAGATCTCCTGCGAGGACGTCCTCGTCCACGCCTACCGCGAGCAGGGGTTCCCGGCGACGATCGTGCGCCCGTCGCACACCTACGACCGCACGCTCATCCCGACGATGGGCCGACGCACCGACCTCGATCGCATGCGCGCGGGCAAGCCGGTGGTCGTGCACGGCGACGGGACGACCCTCTGGACCATCACCCACACCCAGGACTTCGCGGTCGGGTTCGTCGGCCTGCTGGGTCGTCGCGACGTGCTCGGGGAGGCCTTCCACATCACGGGCGACCACGCGCCGAGCTGGAACGACATCACCCGGTGGATCGCGGAGGCGGCGGGCGTGGAGGCCGACATCGTGCACGTGCCGTCCGACGTCATCGCGGAGGTCCACCCACCGCTCGGGCCGACGCTGCTCGGCGACAAGGCGTTCCCGATGGTCTTCGACAACACCCGCATCCGCAGTCTCGTCCCGGAGTTCCGGCCCGCGATCCCGTTCTGGGACGGTGCGGCGGAGATGGTCGCCTTCCACGACGCGAACCCGCACTGGCAGCCGGCCGAGCCGGAGCTCGACGCGGCCTTCGACCGGATGGTCGCCGCCGTCGGTCACTGAGCGGCGGTCGGTCCCTGAGCCTGTCGAAGTGCCTCCGCGGCCCTGAGGTCCTTCCGGAGGATCTTGCCCGACGCCGACTTCGGGACGGCGTCGACGAACGCCACGCGCCGGATCTTCTTGTGCGGGGCGACGCGCTCCGTGACCCACGCCATGAGCGCCTCGGCGGTGACGTCCTGGCCCGGCTGCAGGACCACGAACGCCTTCGGCACCTCCTGGCCCTCATCGTCGAGCACCCCGATGACAGCCGCGTCGGCGACCGCCGGGTGGCCGAGTAGCAGCGCCTCGAGTTCCGCCGGGGCCACCTGGTAGCCGTGGTACTTGATGAGCTCCTTCAACCGCTCGATGATGCGCACGGTGCCGTCACCGCGGACGGTCGCGATGTCGCCGGTGTGGAGGAAGCCGTCGGCCTCGAGGGTCTCGCGGGTGGCCTCCTCGTTGCCGAGGTACCCGAGCATGACGTTCGGCCCGGCGCAGAGCAGCTCGCCCGCCGCGCTCTCCTCGTCCGAGCCCTCGGCCGGGTAGTCCACCTCGGCGCCGGTCTCGGGATCGACGATCCGGCACTGCATGTTCGGGAGCGTGGTGCCGACGCTGTCGAGGGACGCCCCCTCGGCCTGGAACGCGATCGCGTGACTGACCGGGCTGAGTTCGGTCATGCCGTAGCCCTGTCGCATCCGACAGCCGAGACGCTCCTCGACCGCCCGCCCGAGCGTCGCGTCCAGGGGCGCGGCACCGGAGAAGATCGTGTGGACGCTCGAGAGGTCGAACTCGTCGACGAGTGGGTGCTTCGCGAGCGCCACCGCGATCGGCGGGGCGATGAACACGTAGCTGCAGCGGAAGTCCTGGATGATCCGGAGGAACTCCGCCAGGTCGAACCTCGGCATGGTCACGAGCGAGGCGCGCCGCGACAGCGCGAGGTTGAGCAGCACCGTCATGCCGTAGATGTGGAAGAACGGCAGGACCGCGAGGATCCGGTCGTCGGCGACCATGCCGAGCTGGGGGATCGACTGCTGCACGTTCGCGACGAGGTTCCGGTGCGAGAGCATCACGCCCTTCGGCCGACCCGTCGTGCCGGAGGAGTAGGGCAGCACCGCCACGTGCGTGGCCGGATCGAACGAGACGTCCGGCGCGGGGAGGCGACGCGTGAGGAGGTCGCTCAGCGACGCGTGCCCCTCCGCGCCGTCGAGGACGACGACGCGGTCGGAGGGGATGCCGCAGGCGCTCGCCGCAGCCCAGGCCTGGGGGAGCAGCGGGGAGACGGTGAACAGCATCGTCGCGCCGGCGTCGCGCAGCTGCGCCTCGATCTCCTCGGCGTTGTAGAGGCCGTTCACCGTCGTCGCCGTCGCGCCCGCGCGCAGGATGCCGTGGAACACGGTCGCGAAGGCGGGCACGTTCGGCGCGTGGAGGGCGACGACGTCGCCGACCCCGATGCCGGCCGCCGCGAGGGCACCGGCCAGGGCGTTGATCTGGCCGATGAGCTGTCGATAGCTCGTCTCGGCGCCGGTCGTGCCGTCGCGGAGGGCGATGCGGTCGAGGTCGCTCGGGGCGATGCCGCCGAACAGGGTGTCGTAGACGCTCAGGTCGGGGATCTCGACGTCGGGATGCGGGCTGGTGAACACGAGTGATCTCCTTCGAACACCGGTGATGGTGGAGTGAGTCTATCCACGCCGGGTGCTCGTTAGGCTGAACCTGTGAACGCGTCCCGCCCCATCCTCGGTCTCCTGCTCGACGTCGACGGCCCCATCGCCAGTCCGATCACCCGGACGATCAACCTCCCGAGCATCGCGCAGGACCTCGCGACGCTCGCGAACGCCGGGGTCCCGATCGCCTTCAACACCGGGCGGAGCGACGCGTTCCTCCGCGAGGTGGTCGTCCCACCGCTCCTGGCCGCCGGGCTCGCGGACGACGTCCGGCTCTACGGCATCTGCGAGAAGGGCGCCGTGTGGTTCGGGTTCTCGGCTGCCGGGGTCGACGAGTTGAGTCTCGATCAGGACGTCGCGATGCCTGAGGGCTACGGCGACACCATTGAGCGCCTCGTCGACGAACGGTACGCCGAGACGGTCTTCTTCGACCACACCAAGCGCGCGATGGTCTCGGTCGAGCAGCACGTCGAGGTGCCGGCAGCGGACTACGCGGTCGTGCGGAAACACTTCGACGACGACGCCCGGGCCGAGCTCGCCCGACGCGGGTTCGGGGTCGAGCACGCCCCCGGCCGCTACCCGGACGACGCCGGCCTCGTGCAGTACCGCATCGACCCGACGATCATCTCCACCGACATCGAGTCGGTCCGGCTCGGCAAGGACCTCGGCGCCGAGCGCGCGCTCGAACTCCTCGAGGCGGATGGCGGTGCGCTCCCGCTCGCCTGGCGCACGGTCGGCGACTCCCGGAGCGACTACGCGATGGCCGACTGGTTGTTCGAGCACGGGTTCGAGGTCGCGCACGTGGACGTCCGTCCCGCCGACGGCGTGCCCGAGAAGCCGTACCCGGTGCTGACCCACCCGACGCTCATCCACGACGAGGCGGGCGCGGCCTTCCTGGCCCGCTGGGTCGCCATGGTGCAGGGGACCGCGACCGACGACGTCGACGTGAGCTGACCATGGCCGGCGAGGAGGGGCGTCCGACGGGCCGTCGTCGACCCGGTCCGACGACGGAGCGCGGGCTCGATCGCGTCGTCAACTTCAGCGACGCCGTCGTCGCCATCGCGATCACGCTGATCATCCTCCCGCTCGTCGACCTCGCGCAGGAGGACGACGGCGGTCCGGTGGCCGTGTTCCTCGGCGACAACTGGACCGGGCTCGCCGCAGCGGCGCTGAGCTTCGTCGTCATCGCCAACTTCTGGCGCGACCACCACCGCCTGTTCGAGCGCACCGCGAAGTACTCGACGCGGCTCGTGACCCTGAACTTCCTCTGGCTCGCCGGGATCGTGTTCCTGCCGCTGCCGACGGTGCTCCTCTTCGACGGGACGGGTGACGACCGCGGCGCCCCGACGCTCTACATCGCGACGATGCTCGTGTCGATGGTCGCGGTGCGACTCCAGCAGGTGGTCGTCGAGCGGGACGGGCTGCTCAGCGACGAAGCGGCAGCCGCGCCGCGCCAACCGTGGGTGCTCGTGTGGTTCCCGATCGGCCTGATGCTGCTCGCCGGTGTGCTGGCCGCGACGGTGCCGGGGCTCGGCGCCCAGGCGCTGTACCTCCTGCTGCTGTCGCTCCCGATCGGGTGGATCGGTGGCCGACGGCACCCGGTCGCCTCCGGCTCCTGAGCCGGCTCAGGTCTGGCAGTGGGGACACCAGTAGGTGTCGCGGAGCGCGGTCGGGTCGGCGCCGAGTTTGCCCCGCTGGATCCGGGTGCCGCAGCGGAGGCAGCGTTGACCGTCGCGTGAGTACACCCAGGTCTTCCGGCCAGGCCGCGTGTCGCCCGTCGTGACCCGGTTGCGGCGGTCGCGGTTGGCGTTGATGAGCCGGTAGCCGAGCCGCACGGCACCCGGCAGGTCGACCTCGGCGGTGGGCCTCGTCGGGAGGACGCCGCGGATGAAGCACAGCTCGTTGACGTACTCGTTGCCGAGTCCCGCGAGGTTGCGCTGGTCGAGCAGCGCGACGTGGATCTCGCGGCCGTCGGCCTCGAGGTTGTGGATGGCGCGCTCCTCGTCCCAATCCGGACCGAGGAGGTCGGGACCGAGCCAGCCGAAGCGCTCCTCGTCCTCGCGGGAGGGGAACACCTCGACGAGGCCGAGTTCGAACCCGACCGTCACCCAGTGCTGCGTCGACACGATCGCGCGGGCCTTCCACGCCGGCCGCCGCCAGTGCTCGCCCGGCTGGTAGACGTGCCACAGCCCCTCCATCTTGAGGTGCGTGTGGAGTGTGTGGTCGCCGATGTGGTGCAGGAGGTGCTTGCCGCGGGGGATGACGTCGTGGACGACGTCGCCCCGGAGGTCGACGGTCGCGAAGGCGGGCACGCGGAGGTCGAAGCCGGTGACGACCTCGCCGGCGAGCGCCTGCCGCAACCGGTGCGCGGCTTGGAAGACCGTGTCACCCTCTGGCATGAACCGCTCCGTCCGTTCCGGCTACGGTGCCACCGGCAGGGTGTCCGGCGCAACCCGTGGCGGAACGGCCGCGCGCCGGTTCACCCACGCCGCAGCCGCAATCCACGCGGCGTCTCGACGAATCCGGCGTCGCGGAGGGCGTATCCCGTCGGGGTGCCGAGCACGAAGGCGCCGTTGACCTGCTCGATGCCGAGCTTCTCGATGCGACCGGCCCGCACCGTCGCCGCCAGGGAACGCGCCCCGGCACGGAGCTGGTCGTCGTCCTCAGAAAACACGAGGGCCGTCTTGCCACCGCGTTCCAGGTAGTAGACCGGTGCTCCATCGACGAGGACGACGAGCGCACCCGCCTTCCGCCCCGGCCGATGCTTCACCCCGGTGACCTCCTGGCCCGGCCACCCGAGGGCGGCGCCGTAGGGGTTCGCCGGGTCGGTCGCGGCGAGGGTGACGGCGTCGAGTGGTGGTTCGTCGTCGGTCCGGATGAACCCGCGCAGGCGGTCGACGGTGCCGGAGGACGCGAACTGCGCCCCGCCGAGACGCTCCACGAAGTACCCGCGGCGGCAGCGGCCGTTCTCCTCGAACTGCTTCAGCACGCGGTAGGCGAGGGCGAAGCCGCCCGTCACGCCCTCTGCGACGACGGAGCCGCGCGTCACGACGCCGTAGCGCTCGAGCAGGGTCTCGCCCGTGGCGACGGCACGGATGGTGGCGTCCTGCTCGGCCAGCGGCAGGATCGACCACCGGCCACCGAGGGTCTGGCTCGCCCGCGTCGACATCGAGGGACGCTGCAGGTTGCGCCCGCGGTACAGCTTCGAGCGCGGGGTCTGCCGTTGCACCCGGTGCGCCGAGTTCCCCGAGCCGGAACCCACCAGGGTGCGGAGCGGTGAGAAGGTGTCGTTGGTGACGAGCCCGGCCCACACGAGTTCCCAGAGGGCGTCGACGAGGAGCTTGTCGTCCGTCGACCCGACCGACTCCGCGAGCTGCCGGAAGAAGTACGCGCCGCCTCCACCGAGCGTCGCGAGCAGTTCGGTCTGCAGGGCGTCGGGGGTGTGCGGCGTCGGAGCGAGGGGCAGCGTGAGTGGCGCTGTGTCGGCGAGGTGGAGCGCGACCCAGCCGTCGTTGCCGGGGATCGAACCGCTGCCCGACCACACGACCTCGCCCGTCGCGGTGAGCTCGTCGAGCATCGCGGGACTGTAGTCGGCGACGCGCGAGGGCAGGATCAGCGACTCCCAGGCTGACGCCGGGATGGGCGCGCCGGCGAGCTGGTCGATGACCGTCGCGACGCCGTCGACGCCGCGGAGCGTCCCGCCGAGGTGCTGCCACACCGGCAGGAACCGGGCGAACGCCTGCTGCTCGACCGGCTCGACCTCGTGCCGCAGGGCCGCGAGCGAACGGATGCGGAGCTTGCGGAGGACGCCGGCGTCGCACCACTCCGTCGCGTCGGTGGGGCCGCGGTCGGCGTCGTCGCCCTCGCCCACCTGCTGCCGGCCGGCGGGGAGGAACTCGCCTTTGACGACGCGGCCGGCGTCGGCCAGCCGGGCGAGCGTGTGCTGGACCACCGCGGTCCCGAGACCGAAGCGCCTGGCCGTCTGCCCGGTCGTGAACGGCCCGTGCGTGCGCGCGTGGCGGGCGAGGAGGTCGCCCAGGGGGTCGGCGACCGGCTCGGTGAACGCGACCGGTACGCCGATGGGCAGCGGGGTGCCGAGGGCGTCGCGGAGTCGGCCTGCGTCCTCGATCGCGGCGAAGCGCTCCTCGCCGGCGATCGGGACGCGGATGACGCGCTTCGAGCGTTCGAGTTCGGCGACGGCGGCCGCCGCGCGAGCCGGATCGGGGGACCAGGCTTGCGGGTCGTCGCCGCGACTCGCCTCGCCGTCGGTGGAGACGGCGACACCGTCGAAGGTCGTCCGGGCCGCGATCTCGTCGATGGTCAGCGGGCCGAGCATCCGCAGTGCGTCGGCGACGCCCTCGACCCCCTTGAGTCGACGCTCGGGGTCGAGACGCTGCAGCTCGAGCGCGGTCTGCTCGATGACGCCCGGGTCGAGGAGTTCGCGGAGTTCGACACGGCCGAGGAGCTCGCCGAGCATGGTGCTGTCGACCGCGAGCGCGGCGGCCCGGCGCTCTGCCAACGGGCTGTCGCCCTCGTACATGAACGCGCCGACATAGCCGAACAGGAGCGAACGGGCGTAGGGCGAGGGCTGATCGGTCGTGGTCTCGACGATGCGGATCGCGCGCGACTGCAGCTCGCGGGCGAGGTGGTCGAGGGCCGGGAGGTCGTAGACGTCCTGCAGGCACTCGCGGAGCGTCTCGAGGATGATCGGGAACGTCGGGTACTGCTTCGCGACCTCGAGGAGCTGCGCCGACCGCTGGCGCTGCTGCCAGAGCGGCGAGCGTTTCTGCGGCGAGTAGTTCGGGAGCAGCAGGGCACGGGCGGCGCACTCACGGAACCGTGAGGCGAACAACGCCGAGCCACCGACCTCCTGCGTGACGAGGGCGTCGAGCTCCTCCGGCTCGAAGACGAAGAGTTCGGCTCCCGGCGGCTCGCTCTCGGTGTCGGGCAGGCGCACGATGATGCCGTCGTCGCTCGCCACCGCCGAGCCGTCGACCCCGAGGCGCTCCTGCACCCGGGCGCCGACCGCGAGCGCCCAGGGAGCGTGCACACGGAGTCCGTAGGGGGAGTGGAGGATGACCCGCCAGTCGCCGAGTTCATCGCGCGAGCGTTCGACGACGAGGGTCGTGTCGTTGGGGACGACGCCCGTCGCCTCGCGCTGCTCGCGGACGTAGGCGACGAGGTTGTTGATGGCCCGCTCGTCGAGGCCTGCTGCCTCGAGACGTGGGGTGGAGCCCGTGCCGGTGGTGTCGAGCTCGCGCACGAAGGCGCCGATGGCGCGACCGAGCTCGGCCGGGCGTCCGATGCCGTCGCCCTTCCAGAACGGCAGTCGCCCCGGCTGGCCGAACGCCGGGGTCACGAGCACGCGGTCGTGGGTGATCTCCTGGATGCGCCAGCTCGTGGCGCCGAGGGCGAAGACGTCGCCGACGCGGGACTCGTAGACCATCTCCTCGTCGAGCTCGCCGACGCGCGCACCGGCGCCCGACTCGCCGACCATGAACACGCCGAAGAGCCCGCGGTCGGGGATGGTGCCGCCGCTCGTGACGGCCAGGCGCTGGGCTCCCGGCCGGCCGGTCAGGACCCCGGCGTCGCGATCCCAGACGATCCGCGGCCGCAGTTCGGCGAAGGCGTCGGAGGGGTAGCGCCCGGCCAGGAGGTCGAGCGTCGCCTCGAAGGCCGAGCGGGGCAGGGAGGCGAACGGGGCACTGCGCTTGACCGTCTCGAACCAGTCCTCCACACCGAGTTCGTCGAGCGCGACCGCCGCGACCGTCTGCTGCGCGAGGATGTCGAGCGGGTTCGAGGGGACCTCGATCGCCTCGATGAGCCCGGCCTCCATCCGCTCGGTCGCGACCGTGGTGCTGATGAGGTCGGCTCGGTGCTTCGGGAACAGGACCCCTCGGGAGACCTCGCCCACCTGGTGGCCGGCGCGGCCGACCCGCTGCAGGCCGCTCGCGACGCTCGGCGGGGACTCCACCTGGATGACGAGGTCTACCTCGCCCATGTCGATGCCGAGCTCGAGGCTCGAGGTCGCGACCACGCAGCGCAGGCGTCCGGACTTGAGGTCCTCCTCGATGCCCGCGCGCTGCTCCTTGGAGACGGATCCGTGGTGAGCGCGTGCGAGGAGCGGGATGTCGTCGTCGCTCTCCTCGGTGGCCGGCCGGGCGGCTGCTGCCGCGACGCTCGTCGATCCGCGGGTCTGGCCGCTCTGGGCCATGAGCTGCGCCGGTGGACGCCCGGCACCGGGCGTCGTGAGGGTGGCGTCGCTGAGTCGGGCCTCGTTGATCTCGTTGAGCCGGGCCGTGAGCCGCTCCGCCAGTCGACGGGAGTTGGCGAACACGATGGTGGAGCGGTGCGCGAGCACGCGGTCGACGATCGCCTCCTCGACGTGCGGCCAGATGCTGCCGACGCGGTCTTCGCCGCCGCCGTCGCTGTTCGGGGTGTACCCGGTGAACCCGCCACCGCTGCCGTCGTCGTCGGCCTCGCCGGGTGTCCGCATGCCGGCGTCGGGGTCGGTCATGTCGTCGACCGGGACGACCACGTGCAGGTCGAAGGTCTTCGCGGCCGGCGGGGCCACGATCTCGACCGGTGCGCGGCCTCCGAGGAACCGCGCGACCTCCTCGGCGGGGCGCACCGTGGCGGAGAGCCCGATGCGCTGCACGGGCTTCTCGAGCATGGCGTCGAGCCGCTCGAGCGACACCGCGAGGTGCGCGCCGCGCTTCGTCGAGGCGACGGCGTGGATCTCGTCGATGATGACGGTGTCGACCGTGCGGAGGGTCTCCCGCGCCGCGCTCGTGAGCATGAGGAAGAGCGACTCGGGGGTGGTGATGAGGATGTCCGGTGGCTCTTTGGCCATCGCCCGGCGGTCGGCGGACGGGGTGTCGCCCGAGCGGACGCCGACACTGATGGTGGGTGGCTCGGTGCCGAGGCGGCGCGCCGCCTGGGCGATGCCGACGAGCGGGGTGCGGAGGTTGCGCTCGACGTCGACGCCGAGGGCCTTCAGCGGCGAGATGTAGAGGACACGGGTGCCGCGGGAGCGCTCGCGCTGGGCGGCGGCGGCCTCCGCTTCGTCGGCCTCGAGTCCGGTGAGCGGGACGCCGCTGCGTGGCCGCACGGCATGCTCGGCGATGGCCTCGGACAGCAGGCGGTCGATCGACCAGAGGAATGCGGACAGGGTCTTGCCCGAACCGGTCGGCGCGACGACGAGGGCGTTGGCGCCACGGGAGATCGCGTCCCAGGCGCCCGCCTGCGCCGGCGTGGGCGCGACGAACGCCCCCTCGAACCAGTCGCGCGTCGCGGGGGAGAAGCGCTCGAGCACCTCGGTCATGGGTTCCATCATCCTGCACCCCACCGACACCGCGACCGGCGTCGCGCGCGGTCGCGTGGCCCCGTATGATCCCGCCGCGCGTCGGGCGCGGTGTCCGGTCGAACCGCCGCCCACCTGGATCGCCGCTCGGCTCCATACGGTATGAAGGAGCTATGAGCGTTCGCACCCCTGATCCCAACCCGGAACCCGATCTCCCCGGCAATTCCAATCCGGGCTGGCTGTCGGACGTCGAACTCGAGGAGATCCGCCGCCGGCTCCCGCTGCTGTACGTCGAGGCCGTGCCGGTCCGCGTCGACGGCTTCGGCGTCGTCACCGAGGTGGGCGTCCTGCTCCGGGCCACCGCGCTCGGCGAGATGACGCGCACGCTCGTCTCCGGTCGCGTCATGTACGGCGAGACGATCCGCGACGCGCTCTTCCGTCACCTGGAGAAGGACCTCGGTCCGATGGCGTTCCCGCTGCTCCCCGCGTCGCCCGTGCCGTTCCAGGTGGCCGAGTACTTCCCGTTGCCGGGATTGTCGCCGTACTCCGACGACCGGCAGCACGCCGTCGCGCTGGCGTACGTCGTCCCGGTGACCGGCACCTGCGAACCCCGCCAGGACGCGCTCGAACTCACGTGGATGACACCCGAGGCGGCGTCCTCCGACGCGATCGCCGCCGAGATGGAGGGCGGCCGCGGCACGCTCCTCCGCGCGGCCCTCGCCTCCGTCGGCCGCCTGCGCTAGCCCTTCGGCAGGGTCAGGGACCGGGGGAGCGGCTCAGGGATCGGGGGACCGGCGCGCGTCAGCGGGTGTAGCGGACCTCGTCGATCATCTCGCCGAGGAACGGCTCGGTCTTGGCCCCACCGTCGAGGACGAACCCGTTGCGCTGGTAGAAGCGGTGCGCACGCGGGTTGTCCGCGGCGACCCACAGGAACGAGGGCTGGCCGTCGGGGATGGCGGCGTCGAACAGCTGCTGACCGATCCCGGTGCCGTGCCACGCGTCCAGCAGGTAGATGAAGTAGAGCTCGCGTTCGCGGGGTGCGTCCTCCTCGCGGGCCGGACCCGAACCGGAGAACCCGACGATCTCGCCGTCGACGAGGGCCGCGAAGTGCGTGTACTCGGGGCCCTGTGCGGCCCAGTGGGTCCAGAGCTCGGCCATGCGACGCGGCGACAGCTTCGCGAGCGTCGCAGCGCTGATGAGGTGGTCGTAGGTCTCGTGCCAGGAGGTGGCGTGGACGCGTCCCAGCGACTCGGCATCGACGTCGCGGACGGGGCGGACGACTGCGTTGACGTTCATGGTGGAACCGTATCCCGAGCGCCCCCGTCTCGCGAAATCGAGCGGGTCCGCGAACGGCGAAGCGCCGCCCACCCTGCGGTGGACGGCGCTTCGTTCGAGCGGTTCGCTGCTAGTTGCCGCTGGACGCGCGACGGTTGGTCCGGGGGCGCGAGGACTCGGCGGGAGCGCCCGAGTTCGCGGCGTAGCCGGTGCTGTAGTGCGTGCGGCTGCCACCGGTGGCGGCACCGGCGCCCGCACGGGCACCGCCCGAGCGACCGGCGCCGGAGCGCTGTCCGCCCTGACCACCGTTGCCGCCGGCGGGACGACCGCCACGACGACCGCCGCCGCCCTGGCCGCCCTCGCGAGGAGCGCTGTCGCGGCTCGCGCCGGCACGGGCGCCGTCGCGGTCGCGGTGACCGTTGCCGAGGCCGTTGCCGTCGCGGGCGGCGCGCTTGCGCTGCGCGTTGGCACCCTGCGAGCGACCGCCGCCGCCCTGCTGCTGCACGGCCGCACGCGGCGCGGGCTTCACGTAGGCGGCGACGTCGCCGATGAGCTCGAGGACCGCCGGGGAGGTCGCGGTGACCGCCTGCGGGGTGACGTTGATCTCGGCCTTGCGGAGGAGCTTCTTGAGGTCGTCCATCTGGCCGGGGATCGCGAGGGTGACGACGTCACCGGCGCTGCCCGCACGAGCCGTGCGGCCCGAGCGGTGCAGGTACGCCTTGTGCTCGGTCGGCGGGTCGACGTGGATGACGAGCTCGACGTCGTCGACGTGCACGCCGCGGGCGGCGACGTCGGTGGCGACGAGGACCTTGGCGGTCCCGGCGCTGAAGGCCGCGAGGTTGCGGTCGCGGGCCACCTGCGAGAGGTTGCCGTGCAGGTCGACCGCGGGGATGCCGGAGTCGGTGAGCTGCTTCGCGAGCTTCTTGGCGTGGTGCTTCGTGCGCATGAAGAGGATGCGACGGCCGCTACCCGAGGCGAGGGCCTGGATGAGGTCCTTCTTCGACTCGACCGAGGGGGTCGTGAAGACGTGGTGGGTCATCGCGGCGACGGGCGAGTTCGCCTCGTCGACGGAGTGGAGCACCTCGTTCTGCAGGAACTTGCGGACGAGCTTGTCCACGCCGTTGTCGAGCGTCGCGGAGAACAGCAGACGCTGCCCGCCGCGAGGCGTCTTGTCGAGGATGCGCGTGACGACCGGCAGGAAGCCGAGGTCGGCCATGTGGTCGGCCTCGTCGAGGACGGTGATCTCCACGGCGTCGAGGTTCACGAAGCCCTGCTTCATGAGGTCCTCGAGGCGGCCGGGGCAGGCGATGACGATGTCGACGCCGGCGCGGAGCGCCTCTTCCTGACGCTTCTGCGAGACGCCGCCGAAGATCGTGGTGGTCTTCAGCGAGTAGGCGTCGGCCAGCGGCTGCATGACCGCGGCGATCTGGGTGGCGAGCTCGCGCGTCGGTGCGAGGACGAGTCCGAGCGGGCGACCCGGGCGGCGCTTGCCACCGGCGAGGGCGCCGCCGAGGCGGGCGACCATCGGGATGCTGAAGGCGAGGGTCTTGCCGGAGCCGGTCTTGCCGCGGCCGAGGACGTCGCGTCCACCGAGGGTGTCGGGGAGCGTGTCGATCTGGATGGGGAACGCGCTCGTCTTGCCGTCCTTCGCGAGGGAGGCTACGAGTGGTGCCGGGACGCCGAGGGCGTCGAACGTGATGGTTGCTTCGGTCATGGGTGTGTGTCTCTTTCAGGCACGGCCACGAGCTTCGATGACGGCTGCCGGCGCACACGTGTGCGGTAGCGGGCACTGCCGGGGTGACCACGCACGTGATGACTCACGTGGGTGGTACGGCGTGCTTCCGTCGGCGTCGTCGCTGGTGGGAGGTGGCGAAGGCGCAGGTCGCGCATCCGTTCGCCGTATGAAGTGTCATCGACCCTGGCATGCACCGCTGGGTGCCGTGCAGGGGAGAGAGGGAGCGTTCTACGACGCAAGCGAGTACCGCACCGGATGGCGCGATCGCACGCAAGTTCCTCCAGCGTAGCGCATCGGGCGAGGAGTCTGCTGGGAGTGGCGCGTTACGGCTGTGTTTCCATCTCCTGGAATCGGTCGTCGGCGCTTGACAGTCCGCTGGAGCGGGTGAGTAATGTGTCACCCACCACAAACCCGGATCCGTGTACTGTGTCACACGGTACAGAAAGGCCTGTCGCCCATGAGCTTCGACGAAGACGCCCGAACAGCGAGCACCGCGGTGCACGCGGGAGGCCGGTACGCCGCCGTCGCACCCATCGCGGGAGTCCGCATCCCGCTGGGCGCTCGACAGGTCGCGCTGGGGGACGGCGAACTCGGTGCGTGGCAGCGTCGGAACCGGGTCGCCACCGTCCCGCACTCGATCGAGCAGCTCCGCCTCGCCGGCAACCTCGACAACCTCGCCCGGATCGCCGACCCCGGCGACGGCACGTCGCGCTTCCGCGGGCGCTACCCGTTCCTCGACACGGACGTCTTCAAGACCCTCGAAGGCCTCGCCTACCTGCTCGCCGAGGACGAGCTCGTCGGGGCGGCACCCGGCGATGTCCGCGACTTCTACGAGGAGGCCGTCGGCGTCATCGAAGCCGCGCAGCGCGAGGACGGGTACCTCAACTCCTACTTCCAGGCTCCGGAGATCGAGAAGGAACCCTGGGAGGACCTCGCCTGGGGCCACGAGCTGTACAACCTCGGGCACCTCATCCAGGCGGCGATCGCCGCGAAGCGTCGTCTCGGCGACGACCGTCTGCTGCACGTCGCCCGGGCCTTCGCCGACCTCGCCGTCGAACGGTTCGGACCGGACGGCGACCCGCAGGTGTGCGGGCACCCCGAGGTCGAGATGGCCCTGGTGGAGCTCTTCCGCGAGACCGGCGAGCGGTCCTACCTCGAGCTCGCGAGCGCGTTCATCGACCGACGCGGCCACGGCACGGTCGAGCTCCGGGTCTTCCCCGCCGAGTACTTCCAGGACTCGGCCCCATTGCGCGACCTCGACTCCGTGACCGGACACGCCGTCCGCATGGCGTACCTGGCCGCAGGAGCGACCGACGTCGCCCTCGAACGCGGCGACCAGGAGCTGCTCGCGTCGCTGCAGCGGCTCTGGGACGACATGGTGGAGACGAAGCTCTACCTCACGGGCGGCCTCGGGAGTCGACACTCCGACGAGGCGATCGGCGACCGCTACGAGTTGCCGTCCGAACGCTCCTACAGCGAGACGTGCGCCGCGATCGCCGTCATGCAGTGGGGCTGGCGCCTGTACCTCGCGACCGGGTCGGCGGCCGTCCTCGACACCGTCGAGACCGTCCTCTACAACGCGTACGCCGCCGGCCTCTCCGCGGACGGCATGGCCTTCTTCTACGACAACCCGCTGCAGCGTCGCCCCGACCACCTGCAGCGGTCGGGGGCGGAGGCGGACGGCGAACTCCTCAGGCGGAGCTGGTTCGGATGCCCGTGCTGCCCGCCGAACATCGTGCGTTGGACCGCGGAACTGCAGGATCACCTCGCGACGTCGACCCCCGCTGGTGTCGAAATCGCCCACCTCACCGCGGCGTCGATCACGACCGAGCGGCTCTCCGTCACCGTCGACACCGCGTATCCGTGGGACGGAGCGGTCACCGTGACGGTGGACACCGCCGCCGACGACGAGGTCGAGCTCGCGATCCGCATCCCCGCGTGGGTCGTGGGCGGCTCCATCCGCGTGGGCGGATCGACCACGCCGCTCGAACCCGTCGACGGGTGGATCCGTGTCCGGCGCTGGTGGCGTGCGGGCGACACCGTGGAGCTCGATCTCCCGATGCCCGTCCGGGCGCACGGCGCGCACCCCTCCGTCGACGCCCTCCGTGGCTCGATCGCCTTCGTCCGCGGACCGATCGTCTCCTGCGCCGAGCAGCAGGACACGACGGCGGACCTCGACCTCCTGCGGTTCTCCGGAGCCGACGCGGATCGCACGGTGGTCGAGCGCCGTCGGATCCTCGACCGGGAGGGGATCGACGCCGTCGCACTCCTCGTCCCGGCGGTCGTCGACGCCCCCGCTCCGGCCGTGCTCTACCCGGTCCTCTCCGGTGCGCCCGACGCCGAGCCGGCCGCGGCACCGCTCGCCGACACCGAGACGACGGCCTCGCTGACACAGACCACCGCGACTCTCATCCCCTACGCCCTCTGGGGCAACCGCGAACCGGGCGCCATGCGCGTCTGGTTCCGCGCCCGCTGACCTCCTCCCGTCCCCCGACCCCGCTCCACCCTCTCCACCCGCGGGCGACCCGCCCGATCGACACGAAAGCAGAGCGTCATGAAGCAACGATTCTCCATCCCCGCCCTCGCGGCGGCGGCCGTCCTCCTCCTCGCGGGGTGTACCTCCGCGGGTTCGGGCTCGGGAGGTGACGGCCCGTCCAGCACCCCGGTGAAGGGCGGCACCGTCGACGTCCTCCTGAACGCGGACTTCTCGCACCTCGACCCGGTCCAGGGCTTCGACGGCGGCGTGAACAACTTCTACCGCCTCATCTACCGCACGTTGACGACGCAGTCCACGGGCGAGGGCGCCAAGGGCACCGAGATGGTCCCCGACCTCGCGACCGACCTCGGCACGGTGAGCGACGACGGACTCCAGTGGACGTTCACGCTCAAGGACGACCTCAAGTTCGAGGACGGCACGCCGATCACGAGCAAGGACGTGAAGTTCGGCGTCGAGCGATCCTTCGACCCGGCCATCGCCGTCGGATCGCCCTACGCCCGCCTCACGATCGCCGGCACGGACTCGTACGAGGGCCCGTACATCACGGGTGACCTGCCGTCCATCCAGACGCCGGACGACCAGACCATCGTCTTCACGCTCAAGGAGCCGTTCGCCGACTTCGCGAGCGTCGTCGGGCAGAACAGCTTCACGCCCTTCCCCGCCGACACCGAGCGGGTGACGACGACGAGCCTCGACAAGATGCCGATCGCCTCCGGCCCCTACAAGGTCGACAGCTACGAGCGCGGTTCGCAGCTGAAGCTCGTCCGCAACGACTCGTGGGACCCGAAGACGGACGACGTCCGCAAGGCCTACCCGGACGGCTTCGACTTCACCTTCGGCCTCGACGCCTCGACCATCGACGAGCGCATGATCGCCGGCCAGGGTGACGACGCGAACGCGATCGCCGGGTCCGTCCAGGCGGCCTCCATCTCCCGGATCCAGACGCCGGCACTCAAGGCACGGACCATCGCCGGTCTCCAGGGCTGCACCACGTACATGGGCCTGAACACGACCAAGCCGAACATGGACAACCCGCTGGTCCGCCAGGCCATCGCGTACGCCATCGACCGCGAGTCGGTGAAGGACGCCTCGGGCGGATCGCAGCTCGCGGACATCGCGACCACCATGCTGCCGCCCACCGTCGCCGGCCACACCGAGTTCGACCTCTACCCGAGCAAGGACAACGCAGGCGACCCGGAGAAGGCCAAGGAACTCCTCGCCGAGGCGGGCCTGCCCGACGGCTTCTCCTTCACGCTCGACATCCGCAGCCAGCCCAAGATGCAGGCGCAGGCCGAGGCGGTGCAGCAGGCGCTCGCGAAGGCAGGCATCACGGTGAACTTCAACCTCATCGACACCTCGACCTACTACGAGGTCATCGGCACGACGTCGCAGCAGAACGACGCCGCCATCACCGGCTGGTGCCCGGACTGGGCCTCCGGCTCGACCTTCCTGCCGCCGCTCTTCGACGGCTCGCAGATCTTCCCGAAGGGCAACTCGAACATCGCGCAGCTGAACGACCCCGCCGTCAACGAGCGCATCGCCGAGATCCGCGCGATGACCGACACCGACGAGGCCAACGCCGCCTGGGGCGCGCTCGACGAGCAGATCCAGAAGCTCGTGCCGACGGTGCCGCTGCTGTTCGAGAAGACGGTCATGGTCGTCGGAGCCAACGTCGCCGGTGCGTACTCGCACGCCGGGTACTCCGGTGGCATCGACTACGTGTCCGTCGGCCTGTCCTCGGCCGGCAAGTAGTCGGAAAGCCGGTAGCCGCAGATGTCGTCGTCCGTTCCCAGTGAGCTGACCACCGTCGCCGAGGAGGTGGGTGCGCCGGTCGGTGCGCCCACCCCCGCGCGGCGGGTGATCGCCACCCTCCGCTCCAGCCCGCCGGTGCTGCTCAGCGTCGCGTTCATCGTGCTCGTCGTGCTGCTCGCGATCCTCGCCCCGCTGATCACCGCCATCAGCGGCTGGGGTCCGTACACCTTCGACAAGTCGGCGGTGGACTCCGACCTCGGCGGCGTGCCGATCGGCAACCTCGGCGGGATCTCCGCCGAGCACTGGTTCGGGGTCGAACCCGGGAACGGACGCGACATCTTCGCGCGCATCGCCTTCGGTGCGCAGGTGTCGCTGTCGATCGCCGTCTCGGCGACGATCGTCACGACCGTGCTCGGCGTCGTGCTCGGCATGCTCGCCGGCTTCTACGGCGGGTGGGTCGACCAGGTCGTCTCCCGCGTCATGGACTTCCTCATGGCGTTCCCGTCGCTCATCTTCATGATCGCGCTCCTGTCGGCCCTGCCCGCCGGCAACCGACCGGTCCTGCTCGTCGTGGTGCTGAGCCTCTTCGGCTGGCCGTACACCGCCCGGGTGGTGCGCGGTCAGGCGATGTCGCTGCGGACGAGCGAGTTCGTCGAATCGGCGCGCGCGTCGGGCGCCGGGGGCATCCGCATCGTCTTCCGCGAGATCCTGCCGAACCTCCGCGGCACCATCATCGTCCTGGCCACCCTCGCCGTCCCCGGTTACATCGGCACGGAGGCTGGCCTCTCCTTCCTCGGCGTCGGTGTCACCCCGCCCACGCCGAGCTGGGGTCAGATGATCGCGACCGCGGTCGGCTGGTACGCGGTCGACCCGATGTACTTCCTGATCCCCGGCACCTTCCTGTTCCTCACGGTGCTGTCCTTCACCGTGCTCGGCGACCGCCTGCGCAAGGCCCTCGACTCGGGAGACGCCGCCTCATGACCCTCTACCTCCTGCGCCGCATCGCGTCGGCGATCGGCATCCTGCTGCTCATCAGCCTCTTCACCTACGTCATCTTCTTCCTGCTGTCGCCCGACCCGGCGGTGCAGATCTGCGGCAAGACCTGCACCCCCGACCGCATCGACCAGATCCGGGCGCAGCTCGGGCTCGACCAGCCGTTCTGGCAGCAGTACCTCGAGTTCATCCGGGGGATCGTCATGGGCCGGAGCTACGGGGAGGGCGCCTCCGCGGTCTCCTGCGCGGCGCCGTGCCTCGGCTTCAGCTTCCAGACCAACGAGTCCGTCATGGACATGATCACCGCGCGCTTCCCCGTGACCGCGACGGTCGCGATCGGTGCGGCGGTCCTCTGGCTGCTCGTCGGCGTCAGCGGCGGCCTGCTCAGCGCCGTCAAGCAGGGGACCGGCTGGGACCGTGGGGCGATGATGGTCGCGCTCGCCGGCATCAGCCTGCCGAACTACTTCCTCGCGCTCCTCCTGCAGTACGTCCTCGTGGTGCAACTGCAGATCCTGCCGTTCCCGCAGGCCGTGCCGTTCGCCGAGGACCCGGTCCGGTGGTTCCAGAACTACCTCATGCCGTGGATCGTGCTCGCCCTCGGCTACGCGTCGATGTACGCGAGGCTCGTCCGGGCGAACGTCATCGACACCCTCGGTGAGAACTTCATGCGGACCGCCCGGGCGAAGGGCCTGCCCGCGCCGCTCATCCTGCGCCGCCACGCGTTGCGCCCGGCGCTCACCCCCGTCGTCACGCTCTTCGGCATGGACTTCGCGGGCCTCCTCGGTGGCGCCCTCATCACCGAGACGGTGTTCGGACTGAACGGCGTCGGCAAGCTCGCCGCCGACTCGATCGCGAAGAACGACCAGCCCGTCATCATGGGCGTCACCCTCCTGGCCGCGTTCTTCGTGGTCATCGGCAACGTCGTGGTCGACGTCGTGTACACGTTCCTCGACCCGAGAGTGAGAGTGAAGAGCGCATGAGCCCCACCGTCACCAGGACCATCTCCCTGCCCGTCCCCGGGGCGGCGCTGCTCGAGGTCGACGACCTCACGGTCACCTTCCCGACCACCTCCGGCGACGTCGACGTGGTGCGGAAGGCGTCGTTCGCGGTCCAGCACGGCCAGACCCTCGGCATCGTGGGCGAGTCCGGCTCCGGCAAGTCGATGACCTCGCTCGCGATCATGGGACTGCTTCCGAACGGCGGGCGCACGACCGGCAGCGTCCGGCTGAGCGGACACGAGCTCGTCGGTCGCAGCGACCGCGAGATGCGTCGCGTCCGCGGCGACCGGATCGCGATGGTCTTCCAGGACCCGCTCTCCTCGCTCAACCCGTACTACACCGTCGGGCTGCAGATCGAGGAGGCGTACCGCGCCCATCGTGGCGGTTCCCGGAAGGCAGCCAGGGCCGTCACGATCGAGGCTCTCGAACGGGTCCGCATCGCCGACGCCTCCCGACGCGTCGACCACTACCCGCACCAGTTCTCGGGCGGCATGCGGCAGCGCATCATGATCGCGATGGCGCTCTGCCTGGAACCCGACCTGCTCATCGCGGACGAACCGACGACGGCGCTCGACGTCACCGTCCAGGCGCAGATCCTCGACCTCCTCTCCGAACTGCAACGGGAGACCGGCACCGGCATGATCTTCATCACCCACGACCTCGCCGTGGTCAGTCAGGTCGCCGACGACGTGCTCGTCATGCGCGGCGGCGACCCCGTCGAGATGGGCACCGCCGAGCAGATCTTCTCCCGGCCGCAGGCGCCGTACACCCGCGCACTGCTCGACGCCCTTCCGCGGATCGACGACCCGTTCACCGAGCGCCCGACGGCACCCGCCACGACCGGAGAGGGACAGGCATGAACGACGCACCAGTGCTCCTGCAGGCCACCGGGCTCACGAAGGACTTCACGACCAAGGGTGACGGGGCGTTCCGCGCCCGCACCACCCAGTTCCGCGCCGTCGACGACGTCGGGTTCACCGTCCGCTCGGGCGAGACGCTCGGCATCGTCGGGGAGTCGGGCAGCGGCAAGTCGACGACCGCGCGGATGATCGCGAAGCTCATCGAACCCACCGCCGGCACGATCACCTTCGACGGCGAGGACGTCACCACCGCGCGTGGGCCGGCGCTCGCCGCGTTCCGGACGAAGGTGCAGGTCGTCTTCCAGGACCCGTTCTCCTCCCTGAACCCCCGGCACACCGTCGAGCGCATCGTGTCGGCCCCGCTCGACTACCAGGGCATCACCCCGAAGCAGGGCAAGCGCGCCCTCGTGCGCGACCTGCTCGACCGCGTCGGCCTGAACCCCGACCACCTCCAGCGATACCCGCGGCAGTTCTCCGGCGGCCAGGCCCAGCGCATCGGGATCGCCCGGGCGCTCGCCGTCTCCCCGAAGCTCGTGATCTGCGACGAGGCGGTGTCGGCGCTCGACGTGTCGGTGCAGGCACGCATCATCGACCTGTTGCGCGACCTGCAGGCCGAGCGCGGCCTGAGCTACCTGTTCATCGCGCACGACCTCGCCGTCGTGCGGCAGATCGCCCACGACGTCGCCGTCATGCACCGGGGCAAGGTGGTCGAGCAGGGTGACCGCGAGGCGATCTTCGACCACCCGCAGGACGAGTACACGAAGACCCTGCTCGCCGCCGTGCCCACGATCGACCCGAGCTGGGAGGCCGCGCGTGCCACCATGCTCGAACAGGAGCGGACGCACGGATCGGCCGCCGGAAGGACAGAGGCATGACCCACCGCACCACCACCTCCCTGCTGCCGGGGATCCACGTGACCGACCACACGGTCGACGTCCCGCTCGACTGGCGACGGCCCGACGACGGCCGCACGATCAGCGTGTTCGCCCGCGAACTCGTCGACCCCCTGCGTCGCGACGAGCAGCTCCCGGTCCTCGTGTTCCTCCAGGGCGGACCGGGCGGCAAAGGCCCGCGTCCGGTGTCCAGGGACGGCTGGGTCGCCGAGGCCCTCCGCACCTTCCGCCTCGTGCTGCTCGACCAGCGCGGCACCGGCCGGAGCACCAGGATCGACGGGCGGTCCATCGCGGCCGTCGGTGACGCTGCCGCACAGGCCGAGTACCTGGAACGCTTCCGGGCCGACTCGATCGTCGACGACGCCGAGTACCTGCGCCGCACCGTCTTCGGTGGCCGTCGCTGGTCGACGCTCGGTCAGAGCTACGGCGGGTTCCTCACCCTCACCTACCTCTCGCGAGCCCCGGAGGGACTGGCCGCCTGTTACGTCACGGGCGGTCTCGCGGGCATCCACCCGTCGGCGGCGGAGGTCTACCGCCGCACCTATCCGCGCACCGAGCGCAAGAACCGGGTCTTCGCCGAGCGGTACCCCCAGGACGTCGAGACCGTCTCGCGGATCGCCGACCGGCTCGCCGCGGAGGAGGTGCTCCTGCCGGACGGCGACCGACTCACCGTGCGGCGCTTCCAGAACCTCGGGATCGACTTCGGGATGAAGCCCGGCTACGAGCGCCTCCACTGGCTGCTCGACGAGGCGTTCGACAGCGGCCACCGCCTGAGCGACACCTTCCTGGCGCAGGTCTGGGGGAGGACGTCCTACGTCGACAACCCCCTCTTCATCGCCCTGCAGGAGAGCATCTACGGTGCCGCCGGCTCGGGGGCGACCGCGTGGGCGGCTCAGGCCGAGCGCGATGCACGGCCGGCGTTCGCCGAGACGGCCAGGCCGCTGCTGTTCACGGGCGAGATGGTGTACCCCTGGATGTTCGAGGAGATCCGATCGCTCCGACCCTTCCAGGGTGCGGTGGAGCGACTGGCGGCCAAGACCGACTGGGATCCGCTGTACGACCCCGCGGTCCTGCAGACGAGCACGGTGCCGCTCGCCGCGGCCGTGTACTACGACGACATGTACGTGGACGCGCAGCTGCAGTTGGAGACGGTCGACGCCGTCGGCGGGGCGACCGCCTGGGTCACGAACGAGTACGAGCACGACGGGATCCAGGACGCCGCCGTGGTGCGCCGCCTGTTCTCGATGGTGGACGAGCGCGGCGGCCGTCGCGCGGATGAGGAGCAGGCATGACCGACACGCAGCAGCAGGCACCCGAGCAGACGGCGGGCCTCGCGCCGGCCACCACGGAGGCACCCGCCACGTCCATGCCGCGCCCGGCGAACCCGGACCCGAAGCTGCCCCGCCTGGCCGAGGTTCCGGCGTTCCGCGAGTTCCTCGGCACCGGCTGGGGCACTCCTGACCGCACGCCGCCGGTCGAGCCCGGGATCGCCGCGGCCGCAGCCGAGCACCGTCGTCGGCTGGGGGAGGCCTTCGTCGGGCGGACGCTCGTCGTCGCCGCCGGTCGCGCGCCCGTCCGGGCCAACGACTCGAACTACGACTTCCGCCCCGACAGCGACTTCTTCTGGCTCACCGGCTGCTCCGCCGAGGACGCGGTCCTCGTGCTGCGACCGAGCGGTGCCGGTCACGACGCCACGTTGTACGTCCCGGCACCGGCACACCCGGGCGAGACCGGCTTCTTCGCCGACGCCAACCACGGCGAGCTCTGGGTCGGCTCCGCGCCGGGGCCGGCCGACTGGTCGGCGGTCCTCGACCTCCGCGTGGAGGTTCTCGCCGCGCTGCCCGACGCGCTCCGAGGCGTCGAACGACCGCTCCTCGCGGGGACCCTGACCTCGCGGCATCGCGCGCTCGAGCCGCTGACGGTCGCGCCGGAACTCGGCCGCGTGCTCTCGGAACTGCGCATGATCAAGGACGCGTGGGAGATCGCGGAACTGCGGCGAGCGGTCGACGCGACCGTCGGCGGCTTCTCCGCCGTGATCCGGGAGCTGCCGACGGCCGTCGCCGGCGGCGGTGAGCGCTGGCTGCAGGGGACCTTCGACCGACACGCCCGCACCACGGGGAACGGCCCCGGCTACTCGACCATCGTCGGGAGCGGCGCGCACGCACCCACGCTCCACTGGGTGCGGTGCGACGGCCCGGTCCGCCCCGAGGACGCGATCCTGCTCGACATGGGCGTGGAGACGCGTGCGTTCTACACGGCGGACGTCACCCGCACCTTCCCCGTCTCGGGCACCTTCAGCCCGGAGCAGCGGCGCGTCCACGACCTCGTCGAGGCGTCCCACCGCGCCGGGATGGCCGCCGTCCGTACGGGCCGTGACTTCACCGACTTCCACCACGCCGCCATGGAGGTCATCGCGCAGGGACTGCACGACTGGGACCTCCTGCCGGTGTCCGTCGACGAGGCGCTCAGCCCGATGGGGCAACAGCACCGGCGGTACCTCGTGTGCGGCATCGGTCACCACCTCGGCCTCGACGTGCACGACTGCGCGAAGTCCTCCTACGAGGCCTACCAGGGTGGCTCGATGGCCCCCGGCATGGTCCTCACGGTCGAGCCGGGGCTGTACTTCCACGCCTTCGACGAGACGGTTCCACCGGAACTGCGCGGTATCGGCGTCCGGCTCGAGGACGACCTCCTCGTGACGGCCGACGGCGCCGAGGTGCTGTCGGATGCGCTGCCCATCGACGCGTCGGGGATCGAAGCGTGGATGCGCGCCCAGTAACCTGAGCGGACCGTGGTGGGAGACGAAGGATGGGAGTCGCGATGAGCATGTCGGCGATCCGACCGGCCGAGCAGCGCCTGAGCCTGCGGGCGCAGGTGGAGCGGGCGGTGTCCGCGGCGATCATCTCGGGCGAGCTCGCGCCGGGGACGATGATCTCGGTACCGACGTTGGCGGTGCAGTTCAACGTCTCGGCGACCCCCGTCCGCGAAGCGATGCTCGACCTCGAGAAGCGCGACTTCGTTGAGGCGGTCCGGAACAAGGGGTTCCGCGTCACGGTCGTCAGCGAGGCCTCGCTCCGCAACACGGCGCAGATCCGCCAGCTGCTCGAGCCACCCGCGATGGCGGACCTGGCGGAGGTCTTCGACCACGGGTCGCTGCCCGAGCTGCGGCAGCAGGCGGACGACATCGTGGCCGGTGCCCGCGACGGCGACCTGACCCGGTATCTCGAAGCCGACCAGGCGTTCCACCTCGCGCTCACGGCGAAGCTCGGCAACCCGCTGCTCGTCGAGCTCGTCGCCGACCTCCGCGGACGCACCCGGCTCGTGGGGTTGGCAGCCATGCTCGACTCGCAGCAGCTCGACCGCTCGGCCGTGGAGCACCACGAGCTCCTCGACGCCCTCGAGCGGGGTGACGGGGTCGCGGCTCGCGAGCTCATGCACCGACACATCGGGCACACCACCGGCTGGTGGGCCGGCAAGCCCGAATCCGACGCCGAGTAGCCCTGGGCGTGCGTGCGCGGACCTCGACCAGGATCCGCGATCGTACACGCTTGCCTGTTCAGTGAATGTGTGACACATTACTGAAAGCCCTTCCCTGTACCGACCGAGAGGACCGCCCATGACCCGCATCGTCATCGTCGGCGCCGGCATCGTCGGTGCGGCCTGCGCGCGGATCCTCGCCCGCCGCGGCGCCGAGGTCGTCGTACTCGACCGTTCGGCGGCCGCCGGCGGTACGAGCGGCTCGGGGGAGGGGAACCTCCTCGTCTCCGACAAGGGGCCCGGCCCCGAACTCGACCTCGCCCGGTACGCCTCACGCCTCTGGCCCGTCGTCACCGCCGAGCTCGCGGCCGAACTGGGACCGACCTTCCCGAGCATCGAGTTCGAGCGCAAGGGCGGCATCGTTGTCGCTACCACCGAGGCCGGCGCGCAGCCCCTGCTCGACTTCGCCGCCGCCCAGCGCGCCGCCGGCGTCGACGCCAGACCCCTCACCGAGGACGAGCTGCTCGCGGCGGAGCCGTCGATCACCCGCTCGTCCACGGCGGCCGTCCACTATCCCGAGGACGCACAGGTCCAGCCCGTCATCGCCACGGAGGCCCTGCTCGCCTCGGCCCGGCGTGCAGGCGCGATCGTGCGCACCGGCGTCACCGTGACGGGCGGCGTCCGGAGTGCGACCGGTCGCCTCACGGGTGTCCGTACCTCCGTGGGCGACGTCTCGGGCGACGCGGTCCTCGTCTGCGCCGGACCGTGGTCGGCCGAACTCGGCGACCTGCTCGGCGCACCCGTCCCGGTCCGTCCCCGTCGCGGCATGGTGCTCGTCACCACCCGCATGCCGCACCGCGTGCACCACAAGGTCTACGACGGCGACTACTTCGGGGCCACGCAGTCGAGCGACGCCTCGCTCCAGACCTCGAGCGTCGTCGAGTCGACCGCCGCGGGCACCGTCCTCATCGGATCGAGCCGGCAGCAGATCGGGTTCGACGCGCGCCTCGACGTCGACGTGCTCCGCGAGGTCGCGGCGAAGTCGCTGCGCCTCTTCCCGCTCCTCCGCGACGCGTCGGTCATGCGGAGCTACGGCGGCTTCCGACCGTACATGCCCGACCACCTCCCGGTCATCGGCCCCGACCACCGCGTGGACGGCCTGTGGCACGCGACCGGCCACGAGGGCGCCGGCATCGGACTGGCCCTCGCGACCGCTGAACTCATCGCCGCCCGCCTGCTCGGTGGATCCACCGACCTCGACGACGCCCCGTTCCAACTCGACCGCCCGGGCCTCGCCCCGCACTTGCGCGTCGACCGACCGGCGGAGGTGGTCTGATGGTCTCGAGACGACTGCCCGCGACGGACGACCGCATCGTGCCCGGCACGGAAGACGCGCTGCGCATCGACCTCGACGGGACGCCCGTCGACGGACTCCGCGGCCAGACGATCGCCGGCGTCCTGTTGGGCTCCGGCGTCCTCGCCTGGCGCCGCACCAGCGGCTCCGGGAAGCCACGGGGCGTCTTCTGCGGCATCGGGGTCTGCTTCGACTGCATCGTCACGGTGAACGGCCAACGGGACGTCCGTGCCTGCCAGCGTCGCGCCGCGGACGGCGACCGCATCGAGACACAGCACGACGCCCTCCCGGAACCCACGACGGAGAACGACCCGTTCGGGGACCGGACATGAGCGCCCGGCAGCGTGAGGTCGTCGTCGTCGGTGCAGGTCCCGCCGGCCTCCAGGCCGCGCTCGCCGCCCGGGCCCTCGGCGCCGCCGTCACGCTGCTCGACGCCTCGGACGAGCTCGGCGGTCAGTACTGGCGGCACCTGCCGGCCAGCCGGCCGTCGGCGGCCGAGGCCTCGCTGCATCACGGGTTCGAGCGCTTCGTCGCCATGCGCGCGGCGCTCGACGCCGACGACGGCTGCACGGTGATCACCGAGGCGCAGGTGTGGGCGATCGACGTCGACCGCGCCGCCGCCGATCACGGGTCGGACGTCACCTCCGGGGCGACCGGCCTGCGTCTGCACGTCCTGGTCGGACCGCCGGACGGCGCCGACCGCACGCCGCTCACCCTCCGGCCGGACGCGCTCGTCCTCGCGACCGGTGCGCACGACCGCACGCTGCCGTTCCCCGGCTGGGACCTCCCCGGCGTCTTCTCGGCCGGTGCCGCCCAGGCCCTCGCGAAGGGCGAGCGGGTCACCGTCGGTCAGCGGGTGGTCGTGGCCGGCGCCGGACCGTTCCTGTTGCCGGTGGCCGCTTCCTTGACCGCGACCGGATCACGCGTCCTCGGTGTCTACGAGGCCACGACCGTCGGCGGACTCGCCAGGGGCTGGCTCCCCAAGCCCTGGCAACTGCTCGGCGTGACCGGGAAGGCCGGTGAGCTGCTCGGCTACGTCGGCGGCCACCTCCGCCACCGGATCCCGTACCGCGTCGGTCACGCCGTGGTCGCCGCGCACGGCACCGACCGGGTCGAGCGCGTGACCATCGCCGCCGTCGACGCCGACTGGTCGCCGATCCCCGGGACCGAGCGCACGGTCGAAGCGGACGCCGTGTGCGTCAGCCACGGGTTCACCCCACGGCTCGAACTGCCCGTCGCGGTCGGCTGCGCGCTCACCGAAGCCCGGTTCGTCCAGGTCGACGCCGAGCAGCGCACGAGCGTCCCGACCGTCTTCGCGGCCGGGGAGATCACCGGGATCGGGGGCGTCGACGCCGCGCTCGCCGAGGGCGCGATCGCGGGACACGCTGCGGCCGGCGGACTCCCCGGTGCCTCCGGGATCCGTGCCGCCGTGAGCCGGCGCGACACGTTCCTCGCCTTCGCCGACCGGCTCGAACGCGCCCACGGCATCCGGGCCGGCTGGAGCGACTGGCTCGACGACGACACCACCATCTGCCGCTGCGAGGAGGTCGACTACGGCTCGTTGCGCACGACGGCGACCGCCACCTGCGCGACCGGCCTGCGCTCGCTCAAACTCAGCACGCGTGCCGGGCTCGGGATCTGCCAGGGCCGCGTGTGCGGTCGCACCGTCGAGGAGCTCCTCCACCGCGTCGCCTCCGAATCCGGCGGTGACGGCCTCATCGACGGTGTCTCGAGCGACCGCCGGCCCATCGCCTCCCCGCTGCGCATCGGCGAACTCGCCGCGCAGGCACCGGGACACCCTCCCCACGAACCGCCGTCGACCCCGACGGCCGAACACCCAGGATGACCGACCGGTCTCCGCACCACTCCCTCGGAAAGGAACCACCCATGGCCAAGCAGTTCGACCTCGGCGGCGTCATCGTCGCGACCACCCTCGCGTTCAAGGAGGACGCCTCGGCGCCCGCAGGCCTCGCCGTCGACTACGACCGCTTCGCCGAGCACTGCAACTGGCTCATCGAGAACGGCTGCCGCGGCGTCGGCCCGAACGGCTCGCTCGGTGAGTACTCGTCGCTGACGGACGCCGAGCGTCGCAAGGTCATCCAGGTCGCGGTCGACACCGTCGGCGACCGCGGCCTCGTCGTCGCCGGTGTGCACGGGGTCGGCTGGCACCAGGCCCAGCAGTGGGCCGAGTACGCGAAGGAGGACGGTGCGGACGGCGTCCTGCTCCTGCCGCCCACCATCTACCGGGCGAACGACGACGAGGTCATCGAGCACTACAGCCGCGTGGACGAGGTCGGCCTGCCGATCATGGCCTACAACAACCCCATCGACACCAAGGTCGACCTCACGCCCGACCTGCTCGTCGAGCTCGCCAAGCTCGAGCACGTCGTCGCCGTGAAGGAGTTCTCGGCCGACATCCGTCGTGTGCTCGAGATCCAGGACAAGACCGACCTCGACGTCATCGCGGGGGCGGACGACCTCCTCTTCGAGTCCCTCGTCGCCGGCGCGGTCGGCTGGTTCGCCGGCTACCCGAACGCCTTCCCGCGCGAGGCCGTCGAGCTGTACACGCTCGTCACCTCGGGACGTGTCGACGAGGCCCGCACCCTCTACCGTGAGCTCGTCCCCGTCTTCGGGTGGGACTCCAAGACGGAGTTCGTCCAAGCCATCAAGCTGTCGATCGACATCGCCGGCGAGAGCTACGGTGGTCCGACGCGTCCGCCGCGCGGTCCGCTGAACGCCCTCCAGACGGAGCAGGTCACGGCGCAGACGCGTCGCGCGCTCGACTACCTCGCGGCACGCTGAGCCTGGCGGCCGACGCGACACCCCGACCCCGACCACCCGTCCTGAGAGGCACACCATGAAGTCCTCCCGCATGATCAGTGCGGTCGACTCGCACACCGAGGGCATGCCGACCCGCGTCGTCACCGGCGGGGTCGGCGTGATCCCCGGCGCGACCATGAACGAGAAGCGCCTCCACTTCATGGAGCACCTCGACGACCTGCGGCTCTTCCTCATGAACGAGCCGCGCGGTCACGCGGCGATGAGCGGGGCGATCCTGCAGCCGTCCACGCGTGCGGACTGCGACTGGGGCGTCGTGTACATCGAGGTGTCCGGCTGCCTGCCGATGTGCGGGCACGGCACCATCGGGGTCGCGACGGTCCTCGTGGAGACCGGCATGGTGGAGGTCGTCGAGCCGGTCACGACGATCCGGCTCGACACCCCCGCCGGACTCGTGATCGCGCGGGTCGACGTCAGCGACAGGCACGCCGACCGCGTGACGATCGAGAACGTCCCGAGCTACGTCGACCGCCTCGACGCCACGATCGAGGTGCCGGGCCTCGGCACCGTGCCGTACAGCCTCGCGTTCGGCGGCAACTTCTACGCGATGGTCGACCTCGACGACGTGGGCCTGCCCTTCGACCGCGATCGTCAGCAGGACATCCTCGACGCGGGCCTGCGGATCATGGCGGCGATCAACGAGCAGGCGCCGCCCGTGCACCCCGAGATCGCCGGGCTCGACCACTGCCACCACGTCGAGTTCATCGCGCCGGGATCCGACGCCGCGCTGTCCCGGCATGCGATGGCCATCTTCCCGGGGTGGTTCGACCGCTCGCCCTGTGGCACCGGCACCTCGGCGCGCATGGCCGAGCTCTGGGCCCGCGGTGAGCTGCCGCTCGACCAGGACTTCGTCAACGAGTCCTTCATCGGCAGCCGGTTCACCGGCCGACTGATCGCCGAGACGACGGTGGCGGGCCGGCCGGCCGTCATCCCGACCATCTCCGGTCGGGCCTGGGTCACCGGTATCGGCTCCTACCTCCTCGACCCCGCCGATCCGTTCCCGACCGGCTTCCAGTTCTGAACCACACCACGATCCCGGAGGATCACATGACGACCACGCCAGCCCCCGACGCCACCATCGCTGAGACCACCCCCGAGCAGCTCGAGGAGGTCCTCCGGGGAGCCGCCGCGGCGGCACCCGCGTGGGCCGCGACGCCGGCGGACGCCCGTGCGCGAGCGCTCGTCGCCGTCGCCGACGCCCTGCAGGCCCACGCGGACGAGCTCGTCCCCGTCGGCATGCAGGAGACGGGTCTCGCCGAGGCCCGGCTCCGCGGCGAGCTCCTCCGCACCGCCGTGCAGCTGCGGCTCTTCGCGGAGACGATCGTCGACGGCTCCTACCTCGACGTCCGGATCGACGAGGCCGACCCGGACTTCGCGCTCGGCGCGCGCCCGGAACTCCGCCGCGTCCTCGTGCCGCTCGGCCCGGTCCTGAACTTCGCGGCGAGCAACTTCCCGTTCGCCTTCTCCGTCGCCGGTGGTGACACCGCGTCGATCCTCGCGGCCGGATGCCCGGTGATCCTCAAGGTGCACGACGGCCACCCGCGGCTCTCGCTCGCGACGGCGGCCGTCGTCGAGGCCGCGCTCCGGGCGTCCGGGGCTCCTGACGGCGTCTTCCAGACGATCATCGGCCAGGAGGCCGGCGTGGTCGCCCTGCAGGACGAGCGCGTCCGGGCCGGCTCCTTCACGGGCTCCCTGCGGGCCGGCCGGATCCTCGCGGACCTCGCGACGGCGCGCCCCGTCCCGATCCCGTTCTTCGGCGAGCTCGGCAGCGTCAACCCCGTGTTCGTGACGCAGACCGCCCTCGACGAGTCCGCAACGGCCATCGCGACGGGATTCGTCACGAGTGTCGCGGGCTCGGCGGGTCAGCTGTGCACGAAGCCCGGCTTCGTCTACCTGCCGGACGGCGCGGGGCTCGACGAGTCGATCCGTGAGGCCGCTGCGGCGGTTCCCGAGCACCGACTCCTGAACGACCGCATCACGGCCGGGTACCAGGCGAGGCGCGACACGATCCTCGGCACCGACGGTGTGCGGGTCATCGCCGAGGGTTCGCTGCGGGTCGACGAGGACGGCGACGGCTGGGCGACCCCCACGATCGTCGCGGTCTCACTCGACGCGCTGCGGGCCGGTCGGGACGCCCTGCTCGACGAGGCCTTCGGTCCGTTGTCGATCCTCGTCGAGGTCCCGGCCGGTGCGGCGTTCGCACCGCTCGTGCCGGAGTTCTGCGAGGGCAACCTGACGGCTACCCTGCACGCCGGTGCCGACGAGACGAGCGACGACCTCGTGGAGCTCGTCCAGCAGCTCTCGGCGCACGCCGGCCGGGTGCTGTTCGGCGGTTGGCCCACCGGCGTCGCCGTCACGCCGGCCATGCAGCACGGCGGACCATGGCCGGCGACGACGAACGACTCGAGCACCTCGGTGGGGACGGCCGCGATCATCCGTTTCCTGCGGCCGGTCGCGTTCCAGAACATGCCGGACCGGTTCCTTCCGGAGGTGCTGCGATCGTCGGCCACCGGTGTCCCGCGCACGGTCGCGCCCGCGGGCGAGTCGACGCACTGGGGCGAGGCGGCTCAGCGCTGACGAACGGCTGGCCGGCCGCCGGCGGGTGCAGCGTCAGATGGCGCCCTCGACCGTCGCGCCGACCTCGTCGTCCTCCTCGTCGCCGGGGAGCGGCGGGTCGTAGGCCCAGCTCGGCGCGAGGGCCTTGATGCGGGCACCGCGCCACTGCCACGTCGCCCACAGCGGGTACCAGTAGAGCGGGGCGATCGCGCCGGTGATCACGAGTCGGTCGCGGTACAGGGTCTTCGTCGGGTCGTGCTTGTCGCGGGCGACCGCCATCTGGTGGTCCCAGCCGGCGAGCTTGCTGAGCGGCCCGCTGACCGGGTCGCCCTGGTCGTGGAGGATGCGGGTGCCGTCGCGGCGCTCGATGAACTCGAGGTCGATGATCTGGTCGCCGACCGGGATCGCACCGGCGGCCTTCACACGGACGCGGTGCGCTCCCGGCTCCCAGATGGTGGGGAACCCGTCGGCGTCGAGCGCCTCGAGTCCCATGACGGGGCTGTAGAGCTCCCGCAGGACGGCCGGGGAGCGGAGTGCCCGCCAGGCGACGTCGACATCACAGTCCAGGACGAGTTTCAGCATCACGCGCATGCCTCAGTGTCGCATGTGCGGCTCGGCGGCTGCAGGGGGTGCGCCGGTAGGGAAGACTGTGCCTATGGCGATCCGGTACTGGCTGGGCGTGATCCAGCGGGATCACGTCGTCCTCGGCGTCCGTCACGGCTTCGTGCAGATCAACCACGGGCAGCGCGGCGGTCTCGACCAGATGCGCGAGTCCGACGGGTTCGTGTACTACTCGCCGCGGGTCAGCACTCCGGACGGCGAGCCGCTCAAGGCGTTCACCGCGATCGGGCGGGTCTCCGACGACACCGTCTACCAGGCGGCCGTGCCGCGACCGGACGGTGCCGATTGGCGGCCCTGGCGGCGGAGTGTCGACTGGTACCCGGACGCGGTCGAGGCGCCCATCCGTCCGATGCTCGCGCTCCTCGACTTCACGAGCTTCACCCGGAACTGGGGTGTCCAGCTCCGCCGGGGGTTCCTCGAGCTCAGTCGTCACGACTTCGAGCTCATCCGCAACGAGATGCGTCCGCCCCACCCCGACGACCGTCGTTTCCCCACCGCCTCCCGCTGACCCCTGCCCTTGCGCCAGCGCGGTGCGCTGACGTCACCGCGGGTCTGGCGCGTGAGCGCGCCCCTCCGGAGGCCCGCGCTCACGCGCCAGACCCG